>NZ_JNYJ01000038.1 GCF_000716715.1 Dactylosporangium aurantiacum | reverse complement strand
TCGTCGAACTGCTCGCCGCGGTTGCGGAAGCGGCGCGCGAGGTACTCGGCGAGCGGGATGTACAGCTCGATGAGCCGGGCCCGGACCCGGTCGCGGTCGGCGCCGGCGGGCAGGTCGGCGAGCAGGGACAGCAGGGCCTTGGCCTGCGCGTCGTTGGCCCTGCTGCTGGTCTCGGTCGGGGTCTCGTGGCTCCTGGCGATGGCGCGGCTGACGTCCCGCGACGTCGGGGCGGTGGCAGGAGCGGAGGCGGAGACAGAGATCGTCATCGGGAATGACCCTTCTGGTGCGGGTGACCGGATCCGCGGTGACGGCACGGCACTGGCGGCCGTGCGGGAAGGGGTTTCGTCACCGTGCCGGGCTGGCGCTGCGCGCACTGAAGCCGGCGCCGGTCGGGAATCGCTCTCGGCACCCGTTGTTTGAGCGCCGGTGCAAGACCTGCGAGGTCAGCCGGAGGGCCCATTCCGCCGCTGCTGGACGGTAAGCCCTAAATCGTCCGTTCGGACGAGGCGACCGAGCCCGACTGTACTAGAACGATGCGCCAAAAGCGAGATGAGCGCTCCCACGATGTTGAAGCGGCTCGCTATATCACTGAACGTACATCGTCTCAATACGCTGTGTGTATCAAAGCAATGGTTGTGCATTTCGATTCGGTAGTCGATCGGGTCCGTATGCCGATACCGGGGCTGCGTTTTCGCAGCGCGCAAGCTACCGTCTCACCCGTGGCGTGCACCTGATTCAACATTGATCCGTGAGGTGCGGATCGGGGTGTCGTCGCTAAGGAGTTACACGTGGCATCAGGCACGGTGAAGTGGTTCAACTCGGAGAAGGGCTACGGCTTCATCTCGCAGGACAACGGTGGACCCGATGTGTTCGCGCACTACTCGGCGATCCAGGCCACCGGCTACCGCGAGCTGACCGAGGGTCAGAAGGTCGAGTTCGAGATCACTCAGGGCCAGAAGGGGCCTCAGGCCGACAACATCCGTCCGGTCTGACACACCCCCAGTCGTAGGCCGAGACCCGCTTCACGGCCGAAGGAGTAGCAAGCCCCCGTCCGGAGCTTTCCGGCGGGGGCTTTGCGGTGTTCACGGTCATCCGGTGTGCACGGTCATCGGGTGGGCTCATGGGGCGCTTCCCGTGCGGGGCCGCCTACGCCAGGGCGGCCGGGCTGGCATGGACCTCGGGCGTGCACGACTCGGCGTACGCGTGCCGGATCATCCGCAGCGCCCATTTCATCCGGGTCGAGGCCGTCTCCGGGTGGTCACCGAACTCGGTGGCGACCCGCGAGACGCAGCCCTGCACGCCGATGCGCCGCAGGGTCATCGTCACCGCGGCACGCACGTCGGCGTCCGCCGCTCCTTGCGACATCTGCAACGTGGAGGCGAAGAGTGCTTCGGCGCGGACCGCTTCGAATGTTGACTCCATGGTGTACCTCCTGCTCGTTGCTCCCTGCTGTGGTCCAGCTAACTCCTGGCCGGGTGCCGAGATGATCGCTGTTCGGTTGCTAAACGGTGAGTCCGAACGTCTCGAGCAGGCCGGTCAGCTGCAGCAGCCGGTGCACGGCCGGGCTGGTGCCGGTGATGCGCAGGTCGCCGTCCACGTCGGCCTGGGCGGCTACCAGTACCTGGATGCCGGTCGAGTCCATGAAGGGCACGCCGGTGAGGTCGAGATCGACCCGGGTGGGCGCGTACGCGCGGATGGCGTCGCGCAGCGACTCGATGAGGGTGGGTGCGCTCGTCATGTCGAGCTCGCCGGTGGCGGTCACCGTGACCGAGCCGTCGGCGGCGGGGGAGACCATCGCGGCGAATGCGGTCACAGCTGCTTCACCACTCTCAGCAGCAGGTCGTCCCTACCGACGTCGACGGTGTCGGCCAGGGCCGAGACGACCTGCAGGGAAGGTTGCGACGGAAGGAGCGCGTCGGGAGCGTCCGGGGGTGACGTGACTTCGATCACGCACGCCTTCTCGTCAACGGTGGCGCGGACCTGGAAGGCGACGCCCACCCGCACATGGGTGATCACGTTCGCCCACGTCTCGGAGACGATCAGGCCGATGTCGGTGCGTTTCTGCTCGTCGACGCCGAGGCCGGCGAGCGCGCCGTCCAGGACGTGCCTGAGGGTGTTCATGCGATCGAGATCGCGCGGCAGGTCGACGGTCAGGCGCAGGTCCACACTGCAGTCTTACCGCATCACGGAGATCGGAAACGCCTCGCAGGTCAGCCGGCGTATGCAAACTCGCGGGCGGCCAGGTCCTGGTACGCGGTCTCGATCATCCCGAGCGCCCAGCTCATCCGCGCGGCGGCGGTCTCCGGGTACTCGCCGAACTCGCCGGCGACCCGGGCGGCGCAGCCCTTGACGCCGAAGCGGCGCAGGGTCGCGGTCACCGCGGCGCGGACCTGCACCGGTGTCGGCGCCTGCGACGCCTGCAGGGCGGAGGCGAAGAGGGCCTCGGCGCGGACCGCGTCGAACGTGCTGTTCATGTCAACCCCCGAGCTGGTGTGCTGTCTGACACCAATCAGAGTTCCGCCGGGATGGTGCGGGTTGGTCCGCCGCACGGTTGCCGGAAGGTAGCGTGTCGACTACGGACAGATACTTGCCCTGGACGGCTTGACGAGCTACGGTCAAGCCAGTCCCGCGGAAGTCGGCAGTCTGTCGCCCGGGGACCACCTTTCTCAAACGCGTGTCACGCCCTCTCGCAGGAAGCCACAGTCACACGCGTTTCGGCCAGTGTTCTCAGGGACACAAGCCATCTCACACGCCAGTCCCGAGGAGGACGCCCATGGCCCCAACCGAAGTGTTGGATCGAAACGCCAAGCAGAGTCATCCGGCGAAGCCCCGCCGCACCCGATCTCCGCGCAACCGGGACCACAGCCGCCCCGGCAACCAGCCTCAGCCCCCGGAGTCGGGCGAGGCCCGCGACGTGGCCGGCATCGCCGACCTCCACCGCGACAAGATGATCCTGCGGGTCGACAGCTACAGCCCCGGCCCGGACGACGTCACGATCCCGGCAGCCATGGTCCGGCGGTACGGGCTGCGCCACGGCGACGCGATCACCGGCAGCGCCAACGGCTCGACCCTCACCCGCCTGGACACCGTCCACGGCAACGATCCCGAATGGGCCCGCAACCGGCCCGAGTTCAGCAAGCTCACCGCGCTGTTCCCGCAGGAGCGGCTGCGCCTGGAGACCGGGCCGCGGCAGCTGACCAACCGGCTCATCGACCTGGTCATGCCGATCGGCAAGGGCCAGCGCGCGCTCATCGTCTCACCGCCGAAGGCCGGCAAGACGATGGTCCTGCAGTCGATCGCCAACGCGATCGCGCGGAACAACCCCGAGGTCCACATCATGGTCCTGCTCATCGACGAGCGACCCGAAGAGGTCACCGAGATGCAGCGGTCCATCCAGGGCGAGGTCATCGCCTCCACGTTCGACCGGCCGCCGTCGGAGCACACCGGCATCGCGGAGCTCGCCATCGAGCGCGCCAAGCGGCTCGTCGAGCTGGGCCACGACGTGGTCCTGCTGCTCGACTCCATCACCCGGCTCGGCCGGGCCTACAACAACTCCGCCCCGGCCTCCGGCCGCATCCTGACCGGCGGCATCGACGCCAACGCGCTCTACCCGCCGAAGCGCCTCCTCGGCGCCGCCCGCAACATCGAGAACGGCGGGTCGCTCACCATCATCGCCTCGGCCCTGGTCGAGACCGGCTCGACCGGCGACACGGTCATCTTCGAGGAGTTCAAGGGCACCGGCAACGCCGAGCTCAAGCTCGACCGCAAGCTTGCCGACCGCCGCGTCTTCCCGGCGATCGACATCGACGCCTCCAGCACCCGCCGCGACGACGTCATCCTGCACCCCGACGAGCTGCTCGCCGTCTCCCGCCTCCGCAAGGCGCTGGCCGCCAGCAACCAGTCGGCCACCGAGCAGCTGCTGGACCGGCTGGCGAAGACCCAGTCCAACGCCGAGTTCCTCACCCTGCTGCTGCGCGGCAACGCGAGCTGACCGCCGCCCGCGCCGGGGCGGCGCGGCGGAAGCGCGGCCCGGGCGTGATGCGCGGGAGCGGGCTCTGCCCGCCTCAGCGGGAGCAGGTTCCGCCTGGCCCAACGGGGAGCAGGCCCAGGGAGCAGGCTCAGCGGGAGCAGGTTCCGTGCGGCTCAAGGAGGAGGGGCACCGCGCGGCTCAGCGGGCCCCGCGCGGCTCAGCGGGAGCGGGCTCCGGGCGTGAGGCGCACCAGTGCCTCGTCGGCGGACAGGACGCCCAGGGCTGAGGCGTACGCCATCTCACGACCCCACGACGCGACGTCGGCCGGGGCGAGATCGGCCACGCCCTCGACCGTGCTCAGGTGCTCCCGCAGCGCCAGCCAGCTCTCCGTCGCGGCCACCCCCTCCGGGGTGGTCTGGTCGGCCCAGCCGAAGTCGACCACGAAGTACTGCGCCAGATAGACCGCGGCGGCGCCGATGATCGCGCCGGTGACCTGGTCGGGCACCTTGGCGCTGAGCTCACTGTCCACCCACCACCAGGTCACGAACATCAGCACCGCCGGCACGATCGCGCCGAGCAGCAGCGCCCGCCGCGTCGTCGAGGACAGGCGCGGCCGGCACAGCCCGCGCGCCCGCGCCTCCTGCACCACGGCCTGGTAGAAGGCGCGCCGCCACTTGCGCGCCTCCGTCCAGCTGTCGAAGGCCAGGCTGGTCAGCGTCGTCTCCCCGTTGACCGACAGGCGGTGCACCCGGTCCAGGATCTGCTGCTCATAGGACGTCAGGCTGCGCCCGTCGCCCTTGCGCAGCCGGGCCGTCGTCTGCGCCGGCTCGGCACCGGTCTCCCGCAGCTCCAGGAACCCCCGGGCCGCCAGGTCCAGCAGGGTGCTGTCGATCGCGTCCTCGTCGGAACGCCACCGGTTGACCATCAGGCTGACCACCGCCGGCGGCTCCTGCCCCGGCAGGTCCGAGCGGGCCGGCCCGGGCTCGGGCAGCCGCGGACGGGAGCGCCACAGGCTCACCGCCACCGCGGCGACCCAGACGGCCAGCGCGGTGGGCACGCTGAACTCAAGGAACGGAGGCCAGTCCACGACGGTCCTTCCCACGGGGGATGGGGAGACTTCGAGGAATTACTGTAGCGGCTCCGCGACGACCACCTTGCCGACCATATGTCCGCCTTCAACCATTTCGTGGGCTCGGGTGAGCGTCGCCGCGTCGATCGGCGACAGCTGGGTGGTGAGCGTCGAGCGGATCGTGCCCGCGTCGACGAGGTCGGCGACCCGGTCCAGCAGCTCGTGCTGGGCGATCATGTCGGGCGTCTGGAACAGCGGCCGGGTGAACATCAGCTCCCAGTGGAAGCTGATGCTCTTCGCCTTCAACGGCAGCAGGTCCAGCCCTTCCGGCTCGTCGATCGCGGTGATCGCGCCGCCGGGCCGGAGGATCCGCGCGAAGCGCTCGATCAGCCCCGGCGCGCCCGTGTTCGGCGAGAAGATGTAATCCACCCCTTCGGGGAGGTCGTCGTGGCCCACGACGTCGTGCGCCCCCAGGTCCAGGGCCCAGGTGCGAGACTCGTCACGTGACGCGGACCCGACCACCCGCAGGCCCGTCAGCGCCCGCGCCAGCTGGATCACCATCGAGCCGACCCCGCCGGCGGCGCCCAGCACCAGCAGCGTGCCCGTCGACCCGGCGTCCAGCCGGAACCGGTCGAACAGCGTCTCCCACGCCGTGATCGTCGTCAGCGGCAGCGCCGCCGCGGCGGCGAAGCTCAGCGACCGCGGCTTGTGCCCGACGATCCGCTCGTCGACCAGGTGCAGCCGCGCGTTGGTGCCCGGCCGGTCGATGCTGCCCGCGTAGTACACCTCGTCGCCGGGGGTGAAGAGGCTCACCTCGCTGCCCACCGCTACCACCACCCCGGCCGCGTCCCAGCCCAGCACCTTGTCGCCGCCGCCGCGGCGCACCTTGTGGTCGACCGGGTTCACCGAGACGGCGTGCACCCGGACCAGCAGGTCCCGCGCACCCGGGGTCGGCACCGGCAACTCGACGTCCCGCAACCCTTGCGCCGTGCTGATCACGGCCGGCATCTTCGTGTCCATGCCGGCGACGCTATCCACTACGCCCTAGTTACCCGCAAGGGTGATGAGTTTCCATTGGGTACTGTTGGCCGCGTGCCCGACGACGTCTATGCGGCGTGCTGCCCCTGCCGCGACATGCTCGACCTGCTCGCGAACAAGTGGAGCGCGCTCGCCCTCGGCGCCCTCGAGGACGGCCCGCAACGCTTCGGCAGCCTGCGGGGGCGCCTGCAGGGCATCAGCCCCAAGGTGCTGACTGTCACCCTGCGCAAGCTCGAGGAGCACGGCCTGGTCACCCGCGAGGTGTTCGCCGAGGTGCCGCTGCGGGTCGAGTACGCGCTGACCCCTCTCGGCCGGGACGCCTGCGCGCCCCTGGCCCACCTGCGCACCTGGGTCGAGTCCAACATCCACCGGTTCCCGGCGGCGGCATGATCATCCCGCTGCTGCCCGAGCTCACCCTGGACCTCGCCGACGAGGACGCGGGCCTGTTCGACGCCACCGGCGGGGAGTACCGCAGCGACGCGCCCCCACCCTTCTGGTCCTTCGCCTGGCCGGGCGGCATGGCCCTCGGCCGCTTCCTGCTCGACCAGCCGCTGTACGTCGCGGGCCGCTCCGTCATGGACCTGGGCGCCGGCTCCGGCCTCGTCGGCATCGCCGCCGCCCGCGCCGGCGCGTGCACCGTCACCGCGGTCGACACCGACCCTGCCGCGCTGGAGGCCTGCGCGCGCAACGCCCGCGCCAACGGCGTCGACCTCGTCACCTCGACGGTCCCGGTCACCGCCGAGGTCATCGTCGCCGGGGACGTGTTCTACAGCGGCCCCGTCGCCGAGCGCGTCCTGGGCTTCCTGCGCCGCAGCGGCGCCGAGGTCCTCGTCGGCGACCCGGGCCGCGGCTACCTGCCGACCCGGCTGTTCGAGGCGCTGGCCACGTACGAGGTGCCGGTCCGCGTCAAGCTCGAGGACCAGTGCACGATGCGCACCACGATCTGGCGCCTCCGCTGACCGGACGCGCCGGCGGCCGCGCGGGCCGCCGGCGCTGGTGCCCGGGGAAGCTTCCTACTTCTTGTTGAGCCCGTCGAGGCCCTTGTCCAGCCCGGCCCGGCGCAGGGCGTCGGCGAGGGCACTGTTCTGCAGGCCGCCGCTGTCGCGCTGCCGGCCGCCGCCGCGGGAGTCGCCGCCCCGGCCCTGACCGCCGCCCTGACCGCCACGCTGGCCGCCGCCACCGGCCGAGCCGCTGCGCGGACCGCCGCCCCCACCACCGGAGCCGCTGCGCGGGCCGCCGCCGTGCCCGCCGCCCTGGCCGCCGCGCCCGCCCGGCCCGCGGCCGCCGCCGCCACCGCCACCGGCGCCGCGCGCTCCGCCGGCGCCGCC
This sequence comes from Dactylosporangium aurantiacum, assembly GCF_000716715.1. Lineage (GTDB taxonomy): Bacteria > Actinomycetota > Actinomycetes > Mycobacteriales > Micromonosporaceae > Dactylosporangium > Dactylosporangium aurantiacum. Next base: position 260,595 of record NZ_JNYJ01000038.1, on the reverse strand, counting down.
GGCCGAGCCGGCCGGGGCGCCCGAGAGCTGGGCCTCGTCGTCCAGGCGCAGGGTGAGCGAGATGCGCTTGCGCGGGATGTCGACGTCGAGGACCTTGACCCGGACGATGTCGCCCGGCTTGACCACCTCGCGGGGGTCCTTCACGAACGTGTACGACAGCGCCGACACGTGCACCAGGCCGTCCTGGTGGACGCCGACGTCGACGAACGCGCCGAAGGCGGCCACGTTGGTGACCACGCCCTCCAGGAGCATGCCGGGGGACAGGTCGGAGATCTTCTCGATGCCGTCGGCGAAGGTGGCGGTCTTGAAGGCGGGACGCGGGTCGCGGCCCGGCTTCTCCAGCTCCTTCAGGATGTCGGTGACCGTCGGCAGGCCGAAGGTGTCGTCGACGAAGTCGGCCGGCTTGAGCTTGGCCAGCGCGGTGCCGTTGCCGATCAGCGACTTCACGTCGCTGCCGGTCGCCGACAGGATGCGCCGGACCACCGGGTAGGCCTCGGGGTGCACGCTGGAGGCGTCGAGCGGGTCCTCGCCGTCGCGGATGCGCAGGAAGCCTGCGCACTGCTCGAACGCCTTGGGACCGAGGCGGGCCACGTCCTTGAGGGCCTTGCGGGACCGGAACGGGCCGTGCGCGTCGCGGTGCGCGACGATCGCCTCGGCGAGGCTGCCGCCGATGCCCGAGACGCGGGTCAGCAGCGGCGCCGAGGCGGTGTTGACGTCGACGCCGACGCCGTTGACGCAGTCCTCGACGACCGCGTCGAGCGAGCGGGACAGCTTCGACTCGGACAGGTCGTGCTGGTACTGGCCGACACCGATGGACTTCGGGTCGATCTTCACCAGCTCGGCGAGGGGGTCCTGCAGGCGCCGGGCGATGGAGACCGCGCCGCGCAGGGACACGTCCATGCCGGGCAGCTCCTGGGCGGCGAACGCGGAGGCCGAGTACACCGACGCGCCCGCCTCGGAGACCATCACCTTGGTGACGTTGAGCTGCGGGTACTGCTTGATCAGGTCGGCCGCGAGCTTGTCGGTCTCGCGCGAGGCGGTGCCGTTGCCGATCGAGATGAGCTCGACGTCGTGCTTCTGGCACAGCGCGGCGAGGATCGCGATCGACTCGTTCCACTTGTTCTGCGGCACGTGCGGGTAGATGGTGTGCGTGTCGACGACCTTGCCGGTGGCGTCGACGACGGCGACCTTCACGCCGGTGCGGAAGCCGGGGTCGAGGCCCATCGTGGCGCGGGTGCCGGCCGGGGCGGCCAGCAGCAGGTCGCGCAGGTTGGCGGCGAAGACCCGCACCGCCTCCTCCTCGGCCGCCTGCCACAGCCGCATCCGCAGGTCGATGCCGAGGTGCACCAGGATCCGGGTGCGCCAGGCCCACCGGACGGTGTCGTTGAGCCACTTGTCGGCGGGCCGGCCCTCGTCGCGGATGCCGAACTTGGCGGCGATCGTCGGCTCGTACAGCGACGGGGCGTCAGGATCCTGGGTCGGCTCCAGCACCAGGTCCAGCATCTCCTCCTTCTCGCCGCGGAACATGGCGAGGATCCGGTGGGAGGGCAGCTTGGTGAACGGCTCGCTGAAGTCGAAGTAGTCGGAGAACTTCGCCCCGTCGGTCTCCTTGCCGTCACGCATCTTCGACACCAGCCGGCCCTGCGCCCACATCTTCTCGCGCAGCTCACCGATGAGGTCGGCGTCCTCGGAGAAGCGCTCCACCAGGATCGCCCGCGCCCCGTCCAGGGCCGCGGCGGCGTCGTTGACACCCTTCGAGGCGTCGACGAAGACCGCGGCGGCGGCCACCGGCTCGACCGTCGGGTCGGCGAGCAGCCCGTCGGCGAGCGGCTCCAGGCCGGCCTCGCGGGCGATCATCGCCTTGGTGCGGCGCTTCGGCTTGTACGGCAGGTAGATGTCCTCGAGCCGGGCCTTGGAGTCGGCGGCCATGATCTGCGCCAGGAGGGCGTCGTCGAGCTTGCCCTGGGTCCGGATCGACTCGATGATCGCGGTCCGGCGCTCCTCCATCTCCCGCAGGTACCGCAGCCGCTCCTCCAGGGTGCGCAGCTGGGTGTCGTCGAGCATCTCGGTCGCTTCTTTGCGGTACCGGGCGATGAAGGGCACGGTCGCGCCGCCGTCGAGCAGCTCGACCGCCGCGGTCACCTGCCGCTCCTTGACGCCGAGCTCCTCGGCGATCCGCTGCTGAATGGAGGTCGTCACGATCCTGCATTCTGCCCCACGCCCCACGCCCACCGCGAAGGCACGCGAGGCCACGCCGGAAGCCGCCGGGAAACGTCACCGGGACCCGGAGACCGAGCGTAGTTTGACCATGAGCCCAACGTGACCTGGAAAAACTCGCGAAGAAAGCGTTATTGACCCGGCCGCCCCCCGTCTCCTGAATAGTTCGACAGGAGGGTGCGGATGGGCACGGCCACGGTGATCGCGGCACGCGACGGGGATCAGAGGGCGCTCGACGCGCTGGTCGCCGAGTACCTGCCGCTGATCTACAACATCGTGGGGCGGGCGTTGCAGGGCCACGCCGACGTCGACGACGTGGTGCAGGAGACCATGCTGCGCATCGTCGACGGCCTGCCGCGGCTGCGCGAGCCGGACAGCTTCCGGTCGTGGGCCGTCGCCATCGCGATGCACCAGGTCCGGGACCGCCACCGCCGGCAGACCCAGGCGCCGCTGGTCGGCGACTGGGCCGACCCGACCGACACCGCGGACCCCGGCGCCGACTTCGCCGACCTGGCGATCACCCGGCTGCGGCTGTCCGGCCAGCGGCAGGAGGTCGCCGAGGCGACCCGGTGGCTCGACCACGACGACCGGGAGCTGCTGTCGCTGTGGTGGCTGGAGGCCGCCGGCCAGCTGGAGCGCGACGAGGTCGTCGACGCGCTGCGGATCACCAGGCAGCACGCGGCGGTGCGGATCCAGCGGATGAAGGCGCAGCTGGACGCGGCCCGCGCGGTGGTGCGGGCGCTGGCCGCGCGCCCCCGCTGCCCCGAGCTGCAGGCCATCGTCACCAGCTGGGACGGGCGGCCGAGCGCCCTGTGGCGCAAGCGGCTGGCCCGGCACACCCGGGAGTGCCAGCGCTGCGACCGGGCGTGGATGGACATGGTGGCCGCGGAGCGCCTGCTCGCCGGCATCTCGCTGGTGCCGGTGCCGTTCGTGTTCAGCGCGGCCGCGGCGAAGACCGGCGCGATCGCGACCACCGCGATCTCCGCGAAGGGGCTCAAGGGCCTGCTCCTGGGCTGGTTCGGGGCGGCGAAACCGGCCCTGGCGGGGGTCGCCGCCACCGTCGCCATCGCCGGGGCGGCCGGCGCCGTCTACGTGACCACCCAGGGCGAGCAGCGGCCGGCCGTGGTGTCGCAGCCGGGCGGGTCGCCGACCGCGCAGCCGAGCGCGAGCGGCGCGCCCAGCAGCGCACCGCCGTCCAGCCCGGCACCGAGCAGGACCAGCAGCGCGCCGGTGGCGCTGCCGCCGGCGGTGAAGAGCCCGAAGAAGGGGGTCAGCACCAACGGCAAGGTGACCTTCAACCAGGCGGCGGTCAAGGACATGAAGGCCGGCTGGTACTACAACTGGTCGCCGAGCCCGAGCTTCGGCGCGACCAGCGGGGTCGAGTTCGTGCCGATGGTGTGGGGCACCGCGAACGTCGACGCCGACGTGGCCAAGGCCAAGGCCAACGGCAAGGTGCTGCTCGGCTTCAACGAGCCGGACCTGAAGGAACAGTCGAACATGAGCCCGGAGCAGGTCCTCGACCTGTGGCCGAAGCTGCAGGCGTCCGGCCTGCGCCTGGGCAGCCCGGCGGTCGCGTACGGCGGCGACACCGCCGGCGGCTGGCTCGACCGGTTCATGAGCGGAGCGAAGGCGCGCGGCTACCGGGTCGACTTCATCGCGCTGCACTGGTACGGCGGCGACTTCGGGCCCGACGCGCCCAACCAGCTCAAGCGCTACCTGCAGAACGTGTACAACCGGTACAAACTACCCATCTGGCTGACCGAGTACGCCTTGATGCGGTTCGACAACGGCACCGTCTACCCGAGCACGGACCAGCAGGTCAGCTTCGTGAAGAGCTCGACGGCGATGCTCGAGGGCCTGTCCTTCGTGGAGCGGTACGCCTGGTTCATCCTGTACAGCTCCAAAGCGGGCGACACCGGCCTCTACAGCAACGGCACCACCCCGACCGGGGTCGGTGCCGCCTATCGCGCAGCAGGAGGATGATCATGGACGCGAGATCGGGTGGCGCCGCCACACTGCTCGGTGCGCTCAACGACGCCTGTGAGGATTTCCAGCGGTACGGCCAGCAGGTGGCCGCGACGCACGGCCCCATCCACTGGGAGCTGATCGGGCGGATCGGGCCGGGCGAGGCGCCGTTCGCGCTCGTCGGGGTGGTGTTGCGTTACGACCGGACCACCGTCGACCTGGGCGTCGACCTGTGGGTGCGCGACGGCGCGTTCGAGGTCAGCGGCTACGGCACGGTCGACGGCCGGCGCCTGCTCGTCGACCTGCCCGACGTGCTGACCGACGACCTCGACGAGGCGATCGACGTGCTGCGGGAGTACACGCGCCGCCTGTGCTCCTACCGCAACGTGCTGGACGACGTGGCGTAACGCCCGGCCGCGCCGCCGCAGGTGCGCGGCGAGGGTGAGCAGCCCGACCGCCGTGGTCGCCGCGCCGCAGACGACGAACGTGGCCGACGCCCCGGCCGCCTGCACCAACGGCGCGCCCAGCAGCGTGCCCAGCGGCGTGGCCACGACGAGCACGGCCCCGCGGGCGGCGAGCACCGGCGGCAGCTGCCCGGCCGGCACCGTGCGCTGAAACAGCGACATGCTGGTCGTCGGGTACGGGGCCCACGCGAGCCCGGCCAGCGCGAGCGTGATCATGTGCGCCCACAGCGGCAGCGGCAGCCCGAGCGGCATGACCAGCAGCCCGAAGCCGATCACGACGCCCATCATGGTCCGCCACAGCGGCAGGCGGCGCAGGTGGCCGGTGACGACCGCGCCGGCGACCGCGCCGACGCCGAACGCGGTGTACACCAGCCCGATCTCGTCCACGGACGACACGAACAGCGGCATCGCGACCGGCAGCGGGCCGAACAGCAGGAAGAACCAGAACGTCAGCACCATCGGCCGCCGCAGCCGCGGGTCGCGGCGGATCGCCGCGAAGCCCTCGCTGCGCCCGTCGGCCGGCACGGCGGTCGGCGTCTCCGACCTGATCTGCAGGAACGACACGGCGAGCACGGCGAACGTGGCGGCGTCGACGGCCAGGACCGCCGGCGCGCCGAGGACCGCGATCAGCAGGCCCGCGATCGCCGGGCCGGCCACCGTCGAGGCCTCGGCGATGACCGTGAGCAGCGCGTTCGCCGGCAGGTGCAGCGCGGCGGGCAGCACCTGGGCGATGACGGTGTACCGGCCGGCCGACCCCCACGCCGACAGCAGCGCGGACAGGGCGAGCAGCAGCACGTACCGGACGATCGACAGGCCGCCGCAGGACGACAGCAGCGCGATGCCGCCGAGGAACACCGCCCGCAGCGCACCGTCCCACGCGACGAGCTGGGCCGCGCCCCGCCGCCGCAGCAGCGGCCCGAACGCGACCGCGCCGACCGCGCCGGGCAGCGCGTACGCGGCGATGGCCAGCCCGACCCACAGCCCCCGCGCGCCCGGCGGCGCCAGCTGCAGCGCCAGCCAGCCGACGGCGACCGAGCTCATCCCGTCGCCCAGCGCCGAGAGCACCAGCCCTGGCAGGACCCGGTTGAACACCGGATGCCGGACGACCGGTCGATAGGGAGACATCGAATTGATTCTCGCCTATCTGACGGGCATCCTCCAAGCCGCGGCCGCGACGGCCCTACACGCCGCCGGGGCGCAGCCTGGGCAGGCGGGTGTCGACGTCCGGCACCGAGTAGCCCAGCGCCCGCAGCCGGCTCGACACCTCCTCGATCGGTTTGCGGATCTTCTGCGCTGCGGCGAGGAGGTGGTTGAGCGGCACGGGCTGACCCGCGTCCAGCCACGGCCGGGAGCCGTCCAGGTCCGTGCTGGCCAGCAGCAGGTCGTTGGGCTTCACCGAGTCGACCTGGATGCTGCTGAGGTCGACGTCGACGTTGTACCCCAGCGTCTCCAGCCGCGCGGCGATCTCGTGCACCGGCCGGCGGACCCGCCGCGCGGCCTGCAACAGGTGCGGCAGCGGCACCTGCTCGTCCAGGTCCAGCCAGGGCTGCGACCCGTCCAGGTCCCGGCTGGTGATCAGCAGGTCGTCGGGCTCCACCTGGTCCAGCGACGGGCCGCCGCCGTGCAGGCTCACCGCGTAGCCGAGGAACGTCAGCCGGGCCGCGATGTCGTGCACGCTGCGCCGGGTCCGCTGCGCCGCCCGCAGGATGCGGATCGTCGGCACCGGCTTCATCGGGTCCAGCCACGGGTCCGAGCCGTCGAGGTCCTCACTGGTGATGGTCAGGTCGTCGGGCTCCAGGTGGTCGATCAGGATCGCGTCGGGATCGACGTCGACGCGGTACCCGCACGCCGCGAGCCGTGCCGCCACGTCACCGATCTCCCGGCCGGTCGCCTCCGTCGCCCGCAGCAGGTGGATCAGCGGCACCGGCCGCGACGAGTCCAGCCACGGCTGCGAGCTGTCCAGGTCCCGGCTCGCCAGCTGCAGGTCCTCCGGCTCCAGCTTGACCACCTCGAGCGCGTCCAGGAGCTCGGGAAGGGTGAAGCCGAAGCTGCGCAGCCGCGCCACCACCTCGGCCACCGGCCGGCCGGTCCGCTCGGCGGCGCGCAGCACGTGCACCGGCGCCACCTCCTCCGACAGGTCCAGCCACGGCGACGTACTGTCCAGGTCCCGGGAGATGAGGACCAGGTCGTCCGACTCGACCGTCAGCGACTCCCAGCCCGGCTCCAGCGGGTAGCCCAGCAGCGCCAGCCGCGCCGCCGTCTCGTCGGCCGGCAGGTCGACCTTGTGCGCGGCGCGCAGCACGTGCAGCCGCGTCACCGGCTCCCGCGGGTCCAGCCACGGGTGCGAGCCGTCGAGGTCCCGGCTGGCGATCGTCAGGTCCTTCGGGCCGAACTGCTCGATCGGCAGCATGTCCACGTCGACGTCCACGTCGAAGCCCAGCTGCCGCAGCCGGGCGACGATCTCCTGGATCGGCCGGCCCGTCTTGTGTGCCGCCCGCAGCAGGTGTACGAGGTGCACCGGCTGGTCCGGGTGCATCCACGGCCGGGTGCCGTCCACGTCGCGGCTGGTGAAGATCAGGTCGTCGGGGTCGACGCCGACCTGCGCGGCGCCCACCGACGGCTCGTAGCCGAGCTGGTCGAGCCGGGCCGCGATCTCCGGCGCGCTGCGGCCGGTCTTGCGCGCGGCCCGCACCAGGTGCACCAGCGGCACGATGTCGACCGGGTCCAGCCACGGGCCGGTGCCGTCGACGTCCACGCTGAGCAGCAGCGCGTCCGACGGCCGGGACCGCAGCGCGCGCTTCCAGTCCGCGCCGGGCTTGAGCACCTTGCGGTAGCGCCCGCCGGCCGCCAGGGCCGTCAGCCGCCACTCGACCAGCTCGTCCGGCCCGCCGACCGGCCCGTCGTTGGCCACGAAACAGCCGGTGACCGCGGCGTCGACGGTCTCGCCGTCCATGTCCCACTTGCCGTGGCCGCGCTCGATCGCCTGCTCGAAGATCAGGTCCGCGACCAGCGGGCGGATCGGCGCCAGCCGGCACAGCCACTCGTAGCCCAGCAGCGTGGTGCCCGGTGCGGTGAGCGCCGGCACCGCCTCCCACAGCAGCCGGTCGACGTCGTCCTCCCGGTACGCGAGGATCTTCGTCCGGTCGACCGACAGCCGCGGCGCGAGGTCCCGGTTGAGGTTGACCACCGCGCCGAAGATCTCCTTGCCGGCGTAGAGGCCGTCGGCGAGCAGCGCGCCGGTGCCCTTGCACCACCACACCCGCGACCCCTCGGCCGCGACCACTCCGGCGCCGACCCCCTCCTCGTCCTCGTCCTCGTCGTCGTCGAGCGCGGTGGCCGCCTCCGACAGCTGCCCGGGCGCCCACTGCTGGGTCTCCACGCCGTCGGTCGCGTCGGTGGCGAACTCGGCCACCCACAGCAGCTTGCGCAGCTCCTCGACGGACGCCACGGTCACCCCGTCGCGCAGGTGCAGCCGCACCGTCGTGCCCGACTCCGTGCCCGGCCCGAGGTCCTGGATCCGGAACAGGCTGCCCGGACCCGCGATCGACACCCGCAGCCGCTCACCCGCCTGCCCGTCGCGGCCCATCCGGCACGTCTCGACCGTCAGCTCGTCGGCGAGCATGAAGTAGCTCAGGACACCGATGCCGAACCGGCTGTTGGGGAACAGCTGCACCGGCGGGTCGAGCCGGGCCCACTCCGCCTGCTCCTCCAGGAACTCCGGCAGGTCGGCGAGGCGCACACCGGCCTGCGAGAACACCTCGCTCAGCTCCCGTACGCCCATGCCGATGCCGTTGTCCGCGCAGTCCAGGTACGGCCGGCCGGACTCGTCGACCCCCTGCACGAAGCGGATCCGGCCGTCCCACGGCAGCGTCTCACCCGTGGTCCGGGTCAGGTACTCCGTGCGCGCCTCGCGGTACCGGCACGCGTCCAGGGCGTTCTGGTACAGCTCGCGGATCGCCAGGGCCGGGTCGCCGTACAGCTGCTCACCCATCAGCAGCTCGCGGATCCGGTCCTCGGCCAGCCGGAACCGGACCCCGGCCGACTGGTAGGCCGGGACGCCGTCGACGACCGCCGGGCGCACCTCGTCGGTGGCCGCGCGGTTCGGCAGGTGGCGCAGCGCGATGAGGGAGTCGTCCCGGGCGGCCGCCCGCTGCGCCTCGGCGAGCAGCTGGTTCAGCGTCTCGATGTGGACCCGCAGCGCCACCTCGATCGACGGGTGCGCGCAGTCCGCGTCGAGCACCAGCGTGGCGCCGCGCAGGTCCCACCGGGCCGCGTGCACCGTGTCGATGACCTGCCGCGGCGTGACCGGGTCGCCGATGCCGAGGTGCTCGCCGATGACCTCGGGCAGCACCGTCGCCTCGATCGCCAGCCACCGGGCGATCGTCAGCAGGAACGCGACCAGCCGCTCGCGCGTGCCGTGCCGGTCCTGCGACACCAGCGACTCCGGCCGGTCGTGCCGGTTCAGGAACGCGGGGTCGGCGCGGATCGCCCGCAGCAGCTCGGCCAGGCGCTTCTGCGGCTCGTCGTCCAGCGCGCTCTTCAGGTCCTGCGTCTGCCCCTCCGGCCCGCGGATCAGCGCCTCGATCGTCGCCGGCTGGTACGCCGCGGGCCGCCGGCCGATCCACCGGTGCAGCAGCCACCAGCCCAGCTCCGCGGCGGCCTCCCGCCGGCCCGCCCGGATCGCGGCGAGCGCGCGGCGGTGCGGCTGGGCGTAGGTCTGGGCGAACCGCTCGAACGCGGCCCGGTCGCTGGAGGCGTCCTGCGACGGCTCGAGGTCACCCGGCTGCACCCCGCGCTCGGCCGCGGCGATGCCCGCCCACAGCGCGTCGTGCAGGAAGGGCGTCGTCACCAGCAGCGCCGCCTCCGCCCCGCTGAACCGCACGTCGTCGGGCAGGAACCCGATCAGGCTCGCCACCTGCTCCGACATCCGCCGCGCGAAGTCCGTGTCCTGCCACGGGTCGGCCGGCTCGGTGGCGAGCGTGGCCGCCGCCCGCGTCCTGGCCTCGGCGAGCTGGCGCACGAGCGTCACCGCGCGGTCGCGATGTGACGCTGCGTCGGTCACCCGGCCCCACACCGTGTGCTGTGCCGCGAACGTTTCCCAGCCGTCAGGAGCCATGCGGGAAAACTTACCGGCCAATGGCAACGGACCGCTCCTGTTGGGGCCGAACGGCCGGTCGCGCGTCCTTGCTCGCGCAGGCTACGGTGCAGCGGGCAAGGATGGCCGCTGGAAGGAGCACTTCGGGTATGTCCGCCGTTGACGACGGCAACGAGCAGGAGCAGCAGCCGGGCGCAACGCCGCGGCGTGCGGACCGGAGGGCTCGGCACCGCGTCCCGCCGACGGCCTCCGCCACCGCGAAGGTCCCCCTCCTGCCCGAGCCGTTCAACCCGGCGAAGCCGACGTTCCCGGCAGGTGCGGCGATTCCCCGCCAGCGCCGCGGCGGCCCGACCGCGATCGCGACCGCCTCGATCCCGGCCGTGCCCGTCACGGACGACGAGCCGGACTTCTTCGCCGGCTTCGACTCCTCCGACGATGCCGCCGACGCGGCGGTGGACGATGCCGGCGCCGTGGACGCCGCCGCCGAGGACGACCCCTTCGACTCGGAGGATCCGGCGACGGTCGGCACGCTCGCCGGCGAGATGCGGGCGAGCACGGCCGAGTCGCCCGTCGTGGACGCTGCGCCGGTGGCGCTGTCCGTCGAGGCACCCGCCCTGCTGGATCCGGCCGACTTCACCGCTCCCGCCGTGGCGGCTCCGGTCGTCGCGTCCGTGCCCGTCGTCGCCGAGCCGCTCGCCGAGCCCGCCGCCGAGCGCATCGTCCAGCCCGCCGCCGAGCCCTTCGCCGTGCCCTCTGCCGAGACCGTCGTCGAGCCCGCCGCTGAGCCCTCTGCCGAGCCTGCCGTCGAGCCTTTGGGCACCGGGCCCCTCGGCGCCGCCGAGCCGGTCGTCGCGCCGCAGCCGGTCGGGGTGGCGCAGCCGGTCGGGGTGGCGCAGGTCGTGGTGGCCGCCGACGACTCGCCGACCGTCGCCGACTACGTGCCGCCGGCCGTCGCCATCGTCACCGACGACCCCGTCGACGAGGACGGCCCCGACTACCGCGGCGCCCGGCGCCGGGCCGCCGCGTGGCGCCGCTACCCGGTCGGCGCGGTCGCCGTGGCCGTGCTGATCCTGCTCGTCACCGGCGCCGTCGTCCTCCAGCTGGTCCGCAGCACCGGCAGCACGCCGGCCCCGGCGTCCGCGGACGCCAGCCCGCAGCGGTTCCCCGGGGTGAACGGCCTGCCCGAGCTGACCAGGGACGCCGGCTCGCCGTCACCGTCCGGCGGCGCGGCCTCGGCGAGCGCGTCGCCGAGCCGGTCGAGGTCCTCGGCTCCGGCCGCCCCGCCGCCGAGCGCCTCGGCGTCCCCGTCGAAGTCCGCCAGCTCCCCGGCGCCGCCGCCCGGGCTCAGCGGCCAGCTGCGCGGCGTCGGCTCGAGCAAGTGCCTGGAGTACCGCGCCGGCGAGGCCAACCGTGCCGTCATCGACAACTGCGACCCCCGCGGCACGGGCCGCTCCAACCAGCGCTGGGCGTTCCAGGCCGACGGCACCGTCCGCGCCGACGGCGGCTGCCTCGACGTGCAGAACGCCGGCACCGCCAACCAGACCCCGGTGCGCCTCTTCACCTGCAACGGCACCCCCGCCCAGCGCTGGACGCTGCGCGGCGACGGCACCCTGCAGAACGTGAACTCCAAGCGGTGCCTCGACGTCCAGAACGGCGCCACCGGCGCCGGCAGCCCGGTCATCATCTGGGACTGCACCGCCGCCCCGAACCAGAAGTGGACCGTCCAGGCCTACTGACCGCGACGGTCCCGCCCGGTGGCGCCGCGATGCCGCCCGCCGCGCGCGGGGGGTCGGATCAGGCGGCCTCGGTGAGCGGGGTGACCGGCATGGCGTCGAGGGCGCCGCGGAGGTCCTGGGTGCGGTCCGGGTCCGAGGGGACCGTGACGGTCGTGTCCACGGCGGCGCGGGGCTCGGCGGCGCGGGTGTTCTTCGTGCGCTGCTGCGGCACGCGGCGCTTCTTGCGGGTGATCGTGGAGGCGACGATCGCCGACTGGCGGGCGGCGTCGAGGGTGTTGCGCAGGTCGGCGGCCTCGGCGGCGACCTCCGCGGCCTCCTGGACCAGGGCGTGCGCGGCGACGACCGCCACGTCGGCGGCCTTGACGGCGGCGCGCTCGGCCGCCGCGGCGGCGTCGTACAGGCGGCGGGCCCGGCTCTCGGCGGAGCGGCGCAGCTCGATCTCGCGGGCCTGCAGCTCGTGCAGCGGGTCCCAGCCGGAGGCGCCGCGGAAGACCGACTCGAGGGCGTCGACGGTGATGTCGCCGCGCTTGAAGGCGGCCAGGGCGGCCCGGGAGATCTCGCGCTTGTCGTCCTCCTCCGCGTCGGTCGGGGCGTCCGGGTCGATGGCGGAGGCGGCGCGCAGGGCCTCCTCGTAGGCCTTCTGGGCGACGTCGAACGTGGCCCAGGCGACCTCGCGGGCCTGCTGCGCGGCGAGGGCGCGGGCCTGGGCCTCGACGACCTCCAGCTCGGCGCGCTTGGCGGCGGCGGCGGTCGCGGCGGCCTGGCGGATCAGCTCGCCGGCCTCGACGCGCAGGCGGGCCCGCTCGGCGGGGCTGAGGCTGGCGTCGGCCTCGGCGACCTCGGCGCGATGCTCGGCCCGGTTGATGCGGTGCAGGCTCCAGCGGGACAGGATCGCGGCGAAGATGATGAACAGGACGATGACGCCCATCAGTGCGGCCCACAGCACGAGCGCGCCGGTGACGGGGTCGAGACCCAGGATGCCCCGGCCGCCGTCGAGGGTCCAGGGCAGGCCGTCCTCCGCGGGTGAACCCAGCGTGTCGGGTGCGGAAAGAGCCACGGCGCGACCTCCGGCTGTGCGTGTCGCTACAGCGTAATGGCGATGCGCCAAACCCGGGTCCCATCGAAGGGTGACAATTCGATGAAAAGCCGGACACGGATTGTCGCGGCCACTCGGAAAAGCGCCGGTCAGCTGGGGTGACGTCGCCTCAAACGGTGATGATCATCACGAGCCCCGCCGGTATCTGTCACCAGAACGTGATCGTGAACGGCAATTCAGGTGTCCCGCCGCCGGGGGATCGCTAGCGTGCGCTCCATGTGCTTGCGTGTCGTGCTTTCGCCGCCCATCCGCTAGCGGGCAGGCGAACGAAACAATCCCCGGTCAACGTCCCGGGGCGATGACGGCTGCCCGCGTTTCGTGAAGGTGTCTATTCTCACGACAATTCGGGAGTCAAGTACAAATGGGACATAATGCAATCCTGTCCGTCGGGCGGGGGTTGTGCTTCATCGCGTTCGCGGCCGTCGCGTGGGGCGTCGGAGGGTTCGTCGCGGCCGTCCTGTACGACCACAGCGGCCTGGGCCCGGTCGCGGTCACGTTCTGGCGGTACCTCGGCGGCCTGCTGCTGCTCGTGGCCCTGCGCCCGCTCGGCAGGCGGGACGGTGACACCCCGCGCGGCTGGGGCCGGCTGGTGCTCAACGGCCTGGGCATGGCGCTCTACCAGACGACCTACTACGTGGCGATCGACCTGGCCGGCGTCGCCGTCGCCACGGTCGTGGTCCTCGGGTCCGGGCCGGTGCTGGTCGCCCTCGGCGCGCGGCTCTTCCTCGGTGAGCGGCTCGGCCGCGCCGGCGCCGCGATCATGGCGGTGTCGCTGGCCGGTCTGGTGCTGCTGACGGGGGCGTCCGGCGGGGGCCGCAGCCCGCTGCAGGGGCTCGCCGTGGCACTGGTGTCCGCGGCCGGGTACGCCGCCGTCACGCTGCTCAACCGGGCCGCGACGGACGACCCGTACGACTCGGCGCTCGGCGGTTTCGCGGTCGGTTCCGTGGCCCTGCTGCCGCTCGCCCTGGCCGAGGGGCTGCTGCCCACCCGGGGCGGCGCCGGCGAGACGATCGGGCTGCTGGCGTTCCTCGGCGCGGTGCCGACCGCCCTGGCCTACGCGCTGTTCTTCGCCGGCCTCACCGTGGTCAGGGCCACGACCGCGGCGGTCGTGGCCCTGGTCGAACCGGTCGCCGCGGTCGCCCTCGGCGTCGTGGTCCTGCACGAGCCGCTGACCGGGTGGTCAGCGGCCGGCGCGGGACTGCTGTTGCTCTCCGTGCTGATGTTGACCTTCGCCGAGGGCCGGCGGGTGCGGCAGGACCGCACCGCACCGGCCGCCACCGGAGGCCGGCTGGTGCGGGACGACCGCACCGCACCGGCCACCGGCGCGGGTCAGCGGGTGCGGCGCAGCCGCACGACCGCGGTGACCGCGAACGCGCCCGCCGCGACCGCCGCGGCGAGCCCCCACCACCACAGGTGCGAGGAGGACCGCGGCGCCGGCGGCGCCGATCTGGACACGGGCGGCGGCGGTGACTGCGCGGCCCTGGCCTCCACCACCGACGTGGCCTTGACCGGGTCCGCACCCGGACCGGCGACCACGACGGTCCACGTGCCCGGTGCGAGGACCGGGCCCGAGGTGTAGAAGCCACGGCCCTCCGCCGCGGGGTTGAGCTGCAGGGGACCGACCGTCCGGCCGCCTTCCGCCGTGGCGGTCAGCACCAGCCGGAGGTCGCCCTCGGCGGGGCGGCCGTCCGCGCCGAACGCGCGGACGGTCACCCCCTCGGCGCCGTCCCCGGCGACCTCAAGGGTGAGGTCGCCGGGGGCGAGCCCCAGCATCGTGAATGCCAGGATCGCGACGAGAAACTTCACAGTTTGCCGTTCTTCTTCAACCGGTTCGGGTCCTCGTCGAGCCGGCCGGTGCCCTTCAGGGACTTGCCGGCGTTGGCGTTCAGGCCGGCGTTGTTCGGCGGCGTGCCGCCGAGCCGCACCGTCATCGCGTCCGCGTCGCGGATGAGGGTGTCCCGGACCTCCACCTCGGGGACGAGCTTGGCGGTCAGCAGGCTACGGAAGGTCGCGAGCTCCTTCAGGGCCTTCGTGTCGTTGCCGCTCGCCTCGGCCTTGCGGGCCTTGGCGAGCTGGTCGGACAGCTGCGTGTACGCCTTGTTCGTCAGCCGGCTCGTCGCCTTGAACCGGTCGAGGAGGTTCTGCATGTCCCGGAACGACGTGGTGACGAAGAACCGGACCGTGCTGGTGGTGGCGTTGCCGGCGTTGTCGGTGCCGACCACGACCAGCTCGTGCATGCCGAGGTCGAGCTCGTACATGGCCTGCAGCGTGCCGGTCTGGTAGGCGCCGCCGTCCAGCGAGCCGGTGACCGACCGGATGCCGGAGACCGGGTCGATGGCCTGCCAGGTGACGCGGACGTCCTGGCTGTCGCCGTAGAGCTGGCCGTCGGCGAGGCCGGCGACGATGACCGTCGGCGCGGTGCCGTCGATCTTCAGGATCGCCGACTTGAGCGTCTCGGTGTTGCCGGCCCCGTCGGTGGCCTTGTAGAGCAGCTCGTGCTGGCCGTCACCGGTCACGTTGACCGGCGTCGTGTACGGCGTCCACGGGCCGCCGTCCAGCGACCACTCGATCTTCGCCACGCCGGCGCCGGCGTCGGTGGCGGCGAGCGTCACCGGGGTGGCGCCGTTGTGCCAGCCGGCGTCGCTCGCCGGTGCGAACGCCGCCGTGGTGACCGGCGCGGTCGCGTCGATCTTCACGGTCGCCGTCTGCACGGCGGCGACGTTGCCCGCCTTGTCCGAGGCCCGGAACTTGACGGTGTGCGTGCCGTCACCGCTGATCGCCACCGGTGCGGTGTAGGCCGTCCAGGTGCTGTCGGCGTCGAGCTGGTACTCGACCTTGTCGACGCCCGAACCGCCCGCGTTGTCGGTCGCCGCGAGGGTCACGGTGACCGGGCCGGTGTACCAGCCGGCCGTCGGCGGGACGTCCGAGGAGACGGTGGACGTCACCGTCGGCGCGGTCGTGTCCGCCGCGGCGGTGCTGAGGTGGAAGTAGTCGAACGACGCCGGCTTCGACGCCGTCTGACCGGCGCCGAGGGTGTACAGACCCACCTTGATGCCGCTCGCCACCGCCGCGTTCGTGAGGGTCTCGAACGCGGTGTAGGTGACGCCGTCCGCCGAGTACGAGCCGGTGTAGACGTTGCCGGCCTTGGCCAGCCGCAGGTACCAGACCGAGCCGGTCAGGTTGCTCACCCCGGGCTGCGGGTTCTGCACGGCCCCGCCGATCTCGCTGCGGAACTCCAGGCGCCGCGAGACCGTCTGGCCGGCCTGGTTGTCGACGACGAAGTCGAGCTTGACGTAGTTGTCGTCGTCGGCGTACACGATCAGGCCGCCCTGCTGGTACTGCTCGTTGAACAGTGACCCGTCGACCTTCGTCTCGATCGTGAAGTCACCCGTGGGCGCCTTCTGCAGGATGAAGTTGGTCGGGTTGGTGTTGCCGGTGCCGTAGATGTCGCCGTTGGGGACGTCGATCTGCAGGGCACCGCCGGCGACCCGGTACTTCGTGGTGTCCTCCCGCACGATCGCGTTCCACCGGCAGTGGTCCAGCGTGGACCCGGTGAACTCGTCGTTCGGGGAGGCCCCGGTGGCCGGCTCATCGGGCGCGAGCTGGAAGTAGTCGAAGCTCGCGTTGACCACCGGCGCGGTGGTGCCGCCGTTGAGCGCGAACAGGCCGACCTTCGGGTTGGCGATGCCCGCGAGGGCCGCCGAGCGTCCGACCGGGACGAACGTGGTGCCGTCCGCCGAGTAGAACGCGGTCAGGTTGGTGCCGTCGGAGGCGATCCGCACGTAGTACGTGTCACCGGCCTGGGCGTTGATCGCGTCGGCGCTCTCGTTGCGCGGCGTGCCGGCGCTCTCCCGGATGAACTCCACCCGGCGGGAGCCGTTGTAGAGCAGATCGACCTTGGCGTAGTTGTCGTCGTCGCCGTAGACGATCAGGCCCGCCTGCTGGTAGTTCGCCGTGACCGGCAGCGTGACCTTCGTGGTCGCCTGCCACGCACCGGACGGGGCCGGCTGCAGCACCAGGTTGGTCGCGTCGTTGCGGGTGCTGTACAGGTCACCGGCGGCCGTCGGCAGGATCAGCGACCCGCCGGTGACGGAGAACGTCTGGTTCTCCCGCACGACCGTCCACCTCGTCCGGTCCAGGCTGGACCCGAGGAAGTCGTCGGAGCGCGCACCGAAGCACGACGTGTTCGCCGCCTCGACCCGCACGGACACACTGCTGTATCCCTTGGCGCCGCGGGCGTCCGTGACGGTCAGCGTCGCGGTGAACGTCCCCGGCGCGGTGTAGGTGTGGCTGGCGTTGGCCGTGGTGGCCGTGCCGCCGTCGCCGAAGTCCCACGCGTAGGTGAGCGGGGTGTCGCCCTCGGCGTCGGTCGCCGAGCCGGTGAACGCCACGTTGAACGGCGCCGTCCCGGTTGTCGGCGTGGCCGCCGCGGTGACCACCGGCGGCGCGTTGTCGGTGACGCCCCGGCCGATGAAGTCGACCCAGTTGATGTTGTACCCGGCGCCGGAACCGGTGGCGATGAAGTACAGCGGCCCGGACGAGGTGCTGGGCGTGACGTCGACCGTCAGGTCCACATAGGTCTGCCAGCCGCCGGTGCCGGGCACCGCGACCGACCCGACGATCGGCCCGTCCAGGGCGCCCGTGCGGATCTGGATCGTGCCGCCACTGGCGTTGTTGCTGGCGGCGCGGATGCGCAGCTGGCTGATGCCGGTGAGGTTGGCCGGCGCGAAGGAGAACCAGTCACCCTCCTCGACGAAGCCGATGTTCTGGAAGCCGCCCAGCGGGTCGCTGGTCGTCTCCGTCTGAACGCCCGGGTCGCCGCCGGCGGTCGAGCCGGGCACCCGCCCGGTGGCCGCGAAGTACTCGGCCTGCTTGCGCTTGGGCTGCAGCTGGACCAGCGAGCGCCCGGTCAGCGGGCCGGCACCGCCGGCGCCGCCATTGTCCACGTAGGACGCCTCGATGACGGCGAACACGTCGGCGTCGGCGCCGTGGCCGCTGGCCAGCGACGTCTGGACGGTGCCGCTGCAGCCGGTGTACTGGTTCAGCGGGTGGGCGTGCTCGTCGTGCCCGAGCAGGTACTGGACCTGCACCTTCGAGCAGTCGATGGTGCCGTCCTCGGGGTCGGTCACGGTCACGGTGAACTTGACCTGGTCGCCCCACTCGTAGAAGCCGCCGTCCGGCGGCAGCGTGATGGTGACCTTCGGGGCCGTGTTGCCGACGGTGACGGGCACGTTCGCCGTGGCGCTGCGCCCCTCGGAGTCGGTGACGGTCAGCTGGGCGGTGAAGTTGCCGTTCGTGGTGTACGTGTGCGTCGGGTTCGCCTCGGTGGAGGTCCCGCCGTCGCCGAACGACCAGGCGAAGGTGATCTCCTGCCCGTCCGGGTCGCGCGAACCGGCGCTGGAGAACTGCACCGCCAGGGGCGCGGTCCCGCTGGTCGGCGCGGCCGTGGCCTGCGCGATCGGGGCCCGGTCACCGGCGATGTAGTCGATGCGGTAGACGCCGGAGTCGTCGTTGTTGCCGCCGAAGCCGGTGCCCCACTCGATGAGGTAGAGCGAGCCGTCGGCGCCGAACTCCATGTCCATCGGGCGGATCGTGCTCATGCCGGCAAGTGCCCGGTTGATGTCCACGAGGGACTTACCGTCGGCGCTGACCTGCATCGTGTAGAGCTTGTTCTGGTTCCACTCGCCGAAGATGGCCTTGCCGTCGTAGTACGCCGGCCACTTGGTCGGCGAGGTGGAGGCGGCGTTGAAGCGGTAGACGGGGCCACCCATCGGCGCACCGCCGCCACCGATCTCGGGGAAGCGGGGGTTGCCGTCGTAGTCGTAGTCGACGGTGGCGGCGATGACCGGCGGCAGGTTCGTCAGGCCGGTGTTGTTGGGCGAGTCGTTGACCGGCGCGGCGCAGTCGAACGCCGGGCCGGACGGGCCGGACGGGAACGTGTAGTCGCGGTAGGGCACGTTCGCGCCGGTGCAGTACGGCCAGCCGTAGTTGCCCGGCTGCCCGACGATGTTCCACTCGACGGTGTTGCCGGGGCCGCGGTCCGGGCTCGCCTGGTTGGCGTCCGGGCCGTAGTCGCCGACGTAGAGCGTGTTCGTCTTCGGGTCGACGCCGATGCGGAACGGGTTGCGGAAGCCCATCGCGTAGATCTCGGGACGGGTCTTCGCGGTGCCGGCCGGGAACAGGTTGCCCGCCGGGACCGTGTAGGTGCCGTCGGCCTGCGGCTTGATCCGGATGACCTTGCCGCGCAGGTCGTTGGTGTTGGCGGAGGTGCGCTGCGAGTCGTAGTCCTGGCGCCCGGCGCGCTCGTCGAGCGGGGCGTAGCCGCCGGACTCGAACGGGTTGGTGTTGTCACCGGTGGCGAGGTACAGGTTGCCGGCGCTGTCGAACGTCATCGTGCCGCCGGCGTGGCAGCAGGTGTTGCGCTGGGTGTCGACCTGCAGCAGCTGCTTCTCGCTGCTCAGGTCCAGCGTGTCACCGACGGCCGTGAACCGGCTCAGCACGTTGCGGGGTCCGCCGCCGTTGGGCGCGTAGTACAGGTACACCCAGTGGTTCTGGGCGAAGCCCGGGTCGAGCGTGATGCCGAGCAGCCCGTCCTCGTTGCCGGTGAAGACCGGGATGGTCGCGGCGGTGACGGTCGTGTGCGTATCGGGCTTGACGATCTGCACCCGCCCGTCGCGCTCGATGTAGAAGACCCGGCCGTCGGGAGCGGGCGCGAGCTCCATCGGGTTGTTGGTGTTGCTGTCCAGCGTCACCTTCTCGAAGCCGCTGGTCAGCGAGGCGCTGCAGTCGGCCTTGAGCACGCCGGCGGCCGTCTCGATGCCGCCGAGCAGGTGCGACAGGAACAGCGGATCGGAGTAGGACTCCTGCGTGTGGCCGGCGCCCGTGTACCAGGAACGCCCGCCGTCGTAGTCGCGGCACCAGGCGAACGGGTGGTCCGCACCCATCGCCCCCGTCCCGGGCGTGTAGCTGGTCTCGTCCAGGCTGGCCAGGACGTGCACCTTGCTACGGGGGTTGGCGCGGAAGTTGTACCACTCGTCGTAGCGGCTCCACCGGTCCGGCAGGTCCTTTGTGGACGGGTGCGCCGGGTCCTCGACCTTGATGGTGGCCGTCTGCTGCGCCGGGTGGCTGGTGAAGTAGGCGCCGACGAGCTCGCCGTACCACGGCCAGTCGTACTCGGTGTCGCTCGCGGCGTGCACGCCGGCGTAACCGCCGCCGGCCTTGATGTACCGCTCGAAGGCGGCCTGCTGGTTGGCGTCGAGGACGTCACCGGTGGTGGACAGCCACACGACCACCTCGTACTTGGCGAGGTTGGCGTCGGTGAACGCGCCCGCGTCCTCCGTCGTGTCGACGGTGAAGCCGTTGGCGGCGCCGAGTTGCTGGATGGCGGTGATACCGGCGGGGATGGCGTCGTGACGGAACCCGGCGGTCTTGGAGAACACGAGCACGTCGAACGGTTCGACGGCCTGCGCCTGCGGGACGGCGGGTGCCTGGAGCGGGTTCTGGATCGGTGCGGCCAGGGCGGGGGTGGGAATGGTGACCGCCGCTGTCGCTGTGAGGGATATTGCGGCAAGGCTGAGTAGCGCGCGTGAAGCGCGCCGGCGGGTGGTGAACACGGAGCTCCTTGTGCGGGGTGGACACAGGACGCTGCGCGCAGCGGCTCGCCGAAAGACGCTGTGCGGAAAGGACCGGTCTTCTCCCGCCGAGGAGTCAACCGGTCCGTGCGTGGTTCGTTGTGTTACCTAACAAACTAACCGCGCTGGCAGTCCCGGTAAAGAGCCGTGTCCGGCTCAGGCGGGTTCGCGGTGATTGGTGCAGCCCGCGAACCCCGTCCCGGCCGCCTCGAGCCGCCGCAGCGCCGCCGCCGTGGCCGCGTCGCCCGGGGCGTAGACGATCATCCGGGCCTCCGGGGTGCCCGCGAGCTGCATGCTCTGCGTGGCCAGCCGCAGGTCGCCGAGGGTCCCGTGGCGGAAGATCTTCAACCGGCTGCCGGGCACCGCCACGTCGTGCGACTGCCACGCCGCGGCGAACGCGGGGCTGGCCGCGGACAGGTCGCGCACGAACCCCTCCCACGCCGGCTCGCCGAGGTGCCGGGCGAACGTGGCCCGCATCGTGGCCACCATCAGCGGCAGCTCCTCGGCGAGATTGACGAACGGCATGCAGCACTCGGGGGTGACGAAGAGGTGCCAGAGCGCGTTGCGCTCGCGGCCCGTGCGGCGCACCAGGTCGGCGAAGAGCCGGGCGTAGGGCGCGTTCCAGGCGAGCAGGTCGTAGCGGCCGTTGTACACGCACGCCGGCAGCGCCAGGCCGTCCAGGATCAGCTGGATCTGCGGTTCGAGCGGGCAGGCGGCCGGCTGGGGCGTGAAGGCCGGGACGTCGGCGAGCCGGTACAAATGCTCCCGCTCGGCCTCGTCGAGCCGCAGCGTGCGGGCGATCGCGTCGAGCACCTGGACGCTCGCGTTGATCGCCCGGCCCTGCTCCAGCCACGTGTACCAGGTGACGCCGACCCCGGCGAGCTGCGCCAGCTCCTCCCGCCGCAACCCGGGCGTCCGGCGCCGGAACCCGGGCGGCAGGCCGACGTCCGCGGGGGTGATCCGGGCCCGGCGGGAGCGCAGGAAGGCGGCCAGCTCGGCCCGGGACGTCGCGGTCACGCCCTCCATCGTCGCGCCGCCGCGCCGGTGCTGCCAGGTGCTGCCGGTACCAGGATGAGCGGGCTCTCGTTACCGGTGCCGGCGCCCGCGCAGGCTGCGGACATGACCGTTCTGACTGACCGGCCGCCGGTCGCACGGGCCGGCGGCGCGCTGCTGGCGACCGTCCTCGGCGGCCAGTTCATGGCCGTGCTCGACGTCTCGATCGTCAACGTCGCGGTGCCGTCGATCCGCGTCGACCTGCACGCGACCGGGGCCGGCCTGCAGCTCGTCGTCGCCGGCTACGCCATCTCGTACGCCGTGCTGCTCGTCACCGGCGCCCGCCTCGGCGACCGGCACGGCCACGGCCGCGCGTTCCAGGCGGGGCTGGCCGCGTTCACCGCCGCGTCCCTGCTGTGCGGGCTCGCCCCGTCGACCGGCGCGCTGATCGCCTGCCGCCTGCTGCAGGGCGCCGGCGCGGCCCTGATGGTGCCGCAGGTGTTCAGCATCATCCAGCGGGCCTTCACCGGCCCGGCCCGCACCCGGGCGCTGGGCCTCTACGGCGCGGTCCTCGCCGGCGCGGCCGTCGCCGGGCAGGCCCTCGGCGGCTTCCTCACCGACGCGGACCTGCTAGGCACCGGCTGGCGGCCGGTCTTCCTGGTCAACGTCCCGGTCGGGCTGGCCCTGCTGCTGCTCGGCCGCCGGCACCTGCCCGCCGACCGTGGCTCGCGGGCCCGCACCCTGGACCCGCTCGGCGTGGCCACCCTCGCCGCCGCGGTGCTGGCGCTGGTCCTGCCGCTGGTCCTGGGGCACGAGGCGGGCTGGCCGTGGTGGACCTGGGCGAGCCTCGCCGCGGCCGGCGCGCTCTTCGGCGCCTTCGCCGCGGTGCAGCGGCGCGGCCCGGCGCCGCTCATCTCGGGCCTGGTGCTGCGCTCGCCGGGGCTGGTCCCCGCCTGCCTGGCGATCCTGGCCGTGATGGCCTCCTACGCCGGGTTCCTGTTCACGCTCGGCCTACACACCCAGCGCGACCTCGGCTACAGCCCGGCCCGGGCCGGCCTGGTGCTGGTGCCGGCCGCGGTCGGCTTCGCCGTGAGCAGCCTCAACTGGCGCCGCCTGCCCGCGCACTGGCACCGCCGGGTCATCCCGGCCGCCCTGCTCGTCGTCACCGCCGGCTACGCCCTCATGGCGTGGACGATCCGGGACGACCGGCCGCTGGGCCCGGCGTACCTGGCCGCGAGCGCGGTGTACGGCCTGGCGCTGGGCGCCGCGTTCAGCCCGCTCATCGGCGTCGCCCTGGCCCACGTCCCGCCCGCGGTCGCCGCCGACGCCAGCGGCGTGGTCGCCACCGTCACCCAGCTCGCCGCCGTCCTCGGCGTGGCCACCTTCGGCACGGTGTACCTTTCGCTCGCGCCGGCACCGTCGGCGGCCGCGGTCACCGACGCCACGCTGTGCGTCGCGTCGCTGCTGGCCGCCGCCGCGACCCTGGCCGTGCGCCGGCCCCGGTGACCGGTGGCGGGTGGCCTGGCGGATGAGGGCCTGGGGGATCGGCACGCCGAAGTCTTGAAGGACGAGCGTGCGGTACCGCAGCATGGACTGCATGGGTGAGCTTGTGGCGCTGCCCAAGTCGGGCGACGTGTTCGAGGATGTGCGGGGCGACGACCGCACCATGCGGGTGACCTGTCACCCGATGCGCGGCACCGTGGTCGTGTCGCTGTGGGTGGACAAGATCTGCCGGGCGTCCTTTCAGCTGGCCGAGGGCGACCTGCCACGCCTGCGGGCCGCCCTGGACGGGATGGAGTTCAACGAACCGCCGATGGTGGTCCGGGACGAGAGCGCCTGACCGCCGGTCCGGTCGACCCCGATCGGGCCGGACCAGCCGCGCCTGGTGAACCAGGCGGGCAGCGGGACCCGGTCCCAGGGGACCCGCTGCAGGACGCGGTCCAGCACCAAGCCGAGGCAGATGGCGGCGAGCCCGTCGGTGAGCCAGTGGAAGCTCAGGTACGTCGTGGTGAACAGCACGATCGCCGGGGCGCCGTAGCGGATGGCGCGCAGGTGGCCGGGGCGCAGCAGGCCGCCGAGGAGGATGGCGAGCACGCCGTACCAGACGATCGCGTTGACCACGTGGCCCGACGGGTACGACATCCCGGTCGGGACGTGGAACAGATACTCGGGGTGGGCGACCTTGTGGTCGCTGGCCGCGGTGCGGTCGGTCCAGATCTTCAGCGGGCCGATCGTCAGGTACGTGATGACGAAGCCGCCGATGACCGGCAGCGCGGGGCGCACGGAGTGGGTGCGCCAGCCGACGAACGCCGCGGTCAGCACGGCGAGGGGGGTCAGGACCTGGCCGCCCTGGCCGAGGTAGTTGAACCCGCGGGCGGTCCAGTACGCCCACGCGGGGCGGTGCGCGTCGACGAGGTCGCGCACGGCGAGGTCCACCGACAGCACCGGGGTGCGCAGCGCCAGGGCGAGCGTGACCGCCGCGAAGAGTGCCAGGAGCACCAGGTCGAACCACAGGGCCGGGCGCACGTTCCGCATCCGGAAAACGCTACCCGACCCTGGGAAATGTCCTTCACAGGAGCTTTACAACAGGCCCCGGATGTCCGCGGCGATGTGGTCCATGCGGACGCCGGAGTTGGGGCAGCCGCCGAAGTGGTGCAGGGCGATGACCTTGTTGGTGCGCCGCGAGATGACGGGCGAGCCGGACGAGCCGCCGTCGGTGTCGCAGTAGTACGACATGTCGGTGTCGACGTCGTAGCCGTCGTAGGCGGGGTTCGCCACGGCGCAGTTGCCGCTGCGCTCGCTGGTGTCGTGGGTGGTGATGACGGTCGGCATGCCACGCGGGTGCTGCGGGATGTAGAGCTCCTCGCCGCGGACCGGGGCGCGGTCGTCCAGCTGCAGGTAGCCGAAGCGGGCGATCGCGTCGAAGTTGCGGACCGTGAACAGCGTGTAGTCCAGCACGTCGTGGGTGGCGATGACCTGGTCGGCCATCACCTTCACAGGGCGCAGGGTGGGACCGCCGCCGCACTGCGCGCACTCGTAGTTGAACCAGACCTCGGTGTTGCGCGCCTCGCGGGTGGTGGTGAAGCAGTGGGCGTTGGTCATCATGCGGTTGTTCGGGCCGAGCCGCCACGCGGTGCACAGCTCCACGCCGTTGATGAGGATGCGGGCGACGGGCTTGGCGTTGGCGTACGCGACGGGGTCGGCCGACTTGTAGCAGACCGCGTCCTGCTTCTCGTCGTGGCCGCAGATGCTCTCCGCGTGCCGCTGCGCCGCGGCGGCGGCCTTGCGCCTGGCCTCGGCCTCGGCCCGCTCGGTCGGCGTCTGGCCGCGGGCGACCCGGTCGACGGTGACGCCGAGGCCGGCGAGCTTCGAGCGGATCCCGAGCCGGTCGGCCCCGGCCCGCTCGACGCTGACCGTGGCCGACTCCCCGGAGACCGACATCGTCCAGTTGTCCGCGTCGCGCAGCTGTGCGGCGGTGTACCGGTGGATCTCGCCGCCGCTCGCGTCGGACACCGTGACGGTGTCGCCGGGGTCGAGCTGGAGCCGGGAGAAGTGCACCTTCACGTAGTCGGCGCCGGGGTAGCGCAACGTCGTGGCGCGCTCGAGGACGCCGCCGGTGACGGCCTCCAGGATCCCGGCCGGCTCGGGGGCCGGCTCGTCGTGCGCGGGCGCCGCCCACGCCGACGCCGGCGGTCGTGCGGGCTTGAACGATGTCGCCGCGGCGACACCTGCCCCGGTGAGCGCGACGACGGCGCACACCCCGGTCGCCAGCAGAGCGTATGAGCGCATGAGCGCATTCCTCCCGATGGTCCGCATGAAGGAACCGCCCGGACTGTTAGGGGTAAATCGGGCGATCCGCCTCATTCAACGACGGATCCCGGGCCGAGGAGGCGGGAACTCAGGGAGTTGGGTCGACCGTGCCGCCGGTCTGCGCCAAAAGGTTGCCCAGACCCAGCCGGGTCGCCACCACGATGAGCAGGTCGCCCTCGCACAGCACGTAGCTGGCCGGCGGGCCCCAGACGGTCTGCCGGCCGCCGGCGGTGGTGACCGCGAGGACCCGGACCTCGCCGACGTCCTGCGCGGTGCCGACCTGGCCGCCGTCGAGGTCGGAGCCGGCGACGACGGGCACCTCGGCGAGCAGCAGCACCTTGCGGTCGACCGGGATCGTGCCGATCACCTCGCGCTCCAGCAGCGCCGCGGCGAACGCGGGCGCGGCCAGGTACGACACGCTGCGCGACGCGGTGATGCCGAACGCCCGCTGCACCCGGTCGGCGAACGCGCCGTCGAACAGGCGCAGCACGACCCGCAGGTCGGGCTTGAGCTCCCGCCCTTCCAGGGCCGCCTCCAGGTTGGCCTGGTCGTCGGTGGAGACCACCACCAGTGCCCGGCTGGTGTCGACCGACGCGGCCCGCAGCGTGGCGATCCGGCTGGCGTCGCCGACGATGAACGGCACGCCCCGGTCCCGGGCGGACTGGGCGCCCCGGGCGTTCTCGTTGCGGTCGATGACGACGACCGGCACGCCCAGGTCGACGAACGCGTGCATGACCCGGGTGCCGACGTTGCCGAGGCCGACCAGCACCACGTGGTCCGACAGCGGCTCGCGCAGCCGGCCCAGCGCGATGGCCAGCTTTGCGTTGACGACCGCCTCGACCACCGCGGCGGTGACGACCGGGATCAGCGCGATGCTGACCAGGCTGAGCAGGACCGTGACGACCTTCTCCGGCCAGCGCGCCTGCAGGTCGGGCCCGGCGCCGACGAGCTCGGACAGCAGCGTCACGTACGCGGCGTCCCACCAGGAGATCTGCTTGTAGTGCGCGATGATCGCGGTGCCGGCGGCGAGCAGGCCGATCATGATCATCGCGGTGGTCCAGAGCCGCCGGCCGACGAGCCCGCGGTACGCCCGCCACGGGTTGCGCAGCCAGCGCCAGCGGCGTCGCCGGCGGCGCCGCGCCGGCGTGACGTCCGGGCCGTCCTCGCGGGCCACGACGGTGCTGACCGGCTCGCCGGTCGCGACGGCCAGGACCAGGTCGGCGGCGGCCTGATCGGCCGGCAGCAGCACCGGCTCCCCGTCGCCGGCGGTCACCGCTAGGCCGCAGATCACGTCCTCGGCGCGCACCTCGGAGCGCCGGGCCACGAAGAGGGTGCGCCGCGCGACGCGGACGTGCACCGGCGCGACCTCGCCGAGCGCCTCCGACACGAACGCGGGCGCCGCCATCTGCGCGTCGGACAGCACGCGGGCGTCGGCGAAGTTGCGCCGGACGCTCTGCCCGAGGCGCAGGTTGAACATCCGGATGACCAGCCGCAGCCCGGGGTTGACCTCCTGGGCCTGCAGCGCCGCGTCGAGGTTGCCGATGTCGTCCTGCCTGACCAGCGCGAGGGCGTCGGCCTCGGCGAGCCCGGCCAGCTCGAACGCGTCACGGTCGGCGTTGGCCGCCTCGACGACCCGGCCGCCGCGCTCGCGCAGCAGGCGGGCGATGTCGGGCCCGTGCCGCCGGTCGACGCTGGGCAGGATCGCGGTGACGTGCACCCCGTACTGGTGGATCAGCTCCTCGATCAGGCGATACGCCAGCGGGTCGTCACCCCAGACGACGATGCGTTTCGTGGCGGCCGGCCGGGGCGTGCGGTGGGGTGCGTCGGCGGGCTCCAGCGACCACGGACGGGTGATGGCTTGCGCTCGCGGAAGGCCGCTGCGGAGCCGGCGCATCAACCAGGATTCGGACTCCACACCGCCGATCCTAGCGATGATCACCACCCTTCGATGTCCCGGTCGATCGGCGACAGGCGCGTCACTTTGTCCGGGTTGGTCGTTGAGCAGGCGATCGGATTTGTCGACCAGATTGGTTTACGAGGATGAACACGTGGTTTCGCCGGGCGGTCGGTACCGTCGGTGTGGCCGGCGGCATTTTGCTGCTCGGTGCCGGTGCCGCACATGCCGATGACGCCCTGGTGCCCGGCCAGCTGGACGATCTCTTCTCGCCCGCCGGGGGTCCCAACAACCAGTCGCTGCAGCTCGAGGCGCACGGCTCGCGCATCGACACGAGTGCGGCCAGCAGCTCGCAGGCGGGTCGTCGCACCACCAGCACGCAGGTCACCAGCCAGCAGCTGCCCGACGTGCTGAGCCTGCTGCCGACCGAGATGCTGGGCCTGCCCCGCACGACGTCCAGCAAGGTCGCCAACATCTCCGCGGCGCCGGGCAGGACGCTGCCGACCGAGGACTCCGTCGCAGCGCTGCCGCTGGTCGGCTCGCTGCAGCAGTTCGGCCTCCCGGGCGTGGCCGGCATGCCGGTCGCCGCGGGTGACCCGCTGCGCGGCGCGTCGATCGCCGACACCCGCACCGCGTTCCCGAACGTCGGCGCCGAGGCGACGAGCCTGCCGCTGGGCAACACCGCCGGCGGCGGCCTGCCGCTGGTCGGCGGCCTCGGCGGCGGCACGGGCGCGCTGCCCCTCGTCGGCGGCCTGCCGGTGCAGGGCACCCTCAAGCCCGTCGACGACTTCGCCATCCCGCTCGGCGGGGGCAAGCGCTCCAGCGGCCAGCGGGTCCAGCGGGTCCAGAGCACGCAGGGTGTCCAGGGCATGGCGGCCGGCATGGAGGCCGGCATGGAGGCCGGCACCGAGGCCGGCACCGGCCTGCCGGTCGTCGGCGACGTGCCGCTCGGCGGCAGCGACGTGCTGAAGAACGACTCGGTCACCGGCGTCCCGGTGATCGGCGGCGTCGGCCCGACCCCCGGCGTCAGCACCACCGCGGTCGCGAACCGGCTGGTGCCGACCACCGGCGCCCTGCCCCGGGCGGCGAGCCAGCTGCCCCTGGTCACCGAGAAGACGTACGCGCCGCGGCACGCCGGCGGCTACCGCCCGCGGCACGCCGCGGCGGAGGCGCTGCCGGTCGTCGGCGGGCTGCCGATGCTCAACGGCATCGCGGGCGGCAACCTGCCGCTCGTCGGCGGGCTGCTCGGCGGCCGCTGACCCAGTGCGTGCAGGGCCGGCTCCCGCGCGGGGGCCGGCCCTACTGGTGGTACGTGCGCTCGCCCGCCCTGATCTCGGCGTCGAGGCGGTTCTCGTACGGGGCCAGCGGACAGGCCCACGCGTCGTCGTACGCGCACGACGGGTTGTAGGCGTAGTTGAAGTCCAGCCGCACCCGGCCGTCGGGCTCCAGCGCGACGCCGCGGCCGTGGGTGCCCTTGACCGTGTCGGTGAGGTAGCGGCCGGCGCCGTAGGACTCCTTGCCGCAGGTGGCGTCCCGGAACGGCAGGAACAGCCCACCGCCGTAGGCCGCCAGCCAGAACAGGGTCAGCCGCCCCCACGGGGTCGGCAGCACCCCGACGCGCTCGTAGCGCAGGACCCCGTCCTCGCCGCCGGTCGCGATCTCGATCGAGCCGCCGGCCGGCTCCATCGGCACCACCACGGCGAACGCCGGGTCGACCGGGAAGTACTTGAGCGGGCCGGGCGCCGCGGACTGCGGGTGGGTCGCGAACAGCTCGTCGCGCGCCGCCCGGAAGCCGGCGATGTCCACATCGGACAAGTACATGGCGGCGACCCGGGCCCGGAAGTCGGCCAGCGACAGTGCGTCCACACCCCCGACGCTACCGGATCTTGACCGTCCCGCCGACCAGCACCGGCGGGCATGCGGGTCACCGTACTGGCGTCAGCCGCGCAGCGGCGCCCCTGCGGCGTGCAGGTGGCGCAGCGCCTGGGAGTAGGAGTCGACGAACGTCGCGGACAGGTAGGGCACGCCGATCTCGGCGCAGTACCGCTGCACGATCGGCTGGGCCTTGCGCAGGTTCGGGGTCGGCATGTTGGGGAACAGGTGGTGCTCGATCTGGTAGTTCAGTCCGCCGAGCAGCACGTCGACCCAGACCCCGCCGCGCACGTTGCGGGAGGTCAGCACCTGCTTGCGCAGGAAGTCCAGCTCGTCGTCGCCGGTGAGGGTGGGCATGCCCTTGTGGTTCGGGGCGAACGTCAGGCCCAGGTACAGGCCGAACAGCCCCTGGTGCACGGCGATGAAGGCGAGCGCCACGCCCGGCGACAGCAGCGCGAAGACGGCGACCAGGTAGGCGGCGAAGTGCCCGTACAGCAGGAAACCCTCGAGCTTCGAGCGCTTGACCCTGCCGATCGCGCGGGCGCTGGACACGTGCAGGTTGAACCCTTCCAGCAGCAGCAGCGGGAAGAACAGCACCGCCTGCCAGCCGCCGACGAGCCGGGCCAGGCCCTTGGCCTCCCGCGCCTGCCGGGTCGACCAGACCAGGATGTCCGGCGCCACGTCCGGGTCGTGCTCCTCGTGGTTGGGGTTGGCGTGGTGGCGGGTGTGCTTGTTCATCCACCAGCCGTAGCTCATGCCGATGCCGAGGTTGCCCAGCAGCAGGCCGAACACCTCCGAGGCGGGCCGGCCGCGGAACACCTGCCTGTGCGCCAGGTCGTGGGCGACGAGGGCGACCTGGGCGTAGGCGACGGCGAGCACCGCCGCCACGAGCAGCGCCCACCAGGACGAGCCGGTGAGGGCGAGCGCCGCCCACCCGCCGGCGTACAGGGCGCCCACCAGGGTGAACCGCAGGGCGTAGTACCCGGGCCGGCGGTCGAGGAGACCGGCCGCACGGATGCGCTTGGACAACGTCGTGAAGTCGGAGGTGCGGTCGGCCAGCAGTGTCATGGGTCCAGCCTCGCGAGCCGGCGGCCCGTGATCGAGCCGGGCAACCCCGCTGTTTGTGGTGGTGCTGGCCCTACCAGCGGGCACCGTTAGGGTGGGCAGGGTGCCAGTGCTCATCGGCTCCTACGCCGACCAGATCTCGATCTTCGACGACGACTTCAAGCCGGCGGGCGCGCCGATCCGGGCGTCATCGCCGTCGTATCTCGCGGTGGGCCCGACCGGCGTGATCTACACGGTCGCCGAGCTGGACGAGGGTCACGTCGCCGCGTTCCGCCCCGACGGCACCCCGCTGGGCTCGCTGCCGACGGGCGGCGCCTCCCCGTGCCACCTCGCGGTCACCGACGGGTTCGTCCTGTCCGCCAACTACCGGGGCGGCAGCGTGTCCGTGTTCGCCGTCGACGCCGGCGGTGCCCTGACCGCCCGCACCGACCTCGCGCAGCACGCCGGCCACAGCGTCCATCCCGACCGGCAGACCGCGCCGCACGCGCACCAGGTGACCGTCCGCGGCGACCTGGTGTACGTCGTGGACCTCGGCCTGGACGAGATCGTGCACTACCGGCTGGCCGCCGACGGGACCCTGCACCGGCAGCGCGTCACGTCCACGACCCCGCTGGGCAGCGGCCCGCGGCACCTCGCGCTGCACCCCGACGGCCGCGTGTTCGTCGCCAACGAGCTGGCCTCGACCGTCGCCACGTACAGCGCCGACTTCGACGTCCTGGACGTGCGGCCGTCCGTGCTGGTCCCGCCCGCGGGCGACAACCTGCCCAGCGAGCTGCTCCTCGCACCCGACGGCACCCGCCTGTACGTGGCCAACCGTGGCAACGACACGATCACCACGTTCGAGGTGACCGACGCGGGCCTGTCCCCGCTGGACGAGGTCTCCACCGGCGGCACCTGGCCCCGGCACTTCACCCTGATCGACGGCGCGCTGGTCGTCGCCAACCAGCACTCCGACACGGTCACGCTGCTGGAGCTGGACCCGCGGACCGGCGTGCCGCAGCCCGGCCGGGTCGTGCTGGAGCACCCGTCCCCGAGCGCGGTCGTGCACCTGCCGTAGCCGCGGCGCCCCGCGCGGGCGCCCTAGACCCAGGCGCCCGCGCGCATGACGCGGGTGACCTGGAGGGCGTCGTCGAGCAGGACGAGGTCGGCGCGCAGGCCGGGGCGCAGGGTGCCCAGCTCGTCGCCGAGGCCGATCGCGGCGGCCGGGGTGGCCGAGGCCATCCGGGAGGCGTCCACCAGGGACAGCCCGGCACCGGCGGCGCGGCGGAAGGCGGCGTCCATGGTGAGGGTGCTGCCGGCGATCGAGCCGTCGCGGGTCAGGCGGGCCACGCCCCCGGCGACGGCGACGCCCTGGCCGCCCAGGTCGTACTCGCCGTCGGGCATGCCGGCGGCGGCCATCGCGTCGGTGATGAGCGCGGCGCGGCCGGGGCCGGTGACGGAGGCGGCGAAGGCGAGGGTGCCGTCGTGCAGGTGCACACCGTCGGCGACGAACTCGCAGGTGACCGGGGCGGCGCCGAGCAGGGCGAAGACCGGGCCGGGCTGGCGGTGGTGCGGCGGGCGCATGCCGTTGAAGACGTGGGTGCCGACCGTCGCGCCGGCCTCGACGCCGGCGAGGGTCTCCTCCCAGGTGGCGTCGGTGTGGCCGATGGCGGCCACGACCCCGCGGGAGACCAGCAGCTTGATCGCGTCGAGGGCGCCCGGCAGCTCGGGGGCGACGGTGACCATGCGCACCGCGCCCTCGCCGGCGTCGATGAGGGCGGTGAGCTCGTCGAGGGAGGGGTGGCGCAGATACGCCGGGTTCTGCGCGCCGCAGCGGGCCTGCGACAGGTACGGGCCCTCGAAGTGCACCCCGGCCAGGACGCCCTCGGCGACCAGCGGGGCGAACGCCTTGGTCGCGGACAGCATCAGGTCCGGCGGCGAGGTCACGAGGCTGGCCAGCAGGGTCGTGGTGCCGTGCCCGCGGTGGTACGCGGCCGCGGTGCGGGCGGCGTCGGGGTCGCCGGTGGTGAAGGTGGCGCCGCCGCCGCCGTGGACGTGGATGTCCACGAACCCGGGCACGACGGTCACGTTGTCGGCGCTGCCCGGCGCGGCCTGACCGACCTCGGCGATCCGGTCGCCCTCGACCCGGACGAAGCCGTTGTCGATCACGCGGTCGCCCGCGATCACCCGTACGCCGGACACCACCGTCATCGCGTTCCTCCTGAGCTGTCTGAACTGTCTGCGCTGTTGCTGGCCGGGCTGTCGAGGCTGTCGAGGGCGAGCAGGGCGGCGCCGAGGCAGCCGGCCTCGTCGCCGAGCGCGGCCCGGGTGATGGCCGGCTCGCGGTGGAACGTCACGCGGGCGTGGACCCCGGCCCGCAGCGGCGCCAGCAGCGCCTCGCCCGCCTCGGCGAGGCCGCCGCCGAGGACGATGACCGCCGGGTCGAACAACGCGATGCCGGTCATGAGCCCGTCGGCCAGGGCGTCGATGGTCTCCTGCCAGACCGCGACCGCGGCCGGCTCGCCCTCGGCGGCCAGGCGGGCGACCTCCTCGGCGGTGGCGGGGCGGCCGGCCCGCTCGCCGTACCGGCGGCCGACCGCCGACGCCGACGCGATCGACTCCAGGCAGCCACGCTGGCCGCAGCCGCACTCGGGGCCGTCCGGGCGCACGACGATGTGGCCGATCTCGCCGGCGGCACCGTGCGCGCCCGTGTAGACCTGCCCGTTGACCACGTTGGCCGCGGCGATGCCGGTGCCGATGGGGATGACCAGCACGTAGGAGTGTCCCCGCCCGGCGCCCAGCCGCGCCTCGGCGAGCCCTCCGGCGCGCACGTCGTGACCGAGGGCCGCGGGTAGCCCGAGGCGCTCCTCCAGCAGGGCCTTCAGCGGCACGTCCCGGAAGCCGACGTTCGCGGCCCAGACGGCGACGCCGCCGCGCTCGTCGATCACGCCGGGCACGACCAGCCCGGCGGCGCGCGGCTCGAGGCCCTTCGCCCGGGCCGTGGCGGCGAGGCCCTCGGCGATGTCGAGGATCGTCGCGATGACCGCCTCGGGCCCGCGCTCCCGGCCGGTGGCGTGCCGCTCGGCGTGCAGCACCTGGTGCAGTGCGTCGCCCTCGGCGCCGACCAGCGCGCACTTGATCCCGGTCCCTCCCACATCGAGGGCTATCACGGTCTGCGTCATGCGGGCTCGTCCTCGCGCTGATCGATGTGGCATGAAACTCGGCGGGTTCGCGCATCATTGCGCACTGCCGGGCAGGCTGGCAACCGTACCCCCCGGGTTAGTTCGAGCAGTTGCCTTTGCGTTTACCCGTAGTTTCGCGCATTATTGTGCACACATCTCGCACCGTACGCGCAGGGGAGGGGCCCGTGGACCGCTATGCGCGCTGGAACGCGCTCCTCGAGATCCTCACCGACAGCGGCCGGATCAGCGTCGAGGACGCGGCCGAGCGGCTCGACGTCTCGCAGGCCACGATCCGCCGCGACTTCGACCAGCTCGCGCAGCAGCAGATGATCACCCGGACCCGCGGCGGGGCGGTCGCCAACGGCGTCTCCTACGACCTGCCGCTGCGGTACAAGACGGCGAAACACGCCCCCGAGAAGCAGCGTATCGGCGCCGCCGCGGCCGCCCTGGTCTCCCCGGGCATGGTCGTCGCCCTCAACGGCGGCACGACCACCACCGAGGTCGCCCGTGCCCTGGCCGTGCGCCCGGAGCTGACCGGCGGCGTCGACGACGCCCAGCTCACCGTGGTCACCAACGCGCTCAACATCGCCAACGAGCTGCTCGTGCGCTCCCGCATGAAGATCGTCGTGACCGGCGGCGTGGTCCGGCCGCAGTCCTTCGAGCTCGTCGGCCCGCTCGGCGGCAACATCCTGCGCGACGTCACCCTCGACATCGCCCTGCTCGGCGTCGACGCGCTCGACGTCACCCTCGGCGCGGCCGCCCACCACGAGGGCGAGGCGGCGATGAACAGCCTCATGGTCGCCCGCGCCCGCCGGGTCGTCATCATCGCCGACAGCTCCAAGCTCGGCGGCCACGCGTTCGCCCGGATCTGCCCGATCGACCGCATCGACACCCTGGTCACCGACTTCAACGCCACCCCGGAGACCCTGGCCGCCTTCAGCGCCGCCGGCGTCAAGATCGTCACCGCATAGCCCGTCGCGGGTGCGGGCGATCACCGGCGGGCGCCGGTAGGCTGGGCCGACCCCCGGACCTTTGGGAGCGACGATGCAGCGCGACGACCTCGCCGCCACTCGTGTCCCGGCACAGCCGTCGACCCATGACGACTTCCTGGACACCGATCTGGACGCGGATCTGGACACCGATCTGGACGCGGATCTGGACGGTGCCGAGGGCGACGGCGGGCTCGACGTCGCCGCGGTCGAGGAGCCGCCGGAGCTCGACGAGCGCGGCAAGCGGATCCTGGACTTCGAGCGGCGGTGGTGGCGCCAGGCCGGCGCCAAGGAGCAGGCCATCCGCGACACGTTCAACCTGTCCGCGACCCGCTATTACCAGCTGCTCAACGCCCTGCTCGACGACCCGCTGGCCCTCGCGCACGAGCCGGTCGTCGTGCAGCGCCTGCGCCGCCTGCGCGCCTCCCGCTCCCGCCGCCGCTGACGAACACGGCGGCCGCCCGCGCTGGTGTCCGTCCTCGTGTCACCAGCGGCCCGGCTGGTCCGCTCCAGTGCCCTGATCGACCGCGGGCGTCAGGTCGACCGTGACCCGCGCCGCTGCCGGGCGGGCCGGTGCTGTCCGTTCTCGGCACGACTCACCCTCTCCACCTGCCAGGCGGACCGGCCCCGTGGGCATGGAGGAGCCCGGTCCAGGAGGACATGCTGCTCGCGGCGCAGGACCTGCGGGTGGCGGCCGACCCGGGCCAGGCCCGACCGGCGTGACGGCGTGCCCGGGGCAGGGGGAGTCAGCCGCGGGACTGTTGCTGCTCGGCGTACGCGGCGAGCCAGGCGACCTGGGCCGGGTCCAGCGACGGGCGGACCCGCTCACGGGCCAGGGCCACGTGGGCGGCGGTGACCTCGGTGGCCTCCAGGGACTCGCGCATGGCGGCGAGGGCGGACTCGCGGATGAGCGCGGCGCAGTCCGCGGCGGAGAACCGGTCCAGGGACGCGGCCAGGGAGGGCAGGTCGACGTCGGCGGCGAGAGGGACCGACTTCGAGGCGGTGCGCAGGATCTCGGCGCGGGCGTCGGCGTCCGGGGGCGGGACGAAGACGAGGCGCTCCAGGCGGCCGGGGCGCAGCAGCGCCGGGTCGACCAGGTCGGGGCGGTTGGTGGCGCCGATGACCACGACGTTGCGCAGGGACTCGACGCCGTCGAGCTCGGTGAGCAGGGCGGCCACGACGCGGTCGGTGGTGCCGCCGTCGGTGGCCTGGCCGCGGGTCGGGGCGAGGGCGTCGACCTCGTCGAGGAAGACCAGCGTCGGTGCGGCTTCCCGGGCCCGGCGGAACAGCTCGCGCACGGCGCGCTCGCTCTCGCCGACCCACTTCGACAGCAGCTCGGCGCCCTTGACCGACAGGACGTTGGCCTTGCCGGTGCCGGCGATCGCCTTCACCAGGAACGTCTTGCCGCAGCCGGGCGGGCCGTACAGCAGGACGCCACGCGGCGGCTCCACGCCCAGGCGGGAGAACGCGTCGGGGTACGACAGCGGCCACAGCACCGACTCGGTCAGGGTCTGCTTCACCTCGGCCATGTCGCCGACGTCGTCGAGGGTGACCTTGGCCAGCTCGAGGGACGACTCGGCCATCGACGTGGGGCGCACGACCTCCAGCGCGGCGTCGAAGTCGGCCATGAGGACGACCGGCGGCTCGCCTTCGCGGCGGTGGCGCAGCGCTGCTCGTACACCTGCCTCGCGGGACAACGCGGCGAGGTCGGCGGCGACGAAGCCGGGCGTGCGTCCCGCCACGTCGTCGAGGCGGACGTGCTCGTCGAGCGGCATGCCGCGGGTCAGGACGGCGAGCTGCTCGCGGCGCAGCGCGGCGTCGGGCAGCGGGACCGCGATCTCGTGCGCGAGCAGGCCGGGGGAGTGCAGCGCCGGGTCGACGGACTCGGGGCGGCTGGTGGTGCACACGACCGCCTCGCCGTCGCGGATCAGCTCGCCGACCAGCTGGCGGAACACGGTGGACAGCGGGCCGGGCTGCTCGCGCGGGGCGAGCGCGTCGACGTCGGCGACGAGCAGGACCGCCGGCCCGGGGGCGCGCACCTGGCCGGCCGCCTCGCGCAGCCGGCCGGCCGCGTCGTTGTTGGTGAGCGCCGCGAGCTCCGGCGCCCACAGCGGCACCACCCGCGCCTCGACACCCGCCGCGACGGCGTGCACGAGGTCGGACTTGCCGGAGCCGGCCGGGCCGGTCACCAGGACGCCCAGTGACACCGTCGTGCCGAGCTTGGCCAGCACCTCGCGGTGGTGGAAGCCGAGGTCGAGCAGCTCGGTCAGCTGCTCCGCCTGGGCGCGCAGGCCGGGGAGGTCGTCGAGCTGCACGGTGGCGACCGGCGCCGGGCTGTCGGACGGGTGGTGGGCGGGGGCGAGGACGCTGCCGGGGGCGTGGGTGGCGTGCCCGTGCCGCCAGCCGACGGCGGTGTCCATCGTGACCAGCGCACCGGGCCCCGGGTCGGCGGCGACGACGGTGAGCAGGGCGCTGGTCCACGCGTAGCCGACGGTGTTGGACAGGCTGCGCCGCGCCGCCTCGAACACGCCGGGGTCCAGCGACGTGAGCGACACGTCCTGCGGCAGCAGCGACACGTTGTCGCCGACGGTGACGACCTTGCCGAGCAGGGCCAGCCGCAGCATCTCCGGCGAGACGACCGCGGCGATCTGCGCCGGACCGGTCAGCGTCACCGACGTCGCCGCGCGCAGCCGCGCGGCCGCGACGGTGACCTGACCGCCGTCGCGCAGCCCCAGGTTGCCCAGCAGGAGGTCGTCGGCGTAGAGCAGGGCGCGGCTGGCGCCGGCCTCCGCCGGCGCGGCGATCCCCGCCGACTCGCGGCGGCCGGTGAGCGCGATCGGGTCCCCCGCGCGCAGCCCCAGCGCGGCCAGCACCTCCGGATGCAGCCGGACCACGCCGCGGCGGGCGTCCAGCGCCGCCGGGCGCAGGCTGGCGGTGAGCGTCAAGGTCGCGGCCACTCCGCGAGCGTATATCCCGGCCGCTTGCTGAGAAGGCGCTGAGGAATTCGCCATCGCGCAACATCGGTTGCGTACGTTTGGCCGATGCGTCTCTTACCGCGTCTCAACCGGCGCCGGGTCATCGCCGGCTCGGTGGTCGCCCTGGTGCTGGTCGGTCTGGTCGGCTGGGCGGTCGTGCCCTCGCCCGCCACGTACCGCACCGAGGAGCAGCGCATCACCGTGCGCACCGGCCCCGGCGACGCGACCGAGGTGACCCTCGACACGACGCTGTACCTGCCCAAGAAGAGCGGCCGGAAACCGGCGATCCTGCTCGCGCACGGCTTCGGCGGCACCAAGCAGAGCGTGCGGTCCGACGCGCAGGACTTCGCCGATCTCGGGTATGCGGTGCTCACCTGGACCGCACAGGGCTTCGGCCGCTCCACCGGCGAGATCCACCTCGACAGCCCCGACTGGGAGGTCAAGGACGCGCAGCGGCTGCTGGACTGGCTCGCCGCCCGGCCCGACATCCAGACCGACGCGGCCGGCGACCCGCGCGTCGCCGCGGTCGGCGGCTCCTACGGCGGCGCGCTCGCCCTGCTGCTGGCCGCGCAGGACCGGCGGGTCGACGCGATCGTCCCGATGATCACGTGGAACGACCTGTCCCGCGCCTTCCTGCCCGAGTCGACCGGCAAGGACCCCGCCGGCGGCGTGTTCAAGAAGCAGTGGGCCGGCCTGTTCTTCGGCTCCGGCAGCGCCGACCCCATCACCGACGCGCTCACCGGCGGCGGCGCGGCCGCGCCGCAGCGGACCCCCACCGGCGACGCCCAGTGCGGCCGCTTCGCCAGGGACGTCTGCGAGGCGTACCTCGACATCGCCACCACCGGCAAGGCCGGCGAGGCGGCGCTCGCCCTGCTGCGCCGCTCCAGCCCGGCCCCGGTGCTGGACCGGATCAAGGCACCGACGCTGCTGATCCAGGGCCAGGTCGACACCCTGTTCCCGCTCAGCGAGGGCGACGCCAACGCCCGCGGCATCGCCGCCGCCGGCACGCCCGTGCGGGTCGCCTGGTTCACCGGCGGCCACGACGGCGGCAAGGGCCCGCAGTCCGAGGTCGACCGGCTGCGGTTCCTGACCGCGCAGTGGCTCGACCACTACGTCAAGGGCAACGGCAAGGCGCCGGAGAACAGCTTCACCTACTCGCGGGTGTCCGGCCTCAACGCGCAGGGCCGCGGGCTGGTCACCGCGGCGTCGTCGCTGGACGCGTACCCGGGCCTGGCCGGCACCTCCACCGCGAGCATCGCGCTCACCGGCGGTCCCCAGGACATCGCCAACCCGCCCAACGGCAACCCGGCCGCGATCTCCTCGCTGCCGATCGCCAGCGTCGCGAGCCTGCTCGGCAGCGGTGTCTCCGCCGAGATCCCGGGCCAGCACGCCGACTACACGTCCGCACCGCTGCCCGCGACGCTGGACGTGGCGGGCGCGCCGGTCGTGCGCATCCGGGCCGCGTCGCCGACCGGCGAGGCGGTGCTCTTCGTCAAGCTGTACGACGTGCCGGCGAAGGGCGCCGCCTCGATCCCCGACGGGCTGATCGCGCCGGTACGGCTGACCGGGCTGCCGAAGACCATCGCCGACGCGCAGCCGGTGACCGTGACGCTGCCCGCCGTCGTGCACCGATTCGAGGCGGGCAGCCGGGTGCGCATCACGGTCGCCTCCGCCGACAGCGCGTACGCCTCCCCACCCGACCCGGTCGTCTACCAGGTCGCCGTCGACGGGGCGGTGAGCCTGCCGGACGTGGCCGGCACGCCGCTGGCGAACCCGAACGTCATCTGGCGGTACGTCCTCGCCGCACTCGTCGCGCTCATCCTGGTCGGGCTGGTCGCCGCGGTGCTGGTCGCCCGCGCCCGGGCCAGGCGCATCGAGCGCCGCATCGACCCCGACCACGCCGACACGCCGCTCGTGGTGCGGGGGCTGCGCAAGACGTACGGGGACTTCGTCGCCGTCGCGAAGGTCGACTTCACCGTCCAGCGTGGGCAGGTCGTCGGCCTGCTCGGCCCGAACGGCGCCGGCAAGACCACGTCGCTGCGGGTACTGATGGGGCTGACCAGGCCCAGCGAGGGCGAGATCCTCGTCTTCGGCCACCAGCTCCTGCCGGGCGCCCCGGTGCTGTCCCGGGTCGGCGCCCTCGTCGAGGGCCCGGGCTTCCTGCCGCACCTCACCGGTCTGCAGAACCTGCACCTGTACTGGGCCGCGACCGGCCGGCCGGCACAGGACGCGCACTTCGACGAGGCGTTCGAGATCGCCGGTCTGGGCACGGCCGTCAACCGGCGGGTGAAGACCTACAGCCACGGCATGCGCCAGCGCCTCGCCATCGCCCAGGCCATGCTCGGCCTGCCGGAGCTGCTCGTGCTGGACGAGCCGACGGACGGGCTGGACCCGCCGCAGATCGCGGAGATGCGCAAGGTGCTGCGCCGGTACGCGACCGGCGGCCGGGCCGTGCTGGTGTCCAGCCACCTGCTCGCCGAGGTGGAGCAGACCTGCACCGACGTCGTCGTGATGCACAAGGGCGAGGTCGTGGCGGCCGGCAAGGTCGACGACATCGTGGGCGACTCGCCGACGGTGCAGCTGGACGTGTCCGACGTGGACGCCGCCGGGAAGGTCCTCGAGGAGCTCGCCGGGATCCGCTCGGTCGCCTGGTCCGGCGGCAACGGACTGGTCGTCGACATCGACGGCACACCGAGGTCCGAGGTGGTCGCCGCGCTCGTGCGCGCCGGCGTCGGCATCGACCGGGTCACGCCGCGGCGGCGGCTCGAAGACGCGTTCCTGTCGCTGGTCGGCGGCGACACCAAGGCCAGCGGGGAGCGGTCATGACATCCACCTCCACTCCGGGTTCCGCCGCGGTCGACGCCGTCGGCGGCGCGCCGGGCTACCGGCCGGGCGCCACCCTCTCGCTGTGGACGGAGATCCGCCGCCAGGCGGCCCGCCGCCGCACCCAGCTGGCGCTCGGGTTCATGGTGCTGCTGCCGCTGATCATCCTGATCGCCTTCCAGCTCGACAACGGCGGCGACGACGGCGAGGGCGGCGGCGGCGAGTTCTCCCGCCTCGCCGACCTGGCCACGGCCGGCGGCGCCAACTTCACCCTCTTCACCCTGCTGGTCTCCTCGGGCTTCCTAATCGTGGTGGTCGTCGCCCTCTTCTGCGGCGACACGGTGGCCAGCGAGGCGTCGTGGGGGAGTCTGCGGTACCTGCTGGCGATGCCCGTCCCGCGGGCCAGGCTGCTCGGCGTCAAGGTGACCGCGGCGCTGCTCTACTGCCTGCTCGCCATGCTGATCCTGGTCGGCACCGCCCTGCTCGCGGGCACGCTGCGCTACGGCTGGGCCCCGCTCAACGCCCCGATCGGCGGCGAGATCGCGGCCGGCACCAGCGTCGTGCGGCTGCTGGAGATCGTCGGCTACCTGTGCGTGTCGCTGCTGGTCGTCGCCTCGCTCGCGTTCCTGCTGTCGGTGTCCACCGACGCCCCGCTCGGCGCCGTCGGCGGCGCGGTCCTGCTGCAGATCCTGTCCAACATCCTCGACCAGATCACCGCGCTCGGCACGATCCGCAACTTCCTGCCGACCCACTACGGCGACGCCTGGCTCGGCCTGCTGTCCACCCCGCTGCAGACCGACGACATCGTCAAGGGCTGCATCGCCTCCCTCGCGTACGCGACGATCTTCTTCTCCCTCGCGTGGTGGCGGTTCCTGCGAAAAGACGTGGTGAGCTGAAGGCGTTTCGCGTACTGACCGGTAGGGTGCCGGTCCATGCGAACCTCGGCGCTCCGCGGCGCTTGGCTGCTCGTGCTCGGCCTCGCCGCGCTGTCCGGCACCCTCTACTACGACCAGGCCAACATCGCCGGCTGGACCAGCTACCCGGCGTCCTCCAACGCCATGAACGGTCCGGCCCAGGCCCTCACCGCGCAGATCTTCACCCTGGTCGGCGCGTTCGCCGCGGCCGGCGTCGCCGTCCTGGTCGCCGTGTGCGCGCTGCTGTTCGCCACCGGCCGCCGCTTCGGCCACTGGGCGCTGCGGCTGACGGTGGTGCTGACGTTCGTGCTGCTGGCGCTGGTCGCGGTGGTCGTGGTGGTCGCGTCGCTGACGAGTGAGCCGCCGGCGGCGCTGATCGACACCCCGGTCT
This sequence comes from Dactylosporangium aurantiacum, assembly GCF_000716715.1. Classification (GTDB taxonomy): domain Bacteria; phylum Actinomycetota; class Actinomycetes; order Mycobacteriales; family Micromonosporaceae; genus Dactylosporangium; species Dactylosporangium aurantiacum. Next base: position 219,504 of record NZ_JNYJ01000038.1, on the reverse strand, counting down.
GGCTGCTGCTGACCGAGTGGGCCGCGGTGGCGACCGCCCTGCTCGGCGCCGGCATCACGACCTCGACGCTGTGGCAGTTCGCCGACGCCGAGGCCCCCGTCTGACGCGGCCGTGCGGCGGTCAGCGGTACTGCGCGACGGTGACCATCGGCGGGCGGTCCGGGTGGGCGACCTCACGGTCGGCCGGGGTGACCGTGTCGCCGTGGCGTTCGAACTGGGTGAGGGTCGGCCAGGTCGGCCGGTCGGGGAACACCCGGGCGTGGATGGTGTGCAGGATCGTCGCGGCCATCCGGCCGAGGGCGGCGGTGTCCTGGTGCCCGTGGGTGCGCTGGCCGAGGTCGACCTGGGCCACCGCGTCCAGGCCGGCGGTGCGGTACGTGTCGATGAGCAGCCCCGTCTCGACGCCGTAGCCGGCCGCGAAGGGCAGGGACTCCAGCAGCGAGCGGCGGGCGGCGTACTCGCCGGCGAGGGGCTGCACGACCCCGGCCAGCTCCGGGAAGTACGCGTTGAGCAGCGGGCGGGCGGCCAGCTCGGTGACCCGGCCCCCGCCGGCGGCGGAGACGTCGAGCAGGGGACGGTCGTAGAAGGCCTTCACCATCAGGGTCGCCGGGTCCTCCAGCAGTGGGCCGAGCAGGCCGGTGACGAAGTGCGGGCGGAAGTCGGTGAGGTCGGCGTCGACGTAGACGAGGATGTCGCCGGTGGCCACCGCGAGGGCCTTCCACAGCACCTCACCCTTGCCGGGGCGGGAGCCGGTCTCCGGCAGGATGTCGTCGCGGTGGTGGACGGCGGCGCCGGCCCGGCGGGCCACCTCGGCGGTGCGGTCGACCGAGCCCGAGTCGACCACGATCACCTCGTCGACGAGGGGGATGAGAGTGCGCACGCCGGTGACGATCTCGGCGACGGTCGGCTCCTCGTCCAGGGCGGGCAGCACCACGCTGATGCGGGTGTCGCCCTTGCGGCGGCGCAGGTCGGCGAGGGACCAGTCGCGCCAGGAGGAGGTACGTTTGGCGAACCAGGCCGCCGCGTCGGGGTGCATGAGTGAAACGGTAGCCATGCCCATCCCGTGAGATGACTCATACAGCGCGGGCGGTGTCGCCCCTTACACTGAGAGTCGTAACAGGCACGACACAACTGAATACCTCATCCAGAGGGGCAGAGGGATACGGCCCGATGAAGCCCCGGCAACCCCTGCGACGACGTCTCGACGACGAGGCCGATCGCGGTAGGTGCCAAATCCGTCCCGGTGCGCAAGGCCATGCACCTGGGGAAGATGAGAGGAAGGCCTCCATGACCTCGACGCTCAGCGTCTTCACCGACTCTCCCGCCCGCCACCTGGTCTGCCGTGGCTGTGGCACCCAGTTCCCGCTCGCCGCCCAGCACGCGTGTTATGAGTGTTTCGGCCCGCTCGAGGTGGGCTACGACGCCGCGGCGCTCGCCCGGGTCACCCGCGAGCAGATCGAGGCGGGCCCGCAGAACATCTGGCGCTATGCGCCGCTGCTGCCGGTCGGCACCGACCCCGCCAGCCGCGTCACCCTCGACCCGGGGCTGACCCCGCTGGTCAAGGCCGACCTGCTGGCCAAGGAGCTGGGCATCACCGGGTCGCTGTGGGTGAAGGACGACTCGGCCAACCCGACCCACTCGTTCAAGGACCGGGTCGTGTCGGTGGCGTTGACGGCGGCCAAGGCGCTCGGCTTCACCCGCTACTCGTGCGCCTCCACCGGCAACCTCGCCAACTCGGTCGCCGCGCACGCCGCGCGCGCCGGGGTGCCCTCCACCGTGTTCATCCCGGGTGACCTGGAGCCGGGCAAGGTCGTCATGAGCGCCGTCTACGGCGGCAACGTCGTGGCGATCGACGGGTCCTACGACGACGTCAACCGGCTGTGCTCGGAGCTGACGGAGACCGACGAGTTCGAGGACACCGCGTTCGTCAACGTCAACGTCCGGCCGTTCTACGCCGAGGGCTCCAAGACCCTGGGGTATGAGGTCGCCGAGCAGCTCGGCTGGCGGATCCCGGCGCAGGTCGTCATCCCGATGGCCAGCGGCGAGCTGCTCACCAAGGTGGACAAGGCGTTCAGCGAGCTGGTCGAGATCGGCCTCGTGCCGGCGTCGGAGTGGAAGGTGTACGGGGCACAGTCCGCCGGCTGCAACCCGATCGCGGTCGCGCTGCACAACGACACCGACGAGATCGTCCCGGTCAAGCCGACCGGCATCGCCAAGTCGCTCAACATCGGCGACCCGGCCGCCGGGGTCTACGCGCTGGAGTCGGTGCGCCGCACCGGCGGCTGGATGGAGTACGTCGACGACGACGAGATCCGCGCCGGCATCGAGCTGCTCGCCCGCACCACCGGCGTGTTCGCCGAGACCGCCGGCGGGGTCACCACCGCGGTGCTGAAGAAGCTCGTCGAGACCGGCAAGCTCGACCCGTCGAAGGAGACCGTCGTGTTCAACACCGGCGACGGGCTCAAGACCCTCGACGCGGTCGCCGGTTCGGTCGGCCCGACGCACCGGGTGAAGCCGTCGCTGAAGTCGGTCCGCGAGGCCGGGCTTTTGAGCTGAGGGCTGATTTTTTTGCGCAACCGGTCGGCACCGGTGACGGACGGTGTCGGACCGGCTGCGCTTGAGAGAGCGCTTCCACGCTCGGACGAGGACGGACTCATCCGATCGACGGAGGCGGCCGGCACGCACGGTGACCGCGGTCGAGCCGAGCGTCTCGAAGCCATCCACCGAGGGGCTTGACGACCTGGGGACCGCGCGCCAGGATGCTCGGTGCGGGAGGACGTGTCGCCGCGAGGCCCGGACCCTGGTCCAGGCCCGCGACCACAGCACCGGAGGTGCTGGCGAGCGTCCTCTCGACCAATTTCCGGGCAGGTCGCGGCGGCGGCGCATCGAGGCGAATATGTGTTGTCCGTCGATGTCCACCTGCGCCACCCTGGCGGCATGAGCCATGACCTCACGATCGTCGAGCTGGACGTCGATGACCCGGCGGCAGTCGACGCGGCCTACCTGATCGGTAACGAGGCGATCGCGGCCGACCTGCCGGACCTGCCGCCGGTGTGCCGCTACGAGCACGACGTGCGGGTCCGCGTACCCATGCCGGGCGCGGACCGGCACACCTTCCTGGCGTACCGCGGCGCGGAGCCGGTCGGCATGGTCCACGTCGACCTGCCGGTCTACGACAACCTCACCAAGGCGATCCTGGACGTGCTGGTGCTCAAGCGGCACCGCCGCCAGGGCGTCGGCCGCGCGCTGTACCGCCACGCCGTCGACTTCGGCCTGGCCCGCGGCCGGACCTCGGCGATGGGCTTCAGCGTGTTCACCGATCGTGACGGCGCGCCGATCGGCTCGTCGGCGCCGTTCGCCGCCGCCGTCGGCCAGGAGAATAAGCTGGTCGACGTGCGCCGCCGGCTCGACCTGTCGACCGCCGACGACGCCGAGCTGGACCGGCTGCTCGCCGGGAGCTGGCCGAAGGCGGCCGGCTACTCCGTCGTCCAATGGGGAAACCTCCCGCCGGAGGAGCTGATCGAGGACCTGGCCGAGCTGGACAGCTCCTTCCTCGACGAGACGCCGAACGGCGACCTGGACTACGAGGCGGAGAAGGTCGATGCCGACCGGCTGCGCCGCGCGTCGCAGGTGCGCGCCCAGTACGGTGCCCGCCGGTACGAGACGGGCATCGTCCACGACGCGACCGGCCGGCTCGTCGCCTGGACCGCGATCCGGGTGGCCAAGACCATCGACTGGCACGCCTGGCAGCTGATCACGCTGGTGCACCCCGGGCACCGCGGTCACCGCCTCGGCATGATCGCCAAGGTGGTCAACCTGCGGACGCTGCGCGCGCAGGAGCCCGCGGTCCGTATGATCGATACGTTCAACGCCGAGGTCAACACGCACATGATCGCGATCAACGAGGCGATGGGGTTCCGCGCGGTGGACCGCTGGGCGAACTGGCAGGCCTCAGTCGCGTGAACGGTCCTCGTACATGGCGAGGAAGATCGAATAGGGCCGGCCATGGGTGCGTTCCCGATGGGCGTACTCGTCCAGCAGCGCCTGGAACCGGTCCTGCAGCTCCTGCCACTCCTGCGGGGTGAGCCGGAGGCCGAGACGGGCGAAGTTGACCGACTCGGCCCGGTCCTCCAGCAGCGCGAGCTCCTGCTGGAACGCCTCCAGCATCGCCTGGTTGGTGCCCGCGCCGTGCTCGCCGACGCTGAGCTGCCACGACTTGCCCGTCGCGAGGTAGGGCACCTCGCGGGCGCCGCGCGGGCCGCGGCGCTCCTCCTGCGGCACGAGGAACCCGGTCGCGACCAGCGTGCGCACGTGGTGCAGGACGGTGGCCGGGTTGGCGTCGAGCCGCTCGGCGATCTCCTTGTTGGTCAGCGCCCGGTCCAGGCAGAGCCGGATGATGCGCAGGCGGACGCCGGAGGCGAGTGCCTTGGCCTCCGCGTCGGTAGCTGGTCGCCGCATCGTCCGATTGTATTGATTGACTTTTCCCAATCACTCGGTGACAGTGGTCTCGTGGAAATCGGCCTGCTCCGCGACCGCGACTTCAGGCTGCTGTTCACCGCCGACACCATCAGCCAGGTGGGCACCCAGGTCACCCTGCTGGCGCTGCCGCTGGTCGCGGTGCTCACCCTGGACGCGACCGCGCTGGAGGTCGGGATCCTCGCCGCCTGCGAGACCGCCGCGTTCCTGCTGGTCGGCCTGCCCGCCGGCGCGCTGGTCGACCGGCTCCGGCGGCGCGGGACGATGGTCGTGGCCGATGTGCTGCGGGCCGTCCTGCTGGCGTCGGTGCCGCTGGCCTGGTGGACCGGCACGCTGCAGATGCCGCAGCTGTACGTCGTGGGCCTGCTCTGCGGCGTGTGCACGGTGTTCTTCGACGTGGCGTACCAGAGCTACCTGCCGTTCCTGGTCGGCAAGGACCGCCTGGTCGAGGGCAACGCGCGGCTGGAGATGGTCCGCTCCACCTCGCAGATCGGCGGGCCGACCGTCGCCGGCGGCCTGGTCAAGCTGCTCGGCGGGCCGCTCGCGATCGCCACCGACGCGGCCAGCTACCTCGTCTCGGCACTGTTCCTCTGGCGGATCCGCAAGACCGAGGAGCGGCCGGCCCGGCGGCCCGACGCCCACCTCGGCCGCGAGATCATGGAAGGCCTGAGGTTCGTGCTGGGCAACCGGCTGCTGCGGGCGATCTCCATGTGCACGGGCACCGGCAACTTCTTCGGCGCCATCTTCAACGCGATGCTGATCGTGTACCTGGCCCGCGACCTGGCCTTGTCGCCGGCGCTGATCGGCCTGTACTTCAGCGTCACCGGCCTCGGCGCGCTGGCCGGCGCGTTCCTCGTCACCCCGTTCGTGCGCTGGTTCGGCCAGGGCCCGGCGATGTGGATCGCGATGACCGTCGCGTCGCTCGGCAACCTGCTCGTGCCGTTCGCGCGGGCCGACTGGCGGCTGTGGCTGGCCGCGTCCGGCGGCATCCTGTTCGGCATCGGGGTCGTGGTGTACAACGTGACCCAGGTGAGCTTCCGGCAGACGATCACCCCTGACGAGCTGCTCGGCCGGATGAACGCCACGATGCGGTTCATCGTCTGGGGCACCATGCCGCTGGGCGGGTTGGCCGGCGGGCTGCTCGGCGCGGCCATCGGTGTCCACCCGACGATCTGGGTGGCGTGCGCCGGAATGCTGATATCCGTGGTGCCACTCCTTCTGTCACCCTTGCGGAAGCTCCGCGAGTTGACGTCCGCACCTTCCGCGGGCACGGAAGTAGTGCGGAAGTAGGCCGATCTTGCGGTTGTGCAGCGGTTGCGTGGTTCCAGTCGCGGCTTCCAAGCACAACCGCAAGATCGGCGCTTCCCAAATGGCAGGATGGCGACATGGAGCACCCACACCCCATGTTCACCACCCACACCGACACCCTCGAGCGGGCGCTGACCGCGATCGCCGAGCGTGCGTACTGGTCGGCGTACCCGGAGTCGCCCAGCCCGCGCATCTACGGCGAGCACGCCGCGGCCGACGGTGAGGCCGCCTTCCGCGCGTACCTGGGCGGCGACTTCCCCCTCGCCGACCAGCCCGCGATCACCGGCTGGGTCGCGACGGAGGCCTCGCCCTTCGGCATCCCGCTCGACATCCGGTACCCGCACGCCGACGTCGACGGGCTGCTCGCCGCCGCCGCGGCCGGGATGCCGGCCTGGCGCGACGCCGGGCCGCGGACCAGGGCCGGGGTTTGCCTGGAGATCCTCGCGCGGCTGCACGCCGGCGCCTTCGAGCTGGCCAACGCCGTGCACGCGACCACCGGCCAGGCGTTCGTCATGGCGTTCCAGGCCGGCGCGCCGCACGCGTTCGACCGGGCGCTGGAGGCGATCGCCTACGCGTACCGCGAGATGACCCGCACCCCGGCGAGCGCCACCTGGGAGAAGCCGGCGGGCAAGGGTGAGCCGCTGCGGATGCGCAAGACCTTCCATGTCGTGCCCCGCGGCGTCGCCCTGGTGATCGGCTGCAACACGTTCCCGACCTGGAACTCCTACCCCGGCCTGTTCGCGTCCCTGGTCACCGGCAACCCCGTCGTGGTCAAGCCGCACCCGGGGGCGGTGCTGCCGCTGGCGATCACCGTGAAGACGGCCCGGGAGGTGCTGGCCGACGCCGGCTTCGACCCCAACCTGGTGCTGCTGGCGCCCGAGGCGCCGGGCGAGGGGCTGGCGAAGGTCCTCGCGGTGCGGCCCGAGGTGCGCATCATCGACTTCACCGGCTCCACGGAGTTCGGCGACTGGCTGGAGGACAACGCCCGCCAGGCCGCCGTCCACACCGAGAAGGCCGGCGTCAACACGATCGTGGTCGACTCGACCGCCGACTTCGCCGGGATGTGCCGCAACATCGGCTTCTCGCTGCTGCTGTACTCCGGGCAGATGTGCACGACGCCACAGAACGTGCTGGTGCCCTCGGGCGGCATCGCCACGGAGGACGGGCACAAGAGCTTCGACGACGTCGCCGCCGGGATCGCCGGCGCGGTGGCCGCACTGACCCGCGACCCGGCCCGCGGTGTGGAGCTTTCCGGCGCCATCGTCAATGAAGGCGTGCTGCGCCGCTTGGAGAAAGCCCGCACCCTCGGCACCGTGCTGCTGGAATCGTCTGACGTTACGCATCCGGTATATCAGAACGCGACCGTCCGCACGCCTCTGATCGTGCGGCTCGACGCCGATGCGGCGGCCACCTATGGCACCGAGTGGTTCGGTCCTATTTCCTTCGTTGTCGCCACCGATTCGACCGGGGACAGTTTGCGGATCTTCGCCGACACGGTGGGTAAGAAGGGCGCATTGACCGCTTCGGTGTATTCGACGTCTGACGATGTCCTGGACGCGATGGAAGAGGCCGCTCTCCAGGCCGGAGTTCATTTGTCAGTCAACCTTACCGGTGGCGTCTTCGTGAACCAGTCGGCCGCGTTTTCGGACTTCCACGCCAGCGGCGCCAATCCCGCGGCCAATGCCGCGCTCACGGACGGTGCGTACGTGGCCAGTCGCTTCCGCGTCGTGCAGTCGCGCAGGCACGCCTAGTCGCAGGCCTTGCCGGCGCCTTGTCGGGGCTTAGTCGACTGGCGATGTTCGCGCCGGCAAGAACTGCGCCGAAAAGGTCCCATCGGAAACCTTTTGCGCGCGCATGATTCGTGACCTTGCTGTCCGATTTGGGGGCTGTCGGGTCTCGGGTTATCTCGTGTACCGTCCGTTTCGGTCGTCGATCCTCGCGCCGGTGCCACCCCACGGGCCGGCGTGGCCGGCCGAGGACCTCAAGGCTGGTCCCCACAGCCAGCCGGAGTGACGAAGAGGGACCGAAGTAGAGGAAGTGCACCGTGGCACAGGGCACCGTGAAGTGGTTCAACAGCGAAAAGGGCTACGGGTTCATCGCGGTCGACGGGGGGCAGGACGTCTTCGTCCACTTCTCCGCGATCGAGATGGATGGCTACAAATCGCTGGAAGACGGACAGCGCGTCGAGTTCGAGATCGCGCAGGGTCAGAAGGGCCCGCAGGCGGAGAAGGTCCGTCAAATCGCCTGACATCGTCTGGATCCACCCCGCCGGGGCACCGTCCTCATTGATGAGGAACGGTGCCCTGCGTCTGTTCGGGCGTTCTTCGTACCATTGGTGCCTGGTTTGTTGGCGTTTGCCGCGCTTCGACCACCCGCGTCGTCACCTTCGGTTTGCTTGCACTCGCACGGTCAGAGTGCTAAACAGGAGTTGGCACTCGCGACAGGTGAGTGCCAACGGTCGGGGCGGTGCAGCGCCTGGGTGCGAGAGCGTCCGGGAGCTGGTCGTCGCGGGCTCATCCGGCCCGACCACCGGGGATCCGCTGGATCCTTGAAGGTGCGAAAGCAGGCGGTGAGCCGCCGGCCCCACGTGGGTCGAGGCGTAACCGGAGTGTCCAGGAGGACAACGCCGAATGGCCAAGATTATCGCGTTCGACGAGGAAGCGCGCCGCGGCCTCGAGCGGGGCATGAACACCCTCGCCGACGCCGTCAAGGTGACGCTGGGCCCGAAGGGCCGCAACGTCGTCCTCGAGAAGAAGTGGGGCGCGCCCACCATCACCAACGATGGTGTGAGCATCGCCAAGGAGATCGAGCTCGAGGACCCCTACGAGAAGATCGGCGCCGAGCTGGTCAAGGAGGTCGCGAAGAAGACGGACGACGTCGCCGGTGACGGCACGACGACCGCGACCGTCCTCGCCCAGGCGCTGGTCCGTGAAGGCCTGCGCAACGTCGCCGCGGGTGCCAACCCGATGGCGCTGAAGCGCGGCATCGAGGCCGCCGTCGCGTCCGTCGCGACCGAGCTGGCCAACCTTGCCAAGGACGTCGAGACCAAGGAGCAGATCGCCTCCACGGCCTCGATCTCCGCCGGTGACTCCACCGTCGGCGAGATCATCGCCGAGGCGATGGACAAGGTCGGCAAGGAAGGCGTCATCACCGTCGAGGAGAGCAACACCTTCGGGCTCGAGCTGGAGCTCACCGAGGGCATGCGCTTCGACAAGGGCTACATCTCGCCGTACTTCGTCACCGACACCGAGCGGATGGAGACGGTCCTCGACGACCCCTACATCCTCATCGTCGAGTCGAAGATCTCCGCGGTGAAGGACCTGCTCCCGGTGCTGGAGAAGGTCATGCAGTCCGGCAAGCCCCTCGCGATCATCTCCGAGGACGTCGAGGGCGAGGCCCTCGCGACCCTGATCGTGAACAAGATCCGTGGCACGTTCAAGTCCGTCGCCGTCAAGGCCCCGGGCTTCGGTGACCGCCGCAAGGCGATGCTCACCGACATCGCGATCCTGACCGGTGGCCAGGTCATCTCCGAGACCGTCGGTCTCAAGCTGGAGAACGCGACGCTGGACCTGCTGGGCAAGGCCCGCAAGGTCGTCATCACCAAGGACGAGACCACGATCGTCGAGGGCTCCGGCGACGCCGACGCCATCAACGGCCGGGTGGCGCAGATCCGTGCCGAGATCGAGAAGTCGGACTCGGACTACGACCGCGAGAAGCTGCAGGAGCGGCTGGCGAAGCTCGCCGGCGGCGTCGCGGTCATCAAGGTCGGCGCGGCCACCGAGGTCGAGCTCAAGGAGCGCAAGCACCGCATCGAGGACGCCGTTCGCAACGCGAAGGCGGCCGTCGAGGAGGGCATCGTCCCCGGCGGTGGTGTCGCGCTCGTGCAGGCCGGCAAGTCGGCGTTCGACAAGCTGGACCTCGTCGGCGACGAGGCCACCGGCGCCAACATCGTCAAGGTCGCCCTTGACGCGCCGCTGCGCCAGATCGCCGTCAACGCCGGCCTCGAGGGCGGCGTCGTGGTGGAGAAGGTCCGCAACCTCGAAGCGGGCTGGGGCCTCAACGCCGCCACGGGCGACTACGTGAACCTGCTGGGCGAGGGCATCATCGACCCCGCCAAGGTCACCCGTTCCGCCCTGCAGAACGCCGCCTCCATCGCGGCGCTCTTCCTCACCACCGAGGCCGTGGTGGCGGACAAGCCGGAGAAGACCCCGGCGCCGGCGGGTGCGCCCGGCGGCGGCGACATGGACTTCTGAGTCCGGTTCTTCGTAGAGGGGCAGGCCCTGCCGGGCCTGCCCCTCTTGCTGTCCGCGGTCGGGTGCGCCCTTGGCTGTCCGCGGGCGCGTTCGTCCTTCGGCTGTCCGCGGTCGGGTTCGTCCTTCGGCTGTCCGCGGGCGGTTCGTCCTTCGCTGCCCGGCCGCCGCGATCAGCCGCAGGTGTCGCGCAGGACGCGCAGAGTGTTGTCCCAGCCCAGCCTGCGCAGGTCGGGCTCGGACCAGCGACGGCCCCGCAGCTCGTCGAACAGCGCCGGGTACGCCGACACGTCGGGCAGGCCCTCCGGCAGCACCTCCGTACCGTCGAAATCACCGCCGATGCCGACCGCGCCGATCCCGGCGACGTCACGGACGTGCTCCACGTGGTCGGCGACGTCCCGCACGCTCGACGGCGGGCACGGGTTGGCCGCGATCCACTCCCGCTGCAGCCGCTCGAACTCCGCCGAGCCGAACTCGGCCGGGATGGCGTCCTCGACGCGGTACAGCTCGTCGCCCCACTGCCGGCAGGCCTCGTTGAGGAAGAACGGCACGAACGTCACCATCACCACCCCGCCCGTGTCGCGCACTCGGGTCAGGACGTCGTCGGGCACGTTGCGCGGGTGGTCGCACAGCGCCCGCGCCGAGGAGTGGGAGAAGAACGCCGGCGCCGTCGACACGTCCAGCGCGGCGTGCATGGTCGCGGGCGCGACGTGCGACAGGTCGGCCATCATGCCCAGCCGGTTGAGCTCGCGCACCACCTCCACGCCGAACGGCGAGAGCCCGCCGACCGCCGGCTCGTCGGTGGCGCTGTCCGCCCAGGCGGTGTTCTTGCCGTGGGTGAGGGTCAGGTACCGCACGCCCAGCCGGTACAGACTGCGCAGGACACCCAGCGAGTCGTCCAGGCAGTGCCCGCCCTCGGCGCCCAGCAGCGACGCGATCCGGCCGCTCTGGCTGATCCGCTCGACCTCCCCGGCGGTGGTCGCGAGCGCCAACTGGTCCGGGTGCGCCTCGACCAACCGCCGGACGAGGTCGATCTGCTCGAGCACCTTGACGGTCGCCTCGGACTGCGGCCCGCCGCAGGGCACATAGACGGACCAGAACTGGGCCCGCACCCCGCCTTGCCGCAGCCGGGGCAGGTCGGTGTGCAGTCCTTCGGCGTGCCCGGCGACGTCGGGCGCCCCGGCCCGCATCCGCAGCCGCCACGGCAGGTCATTGTGGCCGTCGATGACGGGTATCGCACCACTCATCCCACCGACTGTAGGGATGAATTGCGGATTTTGCCCGCATCACGTGAAGGGTCCTCATATGGTGGGAGCGGCCTACACGAGGGGGAAGCCATGGGTAAGTCAAAGAAGAACAGCAACTTCGACAGCCGCGGCATGCACCGCAGCGAAGACGACCTCGGCTACATGGACCCGGACCTTTCCGACGACATGACCATCACGCCTGACGCCGACATCGCGGGCCAGTCGGCGACGGCGAACACGGCCACGATGCAGGCGAAGAAACTCCAGATGGAGCAGACGACGATGCAGGACAAGCGCGGCAACCAGCCGGACCGCTGACGCTGCGGCGTTCGCTGCCGCTCTCGAGGCGGCACCGGCCGCCCGTGGCACGACGGGGGATCACTGGGCGCCGGTGCGACGTGTGCGGGGCAGGATCGTGGCGAACCCACGGCCTGCCCTTCATGCGTCACAGCTGCTTGGTGTAGATCCAGAAGATGCGCTCCAGGCGCGCGCCGACCGTCTTGGAGTAGAACGCCACGGGGCCCGCCCAGCCGATCTGCGCCGTGTGGTGCCCGCCGGCGGCCTGGTCCGCGAGGCACCGCCGCAGCAGGACCCGCCCGACCCCGAGCCCTTCGGCGGCCGGCGCGGTGCCCATCGGGCCGAACCAGGAGGGGCGGTTGGCGCCGTACGCCGCGAACCCGAGGATCTCCCCGTCGCGCACCGCCACCCAGCAGCCGGCGCCGGCCCGGTCCAGCGACTGCCCGACCTCCCAGGCCCAGCCGTCGCCCCAGATGCCGCGCACCCACTCCGGGGTGTCTGCCCCGGCCCGCACCACCTTCACCCCGGCGCCGTCCAGCCGCTCCTCGTCCGCCCGCGCCGCCGGACTCACCACGCTCAGGTCGGCGGTCATGTTCCAGGCGGTGTTGCTGCGTTCGTACCCGGCCCGCTGCGCCAGGCACACCGCCGGCGTGTACCGCACGTCGATCCCGGGCCACGCGTAGCACGGCGGGTTCCCCCCGATCCTGACCCGCTGCGCCCCGAGATCCGCCAACCGCCGCTCCGCCGCCGCCAGCAACGCCGTGCCGATCCCCGCCCGCCGCCGCCCAGGGTGCACCGCGATCAGCTCGACGTGCCCCAGCAGCGGGTCGGCGTCACTGATCGAACCGAGCACCACGCCAGCCGCCGTCCCGTCCTGGTCCAGCACCGCGAGGCGCACCGTGGCCCGCCCGGCCGGCGGCTCCGCCAGCCGCCGCACCAGCGCCTCCGCCTCCCCGGCGTCCTCCGGCAGGTCCAGCGCCTGCCCGCACAGCCGCCCCGCCAGCACCGCATCCACCCCGTCAACGATCATTTGGTAAACATACCTAACTGTTAGCTCGCCTCGACGCGACCGCCCGGCCACTCACCCGCCGAGCACGACCGGCGCGGCCCGGCTGGCGCGGTGGCGGTCGACGGCGCTGGTGGGTGAACCCTCGAATCGCATGCCGGCTGAGGTCCGGACGCTGCTGGAGGGAGCCTGGTTCGTGACGAGGCCGACAAATCGGATGGGTTTGCAGGTGATGGGCGTCCCAGCGGTCGACGCGCGCCAGCATTGTTATGCCGCCCTGCACGGTGAGCTGGGTCCACGGCGGCGGCGCGGTCGACATCGGCGGCGGGCTGACGCGGCAGTCAAGGCGTGCATGAGGCCGCGGCGTTGCCTCGCACCGTGAGCCCGCTCCACATCGCCTTGCACGCCCGGCTGCCAGGACCGTCGTGACGCGGCGGGGCCGCCTGCGTGCGGCCAACGCACGCCGCGGCCGCTGCTCGTGGCCAACGCGGTCGCGGCGCGGCGCGTGGCGATGCGGCAGTCGGGGCGCTGCACGAGAAAACCCCCGAGCCCCAGCCGCCGCGCGGCAGCGCGGTCCGTCGGGCAGGTGCTGCACGCAGCCAGATGCGAGCCGCGGCCGTCGTGCGAGCCACGACCACTGCGCGCAGCCGGATGTGCTCGGTCGGGGTGCTGCGCGCGGCCGGACGGGAGCCACGACCACTGCGCGCAGCCGGACGGGAGCCGCGACCACTGCGCGCAGCCGGATGTGCTCGGTCGGGGGTGCTGCGCGCGGCCGGACGGGAGCCACGACCACTGCGCGTAGCCGTTATGCGAGGCGTGACCGCTGTGCGCGGCCGTCCGTGAGCCAGGACCGCTGTGCGCGGCCGTCCGCGAGCCAGGACCGCTGTGCGCGGTCGGACGCGAGCCACGACCGCTGCGCAGCCGAACGCGTGCCGCGGCCGCTGCGCGGCGGACGTCGTCACGGCCCGCGGCGGGGTGGGAGGTGGGCGCCGTCATGAGGTGGTGGCGGCGCGTACGGCGGCCAAAGCGTCCACGAGGCCCGCGCCCGCCGTGTCGGCCTGCCCGCAGGAGGAGGACGCGGCGTCGACCGGTTGGGTGGTGTGCAGCAGCAGGGCGCGGGTCTGCTCGATGTGGCCGATCAGGGCAGGGTTGGCCGCCCACATCAGGGCCACCACGCCCGCCACGTGCGGCGTCGCCATCGACGTGCCGCTCAGGGCGCCGTAGCCGCCGCCCGGCAGGGCCGAGACGATGGCGGCGCCGGGGGCCATGAGGTCGGGCTTGGGCAGGCCGGCGGGGGTGGGGCCGCGGCTGGAGAAGGAGGCGACCTGGGACGACCTGGTGACGGCGCCGACGGTGAAGGTGGACGGGTAGTTGGCCGGTGGGTCGGTGACGGTGGCGCAGTCGGGGCCGGTGTTGCCGGCGGCGGCCACGAAGAAGATGCCGGCGGCGGAGAAGGCGTCGACCGCCTGCTGCAGGGAGCGGGCGTCGCAGCCCTCCAGCGTCGGGCAGCCCCACGAGTTGGTGAGCACGTGCGGGGCGCGCTGGGGCACACCGGCGTGCAGCGGGTCGGCGCCGGCCGGATACGGGGCGAGCATGAACTGCAGGCAGCTCAGGTAGGCGGACATGCTGCCCAGGTTGCGGGGCAGGTTGGCGCAGGCCACCCACTGCGCGCCCGGGGCCACCCCGACGCCGGCCCCGACCGCGGTGGCGAGGGTGTGCGTGCCGTGGCCGTTGGGGTCGAACGGGACGGTGCTGTGGTCGATCGGGTCGAGCCAGGAGTCGTCCGAGCCGCGGAACGAGGCCCGCAGCGCCGGGTGGGTGCCGTCGACGCCGGAGTCGGAGCTGCCCACGACGATGCCGCGGCCGGTGGTGTACTCGGACCAGACCTGGTCGGCCTTGATCAGCGTCACGTTCCACGGTGGGGTGGCCGGCGCGGCCGACGGACCCTCGTGTGCCGGTGCCGGGGTGACGGGCAGCGGCCGCAGCTGCGGGTTGAGCAGGACCCGGTCGACGTCGGAGCGGCCCTCCAGCCACTGGCGCACGAGCGGGCCGGCGTGCACCTCGACCCCGTTGACCAGGTAGAACGGGGTGTAGTCGAGGTGCTTGGCGCGCAGCGCCGCGCGCAGCGGGCCCTGTGAGCGCTCCGCGGTGCCGACCAGCCGCTCATAGGTCTGCCGGATGCGGGTGGTGCGGTCGGGCACGTCGCGCAGCCCGCTCAGGTCGGTCTGCTCCTTCATGATCACGAAGAGGTGCTCGCCGTGCAGGCCCGGCTGGCCGAGGGCGGTGGCGACGAGCACGCCGGCGGCCGCGACGACGGCCGCGGTCAGGGCGGCGAAGCGGGGCAGCCACCGGACGCGCCCCGTCGCCGGCACCAGGGACACGCCGGTCAGCAGCGCCAGGATCAGGCCGGCCACGGCGCCGACGAGCGCCCAGAAGGCGACGTCGCGCAGGCCCAGCAGCAGTGTCGTCTCGTCGGGGTCGACCAGCGCGAGCGGCCCGAACAGGGCGGGCGCCAGCAGCGCCGGCACCGCCGGGCGCCCCCGGCGCGCCAGGGCGGCCAGCGGGAACGCCAGCGGCGGGATCGCGACCATGGCGAAGAGCTGCACCGCCGGCTCGCCGACGCCGGCGACCAGGGTGAGCAGGCCGACGCCCGCGGTCAGGCCGCCGAGCGCCGTGCCGCCCCAGGCGCTGCGCGGCGACGCGCCGAGCGCGGTGAGCGCCGTGACCGGCCGCGCCGCGAGCCAGGCCACCGCCACCGCGGCGAGCAGGGCGGCCACCGTCTCCACCAGGCCGCCCAGCGCACCGACCCACAGCCACGGCAGCAGCCCGACCAGCCCGGCCGCCAGCGACAGCCACAGCAGCCAGCGGTCGGCCCGCTCCGCCCGGCCGCGCACCGCGCGGTGCACGAGCGCCGCCACCGCGGCGAGGCAGGCCAGCAGCGTCAGATAGATCTCGTGATAGGTGTCGGGGACCAGCCGGACGGTGCCGAGCAGACCGCCGAGCAGCGCGGTGAACGCCCACTGCCGGCCGGCGGTGCGCGCGAACGGCACCGGCGACAGCCACGCCAGCAGCATGGCCGGACCGGCGACGAGGACGGCGGCGAGCCAGCCCGCCGCGGGCCAGAGCGACCGCGGGGCGACCGAGCCCAGCGCCTGCAGGGTCTCGCCGGTCAGCCAGGCGCCGGCGTGGACGCCGACCGTGACCGCCGCGGCCCAAAGGCCCAGGACGATGGTCAATCCCAGCGCCCAACCCCGTGACCTCGTCATGGCGGCACTCTACGACCCGGCTGTGACAGTTTCGGATGAGCTGCGGGGGCAAAGTGGGAGGTATGACGGTAACAGTGGACGCGGTGGTCATCGGCGCCGGGCACAACGGGCTCGTCGCCGCCAACATGCTCGCCGACGCGGGCTGGGACGTCGTCGTGCTGGAAGGCACCGACCACGTGGGCGGCGCGGTCCGCTCGGCGCAGATCACCGCGCCCGGGTTCCTCAACGATCTGTGCAGCGCGTTCTATCCGCTCGGCGCCGGCTCGCCGCCGCTGCTCGCGCTCGACCTGGAGGCGCACGGGCTGCGGTGGACGCACGCGCCGGCCGTCGTCGCGCATCTCTTCCCGGACGGCCGCGCCGCGGTGCTCAGCCGGGAGCTGGACCTCACGGCCGAGTCGCTGGACCGGTTCGCGCCCGGCGACGGGCAGCGTTGGCGGCAGATGTACGCCGAATGGCGCCGCCTCTCCGGGGACCTGCTCCCAGCGCTGCTCACCCCGTTCCCGCCGGTCCGGTCGGGGATCGGGCTGGCCGCGCGGGCGGGCCTCGGCGGGGCGTTGCGGCTCGGTCGCAGGTTCCTGGTCCCGGCGCGGGTCCTCGGCGAGGAGCTGTTCCGCGGCGACGGCGGCCGGCTGCTGCTCACCGGCCTCGCCCTGCACACCGACCTCACCCCGGACGACTCGGCGAGCGGCGGGTTCGGCTGGCTGCTGGCGATGCTCGGCCAGCAGTACGGCTTCCCGGTGCCCGTCGGTGGCGCCCAGCAGCTGACCGACGCCCTGGTCCGCCGGCTCGCGGCGACCGGCAACGGCCGGATCCGCACCGGCGCCATGGTCGAGCGGGTGATCGTCGGCGGCGGGCGGGCGCTGGGTGTGCGGTGCGCCGACGGCGGCTTCGTGCGGGCCCGCCGGGCCGTGCTGGCCGACGTGCCGGCGCCCACCCTGTACCAGCGCCTCGTCCCCCAGGATCACCTGCCCGCCCGGCTGCTGCGGGACCTGGAGGGTTTCCGCTGGGACAACGCCACGCTGAAGATCGACTGGGCGCTGTCGGGCAAGGCCCCGTGGATCTCGCCGGACGTCGCCGGTGCCGGCACCATCCACCTCGGCGCCGACCCGCAGCGCTACGCCGCCGACCTGGCCGTCGGCCGGGCACCGCGGGACCCGTTCCTGCTCATCGGCCAGATGACCACCGCCGACGCGACCCGCTCGCCGGCCGGCACGGAGTCGCTGTGGGCGTACACCCACCTGCCACGCCCCGTGAAGCCCGGCCAGGTCGACGCGGAGCTGGTGCGCACGCAGGTCACCCGGATCGAGGACGCGATGCGCCGGCACGCCCCCGGGTTCGACGACCTGATCCTCGCCAAGCACGTCAGCGGCCCGGCCGAGCTGGCCGAGGAGAACCCGAGCCTGGTCGACGGCGCGATCAACGGCGGCACGGCCGCGGCGCACCAGCAGCTGTTCTGGCGGCCGGTGACGAACCTCGGGCGGGCCGACACGCCGGTCGACCGGCTGTACCTGGCCAGCTCCAGCGCCCACCCGGGCGGCGGGGTGCACGGCGCCCCGGGCGCGAACGCGGCCCGGGCCGCGCTGTCCCGGCACCGGCCGCTGCTCGGTGACGTCTACGCGGCCGGTGTCGGAAAGGCGATGCGCGCCCTCTACGGCAGGGAGTGAGCCCGCCGCTCCGCCAGGTCCGCCAGCCGGCTCAGCGCCTCGGCGTTGCGGTAGTGCAGCAGGACGTCGCCGATCTTGTTGCGTACCCCGACCAGCGGCCCGTCGGTGAACTGCTCCTGCATCGTCACCCGGGTCGCCTGGTCGTCCAGCGGGTCGAGCGTGAAGCGGACCTGGCCCGCGCCGAGCGGCCACAGATGCACCTTGAGCAGCAGCATCCTGTCCTGCTCGCAGGCCAGCGACTCGCTGCGGTCCTTGATCGACATGGGCCACGGGCCGGCCTTGTGATGCAGCCGCGAGCCGGGTTCGGGCCACGACGCATCGACGTCACGGATGTGCGCGGTGCCGACGACCCAGTCGCTGTAGGACCAGCCGTCGGCGAGGACGGAGTAGACCCGGTCGACGGGCGCGCTGACGATACGTTCGGTGATGGACACGTTGGTCTGATTCCCCCACCGCCTCATCCCACACCAACTCGTGACGGGCGCGGCTACGGTAATGAGGTGCGCCGTGAACCCTCCACGTCCCGTTTCCAGGCCAGCCGCCTGTCGCCCGGCCGCCGTGCGCAGGACGTCGCGCGGCTGCGCCGTGAGCGCTTCGACGTCCTGATCATCGGCGGTGGCGTCACCGGCGTCGGAGCGGCCGTCGACGCCGCGTCCCGCGGGCTGTCCGTCGCCCTCGTCGAGGCACGGGACCTGGCCTCCGGCACGTCCAGCCGGTCGTCGAAGCTGATCCACGGCGGCCTGCGCTACCTGGAGCAGCTCGAGTTCGGCCTGGTCGCCGAGGCCCTGCAGGAGCGCGGCCTGCTCGCCACCCGCCTCGCGCCGCACCTGGTCCGGCCGGTGCCGATCCTGGTGCCGCTGCCCGCGCACCGCGGCCTGACGGGGGTCGCGCACCGCGTCTGGCAGCGGGCCTATTACGGCGCCGGCGTCGGGCTCTACGACGCGTTCGCCACCGCCGCCCAGCTGCGCGGGTCCGCGCCCCGCGGGATGCCGCTGCACCGGCACCTGTCCCGCGCCGAGACCCACCGGCGTTTCCCGTCGCTGCGTGAGGACGCGATCAGCGGCGCCATCCAGTACTTCGACGGCCAGGTCGACGACGCCCGCCTGGTCGCGACGCTCGCCCGCACCGCCGCCAGCCTCGGTGCCGCGGTGGTGCCCAGCGCCCGCGCCGTCGGGCTGCTGCGCGACGCGCGCGAGGTCACCGGGGTGCGGGTGCGCGACCTGGAGTCCCGCGAGGAGTTCGAGGTGCACGCCCGCACGGTCGTGGCCGCCACCGGCGTGTGGATGGACGACATCGCCGGCCTGCTGTCCGGGGCCGGCCCGCGCGAGTCGTCGGGGCTGCAGGTGCGCGCGAGCAAGGGCGTCCACCTGGTGGTGCCCCGCTCCGCGATCACCGGCGAGGCCGGGCTGATCCTGCGGACCCAGACCTCGGTCCTGTTCGTCATCCCGTGGGGCGGGCACTGGATCATCGGTACCACCGACACCGACTGGCACCTGGACCGCGGGCATCCGGCGGCGTCCGCGACCGACATCTCCTACCTGCTCGGCCAGGTCAACGCGGTGCTGGACCGGCCGCTGTCGACCGAGGACATCGAGGGCGTCTACGCCGGGCTGCGCCCGCTGCTGTCCCGCGAGGCCCGCCAGCGGCAGCCGCACACCCGCGACGAGCAGACCTCGGCCTTGTCCCGTACGCACGCCGTGGTCGAGCCGATGCTGGGGCTGATGCTGATCGCGGGCGGCAAGTACACGACGTACCGGGTCATGGCCGCCGACGTCATCGACCGGGTCGCGCACCGCCTCGGCGGCCTGCGCCGGCACGGCGGGCTGGTCCCGGCGTCCCGCACCGCCGACCTGCCGCTGCTCGGCGCCGACGGCTACCACGCGCTGTGGACCAACCGCGCGGACCTGGCCCGCCGGCACGGTATCTCCGCCGGCGTCCTGGAGCACCTGCTGGAGCGGTACGGTTCGCTCGCCTTCGACGTGCTCGCCCTGGACCCGTCGCTGCGCCGCCCGCTGCCGGGCGCCCCGGAGTACCTGGCGGCGGAGGTGGCCTACGCGGCGCTCGCCGAGGGCGCCCTGCACCTGGAGGACGTGCTGACCCGCCGGACCCGGATCTCCTTCGAGACCGACCACCGCGGTGCCGCCTCGGCCGCCGAGACCGCCGAGGTCATGGGGGCGGTGCTGGGCTGGGACGCGGCGACGAGGTCCCGGGAGATCGAGCACTACCTGGCGCGGGTCGCCGCGGAGCAGGAGTCGCAGCGCATGCCCGACGACCTGACCGCCGACGCGGCCCGGCTCGGCGTCCCCGACGTGCGCGGCTTCCAATCGGATCGCACGGCCATCTCTTAACCCCCGGCCCGCGGGGTAGCAGTACCGGTATGACAGCGCAGGAGTACGTGCCGGAGCAGGGCGGCCTGGAGCAGCTGCGGCTCGCGGCGCGGGCGTGCCGCGGCTGCGACCTGTACCGCGACGCGACCCAGACGGTCTTCGGCGAAGGGCCCGGGGACGCGAGGATCCTCGTCGTCGGGGAGCAGCCCGGCGACATCGAGGACCGGCGCGGCGCGCCCTTCGTCGGCCCCGCCGGCAAGGTGCTGGACCGGGCGTTCGACGCGGCCGGCCTGGACCGCGGCCGCATGTACGTCACCAACGCCGTCAAGCACTTCAAGCACCGGCCGGCCGCCCCGGGCAAGCGGCGCATCCACCAGACGCCGGACCGGACCGAGATCGTGGCCTGCCGGCCGTGGCTGGTGGCCGAGTTCGCCCGGATCCGCCCGGCGCAGGTCGTGGTGCTGGGCGCGACGGCGGCCAAGGCGATGCTCGGCCCCGCCTTCCGGGTGACGAAGGAGCACGGTCGCCGGCTGGCCGTGCCGGCGGAGTTCGCGGCCGCCGACGACGCCGTGCTGGTCGCGACGATCCACCCGTCGGCGGTGCTGCGCGCCGACGACCGCGACGCCGCCTTCGACGGCCTGGTCGAGGACCTGCGGGTGCTGACCGCGGCGGCCGCCTAGAAGATCTTGCCCGGGTTGAGAATGTTGTCGGGGTCCAGCGCAGCCTTGATCGAGCGGTGCGCCTTCAACCCGGTGGGGCCGATCTCGCGCGCCAGCCAGTCGCGCTTGAGCAGGCCGACGCCGTGCTCGCCGGTGGAGGTGCCGCCGAGGGAGAGGCCCAGGGACATGATCGCGTCGAAGACCTTCTGGCCGCGGGCGAGGCTGGTCGGGTCCGAGCGGTCGATGACGATGATCGGGTGCAGGTTGCCGTCGCCGGCGTGCCCGACGGTGGCCACCACCGCGCCGTACTCGGCGGCGATGCCCTCGATGCCCTCGATCAGCTCGACCAGGCGGGTGCGGGGCACGGCGACGTCGTCGACCATGATGCCGCCGCCGGAGGGGAAGAGCCCGGTGGCGAACTGCTCCATCGCCGGGTGCGCGAGGCGGCGGGCGGCGAGGAGGGCGTCGGCCTCGGTGGCGTCGGTGGCGACGTGGACGTCGGCGGCCTGGGCCTGCTGGCAGAGGGCGGCGATCGCGGCGAGGTCGTCCGGCGCCCTGCCGCCGGAGTCGACCGCGGCGATGAGCAGTGCCGCGGCGGTGGTGGGCAGGCCCATCGGCCGGAACGCCTCGATGGCGCTGAGCGTGACCCGGTCGATGACCTCCAGCATGCTCGGCTGCATGCCGGCGGTGATGATCGACTCGACGGCGGCGCCGGCGGCGGGCAGCGTGTCGAAGACCGCGACGAGGGTCAGCGACGACGCCGGTGCCGGGCGCAGCTTGACGGTGATCTCGGTGATCACGCCGAGGGTGCCCTCGGAGCCGACGAAGAGGCTGGTCAGGTCGTAGCCGGCGACGCCCTTCGCGGTGCGCCGGCCGCAGTTGAGGACCTCCCCGCTGGCCAGGACGACCTCCAGGCCGATGACGTGGTCGCTGGTGACGCCGTACTTGACGCAGCACATGCCACCGGCGTCGGTGGAGACGTTGCCGCCGATCGTGGACTGCTCCCAGGAGCCCGGGTCCGGCGGGTAGTACAGCCCCTTCGCGGCCACCTCGCGGCGCAGCTGCGCGTTGACGACGCCCGGCTGGACGACGGCGATGCGGTTGGCGGGGTCGATGTCGACGATCTCGTTCATGGCGACCAGGGACAGCACGATCGCGCCGTCGATGGCGTTGGCGCCGCCGGCCAGGCCGGAGCGGGCACCCTGCGGGATGACGGGGATTCGGCGGCGGCTCGCGGCGCGCAGCACCGCGGAGACCTGGCCGGTGGTGCGGGGGCGAACGACCACCGCGGGGGTGCCGTACGCGCACAGGTCGGCCTCGTCGTGCTCGTACGATCGCAGCAGGTCAGGGTCGGTGAGCACGGCGCCCTCGTGGGGCAGCGCGGCGCGAAGCTCCTCAATGAGATCCATGTCGAGATCCATGTTTGGCAGGCTAACGGGCGTGCTCTACATCGACACGCCGCGGTGGCCGGCGCACGGCCGGCTCTGGGCCCATCTCGTCAGTGACGTCTCGGTCGCGGAGCTGCACGCGTTCGCCGAGCTGCTGGGCGTGCCGCGGCGCGGATTCGATCGCGACCACTACGACGTGCCCGCCGACCGGGCGCAGGTGGCCGTCTGGCTGGGTGCCAGGAGCGTGACCAGCAAGGAGATCGTGACGCGCCTGAAAGCTGCCGGCCTGCGCCGGCCGCGCCATTTGTTCGGTTCCACCGTCGCATCCAGAACAGTGAAATAGCTGCTCAGCCCTTGTCTCGGCGACCAACTTAGGTCACCCTTGCTTAGGTAAGCCTAAGCGAGGAGCACCAACGTGTATGTCTGCATCTGCGCCCGGGTACGGGAGTGCGAGATCCGGCGGGTCATCCGGGCCGGAGCGCACACCGAGGATGCCGTGGGCGACGAGTGCGGCGCCGGCACCGGCTGCGGCACCTGCCTCGATCGGGTGGCCGATCTCATCGAGGCCGAGGTACCTCAGGCAGTATTGCCCGCTTTGGCCTAGAAGAGCGGTTACCCTGCCCACATGCAGGGGGATGCACGAGTCATCGAGTTTCTGAACGAACAGCTGACCGCCGAGCTCACGGCGATCAACCAGTACTTCCTACACGCCAAGATGCAGGAGAACTGGGGATACACGATCCTGGCCAAACACACCCGGCACGAGTCGATCGACGAGATGAAGCACGCCGAGGTGCTGACCGACCGGATCCTCTTCCTGGAGGCGCTGCCCAACTACCAGCGCCTCTTCCCGCTGCGGATCGGCGAGACCGTCCCGGAGCAGTTCAAGTGCGACATGCAGATCGAGCTGGAGGCCGTGGACCGACTGCGCCGCGGCATCGAGTACATGCGCTCGATCGGCGACGTGACGTCCGCGAACATCTTCGAGGACATCCTGGCCGACGAGGAGCACCACGTCGACTACCTGGAGACCCAGCTCGGCCTGATCGAGAAGCTGGGCGAGCCGCTCTACCTGCAGAACGTCACGGAGCACCCAGAAGCGTCGTGATCTCCGCCCGCAGGTTGTCGTGCGCGCGGGCGGTCCACTCCGCCCGCCCCGGCACCGCCCTGAACAGCTCCGGCCGGCCCAGGAAGGTGCCGAGGATTTGTGCGCGGCCGGAGCGGAACGCATCCTCCGGCACGGCCGCGTACTCATCCCGTACCGCCGCCGCATAACGGGCATAATCGTCCGGCGCCGACGCGAGAATCGCCAGGTCGGCGTCGGCGAGCAGGGCACCGTTGCGGTCTCCACCGGCCACCGCGTGGCCCGCCGTCAGCCGCACCAGCCGCACGACCTCGGCCACCCGGTCCGCCGCCACCCCCAGCCCGGGCAGCACCGCGGCGGCGAGCTCGGCGCTGCGCTCCTCGTTGTCGGGCGCGAACGGCTCGTAGACCGCGTCGTGGAACCACGCCGCCAGCCGCACCGCGTCCGCGTCGTCGGCCAGGTCCGCGTGCGCGTCGATCACCGTGAGCATCACGGCCAGGTGCTCCAGCGTGTGATAGCGCCGGTGCGGCTGCGACCACCGCTCGATCAGGTCGGCCCCGGCCGCCGAGTCCGCGGGGAACAGGCGCTGCCAGTCAGCCAACGACACCATAGGACGACTTTAGGACCTCCACGATGTGCTCGACGCTGACCGCCCGGCCGGCCGTGCGGTCGCGCTGGTGGTCCGCCAGCAGCGGCAGCGTCACCGAGCGCAGCGTCTGCGCGTCCGGCGGCTCGGCCAGCCGGTGCCGGGCCCGCAGCCCGTCCGCGGCGCCGACCAGCCGCGCCGCGTGCGCCGGGTCGTCGGCCGCGAGCAGCGCCGCGACCACGTCCAGGGAGATCGCCAGGTCCAGCCGGTCGCCGACCTCGTGCCGGGTGACCAGCGCGGTCACCAGCAGTCGCAGCGCCTCCACCCGGTCGCCCTCCAGGCGCGCGGCCAGCCCCAGCTGGTGCTGGGCCATCGCGGCGCCGAACGCGTCGCCGATCTGCCGGCTCAGCGCGAGGCTCTCGTCGAGCGCCTCGCGTGCGGCGGCCACGTCGCCGCGGGCCAGCATGATCTGGCCGAGGCACTCCAGGGCGAGCTGGATGCCCCGCGTGTTGCCGGCGGCGCGCTCCAGCGCCAGGCACTCGGTAGCGTAGCGCTCGGCCTCCGCGATCTCGCCCCGCGACAGGGCGACCTTGCTGAGGTTGCCCAGCGACGCGGCCACCCCCTGCGGCACGTCCAGCTCCCGCCAGATCGCCAGGCTGTGCCCGAAGTGCTCGGTCGCGGCCGCGTGGTCGCCGCCGCCGATCGCCGCGATCCCCATCGCGTTGTACGCGTGCCCGACCGTCGCGCGGTCGCCGGCCGCCGTCGCCTTCCGCAGCGCCGACGCGGCCAGGCGCAGCGCCTCCTCGTGCTCGTCCTGGGTCGCGGCCAGGATCGCGGCGGCGTGCAGCAGCCGCGCCAGGGCGCCGTCCTCCAGGCCCGGCGCCGCCAGCAGCGCCGACAGCCACTCCCGGCCCTCGTTGATGTGGGCGCCGTTGCGCCAGTACCGCCACAGCCCCAGGCAGATCCGGGTCTTCGTGGCGACGCCGGCGTGCGCGAAGGCGGCCCGCACGTTCTGGTAGTCGGCCTCCACCCGGCCCGTCCACTCGACCTGCTCGGGTCCGGACAGCCCGGCCGCCGACGCCTCGGCGAACGCGGCGTAGAACTCCGCGTGCCGGTCGAGCGGCTCGACCGCGTCGCCGAGCCGGTGCCGGGCGTAGGCGCGGATCGTCGACAGCAGCCGGTACCGGCCGTCGTCGTCCTCGTCGCGGACCACCAGGTGCTTGTCGACCAGCGCCGACAGCCGCTTCTCCAGCAGGTGCAGGTCACCGCCCGGCAGGGTCACCGCGAGCGCCGCCGCGGCGGTCCAGCCGCCGGCGAACACCGACAGCTCCGTGAGCAGCCGCTGCTCCTCGGAGTCGAGCAGCACGAAGCTCCAGTCGATCGCCCCGCGCAGCGTCTGCTGGCGCGCCGGCAGGTCCCGCGGGCCGGCACCGCCGAGCGAGTCGAGATCCCGGTCGAGGTGCTCCGTGAGGTGGTTGAGCAGCTCGTCCGGGGTCCAGCGGTCGATGCGGGCGGCGGCCAGCTCGATCGCCAGGGGCAGGCCGTCGAGGCGGCGGCACAGCGCCGCGACCGGCAGCGCGGTGTCGACGGTGATCTCGAAGTCGGCGTCCACGGCACGGGCCCGCTGCTCGAACAGCGTCACCGCGGGCGAGTCGGCGAGCGTCGGCACCTGGTACACCTGCTCGCCGTACAGCGAGAGCCGCTCCCGGCTGGTGACCAGCGCCCGGACTCCCGGCGCCGCCGCCAGCAGGTCGCTGACCAGGGCCGCGCCGTCGTCGACGACCTGCTCGAAGTTGTCCAGCACGAGCAGCAGCTCGGACTCCTCGAGCTGGTCCAGCAGGGTGTCGAACAGGTGCTGGTCGGGCAGCTCACTGACGTGCAGCGCCCGGGCCAGGGCGGCCGTCATCAGCTCCGCGTCGGTGCTGTCGGCCAGGGGCACGAACACGACGCCGTCGGCGAAGTCGTCCGCGAGCACCGTCGCGGCCGCCAGCGACAGCCGGGTCTTGCCGATGCCGCCCGGCCCGACCAGGGTGACCAGGCGCCCGTCCCGGACCAGCGCGGCGACCTTGGCGGTCTCCCGGTCCCGGCCGACGAGCCTGGTCATCGGTACGGGCAGCCGGCCACGCCGCCGCTTCACCTTCGGCGGCTTGACGGTCCACGTGCCGTCCTGGGAGCCGATCAGCTCGCCCTGCGCGCGCAGCCGCCCCAGCTCCGCCTCGGCCCGGGCGGGCAGCCCGCCGGAGCGCTCGGCGAGCCGGTCGACCAGGGCGGCGCTGGGCTCGCCGGTGAGGGCGATGCGCAGCCAGATGCGCAGCGTCGCCGGCGACCACGGGGTCAGCTCGACGACCGCCTCCGGCAGCCCGGTCCGGCGCGGGTCACCGTCGTGCGGGCTGGTGGTGGCGTAGACGATGGCCGCCGCGTCGCCGAGCTCCGGCACCGGGTCGCCCACGTCGGCGAGCAGGATGCAGCCCGGGGTGCGGTCCGCCGCCGGTACCGCCGGAAAACCGCGCAAACGGGCGATCTGCGCCACTTCGCGGAGGAACCGGGTGTGCCCCGCGCCCGGAGGCCCGACGATCCGCAGCGCGGAGTGGCTGCCGGCGGCGACCCGGGTGATGAACTCCTGGGTGCCGCTCAGCGCCGCGTCCCGCTCCCACAGCCGGGACGAGCCGGCGGCGGCGGACGCCGCGACGTCGTCGCCGACCGCCTGCCCGCGGCCGCGCCGCTTGGCCAGGTAGTTGCGGCGGTCCGCGACCTCGATCAGGGTCTCGCCGTCGGTGCCGTCCACGGGGCTGCTCGCCACGCCGAGGCTGATCGACAGGTGCAGCGGCGGCGTCCCGGCGAACTCCCTGGCCCGGATCTCGTCGGTCAGCCGGATCGCGAGGCGCAGCGCCTCCTCGGCCCCGGTGTTGGGCAGCAGCAGCACGAACTCGTCGCCGCCGTAGCGGAACAGCACGTCGTCGGCGCGGATGAGCCCGGCGATCCGGTCGGCGAGCTGGCGCAGCAGCAGGTCACCGCGCAGATGGCCGAAGGCGTCGTTGACCGTCTTGAAGTGGTCGACGTCGAACAGCAGCAGGCTGCACCCGGTGACGTCGTGCAGGGCGACGTCCAGCGCGGCACGCGAATGAGCACCGGTGACTGGATCCATCGTCACCGGTGCCGGGCCGCCCTGCACGTTCATTGTCAACTTGATCGGCCTACCCGGGGCGCCGCTGAGGTGTTCAGCAGGTTTTGACACTTCGGGGGACGCGTGTCGGGTGACCGGTGGACGGCCACCGGGCCCCGATGACCGCCGAAGGTGCCGTTTCGTCACCCGGGCACGACGATCCATGACGGCTGGTCGCCGCCGCACTCCCCGGCCCCGGTTGTCGACGGCGAGCGAGACCCGGTGCTGGTGGAACGATCCGGTCCCGTTCGCCTGCGCCGGCGTCGCCTTCCTGCCGGACACCGCGGAACTGCGGCGTCACGCGCATTCCCCGGGCGCCGAACCGCGCCACGTGGTGCACCTTGCCGTCGCGGGTGACGACCAGCGCGTAGAGGTCGTAGACGGTCCTCGAACTCCACGACGCCGAGGCGACGATCCTGGGGTTTTGGTGAGCAGGGCCGGGCCGCTGCCCTTGCTGGGACCGATCGTCGTCGGCCGCCGGGGCGTGGGTGCCGTAGCCGCCGCGGTGGGGCGCAGGTAGCCGGCGCGGTGGGGCGCAGGTCGGCCCCGACGGGCGGAGGGAACCCCGCCGACGCCATCGGGGCGGTCTGCAGCACGGCCGTCAGGGGCGCCGCCGCGCCGCACCGCCGGGATGGGCCGGCTGGTTGTAAAGACGAAGTCCAGGTCGCCGCGCACCTTCCCGGTGGCGGTGAGCAGCAGGGCCGAGACGTCGACGTCCGGGACGCCCGGCCCGGACGTCGAGCCGAGCACGGCCCGCAGGGACGTTGACGACAGCGCCGTGTTGGCGCGTTCGACCAGGACAGGCATGGCGGGAGCGCCGTTCGGGCACCCGACGGGCCGGAAAACGGCTCAGGGCCGGTCCTCCGTGTGGAAGACCGGCCCTGGACGCTGTCGGGGTAGCCGGATTTGAACCGACGGCCTCTTCGTCCCGAACGAAGCGCGCTACCAAGCTGCGCTATACCCCGAGCGTGCCGAGTAATCGTAGCCCACGCCCGGCAGGGCTCCAACTCGGTATCCCCTGTGGCGTCAGAGGGACTTGAGGAACCTGCTCACGGTGGCCTCGTACGCGGCCGGGTCGAGGTTCCAGCTGCGGCAGTGGCCGGCCTCGCGGGTCTCGACGAGCTGGACGGACGGGCAGGCCGCGGCCAGTTCGACGGTCGGCTGCGGCGCGACGGTGCGGTCGTCGTGGTCGACGTAGACCAGGGTCGGCACGTCGAGACGCACGTCACGGTAGTCGAGGTCGGCGGAGCGCAGGCCGAGGCGGTGCTGGATGAGCTTGAGCGCGGTCCACGTCCACAGGGGCGGCACGTTGAGCTGGCGGGCGTTCATCCGCAGCGTCGCGGTCCAGTCGACGACGG
Organism: Dactylosporangium aurantiacum; assembly: GCF_000716715.1. Classification (GTDB taxonomy): domain Bacteria; phylum Actinomycetota; class Actinomycetes; order Mycobacteriales; family Micromonosporaceae; genus Dactylosporangium; species Dactylosporangium aurantiacum. Next base: position 191,426 of record NZ_JNYJ01000038.1, on the reverse strand, counting down.
GGCAGTCCAGGACGACGCCGCGCACGAGGCCGCCGTGCTCCCAGTTGCGCAGCAGGTTGAGGATGGCGGCGCCGCCCATGGACCAGCCGTAGAGGATGACCTGCCGGGCGCCGGCGGCCCGGGCGTGCTCGATGGCCGACAGCACGTCGCGCCACTCGGTGTGGCCCAGGTGGAACCGGGCATCTGGGCTGGGGAACGCCTCGGGGTCGTTGCGGTAGGTGACCACGAGGGTGTTGTGCCCGGACTCGGCGAGCGTGGGCAGGATGCGCAGCGCCTCGCCGCGGGGGGCGCCCCGGCCGTGCACCGCGATGATCCAGGTGTCGTCGGCGGGGCCGCTGGTCGGCGCGACCAGCCACGCGGGGCAGTCGCCGAGCTCGGCGGGGACGAGCACCTCCTCGAAGGGCAGGCCGCGCGCGGACAGCGGGTCGCCCTCGAAGACATATCCGGTGGTGTAACCCTTGAGCCCGCTCGTCAGTGTGCCGCGCGTCACGCTGGTGATCTGGCGGGTCACGGTGGCGCGGTCGGTGGCGATGACGGGGCCGAGGACGGCGTGACCGGCGGGCCACACGAAGGCCAGCGGCATCGAGCGGGACGTGTCCGGGGTGCGGGTCAGGGTGACCCGGTCGCCGGCGCACGCGCGGACCCGGACCGGATACGCCCGCACGGCGTTGACGTTGAGCACCTGACCGGCCAGGAACCAGCCGGCGCCGGCCGTGCCCGTGGGCAGCAGCACGGCGAGCCCGGCGGCGCCCGCCACCCCCGCGTACGCGGCCCGGCGCGGCCACTTGCTGACGGCCGGCGCGCCGACGGCGGCGGCCGGCGCGGTCGAGGCGGTCATCGCGGGATGAGGGTCAGGATCGACGCCTCGGGCGGGCAGGCGAACCGGACCGGCGCCGTCGGGTGGGTGCCGAGGCCGGCGGAGACGTGCAGGAACGCCGACGAGTAGGGCCAGCGGTGCAGGCCCTTGGCCATCCGCCGGTCGAGGCCGCAGTTGGTGACGAGCGCCCCGAAGAACGGCAGCGCGACCTGACCGCCGTGGGTGTGGCCGGCCAGCAGCAGGTCGAAGCCGTCGTCGGCCATGCGGTCCAGCAGCGCCGGCTCGGGGGAGTGGGTCAGGCCGATGCGCACGTCCACGTCGGCGGAGGCCGGGCCGGCGACGCTGTCGTAGTCGTCGCGGCCGACGTGCGGGTCGTCGACGCCGACCAGCTCCACGGTGCGGCCGCCGGCCTTGATCGTGGTGCGGGCGTTGTTCAGGTCGGCCCAGCCGGAGCCGGCGAGCACGTCGCGCAGCTCCTCGGTGGGCAGCACGGCGCCCTGCACGTAGGGCTTGTCGCGGTTGAAGTACCCGAACGGGTTCTTGAACACCGGGCCGCGGTAGTCGTTGCTGCCGAACACGAACGCGCCGGGCCGGTCCAGCAGCGGCGTGAGGGCCCGCACCACCGCCGGGACGGCGTCGACGTGGGCCATGGTGTCGCCGGTGACCACGACCAGGTCCGGGTCGGTGCCGGCCAGCTCGGCGATCCAGCGCTGCTTGCGGTGCTGGCCCGGGGTGAGGTGGAAGTCACTGAGGTGCAGCACCCGCAGCGGCTCCGCGTCCGGGGCGAGCACCGGCACGTCGAACCTGCGCAGGGTGAACATGTTGCGCTCGACGAGCGAGGCGTAGGCGAACGTGGCAGCACCGGCCGCGGCGGTTCCGACCGCGAGCCGCCGGACAGTCTTCGAGCGCATGTGCAAAGGGTACCGGCCGGCAGGTGGTGCGCTTTTACAACCCAATATGGCCCGATGGCCGCCGATAGACTTCGCTCATGTTGAAGGAGCGTCTGGAGTCCGACTTGCACGAGGCCATGAAGGCCCGTGACGAGTTGGTGACCTCGACCCTGCGGATGGCGATCACCGCGGTACGCAACGCCGAGGTCGCCGGCAAGGCCGCCCGCGAGCTGTCCGACGAGGAGATCCTCTCGGTGCTCACCAAGGAGGCGAAGAAGCGGCGGGAGGCCGCCGAGGCGTTCGCCGGTGCCGGGCGGGAGGCCCAGGCGGCGAAGGAGCGGGCCGAGGAGGAGGTGCTCGCCGCGTACCTGCCGGCCCAGCTCTCCGACGAGGACCTCGCCGGCATCGTCCGCGATGCCCTCGCCGCCGCAGGGCTCAGCGGGATGGCGAGCATGGGGCAGGCGATGAAGGCCGCGCAGGCGGCCGTGGCCGGCCGTGCCGAGGGCGGCCGGGTCGCCGCCGAGGTCCGCGCCCAGCTCGCCAAGGGCTGAGCGGACCGCCGCGACGACGAAGCGGCCGCCCCGGGCATCCGGGGCGGCCGCTTCGTCATGTGCGGGGTCGGGTCAGCAGACCCAGGGCAGCGGGCACTCGTCGTCACGCACACCGTTGCCGGTGCCCGGGTCGGTGCCCAGGTACGGCGGGGCCTGGTTGCCCGGGCCCTTGCTGATGACCAGCGAGACCTGGCCGCCCTTGACCGTGGCGCCGCCCGGCTCGGTCCGCGCGACCGTGCCCGCCGGGCAGTCCGAGGGGATCTGGGTGCCGGAGACCGTCACGGTGAACCCGGCCCGGGTGATCCGGCTGCGCGCCTGGTCGACGGCCTGGCACTTGACCGACGGGATCTCCACGAGCTTGCCCATCGACTTGTCCTTCGTCGGCGCGACGAACGGGACCACCGGCTTGCCGGCCAGGCCGTCCTTGAGCGTGCCGAGCGTGGCGTAGTTGATCTGCGGGTGCTTCATGTCCTTGTTCGTCTCGGGCCAGTCCGGGTCGGTGAGGAAGCCGCTGACCGCGAGCTGCTTGGTCATCGCGACGAACGTGGCGCTCTTCTCCGAGTCGGTCGTGCCGGACTTGCCCGCCAGCGGGCGGCCCACGTACCTGCGGGCGTACTCGGCGGTCGCGCCGCCGCACTTGCCGGTGGCGGACTGGTCACCGACCGGGCAGCGGGCCATGTCGACGGCCGCGCGCGCGACCTCCTTGTCGACGACCTGCTTGCACTTCGGGTCGAGCCCCTCGACCTTCCTGCCGCTGTTGTCCTTGACCTCGACGATCGGGGTCGGCTCGCAGTACAGGCCGTCCGCGGCGAGCGTGCCGTAGGCGTTGGCCAGCTGCAGCGGCGTCGTGGCGCTGACGCCGAGGGTGAAGGCGCCCCACTGCTTCGAGGCCGGGTAGGTGGCGTAGTCGGCATCATCCTTCGCGTTGAACTGGATGCCGAGCCGCTTCGCCACGTCGACCACCTTGTCGGCGCCGACCTGCTGCTCCAGCGGCACGAAGTACGTGTTGATCGACCTGCCGAACGCGGTCCACATGTTGAAGGGGCCCGACTGGCCACCGGCGTTCTTCGGGCAGTACCAGGGGCCGTTGCAGGCCGCCGGGCTGCTCGCGTTGATCCTGAACGTCGACTGGAACTGCTTCTCGGTGTTGATCGTCGTGGCCAGGGGCAGGCCCGCCTCCAGCGCCGCCACCGCGGTGAACATCTTGAACGTCGAGCCGGCCTGGTAGCCGGGGATGTCCTTGTCACCGGTGATGATCGGCACCGTCGTGTTGGGGTAGTTGCCCTTCTGCCCCTTCTTGTCGGGGTTGGTGTTGGGCCCGTTCTTGCTGTTGTCGTTGCTGAACGTGCGGTTGGTGGCGATCGCCGTGACCCGGCCCGTGCCCGGCTCGACCGCGGCCAGCATGATCGCGTTCTGGTTGCCGAGCCGGATCTTCTCGTTCTTGCCGACGTTCGGCTGGTCCTGCGCGTACTTGTGAGCCGCCGTCTGGGTGTTGACGTCGAGCGCGGAGATCACCGTGTAGCCGCCGGCGCGCAGCCGGTTGGCGCGCTGGTACTGGTCCTCGCCGAAGATCTTCTGGTCCATCCACCAGCGGCGCAGGTAGTCGCAGTAGAAGCCGGCGCCGAGCACCTCGGGGCGCTGCACCGACTCGCAGCCCTCAGGCGTGCGCTTGCCGACGATGTTCAGCTTCGTGTTGGCGGCCTCGTCGGCCTGCTGCTGGTTGATGTACCCCATCGCGACCATCTGGTTGAGCACGTACTTCTGCCGGTCGATGGCGCGCGGGTAACCGTCGGTGGTTGCCGGGTCGCTCGTGCCGGGCGCCTTGACCAGGCCGGCGATGAGCGCGGCCTCCGGCAGCGTCAGGTCCTTCGGGTCCTTCTCGAAGTAGACGTGCGCGGCGGCGAAGATGCCGTAGGCGCCGTGTCCGTAGGCGGCGATGTTCAGGTACCGCTCGAGGATCTGGTCCTTGTTGAGCTTCTTCTCCAGGTCGATCGCATACTTCATCTCGCGCAGCTTGCGCGTCGGGGTCTTGTCGGTGGCGTCCACGACGTCCTGCGGCGTCTTCGCCGAGTAGGAGATCGCCTGGCGCACGTACTGCATCGTCAGCGTCGAGGCACCCTGCTCGGTCTGGCCGCCGGCGTTCTGGTTGGCCACGAACGCGCGGGCCACGCCCTTCACGTCGACGCCGCGGTGCTCGTAGAACCGGTTGTCCTCCGCGGCCACGATCGCCTTGCGCATGACGTCGGCGACATCGGTCAGCGGGACGTCGCGCCGGTTCTCGTCGTACATCATCGCGAGCAGGGTCTTGCCGTCGGATGCGTAGATGTAACTGATCTGCGGCGACGGAAGCACGTCGATGTCCGTCGGCAGATTCTCGAAGGTGTCAGCTCCGGCCTTCGCGGCGAGGCCGGACATCGCGACCGCGGGGAACGCGGCCGCAGCGACCACCAAGCCCGCGAGCAGCCCACACAGCAGGAGCGATGCTGCATTGGGCAGCAGGCCGTGTTCGCGTTTACGCATCCAGGTCACTTCCTCAGCCTACGGGACGACGTCATGAGGCCGCGTCCAGATGCTGGCGTCCTCGTTGCACTAGACGCGTGACACCGCGCGTGAGGTTGACCCGTAGCCGAGTCTGATGCACGGAACACGGGAGTGCGGGCATTTTGGGTAAATCGCACCCGGTCGTGACGCTGCGGTAGCACGCTCCGGCCTTTTGGTGGATCGCAAAGGGCCGGTTAACCTGGTGCAACAACGTTGCGTAACTGGACGACTACAGAGCATGATGTTCCGGAAAGCTCCTCTCGGGGTTCCCGTGGCCGGGGACCCTGCCGTCGCGCCGGGTAGCCCGGCGAACTGCATCCAAAAGCCATGGGGGGACGTGGTTTGGGTGCTATTCGCTGGGGCAAGCACGGCGGATGGACCCGGGGGGAGTCCAAGGGGGGAAGAGGAAATATGAGCATGGTCGTCGACTGGCCCAGCATCGCCGCGTGTCGCAATGGCGACCCGGACGCATTGTTCGTCCAGGGTGCCGAGCAGAACGTGGCGAAGCGGATCTGCCGGAGCTGCCCTGTGCGGTACGAGTGCCTGGCGGACGCCCTCGACAACCGGATCGAGTTCGGAGTCTGGGGCGGCATGACCGAGCGCGAGCGCCGTGCGTTGCTGCGCCGTCACCCGCAGGTGCCCAGCTGGCGCAAGATGTTCGAAGCCGCCATGGACCGCAATGAGAAGGATGCTCCCAAGGAGCTCGTGCCGACCGGCTGAGGCACCGGTCAGAACGAAACTCCGATCGCGCGCAGCCCGTCGAGGTCATGGACGTCGGCGGGCTGCGCCGGGACCTTGACGACCGGCACACCGGGATGGGCGCGCAGGAACCGGCCGGAGACCGCCGCCTGCCGGTCGCGCTGGTCCGCCAGCTCGGCGTGCACCCGCAGCACCTCCGCGGTCGCCTGATGGCCGCCCAGCTCGTCGAGCCGCTCCGCGGCCGCCCGGGCCTCGTCGGCGGCCAGCTCCGCGGGCACCGACACCACCCGGTTGAGCACCAGCCCGGCCAGGGGCATCCGGTCGGCGGCGAGCCGCCCGGCGAAGTACATCGCCTCGCGCACCGCGTCCGGCTCCGGGGCCGCCACCACCAGGAACGCCGTCTCCGGTGCCTGCAACACCCGGTAGGTCTGCTCGGCCCGCTCGCGGAAGCCGCCGAACATCGAGTCCAGGGCGCCGACGAACCCCGACAGGTCGGTCAGCAGCTGCGCGCCGAGGATCTTCGTGACGGTACGGCTGAACAGCCCGAACGACGCGGACACCAGGTTGAACACGCTGCGCCCGCCGGCGCGGGCCGGGGCCAGCAGCAGCCGCAGCATCTTGCCGTCCAGGAAGCGCGACAGCCGGGCCGGAGCGTCCAGGAAGTCCAGCGCGGAGCGCGACGGCGGGGTGTCGACCACGATCAGGTCCCACTCGTCGCGGGCCCGCAGCTGGCCGAGCTTCTCCATCGCCATGTACTCCTGCGTCCCCGAGAACGTGGAGCTCATGGCCTGGTAGAAGGGGTTGGCGAAGATCTCCTCGGCGCGCTTCGGGTCGGTGTGCTCGAGCACGACCTCGTCGAAGGTCCGCTTCATGTCCAGCATCATGGCTTGGAGCTCGGCGGAGTCCGGTTGCAGGCCCTTGACCAGCCGCGGCGTGTTGTCCAGCTCGGTCAGGCCCAGCGCCTGCGCCAGCCGGCGGGCCGGGTCGATGGTGAGCACCACCGTGCGCCGGCCGTGCCGCTCGGCGGCGCGCACCGCCAGCGCCGCCGCCGTCGTGGTCTTGCCCACGCCGCCGGAGCCGCAGCAGACGACGATGCGGATCGCCGGGTCGGCGAGGATCGCGTCGACGTCGAGCTTCCCAGTCCCCACCTAGCGAGCGTATCCGCTGGGCGCTCGGTCAAGCCGAGGTGAGCAACAGATCACCGAGCGACTCCAGTGCCTGCGTGGTGACGCCCCCCGGCAGGACCGGCAGCTCCACCACCGGCCGGCCCAGGGCCTGCAGGTCGGCCCGCAGGGATGCCTCGGCGGCGACCCTGGTCTGATACGCCTTCGCCTCGCCGGCCAGGCCCGCGAGCACCTCCTTGTCGGCGCTGAGCCCGGCCGCGGTCAGGCCGCGGCGCAGGTCGGCCTGGGTCACCTTGGCCCCGGCGAGCACCGGCGGGCGGGTCGCGTTGACGATCACCGTGCCGATCGGGATGCCCAGCCTGGTGAGCTCGTCGATCGCGTCGGCGGTCTCCTGGACCGGCATCTCCTCCAGGAGGGTGACCACGTGCACCGCGGTCATCGGCGAGCGCAGGATCGCCGCCACGCCCTCGCTCTGCGTCTTGATCGGGCCGACCTTCGCCAGGCGCGCGGTCTCCGCCGTGACGTTGAGGAAGCGACCGATGCGGCCGGTCGGCGGCGCGTCGAGCACGACCGCGTCGTAGACCCGGCGGCCGTCGGCGGTGCGCGTCACCGCCTCCTTGACCTTGCCGGTCAGCAGGACGTCGCGCAGCCCCGGTGCGACGGTCGTGGCGAAGTCGACCGCGCCGACCTTGCGCAGCGCCCGGCCCGCCACCCCGAGCCGGTAGAACATCTCCAGGTACTCCAGCAGGGCCTCTTCGGCGTCCACGGCCAGCGCCCGGACCTCGCCGCCGTCGCGCGCCGTCGCGATCCGCAGCTCCTGGTAGGGCAGCGGGTCGCGGTCGAAGAGCTGTGCGATGCCCTGCCGCGCCTCGACCTCGACCAGCAGCGTGCGCCGGCCGTCCCGGGCGAGCGCCAGGGCCAGGGCGCCGGCGACCGTCGTCTTGCCGGTGCCACCCTTGCCGGTGACCACATGCAGACGGGCGGGCCAGCCCAGGTTTCCCACCCGGCCGCCCCGCCCGTCCTGAGCCTCGCGCGTTGTCACCCCTCGACGCTACAGGGCGCCGTGCGGGACTACGCCGCAGTGATCTCGCACACCCACCAGCCGTTGTCGTTGGTGGCGAGGATCTTGTACTTGGTCTCCGCGACCTTCTCGTCGCTGGTGGCGACCTTGATCGGCACGAGCAGCGTCGCGGAGGAGGAGTCCTGCTTCTCCACCGTCGGGGCCGGCCACGAGTAGGTCGGGCTGCTCAGGCCGGAGTTGTACTTGCGGATCTCGTCGACCCGCGCCGCCAGCTTGTTCTTGTCGCGCGCGCTCGAGCACACGTACTTGAGCGCCTCGGCGGTGTTGTTGTCCTTGTAGACCGCCTTGAGGAAGCCGTTGACCGCCTCGATCGCGGTCGGCTGGCCCTTGCCCTGGTTGCCCTTGGTGACGAAGTACGCGGCCGCGCCGCCACCGCCGCACAGGACGAGCACGACCGCCAGGACGATCAGCGTGATCATCAGGCCGCGCTTGCGCGGCGGCGCCGGCTGCTGGTAGCCGGGCTGGTAGCCGCCGGCATACGGGTCGGCCGGGAACCCGCTGGTGGGCTGGCCGGGGAAGCCGCTGGTCGGCTGGCCCGGGAACCCGCTGGTGGGCTGGCCAGGGAAGCCGCTGGTCGGCTGCTGCGGGAACTGCCCGGTCGGCTGCGGGCCGGTCGGGAACGCGCCCGTCGGCGGGTACTGCTGCGGCTGCTGCGGGAAGCCCTGCTGCGGGAACTGCGTCGGGTCGGGCTGCCCGTACTGCGGGGGCTGCCCGAACTGCGTCGGGTCCGGCTGCTGCTGCGGATACCCGGCCTGCGGGAACGGCGGCTGGACCGGCACCGCGTACGGCTGGCCGGAGGTGGGCGGCGCGGACGTCGGCGGGGCGGAGGTGGGCGGCGCGAAGGGGTCCTGCACCGCCGGCGCGGGCGGCCAGCCCTGCCCCGGCGGGGCCTGCGGAGGCTGGCCCGGCGCGGCGTAAGGGTCGCCTGGCTGGCCCTGGTACTCGGGCTGCCCTGGGTACTGGGGCGGTTGTGTCATGTCTCCACCTCGTGTGCGACGACCGGGTCCGCCGGCGGTCCGGCTCCCGGGACCCGTGCGGCGCGGCCCTTAGGGTAGCCGCCGCGCGCATGCATTGGGGGACCCGATTCCATCGGCGCGCAGGGGCTGACCGATAGTCTCGCCTCATGCAGAAATGGGAGTACCTGACCGCACCCCTGCTGGTCCACAACACGAAGCTGATCCTGGACAACTTCGGCGAGGACGGCTGGGAGCTGGTGGCGATCGTGCCCGGCCTCAACCCGGAGAATCTCGTCGCCTACTTCAAGCGGCCGAAGGCCGGCTGACATGGGCAGCGAGGTGTTCGCCCGGCTCGAGGAGCTCGGGCTGACGATCCCGGCGGTCGTGCCGCCGGTCGCCGCGTACGTGCCGGCCGTGCGGACCGGCAACCACGTCTACGTCTCCGGACAGCTGCCGATGGTCGACGGCAAGCTGGCCGCCGAGGGCCTGGTCGGCCAGGACGTGACGCCGGAGCAGGCCAAGGACCTCGCCCGCCAGGCCGGGCTCAACGCCCTCGCCGCCGTGCACGCCCTGGTCGGCCTGGACAAGGTCGTCAAGGTGGTCAAGATCGTCGGGTTCGTCGCGTCGGGGCCGGGCTTCACCGGCCAGCCGGGCGTCGTCAACGGCGCCAGCGAGCTGTTCGGCGAGGTCTTCGGCGACGCGGGGCGGCACGCCCGCAGCGCCGTCGGCGTCTCCGCCCTGCCGCTGAACACCCCGGTCGAGGTCGAGGCCATCTTCGAGGTCGCCTGACGCGACCGGACGCGGTCCCCGGCCGGCGGGCGGCGCGGGTCCCGGCGCGGGTCCCTCAGCCGGTCGGGTGACGTGTCGAGTGAACTGGCCCGCCGTACGATCTCTTCGTGGTAAGCCACGTCACCGCCCCGACCGCCGAGGTCCTCACGACGTTGCCCGACTGGGTGACGCTCGTGCGCGCGCCCAATCCGGGGCCCATGACGCTCGACGGCACCAACACCTGGCTCCTGCGGGCGCCGGGTGGCGGCTGTGTCGTCGTCGACCCGGGCCCGCTGGACGAAGGCCACCTGCGGGCGGTGGCGGAGCACGCCCCGGTCGCCGCCATCATCCTTACCCACAGCCACATCGACCACACGGAAGGTGTCCCCCGGCTCGCGGAGCTCACGGGCGCGCCGGTGCACCAGCCACCCGTACACGCGACGCTGGACGTGGACGGGGTGGTGGTGGAGCCCGTCGTCACACCCGGTCACACCGCCGACTCGGTCTGCTTCGCCGCCCGGCACGGCGACCAGCGGGTGCTCCTGACCGGCGACACCATCCTCGGCCGCGGCACCACGATCGTGGCCTGGCCCGACGGCGACCTCGGCGACTACCTGGACAGCCTGGACCGCCTCGCCGGTTTCGACGCGGTGCCCGCCCTGCCCGGCCACGGCCCGGCGCTCACCGACGCCGCGGTCGCCGCCCGCTTCTACCGCCAGCACCGCGAGGCGCGGCTCGACCAGGTCCGCGAGGCGCTCGCCGCCGGCGCGCTCGAGCCGGCCGAGGTGGTCGCCCGGGTGTACGCCGACGTCGACCGCAGCCTGTGGGAGGCGGCGGAGTGGTCGGTCCGCGCGCAACTTGCCTACCTGAGGCGGGAATCACAACCACCCCACTTAGGGTTGGACGCAACGTGACGTGTTCGGTGTGTGGGACCGTGGCCGTTCCCGGTGCGCGGTTCTGCCACCATTGCGGCTCCGCGCTGCCGGCCGCCGCCACCCTGCCGGCCGCCGAGCGGCGGATCGTGACGGTGCTCTTCGGCGACCTGTCGGACTTCACCGCCTGGTCCGAGGACCTCGACCCGGAGCGGGTCGGCGCGGTCACCGACCGGGTGCTCGCCGCGCTCGCCGGCGCGGTCAAGACCTTCGGCGGCCACGTCGACAAGCTCACCGGCGACGGCATCATGGCCGTCTTCGGCGCGCCGGTCGCGCACGAGGACGACGCCGAGCGGGCCGTCCGCGCGGCCCTGTCGATGCAGCGCGCGGTGCGCCGGGTGCTCGACGACGAGCGCGGCGGCGGCGCCCCCCTCGGGCTGCGCATCGGGCTCAACACCGGCGCCGTCGTCGCCGGCGTCCAGGCCGGCATCGAGTACACGGTCATCGGCGACACGGTGAACACCGCGGCCCGCCTCGCCGACGCCGCCGCGATCGGCGCCGTCTACGCCGGCGACCGCACCGCGGCCACCACCCGGCGGCTCGCCTCGTGGCGCGCGCTGCGGCCGCTGCGCCTCAAGGGCAAGCGCGAGCCGGTCGAGGCGTTCGAGCTGCTCGGCCTGCTCGACGCCCCCGGCACCCGCTCCGGCCTCGGCGACGAGGCGCCGTTCGTCGGCCGCGAGGCGGAGCTGGCCCGGGTCTCCGGCCGGCTCGCCGAGATCGCCGACCGGCAGGAGACCCGGGTGCTGGTCTTCACCGGCGAGGCCGGGCTGGGCAAGTCGCGGCTCGCCGGCGAGATCGAGCGCTTCGCCGCCGGCTACCTCGGCGGCGCCGGCTACACGCCCAGCGCCGGGTTCGCCCCCGGCGGCGGTGCCCGGGTGCTGTCGGTGCACTGCGCCGCGTTCGGCGAGCGCCGCCGGCTCGCGCCCCTCGCCGACCTGGTCCGCGCCGCCATCGGCCTGCCGCCGGACGCCACCAACCTCACCCGCGAGGCGGTCGAGGAGCGCCTGCGCCGCCTCGCGCAGCGGCTGGCCCGCGCCGCCCGCGGCCGCCCCGAGCCGCCGCGCTTCGCCACCGACCTGCTGCTGAGCCTCATCGGCTACTCCGGCTCGGCGCCGGAGGCGTCCTGGGTCGCGCCCGGCGCCAAGCCCGACGAGCTCGACCTGCACGCCGTGCCCAACGCGGTCGCCGAGCTGCTGTCCGGCATGGCCGCCGAGACGCCCCTCGTGGTCATCGTCGACGACCTGCACGACGCGACCGCCGAGACCGTCGACGCGCTCGGCGCCGTCATCGAGCGGATCACCGGCCCGGTCCTCATCGTGCTGCTCGGCCGGCCGGAGCTGGTCCGCTCCGCCGGCGTGCTGACCCGCGTCCCCGACGCCGAGCTGGTGCCGATCCCGCCGCTGCGCGGCGCCGACGCGGCCCGGCTGCTCACCGCGTACCTCGGCGGCGGGCGGCTCGCCGCGCCGGACGAGGACCGGCTGCTGGCCACCGCCCAGGGCAACCCGTTCTACCTCGCCGAGCTGGTCACGCTGCTGCAGGAGCGCGGCGCGCTGAGCACCGTGCCCGGCAGTGACCCCACCGGCTGGCGGCTCACGCCCGGGTCCCTCGGCGGGCGGCTGCTGTCGCGCGACCTCGCCGCCGTCCTCGCCGCGCGCATCGACGCGCTGCCGCCGGACACCCGCGCCGTGCTGCGCGACGCCGCCGTCATCGGCGACACCGTGCCCGGCCGGGCGCTGGAAGCGCTGCGCTTCAACCCGCCCGGCCAGCCGGCCCGGCCCGCCGTCGTCGCCGCCGTCGAGCTGGAGCGGGCCGTGGAGGAGCTGCTGCAGCGGCGCATGCTGCGGCGCGCCCGCGGCGGGTTCGCGTTCGCCACGCCGCTGCTGCGCGAGGCCGCGTATGCCGGCATCGGCAAGGCCGACCTCGCCGAGCGGCACGCGGCGCTGTCGCGCTGGGCCGCCGCGGCGATGGCCGCCCACCACGGCGCCGGCAACACCGGCGGCACGGTCACCGGTCTCAACATGACCGCCGGCGCCGCCGACGCGTTCATCGCCGAGCACGCCGAGCGGGCCTCGCGCCTCGCCGACGTCGTCGGGCTGCGCCCTGACTCCCTCGCCCGCTCCGCGGCGCCGCTCGGCGTCCAGGCCCTCGGCCGGGCCGCCCGCGAGGCGCTCGCCACCGGCGAGCCCGCCCAGGCCGCGCAGGCCGCCGAGCGGGCCGTCGCGCTCGGCGGCGGGGTCGTGCCGCCCGCCGACCGGCTCGTGCACGCGCGGGCGCTGCTGCAGCTCGGCAGGGTCTCGGAGGCCCTCGCCGGCGCCGAGAAGATCACCGCCAATGCTCCCGACGACCCGGCGGTGCGCGTCGGGGCGCTCCTCGTCGCCGGCCGCGCCTACCGTGCCGCCGGCGACCAGCGCCGCAGCTACCAGACCCTGACCGAGGCGCTCGAGGCCGCGACGGCGGCGCGCCTCACGTACGAGCGCGGCGACGCCATGCGCCGCCTGGGCATGGCCGACTTCCTCGAAGGGCGGCTCGCCGAGGCCGGCGGGCGCTTCGCCGAGTCGTTCCAGATCGCGGTGAGCGCCGGCGACCGGCGGGCGCAGGCCTGGTCGCTGCAGCACCTGGCGTGGGTCACCACCACCCGCGGCGACTTCGCCGGCGCGGACGCGGCCCTCGGCCGGGCCGCCCGCCGCTTCGCCGAGCTCGGCGACCCCGTCGGGCGGGCCTGGCTGCGCGGCACCACCGCGTTCGTGCGGCTCCTCGCCGGCCGGCTCGGCGAGGCCAGGCGGCTGGCGAAGGCGTTCCTGCCGTTCGGCGAGCGGGTCGGCGACGCCTGGGCGGTCGGCACCCTGCGCGCGGTCGAGGCGTTCGCGGCCGCGGAGAGCGGTGACCTGGCCGACGCGGACCGGGAGGCGCGCCGGGCGTACCGGGACTTCGCCGCCGCGGGTGACGACTGGGGCCGCGGCCTCGCGCTCGTCGTGCGCGGCGTGATCGCCCGCGAGCTGGCCGAGCCGGCGCACGCCCACGACCTGCTCACCGACGCCACCGAGTACGGCGAGAAGACCGGCCACCCGCTGCTCATCGGCATGTCGCGGACCATGCGCGGCTTCGTGCTCCTGGACCGTGGCGACCCCGCCGCCGCCGAGGACGACGCCCGCGTGGTGCTGCAGGTCGTGGAGACCCATGACGTGCTGGAGGCGGCGAAGGTCGCGCCGAAGGTGCTGTTCGGCCTGGCCCGCCAGGCGCAGGGCGACCTGGAGGCGGCGCTGGAGGTGCTCGGCTGCGTGGCCGCCGACCGGCCCGGCCCGTCGGTGATGTTCTCCCGCCGGTACGCGGTCGCCGCCTACGCCGGCGCGCTGCTGGCCGCCGGCCGGCAGGTCGAGGCCCTGGACTGGGCCCGGCAGGCGCAGACCCTGGCGGGGGAGGACGTCCGCAGCCGGGTCTACGCCGCCCGGGTCCTCGCCGACGCGCTGCAGGCCAACGGCCAGTGTGACGAGGCCGCGGTGGTGACGGCGGCCCTGACGCCCGCACCCTGAGCGCGGCGCGGGTGGGCCAGCATCCGTTGTTGCCGATGCGTGACGGCGAATGTCCGGCGGCTGTCGTACCGTTCTAGCCGTGACCGCAGCCGCACCCCTGCCGACGGTGCCCGGGATGACCGGGTTGTCCGTCTTCGCGCGCGGCGGCTACGCGACGGTCTACCGGGCCACCCAGGAGTCGGTCGGCCGCGAGGTCGCCGTGAAGGTCGAGAACCGCACCCTGGAGACCGAGCGCGACCGGCGGCGGTTCCTGCGCGAGGCCCGCGCCGCCGGGCGGATGTCCAGCCACCCGCACGTGGTCGACCTCTTCGACGCCGGCGTGACCGACCAGGGCCACCCCTACCTGATCATGGAGCTGTGCGACGGCTCCTACGCCGAGCGCATGCGCGACTCGCCGCTCACCGCCGCCGAGGCCCGCGACGTCGGCTTCAAGATCGCCGATGCCCTCGCCGACGCGCACGCGCTGGGGGTGCTGCACCGCGACGTCAAGCCGGCCAACATCCTCTTCAGCCGGTTCGGCGAGCCGGCGCTGGCCGACTTCGGCCTGGCCATCCTCGCCGAGTGGCGCGACGAGTCGATGACCCTCGACACGCTCACCCCGGCCTACGCGCCGCCCGAGACGTTCCGGCAGTCACCGCCGGCCGCGGCCGCCGACGTCTACGCGCTGTGCGCCACCCTCTACGCGCTCATGCGCGGCCGCCCGCCGCGCTGGCGTGACGACCAGGCACCGAGCCTGCTGTCGCTGGTCGACATGTTCAACGAGCACATCCCCGACCTGCCCGGCTGCCCCGAGAGCCTGATGGCGGTCCTGCGCGCCGGCATGGCCAACGAGGAGGCCGACCGGCCGAGCGCGATCGAGCTGCGCGACATGCTCATCGGGCTGCGGCTGGAGCCGACGCCGCCGGTGATCGTGCCGCCGCTGGGCTCGCCGCCGGTCGAGCCGGTCTACACCTCCAAGCCTCCGCCCCCGCCCCCACCGCCTCCGCCGCCGGGCCGCCTGCTCGACTCGCCGTTCCTCGGCGGCGACGACCCCGACAAGACCGTCCAGCACGCCGCCGGCGAGACCCCACCACCGGCCGGGCCGCCCGGGGACGGGATCGTGCCGGACACGCCGCAGCCCCCGCCCGGCGCCCGGAAGTTCATGCTGGTCGCCGGCGCGGTGATCCTGCTCGTGCTGGCCCTGGTGGGGGCCGGCATCGCGTACAACCTCAACGCCGGCGCCGGACCGGACCCGGCGAAGAGCCCGTCGGCCGGCCCGCCGACGGGCGCCGCGGCCTCGCCGACCCGCGGCACCGGCGGGATCCCGGCGACGGTCGCCTGCCCGGCGGCGGTGTCGAAGGCGGCCCGCTGCTCGCAGACGGTCGAGTGCTTCGACGCCGACCGCAGGCCCGCTGACTGCGCAGGGGCGCACACCTGGGAGGTGTTCGCCTACGGTGACCTGCCGGCCGGCAGCCAGGTCAGGACCGCCAAGGACAGCGCGACGGTCGGCGAGGTGTGCAGCCTGAAGACCCTGCTGCTGGTGTACCTGCCGGCGGTCGGCTGGCGGGTCGACGTCCTGCTGCCGGGCCCGGCCGAGCAGCAGGCCGGGCCGACGACGTTCCGCTGCCTGGCCGGCAACCCGCCGAGCACGTTCACCGGCCAGCAGCTGCGCCGTCAGTAGGACTTCTCCTGGCCCATCAGGTGCTGGGCGACGAAGTTGAGGATCATCTCGCGGGACACCGGCGCGATGCGCCCGGCGCGGGTGGCGCCGAGCAGGGTCGCGACGCCGTACTCGGTGGTCATGCCGTTGCCGCCGTGCGCCTGGATCGCGGTGTCCACCGCCAGCGCCGACGCCTCGGCCGAGGCGTACTTCGCCATGTTCGCGTTGACGCCCGCCTCCAGGTCCCGGCCGGCGTCGTAGAGCGCCGCGGCCTTCGCCACCATCAGCCGGGCCAGCTCCACCTGGATGTGCGCGTGCGCCATCGGGTGCGCCACGCCCTGGTGGCTGCCGATCGGCCGGCCCCACACGGAGCGGCTCGCGGTGTACGTCGAGGCCCGCTCCAGCGCGTACCGGGCGGTGCCGCACGCCATCGCGGCCACCGTGATCCGCTCCGGGTTCAGGCCGGCGAACAGCGCCGGCAGGCCCGCCTCGGCGTCCTCGCCGATCAGGGTGTCGGCCGGGACCCGCACCTCGTCGAAGAAGAGCAGGAACTGGTTCTCCGGCGAGACGATCTCCATGTCCAGCTTGGACAGGGTCAGCCCCGGCGCGTCGGTGGGGACCATGAACAGCGCCGGCTTGAGCTTGCCGGTCCGCTCGTCGGCCATCCGGGCGACCACGACGACCTGGGAGCACTCGTCGACCCCGGAGATGTACACCTTCCGCCCGGTGATCACGTACTCGTCGCCGTCGCGCTTCGCCACGGTGGACAGCTTGTGGAAGTTGGACCCGGCGTCGGGCTCGGTGATGGCGAAGCACACCTTGCGCGTGCCGTCGGCGAAGCCCGGCAGCCAGCGCTCGCGCTGCGCCTGGGTGCCGTGCCGGTTGACGATCGTGGCCGCGATCGCCGGCGACACGACGAGCAGCAGCAGCGGCGCGCCGGCCGCGGCCAGCTCCTCGCAGACGATCGCCAGCTCGGTGATGCCGCCACCGCCGCCGCCGAACTCCTCCGGCACGCTGACGCCGAGGTAGCCGAGCTTGGCCGCCTCGTCCCACAGCTCGTCGGAGTGCTCACCGGCCTTGGCCTTGCGC
Organism: Dactylosporangium aurantiacum; assembly: GCF_000716715.1. Classification (GTDB taxonomy): domain Bacteria; phylum Actinomycetota; class Actinomycetes; order Mycobacteriales; family Micromonosporaceae; genus Dactylosporangium; species Dactylosporangium aurantiacum. The sequence continues at coordinate 174,809 of NZ_JNYJ01000038.1, read as the reverse complement.
ACGAAGTACTCGTGCCCGTAGCGCCGGCCGAGCTTCGCCACCGCGTCGCGGAGGTCCTGCTGCTCCTGGGTGTAGTCGAAGTCCATGAGGGGTGGGCTCCAATCTGGTCGCGTATCTACGCCGGGGTCAGCACCGCCAGCAGGGCGCCCGACTCGACCTGCGAGCCGGCCGCGACCCGCAGGTCGCTGATGACGCCGTCGGTGGGGGCGTGCACGGGGTGTTCGAGCTTCATCGCCTCCACGGTCAGCAGCAGCTCACCGGCGGCGACCCGCTGGCCGGGCACGACGAGGACCCGCCCGACCGCGCCCGGCAGCGGCGCGATCAGCGAGCCCTCGGGCTGCTCGGCGACCGGCAGCGGGTAGCGGGGCAGCTCGGTCAGGGTCACCGAGCCCTCGGAACTGTCCACGAAGGACACGCCGCCGACCTCGTGCACGGCGAACTGCAGCCGGACCCCGGCGACGTCGAGCACGACCTGGTCGCCGGTCGCCGAGACGATCCGCGCCGGCGGGTGGTCGGGCGCGCCGGCCGGGTCGAGCGCGGCGCCGGGCAGCCCGATGTCGTCGGGGTCGATGCGGCGCACCGCCCAGGCGGCCAGGTCGTTGGAGCGGTCCAGCCGGTACCCGACCTCGATCGTGCCCGTGGGGCCCTCGTACACCACCGTCTGCAGCGCGCTGGGGACGTTGCGCCAGCCGGACGGCAGGCCGGGCAGGGTGGCCGTCTTCGCCCGGCGGGCGGCCCCGGACAGCGCGGCGGCCAGGCACGACAGCCGCACCGCGTCCACGGAGGACAGCAGCGGCGCGAACACCTCCGGGTGCCGGTCCAGGAAGCCGGTGTCGGTCCCGCCGGACAGGAACGCCGCGTGCCGCAGCACCCGCACCAGCAGGTCCCGGTTGGTGGTGACGCCGTGGATGCGCGCCCTGGCCAGGGCGTTGGCCAGCATGCGGGCCGCCTCGGCCCGGGTCGGCGCCCAGGCGACCAGCTTCGCCAGCATCGGGTCGTAGTGCACGCCCACGACCGAGCCGTCCACCACCCCGGCGTCCAGGCGCAGGCCCGGCGCGGGCAGCGGGCCGAACGCGTGCGCGACGCCCGGCACGTCGAAGCGGTGCACCGTGCCCGTGGAGGGCATCCACGCGTAGGCGGGGTCCTCGGCGTACAGGCGGACCTCGATCGCGTGCCCGCGCAGCGGCGGCGGGCCGTTGAACGGCAGCGGGCCGCCCTCGGCCACGACCAGCTGCAGCCGCACCAGGTCGACGCCCACCACGCACTCGGTGACCGGGTGCTCGACCTGCAGCCGGGTGTTCATCTCCAGGAAGAAGAACTCGCCCGACGGCGCGAGGAGGAACTCGACCGTCCCGGCGCCCACATAGGACACCGCGCGGGCCGCCGCGACCGCCGCCTGGCAGAGCCGGTCGCGCAGCTGCGGGTCGACCGCCGGCGACGGCGTCTCCTCGACGATCTTCTGGTGCCGGCGCTGGATCGAGCACTCCCGCTCGCCGAGCGTCACCACGTTGCCGTGCGAGTCGGCCATGATCTGGACCTCGATGTGGCGGGCCCGCTCGACGTACCGCTCGCAGAAGACCGTGCCGTCGCCGAACGCCGACGCCGCCTCGCGCCGCGCGGCCGCGACCGCCTCGGCGAGCGACTCGGCATCCCGGACGATGCGCATGCCCCGGCCGCCGCCCCCGGCGGACGCCTTCACCAGCACCGGGAACGTGTCGACCTGCTCCGGCTCCAGCGCGGTCGGCAGCATCGGCACGCCAACGTCGGCGAGCAGCGCCTTCGCCTCGATCTTCGAACCCATCAGCGCGATCGCCTTCGGCGACGGCCCGACCCAGGTGAGCCCGGCGTCGATGACGGCCCGGGCGAACTCCGCGTTCTCCGACAGGAACCCGTACCCGGGGTGCACCGCGTCGGCGCCGCACTTGCGGGCCGCCGCGACGATCAGGTCGCCGCGCAGATACGTGGCGGCCGGCGCGTTGCCCGGCAGGTGGACGGCGTAGTCGGCCTCGGCGACGTGCGGCGCGTCGGCGTCGGCGTCGGAGTAGACGGCGACCGTCTCGACACCCATCGCCCGGCAGGTGGCGAACACCCGCCTGGCGATCTCGCCGCGGTTGGCGACAAGCAGCCTGCGAATCACGGCTCGGTCCTTTGCGTAGTGGCTTGAAGCCTGTACGGAGTGGCTCAAAGGCGGAAGACGCCGAAGTTGGGCTCGGCCTGGCCGCGGCCCACGAGCGCCAGGCACATGCCGAGCACGGTGCGGGTGTCGCGGGGGTCGATGACGCCGTCGTCGTACAGGCGGCCGGACAGGAACAGCGCCGCGGACTCCTGCTCGACCTTGTGCTCGACCATGAACCGCATCGTGCGGTCCTGCTCCTCGTCGTAGGCGTGGCCCTTGGCCTCCGCGGCCTGCCGGGCCACGATCGACAGCACCCCGGCCAGCTGCTGCGGGCCCATCACCGCCGACTTGGCGTTCGGCCAGGTGAACAGGAACCGCGGCTCGAAGGCGCGGCCGCACATGCCGTAGTTGCCGGCGCCGTACGACGCGCCGATGTTGACCGTCAGGTGCGGCACCCTCGAGTTGGCCACCGCGTTGATCATCAGCGCGCCGTGCTTGATGATGCCGCCCTGCTCGTACTCGCTGCCCACCATGTACCCGGTGGTGTTCTGCAGGAAGAGCAGCGGCGTGCCCGCGGCGTTGGCCAGCTGGATGAACTGGGCCGCCTTCTGCGCCTCGGCGGAGAACAGCACGCCGCGGACGTTGGCCAGCACGCCGATGCGGTGGCCGTGGATGGCCCCCCAGCCGGTGCACAGGGCCTGGCCGTAGGCGGGCTTGAACTCGTCGAACTCGCTGCTGTCGAGGATCCTGGCGAGGATCTCCCGGGGGTCGAACGGCACCCGCAGGTCGGCCGACGGGATGCCGAGCAGGTCCTCGGCGTCGTACTTGGGCTCGGGCCCGTAGCTGCGGGCGACCGTGTGCCGGAAGTTGCGCACGCAGCCGCGCGCCAGGCGCAGCGCGTCGCGCTCGTCCTCGGCCATGTAGTCGGCCAGGCCGGACCGGGTGGCGTGCATCGCCGCGCCGCCCAGGGTCTCGTCGTCGACGGTCTCGCCGGTGGCCATCTTCACCAGCGGCGGGCCGGCGAGGAACACCTTGGCCCGGTCCCGCACGAAGATCGTGTAGTCCGACATGCCCGGCACGTACGCGCCGCCGGCGGTCGCGTTGCCGAAGACCACCGCGATCGTCGGGATGCTCGCCGCCGACAGCCGGGTCAGGTCGCGGAACGCCGCCCCGCCCGGGATGAAGATCTCCGCCTGCTGCGGCAGGTCCGCGCCGCCCGACTCGACCAGGTTGATCATCGGCAGCCGGTTCTCGCGGGCGATCTGGCCGGCCCGCTGGGTCTTCTTCAGCGAGAACGGGTTGACCGCGCCGCCGCGGACCGTCGGGTCGTTCGCCACGATGACGCACGGCGTGCCTTCGACGATCCCGATGCCGGTGACCACGCTGGCGCCGACCGGGTAGTCGGTGCCCCACGCCGCGACCGGGCAGATCTCCAGGAACGGCGAGTCCCGGTCGACCAGCAGCTCGATCCGCTCGCGCGGCAGCAGCTTGCCGCGGGCGTGGTGGCGGGTCACGTACTTCTCGCCCCCGCCGCCGCGCGCCTGCCGCAGCGCCGACTCCAGCTCGGTCAGCCGCTCCAGCATCGCCTCCCGGTTGTCCAGGTAGGCGGCCCCGCGCGGGTCGAGGGCACTCGTCAGAACCGGCATGCCTCAGACCCCCAACTGCTTCGCGATGATCTCGTTCATGATCTCCGTGGTCCCGCCGCCGATGCCCATGATCCGAGCGTCCCGGTAATGGCGCTCGACCTCGGTGTCGCGCAGGTACCCGAGGCCACCGTGCAACTGCACGGCCTGGTCGACGACGTGGTCGCAGGCCGCGACCGCCGTGTTCTTCGCCATCGCCACCTCCGTAACGAGTCGCTCGCCGCTTGCGACACGCAGCGCGGTGTGTCGCACGTACGTGCGGGCGACGTCCACCTGCCGCGCCATCTCGGCGAGCCGGTGCCTGACCAGCTGCCGGCTGGCCAGCGGGCGGCCGAACGTGTGCCGGTCCCGCACCCATGCGACGGTCAGGTCGAGGCAGCGCTGCGCGGTCGCGTAGCACTGCACGGCCAGGGAGATCCGCTCCGCCGCGAAGTGCCGCATCAGCGCGTGGAAGCCGCCCACGTCGTGGCCGCGCGGCACCGGCACGTCCACGAAGGACAGTTCGGCGGTGTCGGAGCAGTGCCAGCCCATCTTTTCCAGCGTCCTGGTGACGGTGAAGCCCTCCACGACCACCAGTCGCACGCCCTCCTCGGTGCGCACCGCCGTGGTGGCGAAGTCGGCCCTGGCACCGCTGGTGATGAAGAGTTTCGTGCCGTTGACGATGTACCGGTCGCCGTCGGCCTTCGCGGTGGTGCGGATACCGGCGACGTCGGACCCGCCGTCGGGCTCGGTGATCGCCAGGCAGCCGATCAGCTCGCCGCGCAGCGTGGGCCGCACGAACCGGTCGATCAGCTCGCTGTTGCCGCTGTCGATGATGTGCGGCAGCGCGATGCCGTGCGTGAACAGCGCCGCGATCAGCCCCGACGAGCCACCCGACTGGATGATCTCCTCGGTGACCACGATCGAGTCGGTCAGGTCGCCGCCCTCGCCGCCGACCTCCTCGGCGAAGCCGATGCCGAGCAGGCCCAGCCCGGCCGCCTTGCGGTGCAGCTCCCGGGGCACCTCGCCGGCCCGCTCCCAGTCGGCCAGGTGCGGCACGATCTCCCGGAGGGTGAAGTTGCGCACCAGGTCGCGCAGCTCAGGCTTGGCGAACAGGTCGGTCGTCATGGCAGCAACTCGTCGGGGATGTCGACGACCCGGGAGCGCAGCCACTCGCCGAGGGCCTTGCCCTGTGGGTCGAAGCGGGTGCCGGCGGCGACGCCGTCGCCGAGGATGCCGTGCACCACGAAGTTGAGCGCGCGGAGGTTCGGCAGCTCGTACCGGCTGACGTCGCGCACCTCCGGCAGCAGCGTCTTGAGCAGGTCCTCGGTGAGCGTCGCCCGCAGCCACGCGTACGCCTCGTCGGAGCGGGCCCAGACGCCGATGTTGGCGTCGCCGCCCTTGTCGCCCGACCTGGCCCCGAACAGGGTCCCCAGCGGCACTCTCATCGGACCTCCACGGTGGTGCGGTCGGGGAGGACGGCGACGTGGCGGACCTCGCCGCGGGGTACCGCCGCCGAACGGAACACCCCGAAGGGCGTGGCGTCGCCGGGCGGGCCGGTCAGGGTGAGACCCGGATAGGACGACAGCGCCAGCTCGACCGCCGCCTGCGAGAACGCGCGGCCGGCCGCCTTCGGGTCGGCGCTCTTGATGTGCACCGCCAGCAGGGCGCTCGCGCGCTGCTCGTCGTCGGCGTCCGGGTGGTCGGTGCGGGCCAGCCGGAACTCCAGGCCGTCACCGCCGATGCGGCGGCGGAGCTGGCGCTCGACGAGGGCGGCCTTCTCCTCGATCCGCAGTCCACACAGGACGAACGTCATGCTGTTGCGGAAGCCGCCGAGGGCGACGGTGCCGGCCTTCAGCGTCTCCGGCGGCGGGCTGCCCTTGACGCCGGTCACCTCGACCCGGTCGTCGCCCTGCTGGGCCAGCCGGATCGTGTCGAAGTGGGTGGTGACGTCCGGGCCGAGGTATTCGGGGGCGCCGATCTCGTACAGCAGCTGCGCGGTGACCGTGTCGACCGTGACGGCGCCGCCGGTGCCGGGATGCTTGGTGATGACCGACGACCCGTCCGGCCGCAGCTCGGCGATCGGGAAGCCCGGGTGGTCGAGGTCGGGCAGCTCGGTGAAGAACGCGTAGTTGCCGCCGGTCGCCTGCGCGCCGCACTCCAGCACGTGGCCGGCGACCGTGGCGCCGGCGAGCGCGTCGAAGTCGGACGGGCCCCAGCCGAAGTGGGCGATGCCGGGGCCGACGACCAGCGACGCGTCGGTGACCCGGCCGGTGACCACGACGTCGGCGCCGGCCTTGAGGCACTCGGCGATGCCGAACGCGCCGAGGTACGCGTTCGTGTCCGGGCGGATGGCGTCGCCTTCGACGTGCCCCACCCGGACGGTCAGGCCGAGCCGGCCCGCGAGGGCCTCGATCGCCTCGCGCAGCTTGGCCGGGTTGAGGCCGCCGGCGTTGGTGACGATCCGGGTGCCCCGGTCGAGCGCGGTGCCGAGGAAGCCTTCGAGCTGGCGCAGGAACGTCTTGGCGTAGCCGGTGCCGGGGTCCTTCATGCGGTCCTTGGCCAGGATCAGCATGGTCAGCTCGGCGAGGTAGTCGCCGGTGAGCACGTCGAGCGGGCCGCCGTCGAGCATCTCCTGCCAAGCGGTGGCGCGGTCACCGTAGAACCCCGAGGCGTTGCCGATGCGGATCACCGCCGGAGCTCCTGCTGCTGGGTCGGCCTTGGCTCGCGCTTGTCCCCGGGCGGGCCGGCGAACGCCTGGGCCAGGGTCGTCCACTCGCGGGCCTCGTCGCCGGTGGCCTGCAGGGCGAGGTCGGCGGGGTGGCGGCGCTGCGTGACCAGCAGACAGAAGTCTTCGACCGGGCCGGCGATCCGGTTCGGCGCGTCCTCGGGCCCGAACGTCCACAGTGCGCCGTCCACGGTGGACAGCTCGACCCGGAACGCTCCCTGCGGCGCGGGCCGGCCGTGGCTGACGAAGCTGTGCCCGATCGTGCGGTAGCCGAGGTTCGCCACGTGCCGCAGCCGGTCCGTGGGGCGGCGGTGCGCCTGGGCGTCGGCCCGCTCCGGGAACGTCTCGGCCACGTCCTGGCCGTGCGCCCAGGTCTCCATCATCCGGCCGGTCGCGCTGGACAGCGGCGACATGGCGGTGCCGAACCACGGCAGCTTCGCGTCCTTCGGGTGCCGGTCCAGCGCCTCGGCGAGGGCCTCCCGGCCGTCGCGCCAGCGGCGCAGCAGCTCGTCCGGCGGGGCGATGTGGTCCGCCGCCGCGCGGTCCACCATCGTGTACGGATCCTCGATCGCGCTCATCTGCGCGACGAACGCCGCCGGGTCGGTCGCGGCCAGCGTCGCCACCGTGTCGGTCCAGTGCAGGTGGGCGATCTGGTGCGCGACCGTCCAGCCCTTCGCGGGCGTCGGCCGGCTCCAGTCCCGGTCGTCCAGGGCCGACACCAGCCGGTCCAGCGACCCGGACTCCTCCCGCAGGTCGGTGAGCACCTCGGACAACGTCACCATCTCAGGTCCCCAGAATCGTCGTGAGCTGCTGTTTCCACGCCGCGAGCAGCTGGCCGCGGCGGTGGCTGTCGTCGGTGAGCAGGTTGGCCACGCCGAGGCCGCGCAGCAGGTCCAGCGTCGCCTGTACCGCCTCGCGGACGCCGGGCCGGCGCTCGTCGGCGCCGAGCAGCTCGACCGTCAGGCGGTGCATCTCCCGGCCGACCCGGGCCTCCAGCGGCACCAGGGCGTCGCGCAGCTCCGGGTCGGTGCGGGCGGCGACCCACACCTCGAGCGCCGCGACGAACAGCGGGCCGGTGAACGCGGCCGCGAGCATGTCGAGGACCTTGTCGAGGCGCTCGTCGCGGTCGCCGGTGAGCGTGGCCGCCTCGGTGCGGATCTCCTCGGCGCGCCGCTCGGCGAGGTGCGTGACGGCGGCGAGGACCAGAGCGGCGCGCGTGGGGTAGTGGTGCAGCTGGGCGCCCCGGGAGACGCCGGCGCGCTCGGCGATGACCGTGGTGGTGGCGCCGGACCAGCCGTGCAGCACGAGGCAGTCGACGGTCGCCTCCAGCAGGCGCTGCTGGGTGGCGCGGCTGCGCTCCTGCTGCGGGGCTCTCACACCTTCGAGGGTCCTGCCCCAGAAACAAACAGTCAAGACTGATTTTTTTGCCGGCAAGCAAAAAGGCACGCGGCGGCGTGCCTTTTTGGGGTGTCTGACCTGGGTGCTAGACGCGCGCGCGGCGGGCCAGCCGCTCGGGGTCCATGATGATGACGCTCTTGCCGTCCAGGCGGAGCCAGCCCCGGGAGGCGAAGTCCGCGAGGGCCTTGTTGACCGTCTCGCGGGAGGCGCCGACCAGCTGCGCCATCTCCTCCTGGGTCAGGTCGTGGTTGACCCGCAGCACGCCGCCGTCGCGGGTGCCGAAACGGCCCGCCATCTGCAGCAGCGTCTTGGCCACCCGGCCCGGCACGTCGGTGAAGATCAGGTCGGCGAGGGCGTCGTTGGTGCGCCGCAGCCGCCTGGCCAGCACGCGCAGCAGCTGCTCGGCGATCTCCGGCCGGTTGGTCAGCCACGGGCGCAGCGCCTGCTTGCGCAGCCGCGCCAGCCGCGTGTCGAGCACCGCCGTGGCGGTCGCGGTGCGCGGACCCGGGTCGAACAGGGACAGCTCCCCGACCATGTCGCTGGGGCCCATCACGGCGATCAGGTTCTGCCGGCCGTCGGCGGCCCGGCGACCGACCTTGATTTTGCCGGACAGCACGATGTACAGGCTGTCGCCCGGCTCGCCCTCACTGAACACGATCTCGCCCTTGCGGACGTCGATCGTCTCCATCTCCTTGGCGAGGGATTCCGCAGCCTCGGGCTCGACGCCCTGGAAAATGCCGCTGCGCGCCAGTACCTCGTCCATCGCGTCCACCTCGAATCCGTCGGCGTGTCACTCGCCATGAGCAATCACGCGAACGTCAGTTTATGCACACGGGGTCGTGTCCCGGGCGTCGGGCAGGATGATCACCATACACGCCGACCTGCGGCGCGGCGTCCCTCAACGGTACTGGTCACGCATTGGAACCGGACCATCACGAGCTCGCGCGCGTGCGATATCTTCGCCGCGGGGCGACTCGACCCCACAGCTGAAAGACCGGTGGGGTGGGAAGCGCATGACGGTGTACGGCGGACCGCCGAGCGATCCTTCCCGGTGGCCGGACGATCGCGAGCAGCCTCCACACGACCAACCGCCGGCGCCCGGCCCTGGTTACGGGCCAGCCGGGGCGGATCCTCGCGGGCCGGCCGGGGGCGATCCTCGCGGGCTGGACCGGCGGGGCGAGCAGCCCCCGGGTGACGCCTGGGCCGACCGGCGCGCCGGTGGGGGTCGCGGCGAGGAACCCGGCACCGCCCCCTGGGGTCCTGAGCCCGGCGCGGCGGCATGGCCCGCCGAGCCCGGCACGGCGGCGTGGGGCGCCGAGCCCGGTGCGGCCGCCTGGGGTGGCGACGGGCGGGGCGCCGAGCCGGCCACGGCCGCGTGGAGCGGCGACCCACGGCCGCTTGACCGCCGGCCGGTCGACCCTCGGCTGGTGGACCCCCGACCCCTTGACCCTCGGCCGCTCGACCCGCGACCGCGTGATGCTCGACCCGGTGATGCTCGGCCTGGTGATGCTCGGCCGCTCGACCCTCGGCCGCTCGACGTCCGCCCTGGGGATGTCCGCCCTGGGGATGTCCGCTCTGGGGATGCCCGCCCCGGCGATGCCCGGCCCGGCGATGCCCGGCCCGGCGACGCCCGGCCCGGCGACGCGCGTGGGGGCGAGCTGCGTGGTGGCGACTTCCGGGCGGGGCCGCCTTCCGGCGACCCGCACGGTGGCCAGGCGCAGGGCCGCAGCGCATGGGCTCCCGAGGAGACCCGCGGCGACCGGCCGACCGGCCCGGTCTTCGGCGGCACGGCCCAGGTCCCGGGCGGCGACCGGCCGACCGGCTCGCTGTTCGACTCGCCGACGTCCGCGCGGGGCGGCGCGACCCCCGGCTTCGACGGGCCGCCGTCGCCCGCTCGGGGCAGCGCCAGGCCCGCTGGCGCGACGTTCGGCGCCGCGGCGGTGCCAGGGGCCGGCCCCGAGCCGACCGGCACGTTCCGCGACGCCCGGCCGCCCGCCACCGGGACCTTCCGCGACGCCCAGCCGCCCGCGACGGGCACGTTCCGCGACGCGCAGTCGCCGGCCACTGGAACGTTCCGTGACGCGCAGCCGCCCGCGACGGGCACGTTCCGCGACGCGCAGTCGCCGGCCACCGGGACCTTCCGTGACGCGCAGCCGCCCGCGACCGGGGCCTTCCGGGAGGAGCGGCCGCCCGCGACGGGCACGTTCCGCGACGCGCAGCCGCCGGCCACCGGGACGTTCCGGGACGGGGCGCCGGGCGGTGGTTCGCTGTTCGCGGCCGGTGGGCAGCAGCACACGGGGCCCGTCTACGGGGCGCAGGCGACCGGGCCCGTCTACGGGGCCACGCGGGCGCCGGACCCGGGGGCGACCCGGGGGCCCGAGGACCTGTACGCGGCGCAGGCGTACCAGCCGGAGGAGCGGGCCGGGCGGCGGAAGCTGCCGCTGCCCGGGGAGACGCCGCCGCCGAAGAGCGGAGGCGGGCGCCGGACGGCGATCATCCTGGGTGCGCTCGCGGCGCTCATCATCGGGGCCGGCACGGCGGGGGCGGCGACGTTCCTCGGTGGCGACGACCCGGCGCCGGGCAACAGCCAGCCGCCGGCGGCGCAAGGGGGCAGCAAGGCGGCGACGCCCGGCGGGTCGACCGCGCCCGCGGCGCCCGGGCCCGCGGACGGCATCACCATGACCGCGACCGGCGACATCGTGATGGGCATGGCGCCCAACGGGCTGCCGCCCAACAACGGCAAGGGGTTCTTCGACCCGGTCAAGGAGTACCTGACCGCCGACTTCCAGATGGGCAACCTCGAGCAGGTGCTCACCGAGGACACCGGCGTCGGCAAGTGCTCCGCGGAGTCGGCCGGCAAGACGTGCTTCGCGTTCCGGACGCCACCGTCGTACGTGAGCAACCTCAAGGACGCCGGGTTCCACATGATGACCATGGCGAACAACCACGCGTACGACTTCGGCGAGGTCGGCTACAAGAACTCGCAGAAGGCGCTCGACGGCGCCGGGATCAAGTACACCGGCTGGCCCGGGGCGATCTCGGTCGGCGAGGCGAAGGGCGTGAAGATCGCGGTCGTCGGGTTCGCGTCGTACAAGTGGTCCAACCTGTGCAGCGACCTCGACGCGGCGGAGACGATCATCAAGGAGGCCGCGACCAAGGCCGATCTCGTGGTCGTCCAGGTGCACCAGGGCGCGGAGGGCTCGGACAAGACGCACACGAAGCCCGGCACGGAGTTCTTCCTCGGGGAGAACCGGTGCGACACGATCGCGTTCGCGCACAAGGTGATCGACGCGGGCGCCGACCTGGTGGTCGGGCACGGGCCGCACGTGATGCGGGCGATGGAGTTCTACAAGGGTCGCCTGATCGCGTACAGCCTCGGCAACTTCGCCGGCTACCGGGCGCTGAGCTACAACGGCGTCGTCGGCATCGGCGGTGTGCTCAAGGTGACCCTGGGTGGCGACGGCACGTACAAGAGCGGCTCGCTGACCGCGACGTACATGGTGGCGCCCGGCCTGCCGAAGCCCGACCCGAAGAAGCAGGCGATCCCGTTCGTGTCCAACCTGACGAAGCAGGACTTCCCGACCACGGGGGCGAAGATCGCCGCCGACGGGGCGATCACCCCACCGGCGGGCGGCTGATCCGCCCCCGCCGGGCGGCGACGTAAAGTCGGAGCGTGACCGAGACTGCGCTGGGGCTGAAACGACGGGCCCGACGGATGGCGCGGGCCCTCGCGGTGATCCACCCCGACGCGCACTGCGAGCTGGACTTCACCAGCCCGCTCGAGCTCGCCGTGGCCACGATCCTGTCGGCGCAGACCACGGACGTGCGGGTCAACCAGGTGACCCCGAAGCTGTTCGCGCGCTACCCGGACGCGGCCGCCTACGCCGCGGCGGACCGGGCGGAGATGCAGGACATGCTCATGCCGCTGGGGTTCTTCCGCAACAAGACCGACTCGCTGATGAAGCTCGGGCAGGCGCTGATCGACCGGCACGACGGCGAGGTCCCGGGCACCCTCGACGAACTCGTCGCGCTGCCCGGCATCGGGCGCAAGACGGCCAACGTGATCCTCGGCAACGCGTTCGGCGTACCGGGTATCACCGTCGACACCCACTTCAAACGGCTGACCCAGCGGTGGCACTGGACCACGGAGACCGACGAGGTGAAGATCGAGTTCGCCGTCGCGAAGCTCATCGAGCGCCGCGACTGGACCATGCTGTCCCATCAGGTGATCTTCCACGGGCGCCGGGTGTGCCACGCCCGCAGACCGGCGTGCGGCGCGTGCACGCTGCGGCGTGACTGCCCGTCGTACGGGATAGGCCCCACCGACTTCGAGACCGCCGCCGCCCTGCTGAAGGGCCCGCGGGTCGCGGAGCTGACCGAGCTGGCACTCGCGTCATGAGGCGCCTGCTCGCCGGCCTGCTGGCCGTGACCCTGCTCACCGTGTCCGCCTGCACCGACGACCCGCCGAAGGCCGACGACGTCGCCGCCGCGCCGACCGGCCCGTCGTGCCTGCCGGCCCCCGCCTCGCCGTCGCCGGCCGCTCCGCCGTCCCCGTCCGGTGGCGCCGCCGGCAAGCCGCTGCCCGCGATGGCCGTCCGGTGCTTCGACGGCGGCCGGTACGTCGACGCCGCCCTGCTCGGCTCCGCCCCGACGATCCTGAACCTGTGGGGGTCGTACTGCGAGCCGTGCCGCACCGAGCTGCCCGCGTTCCAGCGGTTCGTGACCGCGGCGGACGGCCGGCTCCGGGTCGTCGGCGTCGTGGTCAGGGACAGCCGCGACGCCGCGCAGTCGGTCATCGACGACAAGCGGCTGACGTTCCCGATGCTGGAGGACCGCGACCAGCAGTTCTCCGTCGCGCTCGGCCGGGTCGTGGGCAAGCCGGTCGCCAACGCGCTGCCGGCCACGCTGTTCATCGCACCGGGAGGGCGCGTCGTCTACACGTACCAGGGAGACGCTCTGGACGAGCAGAAGATCCGGGCGCTCACGGCCACGCATCTCGGCATCGAGGTGGCGGCATGAGCGGCGCTGGAGCGCAGCGGAGGTGCCGGCATGAGCGGGCCGCAGCGGAGCGAGGAGCCGCGAATCATTGGCTCAGGGTGGAGCTCAGGCCGGCGCCGGAGCGCAGCGGAGGTGCCGGCATGAGCGAGCTTCCCGACTGGTTGACCCCGCTGCTGACCCGCCTGCGCGACACCGAGGCGGGCGACTTCACGCGCCTGCCCACGCCCGACGGGGAGGGGCAGCGGCGGAGCGCGGTCCTCGTGCTGTTCGGTGAGCAGCCCGGCAGCGGGCCCGACGTGCTGGTGTTGCAGCGGGCCGCGACCATGCGCAACCACGCCGGGCAGCCCGCGTTCCCCGGCGGGGCGGTCGACCCGACCGACGCCGACACGATCGCGTGCGCCCTGCGGGAGGCGGAGGAGGAGGTCGGGCTCGACCCGTCGACCGTCGAGGTCGTCGCGACCCTGCCGACGCTGTGGATCCCGGTGAGCAACTTCCTGGTCACGCCGGTGGTCGGGTGGTGGCGCTCGCCGCACCCGGTCGGGCCGGCGGACCCGGCCGAGGTGGCCCGGGTCGAGCGGCTGCCGATCCGCGACCTGGTCGACCCGGCGAACCGCCTGCGGCTGCGTCACCCGAGCGGCTGGATCGGTCCGGCGTTTCGGATACACGACATGTTGGTGTGGGGTTTCACCGCCGGCGTGCTGTCTACGCTGCTGGAACTCGGTGGATGGGCGGTCGAGTGGCCGACAGACCGGGTTGAGGAACTGCCGGCACCTGGTGCCGCCACCGTAGGCTGAATGCGTGTCTGGCAGCGTGATCGATATCGTCCTTGTGCTCCTCGTGGTGATGTTCGCCGTCAACGGCTACCGCCAGGGGTTCCTCGTTGGTCTGCTGTCATTCGCCGGGTTCTTCGGCGGTGCCCTGCTGGGGCTGCAGGTCGGCCCACGCATCGCGGAGTTCTTCGACGACGACCCGATCCGGGTCGTCATCTCGTTGGCGGCGGTGTTCGGCCTCGCGGTCGCCGGGCAGGCCCTCGCCAGCTTCGTGGGCAACCGGCTGCGCAGCGCGATCGTCAACCGCACCGCGCAGGGCGTCGACAACGCCGGTGGCGCGGTCGTCTCCGTGATCGCGGTCCTCGTGGTCGTCTGGCTCGTCGCGGCGCCGTTGAGCTCGTCGTCGCTGCCGTGGCTGGCCCGCTCGGTGAGCAACTCGTTCATCCTCAACGGCGTCGACAAGCTCATGCCGCAGCAGGCCGACCAGCTCTCCGCCGCACTGCGCGACACCGTCGACACGCGCGGCTTCCCCGACGTGTTCGACGGCCTGGCACCGACCCGGGTGCGCCAGGTCGAGGCGCCCGACCCGAAGCTCGCCGGCTCCGAGCTGGTGAAGAAGTCCGAGCGGTCCGTGGTGAAGGTCCGCGGCATCGCGCAGAGCTGCTCCCGGCGCATCGAGGGCTCCGGCTTCGTGTACGCCACCGACCGGGTCATGACCAACGCCCACGTCGTGGCCGGCACCAAGTCGACCACCGTCGAGGTCAACGGCTCGCAGAAGAAGGCGGTCGTCGTCGCGTACGACCCCGACCGCGACCTCGCCGTCCTCTACGTCAAGGGGCTCAACGCGCCGATCATGCCGTTCGCGACGAAGAAGGCCGAGACCAACGCGGACGCCATCGTGATCGGGTACCCGCTGGACGGGCCGTACAACGCGCAGTCCGCCCGCATCCGCGACCACCGCGAGATCACCGGCCCCGACATCTACGAGGACGGCAAGGTCACCCGCGAGATCTACACGATCCGGGCGCTGGTGCGCAGCGGCAACTCCGGCGGCCCGCTCGTCTCCCCGGACGGCACGGTCCTCGGCGTGATCTTCGCGGCGGCGGCCGACGACCAGAACACCGGCTTCGCCATCACCGCCGACGAGGCGGCCGTCGTGGCCGAGGCGGGCAAGACGCACAACGAGCCGACGGGCACGGGCAAGTGCGCCTGACGGCCGGCTGAGCCGGCAGGGCTTGCCTCATATGGAGGTGGGCCCGCTCAGAACCGGTCGGGGCGCCTGGTGCGGTGATGGAGCAGGACGCCGGCGGCGCCCAGGGTCAGGATCACCAGCGTGGCGACGAGACCGACGGTGACGCTGTCGCCGACCGGCTCGCGCACCGCCGACCGCCGGGCGCCGGCCAGCCCGGCCACGTCGCCGGAAGGCAGCGGTGCGGCGCCACCCTCATGGGCCGGCTGCGTCGCCGAAGGGCTCGCCTTCGCCGGCCTGCCCGACTCGGTCCTCGGCTCGGCGGCGCCGGTCAGCGGGTTCGCCGCGACCTCGGCGACCGTCTCGCGCAGCGCCGAGACGGGGTCCACCTCGCCGTACCCGAACTGGTCGTCCCGCCCCGCCGGCCCGAGATCCTTCGCCGTGCCGATCAACCGGTTGATCACGTTCGCCGCGCTCATGTCCGGGTACCTCGCCCGGATCAGCGACGCCGTCGCGGCGACCAGCGGCGCGGCGAAGCTCGTGCCCTGTACCTGCCAGTACCCGCCGCCGGGACGCGCCCCGGTGAGATTGTCGGCGGGCGCGGTCAGCACCGTCTCGGGCCCCGTCAGCGACCCCGCCCACAGCGCGTCCGCCCCACCACCCTGCCCACCGGACGCGGTCGGGCTGGCCGTCGGCCGGGCGCTGGGTGCCGCGCCCCCGCTCAGCCCGGCGACCGCGACGACGCCCGGCTCGCGGGCCGGGTACCAGACCTCGTGGATCGACGGGTCGGTCGCCACGTTGCCGGTGCACGCGACCACGACGACGTCCCGGGCCGCCGCGTACCGCAGCGCCTCCGCGATCGCGTCGCTGCGCAGCGCCCCGCCCAGCGACAGGTTGAGCACCTGCGCCCCGTGGTCGACGGCCCACCGCACGCCGTCGGCGATCACTGTGGGGTCGTCGTACTTGTTCGACTGGTCGAGCACCCGCACCGGCAGGATCTTCGCCCCTGGCGCGATCCCGGCGACGCCGTTCGGGTCGTCGGCTCGCCCCGCGATCAACCCCGCGACCGTCGTGCCGTGCCCGACCGGATCGAACCGGCCGTCACCCCCGTCGACGAGGTCCACGCCCGGCAGCACCTGCCCGACGAGATCGGGGTGCTTCGCGTCGACCCCGCTGTCCAGGACCGCGACGATCACCCCGCTGCCCGTCGACACCTTCCAGGCCGCCTTCGCCCCGAGCGCGTTGAGCTGCCACTGCGCCGACCGGGTCTGGTCCGCACCGGCCGGCTGCGCCGTGACCAGGCACACCAACAGCGCAAAGACCGCCGTAACAAGGCCACGGGCGGCGGCACGGGGGAGGGAGACGGGTGCGATGGCACCCATTCTGGACCGTGTTGGTCGGGTCTGTCAGCCTCTCCCCCCACCTCCCGGCGATTCTTAAGCAGCCGCTAAAACTGCCGCCATCACCCGGCCGGTTGACGGGACTCCTGCCCTGAATGCACCGATCTCACCCGTTATGGTCGCCACAGTGGTCGTGACCAGCACGAATGCGGTCCTGGGTTGAACGTCGGGTGGGCCGACCGATCGAGCGGCCGAGCCGGGACCGGGGCGTCAAGAGGGTGCCGTGGAGGAAACCGGGCGCATGAAGCGAAACGGACCGTGCGACGGCGCGGGCGGCAGGTGGCTATCGGGGGCGACCAACGGCGGCGGGCGGCCATCGACGGCGGAGGAACGAATCGGGCGCGGCAGAATCGACGCGTCGGGACCCACGCCACCGCGCCTCGCCTGGTGCTTCCGCGTCTCGTGCTTCCGCGCCTTGTGCTCTTGCGCCTCATGCTCTTGCGCCTCGTGCTCTCGCGTCTCGTGCTCTTGCGTCTCGTGCTCTTGCGTCTCGTGTTTCTGCGTCTCGTGTTTCTGCGCCTCGTGCTGTGCTCCCGCGCGCTCGTGCCGTGCTCCCGCGCCTCCGCGTCCTGGCCCCCGCGCCTCCGCGTCCTGGCCCCCGCGCACCGAGGGTGTCGGTGTTTGCTCCGCGGGCTCCGGCGTCGGGTGAGGTCGGGCGCGGGACGTCAGGTGAGCAGGCCGTACAGGCCGAGCACGGCGCAGGCAAGGGGCACCACGGAGACCAGGCAGAGGATGTCGAGGATGTCGGCGGCCCGGCCGGCGTACGGCGACAGTGGGCGCACCGCGGCACGCGCCCCGGCCAGCGCGACCCCACCCGATACCAGCGCGACCGCCGCCGCCACCACCGCGGTCGGCGGGGTGGACAACGCCAGCGCGGCCAGGCACCAGCCGCCCGCGGCGAGGAGTGGCAGGCGGTGGCGGACCGTGACGAACATGCGGGCGCGTAGGAGCAGCGCGACGCCGCAGACGGCGACCATGACCACGCCGGACGCGTCGCGGGAGTCGATCAGGACGGTGGCGGACGCGGCGGCGGCGAGCGCCGAGCCAATGAGCAGGCCGGTCAGCATCTCGTCGGTGCGGGCGACGGCGGCGAAGACCTGGGCGCGGTCCGGGGGTGTGCCGAGGCCGGCGCCGGTGGCGGTGAGGTCGCCCGGGAGGGCGACGGCGGGCACGGGCAGCTTGCCGAGGCGGATGGCGAGCAGCGGGGTGCCGGCCACACCGGCGACGACGGCCGCGAGGACCACGGCGGCCGCCGCGGCAGGGCGCACGTGTACGGCCAGAAAAGCGCCACCCGCACCGAGCAGGCCGAGGGTGGCACCGGCGACGAAGATCCGGAGCAGATGCGCGACCCCGGCTCCGGCGAGCAGCGAGGCCACCAGGAGCGCGGTCGAGGCCAGCAGGGCGCGGGCGGCGGCGCCGGCCGGCGGTGGGGTGGCGAGCCAGCCGAACGCGGCCGCGAACGGCAGGCCGAACCCGGCGAGGACCGCGCCGGTGAGCGCGTCGCCGTACGCGCGGGAGGCCACGGTGCCGGTGAGGAGCAGGACCAGGGCGGCGACCGCGGCCGGCAGCGGCAGGCCGCCGCGGACGGTGGCGGCGAGCGCCACGGCCAGGCCGGCGCCGGCGCCGGTGAGCGCCGCGGCCCGGGTCGCGACCGGGCTCCAGGCGACGCCCTGGCGGCGGGCGCCGGCGGCGATGGCGTCGACCACGTCGTCGAACTCGAGCTCGGGCCAGCTCGCCCGGGCCGGGACCAGGTGCAGCACGGCGCCGTCGTGGACCTCCTGGCCGGCCAGGCCGGTCGTGGTGGACAGCGCGGTGCCGTCGCCCCGGCGCAGGAGCCAGCCGCCGTGCCGCTCGCCGTCGTCGGCGAGTCCGACCCCGGCGTGCCGCAGAAGCTCTGGAAGCAGCTCGGCCAGCGGCACCGCATCAGGCAGCGCGACGTCGACCCGCCGTTGCGGCGAGCTGATCGTCACGCGGGCGAGGCCGGGCGATGCTGCGGGCATCGCTCAGAGGTACCACGGTCGATGCGCGGGTGTCGTCCCGCTCCCGCGAATCGGACGTTGTGTGACGGAGTTGTCACGCTGGATGCAACAGGGGTCCCGCCCGCCCCGCGCGAGTCTTACAGTGCGTGGCGTGAGCACGGTCGTGGTGAAACGGTCTCCGCGACGGCCCGCGCCCGAGATCCCGAGCGGTGACCTGGTCGTCCAGGCACCGCCGCAGATCCCGCCGGTGCCGCCGTCGCGCTGGCAGCAGCTGGTCCAGCTGGTGCCGATGCTCACCGGCACGCTCGCCACGGCGATGCTGTTCGCGGGGCGGGACGGCGGGACGTATTCGTATGTGATCGGGGCGGTGTTCGGGTTCTCGACGCTGGGGATGCTGCTGACGTCGGCCGGTGCCGGCGGCGGGCCGAAGAAGGCCGAGATGATGGCCGCCCGCCGCGAGTATCTGCGGCACCTGGCGGCGCTGCGGCGGCAGGTGCGTGACACCGCCGCCAGGCAGCGCACCGGCCTGCATTACCGGCATCCCGACCCCGGGTCGCTGTGGTCGACCGTGGACAGCTTCCGGCTTTGGGAGCGACGCCCGGCCGACGCGGATTTCGCGGTCGTACGGGTCGCCGTCGGCCCGCAGACCCTGGCCACGCCCTTGCACCCGCCCCCGACCGGCCCGCTGGAGGACCTGGAGCCGCTGACCGCCGGGGCGCTGCGCCGGTTCCTCGACACGTATTCGGTGGTGCCTGACCTGCCGGTCGCGATCTCCCTGCGCAGCTTCGCGCGCGTTCACGTGGGCAGGGGCGCGGCGCCCGATGAGGCGGCGGTGGCGCTGGTGCGGGCGGTGCTGGCGCAGCTGGCGGTGTTCCACGCGCCCGAGGACCTGCTGATCGCGGTCTGTGCCGGGCCGCACCGCCGGGAGCGGTGGGAGTGGACGAAGTGGCTCCCGCACGCCATGCACCCGGCCCGCACCGACGCGGTCGGCCCGGTCCGGCTCGTCGCGGGCTCCGCGGTCGAGCTGGAGGGCCTGCTGGACGACCTGCTCGCCAACCGGGCGAGGTTCGCCGCCGACCGGGCCGGTCCGCAGCGGGCCGCGCCGCACCTCGTGGTCGTGCTCGACGGCGGTGACCTCGCCGGCAGCGGCCACCTCGGCACCGACGGCGGCGTCGACGGGGTGACCCTGATCAGCCTGGACGGCGCGCCGGCGCGGCTGCTCGACCCGGCCGCGATCGTGCTCGACCCGGCCGGCGGGCGGCTGGTGACCGTGTCCGTGGAGGCCGACGGCGAGGTCGGGGTGCCCGATGCCCTCGCCGCGACCGAGGCGGAGGCGCTCGCCCGTCGCCTGGCGCCGCTCAGACTGGCGGTCGCCGGCGGTACGGGCGACGACGATGCGAAACGGGAGAACGGCGCCGACCTGGCGGCGCTGCTGGCGCTGGACGACCCGTGGTCGCTCGACGTGGCGAGGGCGTGGGCGCCGCGACCGCACCGCGACCGGCTGCGCGTGCCGATCGGGGTCGGCCCGCAGGGGCAGCCGGTGGAGATCGATCTGAAGGAGTCGGCGCAGGACGGCATGGGGCCGCACGGGCTGCTGATCGGCGCGACCGGCTCCGGCAAGTCGGAGCTGCTGCGCACGCTGGTGCTCGGCCTGGCCGCCACGCACTCCTCCGAGACGCTCAACTTCGTGCTGATCGACTTCAAGGGCGGGGCGACGTTCGCGCGGCTGGACCGGCTGCCGCACGTGGCCGCGTTCATCACCAACCTGGAGGCGGAGCTGCCGCTGGTCGACCGCATGACCGACGCGATCAACGGCGAGGTCCTGCGGCGCCAGGAGCTGCTGCGCCGGGCCGGCGACTACGACTCGCTGCGCGACTACGAGCGGGCCCGCGCCGGCGGCGCGCCGCTCGCGCCGCTGCCCAGCCTGCTGGTGATCTGCGACGAGTTCAGCGAGCTGCTGGAGGCGAAGCCCGACTTCATCGACCTGTTCGTGCAGATCGGGCGGGTCGGCAGGTCGCTCGGCGTGCACCTGCTGCTGGCCTCGCAGCGGCTCGAGGAGGGCCGGCTGCGCGGGCTCGACACGCACCTGTCGTACCGGATCGGGCTGCGGACGTTCTCGTCGCTGGAGTCGCGCACGGTGCTCGGCGTCCCCGACGCGTATGAGCTGCCGCGCTCACCCGGCCACGGCTACCTCAAGTCCGGCACCGAGCCGCTGACCAGGTTCAAGGCCGCTTACGTGTCCGGCGCGCACCACCAGCCGGGACGGTCGGGTGCGGCGGCCGCGCTCGGGCGGCGGGTCGCGGTGTACGACACCCGGTTCGCGCCGCCGCGAGCGCTGCCCGAGCCCCAGCGGGACGAGCCGTCCGTGAGCCTGCTCGACATCCTCGTCGACCGGCTGGTCGGTCAGGGTGTCCCCGCCCACCAGGTGTGGCTGCCGCCGCTGAGCGTGTCCGCGTCGATCGACGAGCTGCTCGGGCCGGTCGCGGTCGAGCCGGGCCGCGGGCTGGGCGTCACCGACCGGCGGCAGCGTGGGGCGCTGCGGGTGCCGGTCGCCCTCGTCGACAAGCCGCTGCAGCAGCGGCGCGACGTGCTGTGGCTCAACCTCGACAGCGCCAACGGGCACGTCGCCGTCGTCGGCGGCCCGCAGAGCGGCAAGTCGGTGGCGCTGCGCACGCTGATCGCCGGGCTCGCGCTGACCCACACGCCGGCCGAGGCGCAGGTGTACTGCCTCGACTTCGGCGGCGGGCAGCTGCTCGGCCTGCGGGACCTGCCGCACGTCGGTGGGGTCGCCGGGAGGCTCGATCCGGCCGCGGTGCGCCGTACCGTCGGCGAGGTCGCGGCACTGCTCAACGACCGGGAGCGGCGCTTCGCCGAGGCCGGCGTCGACGGCATGGCCACCTACCGGCGCCGCCGCGCCACCGTCAGCAGTGCCGCGGCCGCCGACGCGTGGGGCGACGTGTTCCTGGTGATCGACGGCTGGGCGACGGTCCGCGGCGAGTACGACGACCTGGAGACCACGATCACCGACATCGCGACGCGCGGGCTGTCGTTCGGCATCCACGTCGCCGCCTCCGCGTCACGCTGGACGGACTTCCGCCCGGCCCTGCGCGACCTGCTCGGATCCCGGATCGAGCTGCGGCTCGGCGACGAGAGCGACTCCCTCGCCTCGCGCAGGGCCGCCGCCAACGTGCCGAAAGAGGCGCCGGGCCGGGGCGTGACCACCGACGGCCTGCACCTGCTCGTAGCCCTGCCGAAGCTGGCCGTCGGCGACCAGGCCGACCTGGTCAAGGCCGTCGCCGCCGGATGGGCCGGCGCCCCGGCGCCGAGGGTGCGGATGCTGCCGGGCCTCGTGCCGCACGCGGCGGTGGCCGGCGACGCCGACCCGGGCAACCCGCTCGACCTGCCGATCGGCCTCGCCGAGGCCGACCTGCGCCCGGCCCGGGTCGACTTCGCCGCGGAGCCGCACCTGCTGGTCTTCGGCGACGCCGGATCGGGCAAGTCGACGCTGCTGCGCGGGCTGGCCGCGACGATCAGCGGCCGGTTCACCCCCGAACGGGCCCGCATCGTGCTCGTCGACCACCGGCGCACCCTGCTCGGCGCCGTGCACACCGAGCACCTGATCGGCTACGGCACCGGCACCCAGCAGACCGAGGACCTCGTCGCGTCGGTCGCCGCCTACATGCAGCGGCGCCTGCCCGGCCCCGACGTCACGCAGGACCAGCTGCGCACCCGCGGCTGGTGGACCGGGCCGGAGTGCTTCGTGCTGGTCGACGACTACGACCTGGTCGCCGCCGGGCCCGGCAACCCGCTCGACCCGCTGCTGCCCTACCTCGCCCAGGCCCGCGACATCGGCCTGCACCTGATCGTGGCCCGGCGCAGCGGCGGCGCGGCACGGGCCCTGTTCGAGCCCATGCTGCAACGGCTGCGGGAGCTGTCCTCGCCCGGCCTGGTGCTGTCTGGGGACCGCGAGGAGGGTGCGCTGCTCGGCAACGTCCGTCCGGGTCCGCTGCCACCGGGCCGGGGCTGGCTGTTCACCCGCCGCGACGGCGCGCGCCTGGTACAAGTGGCGCACGTCGAGGCGGGCTGAGGGCGCTACTCGGTCGGGTGCGCGTTCGGCGCGACGCCCGGGTCGTGGTAGGTGCCGTCGGCGATGGCCTGCTGGTAACGCTTGCGGGAGGCGGCGATCTCCGCCTCGGCCTCGACCCGCCCGACCCACGTCGCGCCCTCGACGCTCTTGCCGGGCTCCAGGTCCTTGTACACCTCGAAGAAGTGCTGGATCTCCAGGCGGTCGAACTCACCCAGGTGGTGGATGTCGCGCAGATGCTCCAGGCGCGGGTCGTCCGCGGGCACGCAGAGGACCTTGTCGTCGCCGCCCTTCTCGTCGGTCATGCGGAACATGCCGATCGCCCGGGAGCGGATCAGGCAGCCCGGGAACGTCGGGGCCTGCACCAGCACGAGCGCGTCCAGCGGGTCCTCGTCCTGACCCAGCGTGCCCTCGATGAAGCCGTAGTCCGCCGGGTACTGCGTCGAGGTGAACAGCGTCCTGTCGAGCCGGATCCGGCCCGTCGCATGGTCAACCTCGTACTTGTTGCGTTGACCTTTCGGGATTTCGACCGTTACGTCGAAGTCCATCTGATGACTCCTCACCCTCGCACCGCTGCGCCGACCATTAGTCTCCCTGACAGCACCACGGTGAAGTACGGGGAGGGTCGGTTGGCGAGGGAAAGACCACAGGTTGGCACTGTCGCCGCGGCCGTCGCGCTGGTCGTGGCGCTCGTCGCCGCGCTGGCTTCGGTGTACGCGGGACCCGAGACCATCCGCCTGCTGGGCCTGGTGGACCCGGGCGAGCGGACGAAGTGGACCGCCGGCGTCGCGCCGGAGCTGCCGCCCGCCGTCCTGACCGCGATGGACGGTCAGGCGCCGCTGCCGTCACCCGACGGCGTCAAGGCGGCCCTCGCGCCGCTGCTGGCCGCGCCCGCGCTCGGCCCGCACATCACCGCCTCCGTCGTGGACGTGGCGACCGGGCAGGTCCTGTACTCCTCCGAGCCCGACGCGGCCATGACGCCCGCCTCGACGACGAAGGTCGTCACCGGGGTGGCGGCGCTCGCCGCGCGGGGTCCGGCGTACCGGATCCCGACCCGCGTCGTGGCCGGCGCCCAGCCCGGCGAGGTCGTCCTCATCGGCGGCGGCGACCCGACCCTGGCGGTGTTCCAGACCCCGTACTACCCGGGCGCCGCCCGCCTCGACGACCTGGCCGCCCAGGTGAAGAAGGCGCTCGGCGACACCACGCCGACCAAGGTCGTCTACGACGGATCGCTGTTCGTCGGGTCCGGGATCGGCCCCGGCTGGGACGCCGACGCCACCACCGAGGGCTCCGGCGCCGTGATCACCCCGATCATGACCGAGGGTGGCCGGCCCAACAGCGGCAAGTACGCCAAGCGCCACCCGCAGCCCGACATCCAGGCCGCGCAGGCGTTCGCCAAGCTGCTCGGGCTGCCGCCCGCCGCCGTCGTGACGGGCACCGCGCCCGCCGGCGCCCAGGAGCTCGGCAAGGTCGAGTCGGCGCCGATGGTGCGGCTGGTCGAGTTCATGCTGCTGGAGAGCGACAACGTGCTCGCCGACATCCTCGCCCGGCAGGTCGCGCTCGCCAAGGGCCAGCCTGCGTCGTTCGAGGGTGGCGCCGCGGCCATGCGGACCGTGCTGGAAGGGCTCAACGTGCCGGTGACCGCGTACGGGCTGGTCGACGGCAGCGGGTTCTCCCGCAACGACCGGCTGTCCCCGGCGCTGCTCACCACGCTGCTGGCGATGGCCGCCCGGTCCGACCGCGCCGACCTGCACGGCATCTTCAGCGGGCTGCCGGTCGCCGGGTACTCCGGAACCCTGGCCGGACGATTCACCAAACCGCAGGAAGGCGCCGGCGCGGCCGGCCTGGTCCGGGCCAAGACGGGCACGCTCACCGGGGTCAACTCCCTCACCGGGATCGTCGTGGACGCCGACGGGCGGACGCTCGCGTTCGCGTTCATGGCCGACCAAACCACCGACGGCCCCAAGGCGGTCGTGGCGCTCGACCGGGTCGCCGCCGCGCTCGCCGCCTGCGGCTGCCGGTAGTTCTGTCGCTGCGTGGTCGGGGGTTAACTGTCGGTCGAAGGCGGGGCTTCTTGGCGGCCGGTGATGGTCCGGCGCGGGTACGGTGGGTGCATGGCGCAGTTCGTCGATTGGGATCTGGCCGCAGCAACCGCCGCGGCGTTGGGCAAGAGCGGCCCCGCCGTGTCCTACGAGGAGGCCGCCGCCGCCGTCACCGACCTGCGGGGACTGGCGGACGAGGCGACCGAGCACGTCAGCTCCTTCACCGGGCTGCGCACGAAGGTTCTGGCACCGCCGGTGCGCATCGTCGACCGCCGTGACTGGGCGGCGACCAACATCGAGGGCCTCCGGCAGGTGATCCAGCCGCTGGCGGAGCGGCTCGCGGGCGGCAAGCAGCCCGGGCCGGTCGCCAGCGCCATCGGGTCACGGTTCACCGGCGTGCAGGCCGGGACCGTGCTGGCGTATCTGTCGGGCAAGGTCCTCGGGCAGTACGAGGTCTTCTCCGCCGACCCCGGCCAGCTCCTTCTGGTCGCCCCCAACATCGTGGAGGCGGAGCGCCGGCTGAACGCCGACCCCCGGGACTTCCGGCTCTGGGTGTGCCTGCACGAGGTCACCCACCGGGTGCAGTTCACCGCCGTGCCCTGGATGCGGGGTTACTTCCTGGGTGAGGTCGGCGCGTTCGTCGACGCGTCCCAGCTCAACCAGGACCAGCTCGCCGAGCGGCTGCGCCGGGGCATCGGCGCCCTCGCCGACGTCGTGCGCGACCCCAACAGCAAGGTCTCGGTGCTCGACCTGGTGCAGACGCCCGGCCAGCGCGCCGTGCTCGACCGGCTCACCGCCCTGATGACCGTCCTGGAGGGGCACGCCGAGTTCGTCATGGACGGCGTCGGCCCCGAGGTGCTGCCGTCGGTCGAGGACATCAGGGCCAAGTTCAACCGGCGCCGCGAGGCGGCCGCCAACCCGCTCGACCGGGTGCTGCGCAAGCTGCTCGGTGTCGACGTGAAGATGCGTCAGTACGCCGAAGGCCGCAAGTTCGTCCACGCGGTCGTGGAGCGGATCGGCATGGACGGCTTCAACAAGATCTGGCAGTCGCCGCTGACCATTCCGCGGCTGGACGAGCTCAGCGACCCCGATGCCTGGGTGGTGCGGGTGCACGGCGCGGGCGCGTTGAGCAGGCCGGTTGCCGTGCCGCCGGCCGCTGTGCCGCCGGGTGCGGCTTCGGCCGCGGTGCCGCCGGGGGTGGCTTCGGCCGCGGCCCCGGCCGCGTCTCCGGCCGCGTCTCCGGCGAAGGCCGGGGTGGTCGAGGCGCCGCCGGCGCCGGTGCCGACCCTGCCGGAGCCGGCGGTGGCGGAGGCGGGGATCGCGGAGTCCACCGAGGTGGCGGGGCTGTCGCCCGAGGAGGCCGCGGTCGCTGCGCCGGTGACGCCGGCGACCACGACCGTCGAGCCCGCCGGCGGGTCCGCCGAGACTGAGGCGGGGTCCGGGGAGGCGGCGGCCGCGAAGGCGGAGCCTGCGAAGGCGGAGCCGGCGGAAACGGGGTCTGCGGCGGTCGGTGCTGAGAGCACTGAAGCCGCTGGTGTCGTCGGTGGGGCAGCCGCCGGGTCGTCGGTCGCCGGGTCTTCGGCCGGGGCGGGCGTCGACGAGGACGAGCCCGCTGAGGCGGAGCCGCTGGTGGCGAAGGCCGACACCGGCGAGGGTGACGGCACCCAGGAGCGGCCGGCCAAGCCCGACGCCACCGGCTGATCGCGGTGGCCGCGCTCGCGCCGGCCGTGGCCGCGGTGCGTGCCGCGGTCCGGCGTGGCCTGGCCGACATGTCGCCGGGTGACACGGTGCTGGTGGCCTGCTCAGGTGGTGCCGACTCGCTGGCCCTGGCGGTGGCGGCGCGGTTCGTCACGCAGCGGATGCGGACGCACTGCGGGCTGGTCACGGTCGATCACGGGCTGCAGGCGGGCTCCGGGGAGCGGGCCGCGCGGCTCGCCGGGTGGGCCCGCGAGCACGAGTTCGACCCGGTGGACGTGCGGACGGTCAAGGTCGCCGGGCACGGCGGGCCGGAGGCGTCCGCGCGCAACGCCAGGTACGCCGCGCTCGTCGCCGCCGCGAAGGCCCACCGGGCGGCGCTGGTCCTGCTCGGGCACACCCGGGACGACCAGGCCGAGACGGTGCTGCTGGCCCTGACCCGCGGGGCCGGCCCGCACGGGCTCGCCGGGATGCCGGCCCGGCGGGAGCGGCAGGGGGTGTGCTTCGCCCGGCCGCTGCTCGACGTGACGCGGGCCGACACCCGGGCCGCGTGCGAGGTGGCCGGGCTGACGCCGTGGGAGGACCCGCACAACAGCGACCACGCGTACGCCCGGTCGCGGGTCCGACCCCTCGTCGCCGCGCTCGGCCCGGCCGTGATCGACAATCTGGCCCGCACCGCGGCGCTGGTGGCGGCCGACACCGCGCTGCTGGACGAGCTGGCCGCGGACGCGTACGACAAGGCGGCCACGGGGGCGGACGAGCTCGACGTCGCCGAGCTGCAGCGGCTGCCGCAGGCGGTCCGCACGAGGGTCCTGCACGCCTGGGCCCGCCGGCTCGGGGTGTCGGGCGGGGCGCTGTCGCATCGCCACGTGGTCGCCATGGACAACCTGGTCACCGACTGGCACGGGCAAGGGCCGGCGGCGCTGCCCGGGGGGTTGCGGGTGGCCCGCCAGGACGGCCGGCTGCGCCGCCTCGGATGAGCCGGCTGCGCCGCCTCGGACAAGCCAGCCGCCTCGGACAAGCCAGCCGCCTCGGACAAGCCAGCCGCCTCGGACCGGCCTCCGTCCTGCGGCGTATCGACCCTGGGCCGGCCGCGCCGCCTGGGACAAGGCCGACGCGGCACGGTGGGCCGAGCGCCGTCGGCACGGTGGGCCGAGCGCCGTCGGCACCGCACGCCGGCCTGTGTCGCTTAAGATCAACCGATGTCGAACCACCTGCATCCGCGCCGGGCGGTCTACGCGCCGCGGGGGGTCGTGGCGACCACGCAGCCGCTCGCCGCGTCCGCCGGGCTCGCCGTCCTGCGCCGGGGCGGCAACGCCGTCGACGCGGCCATCGCGACCGCGGCCGCGCTGACCGTGCTGCAGCCGGGGTCGAACGACATCGGCAGTGACCTGTTCGCCCTGGTGTGGGATGGTTCACAGCTGCACGGGCTGAACGGCTCCGGGAAGTCGCCCGCGCTGCTGACCCGGGACCTGGTCCTCGACCGGGAGCCGGCCGCCCGGGCCGCGGCCGCGCTCGGCGGGGCGCAGGCCCTCGCCGCCCAGGTCATGCCCGCCCGGGGCTGGCTGCCGGTGACCGTGCCCGGCGCCCCGGCCGGCTGGCGTGACCTGCACGAACGGTTCGGGTCGCGGCCGTTCGCGGAGCTGTTCGAGGATGCCGTCGCGTACGCCGAGCACGGCTACCCCGTCTCGCCGACCGTCGCTCACCACTGGGACCGCGCCGTCGAAGTGGTCCAGGCCGGCCTGTCCGGCGAGGAGTTCACGGAGTGGAGTCGCGTCTTCACGTACGGCGGCCGGGCGCCGCGGGCGGGGGAGCGCTTCAGCAACCCCGACGCCGCCCGCACGCTGCGCTCGATCGCGGGGACCGGCGCGGCCTCGTTCTACCGGGGTGAGCTCGCCGAGGCGATGGTGGCGCACGCCGAACGGACCGGTGGCCTGCTGCGCGAGGCCGATCTGGCCGGGCACGCGTCGCTCTGGGTCGAGCCGCTGTCGGTCCGGTACCGCGACCACGACGTCTGGGAGCTGCCACCGAACGGGCAGGGCATCGCCGCGCTGCAGGCACTCGGCATCCTGGACGGCTTCGCCGCCGGTGGCGAGGAGGACCTGCACCGCCAGATCGAGGCGGTGAAACTGGGCTTCGCCGACGCGCACGCGTACGTGGGGGATCCGGCGCTGGTGGTACAGCCGCCGCATTGGCTGGATCCCGGCTACCTGGCGCGACGCCGGGCGCGCATCGGCGACCGGGCGGTCGAGCACCCTCCGGGCGACCCGGCGCGGGGCGGGACGGTCTACCTGTGCACCGCGGACGCCGACGGGCTCATGGTCAGCCTGGTCCAGTCGAACTACATGGGCTTCGGCTCGCACGTGGTGGTGCCCGGCACGGGGTTCAGCCTGCAGAACCGCGGTGCCGGGTTCGCGCTCGCCGAAGGTCACCCGAACGCGGTCGGGCCGGGGCGGCGGCCGTTCCACACGATCATCCCGGGCTTCCTGACCAGGGACGGCGCGGCGGTCGGACCGTTCGGCGTGATGGGTGGCCACATGCAGCCACAGGGCCACGTGCAGGTGGTCCGCTCGACCGTCGACGACCTGCTGGATCCGCAGGCCGCGCTCGACCGGCCGCGCTGGTACTGGCACACGGGGCTGGACGTGCGCCTCGAGCCGGGCCTCGCACACGCCGCCGACGGCCTGCGCCGCCGCGGTCACGAGGTGCGCGTCGTCGACGAGCAGGGGGCGTTCGGGTACGGGCAGGCGATCTGGCGCACCCCGTCCGGCTATGTCGCCGGATCCGAGCCGCGGGCCGACGGCGCGGCCGTGGGGTACTGACCCCCACCGCCGGCCGCTGCGACGCGGATCTCTTGGAGGGTGACCCGCCGTCGATCCGGAAGAGCCGATACGGCAGGCTAGGTGTATGGCCGACGGCACCACCTGGCACGCGTCCGACATCGACCACGTGATCATCAGCGAGGAGCAGATCCGCGAGAAGACCGCGGAGCTCGCGAAGCAGGTGGCGGCGGACTATTCCGACGCCGAGTCCATCCTCCTGGTCGGTGTGCTCAAGGGCGCCGTCATGTTCATGGCGGACTTCGCCCGCGCGCTGGGGCGGGTCGGTCCACCGGTGGAGCTCGAGTTCATGGCCGTTTCGTCGTACGGGCAGGGCACCACGTCCTCCGGGGTCGTGCGGATCCTCAAGGACCTGGACCGCGACATCGCCGGCCGGCACGTGATCGTGGTCGAGGACATCGTCGACTCGGGTCTCACACTGTCGTGGCTGCTCAAGTACCTGCAGAGCCGCTCCGCGGCGCAGGTCGACGTGGTGGCGCTGCTGCGCAAGCCCGATGCGCTGAGAGTGAACGTGCCGGTGCGCTACGTCGGGTACGACATCCCCAGCGAGTTCGTCGTCGGCTACGGGCTCGACTACGCCGAGCGGTACCGTGACCTGCCCTTCGTCGGCGTGCTCAAGCCGTCGGTCTACGGGCGCGGCTGACCCCGTCCTTCCTGGGAGTCTGCTGGGAGCATCAGCGTCCCGGCCCACGCCGATCCGCGACTGTCGGTGCCACGGTGTACCGTCAAATGGTCACGAGCGTCAACCGGGCCATACTCCTCGACGCTTTTGACATCGCGTCGGCACAGTGGGTCCGGCGCGGTCAGCGGCCTTACGGATGGAGGGGCCGGGCGCCGCGTGCGCCCGACGACAACATGGAACGTACCCGTTTGTTCCGCCGGCCGGTGGTCTGGATCCTCCTCGTGATCATCGGTGCGATCATTCTGAGTTCCTTCTTCACGTCCGGCCCCAGCTACACGAAGGCGGACACATCGCAGGTGCTTGCCCTGTTGCGTGAGGGCAAGGCCAAGAAGGCGGTGATTCAGGACAAGGAGCAGACGCTCAGGCTTGACCTGCGGTCGAAGGAAACAATCAAGAACACCAAGACGGACAAGGTCGAGACGCAGTTCTCCGCACAGTTCGCCGATGATCTCCAGACGGAGCTCGCGACGTTGCAGGCGGACAAGAAGCTCGACCAGTACAACGTCAATGTCACGCAGGACAACATATTCGTCAGCCTGCTGATCAACTTGCTGCCCATCGCGGTGCTGGTCGTGCTGCTGCTGCTGTTCATGTCGCAGATGCAGGGCGGCGGCTCCAGGGTGCTCAACTTCGGCAAGTCGAAGGCGAAGCTGATCTCCAAGGACACGCCGAAGACGACGTTCGCCGACGTGGCCGGCTCCGACGAGGCTGTCGAGGAGCTGCACGAGATCAAGGACTTCCTGCAGGCCCCGGCGAAGTACCAGGCCCTCGGCGCCAAGATCCCGAAGGGCGTCCTGCTCTACGGCCCGCCCGGCACCGGTAAGACGCTGCTGGCCCGCGCCGTCGCCGGCGAGGCCGGGGTGCCGTTCTACTCGATCTCCGGCTCGGACTTCGTCGAGATGTTCGTCGGTGTCGGTGCCTCCCGGGTCCGTGACCTGTTCGAGCAGGCCAAGGCGAACGCGCCCGCCATCGTCTTCGTCGACGAGATCGACGCCGTCGGCCGCCACCGCGGCGCCGGCATGGGCGGCGGTCACGACGAGCGCGAGCAGACGCTCAACCAGCTCCTCGTCGAGATGGACGGCTTCGACACCAAGGGCGGCGTGATCCTGATCGCGGCCACCAACCGGCCCGACATCCTCGACCCCGCCCTGCTGCGGCCGGGCCGCTTCGACCGGCAGATCGCCGTCGACCGCCCCGACATGGAGGGCCGCAAGGCCATCCTCCGGGTGCACGCGAAGGGCAAGCCCTTCACGCCCGACGTCGACCTCGACTCGGTCGCCCGCCGCACGCCCGGCTTCACGGGCGCGGACCTGGCCAACGTCATCAACGAGGCAGCGCTGCTGACCGCACGTAACGAGAAGCGTGCGATCACCAACGACTACCTCGAAGAGGCCATCGACCGGGTCATCGCGGGCCCGGAGCGGCGCACCCGCATCATGAGCGACCACGAGAAGCGGGTCACCGCCTACCACGAGGGCGGTCACGCGCTCGTCGCCTGGGCGCTGCCGCACTCCGCTCCGGTGCACAAGGTGACGATCCTGTCCCGCGGCCGTTCACTGGGCCACACGCTGGTCCTGCCGACCGAGGACAAGTACACGCAGACCCGCTCCGAGATGATCGACACCCTGGCCTACGCGCTGGGTGGCCGGGCCGCCGAGGAGCTCGTCTTCCACGAGCCGACCACCGGTGCCGGCAACGACATCGAGAAGGCCACCGCCCTTGCCCGCTCCATGATCACGGAGTACGGCATGAGCGCCAAGCTCGGCGCCGTCAAGTACGGCGTGGGCGACGGCGAGCCGTTCCTGGGCCGCACGATGGGCCACGAGCGGGACTACTCGGAGAAGGTCGCGGCCGAGATCGACGGCGAGATGCGCGCCCTCATCGAGATCGCGCACGACGAGGCGTGGGAGATCCTGGTCGAGTACCGCGACGTCCTCGACCAGATCGTCGAGGAGCTGTTCGAGAAGGAGACCATCTCCCAGGCCGACATGGCCCGCATCTGCGCCCGCGTCGTCAAGCGGCCGCCGATGGCGCCGTACAGCGGCAACGGCCGCCGGCGGCGGGCCCTGGAGCCCGGCGCGAACGGCGCCGAGGTCGGCCAGCCGGTCGGGGTGAACGGCGACGGTGACCACGTGCGGATCACCAGCGGCGGCGAGACCACGGACGGTAAGAGCTGAACGAGATCAGCAGCACCGAGCCCGACGACAATGTCGTCGGGCTCGGTGCGTCCCTGGACACCACCGCGGACCACTTCGACGCCGACGCCGCGGTGGAGCTCGACCATGTCGCCGCCCGGCTCGTCAGCGGCAAGCTCGGCGGCGTCGAGGTCGAGCGCAACGTCGACCTGAAGCGCATCGAGGCCGCGGTCCGCGAGATCCTCCTCGCCGTCGGCGAGGACCCCGACCGCGACGGGCTGCGCAAGACGCCCGCCCGGGTCGCCCGCGCGTACGCCGAGCTCTTCGCCGGCCTGCGCGTCGACCCCGCCCAGGTCCTGTCCACGACGTTCGAGGCCGACCACGAGGAGCTCGTGCTCGTCCGCGACATCGAGGTCACGTCGATGTGCGAGCACCACCTGCTGCCGTTCCACGGCGTCGCGCACATCGGCTACATCCCCGGCCACGACGGCCGCATCACCGGCCTGTCGAAGCTGGCCAGGCTCGTCGAGGTGTATGCCCGCCGCCCGCAGGTCCAGGAGCGGCTCACCTCGCAGATCGCCGACCTGCTGATGTCCGAGCTCAACCCGCGCGGCGTCATCGTGGTCATCGAGTGCACGCACCTGTGCATGTCGATGCGTGGCATCCAGAAGGGTGGCTCGCGGACGATCACGTCTGCCGTACGAGGGCTGCTGCGCGACGACGCGAAGTCCCGCGCCGAGGCGATGTCGCTCATCCTGCGCAGCTAGCTTTTCACTGTCCGTGCTGTTCCGGGCCGGTCCGGCCAGCCCGCTCGTTGGTCGGGCCGGTCCGCTTGCCGGTCCGGGCCGGTCCGCTTGCTGGTCCGGGCCGGTCCGCTTGCCGGTCCGGGTCAGTCCAGGAACAGCACGGCGGCGAACACGATCATCGGGATCAGCGACAGCAGGCTGATCGCCATGCCCATCACCGGGGTCCTCGACGTGGGCCGGCGGGTCGTCGCCCCGATCGTCAGCCAGCCCAGCCCGAACGCCAGCGCCGGCAGCACCAGCGCGCACGGCAGTGCCAGCAGGCTGATCTCGTCGAACCGCTCACCCGCCAGCAGCGTCGGCACCTGGACCACCGCCGCGAGCACCGCGAACGTGAAGTACACCGCGGCGTTGATCCAGACCCGTGTACTGGACGCCGTGCCGGCCCCGTCGGGCGTGGCGAGGGCCGCCTCAGACTGCTTCAGACCGGCCGCCGCGACGCGGAGGGCATGGGACACCCTCCCGGGCAGGGAATCGGGCGCTGGAGGGCTCAGCGGGCGTACGGCGCCCGTTCCGGTGGCGTTGGTGGCCACGGACACGGGGACGCCGCTGACCGCCGCCGGGCGGACGGGGCCACCGCTGACCTGTTTCGCCGGGACACCGCTCACCGGCGGGCGGTAGACCGGTTGCGCGCCGGTCGGGCCGTGCAAGGCGCCGCCGGTCCCGGGGTACTGCTGGAACGGGCCCATGATCGCGCCGGTGTTGCCCGCGGTGCTGCCCATGTAGAGGTTGCCCGTCGGCGGTGGCGGCGCCGGGCTGCTCACCCCGGGCGCCGCGGGCGGCGCGCTGACGGGCAGCGTCGCCGTGCGCGAACCCTGCTGCGGGTACGCCGCCGGCGGTGCCGACGCCGGGACCGGGGCGCCTCCGCGGCGGCGTCCGGCGGCGGGCTGCGCCGCGCCGGTGAGCACCGCCGCGGCGGCCTGCGTCTCCTGCCAGCTCGGCACGAGCTCGAACGGCCGGCCGCCGACCTCCTGGGCCACCTCGGTCAGGTACGCCTGATGGTGGGCGAGCTTCGCCCGGATCGCGGACAGGTCGTCGCGGGCCGCCTTCAGTGCCGCCTTGTGCTCCGCGACGACCGCGATCACCTCCCGCCGCACCGCGTCGAGCCGCTGCCCCGCGGCCACGTAGTTGAGCCACGCGGTCCGGCTCGGCTCACCCATCTGGACCGGCGGGGAGCCCCAGGGGCCGGCCAGTTGGGCGCAGACACGGCGTACCAGATCGGCGGGCGGATCGGGGTCGAGGTAGACCGGAGCATTGAGCCTGGCCGGCGTCACGCCGGTGCCCGAGAACGTGGCGCCGGGCGGGTCACCCACCCAGGCGTGCGGGTTGCGGATCGCGATCTGCGTCGCGTGCGGCAGCGGCGCCTGCGTCGTCTCCGCCGTCAACGGCGGCGGCGGCCAGCCCGCGGCGATCAGGTGCAACCGTCCGGCCGGCCCCGCGTGCGCCAGCCCCGCGATCCTCGCCAGGTCCCGGCCCTCGGTCAGCTCGGGCAGCGACGCGATCACGATCAGCAGCGTCGGCCCAGGCCCGTCAGTCCGGGCGGCGATCCATTGCTCGCCCTCGTCCAGTACGGCACGCAACCCCTCCGCGTCGCTGACCGGCGGCGGCATGATCGATTCGATGCCGGTGAACCACCCGAACGTGGCCCCCGAGTCCACCGCGTCCACGGCCCTGATCCGCACCGACCCCGGCGGCGACGACGCGAGCAGCCGCAGCACCAGGCTGCGCAGCAAACCCGCGACCCGACTGTCCCTGGCATCGGCGTCGATGGCGATGTGCCCCGCC
The DNA here is from genome assembly GCF_000716715.1 of Dactylosporangium aurantiacum. Classification (GTDB taxonomy): domain Bacteria; phylum Actinomycetota; class Actinomycetes; order Mycobacteriales; family Micromonosporaceae; genus Dactylosporangium; species Dactylosporangium aurantiacum. Next base: position 140,543 of record NZ_JNYJ01000038.1, on the reverse strand, counting down.
CGCAGCAACGGCACCACCACCGGGAACCGCGCGTCGTCGAGCGGATGCGCCTGCCCGACCCGCACGAACGTGGGCGGCAACGGCCCCCCGAGCGGCGTGGTCGGCGCGAGCGCGTCCAGCTGCGCCCCCAGCCACCCTGGGGCCAGCAGGTTCGCATCGGCCCGCAGCTCCGCCGTCAGGTCGTGCTGTTCCGCGTACTGCCCCGCCGGCGCCGCACTCGGCGAGTACCCGTCAAGGATCGGCCCGGCGGCGGCGACCAGCGCAGCGGTGTGCCGGTGCAGCGCAGCCGCTCGCTCGATCCGTGCCCGCAGGCGTGCCACCGTGCCCCTTTCCGATCCAGCAGATGCGGGAACGGTAACGCAGACCGCGGAAGCAGTCAGTAGGCGCACTGGGACTCTTACGTTCCCGCAGGTGCAGGCTTCGGCGCACCAACGTTCCACACCCTCTTCTGATCTTGCGAGGGTGTGGCGGGTACTTGCCGGTGGTGGTTGGGCGTGTTTATGCCTTGAGCGGGCTGACGTCTTCGCCCCCTGGGCGGGCGGCGTCTTACAGCTGGGCGGGCGGCGTCTTATGGCCGGGCGGGTCGGCACCCGCGGCGCGGGAGGGTGCCTGTCGCCCCTCGGGCGGATAGCCTCTGAGGCGTGGATCCATCGAAGCCTCACGAGCCGAGCGTCGATCAAAACAGGTCGATCCCGCGATCCAGGCCGGGCAGCGATGAGGTGCTCGAGGGCGAGATCATCGGCAAGGACGAGCCGCTCGGCCGCCCGGGTGCGGTTCCTCCACGCCCACCGGAGGCCGTGAAGAGCGGCCTCGGCTTCCGCAAGACCCTGCTCCTGGTGATAGCCGTCGTGGCGATGGGTTTGTGCCTGGGGGGCTCGATCACCGCTTACGTCTTGTACGACAAAGCCACCCAACCGGACCGCAGCAGTCCTACGGTGACGCTGCAGCAGTATCTGAACGCTCGATTCAACACGCGTGATGAGGCGAGAGCCTCAATCTTCACATGTTCTTCGCCGAACCTAAGTGCAGTAGATCGTGCGATCGGCGACATCAAGACGCTTGAGTCAAGGTTTAACATCTCGATCACGGCATCCTTTTCCGACATGGCGGTCGCCGCCGTGGGTGAAGATTCGTCAGTGCATGTGAAAATCAACCTCGCCATTCCTGAAGATGGGGACAGGAAGTCGGTTCAGGTTCAGGAGTGGAAATTTATTGTTACTTACGGCGGCAACTGGCGCGTTTGCAGTGCGGAGAGACTCTCTTGACTACTCAACCCAGACCAGATGGATCGGTAGTTCGAGTGTTTTAGGCGCCTGCCCGCTCCACGCCCACCGATACCAGTCCAACTCCTTGCACACCCGAACGCAGATATCACCCTCTGCGCTGTTGTACGGCTCTGTAACAGCCCGCAGATCCCGCTCATCTCTGCCAACTTTGTCATCCGGCCCCGGCAACCGAACAACCCTCAACCCGGTAACAATCCCCACCGCCCGCACCGGCTGCGGCGGCCGGGCCGGCGGCGCGTCAAGCGACACCAGCCGCCCCACCAGATCCACGTCATTCCCAGCAGGCGTCACCGACGCCGAAACCCGCTCCACCCAGACCCGCTCCACCGGCACCAGCGGCGCGAATACCTCGGTCTGTTCCGACTCAGCCCGGTACCATTCCTGCTCCGGCAGCACTGGCACATAGGTACGACTCGCCTGCACCACGGCATCGTCGACGCGCAGGTCGCCGCGCCAGCCCAAGCCAGGCAGGCCCACCATCGCGCGCCGACCGCGCAGGTCCCGAACGGCGGCTGCCGGCACCAGTTCAATGCCAGCCGGAATGCGCTCGCTGTTGCCCGCGATCAGGTCCCAGTCGGGAAGGTCGTCCGCACCGGGGAAATCGCTCACGGTTCGGCTCCCAACGGTGCGCCCATCAGCTGCATGAACTGCACCGGGTCGACGGCACCGTTCTTGCTCGAATCATTGTTCCGGTGTGTCTCGAAGTGCAGGTGGGGGCCGGAGGAATGACCTGAGGTGCCCGACACTCCGATCTCCTGACCGGGCGCGACGCTCTGGCCGACCACCACGTACGGTTGTTTCACCATGTGGCAGTACCGCGTGATGATGCCATTCGCGTGCATGATGTCGACGAACCAGCCACAGCCGCGAACCGACGGCGAACCATCCCGGTCGCACCCCCACGGCTTGCCGTTCGGGCCGATCGCGTCGCAGCGGACCTTGATGACGCGGCCCGCCGCCGCGGCGTGGATGACGGTGCCACGCGGAACGATGAGGTCGACGCCCTGATGGGTCGGTCGCGACGCCGTGCGGAACCCGGAGCCGACCTTTCCCTTGACCGGCGCCGTCCAGCCGGACGCGGCGATCTGCCCGGCGTTGACGCACTGCAGATCGGTCTGGTCGCCGACCGCACGCGCAGCGCCTCCGGTCAATGAGTTTACGACCGTCGAGGCCAGTTCCTCGTGTTTGGCATAAGCGTTGGGGTACGCGCTACGCTGCACCTTCTGTGCCGCCCTGGTCAGGCTCATGGTCTGCCAGCCGGGAATGGTCACCAGCTTCTCGTAGAATTTCCGCGACGCGTACTGGGGATCCATGATCTGCTCGGGTGTGCCCCATCCGGTGCTCGGACGTTGCTGGAACAGTCCCAGCGAATCGTGGTCGTTGCGCTTTCCGAGATTCGGCAGGTTCCGCAGCCACGATTCCTGCATCGCGGTCGCGACGGCGATGACCCAACCGCGCGGCGGCACTTTCAGATCCTGCCCCACCCGCACGATGATGGCGGCGTTACGCACCTGCTCCTGGTCGAGTCGGCGGTGATTCGGCATTTCCGCCGCGACGTCCACCAGTTTGCCGTTGCCGCATCCCGCGTCATAGGTGGCGGTCTTTGTCGCCGCGTCGAGGAAGAACGACACCACGCCCCCGCCGCAGCACACCAGCGCCAGCACCGCGGCGAGCGCGATCAGCAGTGCCGGGCGAATCCTGCGCCGCCCGCCGTCCTCATTCGTGCCTTCGAGGTCGCTCACGCCACCTCCCAGTCCAGCGAGGTGACCAGCCAGTGCCCATTGATGGCCTCCAGCTGCAGCACGATTGTTCCGCCGTCGGCCGGTACCTTCGCGGTCACAGCCTGACCCAAGTCCTCCAGGACCGTCGCACCGGTGATCGTGGCGGTCGGAACGTCGCTGGGATCGGTGTCGGCGAGGTCCTCCATCAGCTCGCTCGTCGCGTCCGGTTTCAGCGCCGCCCGCCACTGGTCCCCGGTGACTCCGGGCTTGCGAATCCACGCCTTCGCGAACCGCGTGGCCACCGTACCGGCGTCCGCCGCCCCTTTACTCAGCGACGGCGCCGCTGAGGCCGGCTCGTCCTGCACCCCGTCGTCGCCGAGCGAACTGAACGGATCTGGTGACGTCGTCACCGGAGCGACGGTCGGACCGAGCGCACCATTGCCCGGCGCGTCATCACCGTTGAATACGGTACGGCCGAATCCGACAACCACCAGCACCACGACAATGAGCACCATCGCGATGCCGTACCGCGTGCCGAGCAGACGCAGAACCGTACGCATGGATGCTCACCCCGGCAGGTTTGCCGACTCCGGCCGTCGAGCCGGCGTCCGGTCCGCCGTGGACCGGTCCGAGTCGGGTCGATAAATCGAATACGACGGTGCCGTCTCCGCCGGCGAATCCGGCTCTTCCCAAACCGGATCGCGCCGCCGCCGCTGCGGACTGTCCTGCCGAGCCGGCCGTTCCTCGGGCCGCGCCACACGTTCCCCGGCGCCCGTGGTCCGCTCGCCGACCCCCACAGCCAACGAATCCTCGTCCCGCGATTCCGGCCGCTGCTGTACCAAGCCGCTTTCACCGCGCTGCCGGGGTTCGTTGGTACCCCCGGCGTCAACGACCTTCAGGGCAGCCGCCTGGCGCACGTCACGAAGGAACAAACGGTGCCAACTACCGGCGGAGGTAATCGCCCGCGTGGAGTCCTTGCCACCGAGCTGCGTGATCCGACGGTACGGACGCAGCAAAAGCCAGCCGACGACCCCGGTGAGCCAGATCAACAGCACCTGCAGCCATCCAGCGAGCGAGGCGGTACCGAGAATCAAACTGACCGCGAAGAGATAGATGGCAGATCCGGTGCCAAAGATGATGATGTTGAACATCGCCGCGATGACCGCGTTACCGAGCCGCCGCAGTCCAGCATTGGCCGGCCGAAGCAGTCCCACCGTCCCCAAAATCGGCGATGCGATGACCGCCCACCGGAAGATCAGGAACCCGAGAATCACCAGCACGGAAGCAGTGATGTCAAAGAGGGCGAAGAACAAAGCCGAAAGGATGGCCAGGAACCCCGCTCCAATGCGGTCCATGCCTTTGCTGCCTTGTAGGTGCTGATAGGCCTCTGGGTCTTCTGTCTTGATTTGTTCGGAAATTCGCATCCAACGCTGTTGCTTTTGCTCGGTGAGGGTCTTCCGCATCGTTGATCCGATCGGGGGGCCTGGCTGCTTTGCGCGGATTCGCTCCTCTTCCTTTGTTGCTGCGAGTCTCTCATCGGCACGTATACTCTCGATGTCCTGCCATGAGAAAGATTTTGCGTCGTACAGGGCTGGACCGTACTTCGTAGCCGTGACGCTGTCGGCGGAACCAAGAGTTCCGCGGAGCCAGTTGCGGTACAGCAGTCCATCAACAACTGTGTCACTGGCACGGGCTGCCGGGGGTCGCACATCTCGACATGCTGAAGTATCTGGATTTCGGCATTGGTCCGCTGGGATGCTTTCATTTGGCGGTCCGACTGCGTCGTGAATGATCCCTAGACTCGAAATGAGCGTCCGATCTGCCAATCCGGCGGACCAGGTGGGCCACGAGGCGATCGCGGTGATCAGAGCCATGACAAAGACGGCCCAGCCTGCTGTTGTGACGGCACTGGACAAGTCCGACTGTCGTGAGCGCCAGAGCAGATAGAGGCCAACGACTGTAAGGGTAACTGCGCCGAATGCAGTAAAAACTTTCGTGTAAACCGCTTTCGTTGCGGTCTCAACGAGTGGATCTGCCCAGCCCCACATATACGTTGGATCCCACGCGCGTTCCCTGACCGCATTCGAAGCTCCGATAATGCCGGTTGCGATCAAGAACTCGCCGTTCGCAATTGTCGTCTCAAATTCGGCACTCGGATTAGTGACTACCGAAGCGCATTTGAGGTCGTAGGTAGTAAAGTCGTATCCAGCGTAACCATACTCGCTGTGTCTGAACCAGAGGCGAGATCCTCGATCTGGAGCCGGCTCCGTGGCGAACCACCCGGCCACACCGGAATCAGGGGCACTTGGTGTCGGAGCATCCAAGCAGCTAACCCGAGATTGAACATCGACTTGCAGTCGATCTGCGCAGTTTTGGAAGTTGCCTTGCAGTCGCCACTCCTCAACGGAGCACAACCCGCCCTCTGGTGCCCGCAATGGTCCCGGCGTGGCGGTTGCCACCCCTACCGGTCCGCCGAACAACGTCGCCATCGCGGTGACGATGATTACCGCTGCGTACACAGGCAGGCGTCTCACCTGTCGACCTCCGGGTCGTCGTCGTGGACGTCCACGACCTCGCCGCCGACGGTGCCGTCGACGGGTACACCCCCAGGTGTGGTGTCCAGGTACCGCAGGAGGTCCCGGACGTAGGAGACGTCGACGCGGACCTTCTGGACCCGGCCGTCGACGTCACGCATGACGAACTCGCGGAAACCGAGGCGCGACGAGGAGGCGGTGTCGACCTGGGAGAGCGCGGCCAGGGTCTGCTCGTAGCCGACGTCGGTGGGGACGCGCAGCAGGCGCAGCGCCTCGGCGGCGATCTCGCTGTCCTCGGCGATGCGGCCGACGAAGACGGTCGAGACGAGGTTCTGCACGTCGAGGCCGAGGATGTCCTTCGGGTTCTGCGAGGCGACCAGCGCCGCGAGGTTCCACTTGCGGGAGTCGCGGGCGAGGCGGACGAGGAAGGAGCGGCCGGAGCGCCAGCCTTCCATGAAGTGGGCCTCGTCGAGGCCGACGAGCTTGCGCTGGGTCATGTCGCCGCCGTAGCAGCGGCGCACGGCGAGGCGGTGGGCGGTGTGCAGCATGGGTAGGGCGAGGGACTCCTCGGCCGACCAGTACTCGCGCTCGATCTTGAGGTCGGGCAGGCGGAGCCCGGCCATGGTGATGACGGTGAGGGTCGCGTCGGCGCCGAGGAGGCCCGGGGGAGGGGTGCCGAAGAAGAGCATGGCGAGGGGCATCTCGGCGGTGTCCAGCAGGAGGTTGCCGAGCTCCAGGGCGTCGTGGTCGCCGGTGTCGCGCAGGGAGCGGATGACGTCCTCGAGGGTCGAGGACTCCTCGGCCGGGACCTGGCGCACGGCGTGGCGCAGCATGGTCGCGGTCGACGCCTCGCGGGCGACCTGCGGCGGGACCAGCATCATGCAGATGTCCTGCACGAGCATGCGGCGCTCGGCGCGCGCGTTGGAGATGGCGATCTCGAACTCGCGGTCGCCGGAGGCGCCGGGGGCGTAGTGGCCGCGCTGCGGGGTGGGGATCAGCGAGTACGGCGCCAGGGTGCCCTGCTCGGAGCCGGTGAGGTTGAGCACGCGGGAGTACGGGGCCAGTTCCGGCATCGCGCACAGCCGGGCCAGCGGGCCGGACGGGTCGAGCAGCGTCACCTGCACGCCGCGGCGGGCGTTCAGGTACCCGAGCGCGCCCATGAGGGTCGACTTGCCACCGCCGGGCTCGGCGACGAAGACGGCCAGGCCGGAGCGCTCGCGGACCTCCATCGGGAAGTGCAGGTCGAGGAAGACGGGGCGGCGGGAGGTGCCGGCGGTGCGGCCGATGAGGTCGCCGCGGCGGTCGCCGACGGTGGAGGCGGCCTGCGGCAGGGCGGCGGCGAAGAGCTTCACCGGCATGCGGCGCAGGTAGCCGGTGTTCGCGAGGGGCTCGCCGGGGATGAACTCGCGGGCCAGCCAGTCCTGCTGCTTCGGGTGCTGCAGGGCGATGCGCATCTCCCGCGAGTACATCTGGGTGACCCGGCGGGCCCGCTCCAGGCACTCCTCGCGGGTGCGGCCGCCGACGGCGATGCGGTGCCAGCCGTGCGCGCGGGACGAGTCGACGGGCAGGCCGGTGCTGATCTCGTCGCCGATGGTGAGGGCGCGCTTGGCGAGGCGCTCCAGCTCGGGCGGGGCGTCGATGCCGTGCTCGCTGTAGTCGGCCTGCTGGGAGCGGATCAGCCGGAGCCGGTGCTCGAGGTTGCGGAAGGAGTCGTTGGGGCCGAGGATGTCGATCCGCGAGGAGAGCTCCATCGGCCACGGCAGCCGCTCGTGGAAGTGCAGCCAGGGTTCGTGCCGCTCCGGGATCTCCAAGGGCTCCATGCGGCCGACGGTGAGCACCGCGACGTGCCGCTCCTCGCCGCTGACCCGGTTGACCAGCTTGACCGTGGAGCCGTAGGGGGTGCGGTAGCGCTCGACCTGCTCGGTCAGGGCCAGCAGGTCGCCGCGGTCCCAGGCGCCGTCGAGGGTGGTGATGTGCCCCGGCGGCGACATGCACAGCGCGACCGAGCGGTAGAGCAGCCACTCCAGCTCGAACGCGGTGACCCGCCGCCCGCGCATGCCGAACGCGCCGAGGACCTCGTCGAACTGCTCGACGGTGCGGGCCATCCGGCGCCGTTCGGCGTCGGCGACGCCGCGGCGGAACAGCGAGCCGATGCGTTCGGCGAACGTGTCGCCGAGGGTGCGCCGGGCGAAGGAGATGCCGAGGTAGGTCTGGCCCTCGGCGTGGTTGATCGCCAGGAGGTGCTTCTGCGCGGCGACCAGGTGGTCGGCCCACGACGGGCCGGCGCCCGCGGACGGCAGCGGATACGGCGTGTTGTTGTCCACCACGCGGGCCCACTGGTCGGCGGGGAACGGCTTGGTGGTGCGCCGCAGGTGCAGCCGGAACCCGGCGAGGCCGGCGTACTGCTCGGAGATCGCCGACAGCAGCGCCTCGCGCTCGGCGTCGGGGCGGAACGCCCAGCGGACCTCGGGCAGCCAGTACCACGCGGTGACGGTGTTCGGCGTGAACGTCAGGTGCCCGGCGATCTCCGTGATCGCCAGGTCGATCGAGGCCTGCCGGTCCTTGTGCCGCGGCTTCGGGGTGCGCTCCAGCGGGGTGCGCCGCCCTGGCTTGACGGCCGCCGGCCGCTGCTGCTGGCCGGGCTGCTGGCGTCCGGGCGGGTCCGTCTGGGTCCGCCGTGCGGGCGGCACGATCTCCCGGCCCGGCACCACCTTGCCGTTGTTCTTCGCTGGTGTACGACTGGCGCCGCCGCCCGACGGCCGGCTGGGCAGGCGGGTGGAGCGGTCCGGCTGCCGCTGGGAGGGCTGCCGGTCCGCGGGCCGGTCCGCGGGGCGCCGCTCGGCGACCCCCGGCCGGCCGAGCTGGCGCGGGTGCTCGCCGCTCCAGTCGAGGATCTCCGGATATCCGGGGTGCTCTCCGCTGCGCTCCAGCCGGTCGGCGGGCCGTGCCGAGGCGGGCAGCGACGAGGCCGGCTGCGCCGGCGGCAACGACGCCGGCGGTGAGGAGGCCGGCGCCGCGGCGGACGGCAGCGCGGGCCGTCCCGCGTCGGCCGGGTAGCGCTCCACGGGCGGCCGGCCGAGCTGCCGCCGCTCGTAGGTCTCTTGCCCGTTCGCCGGCAGCGCCTCGGTCCGCTGCGCCACCCGCTTCGGGGCGCGCAGGTCCTCCGGGGCCCGTCCGGCCCCGGCGCCCGACGACGGCGCCGCGGACACCGGGATGCCCGAGACCGGCCGGCTGCTGCCGGGGTCCAGGGCCTTCACCCGGTCGCGGGGGCGACCGCCGGGCGGGTCGTCGAACAGGCCGAGGAACGGCGAGTCGACGTCGGCCGCGGGTGGCGCGCTCGCCGGGCGGTCGGCCGCCGGGCCGCGGGCCGGCCCGCGGAACATCGCCACGCGACCGCCCTCGGCGGCGGCCCTCAGTCCGCCATCGTAATCAGACGTGTGCGCAGCGTCGTCATCCGTGTCGGGCTGATTCGAGTAGCCCCCGGTGCGACGGGGAGGCGGGTTGGTCATGCGAGATCACCGGTGAGTTCCGGGCGGATCCGCACCCTGGTGGCCACGAGCTTGGCATCGCGCTGCTCGCGGCTCGGCTCCCGGGTGTGACGCCAGTCGGTCAGGGCTGTGCGGACCACCATCCGGGCGGGACGGTCGGGGTCGACGTAGCGGAAGATCAGCGACGTCGCCACGATCGCGAGGGCGATCTCGTATGCGGGGAAGTAGTCGACCTGCAGGGTGATCAGGTAGCGGATGAACATGAACAACGGCACCAGCAGCGCGAACACCCCATACTGCGCATACGGCAGCTGGATGGGCAGCGTGTAACCGGGCGGCCCGAGGTAGACCAGGCGGGCCCGGTAGATGTCGTCGTCGGTGCGCAGCCGCATGTCTTGTTCACTCGTCTCGGCAGTGAGGCCAGGAAGGCACGGCAGCTCTAGTTGAAGAGCAGTTTGACGAGGGAGTCGCCGAAGAAGAACAGCGACGCGGCACCGGCCACAAAGGCCAGCCCGATGATCGCGATGGCGGAGCTCGTCAGCACCCGGGAAACCTCACCCTTGCTGGCTCGGCCGATGAAGATGACACCGAGTGCGGCGAGGAGGATCGGCACGATCTTGGTCGTGAAGAAGTTCAGGATGCCGTCGGTGTTGATCGTCTTCGGTTCGGGGTTTGGCGACGGGGCCAGAGCGATGGCGTCCGCGACGCGGCTCGTCTCCCCCCACAGCGCCTGGCCGATCTCCAACAACATCATCAGACCTCCCCGGAGGCGCGACGGGCGAGGTGCACGCCGCGCGTTAAGCCTCGCTGATAAGACGACCCGGTCATACGACCCCGGCTGCTGTGTCGCCCTCCAGCGGAACCTTATCCGGGCGTTTGCCCTGCTAAATGCCCATTGTCGGGTTTAACGGTCCGAATAACGTTCACTTGCAGAGAGTACGTTGCGGCCCTCTTTCCAACAAGCTGACCGGTCCGTGATCAGTGTTGCTGATGAGGCGCCCGAGCGGTTACCCCTGGTGGGGGACAGGTGACGGTTCGAAGGTGAGTACCTTCATTCAGGTGACGCTCCTTCGCCGTCCTTCCCCCGTGGTCATGGGGGTGCTCAACGTGACCCCCGACAGCTTCTCCGACGGGGGGCGCTACGCCGGGCTCGGTGCCGCCGTCGAGCACGCCATGCAGATGGTCGGCGAGGGCGCCGACGTGATCGACATCGGCGGCGAGAGCACCCGTCCGGGTGCCGACCGGGTCGACGCGCGCACGGAGCTGGACCGGGTCCTGCCGGTGATCCGCGAGCTGGCCGCGGCGGGGGTCACGATGAGCATCGACACGACCCGCGCGGCGGTCGCCGCCGAGGCGGTCGAGGCCGGCGTCGCCCTGGTCAACGACGTGTCCGGCGGTCTGGCCGACCCCGACATGGCCCGGGTGGTCGCCGAGGCCGGCTGCCCGTGGGTCCTCATGCATTGGCGCGGCCATTCGCGAAGAATGGCCGATTTGGCCGTTTATGACGATGTCGTGAAAGAGGTGTGTGCCGAATTGCTGGAGCGGGTCGACGAGGCCGTCGCCGCCGGTGTGGCACCCGAACGGCTGATTCTCGACCCGGGGCTGGGGTTCGCGAAGAAGGCCGAGCACACCTGGCGGCTGGCCGCGCACCTGCCGGAGCTCGTCGCGCTCGGCTACCCGGTGCTCGTCGGATCCAGCCGCAAGTCGCACCTGGGCCGGCTGCTGGAGGCCGCCGACGGCTCCCCGCGCCCGACCGGGGACCGGGAGGCGGCCACGATCGCCACGACCGTGCTCTCCGTCGCCGCGGGCGCGTGGGGCGTGCGGGTCCACGAGGTCCGTGGCAACGTGGACGCGATCAAGGTGTGGCAGGCCGTACAGGCGGCTCGATGACAGCGACGACGGACGGTGACATGGCGCTCGACCGGATCACCCTGACCGGGCTGCGGGTCCGCGGCAACCACGGCGTGTTCGACTTCGAGCGCCGCGACGGGCAGGACTTCGTGATCGATGTGGTCCTGGAGCTCGACCTCGCCCCGGCCGCGGCGTCCGACGACGTCACCGACACCGTGCACTACGGCGAGCTGGCCGGCAGCCTCGCCGAGGTGGTCGCGGGCGAGCCGGTCAACCTCATCGAGACCCTCGCGCACCGCCTCGCCGGCGTGTGCCTGGCGGATCCGCGGGTACGAGCCGCCACCGTGACCGTCCACAAGCCGCAGGCCCCGATCCCGCACGAGTTCGCCGACGTCGCCGTCACCATCCGCCGGCAGCGGGCATGACCAGGGCCGTGCTGTCCCTCGGCAGCAACCTCGACGACCGCGAGGCCAACCTGCGCGGCGCGGTGGCCGGCCTCGGCGACGTGGTGGTTGCCGTCTCCGGGGTGTACGAGACACCCCCGTGGGGCGATCCCGACCAGCCGCACTACCTCAACGCGGTGCTGCTCGCCGTCGACCCGGCGGCGGGCCCTCGCGACTGGCTCGACCGGGCCCACCAATTGGAGGGCGCGGCGGGCCGCGTCCGGGACCCGGCGCGCCGCTTCGGTCCGCGTACGCTTGACGTAGACGTCATCGCCGTATGGGGCGACGACGACCGGCCGGTCACCACCGACGACCCGGAGCTGACCCTGCCCCACCCGCGGGCACATCTGCGGGCGTTCGTGCTCCGGCCGTGGCTCGACATCCAGCCCTACGGGCAGCTGCCGGGTCACGGATGGCTCTACGACCTGGTCCGGGCCGCCCCGGTGGCCGCCGACCTCGCCGACCTGCGCCCGCGGGAAGACATCCACCTCGATTCGTGATCTGGAGCCGAGCCGATGGCCACGCCGTCACCCGACGAACCGAACGCGACCGGGCCCAAGGGCCGGATGGAGCCGACCCGGCCGGCCACCCTCGTCATCGCCGCGCTCGCGACCACCGCGCTGGCCTGGATCGGCATCAGCAGCCTGTGGAACAGCCTGCCGACGCTGCCCTGGCTGCCGCCGCTCACCCTGATCGGGCTGGCGATCTTCGAGGGCTTCGAGGCGTACTCGACCCGCAACCGGATCCTGCGCAAGGAGGGCGCCGGCCCGCTGCAGCCGCTGGTGGTCGCCCGGTATGCCGTCCTCGGTAAGGCGTCCGCGCTGGTCGCGGCCCTGTTCGGCGGCCTCTACCTGGGCATGTCGTCCTGGCTGCTGACCCAGCGCGGCGTGCTGGCCAAGGTCTCGGAGAACCTGCCGCAGGCCCTGCTCGGCGTCGCGGGATCGATCGTCCTGCTCGCGGCCGCGCTCTGGCTCGAGCGGGCCTGCCGGGTGCCACCCAGCCCGCGGGACAAGGATCTTCCCAGGCAGGGCCGCCTGGACGGGCGCCAGGAGGGGGAACGCTCAGAGGACGAAAGCCTCGATCGATAGGGTTCTGGAACAAACACTGTCGTCTTCCTCGCCCAAAGACTGTCGCGCGTCACAATCCGCGGTTACTGTGCGACCCGTACCGGTCGTCGGCTGGCAGGAGGCGCGCGCGATGGCGTACGACGACTCGCGGTTCCGCGGTGAGCCCGGGTTCCGTGAGGAACCCGACTTCCGTTCGGGCGGCGTGCCCGAGGACGCACCGACGCTCGGCGTCTCCAACCAGTCGGTCTACACGCCCGGGTCGTACTCGGCGAGCCCCGACTACAGCGTCCCGCCGACGGAGAGCACGCTCGGCCTGGCCGCCCGGCGCGCCACGCCCAGCGCGGCGCAGCTCGACGACGTCTTCGACGACCCCGAGCACGGCGAGCCCGGCCGCGACCGGCTGGCGGTGCACGTGCTGTGGGAGATGGTGCTCCTGCTGGCCACCGCGTCGCTGCTGTTCCTGCTGCGCGACGCCCGGCCGGAGGCGCTGCGCGGCGCCGAGCTCGAGTCGCTGCTGCTCGCCGGCGCCGAGCTGGGGCTCGTGGCGATCGCCATGGGGCTCACCCTGCGTGCCGGCGCGGCCAACCTGGCGATCGGCCCGATCGCGTACGCGTCGGCCCTGTTCTTCGCCGACAACTCCGACCGCGGCCTGGCGATGACCGCCGGCATCACCGCCCTCGTCGCGCTCGGCGTCGGCGTGGTGATCGCGGTGCTGGTCGTCGGTTTCCACGTGCCCGGCTGGGCGGCGAGCCTCGGCGTGGCGCTCGCGCTCATGGCCTGGATCGCCGACCAGAACGCGGAGAAGGTCGTCCAGGGCGCCTACGACCCGCACGACCATGCGCTGTACTGGCTGCTCGCGGTCGTCGCGCTCGGCGCCGTCGGCAGCGCCGTCGGCCTGATCCGGCCGGTCCGCCGCGCCGTCGGGCGCTTCCGCCCGGTCGCCGACCCGGCCCGCCGCCGCGGCGGGGGCGCGGCCACCATCACCGGCCTCGCGATCGCCGGCTCGGCCCTGCTCGCCTCGGTCGCCGGGGTGCTGACCGCCCTCGACGTCCGCGAGATCGCCACCACCGAGAACGGCATGGCCGCGGCCGGGCTGTCCACCACCGCCCTCGCCCTCGGCGCCGCCCTCATCGGCGGGACCTCCGCCTACGGCCGCCGCGGCGGCGTCCTCGGCACCGTCCTGGCGGTCGCCGCGATGACGGTGCTGTTCCGGTACTCCACCGCCGAGCAGTGGAACATCTCCCCCCTCGCGGTGGCCGGCGGCGCGATCGCGATCGGGCTGGTCGTGACCCGGCTGATCGAGACGTTCGGCCGGCCGCGGACGGCCGCCGAGGAAGCGGTCGAGGAGGAGGTCTGGACCCCCAGCACCGCCTCGACCGGCGGCTACGGCGCCAGCCAGGCCGAGCCCGACAACGGCTGGTCCGCCTCGCGCACCGGCGGCTGGACGAGCCAGCTGCCGGCGCGCACCACCGACGAGGACTGGGGCGTCGAGGAGCGGTGGGGCAGCAGCCGCTGACGGCGCCGCCCGGCTCGCTAAGCTGAGGTCATGACCGACGCCACCCTCGCGGAGCTTGACGCGCTGTCCACCGAGGAACTTCGCGAACGCGCCTTCGGCCTCGCCCGGCAGCGTCGCGACCTGAAGTTCTTCTGGGACCTGTTCAAGCACGTCACGTCCAGCAACGACGAGACCCAGGACGGCTGGCTCGGCTCCCTGGACGCCACCGTCGACGACGTCGTCGCGCTCTGGCGCGAGGTCACCGACCACACCTACGGCGAGTCCGAGCCGCTGGTCAGGGCCGCCTTCATCGACTACCTGATGTCGCCATCGAAGTAACTACGGGTATCTGTTTACGAATTTTGTTTCCCGGGACTAATCCGGGGCATGGCAATCACTCGTTCGCGCTACCGCACCGCGACAAGCGCGGGCACCCTGGTGGCGTTCCTACTGGTGCTGATCTTCGGCAGCCCCTGGTACGTCGACTGGGTCAACTCGGGCAACCGCGGTCTGTTCCTGGAGACCCTCGCGTGGCCGGCCTGGAACTTCGACACCGACCAGTCCGTGCGTGACCTGCTGGCCGCCGATCTGAAGGCGATCCTGCTGGTCCTGTTCACCGCGGTCTTCATCACGCTGCTCGTCGGCGCGCAGCTCGCCAGCGCGCGCGGCACCATCTCGGCGATCCTGACCGGTTGGGCCGCCTACATCTTCGCGGCCGCACTGGCCGCCCTCATCACCGCGTTCCTGCTGGCCGACGCCTCGATCAGCAGCGCGGTCGTCAACGCCGCCGGTGGCGCCGGATACGGCCTCATCGTCGGCTGGATCATCGGCCTGGCCTCCATGGCGGGCCGCCGGCCCTGACGCGCTGACCAGAAGACCGGCGACGGACACCCCCGTCGCCGGTCTTCGCGCTGTTCAGCGCGGTGCGGCGTCGACGTCGGCGAGCGCTGCCTGTACATCGGCGGCGGACAACACGCCGATCGGCTCGTCGCCGTCGCGGACCACCGCCGCGGCCGCCCCCGCGGCCAGCATCGCGCCGAAGGCGACGCGCAGGGTCCCGCCGGCGGGCACCGTGGGCAGGTCACCGGGGGCGCCGTGGAGGGGCTGCAGGCGGTCGCGGGGGATCGGGGTCACCGACAGGCGCATGATGCCGCGGTCCTCGCCGATGAACTGCTCGACGAAGGCGTTCGCCGGGTTCGCCAGCAGCTCCGCGGGCGTCGCGTACTGCTCCAGGCGGGCGTGGTCGGACAGCACCGCGATCCGGTCGCCGAGCTTGATCGCCTCCTGCAGGTCGTGCGTGACCAGGATCGTCGTCTTGCGCACGCTCTGGCGCAGCCGGAGGAACTCGTCCTGCAGCCGCCCCCGGTTGATCGGGTCGACCGCCGAGAACGGCTCGTCCATCAGCAGCACCACCGGGTCCGCGGCGAGCGCGCGGGCGAAGCCGACCCGCTGCCGCTGCCCGCCGGACAGCTCGTGCGGGTAGCGGGCCGCATACCGCCCCGGCTCCAGCCCGACCAGATCGAGCAGCTCGTCGGTGCGCCCGGCGATGCGGGCCTTGTCCCAGCCGAGCATCCGCGGCACGGTGCCGACGTTGGCCCGGACCGTCTGGTGCGGGAAGAGCCCGACGTTCTGGATCACGTAGCCGATGGTCCGCCGCAGCCGCACCGGATCGACCTTCGTCACGTCCTCGCCGTCGACCAGCACCCGGCCCCTGGTCGGCTCGATGAGCCGGTTGACCATCCGGAGCACGGTCGACTTGCCGCACCCGGACGGGCCGATGAGCACGGTCACGTCGCCGCCGGCGACATCCAGCGTCAGCTCGTCGACCGCCGTGGTCTTGTTCGGGTACGTCTTGCCGAGCCGATCGAGCATGATCGGCGCGCCGTCGGCCTTCGCGGTACGGTCCACGCATGTCCTTCCTGGCTCGCGGTGAGGCGGGCAACCCCTGGTTCTCCTGGAGCTATGTCCGGGACAACGCCGACACGATCCGGGACGCGCTGCTCGATCACGTGGCCATCACCGTGTGGTCGGTCGCGATCGCGGTGGCCATCGCGGTGCCGCTGGCGGTGCTGGCGTACTGGGTGCGCCCGCTCGCCACGCCGATTCTGACATCAGCCAGCGTGCTTTACACGATTCCGTCCCTGGCGCTGCTGGCCTTCCTGGCCCCGTTCCTGGGCACCGGCCGCACCCCGGTCGTCGTGGCGTTGGTGCTGTACGCGCTGATCGTCATCATCCGCAACGCGCTCACCGGACTGCAGCAGGTGCCCGGCGACGTGCGGGAAGCCGCCACCGCGATGGGCTACGGCCGGGGCGCCCGGCTGCTGCGCGTCGAGCTGCCGCTCGCCCTGCCCGCGATCCTCACCGGGCTGCGGCTGGCGACGGTCTCCACAGTGGCGTTGGTCACTGTCGGCGCGGCCGTCGGCTCGCAGGGCGGGCTCGGCGCGCTGATCCTCAGCGGTTTCCGCAACAACTTCTACAAGGCGCAGATCGCCACCGCCGCGCTCATCTGCGTGCTGCTCGCCCTGGTGCTGGACCTGCTGCTGGTCGCGCTGACCCGGGCCCTCACGCCGTGGACGAGGAGGAAGGCATGAGCGTGCCGCAGCGCAGCGGAGGGCTGCGAATCATGAGCTCAGGGCGCAGTTCAGGCCGGCGCCGCAGCGAAGCGGAGGTGACGGCGTGAACGCGTTCGCTGAGATGGTGACGTGGTTCAACGATCCGTTGAACTGGACCAACCCCGACGGGATCCTCACCCGGCTGCGCGAGCACCTGGAGATCTCGTTCCTGTCCGTGCTGTTCGGCTGCCTGGTCGCGTGGCCCGTCGGGATCTGGCTCGGCCGGCGCGGTGCGGGCTCCGGTGTCGTGGTCATCCTGTCCAACATCACGCAGGCGATGCCGGTCATCGCGCTGCTGACGATCCTGTCGCTGAGCCCGCTGGGCATCGGCATGCGGGCCGTCGTGGTCGCGCTGACCGTGTTCTCGCTGCCGCCGCTGCTGGCCAACGCGTACACGGGCATGCGCGAGATCGATCCGGAGGTGCGTGACGCCGGTAAGGGCGTGGGTATGACCGCGGCGCAGCTGCTGTGGCGGGTCGAGATCCCGCTCGCCGTGCCGTTCCTGGCGACCGGGCTGCGCATCGCGACCACCCAGGTGGTCGCCACCGCCACCCTCGCCACCCTTGTCAACGGCGGCGGGCTCGGCAACATCATCTCCGCCGGGTTCGGCCTCGGGCCGGGCCGCGGCGACGCCCAGATCCTTGCCGGCGCGGTCCTGGTCGCCCTGCTCGCGCTGCTGATCGACGGGCTGATGGCGGTACTGGAGCGCAAGATCACACCTCGGGTGTTGCGCCAGGCCGCAGGGCGGGTGTGACGGGTCGTTACGAAACCGTGCCTGGTTGCGGTTGCCGATTTCCCATCGGCGGAGTTGCCTATGGGAAGCGGGCGGGCTTCATTGCCGATAGCGCCGCCCGTCGGACACGCGGCCGGTCACAGTGATCGCGCCGGGACACGGAAGGCGGGCCATTTTGCGAACTGCCATGCGCGCCACGCTCGGGGTCCTTCTGGGCCTCGCCACCGTAGGCCTCGCGGCCTGCGGCGAGGAGGGTTCCTCGGGCACCCAGGCGCCGGCGAGTGTGAGCGGGGCAGGCTGTGCCCCGGTCGCCGGTGACAAGCTCGTCGTCCTCACCGACGACAAGCAGCTGCAGACGGCGGACAACATCATCGCCGCGATCAACACGAAGGCCGCCGACCCGGCCCTCGTCGCGGCGCTGGACAAGGTGGCGGACGCGCTCACCACGGAGAAGCTGATCCAGCTCAACAAGGCGGTCGTCGTGGACCGCAAGACGTCCAAGGTCGCGGCGGAGGACTTCGCCAAGGCCGAGAACCTCACCACCGGCATCGAGAAGGGCAAGGGCGGGGCGATCAAGATCGGCGCCGCCGACTTCGCGGAGAACGCCACGCTCGGCGCCCTCTACGAGATCGTCCTGGACGCCGCCGGGTACGACGCGACCGTCCAGACCATCGGTAAGCGCGAGATCTACTACGGCCAGCTGACCAAGGGCGACCTCCAGGTCGTCCCCGAGTACGCCGGCACCCTGACCGAGTTCATCAACGGGCAGGTCAACGGTAAGGACGCCAAGGCCCTCGCGTCCGGCGACGTCGACAAGACCGTCACCGCGCTCAAGGAGATCGGCGGCAAGGCCGGCCTGACGTTCGGCAAGGCGTCGAAGGCGGCCGACCAGAACGCGTTCGCGGTCACCACCGCGTTCGCCGACAAGAACGGGGTGAAGACGCTCAGCGACTTCGCCAGCAAGTGCTCCGGCAAGGACACCGTCCTCGGTGGCCCGGCGGAGTGCCCGCAGCGGCCGTTCTGCCAGCCGGGTCTGGAGAAGACGTACAGCATCCAGTTCGGCAAGTTCGTCAGCCTCGACGCGGGCGGCCCGCAGAGCCTCGACGCGCTGAAGAAGGGCACGGCCTCGATCGCGCTCGTCTTCTCCTCGGACGGCTCGCTCGGCTAGCCCCGGCGATAACGCACGGTAGTTGCCAAATGCCCGTCCTCGACCCCGAGGGCGGGCATTTCGCTTGCTCTGAAGACTAGGTAAGGTCTCTGCTCATGCCAGGCGCGGAAACCACCGGAGGAGTGCGGAGCGCCAAGCTGCTGCAGATCCTCTTCTGGGCCGGGGTCGGTCTCGCCCCGCTGGCCGCGCTGCTGCTGCTCTTCGGCGGCGGGTTCGTCCTGCAGCTCGCCGCGGTGCTCGCGGTGGGCGTCGTGGTGCTCATCGGACTGTCGATCGCCCTGCGCCCCGACCACGAGAACCTGCGCGGCGAGATCGAGGAGGCGATGTTCGAGGAGCTCGACACGCTCCGCGACGACATCCGCGGCGACATCACCCACGCGGCCCGCGCCACGCACGGTCAGCTCGTCGAGCGCATCGGCGTGCTGCACGAGACCGTCGACGCCCTGCGCAACCAGGTCGACATGATGCGCGGCCAGCTCGAGCGCACCACCCGCGCCGCCCAGCAGGCGGCCGCCGCGCAGCACGCCGGCCCGCAGCCGGTCGGCTCCGCCGCGGTCCCCCAGGGCGTGCTGCGGCACACGGAGACCGTGCAGGTCACCACGAAGACGATGGTCGTCGACCCGACCGACCAGCGGCGCGACGGCACCGTGTACGGCGCCCGCCCGGTCGAGATCCCGCAGCAGCGCCGCCCGGCCGGCGAGTGGTCCGACCGCGACGGGCAGGACTGGCACGAGCCGGGCGACCGGGGCCGCCCCGACGGTGGCGCCGGGCGGGTCGTCGACGCGAGCCACTGGAGCGAGTCCGGGGACCGCACCGGCCGCGCCGCCCGCCAGGGCTGGGGCGACCGCGGCGAGGACCCCGACACCGACCGGGGCGCGGATCGGGGCACGGACAGGGGCGCGGACAGGGGCGCGGACAGGGGCGCGGACAGGGGCGTTGACCGGGGCGTTGACCGGGGCGTTGACCGGGGCGCCGACCGGGGCGCCGACCGGGGCGCCGACCGGGGCCGGGCCGGCGCGCACGACCGCGGCCGGGCGGGCCGGGAGGCCGCCGAATGGGCCGACCAGTCCGACCGCACGGGTCGCGGCGAATGGGGCGCCCGGCCGGACGACGACGCCGGGCGGGTCGATCGCGGGCGGGGTGACGCCGGTGGGCGCACCGGCCGCGGCGGCTGGTCCGACGCGGACCCCGGCCGCGCCGAGGGCGGCTGGTCCGACGGTGACGGCGGCCGGCGCCGCCGAGACGAGCGGGCCGACGGCGGCGAGGCCGGCGGGCGCCGCCGCCGCGACGAGCGCGACGACTACGGCGACTACGGCCACGGCGACCGGGGCGACTACGGCAGCCACGCCGGCCGGGGCGACCGTGGCGACCACGGGGACCGTGGCGATTACAGCGACCGTGGCGAACGGAGCCGGGGTCACCACGCCGACCGCGGCGGACGTGGTGAGCACACTGACCGCGGGGGTCGCGACGAGCCGTCCGACCGCACAGACCGGGCCTGGGGCGCCGAGCGGATCAGCCGCTCCGAGCGCACCGAACGCTCCGAATGGACCGAGCGCAGCGAGCGCTCCGAGTGGATCGAACGCACCGAGGCCCCCCGCGAGGAGTCCTGGACCGAGCAGCTGCTGCGCGAGCGGATGGCCCGCGCCGACGGCGACGGCCCGTCCCGCGACGTGGAGCGGACGGGCGGCCGGCGCCGCGCGTACGACCCTGACGACGACGCCGGCAGCGTGACCGGCGTGCGCACCACCGACCGGTGGGCGTCGGTCCACAGCGACGAGCGCGGCGGCCGTGAGCTGCGCATGGGTGAGCGCCGCGCCGCCGTCCACGCCGACGAGACCGGCACCCACGTGCGCATCGAGGACCGCTGGGCGTCGGTGCGGCACGAGGAGTACCCGCCCGCCGACGAGCCCCGCCGGGAGAGCCCGCGCCGCTCCGAGGCCCGCCGCGAGCGCGAACGCGAGGCCGACGCGCAGTGGTCCGAGAGCAGCTACGAGGAGGCCCGCCGCGACGACACGGGCACCACCCGCTGGTCCGAGGTCCGCCGCGACCGTCCCGCCCTCGGCGCCGCCCAGGCGGCACTGCCGGCCGCGCCACCGTCCCGCTGGCAGGACCCGGCGCCGTCCCGCGAGGACGAGCGCGTCCCCCGCCGGGCCCGTCACGACGACGACGAGGACTACGGCTGGAACGGCTCCCGCGACGAGCCCCGCTCCCGCCCGGCCCGCCAGATCGTCGACTTCGAGGGAAACGACGACCGCTGGCGCTGAGCGCCCCGCCGCCGCTGCGGCGTCACGAGGTGCGGGGCGACCACGACGGCTCCGCCCGGTCCGGCCCGCGACGGAGGCCCGACCACGACGAAGCCAGGAAGCGCAGCGCCAGATTTCGCCGGTCGGGCCAGGTTGGGAAGTGCGAGCGCAGCGAGTATGAGGGCTGCGGGTGGAACCCCCGCCGCCGCGCCGGAGGCGCGGCAGCCAGCACAGCCCTACTTGTCGACGTCGCCCACCACGAAGAACATCGAGCCCAGGATCGCGATCAGATCGGGCACCAGGGTGCCCGGGAGCAGCTTCGACAGGGCCTGCACGTTGGAGTACGAGGCGGTGCGCAGCTTCAACCGCCACGGGGTCTTCTCGCCGCGGGACACCAGGTAGTAGCCGTTGATGCCGAGCGGGTTCTCGGTCCAGGCATACGTGTGCCCCTCCGGCGCCTTCACCACCTTCGGCAGGCGGACGTTGACCGGGCCGGTGACCTTGTCGACCTCGTCGAGGCAGGCCTGGGCGAGGTCGAGTGAGGCGTACACCTGGTCCAGCAGCACCTCGAAGCGGGCGTGGCAGTCGCCGGCGGTGCGGGTCACCACGGGGACCGTGAGCGAGCCGTAGGCCAGATACGGCTCGTCGCGGCGCAGGTCGAAGTCCAGTCCCGAGGCGCGGGCGACCGGTCCGGAGGCCCCGAACGCGGCCGCGTCGGCGGCGGAGAGCACGCCGACGCCGACGGTGCGGGCGAGGAAGATCTCGTTGCGGCGGATGAGGTTGTCCAGGTCCGGCATGCGCCGGCGGACCTGGTCGATCGCGGCGCGGGCGCGGGTGGTCCAGCCGGCCGGGACCTCCTCCTTGAGGCCGCCGACGCGGTTGTACATGTAGTGCATCCGGCCGCCGGACGCCTCCTCGAGGACGGCCTGGATCGTCTCGCGCTCGCGGAAGGCGTAGAAGACCGGGGTGATCGCGCCGATCTCCAGCGGATACGAGCCGAGGAACATCAGGTGGTTGAGCACCCGGTTGAGCTCGGCCAGGGCGGTGCGCAGCCAGACGGCGCGCTCGGGGACCTCGATGCCCATGAGCCGCTCGACGGCGAGGACGACGCCGAGCTCGTTGGCGAACGCCGACAGCCAGTCGTGCCGGTTGGCCAGCATGATGATCTGCCGGTAGTCGCGGACCTCGAAAAGCTTCTCCGCGCCGCGGTGCATGTAGCCGATGATCGGCTCGGCGCTGAGCACCCGCTCGCCGTCCAGGACGAGCTTGAGCCGCAGCACGCCGTGGGTCGAGGGGTGCTGTGGGCCGATGTTGAGCACCATGTCGGCGGTGTCGAGGCCCGCCCCTGTGCCGACCGTCAACTCGGAGGTCATGCGAACCAGCCTAGAGGTCCTGCAGGATCCGCAGCGCGCGCGAGACGTTGTGCATCGTGGCGGTGTCGGCGACGGCGACCCGCTCCGTGAACCAGCGCTTCAGCGGCGAGGACAGCCGGTCGGGCATGACGACGAGGTCGTCGAGCTCGACGGCGAGCGGCGAGTCGCGCAGCTCCTCCTGGTCGGTGACCTCGGCGACGATGACCACGGGCACGTCCGTGCTGTTGAACACGTCGGAGCTGATGATCAGCCCGAGGCGCTCGCGGGCGCCCTTGATCAGCCAGACCTCACCGCGCCGCACGGCGCCCGCTGAACAGCTCCGCGTCGACCAGGGCGATCTCCTCCTCGTCGGCGAGCGCGGCGCGCTCCAGGTCGGGCTTGGCCCGGCGGACCGCCTCGGCGTGCGCGGTGAAGATCTCGCGCAGGGCGCGTTCCTGCGCGGCGCGGTCGATCCACGCGCTGAGCGAGACCCCGTCGCGCTCAGCCCAGTGCCGGGCGTCGGCGATGGTCTGATCGGAGAAGGACAACGTCACCTTGGCCGTCATGCCGCACAGTGTACCCCCGGTATGACCAGACGTCATACCCAGCGCATGACCCAGTGGTGGCCGCCGAGCCCGGCCGGGTCGGTCAGCTCGGCACCCTCGCCGGCCCGGGCCAGGGCGCGCACGTAGCCGGCCGGGTCGGTGGAGGCCATCGCCAGCGGCGGCCGCCCGCCGTGCACCCCGAGCAGCCGCAGCGCCTCCCGTTGGGTCAGCAGCAGGTGGTGTACGTCCAGCGAGTCCAGCGCCACCGCGACCGTCAGGTCGCACGACCCGTCGGGCACCGGCGGGGTCTCCTTGCCGTGCCGGAAGCCGGTGAGCGTGCCGAACAGCGGCCGGGCGCCGCGCAGGTGCCCGTAGTCGACCGCGAGGGCCAGGCCGCGCGCGACGCTGCCCACCGCGGCCGCCCACGCCTCGTCCCGCGGCCGCCCCACCTCGGCGCGGGCGCCCTCCGGCAGCCCTTCGAGGGGCCACCACGTGGCCAGCCACGCCGCGTCCTGCGGGGTCAGCGGCGCCTCGTCGAGCGTCTCGGTGCCGTCGGCGGCGCAGCACACGTACCGTGGCCGCGACCGCGCATCGAGCTCCACGATCTCGACGGGGATGTTGTCGAGCCACTCCGTGGCCACGAGCAGGCCGGTGATGCCGGAAGGGATGCCGGTGGCCCAGCCGATCCGCGCGGGCAGCTCGGGCGGGCGGGGCGCGACCTCGACGCCGACGGCGGCGACGCGGGCCACCACGGACGGCGGCAGGGCGGCGAGGACGCCGCGCAGCAGCTCGCCGCGGCCGGCGCCGACGTCGACCAGGTCGAGGCGGGCCGGCCGGTCCAGGGCGTCGTCGAGGCGCTCCAGCAGCGTGGCGATCGCCCCGGCGAACAGCGGCGAGGCGTGCGCGCTGGTCCGGAAGTGCGCGGCGGGGCCGGGTCCGGGGCGGCGGAAGAACCCGTCGGGGCCGTAGAGCGCCCGCTGCATCGCCGCCCGCCACCGCACGCTCACGCTCACGCTCACAGGAAGACTTTGCCTTCTCCCCGGTACGTCGGCACCACGTCCACGATCGTGTCGCCGGACACGAGGTGCACCTCGTTGACGTGCTCGCACAGCTCGCCGGCCTTGGCGTGGCGGAAGTAGACGCGGTCGCCGAGGCGCAGGCCGGCGGCGCCGGGGCCGACCAGCGGGGTCTGCACCTCGCCGGCGCCCTCGGTCCCGATCAGCTCGAGCCCTTCCGGCAGCCACGGCAGCGGCTGGCGGGTCGGCGAGGTCTCCCCGGAGGCGATCCAGCCGCCACCGAGGACCGTCGCGACCCGCGCGTCCGGCCGGCGCACGACCGACATGGCGAAGAACGCCGCCGGTTGCGGGCGCCAGCGGCGGTACCCGTCGAAGAGCCACGGCCCGAACAGCCCTGATCCGGCGGCCACCTCGGTGACCGCGGGGTCCTGCGCGGTGGCCTGGACGCTGCCGGTGCCGCCGCCGTTGACGAACTCCAGGTCGGCGTGGCGGCGGACCTCGGCCACGACGGCCGCCCGCCGGGCCAGCAGCTCGGGGAACGACCGCGACTGGATCGCCCGGATGAGCGCGCCGCGCACCGGGCGCCCGGGCGGCGCGTCGCCGAGGCCCGCGATCTGCGCCTCGTAGCACATGAGGCCGACCAGCCGGAACCCGGCACGGCCGGCGATCGCGGCGGCGAGCTCGCCCGCCTGGCGGGCGCTGTGCACGGGCGAGCGCCGCACCCCGATGTGCACGCCCCGGGCGGGGCGCCACGAGCCGTCCAGGTCGATGCAGACCCGCACGGCGCCGGCCCGCTCACTGGCCGGGACCACCGCGTCGATCAGGTCGAGCTGGGCGGTGCTGTCGACCATGACGGTGACGGTCGCGGCGAGCTTCTCGTCGGTGGCCAGGCGGTGCAGCGCGGCCCGGTCGGCCGTCGGGTAGGCCACCAGGATGTCGCCGGACGTGCCCTGCCCGGCCAGCCAGATCGCCTCCGGCAAGGTGTACGCCATGACGCCCCGCCAGCCCGGCTGCGCCAGGGCCCGGTCGATCAGCGCGCGGACCCGCACCGACTTGCTGGGCACGCGCAGCGGCTTGCCGGCGGCCCGGCCGAGCATCGCGGCGCTGTTGGCGTCGAACGCATCGAGGTCGACGATCGCGAACGGCGGGTCGAGATCGGCGGTCGCCCGGTCGTAGCGGGCCCTGAGGGCGTCACGTGAGCTGGACACGACTCACCGTACCGAGTCGACGGTGAATATGAAAGAACCTCGCGTACGGCGCGTCGGTCGACACCTGGGCGACACCTGGAGACCGGTAGCGTGGTTACAGTAAGCGTTCTACTGAGGAGGTGCCGCCATCGCCAGCAGCGACTTGTCCGGCTTCGGCGAGCTGAAGGCGGTCCTGCGCATCCGGCCGTTCCGCCGGCTGTGGGCGGTGCTGGGGCTGTCGTCCCTCGGTGACTGGCTCGGCCTGCTGGCTGCCTCGACGTTCGCCGCCGCGCAGGTGGACAACTCGGCGGCGCAGGGTGTGGCGTTCGGCTCGGTCATCGCCGTGCGCCTGCTGCCCGCGCTCGTGCTCGGGCCCGTCGCGGGCGTGTTCGCCGACCGCTTCGACCGGCGCCTCACCATGGTCGTCTGCGACCTGATCCGGTTCCTCTTCTTCGCCTCGATGCCGGCCGCCGCGCTGGTCGTCGACGACAGCACGCTCGTGATCGCGTGGGCCGCCATCGCCACGTTCATCATCGAGACCACCGCGATGATCTGGACGCCGGCCAAGGAGGCGGCGGTGCCCAACCTGCTGCCCCGGGCCCGCCTCGAGACGGCCAACCAGCTGACGCTCGCCACCACGTATGGCATCACGCCGGTGCTCGCCGGCCTCGTGCTCATCGGCCTGGAGAAACTGGTCGTCGTGGTGTTCGGCGCCACGGACCGCCCGGCGGGCGCGGAGCCGAGCGAGGTCGCGCTGTGGTTCAACGCGCTGACGTTCCTGGCCACCGCGCTCACCGTGTTCTTCGGCATCAAGGAGATCAGCGGCCGGCGCACCGCCGACGTCGAGCGCAAGCCCGGGATGCTCAAGGAGTTCACCCAGGGCTGGTCGTTCGTCAGCCGGACCCCGCTGGTGCGGGGCCTGGTGCTGGGCATCTTCGGCGCGTTCGCCGGCGGCGGCGTGGTCGTCGGCACCGCCAAGTTCTACGCGGTGTCGCTCAGCGCCGGTGACTCCGGCTTCGCGCTGCTCTTCGCGACGCTGTTCCTGGGCCTCGGCGTCGGCATCGCGGCCGGCCCGCGCATCGTCGGGGCGCTGTCGCGGCGCCGCTGGTTCGGCCTGTCGATCGTGCTGGCCGCGGGCTCCGTGCTCATCCTCGCCCTCGCCACGCATCTGGCCGTCGCCGTCGGCGGCGCCCTGCTCGTCGGCGTCGGCGCCGGCATGGCGTTCCTGTCCGGCACCACGCTGCTCGGTGGCGAGGTCGCCGACGACATGCGCGGCCGCGCGTTCGCCTTCGTGCAGATGGGCACCCGCGTGGTGCTCATGCTCACCATCTCGCTGTCCAGCGTCATCGTCGGCGCCGGCGGGTCCCGGCACCTCAACCTCGGCTTCCGGGAGTTCGAGGTCTCCAGCACCCGGCCGCTGCTCGCCCTCGCCGGCATCCTCGGCGTCCTCGCCGGTGTCGTCGCACTGCGCCAGATGGACGACAAGAAGGGCGTGCCGCTCTTCGCCGACGTGCTCGGCTCCATCCGTGGCCGCCCCCTCAGCCCCGACGAGCCGCTCGCGGCCCGCGGGCTGTTCATCGTCTTCGAGGGCGGCGAGGGCGCCGGCAAGTCCACCCAGGTCCGGCACCTCGCCGAGGCGCTGGAGAAGATCGGCCGCGAGGTCGTCGTCACCCGCGAGCCCGGCGCCACGCCGCTCGGCGAGCGGATCCGCAGCCTGGTGCTCGACCCGCCCGAGGTCACCGGCGAGGTGGTGACCCCGCGCGCTGAGGCGCTGCTCTACGCCGCGGACCGCGCGCACCACGTGGCGTCCGTTGTCCGGCCCGCCCTGGCCCGCGGCGCGGTCGTCATCAGCGACCGGTATGTCGACTCGTCGCTGGCCTACCAGGGTGCCGGCCGCACCCTGCCGGTCGACGAGGTGTCGTGGCTGTCGAAGTGGGCGACCGGCGGCCTCAAGCCCGACCTGGTCGTCCTGCTGGACCTCGAGCCGTCCGTCGGCCTGGCCCGGGCCGGCCGCCGCGGCGACGCCGACCGCCTGGAGAGCGAGTCGCTCGCGTTCCACGAGCGGGTGCGGTATGCGTTCCTCGACCTGGCCTCCGCCGACCCGAGCCGCTACCTGGTGCTCGACGCGTCCCGGCCGGCCGAGGCCCTGGCCACCGGCGTGCTGCAGCGGGTCCGGCACCTGATGCCCGCCGAGGAGGAGTTCGACCTCGAGGAGGCGATCGAGGAGGCCCTCGAGGACGCCGCCGAGACGGTCACCGCGCTGACCGGCGACGAACTGACCGACGAGCTTCCCGACGAGTTGCCCGACGGGGGCCGGGAGACCAGGGTATGAGCGTGGACGTCAGCACCGCCCCGCCGATCTTCGCCGAGCTCGTCGGCCAGGACGACGCGGTCGCGACGCTGAGCCGCGCCGTCGCCTCGGCCGCCGCGATCGTCCGCGGCGACGTCGCCGAGGCGGGCATGACCCACGCGTGGCTCTTCACCGGCCCGCCCGGCTCCGGCAGGTCGGTGGCCGCCCGCATCTTCGCCGCCGCGCTGCAGTGCCCCGACGGCGGCTGCGGCGAGTGCGCGGCCTGCCACACCACGCTCGGCGGCACCCACGCCGACGTGCGGTTCGTGGTCCCGGAAGGGCTGTCGATCGCGGTCGGCGAGATGCGCGCCCTGGTGCTGCGCGCGGCCAGCTCACCGACCCAGGGCCGCTGGCAGGTCCTGCTCGTCGAGGACGCCGACCGGCTCACCGAGGCCGCCGGCAACGCGCTGCTCAAGGCCATCGAGGAGCCGCCGCCGCGCACCGTCTTCCTGCTGTGCACGCCCAGCACCCACCCCGACGACATCTCCGTCACGATCCGCTCCCGGTGCCGGGTCGTCGCGCTGCGCCAGCCGCCCGCCGACGCGATCGCCGCGCTCCTGCGCCGCCGCGACGGCCTCGACGAGCAGACCGCGGCGTGGGCGGCGGCCGCCGCCCAGGGCCACGTCGGCCGGGCCCGCCGGCTCGCCGGCGACCCGCAGGCCCGCGCCCGCCGCGAGGCGGTCCTCGCCGTGCCGCGCCGCCTGACCGGCATCGGCGCCGCGTTCGACGCCGCGGCCGCGCTCATCGAGGCCGCCGAGGCCGAGGCCGCCGCGTCCGTGGCCGAGACCGACGCCAAGGAGCGCTCCGCGCTGGAGACCGCGCTCGGCGCCGGCGGCACCGGCAAGGGCGCCGCCGGGGCGGCCCGCGGCTCGGCCGGGCAGCTCAAAGACCTCGAGCGGCGGCAGAAGTCCCGCGCCACCCGGGCCCAGCGCGACGCCCTCGACCGGGCGCTGGTCGACCTCGCCGGCTTCTACCGCGACGTGCTGGTCCACACGTTCGCCGCGCGGGTCGAGCCGGTGCACGGCGACACCGACGAGCTGGCCGCCGCCGCCGCGCAGAAGTGGGCGCCGGAGAGCACCCTGCGCCGCCTCGAGTCGGTCCTGGAGTGCCGCGTCGCCATCGAGGCCAATGTCAAGCCACGCATCGCCGTCGAAGCGATGATGCTCGCCCTCTGGCGCGGCTGAGAGTTATCCACAGGGCGCGGTTCGGGGTTCCGTGTCACTCACCGGTGCCGTACGGTCACCCGGAGGAGGGGCCGACATGGGGCGCGAGATCGACGAGAGGTGGATCGAGCAGGCGGTGGAGCGTTACCGCCGCATCGACGCGTTGCTCGCCGAGTTCGACAAGGCGGTCACGACCGTCGAGGTCAGCGTGCGCTCCCCCGACGGCCTGGTCGAGGTGGTGGTCACCGCCGACGGCACGATCCGCGACGTGCGGATCGACCAGCTGCGCGGGCAGACGGGCGCCGAGGTGTCCCGCTCGGTCCGGGCGGCCGTCACCGCCGCCACCGACGCCGCCGCCTGGGCCAGGAAGAAGCTGCACGCCGAGACGTTCGGCGACTACCGGTCCCTGACGTAGCGGACGACTTGGCGGGGGAGCGCATGGGACTCGACGACCTGGCCGGCCGGCTCGACGCCGCCGGCGACGAACTCGCCGGGGCGAGCACCACGATGGCACTCGCCGACCCGGGCTCCCGCGCCTTCGGCGGCGACGCGCCGGGCGCCCCGGGCGAGCTGGGCCGGGCCCTGCACCGGACGTTGACGACGGCGCTGACCGCCCGCGCCCGCGAGGCGTCCGCCCACGGCATCCGCCTGTCGGAGACCGCCGAGGCGCTGCGCCGGGCGGCCCAGGACTACCGCACCGTCGACGACGACGCCCGCCACCGTCACCAGCGCCAGGAGGACACGTGACCCCCGGCCGCGGCATGCCCCCCGCTGCCCCGCCGCCGCCCTTGCGGGGCGCGTGGTCCACCGGGCCGGCGACGGCGGACCGGGGCGGTGCCTGATGGACGCGCTTGACCGGCTCTCCGGGATCGGCACCGACCTGCTGCACCGCGTCGACGGGATCCTCGTCGCCGGCGGGGCACCGGCCGGCGATCCGCTGTGGCCGCTGCTGCGCCTGGTCGGTGCGCTGCCCGGCGATGCGCTGGACTTCGGGCTGAAGCTGAGCCCGGCGGCGCTGCGCGAAGCGGCGACGCGGCTGCGGGCCGACGCCGAGCGGTTCGCCCGCCGCCGAGAGTGGCTCGCCGCAGACCTCGGCGCCGCCGCCGGATGGGAAGGCTCGGGCGCCGAGGCGTTCGCGGCCCGGTGGCAGGCGCTGGCCGGGCACCTCGGTGACGGCAGCGACCCGATGACCGTCACCGGCCGCTTGCGAGCGACCGCGGCGTACGCCGATGCCGTCGCCGCCTGGGCCGAAGGGCTGCGCCACGAGCTCGCCGAGGCCGTCGCCAGGGTCGCCACCTCCATCGAGGCGGTCACCGTCCGCGGCACCCACCCCGACACCCCACCACCCACCGCCGTCCTGGAGGCGGCCGCCCGCATCGGGGCGCGCGTCCTGCAACCGGTGGCCGACGCGTTCGACGCCGCGCGGGACCTGGAGCGGCGCTGGTCACCTGACCTGGCCGAGCTGCCCTACACCGAGCCCGCCACCGCACCGGCCGGCGGCGTGTCCCCGATCATCCGAGTCACCTGGTAACCGGCCGGCTCTGCCCGCCGCCGCCCGGCTCGGCTCCGCCCACTTCGGCCCCGCGGCCTCGCCTGCCTGGTCCGCGCCGCGCCCCCTGCTCCGCGCCCCTGCTCCGCGCCCCTGCTCCGCGCCCCTGGTCCGCGCCCCTGCTCCGCCTTGCGCAGCAGTAGCGCCGGCGGCTCGAAGCGGCTGCCGCTGCATGAGCGGCACCGCTGGTCCGCGCCGCCTGCGTGGTTCGCGTCGCCCACATGAGCAGCGCCGCAGGTCCGGCTGCTGCATTACGCCTGCCCGCCACCGCGTCCGCTCGGTCGTCGGCGCGCCCTCTGAGCAGCGCTGCTGCCCCTCCGGCAGCAGAGGGTCCGCCCCGCGATACCTGTCCGGCGCCGGGGCCGGACATCCACAGCAGGGCGGCCGGGTGCAGGTGGCGCTGGAGCGGGTCGCCGGTGGGCATGACACATCCGCGACAGGCGCTGCGCAACGACGAAGGCCCGGGAGAATCTCCCGGGCCTCACGTTTGCCCTGGTAGGGCTTGCAGAGCCGCCTAACGGAATCGAACCGTTGACCTATTCATTACGAGTGAATCGCTCTGCCGACTGAGCTAAGGCGGCAACGATGACCTAGTGTACGGCACGCCCAGGGGGCGCGCGCGAGGGGATTCCCGAGTAACGTCCGGCGCGTGATCCCCGACGATCTGCCGGCCGCCCCCGGCGAGCTCACCGCCGAGCCCGGCGAGCCACTCCTGCCGATGCCCGAGGCGAAGAAGCCGGTGGTGCAGGTCGGTGACCGGCCCTCCGCGCTGGACCCGGACCAGATGGGTTTCACCCCGCGGCGGGCCGTGCCGTGGCTCAGTCCGGTGCTGCTCAGCGGCACCGCGGTGCGGGTCGTGCTGGCCGACCTGTTCGGGGCGTACCTGGACAAGCGCGAGCTGCAGGACTCGATGCCGGACCGGATCATGCGCGAGGCGCCCGGCTACACCGGGGACCTGTCCGCAGACGACGCGGAGGTGCCCGACGGTGAGCTGTGGGTCGACTACTGCGCCGATACCGGCGACGGGTTCAACGCCACCTACTCGATCGCGTACCTGCTGGCCCAGCCCTCGCTGAGCGTGGAGGGGCACGAGCTGCCCCGCGGCGAGGTGCTCGTGCTCGGCGGGGACCAGGTCTATCCGACGGCGAGCGGTCAGCAGTACGAGGACCGGTTCAAGGGGCCGTTCCGCGCGGCGTTGCCCGACCCGCCCGCCGTGGGGCCGCGGCCTCGCATGTACGCGGTGCCCGGCAACCACGACTGGTACGACGGCCTGACCGCCTTCCTGCGCCTGTTCGTGCGGGGCGGCGAGGGCAAGATCGGCGGCTGGCAGACGCGGCAGTCGCGGTCGTACTTCGCGATCCAGCTGCCCAACCGGTGGTGGATCCTCGGCACCGACGTGCAGGCGGGCGCGTACATCGACGACCCGCAGCTGCGCTACTTCACCCGGGTCGCGGCCCGTCTCGGCCCCGGCGACAAGGTGATCATCTGCCCGCCGTCGCCGAGCTGGGTCGAGGCGCAGGACGACCGCAAGGCCTACGACAGCCTCGACTACTTCGTGCGCACGGTGATCGCTCCGACCGGCGCGGACGTGAAGCTGATGCTCTCCGGCGACCTGCACCATTACGCCCGGTACGAGGGAGCCGACCGGCAGCTCATCACCTGCGGTGGCGGCGGGGCGTACCTGTACCCGACGCACGAGCTGCCGCGACGGATCGAGGTACCACCGCGCCGCTCGCTGGTGCGCAACGCCAGCCCTTCGCAGTGGTTCGAGTTCGCGGCCGCCTACCCGACCAAGGCCCGGTCGCGCGCGCTGTCGTTCGGCGCCTTCTGGCGCATCCCGTGGCGCAACCCCATGTTCCTCGGGCTGCTGGGCGTGCTGCAGACCCTGACCATGCTCGCCTTCGTCAACGCCGCGGACCGGGTCATCTCCGGCGCGGAGCAGCGGCTCGTCACCATCCCCGCGTTCCTGATGGTGGCGATCGACGTGCTCAGCGGGTACTTCCTGGCGATGCCCGGGGTGGCCGGCAAACGCAGACCCAAGCACTGGATCCTGGGTCTGGGGCACGGCGCCGCATTCGTCGGGATCGCCGTGCTCGGCACGTGGGCGTGGCTCAACCTGCCGTTCGTCGACCAGCCGTGGCCCCTGCCGCTGCTGATCGCGATCGTGCTGTACTTCCCGCTGTCGTGCGTCGCGGCCGGTGAGCTGTTCGCCCTGTACCTGCTGATCGCCGCCAGGTTCGGGGTCAACGTCAACGAGCTGTTCGCCGGCCAGGGCATCACCGGCTACAAGGGTTTCCTGCGGATGCGCTTCGGCGCCGACGGCACGCTGACGATCTACCCGATCGGCGTGGACCGCACCGCCCGCCGCTGGGACGCGCAGCCGGAGGGCTCCTGGTTCGCCCCGCGCAAGCCGCTGGCGCTGCGCCTCATGGAGCCCCCGATCGAGCTGTCATAGCGCCTCGCGCGACTCTGGACGCTGAGGGCGCTCACAGGTGCGCTCAGGCGGTTCACAGCGGTCCGGCCGGAAGCTGCTGGCATGCGACCGCGTCCCGCACGCCACCGCCGCTCGGCGCTGAGCGTGCTGATCGCCGGCGTCGCGCTCGCCGCCGCGCTCGCCACCGTCGAGGCGTCCGCGTCCGACGACGCCCACCGGCGCGCCGACCGTGCCCTCGGCAGCGACCTCGTGGTGACCGGGCCGCTTGACGCCGCCACCGTCGAACGCCTCCAGCTGCTGCGGCCGGTCGACCTGATGGCGGCCGGGGTGACCGGGCCGGCGCGGGTCGGGCGGACCGCGACGGAGGTTGTCGCCTGGGACGACGACGGCGCGGCCGGGCTCCTGCTGTCGCGCGCGGCGGACGCCGGGGTCGTCGACCACGTCGGCGCGGGCGAGCTCGTCCTGGACCGGCACACGGCCGACGACCTCGGCCTGGCGGTCGGCGACCGGGTCCCGGTGTCGACCGCGGTCGGCGCGCGCGAGCTGCTGGTGACCGGGATCGCCATGGACACCGGCCTCGGCGTTGGCGCCACGGTCTCATGGTCGGACGCGCCGGCGCTGTTCGGCGACGCCCGGCCGAGCGTGGCGCACGTGAAGCTGGCGGCCGGGACACCGGTGGCCGGCGCGCGGGGCGAGGTGGCCGGGATCGCCGGCGCCGGCGCGACGGTGCGGACCCGGACCGAGGTCGTCGCCGCCGCCGAGCCGATCGGGCCCGCGCCACCACCGGCCGCCGCGCTGCTCGTGCTGCTCGCGACGGTCCTGCTGGCCGGGGCGCTGCTGGCCCGGCCGCTCGTCGAGCAGCCCGGGAACGGCCAATCGCTCGTCGAGCAGCCCGGGAACGGCCAATCGCTCGTCGAGCAGCCCGGGAACGGCCAACCGGTTGTCGGACAGGCCGAGGGCGGCCTGGACGCGGCCCGGCGGGGTGCCGCGGACGCCGGCGGGGCGGCGTTGCTCGGCGCCGCCGTCGGGACCGGCGCCGGGGCGGCGGTCGTGGCGCTGCTCGATCTCGGGACCGTGGTGCCCTGGACGCGGCTGGGCTGGTTCGTCGCCGCCGGCGCCGTCGTGGGCCTGGCCGCGACGATGGTCCGCGGCCGGGTGACCGCGACCGGCCCGCGACCGGACGCGCGCGACCCGAAGAGTCCTCGCTGAGCCAACCGGACGCCCCTTCGCCGGCCTCGCCGCCGGATCGTTTCGCTCAGGCACGCTCCCTCGGGGCCGAAAGGACGGGCAGAGGGGAGTGGGTTGCCATCGCGGGGCGAGACGACCGGCGGGTGCGGCGGTGGACCGCCACGCTCCGCGTGCTCGGCGGCACGTACGCGCTGACCCTGGCCGGCATCCTCGGCGCGGCCAGCACCGGGTGGGTGCCGATCCGCCTGCCCGCCGGGATCGGCCTGCTCGCCCTCGGCGTCGCCGGGCTGGCGTGCGCGCTGCTGGCGGCCCGGCGCGACGGGCCGGACGGGCGGACCCGGCGGTCCTGGCGGTGGATGTCGCTCGGGTACGCCCTCGCCCTCGCCCTGAACTGCGTCGCCGCCGCGATGGTCGTCCTCGCCGCCGGCGACGGCTACCTCGGCCACCTGCGGGCGTACACCGGCGAGGTGGAGCCCACCGCCTGGCAGTTCGGCTGCTGGAGCACCACGCTCTGGCTGGTCGCGGTCGCCGCCGCCGAGCAGCACCGCCAGGCCCTCGCGCGGCGGGAGAGCCGCGAGCCGGCGGTCACCGACGAGCTCACCGGCCTGGCGAACCGCGCCCAGGTGCACGAGGTGCTCGACCGCGCCCTGGCCCGCGGCGCGCGCACGGGCCGGAGCACCGCCGTGCTGCTCGTCGGCATGGACGGCGGCAAACGGGTCGACGACACCCTCGGGCACGAGGCGGGAGACCGGCTGCTGGTCGAGTTCGGCGAGACGGTGCGCCGCAGCGTGCTCGGCGGCGACCTCGTCGGCCGGCTCGGCGGCGACGAGTTCGCGGTGGTGCTGCACGACATCGGCCGGGTCGACCACGCCGTCGCCGTCGCCCGGCGGATCCTGACGGCGGCGCGGCAGCCGGTGCGGTTCGGCGACCACACGCTGCGCGCGTCGGCGAGCGTCGGCGTCGCGATCGGCGGGCCCGGCGAGTGCACCGGCGACGAGCTGCTGCACCGCGCGGATCTCGCCATGCACCAGGCGAGACGGCGCACCGACGGCACCCGCTGGCAGTGCTGGGACCGCGGCCTCACCGAAGCGGCGGCGCCGTCGCTGGAGCAGGAGCTGCGCGGCGCGATCGCCGAGGGGCAGCTGCGGCTGCTGTACCAGCCGATCGTCGCGCTGCCCGGTCGCGAGGTGACCGGGGTGGAGGCGCTCGTGCGCTGGGAACACCCGCGGCACGGGCTGCTGCTGCCGGAGACGTTCGTGCCGCTCGCCGAGCGCGCCGGGGTCATCGAGGAACTGGGCCGCTGGGTGCTGGAACAGGCCAGCGCGCAGGCCAGGGCGTGGCAGCGCCGGGTGCCGTCGCTGCAGCTGAACGTCAACGTCTCGCCCCGGCAGCTGGACAACCAGGGCTTCACCGCCGAGGTGCTGCGGATCCTGGACCGGTCCGGGTTCTTCCCCGGCCACCTGGTGCTGGAGGTGCCCGAGAGCGCGGTCATCGGCGAGGCCGACTCGATCGCGCAGCTGGAGGCGCTGACCACCGCCGGGATCCGGGTCGCGCTGGACGACTTCGGCACCGGGTACTCGTCACTGCGCTACCTGACCCGGCTGCCGGTCGACGCGCTCAAGCTCGACAGCTGCTTCGTCGCCGAGCTGGACGGCACCCCGAAGGGCTCGGCGGTCGCGCAGGCGGTGCTGCGCCTCGGGCAGATGCTGCACCTGGACACCGTCGCCGAGGGCGTCGAGGACGAGTCGCAGGCGCGCGAGCTGACGCTGCTGGGCTGCGAGAAAGCGCAGGGACGGCACTTCTCCGGGCCGGTGCCGGCGGCCGACCTGGAGCGGCAGCTGCCCGCCGGCACCACAGCGGGCGGATCCGGCGCCTGACCCGCGGCACCGGCGGCGCGAAAGCGGCCGGCACACCGGCGGCGCGAAGGGCGGCCGGCACAGTAGCGGCCCCGACCGGCGGCGAGTGATACTCGTCGCACCATGCGTGACTCTGTGCGTCTTCGTGCGGTCATCTCGCTCCTCGCCGCCACGGGAGCGACCATCGCGGGGGTGGGACTGACCGGTGCCCTTCCGGGAGCACTGGCCGTCGTTCCCCTGGCGGCGGCCGCCGCCCTCGCGGGCACCCTGCTCGGCCCGGCCGCGGCGGCGATCTGGCTGCCGGCGGCCGCGCTGCTGTGGTGGCTGCACCCGGGCACCGGCAGCGGCACCACCGGCAGCGGCACCACCGGCAGCGGCACCACCGGCGGCAGCGGCGCGGTGGCCGGGCCGCACCCGCTCGTCGTGCTCGGGGTGGTCGCCGCCGCCGGGCTGCTGCCCGTGCTGGCGCTGCGGATCCGGCGGGCGTGGGCGTCCCGGGGCGAGCGGCTGCGGGTCGAGGCCCGGGCCGCCGCCGCGGCGGCGGAGCGGGCCAGGCTCGCCAGGGAGATGCACGACTCGCTGAGCAAGACCCTCGACGCGATCGCCCTCGGCGCGGCCGCCCTGCCCGACACCCTCGCCGAGCCGGACCGGGCCAGCCGGCTCGCCGCCACGCTGCGCGACGGGACGCTCGACGCGGCCCGCGACGCCCGTGTGCTCATCGACGAGCTGCGGTCCAACCCGGCCGACGCCCCCCTCGCGGACCTGGTCGCCGCCATCGGCCAGGAGTGGTCGGTGACCAGCGGCGTCGGGGTCATCCTGCACAACACCGACGTCGACGCCGCGCCCGAGGTCGGCATCGAGCTGTGCTGGATCCTCCGTGAGGCGCTGCGCAACGTCGCCGCCCACGCCCGCGCCGAGCTCGTCGCGGTCACCCTGACCCGGGCCGGCGGCGAGGTGACCCTGGAGGTCCGTGACGACGGCGACGGCTTCACCGTCCCCGACGAGCTGGGCCGGCTGCACCACGCCGGCAGCCACGGCCTGGTCGGGATGACGGAGCGGGCCCGGCTGTGCGGCGGGGCGCTGACCGTCTGGTCCCGCCCCGGCGCCGGCACGCGGGTCACCGCGACGGTGCCGGCCGAGCCGGCGCCGGTGGGCGCGCCGCCGTCGCGCCGGCTGCGGCTGCTCGTCGGCACGGCCGCGGCCGCCCTGCCGGTGGCGCTGATCCTGCCGTTCAGCGGCGCCGCCGAGCCGCCCCGCGACCAGCTCGCCGTGCCGTCCGCCGGACCCGGCCGGTCGCTGATGACGGCGCAGGCGCCGGCGGGTTCCGCGGCCGCCGTCCCGCCCCCGGCGTCGGGGCCGACGGTCGCACCGGCCGCTTCGAGGCCGCCGAAGACCGCGGCGCCCACCTCGTCCAGCCCGCCGCCCGCCGCAGGCATTCCGGGCGTCGGAGGATCCAGCGGTACCGACGCCGCGAACACCTGCAAGGTGCGCTACTCGAAGCGCAACGAGTGGAATCCAGGATTCGTCGCCGATGTCGTGGTCACCAACAGCGGCACGAAGGCGATCGACGGCTGGTCGCTGCGGTTCGAGTACTCCTCCGGTCAGAAGCTGATCAGCTACTGGGGCGCGATCGCCACGCAGACCGGCGCGTCGGTCGTCGTCGAGGACGGCGGGGTCACGCCGAAGCTGGCGCCGGGCGCGACGCTCACGTTCGGGCTGCAGGGCACCTGGCAGGGCGCCAACCCCGCGCCGACCGTGTTCACCCTGAACGGCGTTCGGTGCGGCTGAGCCACTGCACGATCGCCTCGGTGCGGTTGTTGACCCGCAGCTTCAGGTAGATCTGGCTGACCCGGTTGCGGACCGTCTTCTCGGCCAGGTCCAGGCGCACCGCGATCGCCGCGTTGGGCTCGCCCGCCGCGATCAGCTCCATGATCTCGTGCTCGCGGCGGGTCAGCGGCTGGTGCAGCAGGGCCGGCGACCGGTCGGTGGCGCGGTGCTGCACGTGGTCGACCACCACCGACAGCGGCACCGGCGACATCCGGCTGTGGCCGTCGGCGGTGGCCAGCGCCGCGTCCAGCAGGTCGGCGCGGGTGTACTGCCCCTCCACCAGCAGGCTGCGCGCGCCCGCCCGCAGGATCGGCACCACGTCGCCGGGCACCACCGCGTAGGCCACGACGAGCACCGGCGGCCGCGGCGGCGGCAGCGTGGCGAGCGCGGTCAGCTCGCGGATCGGCGCGTGCGTGTGCAGCACGACGAGATCGGCGTCGACCGGCCCGCCGTTGAGCACGTGCAGCAGCGGGCGTACGTCGAGCGCCGCGGCGCAGGGGCGCAACAGCTCGGCGAGGCTGTTGCCGGTGGAGCTGATGACCAGGACCCGCATGCCGCCACGACACCACGGGGCAGGACGGATGGCAACGCTTCTCGAAACTTGCGATAGGTGTGTCGGGTGGGTTCGCCCACGTCGCCGCGCGGGCCGCACCCAGCGAATTTGGGTGCCGGCCCACCCGGAACCGGGTGCGGCGGCCGGCGTTCAGCCCCGCCGCCACCGCTGGATGGCACCGGCGCGGCTCGTCGTGCCGAGCTTGGCGAAGATCCTGTTCACATGGTTCTCGACCGTCTTCGATGAAAGGACCAGGGTCGCCGCGATGTCCCTATTGGACAGTCCGCGGGCGATCAGGTCCATCACCTCCGCCTCCCGCTGCGACAGCCCGTGCCTGGGCGGCGCCGCCCGCACCGCCGAGACCAGCACCCGTGCGGCGCTCGGCGACAGGTGCGACTCGCCGCCGGCCACCGCGCGGACCGCGTGCAGCAGCTCCGCCGGGCCGAACTGGCCGTGCACCAGGAAACCGATGGCGCCCGAGCGCACCGCGTCCAGGACCGTGCGGTCGTCGGCGCTGCGGGTCAGCATCAGCACCCGGCTGTGTGCGCTGATCGCCCCGACGACGGACAGGCCGTCGCGGACCGGCATGCGGTGGTCCAGCAGCGTCACGTCCGGGCGGTGCAGCCGGGCCAGCCGCAGCGCCTCGGCGCCGTTGGCCGCCTCGCCGATGACGGCCAGGTCGCCGGCGCCGTCGAGCATGTCCCGCACGACCGCCCGGACCACGCTGTTGTCGTCGGCGACGAGGACGGTGGTCATTGCCGGGACCTCCTTGCGTGGGTCCCTGCGCGTCGCGGGACAAAGGTGCCAACGATGTTCGCCATTGTTTCGCGGCGCTGACCGCATGCCTACGCTACCGGTCACCGGGAGCGCTCCCACGCGCGCCGCCACCGCGTCGGGGGCGCTCCCGGTCGCCGTTCTGGACCGCCGTCTGGAAGGACCGCTCCATGCGCCTGGGTTTCGCCGGGGACTGCTGGCCGCCGCCGCGGCCGCGTCGCTCGTGCCCCCCGCCCCGTTCGTCCCGCCCGGTCCGGCCGCCGCCGACACCCCGGACCGGCTGCACACCGCCGGCAACAGGGTCGTCGACGCCCAGGGCAACGAGGTCTGGCCAACCGGCACCAGCTGGTTCGGCTTCAACGCCACCGAGCGCGTCTTCCACGGCCTGTGGAGCGCCGACATCACCGAGATCACCAAGACGATGGCCGACCGCGGGATCAACATCGTCCGGGTGCCGATCTCGACCCAGCTGCCGCTGGAGTGGAAGGCCGGCCACGGTGATGCTCGACGTGCACTCCGCCGAGGCCGAGAGCTCCGGCCACATCCACCCGTGCCTCGACCACCAGGTGCGGCTCGGCACCAACGGGACGAGCCTCACCGACCGCTACGGCGGCACCACCGACACCGTCGCGCCGCCAGTGCCCACCGGGCCGTGGGCTAGGCGTCGAGCGCCCGGGACAGCACCACCGAGGACGTGAGGTCGGCGATGGTCAGCACCCCTTCCTCGACCTCCTCCCAGGTCAGCGGCGCGGACACGGTCGGCAGCGCGCCGGCGCGCAGCGAGTAGGGCGCGACCGTCGTCTTGAACGCGTTGTTCTGGCTCCAGTCGATGAACACCTTGCCGGGGCGCAGCTGCCTGGCCATCTTCGCCACGATCAGGTCGGGCCGCCGGCGGGACAGCTCCTCGGCGACGTCCTTGACGTAGGCGCTGATCTCGTCGGCGGTCTCGTCGCCGGGCAGCTCCGCGACCAGCTGCATGCCCTTGCGGCCGGAGGTCTTCGGCCGCAGCTCCAGCCCGTCCTCGGCGAGCCGGTCCCGGATCAGCAGCGCGACCTCGTAGCAGGCGGGCAGGCCCGCGGGCGGGCCCGGGTCGAGGTCCACGACGAGCTGGTCGGGGTCGAGCGCCTCGCCGTCGTCGGAGACCCGCCACTGCGGGGTGTGCAGCTCCAGCGAGGCGAGGTTGGCCAGCCAGACCAGGGTGGCGAGCTCCTCGACCACGATGAAGTCGATGGTCTCCCGGCCGCGGCTGGACCCGGGCACCGGCAGCCGGACCGTGCGGACCCAGCCGGGGGTGCCGGCGGGCGCGTTCTTCTCGAAGAAGCTGTTGCCCTCCACGCCGTTGGGGAACCGGATCCGGGTCAGCGGCCGCCCGGCCAGGTGCGGCAGGAGCACCGGGGAGATGCGGGTGTAGTAGTCGATGACCTCGCCCTTGGTGAAGCCGACCTGCGGGTAGAGGACCTTGTCGAGGTTGGTCAGGTCGAGGTGGCGGCCCTCGACGTCGACCCGGATCCGGTCAGGCATCGGTCACGTCCGCGGGGGTCAGGTCGGGCCGGATGCGCAGGAAGCGGGGGAAGCGCAGCCGGCCGTCGCGGGTACGGTGGCTGAACTTGACCTCGACGACCAGCCTGGGCTCGACCCAGACGGCGCCGCGGGCGTCCTCGCGCGGCACGGTGCCGGCGAACGGTGACCGCCCGGTCGTCAGGTCGCGCAGCGCGTCGAGCAGGGCGCGCTCGGCAGCGCCGGAGATGCCGCCGCCGACCCGGCCGCGGAACTCCAGGCCGGCGGCGACCGGGACGCCGACCAGCAGGGCGCCGAGGGCCCGCTTGCCCGGCCGCCAGCCGCCGACGACGAACTCGCAGCTCTCCTCCAGCTTGACCTTCACCCAGTCCGCCGAGCGCAGGCCCGGCTGGTAGGGCGAGCCGGTCCGCTTGGCGACGACTCCTTCCAGGGCGTTGTCGCGGCTGGCCGTGACGGTCGCGGGCCCGTCGTCGAAGGAGGGCGGGATGACGGCCCGGGGGCCCAGCCGCAGCCCTTCGAGAATGTCGCGGCGGCCGGTGTACGGCATCGAAAGCAGCGGCCTGCCCGAGCTGCGCAGCACGTCGAAGGCGAGGTAGGACACGGGCAGCGCGACGGCGAGGCGGGCGGCGCGGGCCGGCTCGCGCACGTGCATCCGCTCGGCGAGCAGCTGGAACGACGGGCGGCCGGCCTCGTCCATGGTGACGACCTCGCCGTCGAGGACGGTGTCGTCGAGCCCTTCGCCGATCGTGGCGAGCTCGGGATAGGCGGCGGTCACCTCGACGCCGCTGCGCGCGTAGAGACGGGTCTCGCCGCCGCTGATCACGGCGATCGCGCGGATGCCGTCCCACTTGAACTCATACGCCCAGCCCGGCCCGGATGGCAGCGGGCCGGTCGAGGCGAGCATCGGTGCCGGCGGGCCGGTCCCCATCACCACACGATAGTTCGCCGCGGACTTCCTCGCGTGGCGGTCGAAACGATGCGATTCTGGGTGTCGGAGGTCAACACGCTGCGGAAAGGATCCCAATGCGCGCGATCTGGAAAGGCGCGGTCTCCTTCGGGCTCGTGTCGATCGCCGTCCGCCTGTACTCGGCGACGGAGGAGAAGGACATCCGCTTCCACCAGGTCCACCGCGACGACGGGGGCCGGATCAAGTACAAGCGGGTCTGCTCGATCGACGGCGAGGAGGTCAGCTACGACGACATCGCCAAGGGGTACGACCTCGGCGGCGGCGAGATGGTGATCCTCACCGACGAGGACTTCGCCGACCTGCCGCTGACCACCAGCCGGGCGATCGAGGTGCTGGAGTTCGTGCCGGCCGAGCAGGTCGACCCGATCCTTTACAACAAGGCGTACTACCTGGAGCCGGACAAGACGGCGGCCAAGCCGTACGCGCTGCTGCGCGACGCGCTCACCAACACGGAGCGGGTCGCGATCGTGAAGGTGGCGCTGCGGCAGCGCGAGCAGCTGGCGACGCTGCGGGTCCGCGAGGACGTGCTGGTCCTCAACACGATGCTGTGGCCCGACGAGATCCGGGCGGCGAAGTTCGACATCCTCGACGAGGACGTGTCGGCTCGCCCGGCGGAGCTGGCGATGGCCGGTTCGCTGATCGAGTCGATGGCGGCGGACTTCGACCCGGCGACGTACACCGACAACTACCGCGAGGCGTTGCAGGAGGTCATCGACGCCAAGGTGGCCGGCCGGGAGGTCGTGCAGCCGGAGGAGACCGAGGAGGCGCCGGCCG
The DNA here is from genome assembly GCF_000716715.1 of Dactylosporangium aurantiacum. GTDB lineage: Bacteria > Actinomycetota > Actinomycetes > Mycobacteriales > Micromonosporaceae > Dactylosporangium > Dactylosporangium aurantiacum. Next base: position 98,846 of record NZ_JNYJ01000038.1, on the reverse strand, counting down.
CGGCGGTCGACCTGATGGCGGCGCTGCGGGCGTCGGTGGAGCGGGCCAAGGCGGCCCGCGGCGAGACCGCGCCGGCGAAGCCGGCCGCGAAGAAGACCACCGCGGCGAAGAAGACGGCGTCGGCCGCGAAGCACGACAGCGAGGACGAGGTCGCCGAGGCGACGCCGATCAAGCGGACCGCGGCGAAGAAGACTACCACGGCGGCGAAGAAGGCGGCACCGGCGAAGAAGGCCACCCCGGCGAAGGCCCGCAAGTCCGCCTGATCCGGCCGCCGCGGGCCGGCTTCAGCTGGTGTGAGTTCGGCTGGCGGTGCGGGCTCAGCTGGTGGTGTGGGTGAAGTACACCGTCGCCGTCGCCCGGTCCAGCAGCAGGTCGGTGCCGTCGACGCGCAGCCAGGACGGGGCGGCGGGGGCGTAGGGCCGCAGGTCCTCCGGCACCTGCGGCGTCGCCGCGGGCTGCGTCGCCGGCAGCGCGGCGGCCCGCTCGGCGGTGATGACCGCGAAGCCGTCCATGGTGTAGTCCATCGGCCCGATCTCCGGGCAGGACCGGGCCCGCGCCTCGTGCTCCTGCCAGTGGACGTCCTGGATCGGGGCGAGCTGCGGCCACATCTGCTCGATGCGGACCTTCTGGGTGATGACGCCGGTCTTGGTCGGCGTGTTGACGTCCTCGCACCCGGTGAGCCCCGGCACCCAGTCACGCAGCGCCAGGGCCACACCACAGCAGGCGATCAGGCAGGCGAGCACCGCGCCCGAGACGAGCAGCGCGATCTTCGCCGTCCGGTTCATCCGTTGATCTGTACCACCTCGAGCCCACCGCCGGCATAGTCGGCCCGGACCCGCTTCTTGTCGAACTTGCCGACGCTGGTCTTCGGCACCTCGGCGATGAACGACCAGCGCTCCGGCAGCTGCCACCTGGCGACCTTGTCGCCGAGGAACTCGCGCAGCTCGGCGGCGTCGACGGTGGTGCCCTCCCGCAGCACGATCGTCGCGAGCGGGCGCTCGCCCCACTTGTCGTCCGGTACGCCCACGACGCACGCCTCCAGGACGGCCGGGTGGGCCATGAGGGCGTTCTCCAGGTCCACCGAGCTGATCCACTCGCCGCCGGACTTGATCACGTCCTTGGCGCGGTCGGTGAGCGTGAGGAAGCCGTTCGGCGACAGGGTGCCGACGTCGCCGGTGCGCAGCCAGCCGTCCTCGAACTTGTCCGGGTCCGGGCCGTCCTCGCCGATGTACTGCGCGGTGATCCACGGGCCGCGGACCTGCAGCTCGCCGACCGCCTTGCCGTCGTTGGGCATGACCTCGCCGGCCGGGCCGACGATGCGCCCCTCCACGCCGGCCGGGATGCGGCCCTGGGTGTAGCGGTACGCCCACGCCTCGGGACCGTCGACGCCGGCGGGCTCGCGGGCGACCGACCCCAGCGGTGACATCTCCGTCATGCCCCAGGCGTGGATGACCTCGATGCCGTGCCGCTCCGAGTACGCGTGCATCAGCGCCGGCGGGCAGGCCGAGCCGCCGATGACGACCTCCTTCAGCGAGGACGTGTCGGTCGGGTTGGCGTCCAGGTACGCGAGCAGGTCGGTGAAGATCGTCGGCACGGCGCCGGCGAACGTCGGCCGCTCCGCCGCGATCATCTGCGCCAGCGGCGCGGCCTGCAGGAACCGGTCCGGCATGATGAGCGAGGCGCCGCTCATCATGGCCGCGTACGGCAGGCCCCACGCCATCGCGTGGAACATCGGCACGATGCACAGGTCGCGCACCTTCGGCCCGAGCCCGAAGCTCTCCGCCATGCACACCTCCATCGAGTGGAGGTAGATGGAGCGGTGGGAGTACGCGACACCCTTCGGGTTGCCGGTGGTGCCGCTGGTGTAGCACAGGGCGGCGGCGTCGTGCTCGTCCAGCACCGGCCAGTCGTACGTGTCGGGCCTGCCGGCCAGCAGGGCATCCCAGCGGTGCACCGTCACGCCGTCCTTCTGCAGCTTCGCGTCGTCGCCGTCGCCGACCACCACGATGTGCCGGATCGTGCTCAGCTGCGGCAGGACGTTGGCCAGCAGCGGGATCAGCGTCGAGTCGACGATGACGACCCGGTCCTCGGCGTGGTTGGCGATGTAGATCAGCTGCTCGGGGAAGAGCCGCAGGTTGAGGGTGTGCAGCACGGCGCCCATGCTCGGCACGGCCAGGTAGGCCACCAGGTGCTCGGCGTTGTTCCACATCAAGGTGCCGACCCGCTCGTCGCCGGTGACGCCGAGGTCGTCGCGGAGGGCGTGGGCCAGCCGGGCGGCCTGGCGGCCCACTTCGGCGTATGAGGTATGTCTCGCACCGGCGTCGGTCCCGGTCCAGGTGACGACCTCGGAGTCGCCGTGGACGGTGGCGCCGTGCTGCAGAATTCGGGAGATCAGCAGGGGTGTCTGCATCATCGTGCTGCGCATGTACTGCACGCTAATGTGCCCTGGCTCACAACGGAACCCCGGAGCTACTGGTGAGTAGCTCCGGGGTTCCTGAGTGCTCTTCGAGCGTCCGGTCAGAACGCCGCGGCCTTGGCCTCCATCTCGGCGGCGGCGTCCTCCTCGCTCGCCGCCTCGGCCGGCGCGGTGCCGCCCTGCAGCGGCCTGTCCGGCAGCGCGATCGTGATCACGGTGCCGACGAACGCGACGACCGCCGCGGCGAGGAACACCGGGTGCAGCGCGTTGACGAACACGTGCTCGACCGCGGCGAGGATCTGCGGCGGCAGCTTGCGGACCTCGGCCGGGGCGTTGATCGACACGCCGGCCATGCCGCTGCCGCTCATCTGCTCCGACAGCTTGCTGTTCATGACCGCACCGAGCGCGGCGACGCCGACCGAGCCGCCCAGCGAGCGGAAGAACGTGGCCGCGCTGGTGCCCGCGCCCATGTCGCGCAGGTCGAGCGCGTTCTGCACGGCGAGGATCAGCGGCTGCATCGCCATGCCGAGCCCGACGCCGATCACCGTCATGTAGATGAACGCCTGCCACAGCGGCGTGTCGACCTGCAGCGTGGTGAACAGCAGCAGCCCGCCGCCCATGATGACGGTGCCGGCGACCGGGAACCACTTGTACCGGCCGATCCTGCTGATCACCCGGCCGGCCACGATCGACGTCACGATCACGCCCGCCATCATCGGCAGCATCAGCAGGCCGGAACGGGTCGGCGAGGCGCCCTTGACGATCTGCAGGTACAGCGGGACATAGATGATCGAGCCGAACATCGCGAAGCCCAGGATGAACGTCGCGGTGTTGGCCAGGGAGAACGTCGCCCGCTTGAACAGCCGCAGCGGCAGGATCGGCTCCTCGGCGCGCCCCTCGGCGACGATGAACAGCGCGGTCAGCACCGCGCCCGCGGCGAGCAGGCCGAGGATGGTGGGGGAGCCCCACGCGTACTCGTTGCCGCCCCACGACAGCGCCAGCAGCCACGAGCTGACCGCCGCCACCATGAGCGTCGCGCCCAGGTAGTCGATCCTGTGGTCGCGGCGGGTGTGCGGCACCAGCCGCAGGACCCGGCTGCACACGTACAGCGCGAACACGCCCAGCGGCACGTTGATGTAGAAGATCCAGCGCCAGTCCGTCTCGGCGAAGTAGCCGCCGACGAGCGGCCCGGCCACCGACGAGATGCCGAACACCGCGCCGAAGAGGCCCTGGTACCGGGCCCGCTCCCGGGGCGCGACGACGTCCGACACGATGGTGAACGCGAGCGTCATGAGACCGCCGGCGCCGATGCCCTGCAGCGCGCGGGTCGCGATCAGCTGGGTCATGTTCTGCGACATGCCGGCCAGCAGCGAGCCGACCAGGAACGTCGAGATGGCGAACAGCAGCACCGGCCGGCGCCCGTACAGGTCGCTGATCTTGCCGTACAGCGGGGTCGACGCGGTCGACGCGAGCAGGTACGCCGTGACGACCCACGAGTAGTGGTCCAGCCCACCGAGCTCACCGACGATGGTCGGCAGTGCGGTGCCCACGATGGTCTGGTCGAGCGCGGCCAGCAGCATCCCGGTCATGAGGCCACCCATCAGCAGCATGATCTGCCGATGGGCGAGTTGCGGCCGGGCCTGTTCCGGCGGCGCGACGGTGGTCATCGAGCGTCCCTTTCGGAGGTGGTGCCTTTTTCGGTGCTGGGCAACCTTTCGGCGAGCGATTGGTTGAGTTGCGTGAAGAGTGCGGCGAAGATCTGGCGCTCCTCGGGCGTCCACCCGGCGAGCAACTCCTGCCAGATGGCGATCCAGCGGGCCCGGTTCTCCTCGAACACGTCCCGCCCGAGGTCGGTGACCTCCACCAGGCTCGCCCGGCGATCGGTCGGATCCGTCGCGCGACGCACCAGCCCCGCCGCCTCCAGGGCACCGATCTGCCGGCTGACCGTCGACAGGTCCAGCGCGACGTCGGTGGCCAGGGCCGACAGCCGGAACGGCCCGTCGACCGCGATCCGGCTCAGCAGCATGTACGCCGGCCGCTCGAGCCCCCGCCCCGCGTCACTCCACTTGAGCGTGGCGAAGAGCCGCTCCGACAGGCGGATGAACCGCCCCACCTGCCGCCCGATGGCGGCATGCTCGGCATGCTCGGCCTGCTCGGCGTCCTCGTCCACGGCCCCTCGTCCTCTGCGCACAGATACTTGCTTGGCACAAGCATCGGTTCGCGGGGCGGAGTTCGCCAAGTCAATTACGGGTGATCCGTGTTACTGCCGCGGGCACGCCGGTGGGGTTGCTTTCCCGCGCGTCGCCTGGGCACGGCGTCTTACTGACCGCGCTCACGCGGCGTCTTGCTGGCGGCGCTCACGCGGTGCCTTGCTGCGGCGCTTACGCGGTGCCTTACTCGCGGCCGAACTCGAAGCGGTCCGCGGGGTACGTCTTGTCGCCCACCACCAGCACGGGCACCCCGTCACCGAGGCCGTGCTCCTTCTTCTCCTGCGGAGTGGGCATGCGCGCCCACACGACCTCGCCCTGGTGCAACCAGATCCGCTCGCGCGGCGCGTTCGTCCGCACGCGGCTGCGGTAGCCCCGCTTGCTCTCGACGAGCCCTTCACTGCGCAGATAGGCCATGGCGTCGCGGATCGTGTCCCGGCCGACGTCATACTCCTCGGCCAGATACTTCTCCGAGGGCAACAGGCTCCCCGGAGCCATCTCACCACTGACGATCTTCTGCCGGATCGCGTCCGCAACCTGCAGATAGAGTGCCAGGCCCGAACTCCGGGAGATCATGACCGCGACCATATGAAGGCCAATCGGCAACAGAGATTGTGGCCTTATGGCTACTACTGCTAATGTTGGCGCCAGGCGCGGGACCGGGCTGGGCGGTCCGGTTTCGCGCCACCCAGTCCGGGGTGCGGCGCCGTCCCACGACGCTGCGAGCCGCACGGCGTCGCACCCCATCCAGAACCCGGCACAGCACCCTTTCCCTGCTGTTCCCGCTGTTCCGGGGGTGTAACACCCCTTCTCCTGGAGTCCCGCTTCCCCGGTGCATCCGGCAGGCCGATCGGAGCCAACCATGGACGACGAACTCTTCCCCATCGTCACCCTCGACCTGCGCGCCATCCGCACCGTCATCACCGAAGACGAAGGCGACCCCATCCTCCTGGTCGACGACGGCGACGTGCAGATCGAGTTCGGCTCCGGCCTCTGCGGCACCTGGGAACAGGCCATCCTCGGCGCCGAACGCATCGCCACCGCCGCCGGACAGTTCGCCGCCGAACTCCGCCGCCAGCACGCCCCCGTGGCCGCCTGACCAAGCCCCCGTCATTACCTGGCGTCGCCTGCCCCCTTGGCGTCGCCTGCCCCCTTGGCGTTGCCTGCCCCCTTGGCGTTGCCTGCCCATCTGGGCGTCGCCTGGCCATCTGGCGTCGCCTCGCCACCCTCGCCGGATCGCAGCCAGCCCCCGCCGCTGACATCGGCCGCCCACCCGCGCGCCGAGTTTCGCCACCCACTGCTGAGCCCGCCGCTGCCCCAACCCGGCCGCGGGCCCTCGCCATCCACCCCTGCGCAGCGCCCCAAGGGCGTCGGGCCGGCTCTCACCGCCCGGCCGCTCTCACCACCACCCGGCCGTCTCCCTGGCGGCCAGCGCCCGGCGGCGCCCTGCCGCCGAAGCGCCCCGTCCCCACCAGCATCGCGGTGGCCACGCCCCAGCGCAAACCACTGTCCCCAGCCTGTGGATAACCTCCCGAGTTATCCACAGGCTGTTATCCACAGCCCCGCCACCAGCAAAAACAGCGCCGCCCGGGCAGTCCGCGAACGGACTGCACGGGCGGCGAAGGGGTCTCTCAGGCCGCCCTGCGGCGCGCCAGGATCTGCAGGAGCCGGCCCCCGACAACCAGCAGGACGCCACCGCCGAGCATCAGGGCCACGTTGCTTCCCGTGACGGGAAGGCCGGTGCCACCGCCGCTGGTGCTGCCGCCGCCGGTGCCGCCCGTACCGCCGCCGCCGCCGTGGTGACCGTAGCCGTCGTCGTCATCGTCGTCGTCCGGCCCGTAGCCGCCGTCGGAGTCCGACGGCGTGGTGGTCGAGCCGGGCCCGGCCGGGGCCTTGGGCGCCGCGGCGGCGGTCTCCAGCGTGCATACGCCCAGGTCGATCAGCGCCGTCTGGTCCGCCGGGCCGGAGCCGCCGTGGCCGTACCCGCCGGTGGACTTCCACGTGGAGCGGGAGATCAGCTTGACCCGCACCGACGCGGCCTTCGCGTACACGCCGGTGGAGCTGAACTGCTTCTCGACCGCGCCGAGCTCGACCCGCAGCACCACCACCCGCGCCGGCGTCGAGGAGGACGACGACTCGGTGGGAGGAGTGGCGCCGAGCAGGCCACCCACGGCCGGCAGGCCGGGCAGCGCACCCAGCACGCCGTTGAGGTCCACGCCCGGCACGACCGCGGCCGCGCCGCCCACCGTGCCGGACAGCGCGCCGGTGACGCCGGTCAGCAGCTCCAGCAGCGGCAGGCCGCCCAGCAGCGGGAGGTTCTCGGTGCGGGCCAGGTCCGCGGCGGCCTCGGTGCTCGCCGCGTCGACCGGCACCACCACGTCGACGTGCGAGCCCGCCGACGACACCCGGGTCGGCGCCTGGCCGGGGACGGTGATCTCCAGGACGGGAGCGGTGTAGTCGACCGTCTTCGTGGCGCCGGCCAGCACGCGCAGCGACGGCGGGCTGACCACGCGGACCCCGATGGTGGAGGGGCCGTGGTCGAGGAGCTTGAAGTCGGCGATGCCGCCGGTGGCGGCGGCGGTCGCGGCGGGCCGGCCACCCGCCGAGCCGACACCGGTGACCGTGGCGCTCTCGACGGCGTTGATCCGCAGCAGCGCCCGGCCGTCGCGGCCCGGCAGCACGGTCAGCCCGGCCAGCGTGGCCGACGACGCGGCGCGCGGGCCGTCGGCGGTGGTGCAACGCCCGGCGTCCTTCCACGACGCCTGGGCGCGCAGGCCGCCGGCGCCGAGCCGCAGCGCGCCGAGGTCGACGCCGGCGACGTTCACGGTGTCGGGCTGGTCGTGGGAGGGCGGCGCCTGCTGGTACGCCCGCGGCCCGAGCACCCCGGCCGGCAGGTCGCCGCTGCTGCGGAGGTAACGGGCGTCGGCGGCGGCCCGCAGCGCACCACCGGCGACACCCGAATGGGTGGTCGCCACCCGCAGCTCGGGCAGGACCGTGTTGGACAGGCCGGCGGCACGCAGGTCGATGCGCCCCAGCGCGAGGGTACTGCTGGCGGCGGTGGCACCGAAGCCCTCCGGGCAGGCCGCGTCGGCCGGTGCCGCCCCCGCCGGTGCCGCTAACGCGACCGGGCTCAACGCTGCGACCAGCGCCGTTGCGGCGAGGGCGGCAAAGGTCCGGGCTGTTTTCGGGCATGCGGAAGCAACAGGAGACGTCATGCTTGAGGTCCTCCGAGACCGGGAGTACGGGGGTGGCTCGCCGGGGGGCGTGCCACTGCTGCCCCCAACGAGCCCTTTCCGGCCGGAGTTACGGCCCGTTTTGCGGGCTCATCCGCACTAGTAACGACGAAGTAGTTGGAATAGCTACGGGGTACACCAAAATGGACTTTCCAGGGCGATAGCCGCAGGGCATATGGAACTGGCAGTGACCCGCGTTACTGTGCAACCCATGGGCATGCTGTGCGCGGTGAGCTTCAATCGCTACGGGCGGCTGTTCTATTTCGACCCGGGTGAGTTCCGCCCGGGCGTGGGGGACCGGGTGCTGGTCCCGACCGACGACGGCCCCGAGGTCGCCGAGTGCGTCTGGGCCGCGCAGTGGGTGAGCGAGGACACCGACGGCTTCCCGCGCCTGGTCGCGATGGCCGCCGACGAGGACCTGCGCCGCGACGAGCTGCTGCGCAAGCGCAAGGCCGAGGCCAAGGTGGCGGCGAAGAAGCTGATCCGCGACCACGAGCTGCCGATGAAGGTCGTCGCGGTGGACCACGTGCTGGACCAGTCCGGCGGCCAGGGCGCCCGGACCACGATCTACTTCACCGCACCCCATCGGGTGGATTTCCGGTCGCTGGTACGGGACCTGGGCGCCACCCTGCACTGCCGGGTGGAGCTGCGCCAGCTCTCGGCGCGCGACTCGGCCCGCGTGCAGGGCGGCATCGGATCGTGCGGCCGTGACCTGTGCTGCGCGACGTTCCTCAACGACTTCGAGCCGGTCACCATCCGCATGGCGAAGGACCAGGACCTGCCGCTCAACCCGCTGCGCATCTCCGGCGCCTGCGGCCGGCTGATGTGCTGCCTGAAGTACGAGCATCCCTTGTACCAGCAGTTCCAGGCCACCGCCCCGGCCGTCGGCACCCGGGTGTCCACACCGGACGGTGAGGGCCGGGTCGTCGGGCACAGCGTGCCGCGCGACTCCGTCACCGTCCGGATGGACGCCGACGGGTCGCGCTGTTCGTGCAGCCGGGCTTCGGTGTGCGGTTCGCGGCAGGCGTACGAGGAGCGCTACTGACGCCGGCCGCGGCTCAGCGGCGCCGCAGCGCGTCGAGCAGCCGGTCGATGTGCGCCTCGGTCGTGCCGAGCCCGAAACTGGCCCGCACCGCCTGAGCCGGCACCGGCGCGGACCGGTCGAGCCGGGCCGTCGCCTCCGCCAGCAGCCGCCGGGTCAGCGGGTGCGCGCAGAACAGCCCGGTCCGCACCCCGATGCCGTGGTCCCGGCCGAGCCTGGTGGCCAGCTCGCCGGGGTCCTCGCCGAGCACCGCGAACGACACGATCCCGACCCGCTCGGCGTCGGGGCCGAACAGCCGCAGCTCCTCCACGTGCGGCAGCTCGGCCAGCCCGGCCCGCAGCCGGGCGACGAGCGCCCGCTCGGCCTGCTCGCGATGCCCCTCGGCGGCGAGGGCCCGGCACGCGGCGGCGAGCGCGACCGCGCCCAGCAGGTTGGGGGTGCCCGCCTCGTGCCGCGCCGGGCCGGTGGCCCACCGCACGCCGATGCCCCGGTCCGGCCCGCCGATGCTGACGCCGCCGTCGACGGCGCAGCTGCCGTCCACGTTGGCGCTGGCCCCGCCGCCGGCCAGGTACGGCTCGGCCGCGTCCAGCCAGTCGGCGCGGCCGGCGAGGACCCCGGCGCCGAACGGCGCGTACAGCTTGTGGCCGGAGAACGCGACGTAGTCCGCGCCGAGCGCCGTCAGGTCGACCGGCGCGTGCGGGGCGAGCTGCGCCGCGTCGACCGCGATCCGGGCACCGTGGCGGTGCGCCACCTCGGCCAGCGCGGCGACGGGCCAGACCTCGCCGGTCACGTTGCTCGCCGCGGTCACGCTGACCAGGCCGTGCCGCTGCCGGCGCAGGGCCCGCTCCAGCGCCGCGACGGCCTCCTGCGGCGAGCGCGGCGCCTCCAGGTGCACCGTGCGCCGCCACGGCAGCAGGTTCGCGTGGTGCTCGGCGTCGAACGTGACCACCGTCGAGTCCGGCGGCACCGCCCTGGCCAGCAGGTTCAGTGCGTCGGTGGTGTTGCGGGTGAAAATGACGGTGTCGCCGTCGCGGCCGCCGAGGAAGTCCGCGACGGTCTCCCTGGCCTGCTCGTACTCCCGGGTGCACCGCTCGGACAGGGCACCGGCACCGCGGTGGACGCTGCCGTAGAACGGCAGGAGCTCGGCGACGGTGTCGGCGACGACCCGCAGGCACGGGGCGGTCGCGGCGACGTCGAGGTTGGCGAAGTCGACGCTGCGACCGTCGCGCAGCTTCACATCACCGGGGGACAGGATCGTGGACATGGCAGAGTCCTCCGCTCGCGCTTGCCCGGCACGCCGCGTGCCGGACCGTGTCATCACCCGGGGCACCCCGCCGCGAACGCGAGGGTTGCCGGCCAGCAAGCCGGGGCTGTGCGCTGGCACTCATGACCTGCGCTCACGATATCGCGGATAAGGTTGCTCCATGACCGCACTCCCGCCGGGTGGGACGCCGACGGATCCCGGCAACCCCGATGCCGTCACGCCACCGGCGTCCGGGCCCGGTGGCCCGTCCGCGCAGCCGGGCGCGGATGCCGTGCCGGCGCCGCCAGCAGCGCAGCGGTCGCCCTGGGCCGGGCCGCTGGCCGGCTCGGCGGCGGGGGACGGCCCGGTCGGGCTGGGCAAGCCGTCGGTGCAGGACTGGCACGCCGCCAGTGCCGAGGTCGTGCCGAACGTCACAGAGGACTCCGCGCCCGACACCGGCGAGCAGCGGTACCCGACCGCCGCCCTCGCCCTGGCCGCCGCGCCGCCCGCCAAGCGCTCCGACCGCCGCCGGCTCCTGACGCTCATCGGCGTCATGGGCGGCATCGCGGCCTGCGGCGTGGCGCTGCTGGCGTTCTTCGGGTTCAGCGGCGGATGGACCGCGCTCGTCATCGGGGTCGCCGCCGCGGTCATCCCCGTGCCGTTGCTGGTCTTCTGTTTCCTGTGGCTCGACCGGTACGAGCCGGAGCCCATCCGGTATCTCGTCTTCGTCTTCGGCTGGGGCGCCTGCGTGGCCACCGCCGTCGCGCTGGTGGTCAACACCGCCGGCGGGGTGCTCGCGGACCGGCTCGGCCTGTCGGAGGCGATCGTCGCGGTGCTGGTGGCGCCGCTCATCGAGGAGAGCATGAAGGCCCTCGGGCCGATCCTGCTGTTCTGGCGGCGGCCGCGGGCGTTCTCCGGCCTGATCGACGGCATCGTCTACTGCGGACTGTCCGCGACCGGCTTCGCGATGGTCGAGAACATCCTGTACCTCGGCTTCAAGGGCTACGCCGACACCGCCGAGGAGGCCGGCCCGGTCAACGGCGCGGTCGCCCTCGTCGCCATCTTCGTGGTGCGCATCCTGATGACCGGCTTCGCGCACCCGCTCTTCACGTCCATGACCGGCATCGGGCTCGGCATCGCGTCGCGCAGCTCGACGAAGGCCGTGCGCTGGCTCGCCCCGATCGCCGGGCTGCTGCTCGCGATGCTGCTGCACGGGTCGTGGAACGCCATGTCCGTCATCGCGTCCGCGAGCGCCTGGGTGCTGCTGTACGGCTACTTCGCCGTCATGATGCCGATCTTCCTGTGCATGGTCGGCTTCGCCCTGTGGCAGCGGTCCAACGAGGGCAAGCTCACCGAGCGGATGCTCACCGAGTACTCGCGGGCCGGCTGGTTCTCCCCGCCGGAGGTGGCCGCGCTCGGCACGCTCGGCCGGCGGCTGTCCGCCCGCCGCTGGGCCAAGCGGGTCGCCGGCGACCCGGGCGCCAAGGCGATGCGGGCGTTCCAGTTCGACGCGACGAAGCTCGCCCTGCTCCGCGACGGCCTGCACCGCGGCCTGGACACCACACCGGCCCGCCGCATGGAGGCGCTCGCCGAGGAGCGGCAGCTGCTCACCGCGCTCGCCGCGTACCGGCAGGTCTTCGTCGGCCGCGATCCTCAGGCGCCGCACGCGGTGTGGGACGGCAGCCGGTATCACATCACCTTCCCGGACGGGATGGTCCGGGTGCTCGCCGCCCCGCCCACCCCCGTCGTGCCGGTGCCGGTCGTGGTGCCGCCGCCCCCGCCGCCCGTGCCGATGTACGCCGGCTACCCGTACCCCTACAGGTAGAGACCGGTCGAGTCCGGCTCGACCCGGCGGGCCGCGACGGCGTGCACGTCACGCTCGCGCAGCAGCACGTAGTCGCGGCCCTGCAGCTCCACCTCGGACCGGTCCTCGGGGTCGAACAGCACCCGGTCGCCGGACACGATCGAGCGCACGCTGGGCCCCACCCCGACCGCCGTCGCCCACGACAGGCGCCGCCCGACCGACGCCGTCGCCGGGATGACGATGCCGGACGCGTGCCGGCGCTCACCCTCGGCTCCCTCGAGCCGGACAAGGACCCGGTCGTGCAGCAACCGGATCGGCAGACCCTCGTCCACGTCGGACGCGGCGGGCTGGGTGGTGGCCGTCGGGTAACCGGCGGCTGGCTGGGCTGTCACGGTTGCGACGCTACCGCCTGGGTACGTGCCATCGCCGCGGGACCCGGACTACGGTGAAGACTCCGCTGGCGATGTCGAAGGGGGTTCCGTGGGCCGGTTCGATCAGGTGCGGATCAACCTCCGCCGGGCGTACGAGCAACGCCTCGAAAAGGCCCGCCTCGAACGCGAGGCCGCCGCGGCCACCCCGCCCGTGCTGGAGGAAGCCCCACCGCCCCCGCCGCCGCCCCCGCTCGACCCCGGTCACCCGTCGACGATGAGCCGCGACGACGCCGAGATCCCGCGCGGCCTGCGCCTGACCGCCGCCTGGTCGTGGCGGCTGCTGGTGCTCGTCGCCGCCCTCGCGGTGTTGTTGTGGCTGGTCGGCCGGCTGCGCACCGTGCTCATCCCGCTGAGCATCGCGCTGCTGCTGTCCGCGCTGCTCGCGCCGATGATGGGCTTCCTGCGCCGCCGCGTGCGGCTGCCACCGTCCCTGGCCGCGTTCCTCGTGCTCATCACCGGCCTGGCCGCCGTCGCCGGCGTGCTCACCCTCGTCGTCACCGAGTTCGTCGACGGCTTCCCGGCCCTGGCCGACAAGGCCTCCGACGGCGTCAACCAGATCCAGGACTGGCTCACCACCGGCCCCCTGCACCTCAACGGCAGCCAGCTCGACGCCACCTTCGACGCCGCGACCAACTGGCTCAACGACAACCGCGGCACCCTCACCGACAGCGCCGTGTCGACCGCCACCGCCACCATCGAGTTCTTCGCCCTGCTCCTGCTGGTGCTCTTCGTCACGTTCTTCTTCATGCGTGACGGCCACCGCATCTGGCTCTTCCTCACCGGTGTCCTGCCCACCCCGGCCCGGGACCCGATCCGCCGCGCCGGCGAGGCCGCCTGGCACACCCTGGTCGCCTACGTCCGCGCCACGGTGCTGGTCGCCTTCATCGACGCCCTCGGCATCGGCCTGCTGCTGGTCATCATCGACGTGGACTTCTGGTTCCCCCTGGCCACCATGGTCTTCCTGGCCGCCTTCGTCCCCATCATCGGCGCCACCGTCTCCGGCGCCGTCGCCGTCCTGGTCGCCCTCGTCGACGAAGGCCCCATCAGCGCCCTCGTCGTCCTCATCGGCGTCATCGCCGTCCAGCAACTCGAGGGCCACGTCCTGCAGCCCCTGATCATGGGCCGCGCCGTGTCGGTGCACCCGCTCGCCGTCATCGTCGCCATCTCCACCGGCGTCGTCCTCGCCGGCATCATCGGCGCCCTGGTCGCGGTGCCCCTGGTCGCCGTGCTGAACACCGGCATCCGCCACCTGGTCCAGAACCGCAACGAACCCCCACCCGACTCGGTCATCATCTCCGCTGACTGACCCCGCGGGAGCCGGCGCCGCAGGAGAGGTCGAGCGCCCGGCCGCGGCGCCCGGCAGGACGGCGCGTGCTCCGATGGTGCGGCCCGCACGGCGGTCGAACCTGTGGCTCGGCCTCATGGCGAGGCCGCGTCGGGGCTGATGTCGAAGTTCGCGACCGTCCAGGCGAGACTGCGGTCCGGTGGTGGTCGCGGTCCGAGGTAGCTGCCGCCTGGCGCGGTCGTGGCGCCGATCTCGCCGCATCGTCGGGCGGCCGGTGCCCGTGTCCCGACTCCTGCCGCCCTGCTGCGGTCCGCTGTCACGACCGGTCCGACGGGGCGGCCGCCGTCCCGAAGACGCGCCGTTGGCGACAGCCGCCTCGAGACAGCCGGCGTCCGCGGCCGGGCGGTCAGGGCCGGGCGGTCAGGGCCGGGCGCTCACGTGGCGGACAGGCGGCGGAGGGCGCCGCGGACCAGGTCGGGCTTGGTGGTGTACCAGAACGGGGGCAGGGAGGCGCGCAGGTAGGGGCCGTAGCCGCGGGCCGTCTCCAGGCGGGAGTCCAGGACGGCCACGACGCCCTTGTCGGTGCGGGCCCGGATCAGCCGGCCGACGCCCTGGGCCAGGCGCACCGCGGCGATCGGCACGCTGACGGCGGCGAAGCCCGAGCCGCCGGAGGCGTCGACGGCGGCGGAGCGGGCGGCGGCGAGGGGCTCGTCCGGGCGGGGGAAGGGGAGGCGGTCGATGATGACGAGCTGGCAGGCGTCGCCGGGCACGTCGACGCCCTGCCAGAGGGACATGACGCCGAGCAGGCAGCTGTTGCGGTCGTCGCGGAACTTGCGCACGAGGATGGGCAGGGACTCCTCGCCCTGCAGGAGGATCGTGATGCCCGGGGCGCGGGCGCGCAGCACCTCGGCGGCGCGCTCGGCGGCCTTGCGGGACGAGAAGAGGCCCAGGGTCCGGCCGCCGAGGGCCTGGACGAGCTCGACCATCTCGGTGGCCGCGGCGTCGGACAGGCCCGAGGTCTGCGGGCGGGGCAGGTGCGCGGCGACATAGAGGATGCCCTGCTTGGCATAGTCGAACGGGGATCCGACGTCCAGCGAGCTCCATGCCAGGTCCGCCTCGTCGCGGGCGGCGGCGGCGCGCACGACCGCCTCGCGGGCCGCCTCGGCGGGGGAGGCGCCGGTGGCGAGGGCCGGCGACGGGGTGGTGACGGGCAGGCCGAGGGAGCGGGCCACGGTGTCGAACTGGCCGCCGAGAGCGAGGGTCGCCGACGTGGCCACGACCGTGCGCTCGTGGAACAGGTGGGTGTTGAGGGTGCCGGCGACCGACAGGGGCGCGACGACCACCGCGCGGCGGCCCCGGTCGTCGCGCTCGATCCAGGTGACGTCGTGCTCGGAGCCGGACAGGATGCGCTGGGCGATCTTCGTGAGGTCGCCGACCATCGTCTTGGCCTGCTGCTTGCGGACCGGGTCGGCGTCGTCGGCCTTGACCTCCCCGATGGCGTCGAGCGCCTTGCGGCCGCCGCCGTCGAGCAGGGTGAGGGCCTCGCCGAGCACGGGAGGCAGGCCGCCGGTGATGCGGCCGGCGGGGGCGTCGGCGAGCGCGACGGTGAGCGTGTCGCCGGCCTCCATGAGCCGGTCGGCGACGTCGTCGTCGACGTAGGAGCGGCAGCGGCGGGCGGCCCGCTCCAGCAGCTCCGGGGTCAGCTCGGCCTGCGAGGCGGAGCTGACGCGGTCGGCGAGCTCGTGCGCCTCGTCGACGACGAGCAGCTTGTGCGGCGGGATGATCATGCGACCGCTGAGCATGTCGACGGCGAGGAGGCTGTGGTTGGTGACGACGATGTCGGCCTCCCGGGCCCGGGCCCGGGACGCCTCGGCGAAGCACTCGGCGCCATAGGGGCAGCGGGCCGCGCCGACGCACTCCCGCGCCGGCATCGACACGAGCTTCCACGCCGAGTCGTCGACGCCCGGGTCGAGCTCGTCACGGTCGCCGGTGTCGGTCTCCATCGCCCAGTCGCGGAGGCGCTCGATGTGCTTGCCGAGCCGTCCGGCCTCGCCGAGCCACCGGGTGGGCTTCGCCTCACCGACGTCGAAGAGGCCGTCGTCGGGCTCCTCCGCCGACGTGCCCTCCAGGCGGGCCAGGCAGAGATAGTGGTGGCGGCCCTTGAGCACGGCGAACGTCGGGCGCCGCTTCAGCAGCGGCTCCACCGCGTCGGCGAGCCGGGGCAGGTCGTGGTCGACGAGCTGCGACTGCAGGGCGAGCGTGGCGGTCGACACCACTACCGGGCCGTCGACCAGCAGCGACGGCACGAGATAGGCCAGCGACTTGCCGGTGCCGGTGCCGGCCTGCACGAGCAGGTGCTCCTCCCGCTCGACCGCCGTGGCGATCGCCTCGGCCATCTTCTGCTGCCCGGGCCGCTCCATGCCGCCGGGCACCGCCCCGACGGCGGCGGCGAGAAGATCGGAAGTGCGCTGAGCGGGAAGCGTGGCAGTCACGCCAAGAAGCTACCGCCTCGGTACGACAGAAACCCGCCGACGAGACCACGATCAGTACTGTGGGCACATGACACAGGTGCGGGTGGTCTACCGGAAGTTCGACGGATCGCTGCACTGGAACTACGAGACCAGGCTGCTCGGCGAGGACGACCACGGCATCTGGGTCGGCGCCGACAGCGGCACGATCGTGCACCGCGGCCCGCTGCGCACCGGTCCGGTCGAGGCGCCGCACGTGCTGCTCTTCCCGCGGCAGGCCTGGTGGACGGCGTGCTTCAACGCCGTGCCGCACCGCACCGAGATCTACTGCGACATCACGACGGTGCCGCACTGGATCGAGGATACCGAGGTCACGATGATCGACCTGGATCTCGACGTGCGGCGCCGGCGCGCGGGCACGATCGAGCTGCTCGACGAGGACGAGTTCGCCGCGCACCAGGTCAAGTACTCCTACCCGCCCGACGTGATCGCCGAGGCGCAGGCCAGCGCGGAGTGGCTCTTCGGCGCGGTGACGCAGCGCACGGAGCCGTTCGGCCACCGGTACCTCGACTGGCTAGAACTCGTCCAGTAGACCGATCTTCACCGGGTTGAGCTGGTTGTACAGGCCGGTGAGCAGGCCGTCGGGGCTGACCGCCAAACTGGTGACCACGGTCTCGCCGGTGGCCGGCATCCGCACGAGCAGCCCGAGGTCGCCGTTGACGAGCGCGGGGCGCACCTCGTACCCCTGCCGCAACGCCCTGCGGTAGAGCCCGTGCACGAAGCGTGCCACGGCCAGGGCCCCGACGATCGGGCGGCGCGCCGCGGGTCCGACGCCACCGCCGTCGCCGAGCGCGACCACGTCCGGGGCGAGGACCTTGAGCAGCGCGTCGAGGTCGCCGCCGGCCGCCGCCGCGGTGAAGGCCGCGAGCACCTGCTCCTGCCTGGCCCGGTCCGTCGTGTGCCGGCGTTCGCCGTCGGCCACCGCCCGGCGCGCGCGGGAGGCCAGCTGCCGGGCGTTCTCGGTGGTCGTCCCGAGCGTCGCCGCCACCTCCGCGAACGGCACCGCGAACACGTCGTGCAGCACGAAGGCCACCCGCTGCTCCGGGGTCAGCGCGTCCAGGACCAGCAGCAGCGCGGTGCTCACGCTGTCGCGGAACGACACCCGCTCGCCCGGGTCCACCTGCGCCGGGTCGGGCAGCCGCTCGACCAGCGGGGAGGGCAGCCACGGCCCCACGTACGCCTCCCGGCGCACCTTCGCCGCGCGCAGGTGGTCGAGGCAGAGCCGCCCCGTGACGGTGGTCAGCCAGGCGCGCAGGTCGGCGACGCCGGAGGTGTCCGCACCGGCGTAGCGCAGCCACGCCTCCTGCACCACGTCCTCCGCGTCGGCGCGGGTGCCGAGCATCCGGTACGCCACCCCGAACAGATGCCCGCGATACGCGCTGAACTCGTCGCCCACGGCACCCATTCAAGCAGGGCGTTTCCCACCCGGGCGATATGTACGTTACATACCATTTGGGAATGAGCAACGGTCTGGCCACGGTCGCCAGCGGGCTGGTTGGGCTCGCGGCCATGGGTGCGCTCGCCGCGGCGAGGGCGCGGCGGGGCCGGCCGTACCTCGCCGACGGCCTCCTCGTCGCGGTCGACGGCCCCGCCGACCCGGTCCGCGCCGCCGTGCGCGCCGGCTTCGCCGGCGTCGAGGTCGCCGTACGCCTCGACGGCGACACCAGGCCGCCCGTCCTGCGGCTGGACTGCCCCATGCCCGACGGTGAGCCGGCGCCGGCGTTCGAGAACGCCGTCCTGGAACCCCTGGCCGCGCTGGTCGCGGCCAGCCCGCTCGCGCGCGTCCACCCCCGCCGGGCCGAGCCGTTCCTGCTGCTCGTGCACGCCGACCCGGCCCCCGGCGCGCGGGCCGGCCGCCCGCCGCACCAGCGCGGCGCGCCGCCGCCCAGCGCCCGCCCCGAGTACGAGGTCCTCCACCAGCTGCTGCGCACCAGGGCGGAGCTGTTCACCACGTTCGTCGGCGGGCGGGTCGTGCCCGGCGCGATCACCGTGGTGCTGACCGGGCCGTACTGGTCGCGCGCGGACCTGCTCGGCGCGTACGAGCGGTACGCGTTCCTGGAGGGCCGCTTCGCCGACCTGGAGCCCGGCGGCCTGCCGGTCACCGTCGCGCCACTGGTCACCGAGGCGCTCGGGGCCCGGCTGGGCTGGGACCCGCGGGAGGAGTGGGACGAGTTCCCCGCCGAGGCGCGGCACATCCTGCGGTCGCTCGTCGGGACCGCGCACGCCGGCGGGCGGCGGGTCCGGTTCGTCGACGTGCCCGAGGACCCGCGGGGGGCGCGGACGGCGTTCTGGCGGGAGCTGCGCGCCGCCGGGGCCGACCTGATCGCCAGCCGCCACCGCGGCGCCCTCGCCCGATTTCTGCGCAAACCGGTCAACCGGGAGCGCAAGCACCGGGCGGAGCCGCGCCGGGTGGCGGTACAAGATGAACAGCAGCTGAACGAAAGATGAACTGCACATGGGTTGTGGACTGCGGTTCAGCCGAGCTCAGCGCCGGGATCTAGCATTCCCGCCGAGGACCAACCGGTTACTCGCGGATTTCGTTCACGTCTCGAGGTCAGGCTGTGCGTTTGAGGCTGCGTCCCAGCGACGATTCGTTCTACGACTTCTTCACCCGCGCAGCGGGGAACCTGGTCAAGGGCACGGAGCTGCTGTCCGAACTCGCGCTTCCGGGCGTCGACGTGCAGACGGTCAGCGAGCGACTGATCGAGGTCGAGCACGACAGCGACGCCATCACGCACGCGCTCTACAAGAAGATCAACTCCAGCTTCATCACGCCGTTCGACCGGGAGGACATCTACCGGCTCGGCTCGCTGCTGGACGACGTGATGGACCACCTCGAGGCGGTCGGCAGCCTGCTGTACCTGTACGGCCTCACCAAGCTGCCGTCGCTGCCCCGTGAGCTGCACGAGATCGTCAAGGTCCTCGACCAGCAGGCCCGCCTCACCGCGGACGCCATGCCCCGGCTGAAGACCATGAAGAACCTCGAGGAGTACTGGGTCGAGTGCAACCGCCTGGAGAACGAGGGCGACAACGCGTACCGCATGCTGCTCGTGCGGCTCTTCTCCGGCGAGTACGACGCGCTCACCGTGCTCAAGATGAAAGAGGTGGTCGACGAGCTCGAGGCCGCCTGTGACGCCTTCGAGCACGTGGCCAACACGGTCGAGACCATCGTCGTCAAGGAGTCGTGACATCAGCGCCCAGCTCGTCGCCGTGCTGGCCGTCATCTTCGTGGCGCTGGTGTTCGACTACACCAACGGCTTCCACGACGCGGCCAACGCGATCGCGACCTCCGTATCCACCCGGGCGCTCAGCCCGCGCACCGGCCTGATCATGGCCGCGCTCGGCAACTTCGCCGGCGCGCACCTCGGCGGCGCCGTGGCCAAGACCGTCGGCAGCGGCATCATCAGCCCGCCGACCGGCATGAGCGGCCTCGGCATCGTGTTCTCCGGCGTCGTCGGCGCCATCGCGTGGAACCTGATCACCTGGTACTTCGGGATCCCCTCCTCCTCGTCGCACGCCCTGGTCGGCGGCCTGGTCGGCGCCTCCCTCGGCGCCATGCTCTTCGACGTCGAGGGCGCCACCGTGCTCTGGGCCGGCATCGTGGAGAAGGTCGTCGTGCCGATGGTGGCCTCGCCGCTGGTCGGCTTCACGCTCGGCGGCATCATGATGATCGCCATCATGTGGATCTTCCGTAACGGCAACCCGCGCAAGCTCAACAAGGGATTCCGCTACGCGCAGACCCTCTCCGCCGCGGCGATGTCGGTCGGCCACGGCATGCAGGACGCCGCCAAGACCATGGGCATCGTCGTGCTCGCCCTGTACGCCGGCGGCTACCAGGACAACACCAGCCACATCCCGGAGTGGGTGTTCTGGACCTCCTCGACGATGCTGGCGCTGGGCACGTACTCCGGCGGCTGGCGGATCATCCGCACGCTGGGCCGCAAGGTCATCGACCTCGACCCGCCGCAGGGCTTCGCCGCCGAGACCGTCGCCTCGGGTGTGCTGTTCACCACGTCGTGGCTCGGCCTGCCGATCTCGACCACGCACTCGATCACCTCGGCGATCATGGGTGTCGGCGCGACCAAGCGGCTCACCGCGGTGCGGTGGAGCGTGGCCGGCAACATCCTGATCGCCTGGGTCCTCACCTTCCCGGCCGCGGGGGCGATCGCCGCCGTCGCGTACCTGATCGCCCGCCCGCTGTTCTGACCCCGCGGCGCGGCGCCCGTCCGGCGCCGCGCCGGTCAGGGGTTGCCGTACGTGTCGCGGTGCGGCAGGTGCATCTCCGCCCGCAGGCCGTTC
This sequence comes from Dactylosporangium aurantiacum, assembly GCF_000716715.1. Taxonomy (GTDB): domain Bacteria; phylum Actinomycetota; class Actinomycetes; order Mycobacteriales; family Micromonosporaceae; genus Dactylosporangium; species Dactylosporangium aurantiacum. Next base: position 78,358 of record NZ_JNYJ01000038.1, on the reverse strand, counting down.
TCGGTGAGCTCGACCGGATGCCGCGGGTCGATCCGGTTGGCGGTCGCGGGGTCACCGTCGTCGTCGATCGGCAACCCGGTCGCCTGCCGTTCGGCGTTGACCACCGGGTCGCCGTGGCTGTCCACGTCGCGCCCGCTGCCGCCGTTGTACGGCCGGGAGTCGGTGGTGCGGTGCGTGAAGTCGTACACGTGCGCCAGCTCGTGGAACAGGGTCACCACCGGCGGCCGCCCTTCCTGCACGCCGCCCCACGCCGGGTTGTACCGCACCACCGGCGGCGACCCGGGCAGCGCGTGGCCGTTGTCGCCCGCCTCCGGCTGGATGACGACCGGCGTGCCCGTCGCCTGCAGCGCGGCGAGCATCTGCCGGCCGTCGGGGGAGGCGCTGAGCAGCTCCAGGTCGGCCTGGACGCGCTCGACGAACCCGGCGTCGCCCTGGATGCGCACGAAGCCGTCCAGCCCGCCCGACGCGGACACCGACACCAGCGTCTCGACCCCCGCCGCGGTGTCCCCGCCCTGCCCGTACACCGTGTCGGCGCCCTCACCGCCGCGCACCACGTCGGCGCCGGCACCGCAGTACACGACGTCATCGCCGGCACCGCCGATCAGCACGTCGTCGCCGCCGCCGCCGGACAGCACGTCCTGGCCGGCCCCGCCGTCGAGGACGTCCGCGCCGGTGCCGCCCTCCAGGTGGTCCTCGCCCGCGCCGCCGGCCAGGGTGTCCCGGCCGGACAGGCCGTAGAGCACGTCGCCGCCCTCGCCGCCGTCGAGGTGGTCGTCGCCCGCGCCGCCGTCGAGGTAGTCGGCCGACTCGCCGCCGAACAGCGTGTCGTCGCCGCCCTCGCCGGCCAGCCGGTCGCCGTCCTCGCCGCCGTCGACGGTGTCGTTGCCGCCGCCAGCGCTGATCACGTCGTCACCGGCGCCGCCGAACAGCAGGTCGGCGCCCTCACCGCCGTCGGCCCGCTCGGCACCGGCGCTGCCCCAGAGCCGGTCGTCGCCGTCGCCGAGCTCGGCGGTCTCGGCGTGCGCCTGGGCACCGCCCCGCCACGGCCCGAGGCTCACCAGGTCGTCGCCGGCGCCCGCGCGGACCGTGTCGGCTCCCGCGCCGGCGATCAGCGTGTCGTCGCCCGCGCCGCCCTCGATGGTGTCGTCGCCCGCGCCGCCGAGCACGGTGACCGCGCCGGCACCCTCCACCCGGACGACGTCGTCGCCGGCGCCGGCCCGCACCACCAGCCGAGCACCGGCCGGCACCCGCACCGGCACCCCGCCGACGAGCACGATCCGGCTCCCGTCGGCCTCGGTCCGCACCGTCACCACGTCACCGCCGGACCCGGCGTCGACCACGACACTGCCGGCCATGATCACGTCCAGGTCGCCCGCCGGCTCGGCGGCCGCCAGCCACCCCTCCGCACGCCCCGCGGCGACCTCGCCCCAGCCGTTCGCGACCAACACCCACCGGGGCCGGCCGGCCCGCAGTGCCGTGTCGTGGACCAGCAGCGCCTGCACGACCTCCGCCCGGATCGCCCGCGCGTCGGCGACAGCCCGCCCGACCGCGCCGGCCTGGTCCTCGTCCGCCGGGCTGAACCGGACGCCGTCGTCGCCCCGCCGGTGCGGCACCAGCGCGGCGATCCCGCGCCAGCCCTCGTCGAGCAGGTCCTGCCCGCGGCGCAGCAGCGCGGCCATCGCCTCGAACCGCCCGGCGACCTCCGGCGCCGCCCGGGCGACCGTGTCGAGGTCCCGGCCGAGCCGGCCGCGGTGCCACTGGTAGCTGTCGGCGGCGTCCCCGGCCCAGCCGGCCCCGGTCACCGGCCGGGCCGCCGCGTCCAGCATCGCCAGCGCCGCGGCCGCGTCCCGGCCGGCCGCCCGCCACACGCCGGCCGCCGCGTCGAGCAGCTCGGGCCGCGCCCCGATGCGCCACAGGTCGTCGACCACGATCGCCTCGGCCACCGCCGTCCTCACGCCGCCACCCCTGCCCCGGCCGCGTCGCTCGCGCGCTGCCGCGCCCGCGCCCCGTCGAGCCCTCGGCAGAGCGTTGCGCCGCGATCGCCGCCGCGCGAGTCGCGCCGCTGCGCCCGGCAGTCGCGCCGCTGCGCCCGGCAGTCGCGCCGCTGCGCCCGGCAGTCGCGCCGCTGCGCCCGGCAGTCGCGCCGCCCTGGTGGCCCATTCGCAGCGCCCTCCGCCGCGCTGCGAATCCGGCGCGCCAGGCGCCCTGTCCCGCTGCCGCACCGCAGCGGCGGCCCTCCCGCCGCGCGGCGGAGCCGGCGCGTCGGCACCGCGCCGCCGGAGGGGCGTCATGCCGACGCTCCGCGGGAGTCGCCCATGCGCAGGTCGGCATGGCGGTCGGCGGCGTGGTACGCGAACGCCGTGCGCAGCAGCCGGTCCGCGTCGCCCTCCAGGACCGCGACCAGCGTCGTGATCGCGTTCTGGGCGTCGGTCAGGACCAGGCCGCACGTGCCGTGCAGGGCCGCGCCGCCGCCGAGGGTGCCGAAGGTCGACGCGGGCAGCGGCAGGTGCCGGTAGCCGCCGCGGAACTGGTCGCCGAGCCGCTCGGCCGCGGCCAGGCTGGCGTCCGCCAGATCGCTCAGCGCTGCGGGATCGGCCCGGATCTCCTTCGCCATATCGCGCAGGGTAGCCAAGCGGGAACGATCAGGTGGTCCCGTCAGCCGGAGTAGTCAAGACCGACCTTTACCCGTACAACATCCAGAACGGTCAAAATGTCCAGCGTGTCGGCGAGCGGGACCAACGGGCTCTCCGTGAGGCCTTCGCGCAGGCAGCGGTGCACCTCGGCGGCCTCGAAGTGGTAGCCGGCGCCCTCGAACGGCAGGTCCACGGTCTCGGCCCGGTCGCCGTGCCAGACGGTGAAGCCCTGCGGGTGGAAGAAGTCGCGCGGCACCTCGATGCGGCCCTCCATGCCGGTGATCGTCGCCCGGCGCGAGCTGTCGCCGACCAGCGAGCAGGTCAGCGCCGCGACCGCGCCGGAGTCGTAGCCGAGCAGGATGCCCGTGTTCTGGTCGATGCCGCCCTCGCTGATCCGCGCCCACGCCTGCACGCTGGACGGGGCGCCGAGGAACAGATGCGCGAACGTCACCGGGTATATCCCGACGTCATACAGCCCGCCGCCGCCGAGCTTGCGCGACCACAGCCGGTGCGCCTCGTCGAAGGGCACCTGCATGCCGAAGTCGGCGTGCACCGCGGTCGGCGCGCCGATCACGCCCTCGGCGACCAGCTCCACCATCCGGCGCACCGCCGGGATGCAGCGGGTCCACATCGCCTCCATGAGGAAGACCCCGCTGCTGCGGGCGGTCTCCACCAGGATCTCCGAGGACTCCACGTCGAGCGTGAACGGCTTCTCCGTCAGCGTCGCCTTGCCGGCGGCCAGCGACAGCATGGTGGCGTCGAAGTGCGCGGTGTGCGGGGTCGCCACGTAGATCGCGTCGACCTCGGGGTCGTCGACCAGCGCCTGCCACGAGCCGTGCGCCCGCGGGATGCCGTGCCTGGCCGCGAACCGCTCGGCGCTCTCGGCGGTGCGCGAGCCGACGGCGGTCACCGTGGCGTCCGGCAGCAGGCGCAGATCTTCGACGAACGTGCTCGCGATGCTGCCGGTGGACAGGATGCCCCAGCGAATGCGGTCGGCCATGCGTTCAATCTAGTGCCCGGCGGGGTACCCCCAGCCAGGTGGGAGCAGACGAAGAACACCGCAGGCCGGACGGCGTTTCCGACACCACCGTCGAGGCGCTGGGCAAGCTGAGCGAGGCATTGGAGACCGTCGAGCGGGCCCGCGGGCGCCTGTACGACCTGCACCAGCTGATCGGCCACGCCGACCTGATGCTCGACGACGCGGTCCAGCTCTTCCGCGACGCGGGCCACGCCAAGCTCGCCGAGCGCATCGAGACGGACCTGCTGGGCCGCAACGTGATCGCCGGACGCTGGACGTTCCAGATCGTCGAGGACTTCGACGACAACTACTACGGGCTGTTCAAGGAGCTGGACCGGCAGGCGCGCGACGAGCTCGTCGAGGGCCGCCGGCACCTCTACGAGGCCGAGATGAAGGAGCGCCGCCGCACCCACGGCCGCCCCGGTCACGAGGCCCGCCCCCAGGACCTGCCCTAGTCTGGGCGGATGGTCGAGTTCCGTCTGCCACCCGGTCTGGCCGAGCAGGCCCGTCAGTTCGCCGCGGCCGGTGGTGTGCCGGTGGAGCCCCGCCTCGCCAGCACGGTGGTGCTCATGCGCCCGCCGTTCGAGGTGTACCTGCTGCGCCGGGTCCCCACGATGGCGTTCGCCGCGTCGATGTACGTCTTCCCCGGCGGCGGCGTCGACCCGCGGGACGCCGCCGTGCTGCCCGACTGGGCGGGGCCGACGCCGGCGCAGTGGGCGCAGCGGCTGCGGCTGGAGGAGTCGGTGGCGCGCTCGGTCGTCTGCGCGGCGGTCCGGGAGGTGTTCGAGGAGTCCGGGGTGCTGCTGGCCGGCGCCGACGCGGACACCGTCGTCGGCGACGTGAGCGGCGCCGACTGGGAGCGGGCCAGGCTGGCGCTGATCGCGCGGGAGACGGGCTTCGCCGAGTTCCTCGCCGGCAACGGGCTGGTGCTGCGCTCGGACCTGCTGCAGCCGTGGTCGCGCTGGATCACGCCGGAGTTCGAGCCGCGCCGCTTCGACACGTACTTCTTCCTCGCCGCGCTGCCGGAGGGGCAGGTCACGAGGGACGTCGGCGGCGAGGCGGACGACACGGTCTGGTGCGCGCCGGCCGAGGCCGCCGACGGCCGCTTCACGATGCTGCCGCCGACCACGCACACGCTCAGGGAGCTGGCGGCGGCGGGCAGCATCGAGGCGGCCCTGGCGGCGGCGCCGGACCGCGACCCGGCCGACGCCATCAGGCCCGTGTGACGGCCCGCTCCACGCTCAGGGCAGGGACCGCTGGAAGCTGACGTCGCTGGCCCAGCGCACGAAGCCGAGCCGTTGATACAGCGCCACCGCCCGCCGGTTCTCCTCGTCGACGTAGAGCATGACCTGCGCCAGCCCGCGCGAGCGCAGGTGCCACAGCCCGGCGAGGGTCAGCGCCCGGCCCAGCCCGCCGCCGTGCGCGCCAGGCGCGACGCCCAGCACGTACACCTCGCCGATCGGCTCGTGCGCGTGATCCTCGACATCGCCGTGGATCTTGGTCCAGTGGAAGCCGACGAGCTGGTCGCCGCGGAACGCCAGCAGGAAGCCCTCCGGGTCGAACCACGGCTCCCGCAGCCGCACGCGCAGGTCGTCCAGGGTCCACCTGCCCTGCTCCGGGTGGTCGGCGAACGCCGCGGCGTTGACCGCGAGCCAGGCGGCGTCGTCCTCGCCCGGCCGGAAGGCGCGCAGCGTCACGCCCTCGGGCAGGTCGACCTCGTCCAGTGGTGCGTACAGCGACCGCCGCAGCTGCAGCAGCACCCGCGCCCGGTCGAAGCCGAGGCTGACCGCGAGCGCCGACGCCGACGGGTGGTCGCCGTGCGCCCACAGCCGCAGCCGGCCGCCGGCGCGCTCGTCGGCCACCTTGATCACCTCGGTGGCCAGGGCGCGCCCGGCGCCGTGCCGCCGGTGCTGCGGGTGCACCGCCAGCTCCGCCGAGGCGCCCGCCACCGAGTCGGTCGTGTCGACGTGCGCGTAGCCGATCACGGCGCCGGCGGCGTCGCGCACCAGCAGGTGGACGGCCCGGGCCTCGCCGCCGTGCCGCAGGTGCAGCACCACGTGCTCGGACAGCGGCAGCGCGCCGTCGGTGTCGCCGGCCGCCTGGCTCAGCGCGAGCACCTGGTCGATCTGCGGGGTGGAGAGATGGTCCAGGCGCTCAACGGTCACGGGTGAAGTCTAGGTCAGACCCTTACCGGCTCCGACTCGTGCAGCGGGCGCGACGGCGGGACCACGAACTTGTACCCGACCTGGCGCACCGTGCCGATCATCGACTCGTACTCCGAGCCGAGCTTCGCGCGCAGCCGCCGCACGTGCACGTCCACCGTGCGGGTGCCGCCGAAGTAGTCGTAGCCCCAGACCTCGCGCAGCAGCTGGTCGCGGGTGAAGACCCGGCCGGGGTGCTGGGCCAGGAACTTGAGCAGCTCGAACTCCTTGTACGTGAGGTCGAGCGGGCGGCCCTTGAGCTTCGCCGCGTAGGTGTCGGGGTCGATGGTCAGCTCGCCGGCCTTGATCATGCCGCCGCTCGCGGCCGCGGCCGAGTTGAGCCGGCCGACGGCGAGGCGCAGGCGGGCCTCGATCTCGGCGGGGCCGGCGCTGGCCAGGATCACGTCGTCGAGGCCCCAGTCGGCGTGCAGGGCGACGAGGCCCGCCTCGGTGACGACCGCCAGCAGCGGCACACCGAGGCCGGTGGCGTGCAGCATGCGGCAGGTCGCACGGGCGTCGGCCAGCTCGGTGCGGGCGTCGACGATGACGGCGTCGGGGCTCGGCCCGCTCACCAGCGTGCGGACGTCACGGGGGGCGGTGCGCACCGTGTGGGGCAGCAGGTCCAGGCCGGGCAGGACCACCTGGCCCGCGGGAGCCGCGGTCAGCAGCAGAATCTCCACGAGTCACCTCCGTGGCCGCGGCGCACCTCTCGCAGTGGGCGCTGTGGCGCCCGTCGGACAGGGCGGCGGCTTGGTTACGTCCCGGCCACTCTGACGGGAGGGTTGTGGGTATATCCCTGCAACAGAATATCTGAGTATTCACGTTTTGCGGCCAGCGGGAATCCAGATCGAGACAGTCGGGTGAGCCACACCCGGCCCGTTCCGCCGTGGCGCGGCGCGGATTCCTCGGCCCGGTGCTGCCCGTGCCGGGGGCGTTCTGGCACCATCGGGGCGTGCCCGCTACCCCGCCCTCCGCCGAGGACCACGGCGCCTGGCCCCCGGCCGCCGATCAGGCGCCCCGCCGCCGGCGCCGGGAGGAGGTCGACGAGTCGGGAGTTTCCGACAGTTCGGAGATCTGGCCGCCGGTACGGCGGATGGTCTCCCTCGGCGTCGCCGGCTTCGCCGCCCTGCTCACCGTCGGCCTGGTCGTCGGCGCGCAGACCACGCACGAGTCCTACGCCGTGGTGATCTTCGGGGTCCAGGTCCTGTTCGTCGGGGTCTGGGTCATCGCCAGCCGCCCGCCGGCCCCGCGGGTCGTGGCCGCCGTCGGCATCGCGGTCGCGATCGGCACCGACGTGGCCGCGGTGCTCACCCGGGAGGCGTCGCTCGCGCCGCTGGCGTACGTCACCGCCGCCGGCTTCATCGTCGGCGTCGTCGGGCAGCTCACCCGCCCCGCCGGCCGGCAGCGGGTGACCGAGTCGCTCGGCTCGTCGCTGGTCGTCACCCTGGGCGTGGTCGCCTTCGCCAGCGTCATCGTCCTGGGCCGCAGCCCCCGCGGCACCCAGGCGATCGTCGCCTGCCTCGCCGCGGCCGGCATCGCGATCCTCATCGCCCGGCTCACCGACGCCATCGTCGCGCTGCCCCGCATCGCCCCGCAGGTGCCCCGCGGCGGCGCCGGCGTCGTGCTCGGCGCGATGGTCGGCACGGCCGCCGCCGGCGCCATCGGCAACCTGCTGGCCGGCATCACCCCGCTGCCGAGCGCCCTGGCCGGGCTGGCCACCGCCATCGTCGCGGTCATGGTCGACCTGTCCGTCGGCTACGCCGAGGCCAGCCGGGTCATCGACGGCGACGAGCCCGCCCTGTACCTGGCCCGGCACATCCAGGGGCCGCTCGGGGCCTTCGCCTTCGCCGCGCCGGCCGCCTACGTCGCCAGCACCCTGCTCCTGTTGTAGTCCTGCCGCCGCCGCGAGGTTGCCAGGGTAGGAAATCCTGGTGACTGGGTACGTCCCGCAAGAACACCCGCAGGATCAGGAAGGAGCGCCGTGGCGGCGAGTCGAGGAGCCAAGATCGGCATCGTCCTGGTCGTGCTGGCCGTCGTCCTGGTCGGCGTGCTCTTCGTCGCGGACCGTATCGCGGCGAGCACCGCGCGGGACCGCATCGCCGACGAGACCCGCAAGCAGCTCGCGGCCAACTCCGTCACCTACGCCGCCGGCCCGGCGGTGAAGATCGCCGGCTTCCCGTTCCTCACCCAGGTGCTCGCCGGGGAGTACGAGAAGATCACGATCGGGCTCACCCGGCCGCAGATCGAGAACGTGCAGCTCGAGGCCCTCACCGTGGACGCCAAGTCGGTCAAGGCCGACGCCCGCGACCTGATGAACGGCACGGGCGAGGTCGTCGCCGGCGAGGTCACCGGCCGCGCCACGATGACCTGGGACAACGTCCGCAAGCTGCTCGAGTTCACCAACCTGCCGCAGGGCGTGGACCCCTCCGCCGTCGACGTGAAGGTCGTCAACAACAAGATCGAGCTGCGCATCCCGGTGCAGTACCAGGGCTTCAAGGTCACCATCATCGCCAACGGCAACATGGTCGTCGAGGCGGGCAAGGTCCGGCTCAAGCTCGAATCGGTCACCACCGACCAGGGCAACCTGCCGAAGTTCGTCAACGACCTGATCCAGGCCAACAAGAGCCGCCTCCAGGTCAGCGTCAAGCTGCCCGGCCTGCCGTACAACCTGGTGATCAACTCCGCGGAGACCACCGACTCGGGACTGCTGGTCATCGCGTCGGCGAAGAACGTCCTCCTGACCGGTCAGTAACCCACCCGCGGCGGGACAGTGACCGAGCGGACCCTGGGCCGGGCGGTTACACGGTGCTAGGCTGCCTGACCATGAGCATGCTGCTCACCAGACGGCGCGCGGTCGACCTGTGCCGCGTGGCCACCTGCCTGTGTTGCCGCCCCTGATGGTGCGGCCCTGCAGCGTGCTCTTCTAACGGCTCGAGGCAGCGGCGCCCCAGACCGATGGGTCTGGCGGGCGAGTTCCCAGTCCGCGGCGCGACATCAGACCCATCGCCGAAACCGTGATCCGTCCCCTCGGGTCGCGCGCGGCGTGGTGCACACCCCGACCCGTGTGTCGACTCGACCCACCCCAATCGTTCCCTGGGAGAGAAAACACTCATGAGTCGCGAGAGCGCCCTGGTCACGGCCGACTGGGCCGAGCAGAAGATCGGTGCCGACAACGTGGTCTTCGTCGAGGTCGACGAGGACACCGCCGCCTACGACGCCGGTCACATCGAAGGTGCCGTCAAAATCAACTGGAAGACCGAGCTGCAGGACCAGGTCCGCCGGGACTTCGTCAACAAGGAGCAGTTCGAGGCCCTGCTGTCCAGCAAGGGCATCGGCAACGACGACACGGTCGTGCTGTACGGCGGCAACAACAACTGGTTCGCCGCGTACGCGTACTGGTACTTCAAGCTGTACGGCCACGGCGACGTCAAGCTGCTCGACGGCGGCCGCAAGAAGTGGGAGCTCGACGGGCGCCCGCTGACCAAGGACGAGGTCACCCGGCCCGCCACCCAGTACGTGGCGGTGCACGACCAGGACCTGTCGATCCGCGCGTTCCGTGACGACGCCGTCAAGGCGATCGGCGTGCACAACCTGGTCGACGTCCGCTCGCCCGACGAGTACGCCGGCCGCCTCCTCGCCCCCGCGCACCTGCCGCAGGAGCAGGCGCAGCGTCCGGGCCACATCCCGTCCGCCGTGTCGGTGCCGTGGAGCAAGGCCGCCAACGAGGACGGCACGTTCAAGTCCGACGAGGAGCTGCGCGAGCTGTACGCCGCCGCCGGCCTCGACGACAGCAAGGCGACGATCGCGTACTGCCGCATCGGCGAGCGTTCCTCGCACACCTGGTTCGTGCTCAAGGAGATCCTCGGGCACAGCGACGTGCGCAACTACGACGGTTCCTGGACTGAGTACGGCTCCCTGGTCGGTGTCCCCGTCGCCGTGGGCGACGAGCCCGGTAACGCGTGAAAGGCAGACCATCATGAGCACTGTTGACAGCTGCGGCGCGCCCGAGCAGAGCGCCCCGATCCCGGCCTCCGTGGACGTCGAGAAGGAAACCGTCATCACGGGCGTGGTCAGCTCCGGCGACGGTCCGGTCGGCGGCGCGTACGTGCGCCTGCTCGACGCGACCGGCGAGTTCACCGCCGAGGTCGTGACCTCGCCCGCCGGTCAGTTCCGCTTCTTCGCCGCGCCCGGCAACTGGACGCTGCGCGCCCTGTCCCGCCAGGGCAACGGCGACGCCACCGTCGCCGCCGGCCGTGGCATCAACGAGATCGCGGTCGCGGTCGCCTGACGCCGCATTCCGGGTCACCCCCGGAGCACGCATGGCACGCCGCGCCCCGGGCACACCCCGGGGTGCGCGCGTCGCCGCACTCCGGGCCCAACCCCGGAGCGAGTGTGTGATGCCGCCCTCCGGGCCCAACCCCGGAGGGCGGCATCGTTGCTCCGGGCTGCGAGGATGGCGTCCGTGAACCGTCGCTGGATCGTCGCCGTGGCGATTGCCTGGGCCCTCGTCGTGGCCGGGCTCGCCTACTACTCCTCGCGCAACGATCCGCCGACCTCCCGCGACCAGACCACGATCGCCGACGGCCTGCCGGTGGTCGACGAGGCGCTCGGCCGCGTCGCCGCCGCGCTCGACCCGGCCACCTCCGTCCCGGCGCTCGGCGGGTACACCCGCACCGACAGCAGCTGCCGGGTCACCTCGGCGCGTGAGGGCACCCGGTTCGAGCGGGTGCTGCTCGTGTACGTGAAGAAGGACGCCGAGCCCGCCGTCCTCGAGCGCGTGCAGGCGGCGCTGCCCCCGGCGTACAAGAGCCATCTGGTGAGCGGCGCGGACACCCATCTGCTGACCGCGGACGCCGGTCACTTCGTCACCCTGCGCGGCGCGGTGGTGCAGCCCGGTCAGGTGCGGTTCACCGCCGACACCGGTTGCCGGGTCCAGGACGCCGCCGTGCAGGAGGCCACCCCGCAGTCGCAGAACGCCAACCGGGCGCCGGTCCAGGCGGTGCTCGACACCCTCAAGCAGAGCGCGTCGCAGTGGCGCACCCACCGGATCACCTGCCCCGGCGGTGGCACCCTGTGGACCGTCGAGGCGGTCACCGGCGGCGACGGCGCGGCGGCCCGCGGCACGGTGCCGGCCACGGCGGTGGTCCTCGACGAGCCGAAGCTGTTCGCCTACCGCGCCGGCGAGGCCGGTGTCGCGTTGCGGGCCGACGGTGACGGGCTGCGGGTCACCTCGACCGCCGGGTGCTGACTCAGTACACCAGCGCCTGCGCGCCCTCCCGGAGCGCCTCCTCCACGAAGACCGCCGCGCCGGCGATCCGCACGCCGGGCAGGACGTCCTCCGGGCCGATGTCCCGGCGGGCCGCGCACTGGGTGCACAGGGTCACCGTGCCACCCGCCAGGACCGCCTCGAGCAGATCGACGAGCGGCGCCGCGTGCGGCAGCTCGAACTCGGCGGCCCGGCCCGGCAGGGCGAACCACGCCGACTCCCCGGTGAGCCACAGCGAGGTGGGCACCCCGCCGGCGACGGCGGTGGCGGCCACGGTGAACGCCTGCGAGCAGCGCTCCGGCGCGTCCGCACCGGCGGTTGTCTTGATGACCAGCGAGCGTCCCATGTCTCGCAGCATAAGATTCGGGCGATGGTTACCGAGATCGGGTTCGTGAGTCTGCTGGTCGCCGGCATGGGCGCGCTGGCCGGCGGCCTGATCTATCTCGCGGTGAGGGTGTCGAGGGGGCGTTGGTGACGGACGTACAGCCGCCGTGGGCGGGGTTGGCGCAGGTCGGGGAGTACCCGTACGAGGAGACGCACGACCTGCGGGTCGGCCCGGACCTCCACCCCGCGCTGCTCGGCCTGCTGCCGCTGGTCGGGGTGTGGCGCGGGCGCGGTCAGGGCGACTATCCGACGATCGAGGGCTTCCACTACGCGCAGGAGATCCGGTTCAGCCACGACGGCCGGCCGTTCCTGTTCTACGAGTCGCGGGCGTGGGTGATCGACGTCGACGGCAACCCGATCAAGCCCAGCAACCGGGAGACGGGCTGGTGGCGGCCGGTGCTGCAGGACGGCAAGGCGACCGACGAGGTCGAGGTGCTGCTCAACCAGCCGACCGGGATCATGGAGCTCTACATCGGCCAGGCGAAGGGCACCACGCAGTGGCAGATGGCCACCGACGCGGTGGTGCGCACGTCGACCGCGAAGGAGGTCCGCGGCGCCCAGCGGCTCTACGGCATCGTGGACGGCGCGCTGCTCTACGCGTTCGACCTCGCCGCGGTCGGCCAGCAGCTGCAGCCGCACCTGTCCGCCCGGCTGGAGCGGGTCGCGGGCTAGGAAACGTCAGGTGCCCGGGGCCTGCGGCTCCGGGCTACCCTGAATGTCGTGGGTTTCGATGATCTGGCCGGGGTGCTCCGGTCGCGGGGGCTGCGGCTGACCGCGCCGCGGCAGCTGGTGCTGGAATCGGTCTACCGGCTGCGCCACGCGACGCCCGACCAGATCCACGCCGACGTCAGCGAACGCGCCGCCGGGGTCAACATCACCACCGTCTACCGCACGCTGGAGCTCCTGGAGGAGCTGCAGCTGGTGACGCACGCGCACCTGTCGCACGGCGCCCCCACGTATCACCCGCTCGGCGAGCACCAGCACGCCCACCTCGTGTGCCGGGGCTGCGGCGACGTGCAGGAGCTGCCGTCACCCACGCTCGAGGGCCTCGCCGAGGACCTGCGCACCACCCGCGGTTTCCGCCTCGACATCGGCCACGTGGCCCTGTTCGGCGTGTGCGGCAACTGCGGCACCGAAGAGGAGTAACCCGTGAAGCCCGTCACCGTGGGATCCATAGATCCGTCGTCGGCCGACGCCGGGGCGGTCGCGCACTACGGCGACCCGAGCCGCGAGCAGAAGCTCCTCGACACCGAGGCCGGGCTGGTCGACCGCGGGCACCGCGACGTCCTCGCGGTGCCGGGTGAGGACCGGCTCACCTGGCTGCACAGCCTCACCACCCAGCACCTGACCGGGCTGCCCCCGATGACCGGCTCCGAGCTGCTCGTCCTGTCGCCGCACGGGCACGTCGAGCACCACGCCGTGCTCCTCGACGACGGCGCCACCACGTGGCTGGACCTGGAGCCCGGCGCCGGCGCGGGGCTGCTGACGTTCCTGGAGCGGATGCGCTTCATGATGCGGGTCGAGCCGGCCGACGTCACCGAGGCCCGGGCCGTGCTCTCGATCGTCGGCCCGCACACCGACGAGGCGCTCGGCGCGCTCAACGCCGGGCCGCTCGCACCGCCGGACGTGGTGCCGGTGCCGCCGGCGAAGTTCGCCACCGGGGCCGTGCCGAGCCGGCCCACCGCCCGCTACGCGGCCGCGGCGCTGCCCGGCTTCGACGGCCTCGTCCGGCGGGTCGAGGGCGGCGCCGACCTGCTGGTGCCGCGGGCCGCGGTGCCCGACGTGATCGCCGCCGCGGGGCTGCCGCTCGCCGGGATCTGGGCCTACGAGGCGATGCGGGTCGCGGCGCGGCGGCCGCGCTTCGGCTTCGAGACCGACCACAAGACCCTCCCGGCGGAGGTCGGCTGGACGGCGCACGCCGTGCACCTGGAGAAGGGCTGCTACCGGGGCCAGGAGACGGTCTCCCGGGTGCACCACCTGGGCCGCCCGCCCCGGAAGCTGGTGCTGCTGCACCTCGACGGCGTCACCACCGACGAGCTGCCGGCCCCGCACACCGAGGTCGTCAGGGACGGCCGGGCGGTCGGGTTCGTCGGCACCGCCGTGCGCCACTACGAGCTGGGCCAGATCGCGCTCGCGGTGCTCCGGCAGAACGTCAGGGCCGACGACGGCGGTCAATTGCAGGTGGGCCCGTCCACCGCCGCGATCGACCCGCTGTAGAAAGAGCCATGACAACAACGACGTTGATCACGGTGGCGCCCACCGGCGCCGAGTCCCGCAAGTCCGACGTGCCAGCCCTGCCGGTCACCCTGGAGGAGCTCGTCGCGACCGGCAAGGAATGCCAGGCGGTGGGGGCGAGCGTCATCCATGTGCACCTGCGCGACGACGCCGCCGAGCCGACCCTGGACCTGGGGCTGCTCAAGGACGCCGTCGGCGCGCTGCGGGCCGAGACCGACCTGATCGTCCAGCTCTCCAGCGGCGGCGCGGTCACCGACCCGGAGGAGGACCGGCTGCGCGTGCTGGACGCCGAGCCCGACATGGCCTCCTGCACGATGGGCACGGTCAACTTCGGCGACGACGTGTTCCTCAACCGGTGGGCGTTCATCGTCGAGCTGCACACCCGCATGCGCGACCGGGGGATCGTCCCCGAGTACGAGATCTTCGACCTCGGCCAGCTGACCGCGCTGCGCCGCCTGCTCGACAAGCACGGGCTGCCCTTCGGCGGCCACGTCCACCTCGACCTGGTCATGAACGTCCCCGGCGGGATGCCCGGCACCACCGAGGCGCTCGTCGCCTGCGTCCAGGCGATGCGCGACCTGCCGGAGGGGACCACCTTCTCGGCCACCGGCATCGGCCGCGGCACCCTGCCGGTCATGCTCGCGTCGCTGTCCGCGGGCGGGCACCTGCGGGTCGGCCTGGAGGACACCGTCACCTACGCCAAGGGCGTGCCGGTGGAGAGCAACGCGCAGCTGGTCGCCCGGGCCGCCGCCTTCGCCCGGCTCGCCCAGCGCCCCCCGATGACCCCGGCCGAGGCCCGCACGCTGCTCGGGATCCGCGGTGAGTGACCTGTACCTGGGCGGCGAGCCGCTCGCGGAGGTCGTGCGCAGCGGGTTCGTGGAGAGCCGGCACAGCGGCTCCGTGGTGGTCCTGGACGCCGCCGGCCAGGTCGCCGCCTGGGCCGGCGACGTGCTCGGCCCGGTCTTCCCGCGCTCGTCCAACAAGCCGATGCAGGCCGTCGGGATGCTGGCGGCCGGACTCGTCGCCACCCCCGCCGAGCTGGCGATCATCTCGGCCAGCCACCGCGGCCAGCCGGTCCACGTCGACGCGGTGCGCGGCGTCCTGGGCGACATCCCGCCCGCCGCGCTCGGCTGCCCGCCGGACTACCCGCTGTCCGACGACGCGCGGGACGCGGTGGTCAGGGCGGGCGAGCCGCGCCAGCCCCTGTTCATGAACTGCTCCGGCAAGCACGCCGGGATGCTGCGCACCTGCGCGGCGAACGGCTGGCCCCTCGCCGGGTACCTCGATCCCGCCCACCCCCTCCAGGTGGCGGCCCGGCAGGGGGTCGAGTCGCTCACCGGCGAGGCGGCCGCCGCGGTCGGCGTCGACGGCTGCGGCGCGCCGCTGCTCGCCGTGTCGCTGCGCGGGCTGGCCACGGCGTTCCTGCGGCTGGTCTCCGCCGAGCCGGGCACCGCGCCGCGGCGGGTCGCGGACGCCATGCGCGCCCATCCCGACCTGGTCTCCGGCACCGACGCCGAGGGGCACGACACGCACCTCATGCGGGCGCTGCCCGGACTGCTCATCAAGGGTGGCGCGGAAGGTGTACTGGCCGCCGCCCTGCCGGGCGTCGGCGCGGTCGCGCTGAAGATCGACGACGGCGCGATGCGCCCGCGGCTGCCCGTGCTCGGGGCGGCGCTGTCCCGCCTCGGTGTCTCCCTGGGGGCACATGCCGACACGCCGGTTTTGGGCGGCGGGACGCGGGTAGGCCAGGTCCGCGCGATCTGGTGACCGGCTTCACGCTAGCTCTTGTTAGCGTTTTGCTTGCAAGAGTTAGCAGGGCGAGCTACCGTCAGTGACGTGACTGAAGAGCCGCGCGACCTGGGTGGGTTCATTCGTGACCTGCGCCGTAACGCGCGCATCTCGCTCCGTCAGCTCGCTGAGCAGGCGGGGGTCAGCAACCCGTATCTCAGCCAGATCGAGCGTGGCCTGCGCAAACCGAGCGCCGAGGTGCTCGCGCAGCTCGCCGGGGCACTGCGGGTGTCGACCCCGCTGATGTACCTGCGAGCCGGCCTGCTCGAGCGCGAAGGGCACGACGTCCTGGCCGCGATCGCTGCGGACAGTGAGCTCACCGTGGCCCAGAAACAGTCCCTTACGCAGATCTACGAAACCTTCCGGCGCGAGAACGCGCGCCAGGATCCGGACGGCATCGCCTCGGGGGCGGGGCTCGAAGCCGATCCGGCATCGACGACGAAGCCAGAGGAGTCAACATGACCACCAGCACCACCACCCGGAAGATCCCCACGCCGCTCTACGCCGCCGCCGGCGCCGGTGACCTGGCCTACCAGCAGCTGCGCAAGCTGCCCGCGCAGGTCGCCCACCTGCGTGCCCGGGTCGAGGAGCTGCGCCCGGCCGTCACCGACGTGAAGCTGCGCCAGGACCTGGACCGGCTGCGCGGTGCCGCCCGGCGCAACGCCGAGTCGATCCTGGCCAACGCCCAGGCCGGCGCGCAGGTCGCCCAGGACCGGGCCCTCGCCGTCTACACCGACCTGGTCAGCCGCGGCGAGAAGGTCGTCGCCGGCGGCCGCACCACCGAGGCGAAGATCGAGATCGAGCCGGCCACGAAGACCGTGACCGCCGAGGTCGCCGTCACCCCGACCCCGGCCGACGTGGCGCCGGCCGTCGCGCCGAAGCCGGAGGCCGCGGCGTCGACCGTGCCGGCCGCCGATTCGCCGGCTGCGGCGCCCGTGAAGAAGGCCACCGCGGCGAAGAAGACCGCGGCCGCGAAGAAGTAACCGGGAGTTTGTCGGGAGCCCTCCGGCACCGTCTCGCACGGGCCGGGGGGCTTCGGAATAAGCTCGTGGGATGGTGACTGCGGTGCCGATGTTCTACGAACGGGTCGAGCTCTACATCGACCTGGCGGTGTGGATCTTCTGCCTGGTGCTCGGCGCCGCGGCGTTGCTGCACTGCCTGGTCCAGCGCGCCGACGCGTTCGCCGCGATCGGCACGATGTCCAAGACCGTCTGGCTGGCCATGACCGGTGGCGGTCTGCTGCTCACCGCCCTCGCGCCGCAGCTGCGCCTGGGCTATCTCAGCATCTTCCTGCTCATCTCCGCCGGCATCTTCGCCGTGTACCTGCTGGACATCAGACCCGCGCTGCGCGACGCGGTTGACGGCCACGGTTCGTGGTGATGGCGGTTCATTGATGGATTTCCGCTGGCCGCCGCCGCCCGACGGCAGGCCCGACCGGTTCCGCCCGCCCGTGACCCGCGGGCCGCAGACCGGCCGGCCGACCCTCCCCGCACCGCCGACCGAGCAGATCGCCACCCCGCACGGCGTCGAGCTGGAATGGCTCGTCACCGGCGACGGCGAGCCCGTCACCGTCTTCGCCCACGGCCTCGGCAGCGGCATCGCCGAGACCCGCCCGCTGGGCAGCGCCGTCACCGGCCGCAAGGTGTTCTTCCAGTTCCGCGGGCACGGCCACTCCGCCTCCCCGGGAGGCGTGTGGACATATGCCGACCTCGCCCGCGACCTGCGCGCCGTCGCCGACCTGTCCGGCGCCACCCGCGCCCTGGGCGTCAGCCTCGGCGCCGGCGCGCTCTGCCGGCTGCTCGCCGACAACCCCGGCCGTTTCGAGCGCGCCGTGTTCTTCCTGCCCGCCGTGCTCGACACGGCCCGGCCCGCCGCCGCGCAGGAGCGCCTCACCGCGCTGCTCGAGGCGATCGAGGCCGGCGACGCCGCGGCCGTCGCCGACGTGATCTCCATGGAGGTCCCGGTCCAGGTGCGCAACTCGCCGCCGGTGTGGGCGTTCCTGCGCCAGCGGCTCGACC
Source organism: Dactylosporangium aurantiacum (assembly GCF_000716715.1). GTDB lineage: Bacteria > Actinomycetota > Actinomycetes > Mycobacteriales > Micromonosporaceae > Dactylosporangium > Dactylosporangium aurantiacum. The sequence continues at coordinate 60,815 of NZ_JNYJ01000038.1, read as the reverse complement.
AGCTGATGCGCGACGGGCTCGCAGCCGGCCTCGGCAGCCTGCCGGCCCAGGTCGCCGTCGAGGACCGCGCCGACCTGGCCAAGGTCTCCGCGAAGTGCCTCGTCATCGGCGCCCGGGGCGACGACCTGCACCCGGTCTCCGTCGCCGAGCAGCTCGCCGAGTCCCTCCCCGACGCCGAGCTGCACGTCTACGACCGCCCCGGCGTCGTGTGGACCCAGCGGGCCGACCTGCGCGGCCGGATTTCATCCTTCCTGAACTGATACGACCGGTCTGCCGCTCCGCTTCTGACCGAACGGCTGACCCGTGCCGCGTATCAGGGGCGTCCCGTCGCGCGTCTGTCCTACGGAACTACGAACTTCGCGACGACCTGCTGGGGGAGGATCGGACCATGACCGCGCTGCGCCGCTGGGCCGGACCGACATAGAGTTTGCGACATGGGTGTCACGCAACACGGTAGGACCGCCCGCCTGGACCTCGCCGACCCGACCCTGCGCGAGTGGACGTGCGTCGTCCTGCACGCCGATGCCGCCGAGGGCATCGTGCTCGACCGCTCCGCCTTCTACCCCGGCGGCGGCGGTCAGCCCCCGGACCACGGGGTGCTGCTCTGGCAGGGGGTCCAGACCCGGATCACCGGGACCCGCAAGGGCGACGACCTCTACCTCCTGCCCGCCGAGGGCGACCCGCTCCCGCCCGTCGGCACCGAGGTCATCGGCGCCGTCGAGGACGACCGCCGCACCAAGCTGATGCGCACCCACTCCGGCCTGCACGTGCTGGGCGGCGTGGTCTTCCGCGACTTCGGCGCCCTGGTCACCGGCGGCTCCATGGAGCCCGCCGAGGCCCGCATGGACTTCAACCTCCCCGAGGTGCCGGCCGACTTCAAGGCCAGGCTCGAGGAGCTCATCAACGCCGAGGTCGCCGCCGACCGCAAGGTCGTCACCAAGGTCCTCGCCCGCGACGAGGCGCTCGCCCTGCCTGACATCATCCGCACCCAGTCCAACCTGATCCCGCCCGACGAGCAGGAGATCCGCATCGTCGACATCGTCGGCCTCGACGCCCAGGCCGACGGGGGGACGCATGTCGCCTCGACCGCCCAGATCGGCCGCATGCAGGTCGTCAAGGTCGAGAGCAAGGGCAAGGCCAACCGCCGGGTGAGGGTCCGCCTCACCGACTGACCAGCCACCGGCGGGCGCCGCTCAGCGCCTGACCTTCAGCCGGCGGGACGCGGAGGTCCCGCACTGCCTGCCGACCGCGGGGAGGCCGCGCGGGTCGCTCACGGCCAGCCGGGCTCGGAGGTCACGGGGGTCGGCCACGGCCCGTCTACCGCACGGGTAGCTCATAGCGGGCCCGGGCGCGGGAATCGCTTCCGGCGGTGGCGAGAGCGTCGAGGAGGGCGTGCCACGCGGTCTGCGGTCGCCTGGGCCGGTCCTCGCCGCCGTCGGGCCGTTCGCTGTGAGCCCTGATGCGCGCACCGCAGGCGCTGGCGGCATCGCCGGCCCTCGGTGTCCGCCCGTGCGTCGCCGCCCTTCCGGCGTGGCCGGGCACGGCTCAGCGGCCGACCTTCAGGTGGTGGGCGCCGGCGGGCAGGATCAGCTTCTGCCCGTCCGCCCGGGTGACCTCCAAGATCGGCTCGCCCGGGTCGATGCCCAGATCCCGCCGCTCCGGATCGGTCGGCATGCGGCCGATGACCTCGTCGCCGGCGCGCAGCTCGACGATCTCGCGCTGCGGCGCCGGCCGGACCTGGGTCCGCGCTCCCCGGGCCGTCACGACCAGCCCTTCCTGCCGCAGCACCGCCACCGCGTTGCGCACGGCGGGGCGGCCCAGCGAGTACTCCTGCATGAGACTGCTCTCCGACGGCAGGTACGCCGCCGGCGCCAGCGCCCCCGACTTGATCTGCTCGCGCAGCAGGTCTGCCAGCTGCTGGTACAGCGGCCGATCCGAACTCCGGTCGATCATGCGACAACCGTAGATAGCCCTCGGATCTTGTCGGCTTGCCGTCCTATGCGCACATGGCCCTATACTGAGCCATGAGCATCAGCGAAGCTCGATCGGGGGGAGACCATGCCACGCTATTCTGACGAGATGGACACGTCCGCGGACGGCTCAGCGCTGCCGCCGCACACCCCTGGCGCTGGCAGGGCACTGCTGCGGCAGCTGTGGGGACCCGACCGGGTGCCCGAGGCGTCACCCGAGGTCAAGCGCCAGGTGGAGGAGCTGATCGCGCGGGCGCAGCGGTCCATCGCCGAGCGCCGGGGGCAGGCGACGGCCTGATGTTCGTGCTCGACGCGAGCGCGATCGTCGCCCTGTTCGACTCCTATGATCCAGTGCTCGAGCTGTGGTCCCATGCAGACTGCGACGAGCTGCTGCTGGCGTTCCCCGTCGCGGCGATGATTGAGGCCGGCGAGCGGGCCGAGATCAGCGCGACCGCGTGGGATCCGCTGCTGTGGTCGACGTCGATGCGCGTGCTGCCGATCGGCGAAGTCGCCGCCAAGCATCTCGGCACCCAGATCGGCTCCCTCGCGGCCCGGCACGCCGTCTGGGAGTCGGCCGCCACCGGATGGCCGGTATTGACCTGCGAGCCCGACCTGTATGGCGCCGGCGTCCACGTGCACGCCATTTAGCGCGATCCCGGGGGCATGGTCCGGCACGCTCCCGGGATCATGAAAGATGGCGGGGTGGTGGCGTTGAAGACGATGTGGGCGGAGTTCGCCGAAGGGGCGCGGCTGCTCGGCCGGGGTTTCGCTATGTACGGCCGCAGCCCCCGCCTCCTCATCCTCGGGCTGGTCCCGGCGGTCATCTCGTTCCTGCTGCTCGGCACCGCCTGGTTCTTCCTGCTGTGGTTCATCCGGGACCTGTCGGCGGCGGTGACCTGGTTCGCCGACGACTGGGGGTCGCCGTGGCGGGGGCTCACCAGGTTCGGCGCCGGCGCGGGGATCGTGATCGTGTCGGCGTTGGTGTCGGTGCTGACGTACACGGCGCTGACGCTGCTCATCGGGGACCCCTTCTACGAGGTCATCTCAGAGCGGGTCGAGCAGCGGTTCGGTGGCACGCCGGGGATGAGCGACCTGCCCTGGCACCGGACGATCCTGAAGAACGCCGCCGACTCGGTCAGGTTGATCGTGCTGGGGATCGTGGTCGCGGTGCCGCTGTTCCTGTTGGGGTTCGTGCCGGTGCTCGGGCAGACGGTCGTGCCGGTGCTCGACGCGGTCGTCGGCGGGTGGCTGCTCGCCGTCGAGCTGACCGGCGTGCCGTTCAACCGGCGTGGCCTGCGGCTCAAGGACCGCCGGGCCATGCTGCGCGCCAACCGGCCCCTGGCGCTCGGGTTCGGCGTGCCGGTCTTCGTGATCCTGCTGATCCCGTTCGCCGCGGTCCTGGTCGTGCCGGCGGCGGTCGCCGGCAGCACCCTGCTCACCCGCAAGCTGTTCGGCCTGCCGATCGACAAGCCCGCCGAGACCGGCGACAAGCTCGTCCGCGTCTAGCGGAGCGAAAGGCCCCGAACGCCGCTGTCAGCCGGTGCGCAGGCCTTCCAGGAGGCTGGTGTCGCCGCTGACGAGGAGCGTGTCGAAGGCGACCCGTCCATACAGCGCCAGCACCAGGTCGCTGGCCGGGCCGCTGGCGGTGGCGCGCTCGTGGTGGTCGTCGGTGTCCAGCAGGGTGTCGGTGTCCAGGAGGGCGACCCCGGCGCCGCGGAGGCGGACATACCAGACATGGTCGACGTCGGTGCCGTGCAGGGCGATCATGCCGGCCCGGTTGGTGGGGCCGCTGCGGCGGCCGGCGGGCAGCCAGCTGTCGAGGACCTCGGTGACGCCGTCGCTGGCGAGCTTCGGCTCGATGGGTTCGCTGAGGCCGCCGGCCATCTGGGCGTCCCAGCGGTGCACGGCGGTCTCGTGGGCCATGCGGCGGTGCCAGAAGGAGGCCTTCTTCGCCTGCGGTGCCCAGTTGAAGGCGGGCAGGTCAGGGTCGACGGCGTCGAGGGTGGCGACCAGCTCCGTGAAGGCGTCGGTCCAGGCGACCACGGGGTCGACGCCGGTGGGCAGCGGCTCGTCGGGGCGCGGGTCGGGGCGGTCGGTGACGCCGCGCGGGACGACGCCGTTGACCCAGACGTAGATCTGGGTGAGGTGCCAGGCGAGGTCGCGCAGCTGCCAGCCGGGGCAGGTGGGCACGGGCGCGTCCAGCGGGATCGTGCCCAGGGCGGCGCGGAAGGCATCGCCCTCGGTGCGCAGCGCGGTGAGCCAGAACTCCTTGGTGAGCTGCGGCTTGCTCATCGACGATCACTCTCCCGGTCCGGACGCTGCAGCTCCAACATTAGGGCACGCCTTACTCTGGTGCGGTGTCCGAAGCAGCTACGCCAGTGTCCAGCCTTGCCGAGCTCACCACCTTGCACCTCGGTGGCCCCGCGGGTCGTCTGATCGAGGTGACCTCGGACGAGGAGGCGGTGGCCGCCGTGCGCGGCGGCGATGAGCTGCTCATCCTTGCCGGCGGCAGCAACGTGGTCATCGCCGACGAGGGGTTCCCGGGCACCGTGGTGCTGCTGCGCCAGCGCGGCATCGAGGTGGCGCACCGCGGCGACGGCGGCGTGCACCTGACCGTCGCGGCCGGGCACCCGTGGGACGACGTGGTGGCGACCGCGGTCGCCAACGGCTGGTCGGGGATCGAGTCGCTGTCGGGCATCCCGGGTTCGGCGGGGGCGACCCCGATCCAGAACGTCGGGGCGTACGGGCAGGAGGTCGCCGAGACCATCACCGCGGTGCGCGTCTACGACCGGGCCCGCGACGAGGTGCTCACCATGCCGGCCGGTGCGTGCGGGTTCGCGTACCGCACGAGCGTGTTCAAGCACAACGACCGGTTCGTGGTGCTCTCGGTGACGTTCGGGCTCGCCGCGTCGCCGCTGTCGACGCCGGTCCGTTACGCGGAGCTGGCCCGCACGCTCGGCGTGGAGCAGGGGGCGGCCGCGCCGCTCGACGAGGTCCGCGCCGCGGTGCTGAAGCTGCGCGCCGGCAAGGGCATGGTCCTGGACCCCACGGACCGCGACACGTTCTCGGTGGGCTCGTTCTTCACGAACCCGGTCGTCGCCGCCGAAGCGGTCGCCGCTGTACGCGCATCCGCCGGCGAACCCCCCGCCTGGCCGGCCCCGGACGGCATGGTCAAGCTCAGCGCGGCGTGGCTCATCGAGCGGGCCGGCTTCGGCAAGGGCTACGGCGAGCCGGGCAGCGGCGTGGCCCTGTCGGGCAAGCACACCCTCGCGCTGACCAACCGCGGCACCGGCACCACGGCCGCCCTGCTGGGCCTGGCCCGGGAGATCCAGGCGGGGGTGCGGGCGAAGTTCGGCGTGCGGCTGCACCCCGAGCCGGTCCTGGTGAACTGCGCGCTGTGAGGGAAGCGCGCTACAGCAGGCAGGAGTAGGGAACCGTCAGCTCGCCGAGGCGCCAGCGGGCCGGGCGGTCCAGGACCGGCCAGCCGGCGGCTCGGGTCGCCTCGACCGCGCGCCGCCAGCGCTGCCGCGGGCCGAACGTCGACAGCGGCGCCGCGGCCCGCCACGCGGTGTCCAGTGTGGACAGCAGGGCGTGGATCGGCCGGCCCGGCACGTTGTGGTGGATGAGGCACTTCGGCAGCCGCTCGGCCAGGGTCGCCGGGGTGTCCAACGTGGACAGCCGGCTGGCGAGGGTCAGTGTCCGCGGCACGCCGGCCTCGACGGTGACCCAGGACGCCAGCCGGCCGAGCTCGTCGCAGGTGCCCTCGACGAGCACCGCGCCGGTCGCGGTCATCGCCGCCCACGCGGACGGCACGTCGGCGAGGTCGTACTGGCGCAACACGTTGAACGCGCGCACGACCGTCGGGGCGAGCCCGGCCAGCTCGAAGCCGCCCCGGCGGAACTCCAGCGCCGGCGGGTCGGCGAAGGGCTGGGCGACCGCGACCCGCGCCGGGTCGATCTCCAGGCCGACGACCCGGATCCCGGGGCCGAGCCGGCGGTGCAGCTCAAGGGTGGTGATCGGCGAGGCGCCGTAGCCGAGGTCGACGACCAGCGGCGACTCGGCGCGGGCCAGCACCGCGCCGAGGGTCGCCACGATCCAGTTGTCGACCCGGCGGAGCCGGTTGGGGTTGGTGGTGCCCCTGGTGATGGCGCCGATCGGCCGCATCACTGCACCCGGTGCACCTTGTGCTGGGCGGCCTGGGCGAGCGGGCGGACGACGAGCCGGTCGATGTTGACGTGGTGCGGCCGGGTCGCGGTCCACGCGACGCAGTCGGCGATGTCGTCGGCGACCAGCGGGAACTCGACGCCCCGGTAGACGGCGGCGGCCTTGTCCGCGTCGCCCTCGAAGCGCTTGAGGGCGAACTCGTCGGTCTTGACCATGCCGGGGTCGATCTCCACCACGCGGATGGGGCGGCCGTTGAGCTCCAGGCGCAGCGTCTCGGCGACCGCCGTCTGGGCGTGCTTCGCCGCCGTGTAGCCGCCGCCGCCCTCGTACACGATGAGACCCGCGGTGGAACTGATCACGATGATGGTCGCCCGGCCCGACTCGGTCAGCAGGGGCAGCAGCGCCTTGGTGACCCGGACGGTGCCCAGGACGTTGACCTCGAACATCCACTGCCAGTCGGTGAGGTCGGCCTCCTCGACGGTCTCCGCGCCGATCGCACCGCCGGCGTTGTTGACCAGCAGCTCGACGGGGGCACCGAGACCGGACACCGTGTCGACAAGGCGGGCGATGTCCGCATCGGAGGTGATGTCGGCCACAACCGCGGTCGCCGAGGGCAGGGACGCGACGAGGGCGTCGAGCCGGTCGGCGCGGCGCGCGACCGCCACGACGTGGAAGCCCTCCTTGGCGAGCCGGCGGGCGGTGGCGGCACCGATGCCACTGGAGGCGCCGGTCACAACGGCGATGGGAGAAGACATGAGGCCAATCCTGCCGCAATCCCCGGCGCGCGCAGTGACCAACGCAACGGTGGGTAGATGGCCGCCCGGGAGGGAACATGGACGGTTGGGAAGATGTAACCGTCCGGCAACAGATGAAGGAGCACCCACGTGGCGCGGGTCGACTCGCTGCACAGGCACACCCCGCAGTCCCGTCGCTCCCTTCCACGGAGGGTCGCGACGCTGTCGGTGCACACGTCCCCGCTCGACCAGCCGGGCACCGGCGACGCCGGCGGCATGAACGTGTACATCGTGGAGGTCGCCGAGCGCCTGGCCCGCGCCGGCGTCGAGGTGGAGGTCTTCACCAGGGCCACCTGCAGCGAGCTGCCGCCGGTCGTGGAGATGGCGCCCGGCGTGCTCGTGCGCCACGTCATCGCCGGGCCGTTCGAGGGCCTCGCGAAGGAGGACCTGCCGGCGCAGCTGTGCGCGTTCACCAACGGCGTGCTGCGCGCCGAGGCGTCCAGGGCACCCGGCTGGTACGACCTCGTGCACTCCCACTACTGGCTGTCCGGCCAGGTCGGCTGGCTGGCGAAGGACCGCTGGGGGGTGCCGCTGGTGCACACCGCGCACACCCTGGCGAAGGTGAAGAACCAGCTGCTCGCCGACGGCGACAAGCCCGAGCCGATCGCCCGCGTCATCGGCGAGGAGCAGGTCGTCGCCGCGGCCGACGGCCTGGTCGCCAACACCCCGGCCGAGGCCGCCGACCTGATCGAGCTGTACGCCGCCGACCCCCGCCGGGTCAGCGTGGTGCCGCCCGGCGTCGACCTGGACACGTTCACGCCGTCGCAGACCCGCGACCGCAAGAAGTTCGGCCTGCCCGAGGACGCCCTCGTGGTGGCGTTCGTCGGCCGCATCCAGCCGCTGAAGGCACCTGACGTGCTGCTGCGCGCCGCCGCCGAGCTGCGCGCCCGCGACCCCGAGCTGGGCGAGAAGCTGATCGTGGCGATCTGTGGCGGGCCGAGCGGCTCCGGGCTGGACCGGCCGACGGCGCTCATGGACCTCGCCGCCGAGCTGGGCATCGCCGACTGCGTGCGGTTCCTCCCGCCGCAGCCGCGCGACGACCTGGCGCAGCTGTTCCGGGCCGTGGACCTGGTGGCGGTACCGAGCCACAACGAGTCGTTCGGCCTCGTCGCGATCGAGGCCCAGGCGTGCGGCACGCCGGTCGTCGCGGCCGCCGTCGGTGGCCTGGTCACCGCGGTGCGCGACGGCGTGTCCGGGATCCTGGTGGACACCCACCGCCCGGCCGACTGGGCCGCGGTCCTCGGCGACCTGCTGGCCCGTCCCGCCCGGCGGCTGGAGCTGTCGGCGGGTGCCGTGCGGCACGCCCACGAGTTCTCCTGGAGCCACACCGCGAGCGGCCTGCTCGCCGCGTACCGCGACGCCCTCACCACCCACCGCGACACCGAGCTGCTGGCGGCGATGTCATGACCACGACGCAGGACGTGCGGCAGCTCATCGAGCGGGTGTGCGACGAGCGGGAGATCGCCTGGGAGAAGACCGGCGACAGCTCCTACGTGGTGGTGCTGCCGGGCACGCACAAGCAGAAGACCAACTGCAACCTCATCGTCGGCGAGCACACGCTGCGGGTCGAGGCGTTCGTCATGCGGCACCCCGACGAGCACCGCGAGGAGCTGTGGGAGTGGCTGCTGCAGCGCAACGCCCGCATGTACGGTGTCGCGTTCTCCGTCGACCAGGTCGGCGACGTGTACCTGATGGGCCGGCTGCCGCTGCACGCCGTCACGGAGGACGAGCTGGACCGGCTCCTCGGCGCGGTGCTGACCTACGCCGACGAGAGCTTCGACCCGATGCTCGAGATCGGCTTCGGCTCGGCGATCCGCCGCGAGTGGCAGTGGCGGGTCAAGCGCGGCGAACCGCTGGACAACCTGAAGGCATTCGCGGCCTTCGTGGAGCGCGACGCTTAGCTAACCTGTGCCGGTGACCGAGCGGCTGGCCTGGAAACCTGTCGGCGCGGTCGCGGCCACGGCCGCCGCCGCGCTCCTGCTGACGATCAACCGGTACGACTACCACCGTGACGAGCTGTACTTCCGCATGGTCGGCGCGCACCCGAAGTGGGGCTACGTCGACCAGCCACCGTTCACGCCGCTGCTGCTGCGGCTGTGCGCCGACGTCTTCGGCGACACGGTGTGGGCGATCCGCCTGCCCGGCGTGGCCTACATCGTCGCCGCCGCGTTCCTGCTCGCACTGATCGCCCGGGAGGCCGGCGGCGGCGCCGTCGCGCAGACCCTGGCCGCGAGCGGCGTGCTGACCACGTTCGTGCTGGTGGCCACGCACATCAGCATCACCGCCGCGCCGGACCTGCTGATGTGGCTGCTGGTCATCCTGTGCGTGCTGCGCGCGATGCTGCGCGGCCGGGAGCGGTACTGGCTGCTCGCCGGTCTGCTGGTCGGGCTGGCGCTGTACAACAAGCACCTGGTCATCCTGCTGCTGCTGACGTTCGCGGCGGGGGTGCTGGTGCTGGGGCCGCGCAAGGTGCTGCTGTCGCGGTGGCTGTGGGCGGGGCTCGGCATCGCGCTCGTCGTCGGCCTGCCGAACCTGCTGTACCAGATCGCCAACGACTACCCGCAGCTGGACATGGCGGCGGCCCTCGCCGAGAACAAGGGCGACGAGGCCCGGGTCACGCTGCTGCCGCTGCAGCTGGTGTGGCTGGGCCCGCTGTTCGTGCCGGTGTGGGTGGCGGGGATCGTGACGCTGCTGCGCAACCCCGAGCTGCGCCCGGTCCGCGCGCTCGGGCTGGCGTACCCGCTGATGCTGGTCCTGCTGTTCGTGGTCGCCGGCCAGCCGTACTACACGGTCGGGCTGCTCGCCGCGCTCTTCGCGATCGGCACGGTGCCCGTCGAGCGGCGCGTCACCCGCCGCTGGATCCTGGCCGCCGGCGCGGCCGTCAACGCCGGCTTCGCGATCCTGACCTCGCTGCCGGTGCTGCCGGTCGGCGTCGTGGGCGGCACCCCGATCCCCGCCATCAACCAGGGCATCTCGGATCAGGTCGGCTGGCGGCGGTACGTGCGGCAGGTCGCGGACGTCTACGACGCCCTCCCGGAGCAGGACAAGCCCCGCACGGTACTGCTCACCGGCAACTACGGCGAGGCCGGCGCCCTGGACCGCTACGGCAAGGCGCTCGGCCTGCCCGATGTCTACAGTGGACAGAACGAGCTGTGGTGGCTCGGGCCGCCGCCGCCGTCGGCCACCGTGGTGGTGCTCGTGACGCAGGGCGACCCGGGCCGGTCGGCCGCGTTCGGGTCCTGCGAGCACAAGGCCGATCTCGACAACGGTTACGGCGTGGAGAACGAAGAGCAAACAGCTCGGGTCTTCGTTTGCCGGGGTCTCACGGGCACCTGGGCTGAGCTGTGGCCGAGCTTCCAGCATTTCGATTGATTTCAATTATTTCAGTTGTGTGAGGGAGCCGACAGTCCCGTTACTTGTCGCTGCATTTCCTCGCCGCGTACCGTCAATGACGGATCCGGCGATTCCTGAAGTTGGGGAGCGACGGGGGTGTTTCTGGGCCGGTCACGGCCCACTCGCGGTGGTCTGTCCGGGCGGGGCGACCATCGCAACCGGCGGCACCGCGCGGTCGAAAGACCGCAGCAGAGCGGGTGGTCGTGGACTGGGGGTGCACGCCACCCGCTGCCGCCGGCACGAGCCCCAAATTTAAGCCATGCGTAAAGACGCCCGGGTCCACAAAGCCGTATTTTCCTCGCATGCGGATGCGGGGTGCGGTCGCCGGTTGCCTGCTCGTCGTCGCGCTGGCCGGCTGTGGCGGCAAGACCGGCGCCGCCGGGCCGCAGTCTGACGTCGCCGCGACCGGGGTGGCCGAGTCCGCCGACGCCTCCACGGGCGCCGACGCGGCCGCGCTCGGTGCCGCCGGGGCCACGCCGTCGGCGTCGGCGTCGAAGAGCGCCGCGCCGCCCGCGGTCAAGGCGCCCACCCAGACCTTCGCCGTCGGGGTCAGCCAGTTCACGTTCACCCGTGCCGGGCGGACCCTGCGTACCCTGGTCCTCTACCCCGCGACCGGCTCGGCCGGCGGCTCGCCGAAGAGCGGCGCGGCCGTCGCCGCCGGCCGGTTCCCGCTGGTCCTGTGGAGCCACGGCCTGCACGGCTCGCCCGAGGGCTACCAGGGCGTGACCGCGAAGATCGCCGCGGCCGGGTTCGTCGTGGCGGCGCCGGCGTACCCGTTCACGAACGACAAGGCGAACCCGTTCAACCAGAGCGACATGGGCAACCAGCCCGCCGACGCCTCCGCCGTGATCACCGAGGTGCTCAAGCTCGACACGAAGGCGGGCGCGCCGCTCGCCGGGCACATCGAGACCGGCCGGGTCGCCGCCGGCGGGCACTCCGCGGGCGGCTACACCACCGCCGGCATGCTGTCCGGCTCGGGCCGCGACAGCCGGCTCAAGGGCGGCGTCATCGTGTCGGGCGGCAGCATGGGCGGCAAGCTCAGCGGCGCGGCCACGCCCGTGCTGTTCGTCCACGGCGACGCCGACGCCACGGTGCCCTACAGCAGCGGCCGCTCCCTGTACGACGCCTGCACCTGGCCGAAGGCGTTCCTGACGCTGCTCAACGGCGACCACGGCGGCGGGCTGTTCGGCTCGGCCCCGGCCAACCAGGCGGTGTCCAGGACGATGCTGGACTTCCTGCGGTACACCCTCTACGGCGACGGCGCGGCGAAGGGCCGGCTGCGCACCGACGCCACCGTCAGCGGCGCCGCCAAGTACGACGGCACCCTGTAGCGGCGCGCGGACCTCAGCCGGTGCCGGCCAGCACTCAGCCGGTGGCGGCCGGCGCTCAGCCGGTGCCGGCCAACGCGAACACGTCCAGCAGCCCGGTCAGGCGCAGCTGCGCGTAGGCGAGGGGCCGCGGGTTGCTCAGCCGCAGCGCGCAGCCGGTGTCCTGGGCCAGCTTCCAGCAGCTCACCAGCGCGCCGATGCCGGCCGAGTCGAGCACCGACACGCCCGCCAGGTCGAGTTCGAGCGTCTGCGGGTGAAACGTCGGCAGCACCGCCCGCACGGCCAGGACCAGCTGGTCGCGGGTGGCCAGGTCCAGCTCCCCGTCGAGCCGGACGATGACCGTGCCGGGGTCCGGCGCCTCGAGCCTCGCCGACAGACCGTCCACTGCTCGCCCCCTGTCACGTCGGAGGGCGGCGTCTACCCCGTGGCGGGCACTTCTAACCTGTGGTGTTCCTGCTGCCGGAGCCGGGCGGCGCGGCGCTCCCGGGCCGGCTGGATCAGCAGGTGCCCGGCCGCGGCGAGCAGGCCCAGGCCGCCGCAGATGACCCAGTGCCAGTCGCCGAGGAACTCCAGGCCGGCGCCGCCGGCGGCGGGCGCGATGAAGCTCGCCGCCGGGAAGACGAGGTAGAAGACGCTCTGGTACCGGCCGCGCAGCGCCTCCGGCGACAGCTCCGCGATGACGGCCGCGTTCGGCGGCGCGGCGAGCATCGACCCGACCGTCCACACCGTGGCGGCGAGCAGGTAGCCGGGCACGTCGTCGGCGAGCGCCACGCAGGCGAACCCGAGGCCGAGGAACACGTTGGCGACGGCGAGGGTGGTGCCCTTGCGCCACCGGTCGATGAGCTTCGGCACGAACAGCTGCCCGGCGACGATGAGCAGGCCGGCGTATGCGACGACCGAGCCGTACACGGTGGGGCGCAGCCCGTCGGCGGTGATCGCCAGCGGCAGGATCGTCGAGGTCTGCAGCGTGACGACGGCCAGGAGCAGGCTCAGCCCGACGAACGACACGAACGCCCGGTCGGTCAGCGCCGTGTGCAGCCCGCCCCGCGGCTCCCCGCCGGCCGAGCCGTTCCCGGCGGGGCCGATGGCGGGCCTGGTCTCGCGGACCTTCCACAGCAGCAGCACCGCGGTGACCAGGGTGCCGGCCGCGTCGACGGTGAACAGCAGGGTGAAGCTGACCTCGGCGAGCAGCCCGGCGAGCAGCGACGCCGCCGCCATGCCCAGGTTGAACGCCCAGAACTGCAGGTTGAACGCCCGGCTGCGGTCCGCCGCGGGCACCACGTCGACGATCGCGGCGACGAACGCGGGGCCGGGCATCGAGTGCATGAGGCCGAGCAGCGCGGCGAGGGCCGCGATCACCGGGACCCGCTCGGTCACCGCCAGCCCGCCGAGGAACACCACGGCGCCGAAGTGGGCGAGCAGGAGCGTCGGCCGGCGCCCCCACCGGTCGGCGAGCACGCCGCCGAGCAGGACCCCGGCCATGCCGCCGACGCCGTAGAGGCCCACGACGAGCCCCGCGGCGCTGGGCTTCAGGTCACGTTCGGAGGTCAGGTACAGGGAGAGCACCAGCGCGACGAACCCGCCGACCCGGTTGATCAGCATGCCCGTCCAGAGCAGCCAGTACATCCTGGGCAGTCCACCGATCGTGGACCGGTACCAGTCGCGCACGGTGGTTCTCCAGCAATGGTTAACGTTATTAACAGTTAGATCCTAGCCAGCTCGTCCCCGGTCTCGGCGGCGGCCGTCAGCTCGGCCACCCGGCGCTCCCGGGCCGGCACCGCGAGCAGGCTCCACGCCGCCGCGACCAGCGCCAGCCCCAGGCAGCCCAGCCACAGCGCGGTGTTGCCCGCCAGGTCGCGCACCGCGCCGCCCAGCGTCGGCGCCAGGAACGAGGCCGCCTGCCACGACAGGCTGTAGGCGCCCTGGTAGCGGCCGCGCATGTCGACCGGGGACAGCCCGGCCAGCAGCGCCGCGTTTGACGGGGCGTGCAGCATCTCGCCCGCGGTCCACAGCAGCACGGTCGCGCCGTACCAGGCCGGGACGTGCGCCAGTGCGGTCAGCCCGAAGCCGAGCCCGACGACCACCGCGGCGACCGGCGCGACCAGCGCCTCGCGGCGGGTCGCGAGCAGCCGGGTGACCAGGGGCTGGCCGATCACGATGAGCACCCCGTTGAGCGCGATCACCACGCCGAACGTCCGCGGGCTCAGCCCGTCGTCGATCATCGCGAGCGGCAGCATCGCCATGTGCTGCAGCAGCACCAGCGCGACGAGCAGGTTGCAGGCGACGAAGCCGAGGAACACCCGGTCCCGGCCGAGCACCGCCGACGCGGAGCGCCCCGGGCCCCCGCCGGCGGTGGCCGGCAGCGTGGGCCTGGTCTCGCGGGTCTTCACGGCCAGGAGCACCGCCGCGGCGGCCGTCGTCGCGGCGTCGGCGAGGAACAGCGTCAGGTACCCGCTGCCCGCGGCGAACCCGGCGAGGATCGCCGCGGTCGCGAAGCCGAGGTTGATCGCCCAGAAGTACACGGAGAACGCCCGGCCGCGGTCGGCGGCCGGCACCAGGTCGGCGATCATCGCGCCCAGTGGCGGGCGGGCGCCCTCCGCGGCCATGCCCAGCGCCAGCGCCCCCGCCATGATCGCCGGGGCGCTGTGCGCGAGGCCGAGCACCACCATGAGCGCCGACGCCGCCGTCATCGTCAGCAGGACCGTCGGCCGGCGCCCCCACCGGTCGGTCAGCTGGCCGGCGACGGTGACGCCGATCGCACCGCCGAGCCCGTAGAGCCCGAGGACCAGCCCCGCCATCGCCTCGCTGAACCCCCGCTCGGCGGTGAGGTAGATGGTCAGGAAGATCCCGACGAATCCGCCCGCCCGGTTGACCAGCGTCGCGGTCCACACGATCCAGAACTGCGACGGCAACTTGCTCGGTAAGTAGCGAGGCACGTCCGCATCCTTACATCGGAGGTCCGGTGCTGTCGAAGTGATTCCGTGCGGGAAGATGGCGGCATGAGTGAAGTCGGGACACTGGTGCTCTTGCGGCACGGTGAGAGCGAGTGGAACGCCAAGAACCTGTTCACCGGCTGGGTCGACGTGGACCTCAGCGCCCAAGGAGAGGCCGAGGCCCGCAGGGGCGGCGAGCTGCTCCGTGAGTCCGGTCTGCTGCCGGATGTGGTGCACACGTCAGTGCTGCGCCGTGCCATCCGCACCAGTGAGATCGCCCTGCACGCCGCCGACCGGCACTGGATCCCGGTGCAGCGCAGCTGGCGGCTCAACGAGCGGCACTACGGTGCCCTGCAGGGCAAGAACAAGAAGCAGACGCTCGAGGAGTTCGGCGAGGAGCAGTTCATGCTCTGGCGCCGCTCCTACGACGTGCCGCCGCCGCCGATCGCCGACGACGACGAGTGGTCGCAGGTCGCCGACCCGCGCTACGCGAAGCTGCCGCCGGACGTGCGCCCGCGCACGGAGTGCCTGAAGGACGTCGTGCAGCGCATGCTGCCGTACTGGTACGACCAGATCGTGCCGCAGCTGCTGGCCGGCGCCACGGTGCTCGTGGCGGCCCACGGCAACTCGCTGCGGGCCCTGGTGAAGCACCTCGACGGCATCTCCGACGAGGCCATCGCCAAGCTCAACATCCCCACCGGCATCCCGCTGCGCTACGACCTGGACGCCGCGCTGCGGCCGGTCACCGCCGGCGGCACCTACCTGGACCCGGAGGCGGCCAAGGAGGCCGCGGCCGCGGTCGCCAACCAGGGCCGGTAACCAGGGCCGGTAACCGGACGAACGGGAGAGGGGCCCCGCGTGCGCGGGGCCCCTCTTCGCGTGCTCAGGCGTGGGCGGTGTCGAACGCCTCACCCGTGACGAGGAAGACCACGTGCCGGCCGGCGTTGACGGCGTGGTCGGCGTAGCGCTCGTAGAAGCGGCCGAGCAGCGCGGTGTCGACCGCCGCCTGGGTGCTCTCGGTCCAGTCCGGGCCGAACATGGTCTCGAACAGGCTGGTGTGCAGCCGGTCCATCTCGTCGTCGTCGCGGTCCAGCTGCCCGGCGGCGACCACGTCGAGCTCGGAGATGGTCCGGGAGATCTTGCCGGCGATCCGGTCGGCGACCGCGCCCATCTGCTCGAACGTCGCGGTCAGCGGGGCCGGCACGGCCAGCTCCGGCAGCCGCCGCAGCGCCGTCTTCGCGACATGGTCGGCGAGGTCGCCCATGCGCTCGAGGTCGGCCGCGAGGTGCAGCGCGGTCAGCACCACCCGCAGGTCGGAGGCGACCGGGGCCTGACGGGCGCACAGGTCGTACACCTTGTCCTCGACGAGGCGGTAGAGGGCGTCCACCTCCGCGTCGCGGGCCACGACCTCCTCGGCCTCGGACTGGTCGGCGTTGAGCAGGGCCTTCGTGGCCCGGCTCATGGCGCTGCGCACAGCGTCCGCCATGGACACCAGTAAGCGGTTGACCTGCAGCAGGTCAGCACGGTATTCGTCGCGCATGGTTCTCCTATCGTGGTGTCCATCACGGTAGGTCCCGGGCCGGGGCATCCGGTGAACATCGTCCCGCCGCTGGGTGAACACTGGGTGATGTGAGCCCGTTTCGTGCCCTCGACCACCGTCCGTCGGGTACACGACCTCCTACCATCAGGTCGTGGAGTGGAAGTTCCGCCAGTCGAAGGCCGATGGCGCGGCGATGACCGAGATCCTCGACGCGCTGCTCGTCGGCGTCGTGGTCCTCGACGACGCCGACCGGCCGGTCCTGGCCAACGCGGCGGCCCGCGAGATGGGCCTCGTCCGGCAGCGCCAGGGCGTGGGGGAGGAGGCGCACACGATCGTGCGCACCCTCGCCGGCCAGGTGCGCCGCAGCGGGGTGACCAGAGTCGTCGAGCTGGACCTGCCGCGGCTCACCCCCGGCGACCCGCTCGGCGTCAACGTGCGCGCGGTCGCGCTCGACGGCGGCCGGGTCGCGGTCGAGGCCGCCGACGTCACCGAGGCGCACCGGGTCGCCCGGGTCCGCCGCGACTTCGTCGCCAACGTCAGCCACGAGCTCAAGACGCCCGTCGGGGCGCTGCAGCTGCTCGCCGAGGCGCTGCTGGACGCGACCGACAAGGACCCGGCGGCCGCGATCCGCTTCGCGGAGCGGATCAAGCACGAGTCGGCGCGGCTCGGCCGGCTCGTCTCGGAGCTGCTGGAGCTGTCCCGCCTGCAGGGCGCCGAGCCGCTGCCCGAGCCGGAGCCGGTCGAGGTCGACAAGATCGTCGCCGAGGTGCTGGACCGCACGAAGACGCCCGGCACGGCCAAGAGCATCGACGTCGTGGCGCGGGGCCCCCGCGGCCTGACCGTCTACGGCAGCGAGAACCAGCTCGTCACCGCCGTGGTCAACCTGGTGGAGAACGCGATCGCGTACTCGCCGGAGTCCACCACGGTCACGATCGCGACCAGCCGCTCGGCGGCGGAGACCGGCACCGACGCCGGGCACATCGAGATCGCCGTCACCGACCAGGGCATCGGCATCGAGCCCCGGGACATCGACCGGATCTTCGAACGGTTCTACCGGGCCGACCGGGCCCGCTCCCGGGCGACCGGCGGCACCGGCCTCGGCCTGGCGATCGTCAAGCACATCGCCACCAATCACGGCGGCCAGGTCGACGTGGTCAGCACCGTCGGAGTTGGCTCGACGTTCACCTTGCGGCTGCCCGCGCGTCCGACGGAGGCCGCGATGGCGCTACCGCCGTCCGTTGAGATCGGAGGCACCCCATGATTGTGACCCAATCGCAACATCTGACCCGCGGTTCGCAGCGCAGTGCGGTTCCCCGGCAGGCACGAAAGGACAGCACGTTGGCGCGCGTACTCGTGGTCGAGGACGAAGAGTCCATCTCTGACCCGTTGTCGTACATGCTCCGCCGGGAAGGCTTCGAGGTCTCCATCGCGGCGACCGGCACCGAGGCCCTCACCGAGTTCGACCGCACCGGGGCGGACATCGTCCTGCTCGACCTGATGCTGCCGGAGATGTCCGGCACCGAGGTCTGCCGCCAGATGCGGACCAAGTCCAACGTGCCGATCATCATGATCACCGCACGGGACAGCGAGATCGACAAGGTCGTCGGCCTGGAGATCGGCGCCGACGACTACGTCACGAAGCCCTACTCGCCCCGTGAGCTGGTCGCCCGCATCCGCGCCGTGCTGCGCCGGCAGGTCGACGCCGTCAGCGAGCTCGCCCCGCCGACCCTGTCCGCCGGCCCGGTCCGCATGGACGTCGACCGGCACGTGGTGACGGTCGCCGGCGACGCCGTGCAGCTGCCGCTGAAGGAGTTCGAGCTGCTCGAGCTGCTGCTGCGCAACGCCGGCCGGGTCCTCACCCGCGGCCAGCTCATCGACCGCGTCTGGGGCGCCGACTACGTCGGTGACACCAAGACCCTCGACGTGCACGTCAAGCGGCTGCGTTCGAAGATCGAGCCGGAGCCCTCGGCGCCGCGCTTCATCGTCACCGTGCGCGGCCTGGGCTACAAGTTCGAGCCCTAGGCTGTTCCTAGCTGCCCCACCGCAAGCGGCGGGTCCCGCGCGGGGGGTCCCACCCCGCGGGCCCCCCATGCGCCGCTGCGCGACGCACTCAAGCTGTTTCCGGCCGGCCAGCGGCTAGCTTCAGCCGGCGTTCGCCACCGACTCGCGGGCCCTGCGGCGCTCCTCCATCTCGCGCCGCAGGACGTAGCCGCGGATCGCGCGACCCGTCAGCTCCGTCGTCTCGTACGTGATGATCACGTCGAACGCGCCGTTCTCCGGGTCGCGGCGCACGAACAGCACCGTGCCGCGCAACGCGATCGTCTCGTCGTCGAGCGCGATCCGCAGGTCGACCCGGTCGTCGCGGTCGAAGCGGTCCTCGTGCATCCGGCACCGCACCCCGCCCTCGGACAGGTCGATGACCCGCCCGGCGAACGCGGTGCCGTCCTTGGACACCTCGACGCCTTCACCGCCGCCGCCGCGCACGTAGTTGCGCCGCGTCTGCAGCCGCACCGACCCGACGGCCTCCAGCGACCAGCGCGGCGGCTGCTCCTTGCCCAGCTCGACCAGCCGCACGTCGACCGCCTGCCGGCGGTCGCCGGCCACCCAGGCCAGCTCGACGGAGCTGCCGACCTTCGGCATGTCGGCGCCGTTCACACCGAACGGCGCCGCGACGGTCAGCCGCTTGCCGACGACGTCCTCGACGCGGGACTGATAGGCCTCGCCGTCCATCAGCACCACGTCGACCAGCGCGTTGATCGCGGGCAGAGTCACATCCCCAGGTTCGGCCGATCACCCGCCGACTTGAGGTGGACGTGTTACGAGTCCAGTGCCTCACGCCACTCGTACGGCCGGGCGTAGTGCCCCGGGGCGCACAGCAGCTCCGACGTCTTGCGCTTCTCCCGGGCCGGGCTGCCCGCCACCACGGTGTCCGGCGCCACGTCCCGGGTCACCACCGACCCGGCGCCGACCAGCGCCCGGGCACCGATCCGCACGCCCGGCAGGATCGTCGCGTTGCCGCCGATGGAGGCGTCGTCCTCGACGGTGGCGCCGCCGACGCACTCGTCGTACCGCGGGCACGGCGGGTGCGGGTCGTCGGTGAAGACCACCCCGGGCCCCAGGAACACCCGGCGCCCCAGCGTCACGTTCTCCAGGAAGCAGTGCGAGTGCACCCGGCTGCCGTCGCCGATGCGGTTGCCGGGCTCCAGCACCGCGTTGGTGCCCACCGAACACCCGTCGCCGATGACGTTGTTCTCCCGGATCATCGCGCCGTGCCCGGACTGGAACCGGGCCCCGATCCGCGCCCCGGCGTAGATCACGGTCCCGGACCGGATCCTGCCGCCTGGCCCGATGATCGTCGGCAGCTCGCCGGGCGCCGCGCCGCGTGGCGGCACCCCGATCCGCGCACCGGGCTCCACCACGGTGCCCTCACCCAGCTCAACCCCGGGGAAGATCTCTTCGGTCACCGCACGAACCTATTGCACCGCGGCGGGGCCGCGGTGGCGGGTTCCCGCGTTGTCGCACACTCGACAGCCGCGGCCCGTAGCGTTTCCAGGGGTGCGCAGCTTCAACTCCGGCACCGCCGGGACGCTCATGATGCTGATCGGCGTGCTGCTCGCCGCCAGCTCGATCTGGACCGCGATCACCCGCGCCGACTGGCCCCGGGCGCTGCCCAGCATCCTCATCGGCCTGTCACTGACGGCGGTCGGCTATTCGCTGTTCGCGAGGTCCCGGCGCACCCGCCACGACGCCCACGGCGACGAGGACTGACCCGCCACCCGGGGGAGGGTCAGGCGCGGCGGGTCGGCAGGAGCGTCAACGCGACCGTCGTGGCCGGGTGGGGCGCGATCATGCCCTGCCGCGCCCGCTCCTCGCACAGCTGCGCCAGCTTCGCGTACGCCGCCTCGCCGATGAGCGCGGTCAGCTCCGCCTCGTACTCCTGGTACAGCCGCTTCGTGCCGACGTGCGCCTCCGGCGAGGACGTGCACCACCAGTGCAGGTCGTGCCCGCCCTCGCCCCAGCCGCGGCGGTCGAACTCGCCGAGCGTGGAGACGAGGACCTTGGTGCCGTCGGGCCGTTTGCGCCAGTCCTGGTCGCGGCGCACCGGCAGCTGCCAGCAGACGTCCGGCTTGTACTCCAGGGGGTGCACGCCGTCGCGGAGCGCCTGACCGTGCAGGGCGCATCCGCCGCCGCCGGGGAAGTCGGTGTCGTTCTGGAACACGCACCCGGCGCCGGGCCGCGTGGCGGTGCGCAGCGCCTTGGACTCCCCGTCGATCGTGTCCCATTCCGTGTACTGCTTGAACCCGCGCCGGTAGTGCTGCCAGTGCTCGGGCGTGAGGCGCTTCGCGGCGGCCCGGACCCGCTTCTCGTCGTCGGCGTCGGTGAAGAACGCGCCGTGCGAGCAGCAGCCCTCTTCGGGTTTGCCCTCGATGATGCCGTGGCAGCCGCGCCCGTACACGCACGTCCAGTTCGACAGCAGCCAGGTCAGGTCGGCGCGCACCAGATGGTCGGCGTCCGCGGGGTCGGAGAACTCCAGGTACTCCCTGGGGAAGTCCAGGTCGACCTCGAGGTCGCGCGGGGTGTCGGGGTCGCCGGTGCTGTCGACCGCGACATGAATCTCCATCTGACGAAGGGTACGCGGTGAACCCCGGCATTACGGTGAAGGGATGCGGCTCGGTGTGCTCGACGTCGGCTCCAACACGGTGCATCTGCTGGTGGTCGACGCCCACCACGGCGCCCATCCGTGGCCGGCGCACTCGCAGAAGGCGGAGCTGCGGCTCGCGGAGAAGATCGGCAAGGACGGCGAGCTGAGCCGGGCCGGCGCCGACAGCCTGGTCGCCGCCTGCGCCGAGGCCCGCGACGCGGCGGCGGCGCTGCAGACCGAGGACCTGCTCGCGTTCGCGACCTCGGCGGTGCGCGACGCGACCAACTCGGCCCGGGTGCTGCGCCGGGTCCGCGAGGAGACCGGCGTCGACCTGCAGGTCCTGTCCGGCGAGGCCGAGGCGATCATGACGTTCCTCGCGGTGCGCCGCTGGTTCGGCTGGTCGGCCGGGCGGCTGCTGGTCATGGACATCGGCGGCGGCTCCCTGGAGCTGGCCGGCGGCATCGACGAGGAGCCCGACGTGGCGCTGTCCGTGCCGCTCGGCGCGGGCCGGCTGACCCGGGAGCGGCTCGCCGGGGACCCGCCGACCAAGGCGTCGGTCGACGCGCTGTGCGACTACGTCGAGGCGGAGGTCGCCCGGCCGGCGAAACGGCTCATCGAGGCCGGCTGGGACCGGCCCGTCGCCACGTCGAAGACGTTCCGGACCCTGGCCCGGCTGGCCGGCGCCGCCCCGTCCAGCGCCGGGCCGCGCGCCCCGCGGAAGCTCACGAGGACGGGCCTGCACCAGGTCCTGTCGTTCATCCGCAGGATGCCGTCGACGGCCCTCGCCGAGATCGACGGGGTCAGCCCGGGCCGGGCGCACCAGATCCTCGCCGGCGCCGTCGTGGCCGAGGTCACGATGCGCAGCCTCGGCATCGACGAGATCGAGATCTGCCCGTGGGCGCTGCGCGAAGGGGTGATTCTTCGCCGGCTGGAGGTGTTGGAGTCGAGTTGATCGACAGGAGACGCTACCGGGCTGGGGCTAGCCTGGTGGAGTGAGTCCTCGAGTGCCGGTCCTGTTGTCCACCTCGTCCGTCTTCCCCGAGCCGACCGCGGCCGGATTCGAGATGGCGGCCGCCGTCGGCTACGACGGTGTCGAGGTGATGGTCTGGTCCGACGCCGTGAGCCAGGACGCGGGCGCCCTCGCCGGCCTGTCCAGGCACTACGGCGTGCCGGTCCGGTCGGTGCACGCCCCGTGCCTGATGGTGACCCAGCGGGTGTGGAGCCCCGACCCATGGGAGCGGCTGCGCCGGGCCGCGGTGCTCGCCGACACCCTCGGCGCGCCGACCGTCGTGGTGCACCCGCCATTCGCCTGGCAGCGTGACTACGCCCGGACGTTCGAGACCGGGCTGGCCCGCCTCGGCAAGGCGTTCCCCGGGATCCGGTTCGCGGTGGAGAACATGTTCCCGCTGCGCGGCGTCGGTCGGGAGTTCGTGCCGTACGCGCCGGGTTGGGACCCGACGGTCACCGGCTTCGACGCCTACACCCTGGACCTGTCGCACTGCGCGGCGTCACGCACCGACGCGCTGGGCCTCGCCGACACGATGGGCGCGGGCCTGGCCCACGTGCACCTCGGCGACGGCACCGGCAAGGGCCGCGACGAGCACCTGGTCCCCGGCCGGGGCACCCAGCCGTGCGCGGAGCTGCTGGAGTCGCTGGGGCGGCGCGGGTTCACCGGGTCGGTCGCGGTCGAGGTCGGCACCCGCAAGGCGGGCAGCCGCGCGGAGCGGGAGGCCGACCTGGCCGAGTCGCTGCGGTTCGCCCGGCAGCACCTCGCCACCCCGTCGGTCGTCTGACGGCCCGCGGCGGGCGCCCTCGAAGACCGCGACGGGCGCGTGAGGACCCCTGCGGGCGCGTGCGGACCGCAGGGAAGTAGCCCGGCACGCCGAAATGCGCGCCGGGCCGTGAAGTCGACGGTCAGATCTTGCGGACCGCTTCGGCCTGCGGACCCTTCGGGCCCTGCTTGATCTCGAACTCGACGCGCTGGTTCTCGTCGAGGCTGCGGTAGCCGTCCTCGGCGATCGCGGAGAAGTGGACGAAGACGTCGTTGCCGCCGTCGACGCTGATGAAGCCGAAGCCCTTCTCAGCGTTGAACCACTTCACGGTTCCCTGTGCCATGGTGCTGTGTCTCCTTCGTAGGGCGTTGTGATCCGGTGCGGTACCGGTGTCGACGGCCGTATACAGATGCCACGACCCAACATCGCCCTGACCCGTTCGTCCGATCATATCCGAAATTTCGGGCATGCCGGGCGCGCGGTAGAAGCGAACCACATCACGCAAGATATGCCGAAGTCGGCCGCCCCGTGGCCGTTTCGAACACTTACGCGGTGACGACCGCCCGATCCGCCTCGCCCGCACCGACCTGCGCCGGTGCCCGGGTGGCGCCCGTCTCCGCGGCCCGCTTCCGGGCACGGTGCGCCGCGACGTGTGACCGGGTCGCGCACCGCTCCGAACAGAACCGGCGGCAGCAGTTCGACGAGGTGTCCAGGTAGACGTTGCCGCAGCGCTCGTCGGCGCACACCCCGAAGCGGGCACTGCCGTGCTCGCACAGCCACACCGCCAGCCCCCACGCCGCACCGGCGAGCAGCTCGGAGCTGACCGACGAGCCGCGACCGGTGACATGCATGTGCCAGTCATGGGTGTCGTGCCCGGAGATCCGCGGCTGCATCGGATACGCCTCCAGCAGCGCGTTGAGCTCGGCGACGGCCGCGACGTCCCGGCCGGACGAACCGTGCTCGAACACCTCCCGCAGCCGCTTACGGGCGCGCCGGAACGCGATCAGGTCGCGCTCCGTCGCCTCGGCGGTCTGCCAGCTGTCCTCGCCGAACAGCGCGGCGAGATCCTGCATGCTCTCGAGCGGCGCGTTGACGATGTCGACAGCGGTCCGCGCATACGCGTCGAAGTCCACCCGACCAAGGTAGTCAAGAAATGCCACACTGGCGACCAGGCGTCACCGATGGCGGGTGGTTCTGTCTACGCTCGGCACATGCTCAGATCGGTCATCCTCGCCGCCGCCCGCTCACATCGGGTCGAGCGGATCGTTGAAACCGCCCCGGTCAGCCGGAGCATCGTTCGCCGTTTCATCGCGGGCGAGCACGCGCAGGACGCGTTACAACGCACCCGCGAGCTCGTCGCCGCCGGACTGGCCGTCACCATCGACCACCTGGGTGAGGACACCACCAACCCCCAGCAGGCCGAGGCGACCCGAGACGAATACCTGCGCCTGCTCGACGCCCTGCACGCCGCCGAGCTGACCCCCGCCGCCGAGGTGAGCCTCAAGCTCTCCGCCCTCGGCCAGGTCTTCGACGAGAAGCTCGCCTACGAGCACGCCCACGCGATCTGCGCCAAGGCGAGCGAGGCCGGCACCACCGTCACCCTCGACGCCGAGGACCACACCACCACCGATTCCACCCTGGAGGTCCTCGGCCGGCTCCGCGCCGACTTCCCGACCACCGGGGCCGTGCTGCAGTCGTACCTGCGCCGCACCGAGGCCGACTGCCGCGAGCTGGCCGTCAGCGGGTCCCGGGTGCGCCTGTGCAAGGGCGCCTACAAGGAGCCGGAGTCGGTCGCGTACCAGTCCAGGCTCGACGTCGACAAGTCGTACGTGCGCTGCCTCAACGTCCTCATGTCCGGCGCCGGCTACCCGATGCTCGCCACGCACGACCCGCGACTGGTCGCCATCGGCGAGGACCGGGCCAAGTGGTTCGACCGCAACCCCGATGAGTTCGAGTTCCAGATGCTGTACGGGGTCCGCCCCGACGAGCAGCTCAGGCTCGCCCAGCTCGGGTACACCGTGCGGGTGTACCTGCCGTACGGCACCCAGTGGTACGCGTACATGATGCGGCGCCTCGCCGAACGCCCCGCCAACCTCGGGTTCCTCGCCCGGGCGGTCACCTCGCGCGGCTAGGCGGACATAGCCGGAGGTTACGGGCTTACCCAGCATCTCGTCCGTACGGGCGACGCGGCACCTTGACCGGGTCGCGTACGTTCCGGCAGTGATGCAGGGGGATGAGTCTGACGCGACCCGCCACCCGGGACCGGACACCGCACCGGACCAGGTGGCGGATTCCGTGGCGCCCGCCCGCGCCCCGCTGCCGCAGCAACGCACCCCCGCGGACCAGCCGGTCGAGCAGGCGGTGACCCCGGCGGCGGCCCCGGCGACCTGGGTGCCGCCGGTGCTCCATCCGGCCGCTCCGCCCTCGGCGCAGACCCCGTGGCCGCCGCGACCGGCGACCTCCGCGGAGCCGGTCGCGCCGTGGCCGCCGGTCGGCCCGTTCCCACCGCGGATGGGCAACACCGGCCAGCACCCCGTCATCCGGCCCCGGACGTCCGCGGAGCACCTGCAGCCGATGCCCGGCGAGCCGGCGCAGCCCGGCCCGTTCCCGGCCGCACCACAGCAGACCGGGCCGTTCCCGGCCGCACCACAGCAGACCGGGCCGTTCCCGGCCGTGTCCCCGCAGACCGGGGCGTTCCCGGCCGGGCCGCACCTCGGCGTGCCGTCGCAGGCCGGGCCGCACATGTACCCGCCGCCCGGCCAGCCGCAGCCGCCGTACCAGGGACCGCCGTACCCGCCGCAGCAGTATCCGGGTTTCGGCGGCTACCAGCCCTACCCGCCGCCGGCACCGCCGCGGCGCTCCAGGATCACCGGGCTGCGCGCCGCGCTGCTCGTCGCCCTCGCGTTGGTGCTGGTCACGCCGCCGGCCGCGATCGCGTTCGAGACGGTGCGGCGGGAGCGGACCGCCGCCGGCACCGCCCAGGGCGTCGACCCGGGCGGCAAGAGCCCCGGCGAGACCGACGGCCGGCCCGGCGCCAGCGGCACCCCGAAGGGCTCCGCCCCGGCGTCCGTCGACGGCAAGGTCAAGCGGGCCCTCACCGACCAGGGCGCGGCACTGCTCAACGGCGACGCCGCCGGGTTCGTCGCCGCCGTCGACCCGTCCGCGGGTGCCCTGCGCGAGGACCTCACCCGGCGGTTCAACTCGCTGCGCCAGCTGCAGGTGAAGGTGTGGGAGCCGACGGTCCTGGACGCCGTCAAGGTCGCCGCCGACAACACCGCCGACGTGATCGTCTACGTCAAGTACTGCTACGTCGTCACCACCTGCGACCCGATGAACCTCGAGACGAAGACGAAGTGGAGCGTCACCGGCGACCGGGTGAGCCTGCTCGAGTTCGGCGTCGCCGAGGACCTCGGCCCCCGCCCCTGGGAACGCAGCGAGCTGCGGGTCTCCGTCGGTAAACGGGTCGTCATGGCGACCACCCCGAAGTACGCGTCGCGGCTGGGCACCATGCTCTCGGCGGCGGAGAAGGCCGCCGAGCTCGCCGACCGCTACGCGAAGTGGAGCACCCCGCCGTCCCGGTACGTCGTCTACCTCGCCGGGCCGGAGGAGTGGTCCAGCTGGTACGGCATCAAACAGGAGAGCTGGGTCGCCGGGTTCGCGCTGCCGCTCACCGCCGACGCCACCGAGATCGTGCTCAACGCCAACCGGGTCGACGTGAAGGAGACCCTGGACGTGCTGCGGCACGAGTTCACGCACGTGGTCACCCTCGCCACCGTCGAACGCGCCTACGACCAGACGTGGTGGCTCGTCGAAGGCATCGCCGAGTACGTGCGCGTGCAGGGCCTCGGCGGCCGCTTCGACGACGTCGCCTCCGTGCGCAAGTACGTGCAGAGCGGCCGCTGGAAGAACGAGATCGCCATGGACGACCCGCCGGAGGGCACCACGTCCGCCGACGTCAGCGGCCGGTACGGCGTCGCCTACCTGGCCGTCAACCGGATGGCGGAGCGCTTCGGCGAGGAGAAGATGCTCGAGTTCTTCAACCGGACCGCCCGGCAGGGTGACGCCCTGCAGGACGCCGCCGTGAAGGTCTACGGCGTCTCCTGGGACGACGTCGCCACCGACTGCGTGAAGTACGTCCGCAACCACATCTGATCGGCGTCCGTGAACGCCGTGGCAGACTTGCGGGCGTGGATCGCGTCCCCCCGCGTGTTCAGCTCCTCGTCGCCGTCCTCACCGTCTTCTCGCTCACCGGCGCCTCCTGCGGCGACGAGCAGGACGACATCGGGCTCGGCACCGCCGGCCGCGGCGACGTCGTCGAGGTCGTCGACGCCCCGGCCACCGTCACCGCGCGGGCCGCGGCGACCCTGACCGCCGCCGCCGACGGCACCCTCGCCTCGCTCACCGTCCGCCCCGGCGACACCGTGCAGGCCGGGCAGGTCCTCGCCGTCGTCGACTCCCCGTCCGCGCAGCAGCGGCTGCGCAGCGCCGAGGAGGCCCTCGACGCCCTCAAGAGCGCCGGCGGCGGGGGAGGCGGCGTCAAGAACCTCTCGGCGACGCAGAAGAAGACCGACGACGCCGCCGCGAAGGCGTTCGGCGAGGCCCGCAAGGCCGCCCAGGTCATCGCCGACAGTGGGGTCCGAGCCGGCCTGCTCGCCCAGATCGACTTCGCCGAACGGTCCTACCAGGAGGCCGCGGCGTCCGCCCGGGCCGTCATCGCCGCCGTCCAGCGCGGCCTCGCCAGCGTCACGAAGGCGATGGCGGCGCTCACCACGGCCCAGCGCAGCCAGGCGCAGGCCGCGTACGACCTGGCGAAGTCGACCGTCGACGCGCTGACCCTGCGGGCCCCCGTCGCCGGCGTCGTGCAGCTCGGCGGCACCTCCGCCGCCGCGGCACCGTCGATCACCGACCTGCTCGGCGCCGCGGCCGGCGGCCAGGCACCCGCCGCGGCCGGCGCCGCCACCGCCGCCGGGGCCGCCGCCGGCCCGGGCGTCGACCCCGCCGTCCCCGTCGGCGGCCAGGTCACCGCGGGCACCGCCATCCTCACCGTCGTCGACGTGTCCCAGCTCGGGCTCATGGCGGAGATCGACGAAACCGACGTCCTGCTCGTCCAGCCCGGCGTCACCGCCCGGGTCGAGCTCGACGCCGCACCCGGCGCCACCTACGAGGCGACCGTCACCTCCGCGGACGTGCTGCCGTCGACGTCGGCGCGCGGCGGCGTGTCGTACCGCTCCCGGCTGACCCTGACCCAGGGCACCTTCGCCGACGGCCGGCCCGCCCCGGCGCCCCGCCCCGGCATGAACGCCGTCGCGCACCTGCAGGTCCGCCAGATCCGCGACGCCGTGACCGTGCCCGCCGCGGCCGTGTTCAACGTCGGCGGCAAGGACGTCGTGTGGCTCGTCCGCGACGGGCGCGCCGTCCAGGCAACCGTCACCGTCGGCGTCGCCGGCCAGGACCGGGTCCAGGTCCTCAGCGGCGTCGCCGACGGCGACCGGGTCGTGGTCCGCGGCACCGACAAGGTCACCCAGGGCATGGACCTGCCACGATGACGGCGGCGCTCGTCGCGCGGGACGTCACCCGGGAGTACGCCCTCGACGGCGTCACCGTCCCGGCGCTGCGCGGCGTCAGCTTCACCATCGACGCCGGCGACTACGTGGCGATCATCGGCCCGTCCGGGTCGGGCAAGTCGACCCTCATGCACCTGCTCGGCGGCCTGGACCGCCCGACCACCGGCTCGCTGCGCATCGGCGGCCGCGACGTCGCCGACCTCGACCCGCAGGCCCTCGCCAAACTGCGCAACGAGACGATCGGGTTCGTCTTCCAGTCCTTCCACCTCCTCGCCCGCACCAGCGCCGTCGACAACGTGGCACTGCCGCTGGTGTACCGGGGCGTGCGGGCCGGCGAGCGGCGCCGCCGCGCGGCCGCCATGCTGGAGCGGGTCGGGCTCGCCCACCGCCTCGACCACCGCCCCAACCAGCTGTCCGGCGGCGAGCAGCAACGGGTCGCGATCGCCCGGGCCCTCGTCACCGACCCGCAGGTCCTCCTCGCCGACGAGCCGACCGGCAACCTCGACACCCGCAACGGACAGGCGGTCCTCGCCCTGCTCGAGACGCTCAACCAGGAACAGGGCGTCGCCCTCGTCATCGTCACCCACGACAACGAGGTCGCCGACCGGGCCCACCGCAAGATCGTCATGCGCGACGGCGAGATCGTGTCATGAGGTTCGCCGAGGCCTGGCGGGTCGCCATCGACGCGCTCCGCGCGAACCGGCTCCGCTCCACCCTGACCATGCTCGGCGTGATCATCGGCGTGGCCGCGGTCGTCGTGCTCGTCGCCATCGGCACCGGCACCAAACAGCAGATCGAACGGCAGGTCGAGGGCCTCGGCTCCAACCTCCTCATCGTCCTGCCCGGCCAGGTCAGCCTCGGCTCGGCGCCGTCGGTGTCACGCATGGACCTCGCCGACGTCGACGCCGTGTCGAAGATCGTCGGGGACCGCAACCGGGTCGCCGTCACCGTCGCCTCCGGCGAAACCGTCGCCGCCGGCACCGTCGACACGTTCGCCACCATCAACGGCGTCATCGAGACCACCCCGCAGGTGTTCGTGCGCAGCCTGGCCCGGGGCACGTACCTGAGCCGCAGCGACGTCGACACGCAACGCCGCGTCGCCGTCCTCGGCTGGAGCGTCGCCAAGACCCTCTTCGGCGACCGCGACGCCGTCGGCCAGCAGATCACCATCGCCGGCGTCCGCTTCCGCGTCATCGGCGTCTTCGCTCAGCTCGGGCAGAGCCTCGGCGTCGACCGCGACAACGAGGTCCACGTCCCGATCACCACCGCCCAGCGGCTCCTCGGCACCAACCGCGTCGACGGGATCGCGATCAAAGCCCCGAACCGCGCCGAGATCGACCAGCTCAGCGGCCGCATCATCGCCGAACTCGCCCGCCGCCACCCCGGCACCGAGTTCAGCGCCGTCACCCAGGAGCAGATCCTCGGCGTCCTCGGCGACATCCTCGGCGTCCTCACCGGCGTCCTCGCCGCCATCGCCGGCATCTCCCTGCTCGTCGGCGGCGTCGGCGTCTCCAACATCATGCTCGTCTCCGTCCGCGAACGGACCAAGGAGATCGGGCTGCGCAAAGCCGTCGGCGCCCGCCCCCGCGACATCGGCGTGCAGTTCCTGCTCGAAGCGGTGCTGCTCACCACCCTCGGCGGGTTCATCGGCATGGCCCTCGGCATCGGCGCCGCCCTCGCCGTCGCCGCGCTGTCCCCGGTGCCGGCCGCGATCACCTGGTGGTCGCTCGCCCTCGCCTTCGGCGTCTCCGCGGCCGTCGGCATCATCTTCGGCGTCGTCCCGGCCCAACGCGCCGGACGCCTCGACCCGGTCGTCGCCCTGCGGACCGAGTGACCCGGCGGCGACTTGACCTTGAGGAGGAAAGAATCCGACGAAGCCAAGGCGCAAGTCACAGCAGTACCGTTACCGTACTGATAACACGCTGATTCATCAGCTCGGCGCGCACGCTGGTCGGAGGTCGCGATGTCTAGCACGCCACACACCACCGAAGGCCGGTTGGGCGAGGTCAGGTTTCTCACGGTCGCCGAGGTGGCCACCCTGATGCGGGTGTCCAAAATGACTGTGTACCGCCTGGTTCACGCCGGGGACCTCACCGCCGTCCGGGTGGGCCGGTCGTTCCGGGTGCCGGAGCACGCAGTCGACGCATACCTGCGCGAAGCGTTCCGCGAGACGGCCTGACCGCGACCACCGGTGGGCCCGCTTTTCCGATCGCGCGGGGGTGCGGCTACGCTGGAGCCGCTAACCATGTCTTCGGCGTGCCAGCGATGGCACGCGTTCCGCTGTTTCGAGGAGATACCCGTATGGGCTCGGTGGTCAAGAAGCGCCGCAAGCGTATGGCCAAGAAGAAGCACCGCAAGCTGCTGCGCAAGACCCGCGTCCAGCGTCGTCGTCTCGGCAAGTAGCAGCGCGCCGCCGGTCCGCCCCGGTTCGCTCGCAACCACAGCAGGCACGTGAGCGGGCCGGAGCGCAGCGCAGGGCCGCTCACCATGGGCTCAGCGCTTTGGCTCAGGCCGGCGCCGGAGCGCAGCGTAGGTGACGGCGTGAGCGGGCCGGAGCGCAGCGCAGGGCCGCTCACCGCGGGCGCGGGCCGGCACCACGGGTGCGGGCCCGCTCGGCGGCGACCCCGCAGCGCAGCGGAGGTGACGGCGTGAACACGCCACGGGTCGTCCTGGTCACAGGAATCGGCCGCTATCTCGGCGCACATCTGGCCGCCCGGCTCGCCACCGATCCCCGGATCGAGCGGGTCGTCGGCATCGACAGCACGGCACCGTCCGGCGACCTCGCCACGGTGCTCAAGGGCGTCGACGTGCACCAGATCGACCTGCGCACCCCCGGGGTGCTGCGGGTGCTGGTCGACGCCCGCGTCGAGGCGGTCGCGCACCTGGCCGTGACCACCGCCGCCGACCAGCACGGCGGTCGCGCCGCGATGAAGGAACTCAACGTCATCGGCACGATGCAGCTGCTCGCCGCCTGCCAGCAGGCGTCCCGGCTGCGCAAGCTGGTGGTCCGCTCGTCGACCGCCGCCTACGGCGCGTCCTTCCGCGACCCGGCGATCTTCACCGAGGACACCGAGCCGCGGGAGATCCCACGCGGTGGCTTCGCCAAGGACGTCCTCGACATCGAGGGATACGTCCGCGGGTTCCGCCGCCGCCGTCCCGACGTCGCCGCCACCGTGCTGCGCTTCGCGCCGTTCATCGGCTCGACCGTCGACACCAGCCTCACCAGGTACTTCGCCGCGCCCGTCGTCCCGACCGTCTTCGGCCGCGACCCCCGGCTGCAGTTCCTGCACGTCGACGACGCGTTCGAGGTCCTGCACCGCTCCGTGGCCGAGTCACACCCAGGCACGTTCAACGTGGCCGGCGGCGGCACCCTCACGCTGTCGCAGGCCATCCGGCGGGCCGGCCGGGTCGCCGCCCCCGTCCTGGAGCCCGGCCTCGGCGCCGTCGCCGGCCTCGGCCGCGGCAACGTTTCACTCGACCAGCTCGACCTGTTCGTCCACGGCCGGGTGGTCGACACGAGCAGGCTCATCCGCGAGTTCGGCTTCACCCCCCGGACCACCGCCGAAGCCTTCGACGAGTTCGTCAGCAGCCGCCGCTCCGGCGAGACCCTGCCGGCCGAACGCATCCGCGCCCTCGAACAGACCCTGCTCGAAGGCTTCCGACGGACCCGTGCGGCACGCGCCGCGTTGGAGGCGGGCAAATGACCGACCCCGGTCGCTCCGACCCTGGTCTGCCTGATCCTGGTCTGCCTGATCCTGGTCTGCCTGATCCTGGTCTGCCTGATCCTGGCTTTTCCGAGCCTGCGCCGGCCGCTTCGTCCGGCACCGCCGACGACGGCGTCCCCGACGAGTGGGACGACCGGGTCGCCGGCGCGCTCGCCTTCCTCCGCGAGCGGCTCACCGGCGACTACGAGGTCGACAACTTCGGCTTCGACCGCCACCTGACCGACGGCGTGTTCCTGCCCATGCTGCGCCCCCTGTACCGGCAGTGGTTCCGCACCGAGGTCTTCGGCGTCGAACACCTGCCGAAGGAAGGCCCCGCCCTCGTCGTCGCGAACCACTCCGGCACCGTCGCCCTCGACGCTTTGATGCTGTCGGTGGCCGTACACGACGAGACCGCCGCCCGCCGCCACCTGCGCCTCCTCGGCGCCGACCTGGTCTTCCGCCTGCCGGTGCTGTCGGAGATGGCCCGCAAATCCGGCGCCACCCTGGCCTGCAACCCCGACGCCGAACGCCTCCTCGGCGAAGGCGAGCTCGTCGGCGTCTTCCCCGAAGGCTTCAAGGGCATCGGCAAGCCGTTCGCCGAGCGGTACAAGCTGCAACGCTTCGGCCGGGGCGGCTTCGTCTCCGCCGCCGTGCGCACCGGCACCCCCATCGTCCCCGTCTCCATCGTCGGCGCCGAGGAGATCTACCCCCTGATCGGCAACCTGCGGCCGCTCGCCCGCCTGCTGGGCGCCCCGTACTTCCCGGTCACCCCGACCTTCCCGTGGCTCGGCCCCCTCGGCCTGGTCCCGCTGCCGAGCAAGTGGCTGATCGAGTTCGGCGAACCCATCCCGACCGCTGACTTCGTCGACTCCGCCGACGACCCGATGGTCGTGTTCAACCTCGCCGACCAGGTCCGCGAAACCATCCAGCAGACCCTGTACAAGCTCCTCGACCGCCGCCCGGACGCTTTCTCCAGCTAGCTACGGCGAGCAGGGCGTATCACGGAACGT
Organism: Dactylosporangium aurantiacum; assembly: GCF_000716715.1. Lineage (GTDB taxonomy): Bacteria > Actinomycetota > Actinomycetes > Mycobacteriales > Micromonosporaceae > Dactylosporangium > Dactylosporangium aurantiacum. Next base: position 28,001 of record NZ_JNYJ01000038.1, on the reverse strand, counting down.
GTCCGCTCCGTAGATCAATTAGGATGGCTGGAGTAGGGTCTGGATGAGTCGTCGGCCCTGACCCCGGCGACCTACCTCGGGAACCCCGGCGGCCCGCCCGAACCTGGCAACCCACCCCGGAACCTGGCGGCCGGACCGAACCCGGCGGCCCGCTTTCCCGGTCCACCCCGGTGTGGCTGTCGTTCAGCGGCGATGGTCTCGTGGAACCTGGCGCCCCTGTTCAAACGTGGCACCCGCTGGCCAGAACCCGCCGAGGCCGACGGCTTGCTAGAAACTCGACGGCGCGGCCGGAAGTTGGCGGCTGGCCCGAATCGGCGGCCCGCCCCCGGGACCTGGCAGCTTGCTCGAACCGGACGGCCGGCTCGAACTTGGCGGCCCGCTCGAACCAAGTAGTCGCCCGTCTGAACCTGGCGGCCCCCGGGAACCTGGCGGCCCCCGGGAATCTGGCGGCCCCCGGGAACCTGGCGGCCCCCGGGAATCTGGCGGCCCCCGGGAACCTGGCGGCCCCCGGGAACCTGGCGTCCGCCCCGGGAACCTGGCGCCCACCCGAACTCGGCAACCGCCCGTCCGATCCGGCGGCCCGGTGGTCGGCGGCCCGGTGGTCGGCGGTCCGGTGGTCGGCGGTCCGGCGGTCGGTGGGCCCGGTGGTCGGTGGGCCAGGTGGTCGGCGGGCCAGGTGGTCGGCGGTCGAGGGGCAGGTGATCGAGCATCAGATGATCGAGGATCAGATGGTCGGCACGCGGCGGCGGCGCAGGGCGGCGGCGGTTGCTACGCCGCCCATGAGCACGCCGGTGGCGAGCGCGGCCGGTACGGCGATCTTCGCGGCCTTGCGGCCGGTGCGGAAGTCGCGGATCTCCCAGCCTCGCTTGCGGGCTTCCCGGCGGAGGGCGGGGTCGGGGTTGACGGCGACGGCGTAGCCGACGGTGGACAGCATGGGGGTGTCGTTGACCGAGTCGCTGTAGGCGGCGCAGCGCTGCAGGTCCAGGCGCTCGACCTGGGCGAGGGCGGTGATCGCGGCCGCCTTCTCGGGGCCGTGCATGAGGTCGCCGACGAGGCGGCCGGTGTAGACGCCGTCGAGGATTTCGGCGACGGTACCGATGGCGCCGGTCAGGCCGAGGCGCTGCGCGATGATGCGGCCCAGCTCGACGGGGGCGGCGGTGACGAGCCACACGCGCTGGCCGGCGTCGAGGTGGAGCTGGGCGAGGGCGCGCGTGCCGGACCAGATCCGGTCGGCCATCAGCTCGTCGAAGATCTCCTCGCAGAGGCGCTCCATGTCCTGGACCTGCCAGCCGGCGATGAACGCGAGCGCCGCGGATTTGGCGCCGGCGACGGTGCCGGCGTGTTCGGAGGCGAGGAGGCGGAAGCGGGCCTGCTGGTAGGCGAAGCGGACCAGGTCGCCGCTGGTGAAGTACTTGCGTTTGGCGAGGCCGCGGGCGAAGTAGTAGATCGACGCGCCCTGCATCATCGTGTTGTCGACGTCGAAGAAGGCGGCGGCGGAGGGGTCGGCGGGGACCTCCAGGGCGGCCTCGACCTCGGCGACGGCCCAGCCGGCCGAGGACGCCACGATGCGGCCGGACTGCCGGCGGCGCCGCAGCGCGAGCGCAGCGGTTGAAGGTCGGATCGGCATGCGCGAAAACCCCCTCTGCTTTCCCCCGGACTGACCAACGGTACCGGCATGAACAACGAGAAGGGCCCGGTGTCTGACACCGGGCCCTTCGCATGATGTTCGCTCAGTCGAACAGCCAGTCGAGCAGGCCGTGGTCCTTCGTGGGGGAAGGTGCGGGACCCTCGGTGGGGGCCGCGGGCGCGGACTCGGTCGCCGAGCCGGTGGTGCCGGTGCCGGCCGAGCCGCTGGGGACGGGACGCTGGCCGGCGGGGGCGCCGGTCTGGCCCGGGTTGTTCTGCTGCTGGGTGTTGCCCGGCTGCTGCGTCGTGGAGCCCGAGGTCTTCTGACCGGCCGGCTTGCACGCGGTGCTGTTGGGCACCGGGCCGAGCTGGTCGGCGGCGGAGACCGCGGCGGTGCCGCACCTGATGAGCGGGCGGATCGCCTTGGACCGCCGGTCGATCTCGTCGAGCAGGGTCACGGACTTGGCGGCCCGGGAGCCGGCGGCGCCGTTGACGCCGGCCCGGAGCTTCTCGGCGCCGGCGCGCTGGGTGCTGGTGAACGCGTCGATGGCGTCCAGCGCGGCGGCGTCCTTGCGGCTGACGGCGGTCGAGGTCAGCAGGCGCACACCTTCGAGCGTCTCGCTGTCCATGTCGTCGAGGACCGCGGTCAGACCCGCGGGGTCCTTCACCGCCTGTGCCTCGTCGAGCCGGGTCCGGGCGAACTCCAGGTACAGCTGGCCGCGGCTGATGTCCGAGCCGGCGAGCGCCAGCTGGGCCTTCTCCGTGGACCGTTTCACCGTGTACAGGGCGTCGCCGGGGATGGCGTCGCCGCTCGCCGCGGACATGCCGGACAGGGCGAGGGTGCCGGCGGCGAGGCCGACGACGATCGCGCCGCGGGTGCGGGTCCGGCGGCTGACCGCGGGCCTGCTGCCCGCCGGGCCGCGCAGGGAACGCAGCCCTCGGCGGGTCACCTCCGGCTCGGGGTCCTTGGCGGTGATGCCGATGCCTTCGCGTTCTGCTGTGGCCAGGAGCATGGCCCGCAGTCCGTCCTTGAACTCCTGCTGCGTCTCCACCTTGACCGGCAGGTCGGTCAGCCGTTGGCTGACTGAGACCAGGTCGGTCAGGGAGTCGTCGAGCGTGGACCTCATGCGGTGCCTGCGGGCTCCTGCCGCCTCGTCCACGAGCTGCGCGAAACGCTCAGCCCGGCGACGGTGGAAGACGGAGCCGATCACCTGAGGCACCCCCCTTCGCTGATCGCGTCACTCAGGCGCGGCAGGGTAGCGGGATGGTGTGCCACCGCGTCCGCCGTGCGCCAAGCCGACGGTCGCACCCGGACCAACGGTGCAGAGCGGAAGCTGGTTACGGCGCCGGAGGGGGCGCTGTAACTGAAGGTGACAGCGGTCACGGCTGGAATCCGTCGGGCAGCAGCCGCGCGAGGGCCCGGACCGCGCGGTACTGCAACGCCTTGATCGCACCTTCGTTCTTGCTCATGGCCTGGGCGGTCTCGGCGACGGAGAACCCGTGCAGGAAGCGCAGCACGATGCATTCCTGCTGCTCCGGGTTGAGCTGCTTGACCGCTTTGAGCAGGTCCACGTTCGTGATGTGGTCGATGACCGCCGCCTCGGGGCTGCCCTCCGGGCCCCGGTCCGGGCGGTCGGCGTCCAGGACGTCACCTGTGGTGACCTCCAGGCGGTACCGGCCGGACTTGAAGTGGTCGGCGACGAGGTTCCGGGCGATCGTCACCAGCCAGGCGCCGAGGTCACGGCCCTGCCAGGTGAAGCTGCCGATGCGTTTGAGCGCCCGCAGGAACGTGTCGGCGGTCAGGTCCTCGGCGAGCTGCCGGTTGCCGACCCGGAAGTACACGAACCGGAACACGGTGTCGAAGTAGCGGTCGTACAGCAGGCCGAACGCCGCGCCATCGCCGGCCTGGGCGCGCTCGATCAGCGCCCACACCTCCGACGCCGGGTCGCTGCGGTCGGGGCGGGCCGGCTTCGCCGGCTCCGGGGCCTCGGGCTCGCCGGACGGGCCCGTGTCGACGAGCGTGCCGGTGATGGTGCCGGTCACCGCGGTCTTCGAGATCGGGACGGTGTCCTCTTCGATCAGGCCGGTGCCGGGGGAGGGCTTGCCCGCGTTCGGTCTGACGTTTGTGCCGGGACCTTGGCCGGCACCCTGACGGGTGGGTGCCTCGTTGGTGTGTGGGCGGCCTCGGGTACGTGGGACGCTGCCGCCCTCGCCACGGAGCACCGTGCTGAACATGTCGCGCATCGAGTCGCGCAGCATTGACAGCCCATCGGCGAGTGCGTGCTCGGCGTCGAACACGTGCTGGATCGCGGTCATGCGTCGCAATCCAGACCACACGGCCTATTCGGCGCGATCACGGGCACTTCGGCCTCCTCGGGGTGAGGGGTGTCAACTCGCAACAAATGGGGTGAGCTGACTTGGGTGATGATAGGTCCGGCGTCACCCGCATGTGGGCAGTCTTTGGCGTGAGGGCACAATTCTTCCCACAGATCGGCGACGTCCCGGCGCACATGCTGTCCGTCACTTGCTCACGACACGCCGTGCAACACGCCGAATATCTGGGCAAACGGGACATACAGGCGCCGGTCTTACTTGGGCACGACGCACCGGACCCACACGAACGGGTGGACCTTTACTCAGTCGGCGTGTCGGACGCGTAAGCACCCTGGCACAACACCGGGTGTCCCGAGGGTGATAGGTGACGGGTGATCTCTCAGGTGGCGGCAACTCACCCTCGGCGTGGCAGACTGATCGATCGTGCAGGACGTCACGAACTTCGCCGATCTGGTCCGGCGCGCCGCCGCCTCCCATGGCGCCCGACCGGCCCTGCGGTCACACGCCACCCTGGTCACCTGGACGGAGCTGGACCAGCAGGTCGACGCGGTCGCCGCCCACCTCACCGGGCTCGGCCTGCCCGACGACGACCTCGGCCCGGCCCGGGTCGCGGTCGCCCTGCCCAACGTCCCCGAGTTCGCCGCCGTGTTCTTCGGTGTCCTGCGCGCCGGGCTCGTCGCGGTCCCGGTCAACCCCGCCTACACCCCGCGTGAGCTCGCCCACGTCTTCGCCGACTCCGGCGCCGCCGTCCTCGTCGGCACCCAGTCCGTCACCAGCGCCGTCGGCGCCGGCGGGCCACCCCGGCAGTACACCCTCGGCGGCAACCTCCAGGAGCTGCTCACCCCACCGGCCGGCGCCGCCACCACCGACGGCCGCCGTGGTGAGCCGGCCATCCTGCTCTACACGTCCGGCACCGCCGGCGCCCCGAAGGGCGCGATGCTGTCGCACCGGGCCCTGCTCGCCAACCACGAGCAGCTCGCGGCGATCGACCCGCCGCCCGTCGGCCCCGACGACGTGCTGCTGCTCGCCGTGCCGCTCTTCCACGCGTACGGGCTCAACAGCGGCCTCGGCGCAGTTGCCTACCACGGCGCGTGCGGTGTCCTCGTCGAACGGTTCGACCCCGCCGACTCCCTCGAGGTCATCGAACGGCACGGCGTCACCGGCATCGTCGGTGTCCCGCCGATGTTCGTCGCCTGGTCGCTGATGGGGCAGCGGCTCACCACTGCCTGGGCCGGGGTCCGCCTCGCCGTCTGCGGCGCGTCACCGCTCGACCCGGCCGCCGAACGCCGCTTCACCGAGGCGACCGGCAAACCGGTCCATCAGGGGTACGGGCTGACCGAGGCCGCTCCGGTCCTCACCAGCACACTCGCCGGCGACACCGTGAAACCGGGTTCGATCGGCCGCCCGATCCCCGGCGTGGAGCTGAAGCTCATCGACGCCGGCGGCGAGGAGGTCCTCCTCGACGAGGACGACGAGGTCCGCACCGACCCCGGTGAGATCGTCGTGCGCGGCGCCAACCTCTTCGACGGCTACTGGCCCGACCGGTCCGGCGCGCCCGACCCCGACGGGTGGTGGGCGACCGGCGACGTCGCCTACGCCGACGAGGACGGCGACCTGTTCATCGTCGACCGGCTCGGCGAGCTGATCCTCGTCAGCGGGTTCAACGTGTACCCGCACGAGGTCGAGCTGGTCCTCGCCGGGCACCCCGCGGTCGTGGAGGCGGCGGCGGTCGGCGTGCCGCACCCGTACACCGGGCAGACCGTCAAGGTGATCGTCGTGCGCCGCCCCGGGTCGCAGGTGACCGCGGAGGAGCTGATCGCGCACTGCGAACGCAACCTCGCCCGGTTCAAGTGCCCGACCGCGGTCGAGTTCGCCGACGAGCTGCCGCACTCCGCGACCGGCAAGATCCGTAAGGCGGCGCTGCGATGAGGCTCACCCTGTACACCCGGCCCGGCTGCCACCTGTGCGACGTCGCGAAGGAGGCGATGGCGCGGGTCGCCGCCGCCACCGGCGAGGACTGGACCGAGGTCGACATCACCGGCGACGAGGCCCTCGAGGACGAGTACGGCTTCCGGATCCCCGTCGTCATGCTCGACGGCAAGGAGCACGGCTACTGGCGTGTGGAGGAGGACAGGCTGCTGCGCGACATGCGGCTATCCTCACCCGGGTGAAGCACCTCGTTTGGGACTGGAACGGCACCCTCCTCGACGACCTGAAGCTCGTCGTCGACGCCACCAACGTCTGCCTGGCCACCGTCGGCGGGCCGGTGATCACCGCCGAGGACCACCGCCGCGACTTCCGCCGCCCGATCCTCGACTACTACGCCCACGTCCTGGCCCGCCCCGTCGACGAGGTCGAGTTCCAGCTGCTCGACGACGCGTTCCACGACGCGTACCGGCTCGGCATGGCCGACGTGCAGCTCGCCCCCGATGCCCTGCAGGCGATCGGCCACTGGTCGGGCACCCAGTCGCTGCTGTCCATGTTCTTCCACGACGAGCTGCTCATCGAGGTCGAGCGGCACGGCCTCGGCGCGCACCTGGTCCGCGTCGACGGCCTGCCCGGCACCGTCGGCGGCCACCGCAAGGTCGCGTACCTGGAGCGGCACCTGCAGGCCCTCCAGCTCGACCCGGCCGACGTCGTCCTCATCGGCGACTCCGTCGACGACGGCGAGGCGGCCACCTCCCTCGGCGCGTCCTGCGTCCTGTACGCGGGCGGCTTCACCGACGTGTCCCTGCTCAAGGCGACCGGCCTGCCGGTGGCGTCCACCCTGGAGGGCTGCGAATCATGGGCTCAGGGTGGAGCTCAGGGCGGCGCCGGAGCGTAGCGGAGGTGGCGGCATGAGCGGCCCGCAGCGGAGCGAGGAGCTGCGAATCATGGGCTCAGGGTGGAGCTCAGGGCGGCGCCGGAGCGCAGCGGAGGTGACGTCATGAGCCTGAGGGTGGTGGTCGCGGACGACGCGGTGCTGCTGCGGGAGGGCCTGGTGCGGCTGCTCACCGAGAGCGGGCACACGGTCGTCGCCGCCGTCGGTGACGGCCCGAGCCTCGTCGACGCCGTCGTCGAGCACCGGCCGGACGTCGCGATCGTCGACGTGCGGATGCCGCCGTCGCACACCGACGAGGGGCTGCGTGCCGCCGTCGAGGCCCGCCGGCGGGTGCCGGGCACCCCGATCCTCGTGCTGTCCCAGTACGTGGAGGTGTCCTACGCCGACGACCTGCTCGCCGACCGGGCCGGCGCCGTCGGCTACCTGCTGAAGGACCGGGTGTCGGAGGTCGCGGACTTCCTCGACGGGATGCAGCGGGTCGCGACCGGCGCGACCGTGCTGGACCCGGAGGTCGTCGGGCAGCTGCTGGTCCGCCGCCGCCGCGACGACCCGCTGCGCAGCCTCACCCCGCGGGAGCGGGAGGTGCTGGGGCTGATGGCGGAGGGCCGGTCCAACACGGCGATCGCCCGCAAGCTGGTCGTCACCGACGGCGCGGTGGAGAAGCACGTCAAGAACATCTTCACGAAGCTCGACCTGCCCCCGGACGACGAGCAGCACCGCCGGGTGCTGGCGGTGCTGACGTACCTGCAGAGCTAGGTCAGGCGGGCAGGATCGCGGTGAGGCGGGTGCCGCCGCCGGCGGGGCTGGTGACGGTCATCTCGCCGCCGGCGGCCTTGACCCGGTCCATGAGACCGGTCAGGCCGTGGCCCTTGGCGAGGCTGGCCCCGCCGGCCCCGTCGTCCTCGACGGTGACGAGCAGCCCGTACGCGGACCGTTGCAGCCGCACCTGGCATTCTTGGGCGCCGCTGTGCTTCGCCACGTTCGTCAGCGCCTCCGCGACGACGAAGTAGGTGGTGGTCTCCACGTGCTCGGCGAGCCGGTCGTCGGTCTTCGGTAGGTCCAGGTCGACCGGCACCGGGGAGCGGCCGGCGAGCGCGGTCAGCGCGGCCCGCAGTCCCCGGTCGACGAGGATCGGCGGCGCGATGCCCCGGGACAGGGCGCGCAGCTCGTCGAGCGTCTCCCGGGTCTGGGCGAGGGCCTCGGCGACCGTCGCCCGGGCCGCCTGCGGGTCGGACTCGAACTGCAGGTCGGCCCGGCCGAGGTCCATCGCGAGCCGCACGAGGCGCTGCTGCGGCCCGTCGTGGATGTCGCGTTCGAGGCGGCGCAGGGCGGTCGCCTCGGCGGACACGGCGGCCTCCCGCTGGGCGCGGGCGGCGTCGCGGCCGGCCTCGGCCTCGGCGACCCGCTCCCGCAGCTCGTTGACGCCGTTGAGCAGGGCCCGGGCGAACTGCGCCTCCAGCTGCGCCGCGCCGCGCACCACCGGCACGAGGGTCAGCGCGAAGACGGCACCGATGCCGGTGTACAGCAGGATCCGCACGTCGTCGCCGCTGCCGAGGCCGATGAGCTCGTTGAGGTCCTTGTTGTCCGGCGGGCGGGGGATCGACCAGTCCCATAGAATGGTGGTGACCCCGCCGAGGGCGCCGACCCACCAGGTGAGCACGAACGCGAAGGCGATCGTGCTCGGGATGAAGCGCAGGATCCCGTGCAGCAGGTCCAGCCACGACTGCCCGTCGCTGAGCGGCACCAGCATCTTGCGCCAGAAGCCGTCGTCCGGGTCGGGTTTCTTGTAGTACGGATGTGGTAGCCGGGTGCGCAGGACGGGTCCGATGCGGGCGCGTTCGACGGTGGCGAAGCCACGGGCCTGGAACAGGGTCGCGACCAGGATCGGGAAGCCGAGCACGGTCACGCTCAGTCCGACGCCGAGGCCGAAGCCGACGAGGAACAGCACCACGGTCACGATGCCCAGCGGGAAGCCGAGCAGCACGTACTGGGTGTCGACGGCGAGCTGACGGAAGATGCCACTGCGGCGAGGGGTGATGGTCGTTGTCATGTCGTCGACGCTATGCACGGCGTTGCTCCCGTCCCATCCCGCCGCCCGGCCACTCGGTGGTAGGGGCAACCCTACCGGCACGTGTAGCCTGGCTACTGATGGAGAAAACGACTCCAGCGTGTCGGCGGCGTTATGACCGGTTTTGTAGCGATACTCAATCGAGCGCCCGCCCGCTGCCGGCCTGGTCCGGGGAAAGGGGCACACAGGTGCCGCGGGGGCATTCCACGGGTACGTGGGCCGCACGGGCGGGCGCTGACCTCTGCATGGTCGGCGTGGACGTATCAAGATCGCGATTTGTGCACGGCTTCACAAGCGCCTACTCTGTTGCAACGACGAACCCCGCTAGCACAGGCGGTCACAGCCATCGCGAGCGGCCTCGCATACCGTCGTCGTCACGGAGACTCATGAGCCAGCAGCGCACCGGCCCCACCGACGGACCGGACTTTCCGGACCTTCCGGAGGCGACCGTCGCCCGGCTTCCGGAGTACCTGCGCGCCCTGCACCACCTCGCGGAAGACGGGCACGACACGGTCTCCTCGGAGGGCCTCGCAGCGGCCGCCGGCGTCAACTCCGCCAAGCTCCGCAAGGACCTCTCCCACCTCGGCCGCACCGGCACCCGCGGCGTCGGCTACGACGTGACGTTGCTCATCGACCAGATCGAACAGGTCCTCGGCCTCACCCACCGCAGGGCCGTCGCCCTCGTCGGCGTGGGTAATCTCGGTCACGCCCTCGCCGGGTACGCCGGCTTCGGCACCCGCGGCTTCCGCATCGCCGCCCTCTTCGACGCCGACCACGGCCGCGTCGGCGAACACATCAACGGACTCGTCGTGCGCCACATCGACGACCTGCCCGAAGTCGTCGAGCAGGAGTCCATCTCCATCGCCGTCATCGCCACCCCGGCACACGCCGCGCAGCACGTCGCGGACCGCCTCGTCGCCGCCGGCGTCACCAGTGTCCTGAACTTCGCACCGTGTGTCTTGAACGTCCCCGACGGCGTCGACGTGCGTAAGGTCGATCTGGCCATCGAACTGCAAATCCTGTCCTTCCACGAGCACCGCAAGTCAGCGCTCACCGCGCTGCCCGCCGCGGTGCAGAAACCCGGGCGGGTCGGCATGGCCAACCGGCTCGGCGGGGAGGCGGTGGCCACGTGAACGGATCGAAGCGGAGCGCAACGGCCGTACCCCAGCGGCGGGACTCGGCGGAGGTGACGGCGTGAACCTGCTCGTCGTCGGCATCTCCCACCGCACCGCAGGGGTGCCGCTGCTCGAACGCGTCACCGTCCCCGGCGGCCAGCTCGCCGCGGTCCTCGCCGACCTCGTCGCCCAGCCGTACGTCGACGAGGCCGTCATGCTCTCCACCTGCAACCGGGTCGAGATCTACGCGTCCGTCACCGCCTTCCACGGCGCCCTCGCCGACATCGGCGGCATCCTCGCCGCCCGCGCCGGCACCACCGTCGGCGAGCTCGCCCCGCAGCTGTACGTCCACTACGAGGTCGACGCCATCCGCCACGCCTTCCGCGTCGCCGCCGGCCTCGACTCGATGGTCGTCGGCGAGGCGCAGATCCTCGGCCAGCTCCGCGACGCGTACGGCACCGCCGCCGAACAGGGCACCGCCGGCCGCGTCCTGCACGAACTGCTCCAGCAGGCGCTGCGCGTCGGCAAACGCGTCCACGCCGAAACCGAGATCGACCGGGCCGGGCAGAGCGTCGTCAGCGCCGCCCTCGCCTACGGCCAGGGCGCCACCGGCCCCGTCGACGGCCGCCCCGCCCTCGTCATCGGCGCCGGCGCCATGGGCGCGCTGTCCCTCGCCACGCTGCGCCGCGCGGGCGCGTCCCCGCTGTACGTCACCAACCGCAGCGCCGAACGCGCCGAACGCCTCGCCGAGCTGCACGGCGCCATCGCCGTGCCGTACGCCACCCTGCCGACCGCCCTCGAGCAGGCCGACGTCGTCGTCAGCGCCACCGCGTCACCCGAGCCCGTCCTCGACGCGGCCCTCGTCGGCGCCGCCGTCAGCGCCGCCGCACACCCGCTGCTCATCCTCGACCTCGCCCTCCCGCGCGACGTCGCCCACGGCGTCGGCGACCTGCCCGGCGTCACCCTCGTCGACATCGAGTTGCTGTCGGAGTCGCTGTCCACCACCGCCGACGCCGAGCAGCGCGCCGCCGAGGACATCGTCGCCGGCGAGGTCGAAGCCTTCCTCACCTGGCTGCGCGGCGCCGACGTCGCACCCACCGTCGCCGCCCTGCGCGCCCGCGCCGACGAGGTCGTCGAGGCCGAGCTCGGCCGCCTCGCCCAACGCTGCCCCGAGCTCACTGACGGCCACCGCGCCGAGGTCGCCCACAGCGTCCACCGCATCGTCCAGCGCCTGCTGCACCAGCCGACCGTCCGGGTCCGGCAACTGGCCGCCGAACCCGGCGGCGAAGCATATGCTCAGGCGCTCCGCGAACTGTTCGACCTGCAGATCCCCACCAAGGACATCGACCCGGCCGCCGCAGGCGAGGTGCACCCGTGACGTTGAGACTCGGCACCAGAGGCAGCGCCCTGGCCATGGCGCAGTCCGGCACCGTCGCCCAGGCCGTCCGCGACCGTACCGGCCGCGACGTCGAACTCGTCGAGATCGTCACCCCCGGCGACCGCTCCAGCGCGCCCATCCAGACCCTCGGCGTCGGCGTCTTCGTCTCCGCCCTGCGCGACGCGCTGCTCGCCAAGGAGATCGACTTCGCGGTCCACTCGTACAAGGACCTGCCGACCGCACCCGCCGACGGCCTCGTCATCGCCGCCATCCCACCCCGCCACGACCCACGCGACGCCCTCGTCGCCCGCGGCGGCCTCACCCTCAACGAACTGCCCGTCGGCGCCCGCATCGGCACCGGCGCACTGCGCCGCATCGCCCAGCTCAACGCCCTCGGCCGCCGGTTCGAACCCCTCCCGCTGCGCGGCAACGTCGACACCCGCCTGCGCAAGCTCGCCGAAGGCGAGTTCGACGCGATCGTCCTCGCCCACGCCGGCATGGCCCGCCTCGGCCGCGGCGACGAAGCCACCGAGGTCCTCGACCCGCTGCTGATGCTGCCCGCCCCCGCGCAGGGCGCACTCGCGGTCGAGTGCCGGGAAGACGATGCCGAGCTGCGCGACCTCCTCGCCGCGCTCGACGACGAATACACCCGCGCGGCGGTCACCGCCGAACGGGCGCTGTTGGCCGAGCTCGAGGCGGGCTGTTCCGCCCCGATCGCGGCACTGGCCGAGGTCGCAGAAGGCGACGACGGACCGGAGATCTATCTGCGCGGTGCGGTCTTCAGCCCGGACGGCGGGTTCGCCCTCCGGCTGTCACGCACCGGAACGCTCGCCGACGCCGCGGAGGTGGGCCGAGCCCTGGCCCGCGACCTGCGCGAAGAAGGCGCCGACAACGCACTGGGAGTGCAGCATGACCCGCACCCGTAAGGGCAGCACCGGCCGGATCGCCTTCGTCGGGGCCGGCCCCGGCGATCCAGGCCTGCTCACGCGTCGCGCCCATGAGGCGCTGGTGTCCGCCGACCACATCGTCTACGACCGCAACGTCCCCGAGTCGCTGCTCAGCGTGATCCGCGCCGACGCCGACCCGGAGACGCAGTTCTCCCCCGCCGAGGGAGCGCCCGGCGACGTCGCCAAGGTGCTGCTGTCCGCGGCCCGATCCGGCCTGCGCGCCATCCACCTCGTCGGCGGCGACCCGCTCGCCCACGACACCGTCCTCAAGGAAGTGCAGGCCGTCGCCCGCACCGCCGTCCCCTTCGAGGTCGTCCCCGGCATCGGACAAGCCGCCGGCGTCGCCACGTACGCCGGCGTGCCACTGCCCGGCGTCCGCGTCACCGCCGACGTCGACGACGTCCAGTCCGTCGACTTCGAGGCGATCGCCGCCGCCGTCAGCCGGGGCTCCTCCGCCCTCGCCGTCGACGCCGGTGACCTCGCCGCCGTCCGCGACGGGCTCCTCGCCGCCGGCGTCGACCCGTCCACCCCCGTCTCCGTCACCGGCGACGGCACCGGCGAAACCCAGTACAGCTCCGCCACCACCGTCGACAGCATGGTCGCCGCCGCCCTCGGCTTCGCCGGCCGGGTCGTGCTGTGCCTCGGCGCCGGCGTCGCCCAGCGCGAGAAGCTCGGCTGGTGGGAGAACCGGCCCCTGTACGGGTGGAAGGTCCTCGTCCCCCGTACCAAGGAACAGGCCGGCGCGATGAGCGAGCGGCTGCGCGCCTACGGCGCCATCCCGTGCGAGGTGCCGACGATCGCCGTCGAACCGCCCCGCACCCCCGCCCAGATGGAACGCGCCATCAAGGGCCTCGTCGACGGCCGCTACGCCTGGACCGTCTTCACCTCCGTCAACGCGGTCCGCGCCGTCTGGGAGAAGTTCGCCGAGCACGGCCTAGACGCCCGCCACTTCGGCGGCGTCAAGGTCGCCTGCATCGGCGAGGCGACCGCCGAGGCCGTCCGCGGCTTCGGCATCGTCCCCGAGCTCATCCCCGCCGGTGAACAGTCCTCCGAGGGGCTCCTCGCCGAGTTCTCCCCGCACGACGAGATCCTCGACCCCGTCGGCCGGGTCCTGCTGCCCCGCGCCGACATCGCCACCGAGACCCTCGCCGCCGGCCTCACCGAGCTCGGCTGGGAGGTCGACGACGTCACCGCGTACCGGACCGTCCGCGCCGCCCCGCCACCGGCCGACATCCGCGACGCCATCAAGTCCGGCGGCTTCGACGCGGTCCTGTTCACGTCGTCCTCCACCGTGCGCAACCTCGTCGGCATCGCCGGCAAGCCGCACGCCCGCACCGTCGTCGCCGTCATCGGCCCCAAGACCGCCGACACCGCGGTCGAGTTCGGGCTCCGCGTCGACGTCCAACCGCCGCACGCGTCCGTCCCCGACCTCGTCGAGGCCCTCGCCGGCTACGCGGTCGAGCTGCGCGAGAAGCTCGCCGCGATGCCCGCGAAGCAGCGCCGCGGCTCCAAGGTCCAGGGTCCGACCGCTCTCAGGTTCCGTTAGGGGTACGTCATGGCTGGTTACCCGACCGTCCGCCCGCGCCGGCTGCGTCGTACCCCAGCGATGCGACGGCTCGTCGTCGAGACACACGTCGAGCCGTCCAACCTCATCCTGCCCATGTTCGTCAAAGAGGGCCTCACCGAGCCGCGCCCCATCTCGTCGCTGCCCGGTGTCGTCCAGCACTCGCGTGAATCCCTGCGGAAGGCCGCCGCCGAAGCGGCCCATGCAGGGATCGGCGGCATCATGCTCTTCGGCGTCCCCACCACCCGCGACGAGACCGGCTCAGCCGGCATCGACCCCGACGGCATCCTCAACGTCGCCATCCGCGACGTCGTCGCCGAGGTCGGCGACGCCACCGTCATCATGAGCGACCTCTGCCTCGACGAGTTCACCTCACACGGGCACTGCGGCCTGCTCACCCCCGACGGCGCCGTCGACAACGACGCCACCCTCGCCGCGTACGCGTCGATGGCCGTCGCCCAGGCCGCCGCCGGCGCCCACGTCCTCGGCCCCTCCGGCATGATGGACGGCCAGGTCGGCGTCGTGCGCCGCGCCCTCGACGAGGCCGGCTACACCGACGTCGCGCAGCTCGCCTACGCCGTCAAGTACGCCAGCGCCTTCTATGGCCCCTTCCGCGAGGCCGTCGAGTCCGCCCTCGTCGGCGACCGCAAGACCTACCAGCAGGACCCCGGCAACGTCCGCGAGTCCCTGCGCGAGGTCGCCCTCGACATCGCCGAAGGCGCCGACATGGTGATGGTCAAGCCGGCCCTGCCGTACCTCGACGTGCTCACCAAGGTCGCCGAGGCCGTCGACGTGCCCGTCGCCGCCTACCAGGTCTCCGGCGAGTACGCGATGGTCGAGGCCGCGGCCGCCAACGGCTGGCTCGACCGCGACCGCGTCATCCTGGAGACCCTGACCTCCATCCGCCGCGCCGGCGCCCAGCTCATCCTCACCTACTGGGCCATGGACGCGGCCCGCCTCCTGCGCGCCTGAACCGACACGCCGCCGGCGCTCACCGCGCGTAGCGACTTCGTTCGGTGATTTGCATGGATGGAGTACCGTGCCAGTAGGGCAGCGCGCCGCCACGGGGTCACCGATCGGTGGATGCTCCTGAACGCCGCCGCTCGCCTTTAGGCGCTGCGCCGGTCAAGACGGCCACGCGACAGGTTCGTGCGGTGGGCCAGGCGGCGACGCGATCGGTCAGGGCGACACGAGCGGGCCCTGCGGCGGCGGGTCAGGCGGCGACCCCGGTCGGTCGGGGCGAGTCGGTCAGGGCGACACGAGCGGCCCTGCGGCGGGTCAGGCGGCGACCCGGTCGGTCAGGGCGAGTCGGTCAGGGCGACACGAGCGGCCCTGCGGCGGGTCAGGCGGCGACCCGGTCGCGGCCGCCGCGTTTGGCGACGTACAGGTTGCGGTCGGCCATGTCGTACAGCTGGCGGCCGTCCATGCCGTCGTGAAGCGCGGCGACGCCGATGCTCAGGGTGACGCGGAGGCCGAACGCGACCTGGTTCCAGTCGCGGGCGGTGACGACGTCGCGGATGCGTTCGCCGACGCGGGCGGCGGTCGGCAGGTCGGTGCGCAGGAAGAGGGCGAACTCGTCGCCGCCGAGGCGGACGGCGACGTCCTCGGGGCGGCAGTGGGCGCGCAGGACGGCGGCGATCTCGCGCAGGACGCGGTCGCCGACGATGTGCGAGAAGTGGTCGTTGATGCCCTTGAACCGGTCGATGTCGACGAGCAGCAGCACGGCCGAGCCGGGCCCGGCGGCGATCTGGTCGAGCTGCCGGTCGAACTGGCGGCGGTTGCCGAGGCCGGTCAGAGCGTCCTGCGCGGCGTCGCGGTCGGCGCTGGCGCGGGCGGCTTCCAGGTCGACGCGGCGGCGCGCCTGCTGCAGCATCGAGCGGCGTTCCAGGCGCAGCCGCCACAGGTGCCGGGCGTGCTCGCGGACCGCGTTGAGCAGGGCGCCCGTCGAGTCGCCGGGCTGTTCGGCGGCGGCGAGCAGGGCCAGCTCGTACTGGAAGATCAGCCGCTGCGGGCTCAGCGGGGCCAGTTCGTCGGCGGCGAGGAACTCGCGGCGGGCCTCGCGGAGCCGGCCGGTGCAGCGCAGGGCGATGCCGTACGCGAGGTGGGCCAGGCGGGCCTCGTGCTCGTGGCCGTTGTCGCGCAGCGGCACGACCAGCGAGTCGGCGAGCGTGAGGGCCTGCTCGACGGCGCCGATCTTCACCAGGCCGAGCGCGTACAGGACGGTGGCCAGGGGCGCGTCGTGGAAGTGGTGCTGCACCCAGTACCGGACCAGGTCGACGCTCCTGGCGAAGCGGACGTTCGCCTCCTCGGTCAGGCCGACGTGCTCGAGGCGCAGCCCCCATTCCAGGAGCAGCTCGGCGCGCTGGAGCTCGGCGGCGGCGCGCTGGTCGGTGCCGCGGGCGAACGACTCGACCGCGAACGCCGACGCCTCGTCGGCGAGCTCGTACAGCTCGGCGGCCCGGGCGGCCTCGCTCACCGACGACATCGCCGAGATGTACCGGACGTTGCTGCGCGGGATGCTCTCCAGCAGGCGGGTGGCGTTCGCGAGGCGGTGCAGGCCCTCGTCGAGCAGCCCCAGCTTGATCAGGACCTCGGCGGTGTCGGCGAGGGTTTTGGCCTCGCCGGTGCGGGCGCCGCTGGTGCGGTGCATCTGCAGGAGGCGTTCACCCTCCTCGAGCGCTTCGTGGAGCCGGCCGAGGCTGATGAGGGCGTACAGGCGGCCCTGGCGGATCATGCCGACGGAGCGGGTGTCGCCGAGCAGGTCGACGACGTGTTCGAGCCGGTCGGCGAGCGCGAGGGCCTCCGAGTTGCGCCCGTGCACGGTCAGCTCGTGCACCTGCAGCGTGAGCGCCTGGTGCGGTCCGAACGGCCACAACGGGATCGGCAGCCGCGCGGCGGGCATGGGCCGTGGCTGAGCGTCAGGCATGTGCCTTCCCCATCCGGTCGTGGTCGCGGCTTCCGCCACTTGTCGTCGGCAGCCGGTCGCCGCGCATGAGCGTTGCGACGCGCCTCACCACCGCAGTGCGCGCCCGACCACCGCGACGCGCCTCACCACCGCAGTACACGCCCGACCACCGCAGCGCGCCTCACCACCGCAGTACGCGCCCGACCACCGCAGCGCGCCTCGCCCACCACAGGACCCACCGCACCACCGCAGGACGTACATTTCGGGCATTTGCGCGTGTTCGCGAACCCGCAGGTCGGCTCGTCGGCCACACTGGGTTACGGGACCCGTGGAGGGACTTCCGTCGGACTTTCGGGTGCTCATTCTGTCAGGAACACGACAGTTGCCCGATTCGCGGGGATAGACCCTCGTTGCCCCCACCGTGAGATGGCTAGTCACTGGAGGCGCCGGGTACATCGGCGCGCACGTCGTCACCGCCCTCCGCGCGGCCGGCACCGAACCGGTCGTCCTCGACAACCTGTCGACCGGCCACGCGCGGCGCCTGCCGGCCGGCGTGCCGCTGGTCCGCGCCGACGTCCGCGACGGCGCCACGCTCGGCGGACTGCTGCGCCGGCAGCGGTTCGACGGCGTCATCCACCTGGCCGCCCGCAAGGATGTCGCCGAGTCGACCGCGCACCCGCTGCGCTACTACGAGGAGAACCTCGACGGGCTCCGGTCGGTCCTGCACGCCGTAGCCACCAGCGGCACCCCGTCGGTCCTGTTCTCCTCCAGCGCCGCCGTGTACGGCACCCCGCCCCGATCCCCGGTCAGCGAGTCGGACGCGACGACGCCGGACAACGCGTACGGCCGCACCAAGCTGATCGGCGAGTGGATGCTGCGCGACGCGGCCGGCAGCGCCGGCTTCGGCTGGTGCGCGCTGCGGTACTTCAACGTCGCCGGCGCCGGCGCGCCGCACCTGCGCGACCACGGCGGCACCAACCTCGTGCCGCGGCTGCTGCGCGCCGCCGCCGACGGCCGGCCCGCGACGGTGTACGGCACCGACTACCCGACCCCGGACGGCACCGCCGTGCGCGACTACGTCCACGTCGCCGACATCGCCGACGCGCACGTACGGGCCGCCGTCGCCCTGCACCGCGGCGAGGCCCGCGACGAGATCCTCAACATCGGCCGCGGCGAGGGCGCCTCCGTCCTGCAGATGATCGAGGCGGTCGGCGCGGCGCTCGGCCGCCCGCTGCCCTACACGGCGGCGCCCCGCCGCGCCGGCGACCCCGCCCAGGTGGTCGCCTCACCCGCCCGCATCCGCGCCCTGCTCGGCTGGCAGGCCCGCCACGACCTGCACGACATCGTCACCAGCGCCGCCGCGGACACCACCACACACGCCGCCACACCACAGACCGCCACCTCACAGGCCGCCGCGCACCGGGCCCGCGCCGCCCACCGCGACGCGCTCCTCACCGTCGTACCCGAGCAGCACCCGGGACCCAGATCGAAGAACCAGGTCAAGAACGCCCAACGCTGAGCCCCCCGCCCCGAAGGAGCAACACGTTGAAGTCCCCGATCCGCCGGCGCGGCATCGCCGGCGCCTGCGCGCTCGTCGCCGCCACCGGTCTCCTCGTCGCCTCACCCGCCGTCGCCGCCGAACCCAGGCAGCGCGTCGACCTGCAGGTCCTCGTCCTCGACGACGGCAGCACCGGCATCGACATGCTCCGCGCCCAGCTCGACCGGGAAGGCGTCCCCTACGACGCGCTCGCCCTCGGTGACAGCGGCCGCCCGGCGATCACCCCCGCGTTCCTCGCCGACTCCGTCAGCGGCGTACGGCGGGCCAGGTACCAGGGCGTGATCGTGCCGAACGAGAGCACCGTCACCGGCGCCGAGGCGACCGCCCTCGCCGACTTCGAACGCGAGTTCAAGATCCGCCAGATCGACGCGTACACGTGGGCGAACCCGAACGTCGGGCAGACCCTCGCGTGGAGCGGCGTCCTCGACGGCGCCACGATGAACGTCACCGACGCCGGCAAGGCCGCCGGCTTCGGCTACCTCAACGGCACCGTCCGCATCGACGACCGCGACGCCGCCGTCATCGAGTCCTACGGCTACCTCGGCACCCCCGCCGCCGGCGCGACGTTCACCCCGCTCGTCACCGGCACCGCACCCGGCGGCGGCCCGACCGGCGCCCTGATGGGCGTCCACACCCACGACG
Organism: Dactylosporangium aurantiacum; assembly: GCF_000716715.1. Classification (GTDB taxonomy): domain Bacteria; phylum Actinomycetota; class Actinomycetes; order Mycobacteriales; family Micromonosporaceae; genus Dactylosporangium; species Dactylosporangium aurantiacum. Next base: position 9,043 of record NZ_JNYJ01000038.1, on the reverse strand, counting down.
GCCGGGAGGAGCTCGTCGTCACCCTCGCCGCCAACCGGTACCAGACCCACGCCATGGAGCTCGGCCACGGCCTCGTCACCTGGCTGACCAGAGGCATCCACCTCGGCATCACCCGCAACTACTTCAGCGTCCACGTCGACGACGTGTTCCTGCCCGACGACCGGTGGGACACCACCCACAACTGCACCGTCGGCGACGACTGCAACCCGGGCCGCGACCCGGGCGTGACCCCGTACAACACGACGATCCGGATGACCCCGGCGGACGTGCAGGCACTCGTCGCCTGGCAGCAGGCCAGGGGCGTCAAGCTCGACGTCGTCTTCAACGGCGCCGGCAGCGTCGAGGCCGGCGCCGGCGACCCCCTCACCACCGCGATGCTGAACAACAGGACACAGTTCCGCTGGATCAACCACACGTACGAACACCCGTACCTCGGCTGCGTCCAGGACTTCACCGTGTCCCCGTGGCGGTGCCAGACCGACAGCTACGGCGCCACCCGATGGATGTCGCAGGCCGACATCACCGCCCAGATCAAGAACAACGTCGACTGGGCCAGGTCGAAAGGCATCACCGTCGACGCCGCCGAGCTCGTCACCGGCGAACACTCCGGGCTCAGGACGTGGCCGCAGATGCCGGCCGACAACCCGAACCTGGCGCCCGCGCTGAACACCACCGGCGTCAGGTACATCGCCTCCGACGCGTCCCGCGAGCAGACCGCACGCCCCGCCGGCAACGCCGTCACCGTGCCCCGGTACCCGATGAACATCTACTACAACGTCGCCACCAGAGCCGAAGAGGTCGACGAGTACAACTGGATCTACACCAGCCGGGCCGCCGGCGGCAGCGGCATCTGCGAGAACAACCCCGCCTCCACCTGCATCGCCCCGCTCGGTGCCGACGGGTTCGACACGTACATCGTGCCGATCGAGGCCCGCATCGCCTACGACCACGTGGTGTCCACCAACCCGGCGCCGCACTACGCGCACCAGTCGAACCTCGCCGAGGACCGCATCCTGTACCCGGTGCTCGACGCCGTCCTCGACCGGTACACCGCCACGTACACCAGCGCCACCCCGGTCGTGAACCCGAAGTTCGCCGACACCGCCCTGCAGAACAAGCGGCAGGCGGCGTGGACGGCGGCCCTGCGCGCCGGGTCGGTCGACGCGTACACCCTCGACGGGAGGGTCACCGTCGTCAACAAGGGCAGCGGCACCGTCGACGTGCCGATCACCGTCCCCGCCAACACGAAGGTGATCAGCATGTCGGTCCTCGGCATCGAGGTCACGGGCGGCAACTACGGCGACGCCTACGGCGGGGAACGCTCCGCCTGGCGGACCCTGACCCGTGGCGCGAGCCAGCTGCTCCGCCTGCCGAGCTGAGGCCCGCGCGTGCGTGTCGTGCTCGTCAACGAAGGCACCTACCCGTACGTCACCGGCGGGGTCAGCACCTGGTGCGACCAGCTCGTGCGGGGCCTGCCCGACGTCGGCTGGGACCTCGTCGCCATCGTCGGCACCGAGCCGGACCGGCCCGCGGTCCAGCTGCCCGGCAACGTCCGGTCACTGACCCCGGTCCCGATCTGGGGCAGCGCCCGCCCGGCCCGCGGCCGCCCCGAACGGGCCGCCGCCCGGCTGTGCCGCGGCATGCTCGGCGACACCACCGCCGACCTGGTCGTGTTCACCGAAGGGCTGCGTGAGCTCGCCGAGCTCGCGCGGCCCCGCCCGGGCCGGTTCACCAGGGCCCGCACCGGCCGCCACCCCGCGGCCGGGATCCGGCTCGGCGACATCCTGCTCGACGCGTGGGCGCGGGCCAGGGCCGACGGCATCCACCTGCCCCGCCTCACCCTCCGCGACGCCGACGTCGCCGGTGTCCTGCTCGAGCACGCGCTGCGCCCCCTGGCCGCGGAGCTCCCGGCCGGCGCGGACCTCGTCCACGCCAACGCCAACGGCCTGTCGTCCATGGTCGCGCTGGCCGCGAAGTGGCGCTCCGGCGTGCCGTTCCTGATGACGGAGCACGGCGTGTACCTGCGGGAACGGTACCTGTCCTCCGGCGACCAGAGCCCCGGCGTGAAGACGGCGCTGCTGCGGTTCCACCGGGCCCTCGCCCGGCTGTCGTACTGGGAGTCGGACCTCATCACCCCGGTCAGCGGGTTCAACTCGCGGTGGGCGGTACGCCACGGCGCCGACCCGGCGAAGCTCGCCGTCATCGGCAACGGCGTCGACCCGGCCCGGTTCGCGCCGCTGCCCGACGAGCCCGACGAGCCGGTGATCTCCTGGGTCGGCCGGGTCGACCCGCTCAAGGACCTGGAGACACTCATCCGCGCCCTCGGCGTCGTGCGGGCCAAGGTGCCCGGCGCCCGGCTGCACCTGGCCGGTCCCGTCCCCGCCGGCAACGAGGCGTACGCCGCCGCGTGCCGGGCCACCGCCGCCGGGCTCGGCCTCACCGACGCGGTCACCTGGGCCGGGCCGTGCGCGTCCAGCCGCGACGCGTTCGCCGCCGGGCAGGTCGCGGCCCTGTCCAGCATCTCCGAGGGCATGCCGTACACGGTCCTGGAGGCGATGATGTGCGGCCGGCCGACGGTCAGCACCGACGTCGGCGGCGTCGCCGAGGCCGTCGGCGACGCCGGGCTGGTCGTGCCGCCCCGCGACCCGCAGGCGTTCGGTGAGGCGTGCGTCGCCCTGCTCACCTCACCGCAGCTGCGGGCCGCGACCGGCCACGCCGGCCGGCAACGGGCGCTGCGCGAACACACCCTCGACCGGTGCCTGTCCGCGTACCGGGACCGGTACCTGGACCTGACGGGCCACCGCGCCGCCGGGTCCGCCCCGGCCGCCGACCCGGTCCTGGTGGCGGTATGACCGGCCCGCAGCGGAGCGAGGAGCTGGTCATCATGGGCGCAGTTTCGAGGTCAGGGCGGCGCCGGAGCGCAGCGGAGGTGACGGCATGACCAGTCCCGACGGCCCCGGCGGTCCCGGGCACGGCGGCGGGGGCGGGCGGCATGGGCGCTGACTCGCTCGTGGTCGTGCCGACCCAGCGGCGGGCCCGGCCGTCCACCCTCGACCGCGGCGAGTCGCTGCGGTTCGTCGGGCGGGTCCCGACCGACCCCGTCGCCGCGCTCGCCGACCGGATGCGCGAGGACTGCGTCGGCGCCGTCGACGTCGACGAGATCGCCGCGATCCTGGAGGCCAACGGCATCAACGACCGGGTCGCCGACCGGGAGTACGGCGTGCCGTCGGTGTTCGCGCTCGCCGGGCGCGTCGTCGCCCGTACCCTCGACACCGCCGAGACGGTCGTGCACACCACGGCCGTCGAGGACGGGCCGACGACCCGCGCCGTCGTCACCGAGACCCTCACCCGCGCCGCCATCTACCTGACGCCCCTCGCCATCGGGCTCGGCGCCGCACCCGAGGTCGACGGCGCCCCGCAGCTCGCCACGACCGGCACGCTGCTGCTCGGCTGGGGCGGCGGGCAGGCACTGTCGTACCTCGGCTACCGGGCACTGTCGGAGCGGGGCGTCACCGCCGCCGCGCGGCTGCTCGGCGGCGGGTTCCTCGGCCTCGCCGCCGGCTGGGCCGTCGCGCTCGCCGGGCACGGGCCACGGGCGTACACGATCGCCGCCGCGCAACTGGCGCTGTTCGCGGTCGCCGCCGTCGCACTCGTCACCGGCCGGGAACGGGTCGTGCTGGCCGCGGCCGCCCCGTGCTGGCTCGCCACCGCCGCGGTCGCCGCCGGGCTCGGCCGGTGGGCCGTCCCCGCGCTGCTGTGCGGGGTCGCCGCGCTCGTCGCCGTCGCGTTCCGGCCCGTCGTCGGCGCCGACGTCAGCGGCCGCATGCCGTGGCGGCGGTGGCGGTCATGGCGCGGCGACATCGGCTACGCCCTGCTCTTCGGGCTCGTCGGCACCGGCCAGGCGGCACTGCTGCGGGCCGTCGCCCTCGACGGCATCGCCCCGCACCGGGTCCCCGTCGAGGCGGTGCCGCTGCTCGTCGGGGTACCCCTCATCGAGCTGACCCTCGTGTGGCACCGGCGGCGCATCGCGTACGCCCGGGCCGTCCTCGCCGACCGGGCCGCGTTCGACCGGCGGCTGGCCCGCATCAGCAAGGGCACCGTCGCCGTGCTGTGCGTGCCCGTCGGGCTCGGCGCCGCCGTCGCCGGGGCCGTCTGGGCCGGTCTCAGCGGCCCCGGCGGGCAGGGCCTCGCCGCCGCGATCCTGCTCACCGGCGTGTACGCGCTGTGCCTCGTCCTCGCCGCGCACGGCCGCGCCGGCACCGCCGCCCTCGTCGTGTGGTGGCCGACGCTGCTCGTCGCCGGCGTCGGGCACTGGGCACCCGCCCTGGTGCACGTGGCGCCCACGTTCACCGAAACCCTCGCCGTCGCGACCCTGCTCGGCGCCGGCCTGCCCGGCCTGGCCGTCGCGGCGCTCGTCCTGCGTGACCCGGAGAGTTACCGATGATGCTCCTGCCGCTGTACGTCCACCCGCTCGCCGACCCCGACGCGTGGGACACCCTGTGCCGCAGCACCGAACGCCCCACGACGATCGTCAACGTCCACAACGGACCTGGCGGCGAGGGCCGCGACGAGGTGTACGCGGTCGCCACCGCCCGCCTGCACCGCAGCGGCGTGCGGATGCTCGGCTACGTCGACCTCGACTACGGCAACCGCGCCAACGGCGAGGTCTGGTGCGACATCGTCGGCTGGGCGCGGTACCCGGTCGGCGGTATCTTCTTCGACCAGGTGCCGGCGGACGCGGCCGGTCTGCCCTACGTGACCCAGGTGGTGCGGGCGGTGCGAGGTTCGGTGGTGCTGAACCCGGGGACCCGGTGCCTGCCCGGGTACGCGGACCTCGCCGACGTGGTGTGCACCTTCGAAGGCCCGTGGGAGTCCTATGTGGACGCCCCACCGTCGTACGGGCTGCCCGACGGCCGTGACTGGCCGAACGCCGCGCACCTCGTCTACGGCGTGCCGCCCGAACGGGTCGGTGCCGCGACCGCGCTGCTGCTGTCCCGGGCGCCGCACGGCCTCGTCACCGACCTGGTCGCGCCGCTGCCCTACGAGGGCATCCCGTCGGTCGTGCGGTCCCGGGCGGCGGCCCGGTGACCGGCCACGGGCCGCGGTTCCCGCGTTCGCCGGGCGGCGGCGTGGCGACCGCCCGCGGGCCGCGGTTCGCGCGTTCGCGGGTTCGTGTGTGCGCGGGCAACGGCGCGGTGACCGGCCGCGGGCCGCGCGTTCGGGCGTCCGCGGGCGCAGGCGTGGTGACCGGCCACGGGCCGCGGTTCGGGCGTTCGGGCGGTCGGGCGTTCGCCGGCGGCGCTCCCGTGACCGGCCACCGGCCGCGGTTCCCGCGTTCGCGGGCGGTGGCCAGGTGAGCGACCGCCGGCTCCGGTTCGCGCTGTGCGGGCTCGTCCTGCTCACCGTCCTGTACGCGGCCGCCTGCACGGACCGGGGCGACGACCCGGACGCCGGCCGGGGCGCCCCGCGCACGGCCGCGGTGCCGCCGTCGGGGTTCGGCGGCCTCGGCTCCGCGTCGCCGTCACCGGCGCCGGCACCGTCCGGGTCGGGCGCGCCGGCGCCGGCCGGCTGGTGGCGGCCGGCGGTCGGGGCCACCTGGCAGTGGCAGCTGACCGGCACCCTCGACACGTCGGTCGCCGTCGACGTGTACGACGTCGACGCCGTCACCACGTCCGCGGCGGACGTCGCCCGGCTGAAGGCGGCGGGCCGGCGCGTCATCTGCTACGTCAACGTCGGCGCCCACGAGGACTTCCGCGCCGACGCCGGCAGCTTCCCCGAGTCGGTGCGCGGCAAGGGCCTGGAAGGCTGGCCGGGGGAGAAGTGGCTCGACATCCGCCGCTGGGACACGCTCGAGCCGCTGTTCGCCGCCCGGTTCAAGGTGTGCAAGGACAAGGGCTTCGACGCGGTCGAGCCCGACAACGTCGACGGCTACGCCAACCACAGCGGTTTCCCGCTGACCGCCGACGACCAGCTGACGTTCAACCGGCGCGTCGCCGACCTCGCGCACCGCCACGGCCTCGGTGTCGGCCTGAAGAACGACGTCGAGCAGGCCCGCGCGCTGGAGCCGGCGTTCGACTTCGCGGTCAACGAGGAGTGCGCCCACTACGACGAGTGCGACACGCTGAAGGTGTTCATCGCCGCCGGCAAGCCGGTCTTCCACGTCGAGTACGACGTCGACACCGCCGCGTTCTGCCCCAGGACGACCGCCCTGCGCTTCTCGTCGATGAAGAAGAAGCAGGACCTCGACGCGTGGCGTGCCCCCTGCTGATCCCAGCCCGGTGCCGGCGCGCTGCTCTCCAGCAAACCTTAGCCGATTCTTCCAAATCACCTATCGACGCGGTCACACATCGTAGCCGACCGCGTCCTCGGTAGCGGATCGTCACTTTTGGTTAACTCAGCAAAAGTTCATGCCAACGCGTCAGAAAGTGTGGACAGCGTGGTTCGAAGCTCCTAGTGTGTCCTCCACGACACCGGAGTGTTTCATCAATGTATCCGTCGGCAGTGGATGCATCGATGGCCATCCCGGGGTCGCGGAGGCATACGGCATCCGGCGCGGCGGCGCGCGCCCTGCCTGGCACGTTCAGTCAGGAAGGGACACAGTGAACCTACAACCCTCACGTCATCGATGGCGGCCGATGGGTGCCGCCCTGCTCCTTGTCTCGGCGAGCGTCGGCGCCCTGGTCGTCCAGGCCGCCCCGGCCGCTGCGGCGATCAACCCCGCCGACTTCCAGCAGGTCACCCTGGCTAAGGGCGAGCCCGAGGTCGGCGAGCCGCTGACCATCTCCGTGCTGCCGGACCGGTCCGTGCTGCACACCGCCCGCAACGGCACGCTGCGGCGCACCGACGCGAACGGCACCACCACCGTCATCGGCAACATCCCCGTCTACACGCACGACGAGGAAGGCCTGCAGGGCGTCGCGGCCGACCCGAACTTCGCCACCAACCGCTACATCTACCTGTACTACGCGCCGCCGCTGAACACCCCGGCGGGCGACGCACCGGCCACCGGCACCGCCACCGACTGGGCCACCTGGACCGGGGTCAACCGCCTGTCCCGGTTCACGCTGAACTCGAACTTCAACGCGAACGGCACCTACAGCATCCCGTCGGGGAACCTGTTCGCGCCCGGCACCGCGAACACGCGGCCGGAGATCTACGCGATGGGGTTCCGCAACCCGTACCGGATGACCGTGGACAAGGCGACCGGCGTCGTCTACGTCGGTGACTACGGCCCTGACGCCGGCACCACCAGCTCCACGAGGGGCCCGTCCGGGCAGGTCGAGTTCAACCGGATCACGTCGCCGGGCAACTACGGCTGGCCGTACTGCACCGGCACGAACACCACGACCGAGACCTACAACGAGTGGGACTTCGCCACCAGCACCGGCGGCGCCAAGTACAACTGCACGGGCGGCCCGACGAACAACTCGTTCCGCAACACCGGCCTCGGCACGCTGCCCGCGGCGCGCCCCGCCTGGATCCGCTACGGCGGCGACGCCGGCAGCCCGACCGAGTTCGGCAGCGGCTCCGAGTCGCCGATGGGCGGTCCGGTGTACCGCTACGACGCGGCGAACCCGTCGGCGACGAAGTTCCCGGCGGCGTTCAACGGCATGTTCTTCGCCGGCGAGTTCGGCCGCGGCTGGATCAAGCCGATCGTCGTCAACAGCGACGGCTCCCGCGGCGCGATCGACACGTTCCCGTGGAACGGCAAGCAGGTCATGGACATGCAGTTCGGCCCCGACGGCGCCCTGTACGTCCTGGACTACGGCACGGGCTACTTCAACGGCGACGCCAACTCGGCCCTGTACCGCTACGACTACGTCGGCGGCGGCAACCGGGCACCGACCGCGGTCGCGAGCGCGAACAAGACCTCGGGCGCCGCGCCGCTCACGGTCACGTTCTCCTCCGCCGGGTCCAGCGACCCCGAGGGCGGGGCGCTGACCTACTCGTGGGACTTCGACGGCAACGGCACCCAGGACTCGACCGCCGCGAACCCGTCGTACACGTACACCACGAACGGCACCTACACCGCGACGCTCACCGTGCGGGACAACCAGAACGCCCCCGCCACGTCCAGCGTGCTGATCAGCGTCGGCAACACCGCGCCGACGGTGACGATCAACGCGCCCGCGGCGGGGCAGCTGGTGTCCTTCGGCGACAGCGTCCCGTGGAGCGTCACGGTCAGCGACCCCGAGGACGGCACGATCGACTGCACGAAGGTCACCATGACCTACGTGCTCGGCCACGACCAGCACGCCCACCAGATCACGTCGCAGACCGGCTGCTCCGGCACGATCACCATCCCGGTCGACGGTGAGCACGACGACGCGGCGAACATCTTCCCGATCTTCGACGCGCAGTACACCGACAAGGGCGGCCTCACCACCCACGCCCAGAACATCCTGCAGCCCCGGCACCGGCAGGCGGAGCACTTCAAGACGTCCTCCGGCATCAACACGTTCAGCAAGACCACCGCCGAGGGCGGCAAGACCGTCGGTGACATCAACAACGGCGACTGGATCGAGTTCGACCCGTACAAGCTGAACAACGCCACCTCGGTGCTGGTCCGGGCGTCGTCCGGTGGCATCGGCGGCACGGTGCAGTTCCGCACCGGCTCACCCACCGGCACCGTCATCGGCTCCGCCACGATCCCGGTCACCGGCTCGTGGGAGACGTTCACCAGCGTCACGGTGCCGATCACCAGCCCGCCGGCGGGCACGACGTCGCTGTACGTGACGTTCGCCGGCAGCGGCACCGCCGCCCTGCTGGACCTGGACAGCTTCACGTTCACCACCGGCACCGGCGGCGTCGGCCCGGTCAAGGGCCTCGCCGGCAAGTGCCTGGACGTGCGTTCGGCCGCCACCGCGGACGGCACGCAGATCCAGATCTACACCTGCAACGGCACCAACGCGCAGACCTGGACCCGCTCCGGTCAGACGCTGCAGGCGCTCGGTAAGTGCCTGGACGTGTCCGGTGGTGGCTCCGCGGACGGTACGAAGATCCAGCTGTGGACGTGCAACGGGTCCGGGGCGCAGAACTGGGC
>NZ_JNYJ01000037.1 GCF_000716715.1 Dactylosporangium aurantiacum | reverse complement strand
GTCCTCGCCGAAGAAGTCCAATCCATCCTCATCGGCAAAAAGAACCCGAAAGAAGCCCTCACCTCCGCCCGCGACCGGATGAACGCCCTCATCAAATGACCTTCGACGAGCTGCTCGACGGGCGCCCGCTGGTGGCGATCCTGCGGGGCGTGCCGATTCCGCGCGCCCTGCAGATCGCCCGTGCCGTCTGGGACAGCGGCCTCGGCGTCGTGGAGGTCCCGATCCAGAACCCGGCGGCCGTCGAGTGCCTGCGCGCCCTCGCCGGCCACGGGCACCCGGTCGGGGCGGGCACCGTCCGCAGCCCCGAACAGGTCGCCGTCGCGGCCGAGGCAGGTGCGGTCTTCACCGTCGCGCCCGGCCTCGACCTCGACGTGGTGCGCGCCAGCCACGACGCGGGGCTGCCGCACCTGCCGGGGGTCGCGACCGCGTCCGAGGTCCACCACGCGCTGCGGGCCGGCTGCCACTGGCTCAAGGCGTTTCCCGCCGGGTCACTCGGCCCCGGCTGGCTGCGCGAGATGCGCGGCCCGTTCCCCGAGGCGAAGTTCGTCGCCACCGGCGGCGTCGGCGCCCACAACGCACGCGACTACCTGACCGCCGGCGCCCGCGCGCTGGGGGTCGGCGGCGCCGTCACCCGCGACGGCGGCCTGCCACCGCTCCTGGAGGTCCTCCGCACGACCTGACCGAGCCCTGAGGAAGGGACCGATGAACCGTGCCGTCCTGGTCGCCGCCACCGCCATGGCGACGGCCCTCGTCACCGTGCCCGCAACCGCCGTGCACGCCACGCCCGCCGACGTCACCCTCGTGCCGTACGGCATCGACAGCTCCAACCAGGCGGCCTGGTGGTCGCCGCTGGACACGTACACCCCCGGCAACGACTACGCCTATCTGGCCTTCAACGAACCAGGCTCCACCGCCGGCACCCACCGCGTCGCGATCGCCCGGCGCGACACGGCCGGCGGCTGGACGAAACTGCCCGTCATGAACGGCGCGGCCCAGGCCGAGTACGCCGACGACAACGGGCACAACCAGCCGTCGATCGCGCGGGACGGCAGCGGCCGCTTCCACGTGTTCGCCAGCATGCACAACAACGCGTGGCGGTACTTCCGCTCCGACACCGTCGGCGGCGCGCCCACCAACCACGCCGGCGACCTGCCGGACCAGGGGATCGGCGTCACGTACCCGGTGCTGACCACCGCACCGAACGGCGACCTGTACCTGATCGCCCGGCTCGACGGGAGCACCGCCCGCTCCGGGCGGCTCTACCGGTGGAACGACGCCGCCGCCACCTGGACGCGTGTCGCGGTGTTCGCCGAGTCCGCCAACCGTGCCGTGTACCCCGACGACCTGCAGTTCGACGCCGCCGGCAACCTGCACATCCTGTGGGAGTGGGGGCTGTACCCGGCGACCGCGTTCCGCCACCAGCTCAGCTACCTGCTCTACCGTCCGGCCAGCAACACGTTCGTGGACCACACCGGCGCGGCGGTGACCGTGCCCGTCAGCACCGCCACCGCCGACGTCATCCAGCCGATCGAGACCGGCGAGGTGTACCAGGGCAACGACGGCACCGGACCGGCCGTGCAGAGCGCCAAGCTCACCGTCGACGGCACCGCGCCGAAGGTCGCATACCGGTACCGGAGCGCGACGAACTTCATGGTGCGGTACGCGTACGTCTCAGGGACGACCTGGGTGCGCGACACCGTCTACTCCGCCACCCAGACCACCGCCGCGATCGACATCACCTGGCACCCGACCGAACAGAAACGCGTCTACTACGCCACGGCGGCCGGCATGTCGGTCGCCACGAAGACCGGGACCGCGTGGACCGCCGCCGCGGTCGCGCCCGGCATCCCCGTCGAGCGGTTCGCCGTCGAGCGCACCAGCGCCGGCGTCGACGTGCTCTACCTCGTCGACCTCACCAACCTTCGCCTCTACTACGGGAGGAACTGATGCGCCGCCTGCTCACGCTCCTGCTGCTGGCACCGGCCACGGCCGTCGCCGTCGCGCCCGCCACCGCCGCCCACGCCGACCCGGCCGGCACCGGCTACACGCTCGTCTTCGAGGACCAGTTCGACGGCACCGCCGTGGACACCGCGAAGTGGAACTACCGCACCGACTCCAAGGCGTACAGCACGCAGCGCCCGCAGAACGTCTCCGTCAGCGGCGGCGCCCTCAACATCGCCCTCAAGAAGGAGACCTACGGCGGCAAGGACTACACCGGCGGCGGCGTGGTCAGCAAGCAGACGCTGCGGTACGGCTACTACGAGACCCGCGCCAAGCTCAACGACGGCGCCGGCTGGCACAGCTCCTTCTGGCTCATGGCCGGCGACGGGTCGACCACGTACCCGGCGTCGCAGCGCACCGAGATCGACGGCTTCGAGATCGACTCGATCAGCCCGACCCGTATCCACCACGGGGTCCTGACCTGGCAGGGCAACGGCGTCTCGGCCGGCAAGTCGTACGGCACCACGTACACGAGCAGCACCATCGACTCGCGCGACTGGCACGTCTACGGCATCGACTGGTCGGAGACGAGCACGAAGTTCTACGTCGACGGGGTCCTCAAGTACACCGCGCCCTACGTGCCGACGGACTGGACCCACGACTACACGAGCATCTGGCTCACCAGCATCGCCTACGGCAGCGTCCCCGACGCGACGAAGTTGCCGTCCACCGTGCAGTTCGACTACGTGCGCTACTGGCAGAAGGACTACTACGTCGACGACGACGGCCCGGCCGCGTACGGCTACAGCGAGACCGGCACCTGGTCGCCGTCCACGCTGACCGGCTGGACCGTCGGCTCCCCGACCCGCTACGCCGCCTGCAACACCGCCGGCAACACGGCGACCTGGCGCCCCAACCTCCGTGCGGCGGGCACCTACCGCGTCTCCTACTACAAGGTGACGGCCACCAACAGCGACCCCGCCGCGAAGCTCACCGTCGCGGGCACCCAGACCACGGTCAACGGCACGGCCGGCTCGTCCGGCTGGGTCGACCTGGGCACGTTCGCGCTGCCCGCGGGCACCGGGACGGCGGTCACGCTGACCAGCTCCGGCACGGGCTGCGCCCGGGCGGACGCGGTGCGCTTCCTCAGGATCTAGCCGGCTCACCCGCGGCAAGAGGGTCCCGGGGCCCCGCCCGACCGCAGACCGCGGCCGGGCGGGGCCCTGCGCTGTTCACCGGCGGGGGCTGCGCGTGCGGGCCGGCGGGACGCTGTGCGGGCGCCCAGCCGACCGCCGCGCCGCTGTGCCCTGGGCTCTGCCGCACCTGACCGTGCCGCCCCTCCGGTCGCATCGTCAGTTCTCCGCACCACGCTGCCCGCCGACCGTGCCGCCGGCCCCGGCCGCGTCGCTGCCCGCTGTCCCGGCTGCCCTCATCCCGCCCCGCCACCGCCCCGCCACCGCCCCGCCACCGCCGGGGCAAGATTGTTGACTTGCGGAATACTTGCCATGCAAGTATCGTTACGGCAGGCGACAACCCGCTCAGCCCTGGAGGCGTCAGATGCCCGCGATCACCGTCGACAACGTCCTTGCGCTGCCCCGCGTGTCCACACCGGACCCGGTGACGGCGCGTCCCCGCCCGGTGGTGTCCGTGACCACGGCGCCGAAGGGCTTCGAAGGCGAGGGCTTCCCCGTCCGGCGCGCGTTCGCCGGCGTCGACCTGCGCACGCTCGACCCGTTCATCCACATGGACCAGATGGGCGAGGTGGAGTACGCGCCGGGTGAGCCGAAGGGCACGCCGTGGCACCCGCACCGGGGGTTCGAGACCGTCACGTACATCATCGACGGCGAGTTCGTGCACAGCGACTCGCACGGCGGTGGCGGTGTCATCCGTGACGGCGACACCCAGTGGATGACCGCTGGAAGTGGCCTGCTCCACATCGAGACCCCGCCGGAGCACCTGGTGGTCAGCGGTGGGCTGTTCCACGGGTTCCAGCTGTGGGTGAACCTGCCCAGGGCGGACAAGTTCGCCGCCCCGCGGTACCAGGACATCCGCGGCGGCCAGGTGGCGCTGCTCAGCTCGCCCGACGGCGGGTCGCTGCTGCGGATCATCGCGGGTGAGCTCGACGGCCACGCCGGGCCCGGCAACACCTACACGCCGATCACCATGATCCACGCGACGATCTCGCCCGGGGCGTCGCTGACCCTGCCGTGGCGCAAGGACTTCAACGCGCTCGCGTACACCCTGGCGGGCAAGGGCACCGTCGGCACCAAGGGCCGGCCGGTGGAGCTGGGGCAGCTCGCGGTCTTCGGGGAGGGTGACAGCATCACCGTCACCGCCGACGCGAAGCAGGACCCGCGTCACCCCACGATGGACGTGCTGTTCCTCGGCGGTAAGCCGATCCGCGAGCCCGTCGTGGCGTATGGTCCGTTCGTCATGAACACCAAGGCCGAGGTCGTGCAGGCGTTCGAGGACTACCAGGCCGGTCGGCTCGGCAGCATCCCCGCGGCGCACGCCGGCGTTCGGGGAGAGGCGTCCTGAGTGGACATCGCAGTCGTCGACAGCCCGGAGCAGCACCGCTTCGAGCTGCGGGTCGACGGTGAGCTCGCGGGTGCGGCCTACTACCGGCTGCACCCCGGCGAGATCGTCTTCACCCACACCGAGGTCGACAAGGCGTACGAGGGCAAGGGCCTGGGCAGCAAGCTCGCCGCCGGCGCCCTCGGCGCGGTGAAGGAGCGCGACCTGCGCGTCGTGCCGCAGTGCCCCTTCATCGCCGCCTACCTCAAACGCCACCCCGAGCTGGCGTAGCAGAACGCCACCCCGGGCTGGCGTAGCAGAACGCCACCCCGGGCTGGCGTAGCAGAACGCCACCCCGGGCTGGCGTAACAGGCACCGCCCCGAGCCGGCTGAGCGGACGCCACCTCGAGCCGGCACAACAAGAAAGACCCGACCTGGCGCCGGCGAGCACGGTCAGTCCAGCGCCGGCAGCCCGATCGGGTTCGGGTGGCGCAGCAGCCGCGACGCCTGGACCGCGATCGGGCGCAGCAGCTCCGCACAGCGCGCCGTGGCGTCGGTCCCCAGGACCCGCCACGGCGTCGCCGCGAGCGCGTCCGTGGTGGCCTCGATCGCGGTGCACGCCGACCGTGCCGCCTCCGTGGCCCGGCCCGACGCGTCGACCCAGCCGCGCGTGCGCAGCCGGTCGGTGGCGGCGTCCCACTCCTCGTCGGTCCAGCCCCGCGCCGGCTGGTAGAAGTCGCGGCCGTCGCCGTCGCGCAGCGCGACCCGCCACACGTTGCACTCCACGCCGTCGAGGCCCTCGACCAGCAGTGCCGCCAGGTGGCCGTCGCCGCGGTGCTCGCGCAGCACGGTGGCCGCCTGCCACAGCACGCCGGCCGGGTCGTCCGGCCAGGGCAGCATCGCGTTCGCCGCGCCCAGGACCCGACCGTGCAGGTCGACCGCCTCGGCCGCGGCCCGCAACAGGCTTGCGGTCTCGGTGAGGTCGCCGTCCACCTTGCGCAGGACCCGCCGCGCGCCCTCCAGTCGAGCGGCCAGGGCCGCCTCCGGTGTGATCCTGGTCCACACGTCCGGCAGTGCCCGGGTCACCATCCGCGGCGCGAAGCCGTAGAACGCGGCCAGCACCGGGCCCGCCGGCACGGCGCCGAGCGGGGCGCTGCGTCCGGCGAAGTACCCCCGCCAGAACCCGCGCAGCCCCGCGGCCTCGAACGCCGCGAGGGCGTCGTCGGCGAAGTAGGTGACCGCATGGACCGGCTCGTACAGGCTCCACATGCGGCGCTCGATGGACAACTCTGTCATGGACCTGACGATAGACGCGAAAAGGCCCCCGGCGAACCGGGGGCCTTTCCTGAACCGGTGTTACAGCGACTTCGTGTTACAGCGCCGGGTAGGCGTTGGCCACGAGCTCGCGGAACTGCGCCGAGAACCACTGGCCGGCGATCGGCGAGTTCGGCAGGGCGCCGGTCGGGTTGTTGCCGTTGCGGTCGTTACCGGTGTAGGTCGGGTCGCACATCCGGTCGAAGCCCTTGCCCTCGTCGTTCGGGATGACCTGGCTCGCGCCGTCCGACTCGCCCGGGGGCTTGATCCAGACGTAGGCGTCGATGCCCGGGGCCGGGGTCGCCCGCGGCCGCTCGCCGATGCCCGCACCGGACTGGTTGCACCAGTTGCCGGCGTGGATGCGCCGGTCGACGCGGGACTGGTTGACGAAGGTGTTGACGTCGGTCGACGTGCTCGCACCGGCCGGACGGTTCGCGCCGCCCCAGCCGTTGCGCGAGGTGTCGATCAGCATGCCGAGGTTGCTGTTGAAGCCCAGCGACACCAGCTTGTTGCGGAACGCCTGGGCGTAGGACTGCTCGTCGACGTAGTAGTTCCAGTCGACCCACTTGGACTGGCGCACCGACTGGCCGTTCACCGTGGTGTTGATGGTGAAGTACGGCTCGACCAGCGCGGAGTAGTTGGCGGTGTTCGTGATGAAGCCGTCGACGCTGGCGAAGCCGGCCGTGGTGCCCCGCACGGTGGAGGCGAACAGGTCGGCCGAGGGGCCGAAGTTCGAGTCCCAGCCGAGCCAGCCGTGGTGGCCGGCGTCGATGTAGGTGTACACGTTGCTGATCGCGTGCAGCTTGTTCAGCGCGTACTGGACGCCCTGGACGTAGGCACCGCTGGACTTCGCCTCGGCGCAGGCGGCGAGGTTGGTGTTGGTGACCAGGTTCGGCAGCGAGTCGATCTCGATGATCGTCACGATGCGCAGGCTGGAGTACTTCGGGTCGCCCAGGATCGTGGCGATCGGGTCGATGTACTCGGTCTTGTACCGCTCGAGACCGTTCTCCGAGATCTTCAGCTCACCGTTGGAGGCGAGCGCGGAGCAGTCCCGGTTCGGCAGGTTGTAGACGACGAACTGGATGGTCAGCGGGCCGGTGCCGGCGTTCTTCTGGGCCAGCGCGTCGTCCAGGTGCGCCCGGATGCCCCGCGCGCTGCTGGTGCCGTTGATGGCGGCGATGCGGTCGATCCACACACCGGTGGAGGCCCCGGCGATGGCGGCGCCACCGTCGGCGCGGGCCTTGGTCGCCCAGTCCGCGTTCACGTAGCCACGCGCGCCGGTGTACGGGTTGTCGACGTGACCGTCGGTCTGCCCGCCGGTGGTGACGGTGATCGCGGCGGCGTTGCTGGTGGTCGAGTTGCCGGAGTTGTCGGTCGCCTTGGCCGTCAGCGAGTAGCTGCCCGCGGCGACGTTGCTCCACGTGTACGCGTAGGGCGACGTGGTGTCGGTGCCCAGCAGCGTGGTGCCGTTGTAGAAGTCGACCTTGGTGACCGTGCCGTCGGCGTCCGCGGCGGTCGCGGTCAGGTTGACCGTGGCCGGGGCGGTGTAGCCGGAGCCGGTCGTCGGGCCGGTCAGGGTGACCGTCGGCGCGCCGTTGGTGCCGCCGTTGGTGACCGTGATCGGCACCAGGCCGCTGGTCGTGGAGAGGCCGCCGTTGTCGTAGGCCTTGGCGGTGATGTTGTAGCTGCCCGCCACGACACCGGTCCAGGTGTACGCGTACGGCGCGGCGGTGTCGGTGCTCAGCAGCGTCGTGCCGTTGTAGAACTCGACCTTCGACACGGTCCCGTCGGAGTCCGCGGCGTTCGCCGTGATGCTGACCGAGGCGGGGGCGGTGTAGGACGCGCCGGCGGCCGGGCTGGTCACGCTGACCGTCGGGGCCACGTTGGTGGTGGTGCCGCCGTTGCAGGCGGTGCCGTTGAGCGTGAACGCCGTGGGCACCGGGTTGCTGGTGGTCCAGGTCCCGTTGAAGCCGAACGTCACCACGCCGTTGGTCGGCAGGTTGCCGTTGTAGCTCTCGTTCTTGGCGTTGACGTGGGTGCCGGTGACCGTCGGGATCGCCTGCCACATCTGCTGGATGCCCTGGCCGGTGACGAAGTCCCAGCCCAGGTTCCAGCTGGTCAGCGCGTCACCCTTGTTCGTGATCTCCACCGCGCCACCGAAGCCCCCGGGCCACTGGTTCGTCACGGTGTACTTGACGCTGCAGCCGGCGGCGGCGAACGCCGGACTGTTGACGGCGATGATGCCGCCAGTTGCCGCTATCGCGGCGATCGAGACGATGGCGAGTTTCCGCCTCATCGATGCTCCTCAAACTTGACGGGAGTTCGGGTCGTTCTGGCCCGGTCACCGTGCGCAGTGGCGTGGGTCACCGTCAAGGAAGGGTCAAGCGGACAGGCTCTGGACCTGGGAATCCCTGCTCAGGGACGTGAAAGTTACCTTGCCGTTAACCATTCCCGGATGCCCTGTGACGTCGTTCACCGGGATCAGGTGTACGGAACGGTTTCGTACCGGAGGTGGTGGGGAGTAGGGTTCCGATACGAAACGGTTCCGTACACCTGCGATCCAGGACTTGCGGAACCGGAGCCTGCGATCTAGGAAGTGGTCATGTCTCCCGCACCGAAGCCCGGCCGCCGCGAAGCGATCTGCGAAGCGGTCTTCGAGCTGCTCGGTGAGGTCGGATACGACCGCATGTCGATGGATGCCGTGGCGGCGCGGGCCCGCGCCAGCAAGGCGACCATCTACCGGGGCTGGCCGACCAAGCCCGACCTGGTGATGGATGCCTTCGAGCACCGGTTCGGCGGCCCGTTCGAGCCGCAGGACACCGGCACGCTGCGCGGCGACCTGATGGCGCTGCTCACCGCGGCCTGCCACGTGGCGAACAGCCCCGACGGCGACGTCATGACCGGTCTGATGACCGCGGCCACCCGCAACCCGGAGCTGGCCGAGACGTTCCGCCGGTGCGTCTACGAGGCGAAGCAGTCCGCGTACGACACCATCGTGCGACGCGCGGTGGAGCGTGGCGAGCTGCCCGAAGGCGCCACCTCGGACCTGCTGCACGAGATCCTGCACGCGATGGTGCTGAACCGGACCATGTGGCACGAGGGGCCGCTCGACGAGTCCTTCGCGACGCGCGTCGTCGACCGGGTGCTGCTGCCTGTCCTGCGTCAGCCCGCCTGACCGTTTTCTCGCACCACCAGGACCCGTCCGTCCACCTGGGCGCGGTCTGGATCAACCATGCCTTGGGAGGCATACGCTCATGTCGAACGACTCGGGGGGAACGGCCACCGCCACGGCGGGGGCCACGGCTGCGGTCGACCCGAAACGCTGGCTCGCGCTGTCGGTGATCGCCGTCGCGCAGCTGATGGTGGTGCTCGACGCCACCGTCGTGAACATCGCCCTGCCCTCGGCGCAGGAGGCGCTGCACATCTCCACCGCCGACCGGCAGTGGATCGTCACCGCGTACACCCTGGCCTTCGGCGGCCTGCTGCTGCTCGGCGGGCGGATCGCCGACTTCTTCGGCCGCCGCCGCACGTTCCTGATCGGCCTGCTCGGCTTCGCCGGCGCCTCGGCGCTCGGTGGCGCCGCGGTCAACGCCGAGACCCTCTACGCCGCCCGCGGCCTGCAGGGCGCGTTCGGCGCGCTGCTCGCCCCGGCCGCCCTGTCGCTGATCACGGTCACGTTCACCGAGGCGAAGGAGCGGGCGAAGGCGTTCGGCGTGTTCGGCGCGATCTCCGGCGGCGGCGCCGCGATCGGGCTCATCTCCGGCGGCCTGCTCACCCAGTACGCCAACTGGCGCTGGACCCTCCTGGTCAACATCCCGATCGCGGTCATCGCCTTCATCGCCGCCCTGCCGGTCGTCCGGGAGAGCAAGGCCACCGGCGACACCCGCTACGACATCCCCGGTGCCGTCCTGGCCACCGTCGGTCAGGTCGCGCTCGTGTACGGCTTCACCAAGGCCGCGACCGACGGCTGGAGCTCCGGCGTGACGATCGGCTGGCTCGTGGCCGCCGGCGTGCTGCTCGCCGCGTTCGTCGTCTGGGAGTCGCGGGTCAAGCACCCGCTGCTGCCGCTGCGCGTCCTGTGGGACCGCAACCGGGGCACGTCGTTCCTGGTCTCGATCCTCGTCGGCGCGGGCATGCTCGGCATGTTCCTGTTCATGACCTTCTACCTGCAGCAGACGATGGGCTACTCGGCCCTCAAGAGCGGCGTCGCCTACCTGCCGTTCTCCGCGGGCATCATCGTCGCGGCCACCCTCGCGGCCCGTTTCCTGCCCCGCGTCGGCCCCCGGGTCATCATGTCGATCGGCGGCGTCCTGGCCACCCTCGCCATGATCTGGCTGACCCGGCTCGACCTGCAGTCGGACTACGTCGTGGACATCCTGCCCGCGTTCATCGCGATGAGCGTCGGCATGGGCCTGGTGTTCGTGCCGCTGAGCAGCGTCGCGCTGACCGGCGTGGCGAACCACGACGCCGGCGTCGCCAGCGCCCTGGTCAACACCACCCAGCAGGTCGGCGGCTCGCTCGGCACGGCCCTGCTCAACACCATCTTCACCACGGCCGTCACCGGCTACCTGACCAGCCACGCGGCGTCGCCGCTCGGCCAGGCGGAGGCGGCGATCCACGGGTACAACGTCGCCTTCACCGCCAGCGCCGTGCTGCTCGGCGTGGCCGCGCTGCTGGTGGTGCTGTTCATCCGCCGCACGCCGGCGGACGCCACCAGCACGTCGGAGCAGGAGCAGGTGCCGGTGCTGGTGCACTGACACCGGGCCGGGATCCCCGCGGCGCACGTGCGTCGCGGGGATCTGCTGTCCGCGCTGCCGTTCCGCTCGTGTACGCCCAGCGCCCCGCCGGACGCCACCGAGGCGTTCAGGCGGGCGGAGCGGCATCGCTTGCGGGCGGCGGTGCGGTGCCTGGCGCGTTCACGCGGGCGCTGCGGTGCCTGGCGCGTTCACGCGGGTGGCGCGCGGCGCCTGGCGCGTTCAGGCGGGTGGTGCGGTGCCTGGCGCGTTCACGCGGGTGGTGCGGTGCTTTCGCGGACGATGAGGTCGGCGGGGACCAGCACCTGGTCCGGGGTGGGCGCGGCGCCGGCCCGGGCCTCGGCGATCGCGCGGGTCAGCGCCGCGGCCGCGGCCCGCCCCTTCGCCAGCACGTCCTGCCGGACCGTGGTCAGCGGCGGCCGCATCCGCGCCGCGAGGGGACTGTCGTCGAACCCGACCACCGACAGGTCCTCGGGGACCCGCAGCCCCAGGTCGTACGCCGCCTGGACGACCCCCTGCGCGATGGCGTCGGAGAAGCACAGCACCGCCGTCGGCCGCGGGTCCTGCGCGAGGATGATCCGGGCACCGTCATAGCCGTCCTCGGGCCGCCCGTGCGCCAGCCGCACCACGGGCGGGGTGATACCCGCCGGCGCCAGGGCGTCCAGCCAGCCGAGGATGCGTTGCTGTGCCACGTACCCGTCGATGACCGCGGCACCCTCGTCCGTCGCGCCGCCGGGGATGACCGCACCGACCGGCAGCAGGCCGTGCGCGCCGCGCACGCCGCTGGTCACCACGGCGATGCGCCGGTGACCGAGGTCGACGAGATGCTGCGCGGCGGCGCGGGCACCGGGCCGGTCGTCGACGTTGACGCTGGGGATGCCGTCGGCCGGCACCTGGTCGATGAACACCAGCGGCAGTCTGCGCCGGATCAGCCAGTCCACGGCCGACGAGCTCGGGTCGCAGGAGTACACCATCGCGCCGTCCATCGCCACGTCCCTCGCGGGGACGACGTCCTCGCGATCCGTGGCGGTGAGCAGGGTCAGGCCCAGCCCCGTCGGGGTGAGCTCCTCCGCGATCGCCCCGAGGAACGTCGTGGCCACCTCGTCGTTGAACGCGTCCCGCAACGACTCCGTCAGCAGCACCCCCACCGCGCCGGTCGTGCCGCGCGCGAGGGCCCGGGCCGCCGGGTCCGGCCCCACGTACCCGAGCTCCGACGCGACGGCCAGGATCTTGTCCCGCAACGTGGGGGAGAGCTGGTCGGGCCGGGAGAAGGCGTTGGAGACGGTCATCCGGCTCACGCCGACCTGGTCGGCGATCGTCTGCAAGGTGACCCTCGCCATCGCACCTCCTCGCCATCGTCGAGCGGGCCCCGTCCCGCGAACTCCGGGAACCCGACGACGATATCGCGCTGCGGCGCCCGGGGCCGCACGCGGCGCCACATGGCGCGGACCGCGGCCGGTGATGCTCTGGCGCCGATGGCGCCGGGCCGGTGGTGCGTCGAGCTTCAACGCGCCCCGTGCGTCCGGCGTCCCGTGCGTCCGGCGGACCTTCAGCGGCGGACCCTTCAGCGGCGGACCTTCAGCGGCGGACCTTCAGCGAGCGGGGCTGCAAGCGGCAGCCGGGGCGACCGCGTCGGCGGCCCGGTGCAGCGACGCGGCGAGGGCCGCGCGGACCTGGCGCACCCTGGGCCGCCGAGCCCGCAGCAGCGGCGCGGCGGGCGGCTCGACCGTCGGCGCGCCGGGCAGCGCACTGCGGACCTCGTGTGCCATCGCGTTCTGAGACTCGATCATCGCGAACGGAAACATGGCCGGACCTCCTCGAACCTGGCGCCTGTCCACGTGGCGCCTATACCGGTACAGTACGACGCGCGACTGTACCGGTCAAGAGGCGGTGGTGGGCGTCACTTGCGGCGCACGGTCGTCCTCCGGTTGGACGACTTGCGCCCCGGCGTCCTCCGAGCGGTCGCCCGCGTCGCAACCGACGTGCGGTGGAACCACCAGGCGGCCACCCCCGCGAGCGCCGCGACGCCCAGCAGGTACCACACCCAGGTGTACGAGGCCTTCGCCGCCGCGGGTGCCGGCACCGGACTCGCCGCCGCCGCCGGCGGCGCGCACACGATCTCCTGCGGCACCCCGTCGGCCGCCACGTGCAGGGCCCCCTGGCACCGCCCGATCGCCGGCGTGCCCATCTCGGCCACGACCGTCCAGTCGCCCTCGCCGAGCGTCCCCGCGTACGTGAGCGCATCCCCGTTGCGTTTCAGCCCGGCCGGCCCTTCCCGCCGCCCGTCCGCGGTCGTCGCGAGCAGCGTGATGCCGACCGCCTCGGTCACCGGGTGCCCGTCCTGCCAGGCCGCGGTCACCCACACCGACCCCCGGCCGTCCCCGTGCAAGGTGAGGATGACCCCGTCGTGCGCGGCGGCCGGCACCGCCGT
Source organism: Dactylosporangium aurantiacum (assembly GCF_000716715.1). Lineage (GTDB taxonomy): Bacteria > Actinomycetota > Actinomycetes > Mycobacteriales > Micromonosporaceae > Dactylosporangium > Dactylosporangium aurantiacum. The sequence goes on along the minus strand of NZ_JNYJ01000037.1, from coordinate 73,139 downwards.
GCCGAACACCAGCGCCGCCACCACACCGGCCACGAGACCGGCCGCCGTCACGCTCCGCCGCGCCGCCACCGCGACCCGCCGCGCCGCCACCGCGACCCGCCGTGTCGCCACCGCGACCCGCCGTGTCGCCACCGCGACCCGCCGCGTCGTCGCCCGGCCGGCGGTGGTTGCGCCACGGACCCCTGCCGCCGCGCCTCCAGCGGCCCGCGCCCGGCGCAATGCCGTCTTCATGCAGGCCGCGGCCCGGCGCCACGAGGGCACCGGGCCGCGGTCGGTTGCGGGCTGGTTCACGTGCGCTGCGGGATCCAGCTCTGGTACTTGGCGCCGCTCGGCTTCTGCAGGACGAGCAGCCGGCTGCCGAAGTACTCGTTGTTGCCCACGCCGACGACCAGGCCGGTCGCGGTCTGGAGCGACACGCCGAACTCGGTCTTGGTCAGCGTCCACTGCAAGGCCTTCGCACAGTCACCTTGTACCAGGGTCGCACCCACGGTGTCTTTGTCACCCGTGGTGGTGACGCAGGCGTTCGTCGCCTTGGAGCGGACCACGAACCTGCCGTCGGCCACCGGCTCCAGCTTCCACTGCTGGTTCGCGCCGCCGTGCCGCTGGTAGATGATGATGGGCGTACCGGCCGCGCTGCGGGCACCGAAGACGTCCGCGACGCCGCCGGTCAGGCTGTTGCCGAACACCATCCACGCGCCGGCCGTCGGCGCGGGTGCGGCCGCCGTGTGCACCTTGACGGTGGTGGTCCAGGGGGTCAGGGTGCCGTTCTGCGCGAGCGAAACCCCGATCTGGTAATCGGTGTCGGGGCGCATACCGACGATCCGGACGTTGGTCGAGCTGACCTGGCCGATGGACCGTCCGTTGAGGACGACCGCATAGCGGCTGCCGGCCGCGGCCGCGTCCCAGGACAGCCGCACGGAGTTGGCGGTGACGTCACTGACTCGCAGCTCCTTGAGCCCGGTCGGCGGTTTCGTCGGCGTCGGCGACGCGGTCTTCGTGGGCGACGCCGACGGTGTGACCGACTTCGACGGCGTGACCGACTTCGACGGCGAGGGCGACACGGTCTTCGTCGGCGTCGGCGACGCGGTCTTCGTGGGTGACGCCGTCGGCGACGGCGGCGGAGGCGTGGTGCCGCCCGGGCCCGCGATCAGGAACTGGTTGTTGGCCACGTTCCAGTTGTTCGCGAGGTAGCTGCCGGGGCTCGGGTTGGTGTTGTAGTAGTCGTCGTGGTTGCAGTCCATCCGGTTCTCACCGGCCTTGTCGGTGCAACCGGTCCGGACCGACGTCTTCAGACCGCCCGAGTCGTTGTAGCACATGATGTCGTACTCATCGAGGCAGTGCCCGGCCTTGCTGGAGTTCGGCGCGTTGTTGTTCACGGCGCCGAGGTTGTGCCCGAGCTCGTGCGCGGCGACGCTGGCCGCCCAGCAGCCCGAGTCGCTGCGGCCGTAGCCGGGGCCGCCGTTGCTGCGGTTGTTCGAGCCGGGCTGGGTGTCACCGGCGAAGGTGCCGATGCCGCAGTACACCTTCGACTCGCCGAAGATCATGTATTTGCGGTCGGTCCTGTTGTACCCGAGTGCCTTCAGCCCGTTGATGGTCGCGTCGAACGTGTTGAGGCCACCCGCGGGCAGCTCGACCTCGCGGACGTCGACCTTGCAGTCGGCGGTCGTCACGAACCGGACGTGCCGCTCGCCGCCGGTCTCCTTGGCGCTGGTGTTGTAGATCGCGTCGACACCGGCGCTCCAGGTGCGGAAGCTCTCCAGGTACTGGTTGAACCGGCTCGCGGTGTTGGCGTCGCGCACGTACAGCACCTGCACGCGCTTGCCGGACACGCCGTCGCCGTCGCAGGCCACGCCTGACGCGCCGATCGTGTACCCGACGGCGGTGTCGCCGGCGGCCTCCGGTACCAGGGCGAAACCACCCTCGGAGGCGACGGACCCGTCCTCGGCGGTGACGGTCTGTTCCAGCGGGGCGGCCGCCGTGTCCGTCTCGGGAACGACCTGGGTGGGCCCGGCCGCCGTGATCGGATCGACGTTGCCGCGGACGGTCAGACCGACCGGCGGGACGTCAGGGCCGTGGCTGCACTGGCCGCGCTCGGAGACCTGGTACCCGCCGACACACGGGTCACCTTTCTTCGCCGGCGTCAGGCCCTGGTACACCAGGCCGAGCTCAGGGTTGTCGGCCGGGACGCGACTGATCGCGGCCGGCCCTTTCTCGTTGAACAGGCTGTCGATGGCGCCGGGCCCGGCGATCGCCGCACCCGTGCCGAGGACCGCGACCGCAACGGTCACGGCCACGCGGTGCAAGACTCGAGACACGCTCGGTTCCTCCGGAGGGGAAAAGGGCGCGCGGCGGAGACGGGCACAGGGCAGAGGTACCCGTCCCCGCCGCGCGCGGGACGGCCGGCCTTCGAGGGTGGCAAGGCGGGTGAGTGCCGGTCCGTCCACGTGGGAACGGGGTGACCATAGCGAGCCGTCAACGTGTCGTTCCAGCTCAAACGACCCAATTAAGAGACTCATAACCGAGACTTGTGGCGGCCCTACGCCACCTGGCTGTTTTGCCGCGCGAGGCGCGTGCTGCCGCCCCGGTGCCGGACCTCCGGACCGGACACCCCATGCGAACGCTCCGCGTTCACACCTGTACGGTCAGCCGACACCGGCCGCCGGTGTCCTCCGCCGGTGGGAGACCGCCCGGGCCGCACCGCACCGGCGTTGCGGACCCCGGCCGGCTCCGGCCGGGTCACCGGCGAGGTGTGACCCTCAGGAGGCGGCCTTGCCGCGGCGGCGGCGCTCGTTCGGCTCCCGGGACAGCCGGCCGACCAGCCCGAAGCGGCTCTGCGGCGGCTGTTCCTTGGGCGCCGGGTCGGCGTCGGCCATGACGATGACGACGCTCGCGCCGCCGAGGGTGGCGGACGTGCCGATGTTGACGGTGCCGTTGCCCTCGACCGCGACCCGGCGCACGATGTCCAGGCCCAGGCCCGTGGAGCCCTGACCGCTCTCGCCGCGCTGCAGCGCCAGCTCCGGGTCGGGGATGCCGGGGCCGCCGTCCTCCACCCGCAGCACGACGTACCCGTCGTCCCGGCGGGTGACGGCCACCTCGAAGGGGACGCCCTGTGGGGTGTACCTGATGACGTTGCCGATGAGCGCGTCCAGCGCGGCGGCGAGCTCGCTCTTCGCGACGTGCACCGGTGCCGGGCTCTCGGTGCCGATGGCCTTGCAGTCGCGCTCCTGGTCGCCGGCGACGGCGGACCAGAACATCATGCGGTCCCGCACGACCTCGGCGACGTCGCAGCCCTGCTCGCCGGTGGAGGCGGCGGCACCGTCGCTGCGTTCGCCGCGGTCCGGGGTGGGGGAGTGCGCGTCGATCGGCTCGCGCATCGCGCGGATCAGCTTGTCGATCTCGACCTCGAGCGCGGCGATGGCGTCGCGGATGCGGTCGGCGTCCTGGCTGTCGTCGAGCGTCTCCGCGTCGAGCCGCAGGGCGGTCAGCGGGGTGCGCAGCCGGTGCGACAGGTCCGCGACCAGCTCGCGCTCGTTCGTCAGCAGGGCCATGATGCGGTCGGCCATCACGTTGAGCGCGAAGCTCGCCTCGGCCAGCTCGCGCGGGCCCGACGGGTCGAGCCGCACGTCGAGGTACCCCTCGCTGAGCGCACCCGCGGCGCCGGCCAGCTGGCGGGCCGACGCGGTCACCTTCGCGGCGAGCCGGTCGCCGACCCAGACGGAGGCGATGACCAGACCGACGGCGACGGCGGTCAGGGCCCACCAGGCGCCGCTCACCCCGTTGGACAGCTCATCCTCAGGGATGAAGACCTCGACAACCGCCGTGCGGCCCGACCCGACGTCCACCGGCTCCAGGTACGACAACCCGCCCTCGACGGTCGCGGTCACCGGCGCGGCCTGGTCGGCGGCATGGGCGAGGTCCTTGGCGGCGGCGTGCCCCGTGCCGATCTCGAGACCCTCCTCGCCGAGGTTGTGCACCGAGACGCGGCTGACCGCGGGACCGCCGGTGCTGGCGATGGCCCGTTCGATCGCCAGGGGGTCGGTGGTCACCGTGAGGACCGCCACGACCACGGCGGTCTGGCGTTCGGCGTCGGCGAAGGCACGCTCGCGGGCGAGCTGCTGCACGACCAGCCCGAGCGGGATCAGGAACGCCAGGGCCACCATCGTGGTGACCGCGGCGCAGACGTAGGCGAGGGTCCGCCTCAGTCCGGGGCCGCGAACCTGAAGCCCACGCCCCGCACGGTGTGCAGGTATCTGGGAGCCGAGGCGCTCTCGCCAAGTTTCCGGCGTAGCCAGTACAGATGCACGTCGATCGTCTGGTCCTCGCCCACTGAGGGTTGCCGCCATACCTCCTCCAACAGCTCACGGCGTGAGACCACCCGTCCGGGACGGGCGGCGAGGTACGCCAGCAGGTCGAACTCTTTGCGGGTCAGCGTCAGCGGCTCGCCGTGCAAGTGTGCCTGCCGTTGTCCGATGTCGACACGCAAGCCCCCCACCTCGATGGCGGTGGGTTCCTCGCGGCTCGCCCTGCCGGTGCGGCGCAGCACGGAGGTCATCCGGGCGTCGAGGTGGGCGGAGGTGAACGGTTTGATCATGTAGTCGTCGGCGCCGGCCTTGAGCAGCCGGACGATCTCCGCCTCGTCGTCCCGGGCGGTGGCGATGATGATCGGGGTGTCCGCGATGCCGCGCAGCATCCGCAGGGCGTCGGCGCCGTCCAGGTCGGGCAGCCCGAGGTCGAGCACGACCAGGTCCGGCGTCTCGGCGGCGAAACGCCGTAACGCCTCCAGCGCGGTGCCGACCGCGTGCACCGTGTGACCCCGGTCGGTCAGGGAGCGCAGCAGGGCGCCCCGCACGACATGGTCGTCCTCAACCAGCAGCACCGTGGCCATGCGAAGAACATACGTCCTGGCGCAAGTGGCAGTTCTCGCGGTCGATGGACGATTCCGACATGTCCCCTTTTTTCGCTGGCGACCATCATACGTTCGCCGAGACTTCCGTTCGTACGGACACCAACGGCTGGCCGGGTGCCGTACGGCGCGCCGCGGTGACGCGCCGCGCGCCCGCGGCTCACGGCTGGTCGTCGAGCAGCCGCCCGATCACCTGCAACGCCTGTTCCACGTCGGGCTCGCCGTCGGCGATGGCGTCGGCGTAGAGGAAGCTCTCGCCGATGCGTACCAGGACGAACGCCAGCGTGCGCACGTCCATCCTGGGGGTGAAGGCGCCCGCTGCGATCTCCTCCTGCAGGAGGCCCTCCAGGTGCGCCCGGACCCCCGGCTGGACGATGCCGTGCTTCGAGGTGAGGATGCGCAGCGCCGCCTCCGGCTCGGCCGCGAGGAAATGCCGCAGGCTGGGCTGCTCGATGACACCTGCGAGGAAGTTGCCGATCACGGCGACGATCCGGTCGGCACCCCGCCGGCCCTCGGCGGCCTTGACGGCCCGCTGCTGGCTGCGCTGGGTGAGCTGCCACAGCACCTGGCCCAGCAGCTGGTCGCGGCTGCCGACGCGGCGGTACAGGGTGGCACGGCCCATGCCGAGTTCGGCCGCGAGCGAGCGCATGTCGACCCGGCGCCGCTCCAGGAACCGCCGCATGGCCGCGTCGAAGATCTCGTCGTGCGGCATGTCAGGCAGGCTACACGCCTTGAGACAGATCCTGAACTGTCTCGGCGCTGAGGTCGGCGGGGTCGGTGTTCGCGCCGCACAGCACGACCGCGACCCGTCCCCAGCCGCCGGCCCGGTCGAGGAGGCCGGACTGGTCCCGACGGTCGTCTCCGCTGGTTCCGCCGGGCGCGCTCAGGCCGCTGCCGGGCCCGTCGCCGCGGTCGTCGCCGCGGTCGTCGCCGCCGGTCCGCAGCTGTTCGAGGGCGGCGAACGCGGCGGCCGCGCCGAGCTCGACCACGATCCGGTGCTCCGCCCACAGCCTCCTCCGGGCCCGCACCATCGCGTCGTCGTCGACGAGCATGCTCAGCACCCCGTGGCGGGTGACCGTCTCGAAGGCGATCGTCCCGATCCGGCGGGCGCCGAGCGAGTCCGCGGCGAGGCTGTCCACCGCTACGTCCACGGGACGACCCGCGGCGAGGGCCGCGTGCAAGGTCGGTGCGCCGGCCGGCTCGACGGCGACGACCCGCATCCGGTCACCGACGGCCGCCGCGATGCCGCCGACGAGACCGCCGCCGCCCGTGGCGACCAGGACCGTGTCCACGTCGGGCAGCTCCAGGGCGAGGGTGCCCTGGCCGGCGACGATCTCCGGCTGGTCGTAGGCGTGCACGAACAGCGCCCCGGTCTCCGCCACGCGGATCGTCGAGGCGGCGTACGCCTCCGCGTACTCCCGGCCGTGCTGGTGCACGACGGCGCCGAGCTCCCGCAGCCGGCGCACCTTCACCGCCGGCGCGACCCGCGGCACGAACACCTCGGCCGGGATGCCGAGCCGCGCCGCCGCGAACGCCACGGCGAGCCCCGCGTTGCCGCCCGACGCGGCGACCACCCCGGCGGCCGGCAGCTCGCCGGCCTCCCGGGCGGCGAGGATCCGGTTGAACGCCCCGCGGGCCTTGAACGAGCCGCTGTGCTGCAGCAGCTCCAGCTTGAACCACAGTCCGGGCGCCACCTCGACCGACGGGGTGCGCCGCACGTACCCGTCGATCCTGCGGGCGGCCGCCTCGACGTCACGCCTGTCGACCATGCGCCCACCCTACGTCCCACCGGGCGGCGACCCGGCCGCAAACGGCGTGCGGGCGGCGCGGGCCGATGTCGTCCCCTGGTACTAGACGCCGCCGCGGCCCTCACCGGCGGCGAACCTGGCGGCGCCGCCCGCCGCGCCGGCCCGCAGGGACGCCACGCCGAAGCCGTGCTCGACCGCGAGCGCGTCGGGCAACGGGCGGCCGAGGGACTCGTACACCGACAGGCGGTCGTTGCGCAGGCAGGCCTGCGGCAGCGCGGCGAGCGTGGCGGCGAGCGCCTCCGCCGCCGGCCGGGACCCGCCCGGCGGCACGACCCGGTCGGCGAGGCCGATGCGGTGCGCCTCCGCCGCGTCGACCGGGCGGCCGGTCAGGATCAGGTCGAGGGCCCGGCCGACCCCGATCAGCTGCGGCAGCCGGACCGTGCCGCCGTCGATCAGCGGCACGCCCCAGCGCCGGCAGTACACCCCGAACGTCGCGGTCTCCTCCACGACCCGCAGGTCGCACCAGATCGCCAGCTCCAGGCCGCCCGCGACGGCGTGCCCGGCGACCGCGGCGATCACGGGCTTGCCCAGCCGCATCCGGGTCGGGCCGAGCGGCCCGTCGCCGTCCGCCTCGACGCGGTTGCCGTCGCCGGCCGCGACCGCCTTCAGGTCGGCGCCGGAGCAGAACGTGCCGCCCGCGCCCCACAGCACCGCGACCGCCGCCGAATCGTCCGCGTCGAACTGCCGGAACGCGGCCGCGAGCCGTTCCGCGGTGTCCCGGTCCACGGCGTTGCGGGTCTCCGGCCGGTCCAGCACGACCGTCCACACCGGACCGGACCGCTCGATGCGCACACTCATGCCAGCCAGTGTCGGCCACACGGACGACGGCCGCGCCCGAACCCCCACCTGGGGTAGGACGCGGCCGTGGCAGTGCGTGCGACGCCGAACGCCGATCCGCTCAGCGGCGGCGGCTGCGGCGGTAGCTGCCGTACCGGGTGTGCCAGGTGCCCGCACCGGCCAGGTGCAGGGCGACGCACAGGAACCCGGCCAGGCTCAGGGTCCCCACGTCGAGCACCGGCCCGGCGTCGGCACCGAACAGGTCCATCAGCAGCGCGACAGCGAACAGGATCGCGGCGATCACAGCGAACACAACGGCCTCCTTCGTAGTGACCGCTGAGTACCCAACCGCCCCGAAACCTAATCGACGCCGTCGATGCCGAGCAGGTCCGCCAGGGCGACCCGGCCGTCCGGGGTGACCCGCACCGCCCGCCCGGAACCGATGCGCGCGACCCAGCCGCGGGCCAGGAACCGCTCGCACAGCCGCGCCCCGGCGACCCCGGCCAGGTGCGGCCGCCGCTCCGTCCAGTCCAGGCAGCCCCGCGCCACGGGCCGCTTCCCGCCGTCCAGGTCCAACCCGAGCGCGGCCATCCACGCCAGGCCGGCCTCCGTCAACGCGAACCCGCCCGTCTGGTCCAGCAACCCACGTGCAGTCAACGCGTCCGTCACGGCTACCCCGAGCCGCCCGGCGAGGTGGTCGTAGCAGGTCCGCCCCCGGGCGAGGGCCGCCGACGCCGTCGCCGCCCGCAGCCCGGCCGGCCGGGACACCTGCGGCGCCAGCCGCGCCGACATGTCCTCCAGCAGGGCGGCGACCGAGGCGTCGGCGAGGCGGACGTACCGGTGCCGCCCCTGCCGCTCCTCGACCAGCAACCCGCCGGCCGTCAGCCGGTGCAGGTGCTCCGTCGCCGTGGACCGCGCGACACCGGCGTGCCGGGCCAGCTCGCCGGCGGTCCACGCGCGCCCGTCGAGCAGCGCCAGGCACATCGCGGCCCGCGTCTCGTCGGCCAGCAGCGCGGCGAGCTTCGCGAGCGAGGACGGTGCGGTCACAGGTCCATTGTCCGCTCCGTCAGTTCGTCATGTACCGAACGGTCCCGGCCGTACGGTCCAGCCATGCAGACGATCGACGATCCCGGCGACGCCCTCGCCGTGCTCCACGACCCCGGTTTCGTGGTCCCGCCGGTGCCCGCCGCCGCACACGGCGTCGCCTGGCTGCGCGCGAGCGTCGGCCGGTTCAGCGACGGTGCGGCGCACACCCGGCGCCGCGGGCTCAGCGAGTCAATCCTGTCCACAGTGGACCCCGAGGCGCTCCGCGCGGCGGCCGCCTCATCCCCGCACGCCCACCCCGTGCAACTCCTGTGCACCGCCCTCGGCCTCGACTCCTCCCCAAGGACGACCGACGCGGTCCGCGTGGTGGCCGCCGCGTACCAGCCCGGCACCGGCGACGAGCCCGCCGCCGACACCGCCGTGGAGATCCTGGTCGCCGCGTGCGGCGGCACCGCCGACGAGACCACCGCCGCGCGGATCGGGCTGCTGGTGCAGGCCTGCGACGCGACCGCCACCCTGATCGCCCGCGCCGCCGGCCTCCTCGCGGCGGCGCCCGCGGCGACCGGACCCGGGGACCCGGCTGCCGCGCAGGACGTCGACCGGGTGACCGGAGCCGGGGAGCTGGTCGCCGCGGAGGACGTCGACCGGGTGACCGGAGCCGGGGAGCTGGTCGCCGCGGAGGACGTCGACCGGGTGACCGGAGCCGGGGAGCTGGTCGCCGCGCAGGACGTCGACCGGGCGCTGCGCCGGGTGCTGCGCGACGCGCCACCGGTCGCCGCCACGAAGCGGATGGCCACCCGCCCGGCCGACGTCGGCGGCGCACAGGTCGCGCCGGGCGAGGTCGTACGGGTCGGCCTGCACGGCATCCCGTTCGGCGCCGGCCCGCGCGGCTGTCCGGGTCGCGCCCACGCGCTGGCCCTGGCCGAGGGGGCGCTCAGCGCGCACCTGGGCGGCGGGCCCGCACGCGACGGAGCCGCCGCGGGCGTGTCGGCTAGGGGCGAGTTCCCCGGTGGCGGCGAATCGGCGCGTGCACCGGGCACAGACCCGATCCCGAATGATGGGACCGCGGAACCCGCCCGGCCCGGTGGCGGGCTCGGCACCGCCGGTGCGGTCCCCGCCGGGACGATCGCCGCCGTCGCCTCGCCGGTCGTCGGGTCGCCGGTGGTCGGTTCGCCGGTGGTCGGTTCGCCGGTCGTCGCGGGTGAAGCGCGATGAGCGACTTCCGGTCACTGCACCGCGCCGGGGAGCCGCTCGTCCTTCCCAACGCCTGGGATGTCGCGTCCGCCCGGATGCTGGCGGCGGCCGGGTTTCCGGCCATCGGGACGACGAGCCTCGGTGTCGCCGCCGCGAACGGGTTGCCGGACGGGCAGGACGCCACCGGTGAGGAGTCGCTGCGGCTGGTCCGCAGGATCGCCGGGCTGCCCTGTCACGTGAGCGTCGACATCGAACGCGGGTCCGTGCGGGAGGCGGTCGCGGTCGCCGCGGCCGGGGCGGCGGGGATCAACGTCGAGGACGCGATGGGGCCGGTCGAGCGGCAGGTGCGCCTGATCCGCGCGGTGAAGCGGGAGGTGCCCGGGCTGTTCGTCAACGCCCGGACCGACACGCACTGGCAGCGGGGCGGTGAGCTGAGGGAGGCGTTGCGGCGGGTGCGGGCGTACGTGGACGCCGGGGCCGACGGGGTCTTCGTGCCGGGGCTGCGGGCGCCGGCGGACATCGCGGCCGTCGTCCGTGCGGTGGATGTGCCGGTCAACGTGCTGCACGAGCCTTGCGGACCGACGGTCGCCGAGTTGGCCGAGCTGGGGGTGCGGCGGGTGAGCACCGGCTCGCTGCTGTTCCGGGTGGCGCTCGCCGCGGCCGTGAGGGCGGCCCGGGCCGTCCGCGACGGCGCGCCGGTCGACGGGGAGGGCCTGCCGACGTACGCGGAGATCGCCACCGGCGCGTGACAAAATGCCCCACCGACCGGGAATGAGTCAGGTCAGGGGAGCCGACGACTCCCGGTGCACCAGCGTCGCCGCCGCCGGCTCCACCCGCGGGGTCCGCGCCCGGTCCTCCAGCGCCATCGTCATCGCCCGCGCGCCCATCTCCGTCAGCGGCAGCCGGACCGTCGTCAGGGCCGGCGTCACGTCCCGCGCGATCGGCATGTCGTCGAAGCCGACCACGCTCACCTGCTGCGGCACCGCGATGCCCCGCTCGCGCAGCACGCTGAGCGTGCCGACCGCCATCGAGTCGTTGAGGGCCACGATGGCCGTCAGGTCGGGGGAGTCGTCCAGCAGCCGGCGGGTCGCGTCGGCGCCGCTGTCGCGGTCGAAGTCGGCGAAGACGACGCGCCGCGGGGGCAGGGTGCGGCCGTACTGGCGGGCGGCGCGGCGCAGGCCGGCGAGCCGGTCAGTGGTGGTGGTCAGGACCTTCGGGCCGGCGATGACGCCGACCTTGCGGTGGCCGCCGCCGAAGACCTCGACGCCGGCGAGGTGGCCGCCGTCGGCGTTGGCCGGCATGACCGCGTCGCCGGGCAGCTCGTGCCGGCCGATGACGCTGACCCTGCCGCCGGTGCGGGTGTAGGCGGCCAGCTTGCCCGTCAGCGCCTTCGTGAACGCGGGGTCGTGGTAGCCGGAGCCGGCCAGGATGATGGCCGCGACCTGCTGGGCCCGCAGCAGCTCCACGTACTCCAGCTCGCGGGCCGGGTCGCGGTAGCTGTTGCAGATGATGACGAGCCGGCCCGCCGCGGTGGCGACCTGTTGCAGGCCGCGGGTGATCTCGGCGAAGTACGGGTCGGAAACGTCGTGCACGATGACGCCGACGGCGGTGCGCTGGGCCCGGGCGAGGAACTGCGCGTGCGCGTTGGGCACGTACTGCAGCTCGTCGACCGCGCGCAGCACCCGCTCGCGCAGCTCGTCGGTGACGAGTTTCGTGCTGCCGCTGATGATCCGCGAGGCGGTCGCGGGCGACACCCCGGCACGGCGGGCCACGTCGGCGAGCGTCGCCATCGTCCGCCTCCTTCCATTGACTCGTTCGCAGCATACGGGTTAGCGTCGACATGACCAGAGGAAAGCGTTTTCCTGGCGTGAAAGAGGCGGTGACGGCAGTGGCGCGGGACCAGATGCCCGGAGCGGTCGGGATCTCCCGGTTGTCCGTCTATGACTCGCTCGCTCCGGACGGGCTGTTCGGCGGGACCCCGCACATGCACCTCACCTGCTCGGAGGGGTACGTGGTGACCGCCGGCGAGGGGCACGTCCAGACGCTGTCCGGGGAGGGGTACCGGGAGACGCCCCTGCGCACCGGCACCGTCGCCTGGTTCCCGCCCGGCACGATCCACCGCCTCGTCAACGAGGGCGGCCTGCAGATCGTGGTGGTGATGCAGAACAGCGGCCTGCCGGAGGCGGGCGACGCGGTGCTGACGTTCCCGCCCGACGTGCTGGCCGACCCCGCCGCGTACGCCGAGGCCGCGACGCTGCCCGAGGGTGGGGCGCCCGGCACCGACCTGGGCGCCGCGTTCCGCCGCCGGGACCTGGCCGTCACCGGGTTCCTGGCGCTGCGCGAGAGCGGCCCCGACGGCCTCGCCGCGTTCCAGGCCGCCGCGGCCAGGCTGGTCGCCCCCAAACTGCCCGGCTGGCGTGAGCGGTGGGAGCGCGGCGCGCTCCGCGTCGCGCTGGAGACGGGCCGGCAGATCGACGCGCTCGCCGCCGGCGACGCGAGTCATCTCGGCGCCGGCGGCATCAACGTGCTGCCCGCGCCGAGCGAACACGGCAGGCACGGCATGTGCGGCCTGCTCGACACCTACCACGCCACCGCCGCGTGAGGAGCCTGAGGAGTCCCGTTGTCCCGCATCCCGATCGGTATCGTGCTGAACGGCGTCACCGGCCGCATGGGGTACCGCCAGCATCTGGTCCGCTCCCTGCTCGCGATCCGCGAGCAGGGCGGCCTGCCGTCGCGTGACGGCTCGCTGATCTGGCCGGAGCCCGTCCTCGTCGGCCGCAACGCCGACAAGCTCGCGCAGCTGGCGCAGCGGCACGGGCTGACCGAGTGGACGACCGACCTCGACGCCGCGCTCGCCCGCTCCGACGTGCAGATCTACTTCGACGCGCAGGTGACCCAGCAGCGGGAGAAGGCGATCCGCGCCGCCATCGACGCAGGCTTGCACGTCTACACCGAGAAGCCCCTCGCCGAGGACACCGACGCCGCGGTCGCACTGTGCCGCGCCGCGCGGACCGCCGGCATCAAGCACGGCGTCGTGCAGGACAAGCTGTTCCTGCCGGGGCTGCGCAAGCTCAAGCGCCTCGTCGACGGCGGCTTCTTCGGCCGGATCCTGTCGGTGCGCGGCGAGTTCGGCTACTGGGTGTTCGAGGGCGACTGGCAGGCCGCGCAGCGCCCGTCGTGGAACTACCGGTCCGCCGACGGCGGCGGCATCGTCGTGGACATGTTCCCGCACTGGCAGTACGTGCTGGAGCAGCTGTTCGCCCCGATCCGCTCCGTGCAGGCGACCATCGCGACCCACATCCCGTCCCGCGTGGACGAGGCCGGCCAGGCGTACGAGGCGACCGCCGACGACGCGGCGTACGGCACGTTCGAGCTGGAGGGCGGCATCGTCGCGCAGATCAACTCCTCCTGGGCGGTGCGGGTCCGCCGCGACGAGCTGGTCGAGTTCCAGGTCGACGGCACCCACGGCAGCGCCGTCGCCGGCCTGCGCGAGTGCCACGTCCAGCACCGCGGCACCACCCCGAAGCCGGTGTGGAACCCGGACCTGCCGGTCACCGAGCCGTTCCGCGCGCAGTGGCAGGCGGTGCCGGACAACGAGCCGTTCGACAACGGCTTCAAGGTGCAGTGGGAGCTGTTCCTGCGGCACGTCGTGGACGGCGCCGACTTCCCGTGGGACTTCGCCGCCGGCGCCCGGGGAGTCCAGCTCGCCGAGCTCGGCCTGCAGGCCGCCCGCGAGGGCCGGCGCATCGAGATCCCGGCGCTGGACCTGTGAGCGCCGACCCGAGGCTCGAGCGGTTCTCGCTGAACCAGGCCACGACGAAGCGCTGGCCCGTCGACGAGACGGTCGACGGCTGCGTCAAGCAGGGCGTCACCCAGCTCGGGCTGTGGCGCGACCAGGTGGGCACGTTCGGCCTCGAACGGACCGCCGCCCTGGTGCGATCGGCCGGGCTCACCGTCACGACCCTGTGCCGGGGCGGGTTCTTCACCACGCCCGGCTGGTTCGACGACAACCGCCGCGCCATCGACGAGGCGGCGGCCCTCCAGGCGCCGGTGCTCGTCCTGGTCAGCGGCGGGCTCCCCGACGGCAGCCGGGACCTGGACGCGGCGCGCCGCACCGTGGGCGACGCGATCGGCGAGCTCGTCCCGCACGCCGAGGCCGCCGGTGTACGCCTGGCGATCGAGCCCCTGCACCCGATGTTCGCCTCGGACCGGTGCGTCGTGTCGACGCTGTCCAACGCGCTGGACCTGGCGGCGCCGTATCCGCCGTCGGCGGTGGGAGTGGCCGTGGACACGTACCACCTCTGGTGGGACGACCAGATCTGGAAGCAGCTCGCACGGGCCGGCGCCGAGGGTCGCATCGCCTGCTTCCAGGTGGCCGACTGGATCACCCCGCTGCCGGAGGGCGTGCTGCTCGGCCGGGGGCTGCCGGGCACCGGCTGCGTCGAGCTGCGGCGCTTCCGCGAGGCGGTCGACGCGACCGGGTACACGGGCCCGATCGAGGTCGAGGTGTTCCACGAGGCGGTCTGGTCCCGCCCCGGCGCGGACGTGCTGGCCGAGTCGATCGAGGGCTACCTGACGCACGTGCTCTGAGCCGCGGCACCGGCGCACGGGTCGGGTGCCGCGGAGCTGACGGCGGCACCCCGTTGCGAGGTGCCGCCGTCGACGCGTCAGGGGACCTGGTTGCCGCCGCCACCCGGATCGACGGTGTCGGTCGGCGGCGGCGGTGTCGTCGTCGGCGGCGCCGTGGTGGGCTCGACGCTCGGCGTCGTGGCCGGCGGCGTCGTCGGCGCGGACGTCGTGGGGACCGCGGTCGAGGTGACCGACGCGACCCCGGAGACCGTGGGGAACACCTGCGGGCCGTTGGTCGGGTTGCCCGCGCTGGTCGTCGAGCCCGGGTTGGGCCGCTGGATGCCGGTCACGCCCGGGTTGGGCGCGGGCGAGAGGTTGTTGCCGACCTCGTCGCCGCTGGTGCTGCCGCGGTGGGTGCCGGGGTCGGACCTGCCGCCCATCATGTCCGACGTGGTCTCGGCGGCGGCGAAGACCAGCGCCAGGGCCATCGGCACGGCGATCGCCATCGAGGTCACCCGGCGGCGCGACATCTGGGTCGAGCCGCGCAGCCAGCGGCGCTGTGCCGGCAGCGGCGCCGCGTCGAGGTCGTCGATGGCCAGGCCGAGCAGCAGCTGCCGGGCGTCGGGCCGGTCCAGGGGGTCGCGGCTCAGCGCGGCGGCGACCAGCTCGCGGACCGGGTCGGGGATGCCGTTGAGGTCGGGCTCGCCCTCGAGGATCTTCCAGGCGCGGGCCGCGGCCTCCTCGCCGCCGTACGGGTGGCGGCCGGTGGCCGCGAACGCGACCAGGCAGCCCCACCCGAAGATGTCCATGGCGGCCGTGGGCTCCTCGGCGCGCAGCTGCTCCGGCGAGGCCCAGCCGAGGCTGCCGACGATGTTGCCGGTGCCGGTGATGTCGCTCGCGGCGTCCATCGCGCGGGCGATGCCGAAGTCGATGATCCGGACGCCACCGAGGGTGACCATGAGGTTGCTCGGCTTGAGGTCGCGGTGGACCAGCCCGACGTTGTGGATCGCGGCGAGCGCGGCCGCGACGCCCAGCGCGACGCTGTGCAGCATCGCCGGGTCGAGCGGGCCGTCGTCGGCGACGAGCCGGGACAGCGGGATGCCCTCGAGATACTCGGTGACCAGGTAGGGCCGCTCCTCGTGCATCCCGGAGTCGAGCACGCGGGCGGTGCAGAACCCGGGGACCCGCTGCGCGGCCCGGACCTCACCGGCGAAGCGCACCCGGAACCGCGGGTCGCGGGCGAGGTGCGCGTGGACCAGCTTCACGGCCACGCGGGAGCCGTCGGGGGACTGGGCCAGGTAGACGGTGCCCATGCCGCCGACGCCGAGCTGCCCGATCAGCCGGTAGTCGTCGATGCGGATCGGGTCGTTGTTGGTGAGGTCCCCGACGGCGGCGCGACGTGACGGCGCGGCCGAGCGCAGCGGCAGGTCCGGCGTGCCGGACTCACCGGCGCCGTCGTGCGTGCCTGCCTCGGTCATCGGGGTCCTTCCAGCCACTTGGCACAGGTCCTATGCAGTCTGATCTGTTCACCGCGAGATGAAAAGACCACCCTGGATGCAACCCTCGTGCCCGTTCGGGCACATTTGCACCGGCCGGCATCCGCGCATGGTGCCCCGACACTAGTCGAGACGCGCGCGGACGTCCGCGCCGGAGGTCACACCTGTTGACCTGCTCCGTCCAACGACTGACAGCTGGACGGATGACGCCACCGCCGTCACCTCAGCGTGGTCGCTCCAGGTGAGCGATCATTCCACGCAGTGCAGTCGTGACGACGGCGAGCTGGGCCGGTTCGAGGTAGGAAAGGGCGAACACCTCCGCGCTCTGTGACTCCGGCAGCAGCTCACGGATGAGCCGCTGGCCCTTGCGGGTGAGTTGCAGCACGACCAGCCGGCCGTCGTCGGGGTGCGGGCCGCGCCGCACCAGCCCCCGGCCCGACAGCGTGTCGACGACGCCGGTGAGCGTCGCCTTGGAGATGCCCGCCTGCTCGGCGACGTGCCGGGTCTCCATCCTGCGGGCCCCCCACACCGTGCGCAGCACCACGAAGCCGGTCCACGTCAGCTGCCGCGGACGCAGCACCACCTGCTCGACGTGCTGCCGCACGGCGTTGGCCGCCCGGTGCAGGTGCAGCACGGTCTCCGTCGCCGTCGAATGCGCGGCGACGTCCTGCGTAGCGGTCACCGCGTGCCACGCAGACGCTCATGCAGTGACACGACACCTCGCATACCCATGTGGCGGCCCCCCTCCGGTCCCCATAGAGCGCACAGAATATCGAAAAGGTAGCGCTTCCGTTGCCCCACCATCACCGACAGCAATTCTTCGAACGCATTACGTAGACCGACTTCGGGGCATTCGCGTGCTTTGTCCGGCCAATTTATCGGCTATCGGATGAATTGAAACTTCTGATGCCGCGCCGGTACCGATGTGGCGTCGTATCGACGACACTGGACCCATGCGGGTCGCACTGCTGGCCGCCGCGATGCTGGTCGGACTGACCGCGTGCACGGGGTCGTCCGGGTCCCATCCCACCACTGGCCCCGCGACCGCCACGGACCGGACCGGCCCGTGGCGCCGGCTGGCCGACGCCCCCTCCGAGCGCACCGAGGTCGCCGCCGCCGTGTCCGGCACGCGGATCGTGGTCGCCGGCGGGTACCAGCGCGACGGGGGCAGCCTGAAGACCGTCGAGATCTACGACACCGCCACCGGCGCCTGGACGGCCGGGCCGCCGCTGCCGCTCGCCGTCAACCACGCGATGGCGGCCGCGGTCGGCGGGGTGGTCTACGTGTTCGGCGGCTACCTCGGCGACGGCACCCCGAGCGCGGCGGCCTTCCGTCTCGCGGCCGGCGCGGCCCGGTGGGAGTCGGTGGCGGACATGCCGGAGGCGCGCGGTGCCGGTACAGGAGCGGCACTGGGCACTTCGATCTTCGTGGCGGGCGGGATCGGCCCGGGCAAGGACGTCCTGGCCGCCACGACGCTGATCTACGACACCGTGACCGAGCGGTGGCGCTCCGCACCCGGACCGCCCACCCGGCGCGAGCACCTCGGCGGCGCGGCGGCGGGCGGGCTGTTCTACACCGTCGGCGGCCGGACCTCCGCCGGCAACCTCGCCACCGTCGAGTCCTACGACCCGGCCACGGGTGCCTGGACGCGGCGGCCCGACCTGCCGACCGCGCGGGGCGGTCTCGCCGCGACCGGCACCTGCCACGGCTGGGTCGTCGCCGCCGGCGGTGAGGGCAAGGCGACATTTCCGCAGGTGGAGCTCTTCGACCCGGCGACGCAGCGGTGGCGGGCGCTGCCCGGCATGCCCAACCCGCGGCACGGGCTCGCGGTGGTGACCGTCGGCTCCACCCTCGTCACGCTGCCGGGCGGGCCGCAGCCGGGGCTGTTCGTCGCCGCCACCACGGAGTCCCTCGAGCTCGACCCGTGCTGATCAGTCCCCGTCGCGGTGCCCGCGGCGCAGCAGCCGGTTGCGCTGCCAGACGAGGTACGCGAACAGCGCGATCAGCATCATGATCACGCAGAGGAACTTGGCCATCGGGTCAGCCTACGGCGCGCCCGCCCGACCAACCTCCAGCCCTCGGCGCCGGGCCAGCCGGGCCAGCGCCAGCGCGTCGCGCACGGCGGCGCAGCCCGGGTCGTTGTTGCAGTAGACGTACGACTCGCCGAACTGCGCCAGCCGGCCCGCCCACGTGTCCAGCGCGGTGCGGCCGTACCGCGGCCACGGCTTCGCCCGCCCCTCGTGCAGCCGCAGGTAGCCCCAGTCGCTGGTCGCCCACAGCGGCGTCACCGGCCGGCTGCCCCGGTCGGCCCAGCACAGCGCCGCGCCACGGTCGCGCAGGACCTGCCGCACCTCGTCGACCCACCACGAGGTGTGCCGCGGCTCGACCGCCACCCGCACCCCCGCGGGGAACGCGGCCAGGGTCGCGTCCAGCGCCGCGACGTCCACCCGCATCGTCGGTGGCAGCTGCAGCAGTACCGGCCCGAGCCGGTCACCCAGCCCGCCGGCCCGCTCCATCAGCCGCCCGACCGGCTCCTGCGGCTCGCGCAGCCGGCGGACGTGGGTCAGGTACCGGCTGGCCTTCACCGCTACGACGAAGTCCCCCGGCGTACGGTCGCGCCATCCCTCGAACGTCGAGCGCTCCGGCAGCCGGTAGAACGCGTTGTTCACCTCGACCGTGCCGAACACGCCCGCGTAGTGCTCCAGCCAGGCGCGCTGCGGCAGCTCACGGGGGTAGAACGGGCCCCGCCAGTCGCGGTACTGCCAGCCCGACGTGCCGATCAGCATCATGCCCACCGGATACCCACAAACGGCGGCTTCCGCAGGGCCTGTGTCGCCTACGTGTACGTAGTTCGGTCGTGCGGCCGACTACGTATGCCTGCCCGATGCGATTACGTAAGCGTGACCGATGCCGCGTGGGCCTTACCGCGCGACGATGGTGACACACGGATCGCAGAGGAGCACCGACATGAACGTCCACCCGATTCTCCTGACCGAGCTCGTCCGCCAGCGCCAGCTGCACATGCTCGACGAGGCGAAACACTGGTCAAGCCGCGTAAAGCTGCGCCGCAGAGCGCATCGCTCCGGCACGGCGGCCTGACCGGCCCGCAACCCCGCAGCCCCGGATGCCTCCGCGGCTGCCGCACCACCTCCCTCCGGGTGCGGCAGCCGTTGGACCGTCCGGGGCTGCAGTGCGTCCGGGGCCAGGTGGGTCCGCCGCCCGGTGCGTCCGCCGCCGGCGTCCGGTGGTGCCGGTGCGGCGGTGACTACGACCGCCGACCGGGTCTAGGTACCGGCGCGGCGGCCAAGATACGTAACAGGTACAGATGGAAACGGCTCCTTACCCGACCAGGATGGGGACATCACCGAGTGAAGGAGCCAGCCATGATGCACCCAGTGTTTCTCTTCGTGCAGGTCCAGCACCGTCAGGAGGACCTGCTCGGCCTCGGCCGCGGCCCCCGGCGCGCCGGCGGGGACGACCGGCCGTGGTGGCGCAGGTCGCGTCCGTCACAGCCATCGCACCGCCCGCCCGCCGGTAGGCTGGTGGCGTGCGGGCCAGCCGTAGCGGAGTGAGCCAGGTGATGGTCGGCCGCGACGATGAGCTGCGCCGGTTGCGGCGGCTCCTCGACGGGTCCGAGCCGTCCATCGCCATGCTCGGCGGCGAGCCGGGCATCGGTAAGAGCCGTCTGGTGCAGGAGCTGATCACGGGCTTGCCCGAGACGGTGCCGGTGCTCGACGGGCAGGCCGATCCCGGCACGCTGAGCCGGCCGTTCGAGGTGCTGCTCGACGCGATCGACAGCTGCCACCGCTCGGCCGGGCTCGACCCGGAGCTGCTGGTGACCGTCACCGACGCGTCCCGGTCGATGATCGACCGGATCCAGGCCGGGCTGGAGATCGTGCGGCTGCTGACCACGCCCGGGCCGTCGGTGGTCGTGTTCGAGGACCTGCACTGGGCCGACTCGGAGAGCGTCGCGCTGTTCGAGCGGATCGCGGACCTGCCCGGCAGCCGGCTGCTCATCGGCACCTACCGGCCCGACGAGGTCACCCGCCGGCACCCCCTGGCCGATCTGCTGACCCGGCTCGAGCGGCGGTACATGGTGACCAACGTGCGGCTGGAGCGGCTCAACCTCGCCGAGACGTCACGGTTCCTGAAGTCCGTGACCGGCCGGCCGCCGGCGTACCGGACGGCGCTGTCACTGCACAACCGCACCGGTGGCAACCCGTTCTTCCTCGAAGAGCTGATCAAGGCCAACGGCGACGAGGACCTCGACACGCTGTGCGACCGGCCGCTGCCGTGGAACGTGGCCGAGGCGCTGCGGCGCCAGCTCGACGACCTCGACCCGACCGAGAAACGCATCGTCGAGGCCGCCGCGGTGCTCGGCCGCAAGGTCCCGTTCGACCTGCTCGCAGCCGTCACCAGCCACAGCGAGCCGGAGCTCATCGACGCGCTGCGGGTCCTCGTGCGGCGCGGGCTGATGGTGGAGACCGGCGACGACGAGTTCAGCTTCCGGCACGCACTGACCCGCGAGGCGCTCGCCGACGAGCTGCTCGCCCGCCAGCGCCGCCGCCTGCACGAGCTGGCCCTGGAGACGCTGCTGTCCACCGGCAGCAAGGACTACGCGCTCGTCGCGCACCACGCCCGCGGCGCCGGCCGCTACCTCGACATGGTCGAGGCCGCCCGGCGCGGACTGGCCACCTACCTGGCGATGGGCTCGCCGTACCAGGCGCTGCAGCTGGCCGAGATGGGCCTCGACGAGCTGCCCGACGACGTGGAGCTGCTCTCGTGCGGGGCGCGCGCCGCGTGGCTCGCCGGGCTCCTCGACGACGCCCAGGAGCTCGGCCGCCGCTGGCTCGCCGCCGCCGGCACCCGCGCCGACCGCGCCGACGCGCTGCGGCTGCTCGTGCGGCTCAGCTGGGAGATCGGCAGCAGCGGCAGCATGCAGGAGCGGGCCGAGGAGCTGCGCGCCGAGATCGAGCCGCTCGACGACGGGCCGGCGAAGGCCCACGCGTATGCGGCGATCGCCCAGGCGTACATGCTCATGGACAACACCGAGTGCGCCATCGAGTGGGCGGACAAGGCGATCAGCCTCGGCGAGCGGCTCGGGCTGCCGGCCGTGTGGCTGGCCGGCAAGGTCGAGAAGGGCTCGGCGCTGGTCAACTTCGCCGCCGGCGTCGACGACGGCATCAAGCTGCTCAACGAGGCGGCCCAGGAGGCCGAGCAGGCAGGCGAGTGGCTGCTCGCCGCCCGGTCGCTCAACAACCTGTACAACCTGCTGCCCGGCGGCCCGGCCGACTGGGCCGCGGCGCTGGAGCGGATGCGGACGTTCGCTGAGCGGGCCGGCTTCGAGTCCCTCGCCGTCGCCGCGTACTTCCAGGGCCGCGCCCGGCTCGCCGTGCAGGAGGGCAACCTCGGCGGGGCCCTCGCCGAGCTGGAGTCGGCCCGGCGGCGCGACCGCGGCCTGCTGCGCACCCGCAACGGCATCGACTACCACGGCGTGTTCTTCGCCGGGCTGCTGCTGGAGGCCGGCGAGCTGGACCGGGCCGACACCGTCATCCGCGGCATGGTCGAGGCGACCGACACGTACACGATGCTGACCCAGACGTCGGTGCCCGGCCTGCAGTTCCACCTGGCCGCCCGGCGCGGGCACACCGACCAGGCCCGCGAGCTGCTCCGGGCGGTCCTCGACGCGGTGCGGGTCACCGGGGTCACCGGCCGCGACTTCGCCCACGACCTCATCTCCGCCGGGCTCGTCGGCGGGCTCGGCGTCGACGAGCTGCGGCCGGTCGCCGCCGCGATCGACGACCCGTTCTTCGACGACGCGTGGCGGTGGCTCGCCGACGCGCAGATCGCCGAGGCCGCCGGCGACCACACCGCCGCGCTCGCCGGCTACCGGCGCGCGGTCGCCGAGCCGTCGATGCTGCTGCCGGCCACGAAGGGCTCCGGTCACGTCGGCGCCGCCCGCTGCCTGGTCGCCCTCGGCGACCTCGACGGAGCCCGCCAGCATGTCCGCACCGCCGAGCCGCTCCTCGCGCGCTGGTCCGGGTGGCGGGTCGCGGAGCTGTCGGCGCTGCGCGGGCGGCTCGGCCTCGGCGGCCCCGTCGCCGGCGACCAGGCCCTGACGCCACGGGAGCGGGAGGTGGCGGTGCTGCTCGCGGAGGGCCTGACCAACGCCGAGCTGGCCCGTCGGCTGTACATCTCGCCGCGGACCGCGGCCGTGCACGTCTCCAACATTCTGAGCAAGCTCAACCTGGAGTCGCGGACGCAGATCGCCGCGTGGGTCAAGGCCGGCAGCTGAGGGGGCCTGCCGCACGTCCCGCGGGTCGTCGGCGGTCGTTCTCCGGTACGACCCGGTCGCGGCGGCGTCGCACGTCACATGCAGCCCGTATCGTGAGCGGGGTGCTGGTCGTCACGAACGAGCTCGCCGGGCGGACCGAGGCCGATGCCGTCGAGGCGGTCCTGACCGTCCTGCGCGACGCCGGCGACGTGGAGACGGCGGCCTGCGGCGACGCCGGCGACGTGGACCGGATCCTCGACGCGCGCCGCGGGCGCCGGCTGGTGGTCGTCGGCGGTGACGGCTCGCTGCACACGATGGTCGGCGCGCTGCTGCGCCGGGGCGAGGCCGGCACGTGCGAGGTCGCCCTGATCCCGCTCGGCACCGGCAACGACTTCGCCCGCGGCGTCGGCATCCCCGTCGACGACGTCGCGGCCGCCGCCCGGCTCGCCGCGACCGGCACGGCGCGCCCGACGGACCTGATCGTCGCCGACGGTGCCGGGGTCGTCGTCAACGCCGTCCACGTCGGTGCCGGCGCCGAGGCCGCGTTGAAGGCCCGGCCGCTGAAGCGGTGGCTGAAGATCGCCGCGTTCCCGATCGGCGCGGTCCTCGCCGGGTTCACCGCGCGGGGGTGGCGGCTGCGGGTCACCGTCGACGGCGCCGTGGTGGCGCGCGGGCGGCGGCGGGTGCTGATGGCGGGGCTGTCCAACGCCCCGACGATCGCCGGCGGCACCGGTGCGCTCGGCCCCGCCGCGGACCCGACGGACGGCCTCGCCGACGTCACCGTCTCGTTCGCCGTCGGGCCCCTCGCGCGGGTCGGCTACGCCCTCGCCCTGCGCAAGGGCCGCCACCCCGGCCGGGACGACGTGACCCACCTGCGCGGCCGTGACATCCGCATCGAGGGCGAGCCGTTCCACGTCAACGCCGACGGCGAGCTGACCGGCCCGTTCCGCTCCCGGCACTGGACCGTCGCGCAGGGCGCCTGGCTCCTCGTCCGCTGAACCCGCACGCCTGAGCCGCCCGTCAGGCCAGTCCGGCGAGGCGCAGCAGCAGCCCCTTCACGTCCGTCGCGTCGACCGACTCGGGCGCCACCGCCGGGTCGCTGCACATCCACACCGGCCCGTCGTCCACCGTGGACGGCAGCAGCCCGTGGGAGCCCTTGACCGCCCGGGCGCCGGCGTCCAGGCCGACGACGCTCATCATGTACCGCATCCCGAGCTTCTTGCGGGCCAGCGCGACCCCGGCCCGGGCCTTCGCCGCGCCCGGGGCGGCCGGGTCGAAGAGCAGCTCCGCCGGGTCGTAGCCGGGCTTGCGGTGGATCTCGACCAGCTGCGCGAAGTCGGGGCGGCGGGCGTCGTCGAGCCAGTAGTAGTACGTGAACCACGCGTCGGGCTCGGCGAGCAGGACCAGCTCGCCGGCGCGCTCGTGGTCCAGGCCGGTGCGCTGCTTGCCGGCGGCGTCGAGGACCTCGCCGACGCCGGGCAGGCCGGCGCACAGCTTCTGCACCAGCGGCAGGTCGGCGGCGTCGCGGACGTACACGTGCGCGACCTGGTGGTCGGCGACCGCGAAGGCCCGCGACGTCCACGGGTCGAGGTACTCCATGCCGTCCTGGGTGTAGACGTTGAGCAGCCCTTCGGCGCGCAGCAGGCGGTTGACGTCGACCGGGCGGCTCGCGTCGGTGATGCCGTACTCCGAGAGGACGACGACCGTGACGTCCCGCGCGGCGGCGGCCGCCAGCAGGGGAGCGACGACGTTGTCCAGCGCGGCGGCGGCCTTGGCGGCCTCCGGCGAGGACGGGCCGAAGCGCTGGAGGTCGTAGTCGAGGTGCGGCAGGTACACCAGGGTCAGGTCCGGCGACTTGTCGACCAGGATCTGCTCGGCGGCCCTGGCGATCCACTCCGAGGACGGGATGCCGGCGCCGGGTCCCCAGTACGTGAACAGCGGGAACTCGCCGAGGCGGGCGGTCAGCTCGTCGTGCAGCGCGGGCGGGAACGTGTAGCAGTCCGGCTCCTTGCGCCCGTCGGCGTAGTAGATGGGGCGCGGGGTCACGGTCCAGTCGACGTCGGCGCCCATCGCGTACCACCAGCACACGTTCGCCACCGTGTAGTCCGGCTTGACCCGGCGGGCGGCGTGCCACAGCTTGTCGCCGCCGACGAGGGCGTTGTGCTGGCGCCACAGGAAGATCTCGCCCAGGTCCCGGAAGTACCAGCCGTTGCCGACGATTCCGTGGTCGGACGGCATGGCCCCGGTGAGGAACGTCGATTGCACGGAGCAGGTGACCGCGGGCAGCACGGGCCGCAGCGGCACCGCGGCGCCGACCGCGGACAGGCGCGGCATGTGCGGCAGCAGCCGGGGCGTCAGCCCGACCACGTCGAGGACCAGCAGGGGCTTGCTCATCGTGGCTCCAACGTCTTGAGACCGAGGTCGTGCAGGGTGTCGCGGGCGTAGGCGAGCTCGGCGGCCATCCCGGCGGCGAGCTGCTGCGGCCCGGTGGGGCGCTGGGACGGCGGCAGCACGCCCCAGGTGTACGTCTCGACCTCGAGGTGGTCGCAGCCGGCGACAGGCCCGCCGAGCAGCACCGCGAGGCCGGCCCGCAGCACGCCGGTGGTCGCCTCCAGCGGCGGCTCGGGCGAGGCGTGCAGCGGCACGTGGTAGTGCACCCGCCACGGGCCGTCGGCCCCGCTGGCGAGCGCCTCGTCGAGGTCGTCGAACGACGCCGCGCAGCCGCGGGAGCGGGTCTGGTGCATGAAACGGGGCTCGACGTACCCGGCGAGGGCCGGCGCGCCCGGGTCGTCGACGGACAGGGCCGCCGACACCTGCACCTTCACCACCGGCAGCCCGGCCCGGGCGAGGCGCTGCACCGCGGTGACCGGGTCCTCCCAGGCGCACGCGAGGTGCGCGAGGTCGACGCAGACGCCGAGGTACCTGGGGTCGACCCGGGACAGGTGCACGGTCGCCTGCAGGGTGTTCTCGATGACGCACCCGGGCTCCGGCTCGAAGGCGACCCGGATCGGCCGGTCCAGGAACGACAGCCCGTACGCGAGCTGGTCCAGGGCCCGGTTGACCGCGCCGACCTGCGGGCTGTCCCACGGGTCGCGCCAGCCGAGCGGCAGCGTCGAGATCGAGCCCCGCGCGGCGTCGTCGGGCAGCAGGTCCACGAGGACCCGGGCGAGGTCCATGGTGTACCGCAGCCGCCGCGGGTCGGCCCAGTCCGGCAGGTACACGGCCTTCTTCACCACCGGCGCGTGGAACGCCTCGTAGGGGAACCCGTTGAGGGTCACCACCTCCAGGCCGCGCACGTCCAGCTCGCGGCGCAGCCGGCGGCGCAGGACCGGCTCCGCGGCGAGGGCGGCGGCGACCGGCGCGGCGAGCCACAGCCCGAGCCCGAGGACGGCGGTGTCGAGGTGCGACCGGACCCGGGCCGCGTAGACATCGAGTTGCGTGAGGATGCCCGGCAGGTCCTCCGCCGGGTGGACATTGGTCCCGTAGGCCAGGTGCACGACCTGGCCGTCGGGGTGTCGCAGCCGCATCACGACCCGCCGCGGAGGATCGAGTTCCCCTCGAAGGTCGCCGGCAGGGGAGCCCCGATGGTGTCGAGGTCGGAGACGTCGAGCCGCTTGGACTGGCCGTAGAACTCCACCGGGTTGCGCCACAGCACCCGGTCGACGTCGTCGTCGCTGAACCCGGCGGCCAGCATCGCCTCGCCGGTGTACCGCGTCAGCAGCGGGTCGGAGCGGCCCCAGTCGGCGGCCGAGTTCACCAGGACCCGGTCCAAGCCGTGCTCCTGCAGGATGGCGACCATCCGCTGCGGGGTCATCTTCGTGTCGGGGTAGATCGAGAACCCCATCCAGCAGCCGCTCTCGGCGACCCGCGCGACGGTGACCTCGTTGAGGTGGTCCACGACGACCCGGCCCGGGTCGATGCCCGACTCGCGGACGACGGCGAGGGTCCGGTCGGTGCCGCGGGCCTTGTCGCGGTGCGGGGTGTGCACCATCGCCGGCAGCTCGTGCTCGACGGCGAGGGCGAGCTGCGCGGCGAACACCTCGTCCTCCTCCGGCGTCATCGAGTCGTAGCCGATCTCGCCGACCGCGACGACGCCGTCCTTCTCCAGGTACCGCGGCAGCACCTGCAGCACCTCGCGGCAGCGGGCGTCGTTGGCCTCCTTCGGGTTGAGCGCGATCGTGCAGTGGTGCCGGATGCCGAACTGGGAGGCCCGGAACGGCTCCCACCCGACGAGGGAGTCGAAGTAGTCGGTGAACGAGCCGACGCTGGTGCGCGGCTGCCCGAGCCAGAACGCCGGCTCGACCAGCGCGCGGACCCCGGCGGCGGCCATCCGCTCGTAGTCGTCGGTGGTCCGTGACGTCATGTGGATGTGCGGGTCGAAGATGCGCATCACGAGACCCTCTCCTGAAGACGGTGCAACAGCGCCATGGCGTCCTCGGCGACGGCGCGCCCGGCGGCGGTGCGCTCCTCGACGAGCCCGGCGAGCATGGTGGCGAGCTCGGCGTCGGCGCGCGTGTCGAGGTCGGCGACGGCGGCCAGCGGCAGGCCCATGAAGACCGCCTTCAGCACGCCCTGCCGCCACGCGGCGTCGGGCAGGCACGCGGCGGCGGGGCCGAGCGCGGCGGCGACGAGCCGGGTGTCGTTCGTGCGCAACGCGTCGAGCAGGATCCCCGGCGCGGCGTCCTGCGGCGGCAGCAGCGGCAGCGCCCGCAGCACGGCCCGCTTCTCCGCGCCGTCACCGTACCGGTAGAGCGGCTCCAGCTCGGTCTGCAGGGCGCTTGCGGGCATGCGGGTCAGCAGGAGGACCCGGGCCGCGTCGTCGACGGTCCAGCCGGGCAGCCCGGTGAGGGCCCACCGCCCGCAGCGGCGGCCGGCGGCGGGGAAGAGCCGGCCGATCGCCGAGGGCTGCCGGGCCACGGTCTCGAGCGCCGTGTCGAGCCACACCGTGTCCGTCAGCTCGGCGGTGAGGGAGTCGTACAGGTTCATGGCACCTCCTGGAATCGGTCCAGTGCCTGCGCTTCGGCGGCGCGCAGGAACGCGAGGGAGTCCCGGGCCACGGCGGGCGCGGCGTGGCTGTGCCGGGGCAGCTCGACGGCGACCAGGCCGCCGTAGTCGGTCTCGGTGAGGGCCCGCAGCACCGCCGGGAAGTCGACCTCGCCGGTGCCGAACTCGAGGTGCTCGTGCACCCCGCGGCGCATGTCGTCGATCTGCACGTTGACCAGCTGCCCGGCGACGCGCCGGACGCACTCGTCGGCGGGCCACGGCTCCAGGCAGCGGCAGTGGCCGATGTCCAGGGTCAGGCCGAAGTGGACGGGCGCGCCGAGGTCGGCGCGCAGCCGCTCCCAGTCCGTGATCGACTCGACGAGCATCCCGGGCTCGGGCTCGAACCCGAGCATCATCTCCGCGCCCTCGGCGGCGGCGAGCACCTCGGCGCAGCCGGTGACGAGCCGCCGCCACGCGACGTCCGGCGGCAGCCCGGGCGGGCGCACCCCGGCCCAGAAGCTGACCGCCTCCGCGCCGAGGTCGGCGCCGATGCGCACGGCCCGGCGCAGGAAGTCGACGCGCGCCTCGGGCTCGTCGTCCTGCAGCGTCGGCGCGTGCTTGTGCCACGGGTCGAGCAGGAACCGGGCGCCGGTCTCGATGACGACGCCGAGGCCGAGCTCCTGCAGCCGCTGCCCGAGCGCGCGGACGTGCCGCCACAGGTTGCTGTCGTACGGGTCCAGATGATGGTGGTCCAGCGTCAGGGCCACCCCGGTGTAGCCGAGCCCGGCGATGACGGTCAGCGCGTCGTCGAGGCGGTGGTTGCTGAAGCCGTTCGTCCCGTACCCGAACCGCAGGCTCATGTCGGTGACAGCCGTTTCGCGAGGTGCCGGCCCAGCGGCGCGGCGGCCGCGACGGCGATCCCGGCGATCGGTGCGCCGGCCCGTGCGGTGAGCGCGCCCTGCAGCGTCGGCAGGTTGACGATCCCGGCCCCGACCGACGCCCGGATGTTGCCCGCGGTCGGTTTCTCGAGAGCCCGCAGCTGCGCCTCACCGTAGCGTTTCGCGTACCAGCCGGACAGCGCGAGCGGGATCAGCGACCGCCATCCGGGGCGCCGCGACGGCAGCGCCGCCGACACCGCCACCGCGGCGGACCCGGCCAGCGTGGCGGCGGGCAGCGACGGCGTGGAGCCGTGGACCTCGGCGCGGGACAGCGCGGTCACGGTGTACGTGTGCGCGAACACCGTCGCCGCCGGGTACACGGCCCGGCGCAGGCGCCCGCCGCTCGCGCCGAGGAGCACGTCCAGCGCGCGGCAGGCCGCCATCGCCGCCGGTCCCGCCGGGGTGTTCTTGAGCTTGAGGTCGTAGGCCCACACGGTGCCGGCGAGCGGCACGGCGACGGCGAGGGCGCGGCGGCCGCCGGCCAGCCCGGCGAGCGCGACGCCCGCGGCGGTCAGGCCGGCCGCGACCCCGAACGCGGCCCCGGGTGTGACGCGGCCCGACGGGATCGGCCGCTCCGGTCGTTCGACTGCGTCCAGGTCGCGGTCGGACCAGTCGTTGGCGGCCATGCCCGCCCAGTACAGCAGGACGGATGAGGAGGCGAGCAGCGGCGTGCGCGGCCCCAGGGTGCCCGCGGCGGCGGCCCCCGCGACGACGTCACCCGGCACGCTCAGCGCCGCGGGCGCCCGCACCAGCTCGGCGAGCGTCCGCCAGTCGAGGACCTGCCCGCCGGGTCGGGCGGCGGGGGTGCTCACAGCGACCGCACGAACGTGGCGAGGGCCTCGAACTGCGCGCCGAGCGCGTGGTCGACCTCGCCGAGCGGGTCCTTGAAGAAGAACGCCAGCTCGGTCAGCGGCCCGACCCGCCCGGCACCGTGCGCGGCGGCGGTGAGCCGGGCCAGGTCCAGCACCAGCGGCGCGGCGAGCGCGGAGTCGCAGCCGTGCCAGGTGAACTCCATCCGCATCGGCGTGCCGAGGAACCCGGCGAACGTGATGAGGTCCCAGGCGGTCTTGAAGTCGCCGATGTCGGGCACGTACTCGATGCGGGTGTGGCCGTCGGGCTGGTAGCCGAGGGTCTCGCTGAGCACCCGCTGCTTGCTGGCCGACTTCGCGGCGTTGGCGGCGGGCTCGGCCAGGGTCGCGCCGTCGCCGCCGCCCAGCAGGTTGGTCCCGGACCAGGACCGCACCCGCAGGTTGCGCATGGCGAACATCGGCGCCAGCACCGACTTGATCAGCGTCTCGCCGGTCTTGCCGTCGTGCCCGGCGTAGGGCACCCGGCTCGCCGTGGCCAGCTCGTGCAGGGCGGGCAGGCGGGCGCCGGTGGACGGGGTGAAGTCGACGAAGGCGCAGCCCGCCTCGAAGGCCGCGTACGCCATCAACGCGCTGGGCGGCAGCGTGTCGAGCGCGTCGCGCAGCGACTCCAGGCTCGTGTGGGCGGGGTGGGGCGCCGCCGCGGCCTCCGTGGAGGCGACGTTGACGACCACCACCCGGGCCAGGCCGTGCCGCCGCCGGAAGTGCAGCAGGTCGGCGGTGACCGCGGCGGCGACCTCGGCGGCGGTGCCGTGCGGCAGTGGACGGATCTCCTCGTCCACCGCCGCCAGCTCCGAGTGCAGGGTCGCCACCAGCCGGGCCGGCACCACCCCGGACTCGGCGAGGGCCTCGGCCTTCTTCACCACGCTGATGGTGGCGATGTCGTGACCGCCGAAGACGAGGTCGCCGAAGGCGGGCAGCGCGTCGCTGCGCAGCACCGGATGCTCGGTGACACAACCGATCGGCTCGGTGAGCCCGGCGCGCACAGCGGCAGCGCCGACGATGCTGGTGACGGCGACGGAACCGCGCGCGCCTACCAGCCACACACCCGTTCGCACCGGGCCCTCCCATGACCGTTGGAGTTGTGTGACGATCTTGTGGCGACATCGCCGACTGTCGCTTGAGTTGGCAGCGTAGAACTCGTTTCCTCCTTCCGCCAGTGGCAACCGAACTTTTATATAAACGAAAAAAACTTTGCGCTGGTACGTGCAAAAGCGCTGCTCCTCAGCGCCGCGCGACGATCCGCTCGACGGCCGTCCAGAGCCCCGAGGTGACCAGGTAGATCCCGGCCGCGACGGGGGTGAGGGCGGCGAACGCCACGGTGCCGAACGACAGCACCCTGACGAAGCCCGGCGAGCCGGCCGGGAGCTGCCGCACGTTCCAGACCGCGATCGCGGCGAGGGCGGCGACGATCAGCCAGCCGGCGGGCAGCGCCGGGTGGTCCAGGAGCCGGGCGGTGAGGTCGGCGCCGAGCAGCGTGTGCCCGCGCACGGCGTCGCCGCTGAACTCGCGGTACAGCAGCCAGATCACCGGCGCTTGGGCGAGCGTCGGCAGGATCCCGGCGAGCGGCCCGGACCCTTCGGCCCGCATGAGCTCGGCGGTCTTCTCGGCGAGCGCGACCGGGTCCTTGCCGTGCCGCTCCCGCAACGCGGTGAGCTGCGGGGCGAGCCGGGCGCGGACCTTCTCGGCGCGGTACGCCCGCAGGCTCAACGGCAGCAGCGCGGCGCGGACGGCGAGGGTGGCGATGACGATGGCGGCGGCGACGGATCCGGTGGTGGTGGACAGCAGGACGAGGACATGGTGCAGCACGACGGGAGCCCTTTCGGCTTCGGTACGCGCGCCGGACCGCCACCGGAGCCGGCCGGCGACACGACACCCGGCACCCACGCCGGCGACACCCCGGACGGCGACGACCCCGACCGGCGGCGCGCCGATGGGCGGCGTCGGTCGTGGACGTCGGTCGTGTCGGTCGTGGACGTCGGTCGTGGTGTCGGCGGGTGGCCAGGGCGGGGCGGGCCGCGAGGCGCTCCCCGGCCGGCGGGCGCCGCCATCGGCGGGCACTCAGGGCAGGCGGGCGCTCGGCACCGGCAGGTGGACAGCGCGCGGAGGAACGGACGGACGGGAGTCGGGAGGAACTACCGCCGTCCGGGCGCCCGGGGCCGCGGCCGCCCGGCCGCGTCGGGGTCCGTCGCCCGGGAAGGGCGGGCCCAGCGGGAACGGGCCCGGGCCGGCACCGGCACGACCCGCGGCGCCGCCGTGGGTGCCCCGGTGAGCAGCCGCGCGGCGAGGACGATCGCGAGCGCGGCGAGGACCGCCGTCGCCATGGCGACGGCGTCGGCCGGCGAGGTCACCGAGGACCACGCGGCGAGGAGGGTGGTCAGCGACCACGACATGCGATGAGCATACGCCCGACCCGCGACCCCGGCGCCCGTCCGTCACGGCGGGCGATCGCTGCTACGCGGCGTGGGCCGTCGGGCGCCGCCGGCCGGCCTTCTCCCGGTACATGCCGGCGTCGGCGGCCCGCAGCAGCGCGTCCAGGGTGTCTCCCGGCCCCGCCGCGGTCGCCGCGCCCACGCTCGCGTCGATGCGCACGGACCGGCCGTCGATGGTGACCGGGGCGGTGATGGCGAACCGGAGCCGGGCCGCCACCTCGGCCGCCACCTCGGCGGAGGCGCCCGGCAGCAGCAGCACGAACTCGTCGCCGCCGAGCCGGGTCACCAGGTCGCCGTCGCGGGCGTGGCCGCGCAGCCGGGCACCGACGACGCGGAGCAGCTCGTCGCCGGCGGCGTGGCCGAGGGTGTCGTTGACGGCCTTGAAGCCGTCCAGGTCCAGCACCAGTACGGAGGTGGGGCCGCCCGGGGTGAGGCCGGCGCGGGTGAACTCCTCCAGCAGGTTGCGGTTGCCCAGCCCGGTGAGCGGGTCGTGCAGCGCGAGGCGGCGCAGCTCGGCGCGGGCCTCGGCGAGCCGGCGCAGCTGGGTGTGGTGGCCCCGGGCCAGCAGGCCGGCGAGGATCGCGACCACCAGGTGCAGGGCCGGGGCGAGGCCGACGAGGTCGTGGGTCATCGGGCGGCCCGCGATCGGGCCGGACCACACGTACAGGGTGACGCAGCCGGCGGTGGTGGCGAGCCAGGTGAGCAGGGCGCCGGCCAGCTGGCCGCGGAAGGCGCCGACGATGATCGCGATGACGAAGACGGGCCACAGGGCGGCCGGGGAGAATCTGCTGGTGACCATGACCGCGCCGATGACCGAGGCCGTGTCGGCGGCGATGACCAGCGCGCTCAGCACCGGATAGCGGCGGTGCCCGGCCTTGCGCAGCGCGTACCACGCCAGCAGGTTGGTCAGGGTCAGCTGGACCGCCCACAGCGCCGTCGTCACCGGTAGCGACCACAGCACCAGCGACCCGACGATCCACAGCACGGAGACGGACCGGCTGACGAGGCCGGCCCACTCGATGCTGCGTCTGACGCGGAGCAGGGGTGAATCCACGCCCCCACGTCGGCAGTCACGGCGCCGACCTGAGTGTGACGAACCTGAGAAGTGACTGAGCGAACCTGAGCCGAATCTCAGGTTGAACCCCTAGGTGGCCGGGTTCAGGTGCGTTCCGGATGGTCCTCGGGGTTCACGGTCCGTAAGGTCGGCGACGTGGCACTCATCGAGACGCGTGCGCTGACGAAGCGCTACGGGGGTGGCGTCACCGCCCTTTCCGAACTGACCCTGGCGGTGGAGCCCGGGATCATCGGGCTGGTCGGCGCGAACGGCGCCGGCAAGTCCACGTTTATCAAGATCATGCTCGGCCTGCTCCAGCCGTCCGGCGGAGAGCTGCGGGTGCTCGGGCTCGACCCGACGACGCAGTCGGTGCAGGTGCGGCAGCGGGTCGGGTACATGCCCGAGCACGACTGCCTGCCGAGCGAGACATCGGCCGCCGAGTACGTGACCCACCTGGCGCGGATGAGCGGCCTGCCCGCCAACGCCGCCCGGGAGCGGGCCTCCGAGGCGCTGCGGCACGTCGGGCTCTACGAGGAGCGGTACCGCCAGATCGGCGGCTACTCCACCGGCATGAAGCAGCGGGTCAAGCTGGCCCAGGCCCTCGCGCACGACCCTGACCTGCTGCTGCTGGACGAGCCGACCAACGGCCTCGACCCGGCCGGCCGGGACGCGATGCTGGAGCTGGTGCACCGCATCGGCACCGAGTTCGGCATCTCCATCGTCGTGTGCTCCCACCTGCTGGGCGAGGTCGAGCGGATCTGCACCTCGCTGATCGCGATCGACGGCGGCAAGCTGCTGCGCTCCGCGACCGTGTCGGACATGACGACCAGCCGCGACGTGCTCACCGTCGAGGTGAGCGAGGGCGTGGAGCAGCTGGTGGCCCGCCTCGCCGAGCAGGGCCTGCCGGTCACCCGCGACGGGCACGCGCTCATGGTGCCGATGGACAGCGACGAGGTGTACGACCGCATCCTCATCGCGGTCGCCGAGCTCGACCTGCCCCTGCACCGCCTCGACCAGCGCCGGCACCGCGTCGCCGAGCTCTTCCAGACCCCGTCCGTGACCGGACCGGCAGCAGCACAGGAGGTCGGCCATGGCGCAGCCAACTAGCGTCATCCATGACATCGGCTACCAGCGCTACACGGGCCCCCGGCTCGGCCGCGCGTACGCCAACCGCTCCCTCTACGAGCAGAGCCTGCGCACCGCGTTCGGCATCGGCCGGGGCGCCAAGGCGAAGATCTTCCCGTGGCTGGTGATCGGCATCGCGCTCAGCGTCGCCGTCATCGAGATCGCGGTCCGCTCGCTCACCGGCGAGTCCTTCATCAGCTACCGCGGGTTCGCCAACACCATCAGCTTCCCGGTGATGCTGTTCCTCGCCATCGTCGCGCCGGAGCTGGTCTCGCGCGACCTGCGGGACCGGACGCTGCCGCTGTACTTCAGCCGGCCCCTCGGGCGCACCGACTACGCGCTGACCAAGTACGCCGCGCTGTCGACCGTGGTGCTGCTGCTGCTCGCCGTGCCGCAGCTGCTGATCTACATCGGCGCCGTGTTCACCCGTACCGACGGGTTCAGCGGCGCCATGAAGGAGCTCGGCGACATGGGTCCGGGCCTGGCCGGTGCCGTGATCCGGTCGCTGATCCTCGCCGCGATCGCGCTGCTGGTGGCGTCGCTGAGCGGCCGGCGGGCGTTCGCCGCGGCGTTCATCGTCGGCGTCTTCGTCATCACCGCGCCGATGGTCGGCATCCTCAACGTCATCGGCGGCCAGGACAGCGCGCTGTCCAGCCTCGCGTTCATCGTCAACCCGATGACGTTGCTCATCGGCGTCGAGCAGTGGCTCTTCGGCACGCTGGACAACGACCCCATGCCGATCGGCGACTACGGACCCGCCTACGGTGTCGCCACCCTCCTGCTGCTCGCCGGCTGCCTCTCCCTCCTGCTCCTGCGTTACCGGAAGGTGGCCGCCTGATGGGCACCGTCGACCTGCAGCACGTGTCGCGCTGGTACGGCAACGTGGTCGCCGTCAACGACGTGACGATGACCCTGGGCCCGGGCGTCACCGGCCTGCTCGGCCCGAACGGCGCCGGCAAGACCACGCTGCTGCACATGATGTCGGGGTTCCTGGCCCCGTCGAAGGGCACGCTCACCGTCGACGGCGCGCCGTCGTGGCGCAACCCCGACGTGTACCGCACCCTCGGCCTGGTCAGCGAGCGCGAGGCCGTGCACGGGTTCCTCACCGGCAAGGAGTTCGTCCTGGCCAGCGCGCGGCTGTTCCGCCTCGCCCAACCCGAGGAGGCCGCCCGCCGAGCCCTGGCGATGGTGGAGATGGAGCCGGCGCAGGACCGGCGCATCGACACGTACAGCAAGGGCATGCGCCAGCGCATCCGGGTCGCGGCCGCGCTCGTGCACGACCCCGGGGTGCTGCTGCTGGACGAGCCGTTCAACGGCATGGACCCGCGCCAGCGCTTCCACATGATGGACCTGCTGCACAAGATGGGCGACGACGGCCGCACCGTGCTGTTCTCCTCGCACATCCTGGAGGAGGTCGAGCAGGTGTCGGGCACCGTGCAGGTCATGGTCGCCGGCCGGCTCGCCGCCTCCGGCGACTTCCGCACCATCCGCCGGCTCATGACGAACCGGCCGCACATGTTCTCGATCCGCTCCAGCGACGACCGCCGCCTCGCGGTGGCGCTCATCGGCGAGCCGTCGGTCACCGGCGTCGACCTCGACGCGACCGGCCTGCAGGTCCGTGCCGCCGACTACGGCACGTTCACCCGTGCCCTGCCTCGCATCGCGCTCAAGGAGGGCATCCGGGTGCGCCAGCTGGTGCCCGCCGACGAGTCCCTGGAAAGCGTCTTCTCCTACCTGGTGGGTGCCTGATGAATCCGACCATCGCCCGCATCACCGCGCGCGGCCTGCTCGGCCGCCGGCGGATCTGGCTGCTGGTGCCGCTGCCGATCATCCTCATCGGGTTCGCCTGGGCGGCCCGGGCGTTCGGCGAGCCGCCCACGAGCTGGGGCGAGCCCGTCATCGTCGGGCTCGGCTTCACCGCCGTGCTGCCCGTGATCGCGCTCATCGTCGGCACCGGCGTGCTCGGCTCCGAGATCGACGACGGCACGATCACGCACATCCTGTCCAAGCCGCTGCCGCGTTCGGAGATCGTGTTCACGAAGCTCGCCGTCGCGGTCGGCGTCACCGGCGGGTTCGCCGGGGTGCCGCTGTTCGTGGTCGGGCTGCTCGCCGACTCCACGCCGCTCGCGTTCGCGCTGGTCGTCGGCGCGTTCGTCGGGGCGCTGGCCTACTCGGCGCTGTTCCTGGCGATCAGCGTGATCACCCGCCGCCCGGTGCTGCTCGGCCTGGTGTACGTCGTGCTCTGGGAAGGGCTGCTCGGCAACATCCTGTCGGGCACGGCGAAGCTCAGCATCCAGCAGTACGTGCAGACGATCGTGGACTGGCTCGCCCCCACCGACGTGCTCGCCGGCCACGTGTCGGTGCCCGTCAGCTTCGTGATGGCCGGCGTCTTCACCGTCGGCATGACGGCCCTCGCCGTGCAGAAGCTGCGCACGTTCGCCGTCGCCGGCGAGACGGGCTGACGTCGCCGAGGCTGGGGATACGGGCTACCGTCCGGACGTGAGCTTCCACCGCGTCTACAGCGTCGCCGTCTTCATCGTGCTGGCGTCGCTGGACAACGTGGCGATCAGTCTGGTGCCGCCGCTCTACTCGCCGATCAGCCGCTCCCTCGGCGTCGGCGAGGGAGCGCTCGGCGTGGTGACCGCGGTCGGGTACCTCGTGACCGCGGTCGCCGCCGTCGGCTGGGCGTACGCCGGTGACCGCACCGACCGCAAGCCCGTCCTCATGGTCGGCACCCTCATCTGGGCCGGTGGCACGGTCGGGACCGTCGCCGCGCAGGGGTACTGGTCGTTCCTCACCGCGCAGCTGGTCGCCGCGGTCGGGCTCGGCGCCGTCGGCTCCGTCGGGTTCTCCGTCGTCAGTGACCTCATCTCGCCCCGCCGCCGCGGCCTCGTCATGAGCCTGTGGGGCCTGTCGCAGGGCGTCGGCACCCTCGCCGGGGTCCTCGTCGCCAGCCAGCTCGGCGGCGCGGACTGGCGGCGGCCGTTCGTCGTCCTGGCCGTCCTCGGGGTCCTCGCCGCCGCCGCGTACTTCACCACGGCAGACATCCGCCGCGGCCAGAGCGAGCCGGACCTCGCCGCCGTGTTCGCCGCCGGCGAGGAGTACGAGCACCGCATCTCCCGCGCCGAGCTGCCCGGCATCGTCGCGCGGCGCACCAACGTCTGGCTGATCCTGCAGGGGCTCACCGCCCAGGCGGCGTTCGGGTCCCTCGTGTGGCTGCCCCGGCTCTTCCAGGCCAGGGCCGAGGCACAGGGCTACGACGAGCAGTCCGCCATCCAGATCGGCGGCATCCTCGCCACCCTGTTCCAGCTCGGCGGCGTGCTGTCCGTGGTCGGCGGCCTGCTCGGCGACCGCTGGCAGCGGCGGGACCCGGGCGGCCGGGCGAAGGTCGCCGCGATCGGCATCCTCGCCGGTGTGCCGCTGTACGTGGTGCTGTTCTTCGCCCCGCTGTCGCTGCCCGCCCCGGACGGCCGGTCCGCCACCGCCCTCGTGTTCGGCGCCATGTTCACCACGCCGAGCCTGCTCGCCGCGTTCCTCTGCGCGCTGCTGGCCCTCGCGCTCACGTCCGCGAACTCGCCGAACTGGTTCGCCCTCATCGCCGACGCCAACCCGCCCGAGCACCGCGGCACCGTCTACTCCCTGGGCAACCTCGTCAACGGCGTCGGCCGCGCCGCCGGCAACGGCGTGGTCGGTGCGGTGTTCGCGGCCCTCGCGCGCAGCTTCCCGCCGCCGACGAACCTCGCCGTGGGGCTCGCCGCCTTCCAGGCGTTCTTCATCCCCACCGGCGTCATGTACTGGCTCGCCTCCCGCACCGCCCCGGCCGACATCGAGGCGGTCCACGACCTGCTGCGCGCCCGCGCCGCCGCCGAGATCGCCGGCGCCGATGGCGCCGGGGGCCCGGCCGCCGGGCCGGCCCCGGCGGCCGGGCCCACTACAGGGTCCGCAGGTGGAACCCGCCGTCCACGTCGATGACCTGGCCCGTGGAGAACGGCAGCAGGTCCGTGGCGATCGCGACCACCGCCCGGCCGACGTCGCCGGGGGTGCCCCAGCGCCGGATCGGGGTGATGCCGTCGGAGAGGATGAGCTTGTCGTACTTCGCCTGCACGGCCCCTGTCATGTCGGTGGCGATGATGCCGGGCCGCACCTCGAACACGGTGATCCCGTGCTCGGCGAGGCGGGCCGCGAACAGCTTCGTCATCATGCCGAGGCCGGCCTTCGTCACGCAGTAGTCACCCCGGTTCACGCTCGCGGTGTACGCGCTCATCGACGAGATCGTGACGATCTTCCCGGCGGTGCCGGCGTCGACCATCCGGCGGGCGACCTGCTGGGTGAGGAAGTACGGCCCCTTGAGGTTGATGCCGACGAGCCGGTCGAACGACTCCTCGGTCGCCTCCAGCAGGTCCGCCCGCACCGACGGGGCCACCCCCGCGTTGTTCACCAGCAGGTCCAGCGTGCCGAAGGCCTCGTGCGCCTCGTGCACGAGTCTTGCGCGGTCCTCGGCGTCGCCGACGTCCGCACGGACGAGGACGGCCCGGGCGCCGAGCTTCTCGATCTCCTTCGCGGTGTCCTCCGCGGCGGCGAGGTTGGACGCGTAGTTCACCACCACGTCGAACCCGGCCCCGGCCAGGGCGATCGCGATGCCCCGCCCGATGCCTCGGGAGGCCCCGGTGACCAGCGCCGCGCTCACGCCCCCACCCCGCCGTCCGCCGCGCCGCCGCCGGCCGCGCCGCCGTTGCCGCCGCCGGCCGCGTCGCCGTTGCCGCCGCCGGCCGCGCCGTCGCCCGCGCCGTCGCCGTCCGCCGGCTCGCCGGCGAAGAACGTGTAGTACGGGCCGTCGACCAGGCGGCCGATGTACAGCGCCAGCTCGCGCAGGTGGTAGTCGCCCCACATGCTGGACTCCCCGTTCGGCACCGACTGGCCCGCCGGGACGTGGTCCCAGCCGTTCGGGCGGTGGTACACCGAGTGCAGCAGCAGCCCTTCGTGCCGCGGGTCCGTCGACAGGTACGGCTCCTGCAGCAACGTCCGTGCGACGGTCAGCCCCGCCTGGGTGTACCGGTCCTCCCCGGTGCACCGGCCGAGGCGCAGCAGGCCCTGCGCGGCGATGGCGGCGGCGCTGGAGTCGACCGGCTCGTAACGGTTGAACGGGTCCGCCGGGGCGTCCACGTCCAGGTGCACCAGGCCCGGCGCGCCGGTGTCCCAGTACGGCACGCCGTCGGCGGGGGAGTGCTCCAGGTAGAAGTCGCACGTGGCTTGCGCGGCCGAGCGGAACAGGTCGGACGGGTGGAACTCCAGCAGCTCCGCGAAGCCGAGCATCGCCCAGGCCAGGCCGCGCGTCCAGGTGGAGAACGCGGAGTAGCCCTGCTGCGTGCTCGGCGCCCGGAAGCGGCCGTCGTTGACGTTGAACAGCGCCTCGTGCGCGGTGCGGCCGCGGACGTCGTAGGTGTCGCGGCCCGCACCGAAGTAGACGTTGTACCGGGCGGTGCTCTCCGCGTGCTGGGTGAGCCGGGTGAGCAGGTCGATGCGCTCGTCGTGCTCGCCCATGAGCACGTGCCCGAGCCGGTGGGCCACGGCGAGGGACCGGCAGGAGCGGATGGTGTCGACGAACAGCGACTGCGGCCCGTTGAACGAGTAGATGTACCCGCCGCCGTCCGCGGTGCGGCTCCACCGGGCCGCCTGCACGGCGCCGCTGATCTTCAGGGCCAGCTCGGCGAAGTGCAGGTCCTGCTCGCCGGCGCGGCCCTCCAGGATGAGGCGGCGCAGCGTGCCGTACGTGCTGACGTTGTTGAACCCGTGGTCGTGCACGCCGATGTGGCTGACGTGCGGCGCCATCACCTCGATCGTGTGGCGGCGGCCCTGCTCGAAGAAGTGCCGGTCGCTGGTCGCGTCGAACTGCAGCAGCGCCGAGCCGACCTGGAACCCCTGGGTCCACTCGGTCCAGCCGCGCGCCGTGTACCGCCCCTCGACGGTGAACACGGGCGCTCCCTGGCTGCCGCCCGGCGGGTTCGACGCGTCGATCGCGTCGATCTTCCCGGCGGACAGCTCCCACATCCGCCCGATCGCGGGCAGCAGATCCTTGGGCGCGAGCCCGTCATCGATGCGCAACATGCCCACGAGGATAAGGGGAAAGCGCTTTCCTGAGAACCCCGGGGCCGGGTCGCTTTCGTTCGTGGCAGGATGGCGCGTGATGGACGCGACCGCTGTTGAGGATGTCGCCGCGCGCTGGGTCGCGGCCTGGACCACCGGCCGCACGAGCGCGCTGTTCAGCCTGCTCGCCGCGGGCGCCCGCGTCGAGTCCAACCTCGACCCCGACGGTGACTTCATCGAGAAGCTCACCGGGTATGCCGCCGGGCTCACCTCGGTGTCGGTGTTCTCGCGCACGGTCATCGACCAGCGCGTCGCCCTCGTCTACGACTGCGCCGTGGACGCCGAGCAGTTCCGCCTCGCCGAGTTCCTGGTGGTGACGGAGTCCGGCCTGATCGCCGAGGTCCGCCGGGTCTACGACCTGTACGCGATCGAACGCCTCATGCCCGACCTCCTGCTGGAGACCTGACCGCGGACGGAGAAGGGCCGGGCCCCGCGGTGCGGAGCCCGGCCCGGATCGTCAGCGCGTCAGGACATCGCCGCCGCGGAGACGAACGTGTAGCCGAGGCCCTGGATGCCCTCCACCGTCTGCTTCAGGTAGTCGGTGCCCAGGTACGGGTGGTAGAAGAAGCTCGCCACGCCGTCGCGGACGGCCAGGTTGGTCTTCGCGTTGGCGATCAGGTCGGCGGGAAGGACGGCCGGGTGCTGGTTGAACGGCTCCGGCTCGATGTTGCCGATGTTCTCCGGGATGACGGTCGAGCCGTAGACGTCACGGACCGTGTAGGGGAAGAACTGCCCGACCATGCGCGCGGTGCTGTTGTCGACCGTGCCGCCGGACAGCACGCCCGGGAAGTAGAGGCCGCGCTCGTAGCGCACGCCGTACAGCGTGTTGATCGTCTTGTAGTCCAGGGCGCTCGCCGCGTAGTGCGGGAACTCGAAGATGGTCGGCTGCTTCAGGCCGGCGAGGAGCCAGTCGGTGCGCGAGGCCATGACGCGGGCGGTCACGTTGAGCGCCGAGTCGTTCTTCACCGGGCCGTCGTAGATGACGGCGTCGTTGGCGTCGACGTGCGCCATGAAGAACTCGAAGTCGTTGGCGCTGACGCCGTCGTACGGGTTGTCGATCGCGTCGAGCTGGTGGGTGTAGCCGTGCTGGAGCAGGGTGCCGCCCTTGCTCTGCATGTACTTCAGGGCGCTGACCACCAGTGGCCGCTGGCGCAGCGTGTAGTCCTCGGCCTTGCCATCGTTGTTCACGCCTTTCGGGTCGCGGTACCGGCTGTAGACGGCGACGGTGAAGGGGACCTTCTTCGAGTACAGGTAGTCGGCGACGGCGCGCAGCTCGGCGGGGTCGGCGTCGGGGCCGACGTCCTCGATGCGGACCAGGGCGCGGTGCCGCGCGGCGGTCTGCGGGGCGAGCACCGAGTAGAGCAGGTCGGAGAAGGCGAGGTAGCGGTCGCTGGAGGTGATGTAGGACAGCGGGATCTCGCCGAGGTAGGTCAGGTTGCCGGACCGGATGCCCCACGGGAAGGTGGTGCCGTCGGCGCGGACCGCGGTGCCGACGGGGACGGCCTTCGCCGGGTCGGAGACGACGTAGTCCATGATGCCGCCGGCGTTGCGCACGTCGCGGGTCATCGTGGTGCCGTTGTAGTCGATCCGCGACACCGGGGACGTGTCGTAGCCCTTCCAGGTGTAGCCGTACGTGCCGACGAAGTCGGCGGAGCGGGCGGTCAGCTGCCAGATGTTGTTGTACATCCACACGACCGGCTTCGTGTCGGCGAGGGTGTCGTCGAGGAACGCGGTCGGCAGCGGCTCGTCGTAGGTGGAGCCGACGTAGACGACGGCGGAGTAGGCCGACATCTCACCGGCCTTGTAGGCGCCGACCGGGTGGGCGGTCCAGGACCCGAAGTGGGAGACGAGGTTCGTCGCCATCGTCGCGTAGTCCTCGCCGAGCCAGGAGTACGGGCCGGTGTTGTCGTAGAGGACGAGCGTCTTCGTCGCGGCGTTCGAGCCCGGTGCCCCGGCGCCGGAGCGCGTGGCGGTGGGCGCGGCGGCGAAGGCCGGGGCCGCCGGTGCGGCGAGGGCGAGCGACGCGGCCACGGTGACGGCCGCGAGCGAACTGATCAGCTTGCGCATGTCGGTACGGGATCCCTAACTCAGACGGAGACGGTGGTCGGCATGGGGGCGGGGTGCGCGGCGAGGCCGAGCATCGCGGCGACGGCCTGCTCGGTGCGCTGCGACGCGAGCCCGTCGCCGTAGGGGTTGCCGTTGGCGGTCATCGACTGCCGCAGGACCGGGTCGTCGAGCAGCCGGGCCGCCTCGGCGACGATGAGGTCCTCGTCCGTGCCGACGAGCTTCGCGCAACCCGCGTGCAGCGACTCGACGCGCTCGGTGACCTCACGCAGGACGAGCGCCGGCACCTTGAACGACGGCGCCTCCTCCTGGATGCCGCCGGAGTCGGTGAGCGTCAGGTACGCCCGCGACAGCAGCCGGGCGAGGTCCGGGTAGGGCAGCGGGTCGGTGACCGTCACCCGGGGCACCCCGGCGAGGCCGGCCTCGACCTGGGCGCGCACGGCCGGGTTGGCGTGCGCCGGCAGGACGACCCGGATGTCGGGGTACGCCTCGATCAGGCGGCGCACCGCGCTGAGGATGCGGTCCAGGGGCTCGCCCCACGACTCGCGGCGGTGCGCGGTGACCAGGACCAGGCGGGCTTTGCCGTGCTCGGCGGCGTCGACGGCGGCGGCGATGCGGGCGTCGGTGAACGGCAGCTCGC
Organism: Dactylosporangium aurantiacum; assembly: GCF_000716715.1. Classification (GTDB taxonomy): domain Bacteria; phylum Actinomycetota; class Actinomycetes; order Mycobacteriales; family Micromonosporaceae; genus Dactylosporangium; species Dactylosporangium aurantiacum. The sequence goes on along the minus strand of NZ_JNYJ01000037.1, from coordinate 30,828 downwards.
GGGCGGCGATCGACAGGGCCGCGTCCACCACCGTGTTGCCGGTGATGAGCACGTTCGCCGGGGTGACGCTCTCGTCGAGCAGGTTCGTCGCGGCGAGCGCGGTCGGCGCCAGGTGCAGCGCGGCGAGCTGGCCGACGAGCTTGCGGTTGGCCTCCTCCGGGAACGGCGAGTCCAGGTCGCCGGAGCGCAGCCCCGCCTCCAGGTGCACGACCGGGATGCGCCGCCAGAACGCGGCCATGGCGCCGGCGAGCGTCGTGGTGGTGTCGCCCTGCACGACGACCGCGGCCGGCTTGCGCTCCTCCAGCAGGGCGTCCAGTGACGAGATCATCGCGGTGAGCAGCTCGGGCTGGCTGCCGGTGACCCGCTGCAGCGGCAGGGTCACGTCGGCCTGGACGTCGAACGCGTCGAGGGCCTGGGTGACCATCGTCGGGTGCTGCCCGCTGGCGACCAGCACCGGGGTGAGCCGGCCGGCGGCGCGCATCGCGGCGGCGACGGGCGCCAGCTTGATGGCCTCGGGGCGGGTACCGGCGATGAGGAAGACTTCGGGAGACATGTGCTGACGTCCTTTACGAGAGAACCGGCTCTTCGACCAGGCGTTCTGTTTTCGCCCAGGCCTGTCGCCGGCTGATCTGCCGGCCGATCGCCCGCCAGGTGCTGACCAGGCCGAGCAGGAGGAAGAAGGGGTACGCGACGGCGGCGACCAGCAGTCGCCAGAGCTTCTCGTCGCCGAGCTGGACGCGGTGGACCAGCGCCCACACGACGCCCGGGACGGTCATGCCGAGCGCCCAGAAGAGCGCGACCTGCCCCATCTGCGCCCACGAGTGGATCAGGACCGACTGTCCGTGGCCGGGCAGGAGCCGCCACATCGCGACCGCCCAGAGGCCGAACACCGCCGCCGTGCCGAAGGCGTTCATCCACGGCGCGAGCAGGTAGTACAGCATCTCCAGCAGCGCGTGGTTGCGGATCTTCCGGGAGGCGACCAGCTTCGGCACGTAGCCGACGCACTGCAGGTTGCCCTGGGCCCACCGGGTGCGCTGCCGCAGCAGCCGCTTCACGTCGACGAGGCCCTGCTGGTTGACGTTGGCGATCGAGGTGTACCGGATGCGCTCGCCGTTCAGGTGCATCCGCAGCCCGAGCTCGAGGTCCTCGACCAGGCAGTGCGACCACGGCGCGTCGCCGAGCCGCATCAGCGACGACAGCCGGGCGAACTGCCCGTTGCCGCCCAGCCCGACCGTCCCCGCGGCGTTGCGCAGCAGCTGGCTGGCGTTGGCGATGGCGGCGAACTCGAGGTCCTGCACGGCGCCGAGGACACGGTTGCGGTTGTGGATGCGCACCCGGGTCTGCACCGCGCCGACCCGCGGGTCGCGCATCTGGCGCGACACCTCGGTGAGGATGTTGGCGCTGCCCCGCCCGTCGCCGTCGATGACGCCGACCGCGACGAGCGCCGGGTCCTCGCCGTGCAGCAGGGTCAGGTCGCGGATCGCCCGGAACGCGGCGTTGAGCGCCTCGCCCTTGCCCTTGCGGGCGTTGGGGAAGTCCCGGCGCAGCACGGTCAGACCCGGGTGGTCGATGGCGGCCAGGACGTCCGGGGTGCCGTCGTCCGATCCGTCATCGACCACCAGGACCCTGGTGCGCGTGCCTGCCGGGCCCGCCAGCGCCAGTGCGGCGGAGACGGTCCGGCCGACAACCCGTTCCTCGTTGAGGGCGGGCACGACGATCCAGAAGGTCAGCGGCTCGTGCTCGTTCGGCGCGACGGCATCGCGCCGGCGACGCCGGCCGGCGGTGGCCGAGTCACTGGCGGTGAAGGCCACCAGTGCCAGGTTGTACGCCGGCCACAACGTCAGGAGCGCGAAGCCGACCAGAAGGATCGCCGTCATGCGTCAGGCTGCGCTGCGGTTGAAGCGGGACGCCCGCACCATCAGGGCACCGGTGACGACGAGCGCGACACCTGCGACGACGATGGCGAAGACGGGGCTTCCGGTGACTGGCAGTGATGCGGCGGTGGATCCGCCGGTCACGATGACGCCGGTGACCTTCGTTCCTGACATGACAGCTTCCCCTCGGCTATCTCTGCGGTGATGCCATCCGGCTCCGTGTTGGCAACCGTTGTGCACCTTGTCCGAGAAGCTTGGATCGGCCGAGGGGCAATCACAATGGGTGAGCATGGTCGGATGCACCCGAGCGGGCCAAGTCCGTCCAAGGACCTGACAGGGCGCTTACGCAGGCAAAATACGGAGACTACGCAGAGTGGTCAGACCGTGTGCGGTAGCTCTCAGTGAAGGAGTCCTGGTGTTGCCAGTCGGTTGCGAACTCCGCCCACAGCGACAGGGCGACCGCGGCGCTGTCGGGCCGGTCCGCCGGCCGCTTGGCCATGCACTGGCGGCACAGCTCCGCTACGGAGCGTGGCAGGCCCGGTGCGAGCAAGACCGGGGTGGCGACCGGTTGCAGCAGCCTGGCGCCCGGTGCGTGCGGTGAGCGCCCGGTGAGCATCTGGTACAGCAGCACGCCGAGGGCGTAGACGTCCCAGGCGGGGGCGTGCTCGACCCGGGACGCGGCCGGGTGCGCGAACGGCACGGCGAGGCCGAAGTCGATGATCTTCACGCCGGCGGTGGTCAGCATGACGTTGTCGGCGGTCAGGTCGCGGTGCGCGATGCCGCGGCGGTGTGCGACCGCCAGCAGTTCGGCGACGGACGCGGCGATCTCGACCGCGTGCTGCCACGGCAGCGGCCCCTCGGCCAGGCGCTTGGTCAGCGGCACGCCGTTGAGCAGCTCCATCGCCACGCAGGGCACGCTCGCGCGGCCGGTGTCCAGCTCGCCGTACCCGAAGATCTTGGGCACGGTCGGGTGCCGCATCCGCTGCATGAGCAGGGGCTCCCGCCGGGCGGAGTGCACCGCGCGGCCGTTGTTGGCGAACGCGGGGGCGAGCACCTTCACCGCGGCCGGGCGCAGCTGCTCCAAATCGACTGCCTCATACACCAGCGACATGCCGCCGCGGGCGATCGGGCGGACCAGCAGGAAGCGCTCCAGCACCCTGCGGCCAAGCTCGATCTCCGACACAAGCGCCGACTATTCCCTATTCGGTCCCGATGGCGGAAGTCCCAGCGAGGTTTACCACAGCCCGTGTCGATGGCATAAATCCACATATGTCGGGTGTACCAAAGGAACCACACAGCCGATCGAAACGCATAGTTGACATCCGAGTAACGGTGGCTGACGCTGGCCGCAGGAATCGCTCCTACAGGAGACGGGATGCCTGACGAGCCATCGCCACCAACCGTCACTGAGGTCGCCGCCGCCGCGGGGGTCTCCGCCGCGACCGTGTCGCGCGTTCTCACCGGCCGGGTCAGGGTCAGCACCTCGGCCCGGGTGTCGGTGCACGACGCCATCGCACAGCTCGGCTATGTCCGCCACCGCGGGCCCCGCCGGCCCGACCGCGTGTCGCAGCGGCTGCCCGTCGCGGCCCTGGTCTTCGAGCCCACCGCCCGGCTGTTCCACGACACCTTCTCCGCGCGGCTGCTCGCCGGCGCCGAGGAAGAGCTGACCCGCCACGGCGTGCCGCTGCTGACGATGTCCGCGACCCGGGGCACGATCGCGTCCGCGACGCAGTTCCTGACCACCGGCGGCGTCGGCGGCGTGCTGCTGCTCGGCGGGCACAGCAGCCACCCCCTGACGGTCTCCCTCGCCGCGTCCCGGGTGCCGCTGCGGGCCACCGGCCGCCCGGCCGAGGGCCTGGACATCCCGTTCGTGGACGTCGACAACCACGACGGCGCCCGCCAGGCCGTCGAGCACCTCATCCTGCGCGGACGCCGGGCCATCGCGACCATCGCCGGGCCGCCCGACTCGCCCGCCGCGGCCGACCGCCTCGAGGGCTACCGCCGGGCCCTGGAGGCCGCCGGCCGTGCCCCCGCCGTCGCGTACGGTGACTTCACCACCGCCTCGGGCGGGCACGCCGCCGCCTGGCTGCTGGACCGGATGCCGCGCCTGGACGCGCTGTTCGTCGCCTCCGACGCCATGGCCGCCGGCGCCCTGCAGGCGCTGCGCAAGGCCGGCCGGCGGGTCCCCGAGGACGTCGCCGTCATCGGCTTCGACGACGCGCCCCTGGCGTCCTACACCACGCCGGCGCTGAGCACGGTGCGCCAGCCGGTCTCGGAGCTCGGCGCCACGGCGGCCGCGCTGCTGCTGGACGGCTCACCGGACAGCCCTGTCCTGCCGACCGAGCTCGTCCTCCGAGCGTCCAGCTAGCGACGTGATGCAGGACGGTCAGCTGCGGGAAGGCGATGTCCTGGCCCGGCGGTACATCTTGAGGCGACCCGTCGGCGCCGGCGGCATGTCCGTCGTGTGGCGGGCGTGGGACAACACCCTGGAGCGCACGGTCGCCGTCAAGGTCCTCGACGGGCCCGTCGGCACCGACGGCGGCCAGCGGGAGCGGATCCGGCGGGAGGCGCGCGCCGCCGCGCGGATCGAGCACCCCAACGCGATCGGCGTCTACGACTACGGCGAGACCGTCACCCCGCACGGCCGCATCGCCGCGTACGTCGTCATGCAGCTGCTCGACGGGGTCTCCCTCGCCGGCCGGCTCGCCGAGGGCCCGCTGCCGTGGCAGGACGCCGTCGCGGTCGCGGCCACCGTCGCCGACGTGCTGCACGCCGCGCACCGCCGCGGCGTCGTGCACCGCGACGTCACCCCCGAGAACGTCATGCTCACCACCGACGGGGTCAAGCTGCTCGACTTCGGCATCGCCGCCGACGTCGGCCAGCGCGACACGCTGACGTTCGGCACCCCGCCGTACGTCGCGCCGGAGCGGCTCGTCGGCGCGCCCGCCAGCGGCTCCACCGACGTGTACGCCCTCGGCGTGCTGCTGTTCGAGATGCTCACCGGTGCCCCGCCCGTGCGGGCCGCGACCTGGGACGAGCTCGAGCGGGCCATCGCCGCCGACCACCGCCCGGCCCTCGCGGTGCCGGGCGTGCCACCGGCCGTGGCCGCGATCTGCCTGCGCTGCCTGGCCGCCGACCCCACCGAGCGCCCGACCGCGGCCGAGGTCGCGGCCGTGCTGGAGTCGGCGACGGAGCGGGGGCGCCGCCGGTGGGTGCCGGTCCTCGCCGTGATCCTGGCGGCGACGGTACTGGCAGGGCTCGGCTACCTGTGGCGGGGCACGGTACGCGACGACAACGCCGCACCGGTGCCCACGGTGAGCATCGTGGTGTCCATCCCGCCGGCGGTCACCGTCCAGCCGTCGCCGGGCGCCACCCCGTCGCCGACCCGGGGCCGCACCACGTCGCCCGCCGCGACGACGGGCGCCCCGTCGCCGTCGCCGTCGGCGTCCCCGGCGCGGCTCACCCCGCAGCAGGCGGGCCGGGCCGTCCTCGCCGTCGTCGACCGGCGCTTCGCCGCCGGCGAGATCCGCACCGACGTCGTCGACGACATCCGCAACCAGGTCAACAACATCATGGCCCAGCCGCCGGACGCCGCCCGCCGCGTCGAGATGCTGCGCAAGCAGCTGATCGACCGGGAACGGGAGCGGTCGATCAGCGCCGGCGCGTACGACGAGATCGACGCCGCCGTGGTCGTCCTCGGCGCGTCCCTGGCCTGAGCCCTCGGGCGCTCCCGCCGGTTTCCGCGTGGGCCCGGCGGCCGGGCCCACCCAGGGCTCCGGTGGGGCTCGGGTGGGGCTCGGGTGGGGCTCGGGTGGGGCTCAGGTGGGCGTGATGACGCGGTGGCGGACCGCCCACAGCGCCGCCTCGGTGCGCGACGCGGCGCCGGTCTTGCGCAGCAGGTTGGACACGTGCACGGTGACGGTGCGGATCGAGATGCCCAGGGAACTGGCCACCTGCTGGTTGGACATGCCGGCGGCGAGGCAGCCGAGCACCTCGATCTCCCGGGCGGTCAGGTCACCGCCGGCGCGCAGGCTGTGCAGCAGCGTCTCCGCCTCGGCCAGCCGCCACCCGGGCCAGTGCACGAGCAGCGCCACCGCCCGCTCCGCGTGCTGCCGGGCGTCGGCGGCGCGGCCCAGCCGCAGCAGGGCGTGCGCGGCCGCGGTGTGCACGGCGGCGTCGTACGGTGCGGCCTCCACCACCTCGACGGTGCCCGCGGTGTCGCCCCCGGCCGGCCCGTCGCCGTGGCGCAGGGCGGCCGGCAGCAGCTCGACGGCGGCGGCGTCCCGGCCCGCCGCGACCGCCAGGAGCAGCCGCAGCTGCGGTGCCGCGCCGACCGCGTCACCGACGAGGTCCTCGACCGTCGCGGCCGGCACCCCGCCGTGCAGCGCCCACCGGGCCGCCTCGACCAGCCGGGCCGGCCGGCACCGGCCGACGCACTCGGCCAGGGCCAGGGCGGGGTCGACGGGGTGCACGCCGCGGGCCGCGACCGCCACCCGCAGCACCCGGACCAGGCCGACGTCGCGGCCCTCGCCGTCGGCTCGGGCGAGCAGCCGCACCGCGAGGGGGTCGTCGCCGCGCTCGACGGCGAGCAGCCCGGCGGTCGCCGCGAACCGCACCCGCTCCACGGGGTCGGTCTCGATCGGCAGCCGGGACCACACGAGGGTCTCCGCCCGGGCCAGGTCGCCGGTCCGCAGCGCGTGCGCGACGCCGAGCGCGGTCGTGCGCCCGGCGCAGAACTCCAGGCCGGACCGGCCGATCGCGGCCATCGCCTCGTCGAACAGCCGCCGCCCGGTCACGTCGCCGAGCCCGGGCAGGTCGACGGCCACCAGGTTGTTGACGGCCCGGCCCACGGTCACCGGATCGCGGTCGTGTTCGGCGATCTGCCGGCAGGCGTGCAGCAACGCCACGCCCCGGTCGCGCGCACCGCCGAACGCGAGCGCCGTGCCGAGCGTGACCCCGGCCGACGCGATGCTCTCCCCGGACTGCTCGGCGGCGACCATGGCGGCCTCGGCGAGCGGCACCACCTCGACCGGCGCCCGGGTGCGCAGCGCGCTCGCCGCCTCCGCCGCCAGCTGCCGCGCCCACGCCGCCGCGATCCCGCCGTCACCGGCGTCGCCGTCCGCGCCGCCCGCCGCGTCGTCGGCCGTGGTGCCGTCCGTGCCGCCGCAGGCGTCGGCCGTGGTGCCGTCCGTGCCGTCATTCCTGGCGCCGTAGGCGTCGGCCGTGCCGCCGTCCGGGGCGGCTGCCGCGCCGGCTACCGGGCCGGCGCCGGCCGGACCGGTGGCCGCGGCGAGGGTGGCGCGGGCGTCGGCGAGGGCGGTCAGGTGGCCGGGGCGGTCGGCGAGGCACCAGCGGATCTCGGCGGCGAGCCGGTGCGCGTCGGAGGTCTCGACCGCGCCCGCGGCCTGGCGCAGCCAGTCCGCCGCGTGCCGCTCCGCGACGGTGAACCGGCCCGCCACGAACGCCGCCACCGCGCCGGCCCGGGCCAGCTCCCGGCCGGTCGGTGCGGCACCGGGGCCGGCGGCGCGCAGCCCCAGGCCGACCAGTTCCAGGGCGGCGTCCGGCAGGCCCGTCGCGAGGCTGGTCAGCGCGCCCCGCACCGCGGCCGCGGACGCCTCCCCGAGCCGGCCGAGCGCGGCGGCGTGCCTGGCGAGGGCCGCGTCGTCGCCCAGCTCGACCGCGAGGGCCCGGGCCAGCCCGTGCACCCTGGCCCGCTCGCTGGGCAGGGCGCTGCGGGCGAGGGCCTCGCGCAGCAGCGGGTGGCGGAACCGCAGCGGACCCGCCGGGGCCAGGTCGGGGGCGATGACCAGCATGCCGAGGTCCAGCAGCCGGCGCAGCGCCGGCTCGATCTCGCCCTCGCACACGTGCACGAGCACGTCGGTCTCGACCGGATCGCCGAGCAGCGCCGCGGCGCGGGCCACCCGGCCGACCAGGGCCGGCTCGCCGGCGAGCGGCTCGACGAGCAGGCCGGCGACGTGCGCGGGCAGCGGCGCGCCGGCCAGGTCGCCCCGGGCGGTGACCAGCTCCGTCAGCCAGAACGGGTTGCCGCCGGTGCGGTTCAGCAGCGCCCGGACCGTCTCCGGCGGCGGGGTGCCGCCGCGGTGCGCCTCGACCAGCTCGGCGGTCTCCCGGGCGTCGAACGGCGCCAGGTGCGCCCGCACCACCGACGGCGCGCCGCTGAGCCGGCGCAGCGTCCGCGCGGCCGCCGGCGCGAACGCGGCCTCCTGCGGCGGGCGGCTGGTCACCAGCAGCAGCGCCGGCAGCGCGGCGGTCGCGGCGAGCTCGCCGATGAGCGTCAGGCTGGCCGGGTCGAGGTCGTGCAGGTCCTCCACGACGAGCACGCCGCAGCGGCCGTCCAGCAGCGTCCGGACCACGTCGACGGCGGCCCGCAGCATCGCGGCGGGCGCGAGCCGGGTCCCGGCGCCGGCCGTGGGTGAGCGCTGCGCCAGCTCGGGCGGCACGCCACCGTCGACGGGGTGCCCGCTGAGCACCGAGGCGAGCCAGTCGTGCGGTGCGGCGCCGAGGGTACGGGCAGCGCCGGCGAGCACCACCGGCGGCCGGGGCTCCAGCCGGTCCAGCACCTCGGCGACCAGCCTGCTCTTGCCGCTACCGGCCTCGCCCGTGACCAGCACGACCCGCGGGCCGGCGGGTGCCGCGAGCGGTCCGGCCGCCGGTCCCGGCCGGCCGGCCAGGGCCGCCCAGGCGTCCATGATCTCGGCGAGCTCCTCGGCTCGTCCGATGAACGGGGTGGCGGGCATGCGGCCACGATACGCAGAAGTGCGTACAGACGCCGTGTGCGCCGGTCGGGCACGCTGACGACCATGGAAGCGTCGCAGCCGCGCCCCCTCGCGCTGGAGTGGGCCGCCAGGACCGAGGTCGGGATCGTCCGTAGCAGCAACCAGGACTCGATGTTCGCCGGTGGGCGGCTCCTGGCGGTCGCCGACGGCATGGGCGGCATGGCGGCCGGCGACGTCGCCAGCCGGCTGGCGATCGAGGCGATGACCCCGCTCGACGAGGAGTTCGCCGGCAGCGACCTGCTGACCGCCTTGCGCACCGCGGTGTCCGACGCCAACCGGCGCATCCGCGACGAGGTCGAGGCCGACCCGGAGAAGCAGGGCATGGGCACGACGCTCACCGCCATCCTCTTCTCCGGCGACCGGGTCGGGCTCGTGCACATCGGCGACTCGCGGGCGTACCTGCTGCGCGGCGACGACTTCGAGCAGGTCACCCGCGACGACACGTACGTGCAGATGCTGGTCGACGAGGGCCGCATCACGCTCGAGGAGGCCGCGACGCACCCGCAGCGGTCGCTGGTCAGCCGGGTCCTGCAGGGCCAGCCGACCGACCCGGTCTACTCGGTGGTCCCGGCCCGCGCCGGCGACCGCTACCTGCTGTGCAGCGACGGGCTGTCCGGTGTGCTGCGGGCCGAGACGATCGAGGAGGTCCTGCGCGAGTACGCCGACGTCGACGAATGCGTCGAGCGGCTCGTCGACCTCGCGCTGCGCGGCGGCGGGCCCGACAACATCACCGCGGTCGTCGCCGACATCGTGGGCGACGACGTGCCCGAGCCGAAGGGGCTGCGGCACCGGTTGAAGAGCTGGCTCGGCCGCGACCAGGTCAACGGCGCCCGCCTGCCGGCGTGATCGCCCTGCCGGGGACCTTGACGTCCTGCGGGCTCCACGCGGCGACCCGCTGGGCGGCCGACGCGGCCATCCGGTCCGGGGTCAGCCGGACCAGGGCCCGCGCGAGCGCGCCGGTCAGCCTGCCCTTCGCCCCGGCGACCCGCCCGACCTGACGCGACCGCCGCGACACGGCCGCGGTGCGCGGGCGGCGCTGCTGGTCGTACACCTGAAGCGCGGACGACACAGCGGCACCCTTCGGCAGCAGGACGGCCAGGGTGACGGCGTCCTCCAGGGCCTGGCACGCGCCCTGACCCAGGTTGGGCGTCATGGCGTGCGCGGCGTCGCCGACCAGCGCGACCCGCTCGCCGAAGCGCATCGGGGCGACCGGGCGCAGCTCCCGCAGCGGATGGTGCAGCAGCTGCTCGGGTGCCGTCGCGGCGAGCAGCCGGCCGACCGGGTCGTGCCAGCCGGCGAGCACCGCCCTGAGCTCGGCGAGCTGCTCGGCGCGGGTGCCGGTGCGCAGCGGGCCGGGCGCGGCGACGTACCAGTAGACGGTGCCCCGGCCGGTCGGCGCGTACCCGAACCGCCAGCCGCGTGGCCCCATGGTCTCGCCGCCGCCGTCGACCTCGGCGCGGACCATCGCCCGCCACGCCACCTGCCCGCTGTCGGTGACCCGCACGTGCGGGGCGTACGCGGCCCGCACCACGCTGCCGATGCCGTCCGCGCCGACGACGAGGTCCGCGTCGCCGAGCGCGCCGACGTCGGTGACCGGGTGCCCGGTGCGCACCGTCGCCGGCAGCCCGTCGAGCAGGATCTCGTGCAGGTCGGCGCGGTGCAGCATGACCGCCGGCGCGGCGAGCTCGACCCGGCTGAGCCAGCGCCCGTGCCAGGCGCGCAGGCCGCCGCCCCGGACGCGGGCGCCGGCCCGCTCGACCGCGGCGCCGATGCCGAGGTGGTGCAGGGCCCGCATCGCGTTGGGCCACAGCGAGATGCCCGCGCCGATCTGGCCCAGGTCCGGCTGCCGCTCCAGCACGGTGACGTCCCAGCCCTGCCGCCCGAGGCCGCGGGCCGTGGCCAGCCCGCCGATGCCGCCGCCGATCACGATCGCGTGCACTGCCGCCCCCTCCGGGATTACTACATCTGTAGCAACTGACGCTACACCTGTAGCATCGCCGGGGTGAACGTTCGTGACGCGGATCGCAAGACCCGCCTGGCCGACGCGGCCATCGAGGTGGTCGGCACCGGCGGCGTCCGGGCGCTGACCCACCGGGCCGTCGACACCAGGGCCGGGCTGCCGCAGGGCACCTGCAGCTACCACTTCCCGAGCCGGGCCGCGCTGCTCACCGCCGCGCTGACCCGCATCGCCGCGCTGGACCTCGCCGACGCGGCCGCCGGTTCTCCCGCCGGTTCCCGCGGCGGTGACCTCGGCGGTGATCTCGGGGTGCTGCTCGCCGCCTGGGCCGGGCCGCAGGCGACCAGGACCAGGGCCCGGTTCATGCTCATGCTCGACCCGCAGGCCCGCGCGGAGCTCGGCGACTCGGCGGACACCCTCGCCGGCGGGTTCGTGCGGCGGGCGACCGAGCTGTTCGGCTCCGAGGACCGGGCCCGGCTCGCCATCGCGCTCGTCGACGGGCTGCTGCTCGACGAGCTGACCCGCGGCGCGCTCACCGGCGAGCAGCGGGCGGCCCGCCTCGCCGCGATCCGCGAGATCCTCACGGTCGGGCAGTAACCGCGGGCGGATCTCCTCGTTGGCCTCAATAGGCACGAATCCCCCCGTGCCCATCGCCTCGCGAAAGCGACACGACCGTGGTCAGCAACCCGCGCACGTTCTGGCTCGTCCTGGTCACCGCGGTCGCCGCGTTCAGCGCCGCGGCCGCCGCCGGCCCGGTGCTGTCCCTCGGCGCCGTGGCCGCCGGGGTCGCCGCCGGCTCCCTCGTCCACGCCGGTGCCCTCATCCGGCTCGCCCTGCGCGTCCACCACGGCCGGGGCAGCTTCGGCCCGTGCCGCGGCGCCGGGTTCCTCGGCATGGGCGCCCTGTTCACCGGCGTCGGTGTCGCCGCGGCCGGCGCGGCCGCGCTGACGCCGTCGATCGCCGCGCCCGGCCGCGTCGCCGCCGTCACCACCCTGGTCGCCGCGCCCACGTTCCTGCTCGGCCTGCTCCTGCTGCCGGGCACCGCACCCACCGTCCGCGCCCGGCTGCGCCGCCTGCTCGACGGCGCCGGCATCGGCGTCACGTTGTGCTACAGCGTCTGGGTCCTCGCCACCGCGCCGGCCGCGTCCACCCTCGCTGGCCCGCTGCCGCTGACCGTCGCCGTCACCTGCTGCGTCGCGGTCTCCGTCGCCGTCGTCACCGGCCTGCGCGCGGTCCGGCACCGCCCTGCGGCCCTCGGCTGCGCCGGCGGCGCCGCGCTGTCGATCGTCGGGCTCGGCGTCTTCACCGTCCTGCTGTCCGCGCTCGACGGCCCCGGCGACCTGTTCGGCCCGGCCAGCGGCCGGATCTGCGCCGGGCTCGCCGCCGCCGGCCTCGCCCTGCTCGCCGGGCCGTTCCTCATCCTCACCGGCGCGCGGCGCGCCGACGACGCGCCCAGCAGCCCGCACGCCGCCGACAGCGACGGCACCCTCGCCGGCTACCCGCTGCTCATCGGCCCGGCCCTGCTCGCCGTCGCGGTGTCCGTGCTGCACCTGCTCACCGGCGGCCGGTTCGACCGCACCGCGATCGGTCTCGGCTTCGCCGCCGTCGTCGCCGTCGCGCTGCGCGAGGCGCTCGCCGCCCGGGACATCCGCCGGTACGCGCGCACCCTCGCCACCCGCGAGGCCCACTTCAAGACGCTGGTCGCGGGCTCCACCGACGTCACCGTCGTGCTGGACGCCGAGCTGATCGTGCGCTGGCAGTCACCGGCCGCGGCCCGCCAGTTCAGCCTCTCCGACCAGGACGTCCTCGGCCGGCCGTTCGTCGGCCTGCTGCACCCGGCCGACGCCGGCCCGGCCACCGGGGCGCTGCACGCCGTCCTCGCCGGCGAACAGCACGTCCTGGTCCAGGCCCGCCTCCGCGACGGCTTCGGGCGCTGGCGCGACACCGAGTCCACCGTCAGCGACCAGCGCGCCGCCCCCGAGGTCGCCGGGGTCGTCGTCCACGTCCGCGACGTCGGCGACCGCGCCCAGCTGCAGCGCAGCCTCGACGAGGTGACCTGGACCGACGAGCAGACCGGCCTGGCCAACCGGCGCAAGTTCCTGGCGGCGGTCACCGAGGCCCGCGGCACCACCACCGCCGGCTCCGTGCTGCTGGTCGAGCTCGACCGGTTCGAGAGCGTCGCCGACCTGCACGGCCCCACCGTCGCCAACGCCGTGCTCATCGAGGCCGCCCGCCGGTTGCGTACCGCTGTCGGCCGCGACGACCTGCCCGCCCGCCTCGGCGGCGCCGGGTTCGGCGTGCTCACCGGCGCGTCGCTGGTGCACGCGTTCGCGCTCGCCACGCGGCTGGCCACGGCGCTGGCGGAGCCGTTCCACCTGCCGGGGCACACGGTGCACCTGGCCGCGGACGTGGGGGTCGCCGATCTGTTCGGTGCCTCCGACGGGTCCTCCGGTGCTTCCGGCCTTTCCGGTGCGTCCGGCTTCTCCGGTCCGTCCGGCCTTTCCGGTGTTTCGGGGCTGTCCGGTGCCTTCGACCTCGGGGCGGAGGGGGTCCTGCGGCACGCGGACATCGCCCGGCGGCGCGCCCGGCAGGTCGCCCGGGGCCGCGAGGGCGGTCGGGTCGAGTGCTACGACAGGTCGTTCGAGGCGGCGCTCGTGCGCCGTACCGACATGGAGCAGCAACTGCCCGGGATCGTCGGCCGCGGCGAGCTCGACCTCGTCTACCAGCCCGTCGTCGAGCTCGCCCAGCGCCGGCCGGTCGGCGTCGAGGCCCTCCTGCGCTGGCGGCACCCCCGACTCGGCGTCGTGCCGCCGCAGGAGTTCCTCCCCGTCGCCGAGGAGCTCGGCCTCGCCGACGAGCTCGCCGAGTGGGCCCTGCACCAGGCGTGCCGCCAGCTGTCCCGCTGGCGCGCCGACGGCCGCGACCTGTGGATGTCGGTCAACGCCTCGGCCCGCCAGCTCGCCGCCGCCGGCTGGCTCGCCACCGTCGCCACCGCCGTCGACACCCACTGCGTCCCCGCCGAGTCGCTCATCATCGAGGTCGCCGAGGCGTCCCTGCCCGACGACGCCGGCGCCGTGGAGCAGCTCGCCGGCCTGCGCGCCCTCGGCGTCCGCACCGCGATCGACCACTTCGGCACCGGCCCCACCGCCCTCGCCCACCTGCGCCGCCTCCCGGTCGACGTGCTGAAGATCGACCAGGTGCTGTTCAGCGAACCGGCCGGCCAGCGCGCCCCAGCCACCCCGATCGTCGACGTGGTGGTCAGCCTCGCCCGGCGCCTCGGCATCGACGTGATCGCCTGCGGCCTGGAGACCGAGTCGCACGTCGACGTGGTCCGCGCCGCCGGCTGCCAGCTCGGGCAGGGGTACCTGCTGAGCCGCCCCGACCACGCCGAGCACGTCGAGGCGTTCCTGGAGCGGCACCGGACCAGGCTGTTCTGAACCCCGCCGTCGTGCCGCACCCGCATGGCCGGCGGTGCGGGCAGCCTCCATGCAGCCGGACCGATAGGCTGCCGGCGTGGAAGCAGCGGGACCGCTCCGGGTCATGGTGGTCGACGACCACCCGATGTGGCGTGAGGGCGTCGCCCGGGACCTGGCGGAGGCGGGCTACGAGGTCGTCGCCGCCGTCGGCGAGGGCGCCCAGGCGGTCCGCATCGCCGGGTCCGTCCGCCCCGACGTCGTCGTCCTCGACCTGCAGCTGCCCGACCGGTCCGGGGTCGAGGTCATCCAGGGCCTGCTGGCGTCCTGCCCCGAGGTGCGGATCCTGATGCTGTCCGCCAGCGGCGAGCAGCAGGACGTGCTCGACGCGGTCAAGGCCGGCGCGACCGGCTATCTGGTGAAGTCGGCGGCGAGGGAGGAGTTCCTCGCGGCGGTGCGGCGCACGGCCGAGGGCGACGCCGTGTTCACGCCCGGGCTGGCCGGGCTGGTGCTCGGCGAGTTCCGGCGGCTGGCGACGGTGACCCGGGCCGAGGACCCCGACGCGCCGCGGCTGACCGAGCGGGAGACCGAGGTGCTGCGGCTGGTCGCCAAGGGCGTCACGTACAAGGAGATCGCGGAGCGCCTCGTGCTGTCGCACCGCACGGTGCAGAACCATGTGCAGAACACCCTGAACAAGCTGCAGCTGCACAGCCGGGTCGACCTGGTGCGGTACGCCATCGAGCGCGGCCTCGACGACTAGCCGGCTGTCCTTCCCGCCTGTCCTCAGACGCCGTAGATGTCGAGCAGGTAGTGCCCCAGGACGGTCTCGGTGCGCAGGTCGAGGACGAGGACCAGGAACACGTTCGGGGTCTCACAGTTCACCAGGACGTGCTGCAGCTCGCCGACGGGCATCTGCCAGGCGTAGTTGACGCTGCCCTCACTGAAGTCGTGCCCGCCCAGGTGCTCCTCCGGGATAGCGTCGAAGTAGGGCCAGAAGTCGAACGGCGGCTCGTCGTCCGGACCGATCTGTATCGGCTCGGGCTCCATCGTCGCCTTGTACTCAGCCTCGGAGAGCAACCGCATCCCGCCAGCATGCCCCGTCGCCACCACGACAGGAAGATCCCGGTACTCAGACGAGGATGAGTACCGCACCCGATACCCGCAACGACCTTGCAGCGCCATCCTGACGGCATGATGACGTATCCGTGCCCGTTCTGCGGCGGCCAGGCCGACCTGGAGGCCGGCTGCTCCGGCTGCGGTCGTGCCCCGTTCCCGGATGCCGCCGAGGTGGTACGGCTCGGCACCCGCGCCGACGAGCTCCTCGCCGAGGTCGAGGCGGCCCGCGCCGACCTGGACGAGGCCCGCAGCAGGTACGGCGCCGCGGTCCAGCGACTGAACGCCGTCCGCGCCCAGCGCAACCTGCTTGCGGCACGGGTCAGCCAGGCGGTGCAGGCGGCCAGGGGCGCGCTCGCCCCCGCGCCCCCCGCGCCGGTACGGCCGCTCCCGCCGGTGAGCTCCGCCCCTGGCGCTGCGGCCGTCTCGGGCGCCGCGGGTGCCGCCGGCGTCTCAGGTGCCGCGGGGGCTTCGGGTGGCGCCGGCGCCGTGGCGGCCGCGGGGGCTCCCGGCGCGCCGGGTGGCCGTTGGCCGGTTGCCGTCCCCGCCGCCGGGCAGGCCGAGACCAGTCCCCGGACCGTGCAGAACCTGCTGTTCATCCTCGGCGGCCTGCTGCTCGGCAGCGCCGCGATCGTGTTCGCGGCGGTCGCCTGGGCGAGCTTCGGCGTGGTCGGCCGGGCCGCGATCCTGGCGACGATCACCCTCATCACCCTCGCCGTGCCCCCGGTCGCGCTCTCCCGCGGCCTGCGGTCGACGGCGGAGACGTTCGCCGCGCTGGGCCTGCTGCTGGTGCTGCTGGACGGCTACGCGGCCTGGTACGTCAACCTCGCCGGCCTCGCCGACGCCACCGGGCCCAGGACGTACGCGGGGCTGGTCTGCGCGGTCACCGCCGTCGTCGCCGGCGGCTACGCCGTCGCAACCGGCTTGCGGGGCCCCCGCTTCGCGGCCCTCCTCGCGGCGCAGCCGGTGCTGCCGCTGCTCGCCGCCGAGCGGTCGTTCGAGGCAACCGGGTGGACGTTCACGTTCGCCGCCGTCGCGGCGCTGGACCTGCTGCTCGCCCGTACCGTGGAGAAGGCCGCCTGGATCGGTGCCGGACTGGCGGTCACGCTCGCCGTCCCGCTGGGCTTCGTCGCGTTGACCACCGTCGACGGCGTGCCCGCCGTCCTCGGCGCCGCCGCCGCGATGCTCACCCTGGCCGCCGTCATCGTCGCCGCCGGCCTCGTGCACCGCGTCACCGCGCATGTCGGTGCCGGGGTCGCGGTGTGCATCGTCGCGATCGTCGCCGTCCGGGTCCTCGCCGAGGTCGTCACGGACCAGCAGGCGCTCGCGTTCGCCTGCGTGCCGGTGCTGATCGCGCTGGCCGTCGCCGTGCTGCCCGACCGCGTCCGGGCGGGCGCCAGGACCGGCGCCTTCGTCGTCGCCGGCGCGACCGCCGTCCCGTACACCGTCGCGGCCCTCGTCGCCGCCGCCTCCGCCGTGGGCCGCGCACTGCCCGCCTGGCACGGCCCCGTGTCCACGATGGACAACCTGTACTCGTGGCAGGTGCCGGTCGCCCTGCTGCCGATCGCGGCGGCGTTCCTCGTCCTGTCCCGGTCCCGTTGGGTGGTGTGGCCGGCGGTGGTGCTCGTGGGGTTCGCCGTCCCGGGGGCGTTCGACGCGCCGCTGCCGGTGGTGTCCGCGCTGGACTTCGCGGTGCTCGCCGCGCTGTCCGTGGCAGCGCTGCAGTGGTCGGCGCGGCCGGCGACCGCTCCCGTCCCGCCGGCGGCCGGTGGTCAGGTGACCGGGGCCGCGGAGATTGCAGACCACCCGGCCGGCGTGCCGACCACCGATGGTTCAGCTGCTGGTGGTTCAGCCGCCGGTGGTTCAGCCGCCGGTGGTTCGGCTGCGGAGTGGCCGGCGACCGGCGGCTGGACGGCGGTCGACGCTCCGGACGCCGTCACTGCGGACGCCTCGGGCTCGACCGGCGGGAAGCCGGACGTGGCGGGCCGGCCCGCGTTCGATCCCGTACGAGGCGTCCCGTTCGGTGCGGGCTCGCCGCCCCTGGCCGGGCAGCCGGTCGCCGTGCGGCAGCTGTGGGTGACCCCGCCGGCCGGGTGGTGGGCCGCCGTCTCACTGCCGGTCGTGGCCGCGCATGCCGTCCTCACCGGGCTGGACACCCCACTCGCGACGCTGCTCACCATGGTGGCCCTGACCGGCCTGTGCGTGCTGCTCGCCCTGCGGGACAGGACGCCGCGCCTCGCGACCCCGGCCGTCACCGTCGGCCTCGCGGGGCTGCCGCTGCTCGCCGCGGCCGCCGTCCGGCTCACCGGCGCCGGCAGCGCCCTGCACGTCCCCGCGCCGATGTACGGCGCGGCCGCCGGACTCGCGCTCGCCACCGTGCTCGTCGCCACGCTCCGAACCAGATCCAGCGCGGCTGTGTCCGGCACGGCGGCGGTGTCCGGCACCGCGGCTGTGTCCGGCACGGCGGCTGTGTCCGGCACGGCGGCTGTGTCCGGCACGGCGGCTGTGTCCGGCGCGGCGGCTGTGTCCGGCACGGCGGCGGTGTCCGGCACAGCGGCGGTGTCCGGCGCGGCGGCGGTGTCCGGCACTGCGGCGGTGTCCGGCGCGGCTGGCGTGTTCGGCGTCGCTCTCGCCGGTCTCGGCGTGACCCTCACCGCGGCCGGGCTGTCCGCGTCGGACGGCGGGCACCTGCCGTTCGGGGTGTTCGCGGCCGCGGCCGTGCTGTCGGCCTGGTCCGCGGTCACCGGGGGAGCCCCACGACGGGCGGTCGGCGCCGATCGGCCCCTGGCGACTCCCGGCGGTCCTACCTCGGTAGGACCGGTGCCTGCATGGTCCGTGCAGGCGGCGCTCCCCGCTGTCATCCCCGCGGCGGTCACGCTGCTGGCGGTCGGGCCGGCGGTGTTCGAGACGTTGCTGCGGCCGTACCGCTGGCTCGGGGCCATCTGGCAAGGCGCACCGGACGGGGTGGGGCTCGACCCGGGCGGGCGGTGGTGGGCCGGCGCGGCGCAGGCGTTCGGGCCCGGTCCGGCCGCCGCGGCGCTCGCCCTCGTCGCGGTGCTCGCGTTGCTCGTGGCCCGGCGCACGCGGGCGGCGGTGTGGACCCTCGCGGGCGCGCCGGCGACCATGGCGGTCGTGCTCGGCTGCCTCGCCGCCGAGGCGCCGTGGCCGGCCGTGCCGGCGGTGACCCTGGCGGGTGGGCTGGCCACCGCACTGGCCGCGGCCCTGGTGCGCCCACACGCCCGCGCCCTGCGGGTCAACGTCGGTGCGGTCACGTGCTGGTTCACCGGTGGGGCCGGACTCGCGGGCTGCCTGGCGACGAGACCCGCGACCCTCGCGGCCCTCGCGGCGGTCCTGGTCACCGCGGCCGTCGTCGGGGTCGCCGGGCGGACCTCGGTGGCCCGCACGCTCGGCTGGCTCACGGGTGCGGTCAGCGCCGGATGGCTGGCGTTCGCCGCGGCCCGGGCGGCGGAGCTGCCGCTGCGCTGGGCGGGCTACTGGGTGCTGCTCGCGGCCGCCGTCATCCTCGCGGCGGCGGTCGTCATCCGCCGGGTCCGACCCGCCGCAAGCGACGTGCAGCGTGGCGCGGTGCCGGGTGAGGCGCTGGTGCTGGAGGTGGTCGCGCACGCCACTGCGGTGGTCGCGTTCCTGCTCACCACCGCGGACCTGGCGGCGATGGCCGGGATCAGCAGCCTGTGGGGGATCGTCCTCGGGTTGCGGGCGCTGACCGGCGGCCCGCGGGTGGTGTTCGCCGGGGTGGCGGGCGCCGCGCAGCTGGTCGCGTACTGGCTGGTGCTCGCGTCCAACGACGTCGCCCTGCTGGAGGCGTACACGCTGCCGGCCGGTGCGGTCGCCGCCGCCGTCGGCTGGTACGCGGCACACCGGCGACCGGAGGGCGTGGAGCGGCTCGGCAGCTGGGTGGCGTACGGGCCGGCGCTGTTCGCGGCGTTCGGGCCGAGCCTCGCCTCGGTGCTGGTGAGCGAGGGCGAGCCGCTGCGGCGGCTGCTGCTGGGCCTCGGCGCGCTGGCCGTCGTCGTCGTGGGGGCGGTGCGCCGGCTGCAGGCGCCGGCGGTCGTCGGCGGGTCGGCCCTCGTGGTGATCGCGCTGCACGAGATCGCCGTGTACTGGGACCTGCTGCCGAGGTGGGCACCCCTCGCGGTGGCGGGTCTCGTGCTGGTCGCCCTGGCCACGACGTACGAGCGGCGCATCCGCGACGTCCGGCGCCTGCGGGCGGCGGTGACCCGCATGCGCTGACGGCCACGACGACCGTCAGCGGCGGGATCGGTCCGGCCGCCCACCGTGCGAAGCGGGGAAACGGTCAGACGGTGACGATCGTCTGGGTGCGGCGGGCCTGGTCCGCCGCGCTCAGGATGCCGGTGATGGAGGCCGCGTACCGCACGTCGCACGGGTGCGGCACACCGCCGGCCGCCGCGATCAGTGCCGTCACCGCGTGCCCGAACGCCGTGACGGGGGTGTCGGCGCCCCACGCGGGCAGGGTCAGGGCGCCGTGCTCGCCGTAGTACGAGAACCCGAACGTCGTCGCGTCGGGCGCGGCGTCGAGGGTCAGCGACAGCGTGCTCGCCGCGCCGCTGTCGTGCCGCAGGAGGAGGTGCACGGTGTCGTGGGGGCCGTCGGCGGCGCTGAGGTCGACGACGGGCCCGAGCAGCGGCAGGACGACCGAGAGGGCGTGCGGGCCGAGGTCCCACAGCCCGCCGTGCTCCCTGCGCCACGTCGATCCCGCATACGGGTTGCCGGGCTGGAAGATCGAGGCGTACATGGTGGCGTGCGCGGCGTACCAGCCACCGAGCGCCTCGTTGTCGCGCAGGAACTCGGCGACGGCGGGAATGAACCGGTTGGTGAAGAAGACCACGGACGCGACGCCGTTGTCGGTGACCGCGTCGACGACCGCGGACGCGGACTCGACGGTCAGTGCAAGCGGCTTGTCGAGCAGCAGGTGCTTGCCGGCGCGGGCGGCCCGGGCGGCGAGGTCGGCCTGGATCTGCGGCGGCAGCGCGATCGCGACCGCGTCGACGGCGTCGAGCAGCTTGTCGACGTCGTCGAACGCGGTGATCCCGAACGACTCGGCGACGGCGGCGGTCTTGGCGGGGGAGCGGCCCCAGACACCGACCAGGCTGGCCTCGGGGTGCGCCGCCAGGGCCACCGCCTGTGTCGTCGCAGCCCAGTGTCCCGTGCCCAGCACCCCGAATCGCATCCGGCCATTCTGCACGAACACCGCACCCCACCCACGCCAACCCCCGAACACCGCCGCAGCCGCCCGCCGCCGCCCGCCGCCGCCCGCCGCCCGCCGCCGCCCGCCGTCCGCAGCCGCCCGCCGTCCGCCGCCGCCCGCCGCCACGCGCCGCGCCGCCGCCCCGGAACCACGCCGCGGTCAGGAGCGGCCGGCTACGACCCGGGACCGTGCCGGTCGATCCACGCGTCGATGCGGCCCCACCACTCGTACAGCCAGTCGACGCGCTGCTCGTGACCGTCCGGCACCTGCGCGGCGTCCACCGACCACCAGCGCATCGTGATGGTGAGGTCGAGCGGCAGGTGCCGCCACAGGTCCCCGACGGTAAGCAGCTTGTCCAGGCCGGTGTGCGCGACCCAGATCACCCCGGCCTCCGGCGCGGCGTCGAGCGCGGCGAGGGTCCCGCCCGGCCGCGGCGCCACGACGTGCCGCATGCGACCGGCGCGCTCGGCCAGCGCGTGCAGGCCGAGGTCGCGCAGCCGCCGGATGGCGCGTTCCCGGCGGGTCGGGGTGAAGTTGCCGCCCTCCGGGAAGAGCACCAGGGCGTCGTTGTCGTCCAGGCCGGTCGCGAGGGCGGCGACCTGCGACGGGTCGCCGCCGCCGGCGGTGAGGAACAGGTTCGGCAGCCGGTTGAGGATGACGTCGATGACCGGGTCCCACTGCAGGGTGTGCTTGAGGACGATGCGCGGCTCCCGGTCGAACCAGTTGACCAGCGCGTGGATGAGCAGGAACGAGTCGCCGGGCCCGGCGTGCCGGCAGAACACCAGCTCGGGGCGGCCCGGCGCGGCGACGTCGGGGTGGGGGCCGACCACCGCGACCTTGACGCCGAGCGCCCAGCGGGCCTGCGCGTACAGCACCCGCAGGAACCAGCCGGTGAGCACGTAGTGGATCCGCTGGAACCGCGGCCCGCGCAGCTTCCAGCCGAACCCGCTGCCGACCCAGAGCCCGAACAGCACGACCAGCGCGACGGCCTCCAGCAGCAGGTAGACCGCCACCATCCAGGTGACCCGCAGGGCGCGCAGCCGTCCGGACCCGAACGGTGCCGCGACGGCGGCGGCGAGCAGCAGGACGGGCATCATGACGAGCACCACGAGCACGACGCCGAGGAAGACCGGGGCGAGCACGACGCGGCGCAGCCAGCGGGGCGGCACTACGCCGCCGCTTCCAGGTAGGCGCTCGTGGCCTGGTACGCGCGCTCGATGCGGGCCCGCGCGAGGGTCATGTCGCGGTAGGACAGCGGTGAGTCGTCGCGTGCGGAGCCGCCGCCGGTCGGTAGGACGTGCACGGTGACCTCGGGCGGCGCCTCGGACAGCTCGCGGGCGAAGCGGTGCCGCCGCGCGACCTCGAACGCGACCTGCGCGACCTCCCACGGCCGCCGCGGCGGCCGCAGCGGGCGCTCGATCCGGCCGACCTGCATGACGAAGACCGTCCTGGCCCCAAGGGTGACGGCGCGGCCGACGGGGACGGAATTGACGATCCCGCCGTCGATGAAATGCTCGTCCCCGAGGTGTACGGGCGGCAGCAGCCCCGGCACGGCCGAACTCGCGAGCACGGCCTCGACGACGGAACCCTTGTCGAACCAGTGCTCCGCGGCGCGTTCGATGCTGGCGGCGCAGCACTGGAACGGCACGGGCAGGTCGTCGAAGGTGGTGTCGGCGCCGAGCTCGCGGGTCAGCAGCCGCCGCAGCGGCGCCTGGGAGTGCAGGTGGGTGCGGCGGGCGAAGCGGCCCAGCTGGCGGGGCAGCGAGTCGCCGTACACGGTGCGGGCCTCCGGCGACACCCACAGCTCGGTGAGGCGCTCGGCGACCCGCTCGTCCGGGTCGGCGGCGACGGCCGCGCCGTTGAACGCGCCGATCGACGTGCCGACGACGAGGTCGGGACGGATCCCGGCGTGCAGCAGGGCGCGCACCATGCCGACCTCGACCGCGCCGAGGACGCCGCCGCCGCCGAAGACGAACCCGACAGGACCCGCGAACCGTTCAGGCACGGTTCTGAACGTAGCGCGACGGCGACGGCCCCGCAGTGCTCGTCGGGCGGCCGCTCGGCGGCGGGCCGCCGCCCCCGTCCTCGCCGGGCGGCGGCGGTGGCCGGTCCCCGTCGAACCCGCCGCCGCCGGGCGGGCCACCGCCTTCCGGCGGGCCCGGCGGGGTGGTCGCCTTCGGGCGGTTCTCGTCCTTCGGCGGGTTGACCAGGTCCGTCATCGGCGGGAGGGTGGCGCCGCGCCGCAGGTCGGCCCACCGGGTGTCGCAGGCGACGTCGTTGACGGTGAAGTCGGTCGGCAAGGGCTGCACCCCGCGGGCACCGTTCATGCCGACGGTGAGCGCCTTGCCGGGCGGCAGCGCGTAGGCGCCGGTCATCCGGACGCCGCCGCCCACCCGCTCCCAGGTGGCGAGGCCGCCGGTGATCTGCGTGATCTCCTGCCCGCCCGGGAGCAGGAAGTGCAGCCGCCACGGGTCGGCGGGCCGGTTGCCGGAGTTGGCGATGACGATGCGCGCGGCGAACCCCCGGTCCACGCCGTCGG
The DNA here is from genome assembly GCF_000716715.1 of Dactylosporangium aurantiacum. Classification (GTDB taxonomy): domain Bacteria; phylum Actinomycetota; class Actinomycetes; order Mycobacteriales; family Micromonosporaceae; genus Dactylosporangium; species Dactylosporangium aurantiacum. Next base: position 7,908 of record NZ_JNYJ01000037.1, on the reverse strand, counting down.
CCGGCTCGGGCCGGCTGTAGTAGTCGATGCTGCACGCGGGCCTGGGCTCCCACGGCTTCCAGACGGCGAGGGCGCCCGCGCCGACGGCGAGGACCACGGCGAGGGCCGCGCCGAGGACGGCCCGCCGGCTGCGGCGCCTGGCGGCCCGCTGGCGCGGGACGGTCACCTCCCGGCCGAACGTCGCCTCCACCGGCTCACTCGGGCGCGGCACGGCGGTCGCGGGGGCGTGCACCTCCTGGGTGGAGGTGCCGTCCTCCCCGGGGAGGACCACGTGGATGCCGGTGGCGGCGGCGAGGGTACGGGCGACGTACGCCGCCGGCGGCCGCGTGGCGGGATCCTTCGCGAGGCACTGGGCGACGAGCTGCCCGATGTCGCGGGGCAGGCCGGGGATGTCGGGCAGCGGGTGCGGCGGCTCGTACACGTGGTTGGCGATCATCTGCGTCGGCGTGTCCGCGTGCCACGGCAGCCGGTCGGTGAGGCACCGGTAGACGAGCAGCCCGACGGTGTACACGTCGGTCGCCGGGATGACGCCGCCGCCGAGGAGCCGCTCGGGGGCCAGGTAGGCGGGCGTGCCGAAGACGGTGCCGTCCTCGTCGTCGGGGTCGAACGAGCCGGTGAGCCCGGCGACGCCGAAGTCGAGGATCTTCGCGCCGGCGGCGGTGAGCATGATGTTGCTGGGCTTGATGTCGCGGTGCACGACGTGGCGCTCGTGCGCGGCGGCGAGCCCGGCGGCGACCTGCGCGCAGATCTGGGTCGCCCGGCGCCACGACATGGGCCCGCTGCGCAGCCGGTTGGACAGCAGCTCGCCCTCGAGGAGCTCCATCACCACGTACGGGCGGCGGCCGTGGCGGCCCGCCTGCGCGTCGCCGGCTTCGCCGTAGTCGTGCACGGCGGTGATGTTGGGGTGCTGGAGCCGGGCGACGACCTGCGCCTCGGCCCGGATGCGCTCCCGGTTGCCGGGTTTGTTGGCGAGCTCCTCGGCGAGCAGCTTGATCGCGACGTCGCGGTCGAGCACGAGGTCCTGGGCCCGCCACACGACCGCCATGCCACCGGTGCCGACGGGTGCGATGAGCCGGTACCTGTTGCCGAGGACCTCGTCAGCCGTCCCGCTCACCCAAGTGCCGTCCTGATCGATTCCGGTCGCTATACCCCAGAGACCCTAATCGCCAACGCGCCCGGACGCGAGACCGCAAATGCGAACAGCCCCGGCAAAGTTCTCGCCGGGGCCGTTCAAAGATGCGACTCAGATCGTCAAAAGGTTGCCCTCGGGCACGACGATCTGCGGTCGGCCGTGCTCGAGGACCGCGGCGGCCTGCTTCGCGGCGAAGCCGGGGGCCTCGGTGATCGCGGTGCGGTAGACGTCGGCGGTGTTGGCCGCGATGGTGGACCAGCCGTACTTCTGGCCGACCATCGTGCGCGCCTTCTTGGCGACCCGGCGGGCGAAGGGCTCGTCCTCCAGGAGGGTGCCGACGGACGCGGCGAGCGCGTCAGGGCTCTTCGCCGGGAACGTCACGCCGGTCTCGCCCGGCTCGACGATCTCGGCGAGGCCGCCGGTCGCGGCGACCGCGAGCGGCGCGCCGGCCGAGGCGCCCTCGAGGGCGACCATGCCGAACGGCTCGTAGATGCTCGGCACCACCAGGGCGTCGGTGGCGGCCATGAGCGCCGGCAGCTCGCCCTCGCCCATGAACCCGGCGAAGCTGACCGCGCGTTGCAGCCGCAGCCGGCGTACGTCCTCCTGCAGTTCCGCGCGGTGCGGCCCGTCGCCGGCGATGACGACCCGCAGGCCGTTGTGCCGGGCGCGCAGCTCGGGCAGGGCGGCGATGAGGTCCTGCACGCCCTTCTCGTACACGAGGCGGCCGGCGTAGCCGATGAGGGGACCGTCGCCGGCGAACCTGGCGCGGGCGGCGTTGACGGCCCGGGACGGCGCCTTCCAGACACTGGAGTCCACGCCGTTGGCGACGACGGAGACCCGGGCCGGCGCGAGGTCGAGCAGCCGGGTCACCTCCCAGCGCATGTACTCGGAGCAGACCACCACACGGCAGGCCTCGTGGCCGAGCCACCACTCCACGGAGTGGATGCACTTGTTCATCTCGTCGGGCAGCCAGCCCTGGTGCCGGCCGGCCTCGGTGGCGTGGATGGTCGCGACCAGCGGCAGGTCGAGGCACTCCTTGAGGGTGACGGCGGTGTGCGTGACCAGCCAGTCGTGGGCGTGGATGAGGTCGTACTCGCCGGTCGCCGCGGCCCGCAGGGCGGCCCGGGTCAGCGTGTGGTTGAACGCCATCGTCCACGCCAGCAGCGTGGAGGTCGCGAGCGGGAACAGCGGCGGGTCCTCCGCCGCGCGGACGACGCGGACGCCCTCGGCGTACTCCTCCAGCGGAGCCCCGGGGGCGTGCCGGGTCACCACCGTGACCTCGTGGCCCGCCGTCACCAGCGACGTGGCGAGGGCGTGCACGTGCCTGCCCAGCCCGCCGACGACGACCGGCGGGTACTCCCACGAGAGCATCAGGATCCGCATCGGTCTCGCCGCACTTCCGATGTTCTGGTCCACGTGGCCGCCCCCACAGTTGAGTTGTTGATCAAAACGCCCGCCCTGTTACCCACGCGCGCCAACGCTGACACACGCAAATCAAACTCACGTGTGACGAGATGGGTGGGCTTGAGACTCATCCTGCCGGGCGAGGGTTACCGGGGAGGCAAATCTCATTTCTGGGGTGTAAAGGTCAGCCGACAATCCGCCTGACGCGCAGGGTCTCCGCGACGGACCACGCCTGGAACGGGCACCCGGTGGCCCGATGCGGAGCGAGCCCGTCCGCTGTCTCGCTGACCGAACCCACACCCCACTCCCACAGGTGCGCCTCGATACCGGCGAGCAGCTCGCGGTGGTCCTTCGCCTGACTGTGCCGCAGCGCGTCGACGTACGGGCCGGTCAGCCAGGGCCATACCGTGCCCTGGTGGTACGCCCGGTCCCGCTCGGCCGGCGACCCGCGGTGGGTGCCGGTGAACGCCGGGTCGTCCACCGCGAGCGAGCGCGGTCCAAGCGGCGTGAACAGGGAGAACAGCCGCTCCGGTACGGGGGTGCCGCGCAGCGGGGCGTGCGGCAGGCTCCACGCCAGCAGCTGGTTCGGGCGGGTCGCCGGGTCGTCGCCGTCGGGGCCGTCGACCACGTCGTACAGGGCCGCCGCATCCTGCACGTCGCTTGCGGCCCGCACGATGCGGTAGCGCGAGGCGAAGCTCGCCGCGGCCCGCTCGCGGAGCCGGTGCAGCCCGGCCGCGTCGCCGCCGAGGCGCTCCTTGAGCCCGGCGACGGCCGCGAGCCCGTTGATCCACAGCGCGTTGACCTCGACCGGCTTGCCGACCCGCGGTGTGACGGGGATCCCGTCGACCCTGGCGTCCATCCAGGTGAGCGCGACGCCCGGGGCGCCCTGCGTGACGAGGCCGTCCGTGGGGTCGACCCGGATGCCGTACCGGGTGCCGGCGACGTGCGCGGCGACGACCTGCTCCAACCCCGGCAGGACCTCCGCGGCCAGGTCCTCGTCGTCCGTGGCGGTGACGTGCCGCTCGACGGCGTGCAGGAACCACAGCGTGCCGTCGACGGTGTTGTACTCCGTCTGTCCGGTGTCGGCGGTGTTGGCCAGCATGCCCTCCGACAGCGTGGCGGCGTAGGCGCGCAGCAGCTCACGGCCCTCGTCGCACCAGCCGGTCGCCAGGAACAGCCCTTCGTAGCTGGTCATGGTGTCGCGCGCCCAGGTGCCGAACCACGGGTAGCCGGCCACCACGTCCGGCGCCCCCTGCGCGCCCGCGACGACGAACGCGTCGGCCGCCAGTACGAGCGCCGCATCCACATCGTCGCAAGCGTCGTGCGTCAACGACCGCGCCCGGTCCCGCGCGCGGTCGACGATCCGCCGCGCGCCGCGCGCCTCGCCGTCACCGGCCCACGCCTCGACCTCGACCGCCTCGCCGGCGCGCAGCGACGCGCCGAACTCCCCGGCGAACCAGAGGTCCTCCGCCGCGTTCAGCCCCCGCGCCGCCTCCTCGCGGGCGTAGGCACCCCGGTACCACTCGCCGCCGACCCGCCAGGAAGGCCCGTGCAGCCGGAACGCCCGCTCGACGACGGCGCCGTCCGCCGTGGACGCCACCACCGGCGGCGGGCCCGAGGCGCCCCGCTCGGCGTGTGCGTCACGCCACGTGACGAGCGCCTTCAGCGTGAGTTTCACCTCGTCCGGAGCGCTGAGGAGACGGTGCACGATGCCGACGTGCGACCGGCCGTGGACCATGGCGAGGGTGCGCTCCACGACGACCGGCCCGATCCGCCACCGCCACCGCGGCAACCCGTCGACCAGCTCGAACCGCTCGAGGAGGGTGTGGCCCTCGGGACTCACCACGCCGCCGCTCCACTCGTGGGTGGCGAGGGACACACTGGCGCCGGACGGCAGGGTCAGGACCGGGTCGAGCGCGGCGAGCCCCAGGTGCCGGCGGGCCGGCTGCCCGGGCTCCGCGACCACCAGCAGGCCGTGGTACCTGCGGGTCCGCAGCCCGGAGACGGTGCCCATCGCGTAACCACCGACGCCGTCCGTGACGAGCCACTCACGGGCCGCTCCGGCCGACAAATCACCGCATACCTGCGCACCGAACACCACCATGGGCACAATCTTGGTGGCAAAGGGTGGCAGGGCGCGAGCGACTCGCGACAAGATTATTGATCAAGGCAAGATTGGGTGGACCGACAAAAGCGACATCAGGCTACGACGAGACCTGCTCAACTTGAGCGAAACATCTGCGACGGAGAATGACTTCGTGATCGAGGACGATGGGAACGCTGAACGTCGCCGGCTGGCCGAGGCCGACAGCGGGGAGCGCCCATGGCGGGGCTGGGGGCCCTACCTGTCCGAGCGCGCCTGGGGCACGGTCCGCGAGGACTACAGCGCCTACGGCACGGCCTGGGACTACTTCCCGCACGACCAGGCCCGCTCCCGCGCGTACCGCTGGAACGAGGACGGGATGGCGGGCATCTGCGACGACCGCCAGACCTTCTGTTTCGCCCTCGCCCTGTGGAACGGCAAGGACCCGATCCTCAAGGAGCGGATGTTCGGCCTCGGCGGCGACCTCGGCAACCACGGCGAGGACGTCAAGGACTATTGGTGGTACCTGGACTCCACCCCCACCCACTCCTGGATGAAGTGGCGGTACCACTACCCGCAACAGGCGTTCCCCTACGACGACCTGGTCGCCGAGAACTGCCGCCGCGGCCGTGACGAGCCCGAGTACGAGCTGGTCGACACCGGCGTCTTCGACGAGGACCGCTACTGGGCGGTCGAGGTCGACTACGCCAAGGCCGGCCCGACCGACATGTGCATGCGCATCACGATCGAGAACAAGGGCCCCGAGCAGGCCAGCCTGCACGTGCTGCCGACCCTGTGGTTCCGCAACACGTGGGCGTGGGGGCTGCCCGGCCGCGACTACGAGCCCGAGATCCGCGCCAAGGACAACGGCCTGCTCGCCGAGCACCGGCTCCTCGGCCGCCTCGCGCTGACCGGCGACGGCACGCCCCGCCCGCTGTTCTGCAACAACGAGACCAACGGCGACCGCATCTGGGGCAAACCAGGTCGAAAGTTCCCCAAAGACGGCATCAACGACCACATCCTGCACGGCAAGGACACGGTCAACCCCGACCTGGTCGGCACCAAGGCCGCGCTGCACTACGTGATCACCGTGCCCGCCGGCGGCACCCGCGAGATCCGGCTCCGGCTGAACCTCAACGCCCCCGGCGCCAAGGACCTCGCCCCCGCCGACCTGCGCAACGACTTCGAGACCACCATGTCCCGGCGGGCCGCGGAGGCCGACGCCTACTTCGCCGCCCTCGTCCCACCGACCGCCACCCCCGAGGAGACGATGATCGTCCGGCAGGGCGTCGCCGGCCTCATGTGGGGCAAGCAGTTCTTCCACTTCGACGTGGCCCGCTGGCTGGAGGGCGACCCCGTCTCCGAGCCCCCGCCGGACAGCCGCCGCCACGGCCGCAACAGCCACTGGTGGCACATGAACAGCTGTGACGTGCTGTCCATGCCCGACCCGTGGGAATACCCGTGGTACGCCGCCTGGGACCTCGCCTTCCACTGCGTCGCCATCGCGCGCGTGGACCCCGGGTTCGCCAAGGACCAGCTGCTGCTGCTCCTGCGCGAGTGGTACATGCACCCCAACGGCCAGATCCCCGCCTACGAGTGGGCGTTCGGCGACGTGAACCCGCCGGTGCACGCGTGGGCCGCGCTGCGGGTCTTCGCCATCGACGGCTCCAAGGACTTCGACTTCCTCGCCCGCGTGCTGCACAAGCTGCTGCTCAACTTCACCTGGTGGGTCAACCGCAAGGACGCCGAGGGCAACAACGTCTTCGAGGGCGGCTTCCTCGGCCTCGACAACGTCGGCCCGTTCGACCGCTCGGCGGCACTGCCGGTCGGCGGCCGCCTCGAGCAGTCCGACGGCACCGCGTGGATGGCCATGTACGCCCTCAACCTGCTCGACATGTCCCTCACGCTCGCCGTGCACGACCGGGTGTACGAGGACATCGCCGCCAAGTTCCTCGAGCACTTCGCGTACATCGCCGACGCCGCCTACGAGTTCGGCCTGTGGGACGAGGAGGAGGCCTTCTTCTACGACGTGCTGCGCACCGCCGACGGCCAGCGCATCCCGCTGAAGGTCCGCTCCGTGGTCGGCCTGCTGCCGCTCACCGCCACCACCATCATCAGCTCCTCCACGCTGCGCCGCCTGCCCGACGTCGCCGCCCGCCTGCGCTGGTTCCTCACCAACAAGCCCGAGTACGGCGACGTGGTCGGCGCGAAGAAGAGCCGCGGCGGCCAGCAGCTGCGCCTGCTGTCGATGGTCGGCCCCGACCAGCTGATCCGCATCCTGCAGCGCATGCTCGACGAGGAGGAGTTCCTCTCCCCGTACGGCCTGCGCACCCTCTCCCGCGCCCACCGCGACCAACCCTTCACCGTCCACGTCGGCGAGGCGGACTACACCGTCGGCTACGAGCCCGGCGAATCCACCAGCGGCCTCTTCGGCGGCAACTCCAACTGGCGCGGCCCCATCTGGTTCCCGGTCAACTACATCCTCATCGAGGCGGTCCGCCGCTTCTCCGAGTTCTTCGGCGACGACCTGCAGGTCGAGTACCCCGCCGGCAGCGGCAAGATGGCCACCCTCAGCGCCGTCGCCGACGACCTGTCCCGCCGCCTGGTCAACCTGTTCCGCAACGACGACACCGGCCGCCGGCCCGTCTTCGGCGACGTCCCCCTCTTCCAGAACGACCCCGCCTGGCACGACCTGCTCCTGTTCTACGAGTACTTCCACGGCGACACTGGCGCAGGTCTGGGCGCGGCGCACCAGACGGGGTGGACGGCCCTGGTGATCGACCTGATCCTGAACCTGCACGCCCCACCCCACCCCCGCCCCGCCGACTACTGACGCGGCCCCGCCCCCGGTCCGGCGCCGACGACTGGCCCTGTCACCCGCACTGGAACCGTCCGTCCGGGCGGACAGCCGCAAGTGGCCGGGCCAACGGTCGGATCGCCACCGGGAGCGACGGCTGCCGGAGTGCCGGGCGATGAGCGACGCCGGTTGCGGGCGACGCCGGCTGGTGCTCCGCGGAACAGGTGGCGCCCGCCGGTGACGGAGAGGCGCTGGAACGACCGGTCCTGACCGACAGCCGGGCGCGGCGACGGCGGGGCGCGGCGACGGTGGGGCGTGGCGACGGTGGGGCGCGGCGACGGTGGGCGTGGCGGCGGCGGGCCGTGGCAACGGCGTGGCGCGGGGGCGGTGGGGCGCGGCGACGGTGGGGCGTGGCGACGGTGTGGCGGTGGGGCGCGGCGACGGTGGGGCGTGGCGACGGTGTGGCGGTGGGGCGCGGCGACGGTGGGGCGC
>NZ_JNYJ01000036.1 GCF_000716715.1 Dactylosporangium aurantiacum | reverse complement strand
CATGCGTTCCGCCCAACCGTCGTCCGGCTGGTTGGGGGCGCGGGCTGATCAGGGGCGTAAGCCGGACAGGATGACCAGGTCGAGCTTGGCCCGACGCCCTGCCTCGCCGGGCCTCCTTCGCCGGGCCTTGCAGCTTCACCTCGTCTTGCCGCGCCGGGTCGAGACGCCTCCGCCCGGCTCAGCGTGCATCCCGGCTGGCTGGGCCCGGCGTGCGTGCCGGCTCGGCGTGCGTGCCGGCTCGGCGTGCGTGCCGGCCCGGCGTGCGTGCCGGCTCGGCGTGCGTCCCGCCCAACCGTCGCGTCCGGCTGGTTGGGAGCGCGGACGGGTCAGGGGCGTAGGCCGGACAGGATGACCAGGTCGAGCAAGGCGAACACGAACAGTGCGATCCCCACGAACCCGTTGGCCGTGAAGAAGGCGCGGTTCACGCGGGACAGGTCGTCGGGGCGGACGATGGCGTGCTCGTAGACGAAGGCGACCGCCGTGACCACCAGGCCGATCCACCACAGCCAGCCGAGGTCGACGAGCTGGCCGAACCACACGAAGAGGGCGAACGTCACGACGTGCGCGGCGGTCGACAGGTGGAGGGCGAACGGGATGCCGTAGCGGGACGGGACGGAGTGGACACCGATCTCGCGGTCGACGGCGGCGTCCTGGCAGGCGTAGATGAGGTCGAAGCCGCCGATCCAGAGGCCGACGGCGGCGCCGAGGACCCAGGCGGCGCCCGAGCCGCGCAGGTCGCCGGTCACCGCGAGCCACGCGCCGACCGGGCCGACCATCTGCGCGAGGCCGAGCAGCGCGTGCGGCCAGTTGGTGAAGCGCTTGCCATACGGGTAGAGCACCAGCGGCACCACGGCCAGCGGGGCGAGGGCCAGGCAGAGCGGGTTGAGCAAAGCGGCGGCGCCCAGGAACACGACGAGGGCGACCGCGGCGCCGGTCCACGCGGTGCGGACGGACACGGCGCCGGTGACGAGCTCGCGCTGGGAGGTGCGCGGGTTGCGGGCGTCGATGTGGCGGTCGATGATCCGGTTGGCGGCCATCGCGAACGTGCGGGCGCCGACCATGGCGACCGTCACCAGGAGCAGGTCCGCCCAGTTGACGCGGCCACCGTGGACGGTCATCGCGGTCAGGGCCGACAGATAGGCGAACGGCAGCGCGAACACCGAATGCTCGATCGCGACGAGCCGCAGGAATGCCTTGACCCGGCTCCGGGGTGCCTCAACGAGCGTCACTTGAACCCATACTCTCTCCAGCGCTTGTCGACCCGCGCCACGACCTCGGGCGACATGACCATCTCTTCCGGCCAGCCGCGATGGTAGCCCTCCGCCGGACCCTTGCGCGTCGCGTCGAGGCCGGCCTTGCCGCCCCAGAACTGCTGATAGGAGGAGTGGTCGAGGTGGTCGACCGGGCCCTCGGTGAGCAGCAGGTCGTGCTGGTAGTCGACGTTGCCGAAGGCGCGGAAGGCGACCTCCGCGTAGTCGTGCACGTCGCAGTCGTCGTCGACGACCACGATCAGCTTGGACAGTGAGAGCAGGTGGGCGCCCCAGATGGCGCTCATGACCTTCTGCGCGTGCTTCGGGTAGCGCTTGCGGATCGACACGATCACGCAGTTGTGGAACACGCCGGCGGCCGGCAGGTCGTAGTCGACGATGTCGGGGATCATGATCTTCAGCAGGGGCAGGAAGATGCGCTCGGTCGCCTTGCCGAGGCCGAGGTCCTCCTGCGGCGGCTTCGACGTGATGATCGAGTGGTAGATCGGCTGCTTGCGGGTGGTCATGCACTCCACGTGCAGCACCGGGAAGTCCTCGACCGGCGTGTAGAAGCCCGTGTGGTCGCCGAACGGCCCCTCGGGCAGGCGCTCGCCGGGCTCCAGATACCCCTCGAGCACGATCTGCGCGTTGGCCGGCACCTGCAGCGGCACCGTCAGGCAGTCGACCATCTCGACCCGCTCACCGCGCAGGAAGCCCGCGAACAGGTATTCGTCGATGTCGGACGGCAGCGGCGCGCTCGCCGAATAGGAGACGACCGGGTCGGCGCCGATGGCGATCGCCACCGGCAGGCGCTGCCCGAGCCGCTCGGCCACGGCGTGGTGCGCGGTCGAGTCCTTGTGGATCTGCCAGTGCATGCCGAGCGTGTTGTGGCTGTGCTGCTGCAGGCGATAGAGCCCGAGATTGCGCTTGCCGGTCTCGGGGTGCTTGGTGTGGGTCAGGCCGAAGTTGTGGTAGATCCCACCGTCGCCGGGCCAGATCTGCAGGCCGGGCAGCCGGTTGAGGTCGACCTGGTCGCCCTTGTAGACCACCTCCTGGCACGGCGCGGTCTTCACGTGCTTCGGCGGCACCGCCTTGAGCTGGAGCAGCTTGCCGATGCCGTCGCGGATGCCCGCCCAGCCGACCGGCAGCTCCGGCTTCACCAGCGAGCCGATGCGCTCGCCGACCTCGTCGAGGTGCGAGACGCCGAGTGCCATCGCCATGCGCCGTTCGGTGCCGAACAGGTTGATCGCGACGGGCATGTCGCCGCGGGTCGGGCGGTCGAACACCAGCGCCGGGCCGCCCGCCCGGACGGTGCGGGTGACAATCTCGCTGATCTCCAGGTGCGGGTCCACCGGCGCGGACACGCGGTGCAGCTCACCGGCCCGCTGCAGGGCGGCCAGGAACTCGTTGAGGTCTGCGTATGGGAAGCCGCGTGCCATGCCCCCATCCTGCCAACCCGGTACGACACTTTCCGAGCGGGCCGGTCAGTTGTGGCAGAGTTGACCGCGTGGTTGATCAGCGCAGGCCGTGGGTCGTCGGGGTGTCCGGGGCGTCCGGCACGCCGTATGCGGCGGCGGTGATCCGGGCGCTGTTCGACGCGGGCGAGGCCGTCGACCTCATCGTGTCACGCGCCGCCCGGCTCACGATCCTCGACGAGACCGGGATCGGGTTCCGCGACGCGCACTGGAAGGACGACCTGGCCACGTGGGTCGGACGCGAGCTCGGCGACGTGGTCCACTGGCCCGCCGGTGATCTCGCCGCCGGGCCGAGCAGTGGGTCGTACCAGGTCAAGGGCATGCTCATCGTGCCGGCGAGCACGGCGGCGTGCGCGGGCATCGCGATCGGGCTCTCCAAGGACCTGCTGCAACGGGCGGCCGAGGTCAACCTCAAGGAGCGCCGACCGGTCGTCGTCGTCCCGCGGGAGACCCCGGTGACCCGCAGCCACCTGGAGCACCTCATTGCCCTGCACGACGCCGGCGCCGTGGTCCTCCCCGCCAGCCCCGGCTTCTACTCGGCCGGAGCGGCGGCCACGGCGGCCCAACTCGTCGACTTCGTCGCCGGCAAAGTCCTCGACGCCGCCGGCGTGTCTCATACCTTGTTCACTCGTTGGTCGGGTGAACTCGGCCATTCCCGTTAGAGGTGTCGTCGAGCGCGTCGTCTCCTTCGAGCAGCGCCCGCACCTCGGATTCCCGGAACCGCCGGTGTCCCCCCGGGGTTCGGATGCTGCTGATCCGGCCGGCCGCCGCCCAGCGTGTCACCGTTTTCGGATCCACACGAAACAAGGCAGCGACCTCGCCGGGCGTCAGCAGACGATCTCCCGTCTCCACGGCCCCTCCTTAACCCATGGGTGGCTCGATCGGGCCCGCGCACCCCCATGCGGCAAGCTGAAAGCACGAGTCATCCTGGGATGTACGCCCATTACAGCACCGCTAGCGTGCCGTGTCCGGGAAACGAGGAAATCGCACGTGTTGGGTAATTAGCTGTGCTAAAACCCCGACCATTAGGCTGGACGCGATGGATGCGATCGATCGACAACTCATCGACCTGCTTCGAGGCAACGCCCGGCTTCCATATGCGGAGCTGGCCCGGAAGGTCGGCCTGTCGGCGCCGGCCGTGCACGAGCGCGTCAGCAAGCTCGAATCCTCCGGCGTCATCCAGGGCTACCGGGCGGAGATCCACCCGGAGGCCGTCGGGCTGCCGCTCACCGCGGTCATCGGCATCGTGCACGACAGCAGCGGCGACACCGACGGCATCCTGGAAGCCCTGCGCGAGCATCCGGAGATCGAATCGTGCTACTTCATGGCGGGTGAGGAATCATTCCTGTGCAAGGCGCGCGTGAAGACCATTGGCGACCTTGAACGGCTCATCATCGAGCTGAACCGCGTCAAGGGCGTCGCACGGACCCGCACTGCGATCGCGCTGTCGACGAAATGGGAGGGCCGCCCCCAGTCGGCCTGCTAGGCCAGCTCCGCCAGCCCCGGATATTCCACGACATAGCCGTCGTCGTCCAGCTGCAGGTCGGCCGTGAACGTCTCCGACCTGTAGCGCACCCGGCGGCCGGGCAGCACCTCGTACACCTGCTGGAGGGGCAACACCGCCAGGCTCGGCAGCAGCACCCAGGCGGCCTCGATCGTCGACACCGTGCCGGGCGCCGCACGGTGCAGGCCCAACCGGCGCACCGGTAACGTGTTGGTCAGCGGGGAGTTGTAGAGATCCACGTCGAGCACCTGGTGGAGCCGGTCGGGCTCCTCGATGCCGGCGAAGGGCGCCCTCGGCAGCACCCGCTCCAGGTCACCCTGCTCACCGGTGGTGACCCGCCAGCGCCCCGCGGCCCGCTCCATCTTCAACGTCCGGCGCCAGCCGGCACCCTCGGCCGTCACCTCGAGCCGGGTGCTCGCCCAGCCCTCGTCGGTGTGCAGCTCATATCTACAGGAATACAACGCATTGTCGGCGGCGAACGCCGTGCCCTTGGCATAAAGGCCCCGGCGGTCGTCGAGCGTGACGAACTCGCCGCCGGCAGTGTCGGTCCGCTGCCAGGCGAAGGCCCGTGGAAGCACCGTCATACGTAGACGCTATCCGACGGGTACGACAAAACGAGGGCGACAAAAAGGCGGTCCGCACCGATTCTGCGGACCGCCCTGTCGTCACCTAACGCCGTGGACGACGATCATGCTCGTGCTGCGGCCGCCGCCCGGGCCTGCCGCTGAAGTGCGACGCGCCGTGCTGCGGGGTGCTGCGCTGGATCCGCACCGGCACGCCGCTCGGCTGCCGGGCGCCCGTGACCTCGGCCAACGCCGGGTCGCCGGCCCGCACCCGCAGCTCGGTCGGGGTGACCCCGGCCTTCGCCAGCAGCGCCGCCGCCCGCCGACGCTGCCGCGGCAGCACCAGCGTCACGACCGTGCCCGTCGCCCCCGCCCGCGCGGTGCGACCCGCCCGGTGCAGGTAATCCTTCTGGTCCCGCGGCAGATCCACGTGTACGACCAGCGACACGTCATCGATGTGAATGCCACGCGCGGCGACGTCGGTCGCCACCAGCACGTCGCACGTGCCCTCTTTGAACTCGGCGAGCGTGCGCGTGCGCACCCGTTGCGTCTTGCCGCCGTGCAGGGCGCCCGCCCGCACGCCGACGGCCGCGAACTGCTCGACCAGCTCGTCGACGGCCTGCTGCGTCTTCACGAAGAGGATCGTGCGGCCCTTGCGGGCGGCGATCGACGCGGCGATGGCGAACTTGTCGTTCGGCGGGACCAGCAGCACGTGATGGTCCATCGACCCGACCGACGCCGTCGCCGGCTCGATCGAGTGCGTCACCGGGTCGACCAGGAAGCGCTTGACCAGCGTGTCGACGTCCTTGTCGAGGGTCGCGGAGAAGAGCAGGCGCTGGCCGGTGGCCGGCGTCTGCGCCAGGATCTCCGTGACCTCCGGCAGGAAGCCCATGTCGGCCATCTGGTCGGCCTCGTCGAGCACGGTGATCTCCACCGCGTCGAGCCGGCACACGCCGCGCTTGATCAGGTCACCGAGGCGGCCGGGCGTCGCGACGAGCACGTCGACGCCCCGCTCGAGCGACCAGATCTGCCGGTCGTACGGCACGCCGCCCACGGCGGTCTTGCAGAACAGATTGAGCGTCTTGGCCAGCGGGGTCAACGCGTCGTTGACCTGCATGGCCAGCTCGCGCGTCGGCACGAGGACCAGGGCCTTCGGGGCGTGCGGACGGGACCGCCCGCTGGCCGCGAGCCGGGCCAGCAACGGCAGGCCGAAGGCGAGCGTCTTGCCCGAACCGGTGCGCCCCCTGCCCAGGACGTCACGGCCCGCGAGCACATCAGGGATGGTCGCGGACTGGATCGGGAACGGATCGGTGATGCCCTGGTTGGCAAGTGCGCGCACCAACTTGTTGGGCAGGCCGAGCCCGGCGAAACCGGGCCCTTGGATTTCCTCTACGGCTTCGAGCTGGTCTTTCGCGTCGAAGATGGAGGGGTACGAACTGGGGTCAGCGAGCAGCAAGGAGCTGGGACCTTCCGATTGGAGACCCTTCAGCTTATCCGATCTCGCTCACTGACCCCGCGCGGAGGTGTCGCGGTTCACTATTTCTGCGGTACGCCGCTGAACATTTCCTCGATGAACGACTTGGAGAACGTAACGGCCAGGTAGCCGCCGACCAGGAGCACCACCACGATGATCCCGATGATGATCATGACCTTCAGGTTGCCGGACTTCTCCGGCTCGTCGTCATCGTCGGCTACCTGTGTGCCTTGACTCAAGATGTGCCCGGTAAGCGAGCCGGTGTTCTCCAGTGAGCTGCCGCCGTCGGCGGGGGTCGCGGTCACCGGGGTGACGCGTTGCCCGCCATAGACTGTGCCTGCAGAGCTGCGCTGGTTCCGTGCCCAGTTGCCGTAGCTTTCCGATGCGGGCGGAGGACCCGCGTCGCTGACCACTTGGACTTCTTCCTCCTCTTCGGGCGGGGGGTTCGCGGGCGGCTGCTGGTGCGCCGGCGGAGCCGGGTTGGCCGGTGCCCCGCTCGACGGGTAGACCCCACCGGGCGCCCGGTCGCTGGCCGCCCGGTCGTCGCGCTCCGGCCCCGCCGACGGCGGCGGCGCCCAGGACGGCGCGCCCCACCCGGTCTGCTGGACCGGCGGCAGGTCGGAATGGGCGCTCGGCACCGAGTACGACGGCTGCTGCCCCTCGGCGGGCGGTGCCCACGCGGCCTGCCCCGACGGCGGCGGTGCCCAGCCCGGCGCGGCCTCTTCCGGCGCCGGCGGCGTCCAGCCCGGCGAGGACGGCGCGGCCGGCTCAGCCGCCGGCGAGGCCGCCCAGCTCGGCGCGAACGGTGCCGACACCGCGTCACTCGCGGGCGGCTGCGCCCAGCTCGGCGCCGCAGGAGCGGAAACCTGCTGGTCGGCCGGCTGCGCCCAGGACGGTGCCCCACCCGGCGCCCAGTTCGGCGGCGCCGACACGGGCGGGGTCGCCGCGGAAGGGCTCGCCGAGGGGATGGAGAACGCCGGCGGCGCCGACACCGGCGGCATGGAATCGGATGGTGTCGTTGTCGGCATCGTGTACGACGGCTGCCCCGCCCCCGGCACCCCTGCCGACGCCGGCGGCGCGGAGGGTGCGCCTGCGCCCGAGGTGGGCGGCGCGAACGCGGCCGGCGCGGACGACACGGGCGTGGACGGCGGCGGCGCGAAGGCCGGCCCGCTGACCGGCGGCGCGGACGCCGGAACGCTCGACGGCGGTGGCGCGAAGGCCGGCCCGCTCGAAGCCGGCGGCGCGAACGCCGGACCGCCAGAGGACGGTGGCGCGAAGGCAGGCCCGCCAGAGGACGGTGGCGCGGACGCCGGACCGCCCGAAACGGGCGGGGCGAACGCGGGGCCGCCCGACGACGGCGGGGCCGACGCCGGACCACCGGAGACCGGCGGCGCGAACGCGGGCGGTGGCGCCCATCCCGGCGCGGCCGGCTGCTGCTGCCCTGGCTGCTGCTGCTGCCAGCCCGGCTGCGCGGGAGCCGGCGGAGCGGCCCAGCCCTGCGGCGACGGCGGCGTGGACACCGGAGGGCTCGGCGGCGCGGCCCAGCCCTGCGGCGACGGCGGCGCCGACGCCGGCTGGCCCTGCGGCGTGGCCCAGCTCGGCTGCCCCGGTGCGCCCTGCCCGCCCGGTGCCGGCGGCGCGGCCCAACCCGGCTGACCAGATTGCCCCGGCTGAGGCTGCCCCGGCGCGGAGTACTGCTGCGGCTGCCCGTACGTGCCGGGCGGCGTCCCGTACTGGCCGGGCGGGGTGCCGTACTGCCCTGGCTGCTGGCCCTGTGGTGTGCCGTACTGGCCGGGCTGCTGGCCTTGCGGGGTGCCGTACTGGCCAGGGGTGGGCTGGCCGGGGACGCTGTACTGACCCTGCGCTGGCTGGCCCGGGGTGCCGTACTGGCCCGGCTGCGGCGCCGTGCCGTACTGGCCGGGGGTGCCGTACTGGCCGGGAGCGGCCGGCGGCTGGCTGGGAGCGGCCGGTGGCTGGTGGGCGGGGGTGCCGTAGACGCCGGGCTGCGCGGGGGGAGCGGACCACTGCTGCGGCGGCTGCTGCGCCGCGGGCGGCTGGGCCCATCCCTGCGCCGGCGGCTGTGCCCAGCTGGGACCCTGTCCGGCCGCGGCGGCTGCGGCGGGCTGGCCGGTGTCGCCCGTGCCCCACGGGTGTTGCGACGACGGTGTCGTGTACGGCGCCGGGGCCTGGAACGGTGACGGCGGCTGCGGCCCGGGACCCGGGATCGGCGGCGGCGTCGGCTCCGGGGCGGGCCCCGGGAAGGGCGGTGGCGGCGGCTCCGGGTTCGGCACGGGTGGGGGCGGCGTCGGGGCGGGCGGCGCGGGTGGGTACGGCTGCGGGATGGGCTCCGGCCCAGGCGCCGGCGGGAACGGGGCCGGCTCCGGCGTCGGCACCGGCTCGGGGCTCGGGAACGGTGACGGCTCAGGACTCGGGAACGGCTCGCTCGGCCGGCCCGGCTCGCTCGGCTGACCAGGCTCGCTCGGCCGGCCCGGCTCAGGCTGCCCCGGGCCGCCCAGACCACCGGCACCACCGGGCGCGGACGGTGCGGCGGGGGAGGGGTCGTTGGAGGAGCCGGCGCCGGCGGCGGGGAAGCCCATGGACTGCGGCAGGGCCATGGAGGTGCGGTACACCGTCGGGGTGCCGGCGGTGCGGGCGGCCTGCGCGGCCTCCTCGGCGGTGACCGAACGGGCGCCGGGCACGGAAGCGCTGGCCCGGGCGGCGACCACGGCGGCGGCGAACGTCCCGGCGACCGGCAGCGCGACCGGCGGTGCCGACGAGGGAGGCGCCATCAAGGGCTGCGCCGGCACGTCGACGACGGGCCGGTCGATGGGGGCGAGGACTGGTTCGGCCGCGGGCCCGGCGGCCGGCCGGCTCTGCACCGCGAACGGGTGCACCACCTGCGGCTCCGACACCACCGGCGGCTCCGCGGCCGGCACCGCGAACGCCGGCGGCGCGGACTGGGCCTCGGCCGGGGCGGGCACGGCGAACGGCGGTGGCGCGGACTGGGCCTCGGCGGGCGCGGGCACGGCGAACGGCGGCGGTGCGGCCTGGGCCTCGGCGGGCGCGGGCACCGCGAACGGCGGCGGCGCGGCCTGGGCCTCGGCGGGCGCAGGCACCGCGAACGGCGGCGGCGCGGCCTGGGGCTCCGACGGACCAGCGGCCCCCGAGGAGGCAGCGGACGACGAAGCGGACGAACCGGACGACGGTGCGCTCCACGGCAGCGCGAACGCGTCCCACGACGACTCCGGCAGCTGCCGGGGCGCCCGGGCCCGGCTCGGCAGCGGAGGCAGCGCCTCGTCAGCGGCAGGGGCGGCAGGGGCGGAGGCGGGCGGATCGGCCACCGGCCCGGGTGCGTCGACGGCGCCCGACGGCTCGTCGATCGCCGCGGCCGGCGCGCCGAACCCGGAGACCGGGACCGGCGCGAACGGCGCCCCGACGTCCGACGACACCGGCTCGGCCGGGTGAATCCCCGAGTACGGCGTGGACTCGGCGGGCGGGGGGCCGTACGTCCCGGCTACGGAGTCGAAGTCCGGCAGCTGGTACGCCGGCGGCTCGCTGGCGAGCGCGGCCGCGATGACGTCCGCCTCCGGCTCCGCCGGCCGCCGGGGCTCGTCAGGACCCTCCGCAGGCGGTGCGGACGCCTGCGACGCGGGTGCCTCGCGCAGCCCGCTGAGGCCGGCGAGCGCGCCGAGACCGATCTCCGGAGGCCCGGCGATGGTGGAAGGCGCCGCGCTCACGCCGGCGTCCACGCCCGCGGGCGCCTCGGCCAGACCGGAGCTCGCACCAGAGCCCGCACCAGAGCCCGCACCAGAGCTCGTGACGAAGTCCGGACCAGCGCCCGCGCCGGAGCTCAGGCCGGCGCTCACGCCCACGGCAGCGTCCGGGGCCTCGCTCAGGCCGGCGGACGCCGAGCCCGGTGCGACTGCGGCGTCGGTCGAGTTGAACGCCGCGACCATGGCCGCGACCTCCGGGTCGTCCTCGTCGTCCTCGTCGGCGCCGGCGAACGGGTCACCGCCCGGCCACAGCGCGCCGTCGACGGGCGTGGGCGGCAGCTCGAACGGTGCGTCCGGGACCACCTCTTCGGGGGTGTCCGGGGGGAGCTCGGCGCCGACCGGTGGTGGCGGCGGCAGCGGCGGCAGGTCGCCGTCGAGTGCGTCTGGCTCGGGCTCCGGACTGGTCGCCTGCGGCTGGGCGCCGGGCGGGAACCCGAACGGCGAGCCGGCCCGCACCTCCTCGCCGCGTGCGCCGTCCCGTGTCTCCCGCTCGTCCATCGCTGCCCTCCATGACCTTGCCCTGTGCGACTGTTGCGTGGGCGTCGCCGTGCCGCCGGCGTGCCCCTCCGCCAGTCCCGGCTCCACGGTGCCACATCGAGTCACGGAACGCTGGACCGGACTGCGTCGGGTTTTGGATCACCCGGCACCACCATCACCCGGCACCACCATCACCCGGCACCGCGATCACCCGGATCATCCGGGAACGAACGACTGCGTCAAAGGGCGAACCCAACAAACGAGACCGGCCCACGGATCTTCCGTGGGCCGGTCCGGTGTACGAGACGTCAGTTGCCCGCCGCGGACGCCGTGGTCTGTGCCGCCGTGCTGGCCCCCGTCGAGGTCGGCTCGACGGACGACTTCGACGGTGACGCCGCGGTGGTCTTCGCCGGGGTGCTCGGCGCCTGCGACGTCTGCTCGTCGCTCGGCTCGGGCTGCGGCGGCGGCGCCGACGTGGTCGTCGACGTCGGCGACGGCGAATGCGACTCCGACGGCGAGTTGGTGACCGTCGGCGAGGCCGACCCGCTCGGCGACGTGGTGGTCGAGGCCGACGGCGAGGCGGTCGACGAGGTGCTCGACGAGGGTGACGCCGTGCCGGTCGACGAGGGTGACGCCGAGGTGGCCGACGGCGTGGCGCCGGGCGCCTGGACGGCCGGGAAGATCCGTGTCGCGCCGAAGAAGCGCGACCACTTCACCTGCCCGATCTTCACCTTCTCGCCGGTGGTCGGGGCGTGGACCATCTTGCCGCCGCCGACGTAGATGCCCATGTGGTAGATCGAGCGCCAGTCGCCGCTGTCGCTGGCGAAGAAGACCAGGTCGCCGGGGAGCAGCAGGTCACCGAGGCTGTTCTTGGTCGCCCGGATGGCGGGGGTGCCGTGGTACATGTCGTTGGCGACGCGCGGCACGCGGACCCCGACCTGCCCGTAGGACCAGTACGCCAGGCCGGAGCAGTCGAAGGTGCTCGGGCCTTCGTCGCCCCAGACGTACCAGCTGCCGATCTTGCTGAGGGCGTAGTTGAGCGCCTGGATGGCCTTCGGGTTGGCGACCATGCCGTCGACGGGGACGGTGGAGACCGTGCCGCGGCTCTGCTCGGCCGCGTCCTCCTGCGCCGCGATCTGCAGCACGGCCTGTTCGTTCTGGGTCTTGAGCTGCACGTACTCCGCGTTCTGCGCCTGGAACTGGGCGTCGATCGGGGCGTACGCGCTCTGCGCGCTCAGGTAGGCGGTCTGCGCCAGCTGGTATTGCTGCTTGGCGGCCGTCTCCTCCTGCTCGGCGCGCAGCAGGTCCCGGGCGTCCTGCTGACTGCCGGGCTGCTGGCCGATGCCGGGCGCGAGCAGCCCGAACTGGTGCAGGTCGTGCGCATAGCCGTCGAGGGGGCCGAGGCCGGTCGCGCGCTTGTACGCCTCGGCGGCGGCCGAGTCGGCCCGGCTGCGCAGCTCGGCGACCTGGGCGGTGGCGGCGCGCAGCTTGTCCTGGGCGTCGGTGGCGGCGGCCTGGGCCGTCTCGAGGTTGAGCTGTGCCTGGAGCCGTTTCTGGCCCAGCGTGTTGACCGCGATCTCCAGCGTCGCGAGCCGCGTGGCGAGCGGTCCGCGCAGCGTGGCGCTGCTCCCGCCGGCGGCCGGGGGCGCGGTGGTGCCGCCCTGTCCGGGCATGACCAGCGTGCCGGAGGCGATCGGCCGCGAGCCGGTGTCGGGGATCACGCCGCCCGGGTCGGCGTAGGCCGGACGCGGGACCAGCGAGCACAGCAACGTACACACGACGGCCGCGACGAACACAGGCCCTCGCCGGTGCCTGCCCCTTTGCTTCGGGATCATCGCCGCGACCTGCGCGGATGTCTCTGCCTCGGCGGGCGGCACCCAGCTGTCGCCGGGATAACTCGCCGCCCTCAACACCAGTCCGTCCATGCCACCGTCCCCAGTCGGAAGCCCCGCCATTGGTCGATCAAGATCGATCGATCAGTCGGTCTGCCGCCCGACCGTGTTTCTGCCCACTTTTGTTTACCTCACGGAAGCAATCAGCGTCGAGGCCTGATCAATGTCAGCTTGCGTCCGGAGAGATGAATGCCGCACTAACGCGGGGGCCGGTGAGGTCCGGCCCGGGTCGACGTACGCTGGCGACGTGGATGCAGGTGTGAAGCGTGAACTCGAGGCCAAGGTCGTCGCCGGGGAGCGGCTGAGCAGGGAAGACGGCGTCGCCCTCTACGAGAGTGACGACCTGGTCTGGCTCGGCCGGCTGGCCCACCTGAAGCGCACCGAGCTCAACGGCGACCGGGTGATGTTCAACGTCAACCGGCACCTCAACCTGACCAACGTCTGCTCCGCGAGCTGCGCGTACTGCTCGTTCCAGCGCAAGCCGGGCGAGAAGGACGCGTACACGATGCGCATCCACGAGGCGGTCGCGAAGGCCAAGGAGATGGAGGACGAGCAGCTCACCGAGCTGCACATCGTCAACGGCCTGCACCCGACCCTGCCGTGGAAGTACTACCCGAAGGTCCTGCGCGAGCTGAAGGGTGCCCTGCCGGGGGTGAAGCTCAAGGCGTTCACCGCGACGGAGATCCAGTGGTTCGAGAAGATCAGCGGTCTGCCCGCCGACGAGATCTTCGACGAGCTCATCGACGCCGGCCTGGAGTCGCTCACCGGTGGCGGGGCGGAGATCTTCGACTGGGAGGTCCGCCAGCACATCGTCGACCACGCCTGCCACTGGGAGGACTGGTCGCGCATCCACCGCCTCGCGCACAGCAAGGGCCTGCGCACGCCCTCGACCATGCTGTATGGGCACATCGAGGAGCCCCGGCACCGCGTCGACCACGTCATGCGCCTGCGTGAGCTGCAGGACGAGACGGGCGGCTTCACCGTCTTCATCCCGCTGCGCTACCAGCACGACTTCGTCGACTCCGCCGACGGCAAGATCCGCAACCGGCTGCAGGCCCGCACCAAGATGGCCTCGCCCGCGGAGTCGCTCAAGACGTTCGCCGTGTCCCGCCTGATGTTCGACAACGTGCCCCACGTGAAGTGCTTCTGGGTCATGCACGGCCTGTCGGTCGCCCAGCTCTCCCTCAACTTCGGCGTCGACGACCTCGACGGCTCGGTGGTCGAGTACAAGATCACACACGACGCCGACAGCTACGGGACCCCCAACACCATGCACCGCGAGGACCTGTTGCACCTGATCTGGGACGCGGGCTTCCAGCCGGTCGAGCGCAACACCCGGTATGAGGTCGTCCGCGAGTACGACAAGCCGACCCCGCTGGCACAACGCCGCGCCGAGCCGCAGCAGGTCTGGGCCTGACCCGCCCCACGGCCGGTGCGGCACCGGCCGTGGGCAGGGATATCCTGGCCACACCATGTCTGCGTTGTTGAAGTACACGCTCGCCCGGCTGGGGCTCTTCGTCGTCGTCGCGGCCGCGTTGCTCGCCGTCCCGCTGGACATCAGCTCGCTGCTGAAGTTGATGATCGCCGTGGTGGTCTCCGCCGCGCTGGCCTTCTTCCTGCTGAAAGGACTGCGGGAGGAGGCCTCCGTGCAGGCGGTCGGCGCGGCGCGCCGCCGCACCGAAAAGCGCGAACGACTGCGCGCCGCGCTCAACGGGGATGATGATGGGGGTGAAAGCACCACCAAAGCGGACTAATAGCGCTTAAACCTTGGATGGTGCAAAACCACCCAAGGAGGCGCGATGGGCCGCAGGCTCTCCGTATCGCTCACGCTCGCCGGTGTCGGGCTGCTCATGCTCGCCGGGGTCCATGCCGCCGGCGCGGCCCCGGTGGACCCGGCGGAGCAGGCCGGGCGGTATGTGGTCGAGGGCGTCCGTACCCTGGACGACCGCAACCGGGTCGCCCGCAGCGGGGCCGCCATCGACTCGGTCGAGCACGGCCGGGCCGAGATCACCGCGCTGCCCGCCGAGGCGCGCCGGCTCCGCGACCAGGGGTTCCGGGTCCTCGAGCGGCGCGCCGAGGACTTCCCGAAGGCCGACGCCGGCTATCACAACTACGCCGAGATGGTCGCCGAGCTCGACAAGGCCGTCGCCGCCCATCCGGCGATCATGCGCAAGACCAGCATCGGCAAGTCGTACCAGGGCCGCGACCTGCCACTGATCAAGATCTCCGACAACGTCGCGGTGGACGAGGACGAGCCCGAGGTCCTGTACGGCGCGCACCAGCACGCCCGCGAGCACCTGACCGTCGAGATGGCGCTCTACCTGGTGAAGCTGTACACCGACGGGTACGGCAAGGATCCCAGGATCACCAAGCTGGTCGACAGCCGCGAGCTGTGGATCGTGCCGGACCTGAACCCCGACGGTGGCGAGTACGACATCGCCACCGGCGCCTACCGCAACTGGCGCAAGAACCGGCAGCCCAACGCCGGCTCGAACACCGTCGGCACGGATCTCAACCGCAACTGGAGCTTCAAGTTCGCCTGCTGCGGCGGCTCGTCGGACAGCCCGGCGTCGGAGACCTACCACGGGCCGTCGGGGTTCTCCGCGCCCGAGACGCAGCGCCTGCGGGACTTCGTGCTCAGTCGCCGGATCGGTGGGGTACAGCAGATCAAGGCGAGCATCGACTTCCACACGTACTCGGAGCTCATCCTGTGGCCGTTCGGCTACACGACCGCGGACACGGCCTCGGGGATGAACGCCGACCAGCAGGCCGCCTTCATGAGCCTCGGCGTGCGCATGGCGAACTCCAACGGCTACACCCCGGAGCAGTCCAGCGACCTCTACATCACCGACGGCTCGATCATCGACTGGCTGTGGGCGACGCAGGGGGTCTTCGCGTACACGTTCGAGATGTACCCGGGTCCCAACCCGAGCGGCAACGGCTTCTACCCGCCGGCGAGCGTGATCGCCGCGCAGACCACCCGGAACAAGGAGGCGAGCCTGCAGCTGGCCGAGTTCGCGGACTGCGTCTACCGGATCATCGGCAAGGAGGCCAGGTACTGCGGGAACGGCGCGGTCTGGTCCGACGACTTCGAGAGCGCCAAGGGCTGGACGGTCACCAAGGGCACCGCGACCGGCGGGCTGTGGGAGCGCGGCAACCCTGAGCCGACCACGCAGAACGGCCCGAAGCAGCTCGGCACCCCCGCCAGTGGCGACAACGACCTGGTGACCGGCCGGAAGGCGGGCACGGCGGCGGGCAGCAACGACGTCGACGGCGGCACCACCGGCGTGCGGTCGCCGTCGATCCCGCTGCCGGCGACCGGCCCGCTCACCCTGGACTGGTCCTGGTACTTCGCGCACGCCGCCAACGCGTCGGCGAGCGACCTGTTCAAGGTCAGCGTTTTGGCCGACGGGGTGAAGACCGGCCTGTTCACGAAGGCCGGCGCGGCCGCCGACCGCGACGCCGCGTGGGCGAGCGCCAAGGCCGACCTCACCCCGTTCGCGGGCAGGACCATCCAGTTGCTGATCGAGACCACCGACGCCGCCGGCGCCAGCCTCATCGAGGCCGGCGTGGACGACGTCGTGGTGAGAAGGTCCTAAAAGCCGTATTCGTCGGAAATCTCGATCAGCGCGAAATGCGCCCCGGACGGGTCGGCGACGCGGGCGTACCAACCGGCCGACGACGCCATCGGCTTGCGGGCCACCGTGCCGCCCAGCTCCGCCACCCGCTCACACGCGGTGACGGCGTCCTCGACCATGAAGCAGACCGTCCAGTGCTCCGGCAGTCCGGGCGGGAACCGGTCGTCGATCGGCAGCAGCCCGCCCACGGCGTCGTGGTGGTGGTGCAGCTCGAAGTACGGCTCGGTGTTCTCCGTCTCGACCGGGTGCCAGCCGAACACCTCGCCGTAGAAGGCGCCGGTGCGCTCCAGGTCGTGGGAGGCCAGCTCGTACCAGCAGATCGCGCCGGGCTCGAAGGACACCTGCGCGCCGCCGAACCTGCTGCGCAGCCAGGTGCCGAAGACCGCGCCGCCGGCGTCGGCGAGCACGGCCATCGTGCCCAGGTCACGCACGCTGGTCGGGGGCACCTTGACGCTGCCGCCGGCGTGCACGACCGCCTCCGCGGTGCCGGCCGGGTCGTCGGTCGCGATCGAGATCAGCCACGCGGCCGGCCCGCCCGGGGCGGCGGTGCGCAGGCCGGCCACGGCGCGGCCGTTGAGCGTGAAGTGCCCGTCGTCGTTGAACTGCCATCCGAAGAGGCCGCCATAGAACGCGCGCGCGGCGCCGGGGTCGGGGCTGGCGACCTCGGCCCAGCACGGCGTGCCCGGTGCGTAACCCCTTACTCGCATTCCGCGTCCTTCCGGTTGTCGCACTGTTTCGAGATAGTGACATCCGGACAGTGATCACGAAACCCTATCCAACGGTGGAGGAAGCGGACGCTCGTGTAACACATCCAGGCGGGAAACCGCTCGCGTCAGGACCACGAACAACCGGTTGAGCCCGCGGGGTTCGGCCGCCACGATGTCGGCCGGCTCCACGACGATCACGTGGTCGTACTCGAGACCCTTCGCGAGGCTCGCCGGCAGCACCGTCACCCGCTCGTGCTCGATCCCGGCGGCGATCAGCGGCACCGTCGCGTCGGCCGCGATCACCCCGATGGAGCCCTCGAACCGCAGGGCGTCGCGGACCGCGTCCCGCAGCGGCGTCGCCCCGATCGTGAGCGCCCCGTCGGTGCGCAGGGACCGCGCCTCCGGCACGTCCACCCCCAGCGCCGGCAGCAGCCGGTTGGCCAGCGCGACGACCGCGGCCGGCACCCGGAACCCGGTCGTCAGCGGCACCACCCGCGCCTCCGGCTTGCCCAGGTGCGCCAGCAGCGTCCGCCAGTCCCGGGCCGCCCACGGCGCCGTGCCCTGGGCGAGATCGCCGAGCAGGGTGATCGAGCCGTGCTCGGAGCGCCGCGCGATCACCCGCGCCTGCATCGGCGACAGGTCCTGCGCCTCGTCCAGCACCACGTGGCCGAACGAGGGCACCCGGTCGATCAACCCGGCGGCCTCGTCGATCAGTACCGCATCCGCCGCCGTCCACTTCGCGGACCGCGCGGTCTTCGGCGGCTTCGCCCAGGCGATCGCCGCCTGCTCGGCCGGCTCCAGCAGCTCGTCGGCCGGGTCGCTGAGCACCTCGAACACCAGCTGCTCCGCGGTGACCGCCGGCCACGCGTGGTCGAGCACCTCGACGACCGGCTGCGACCGGCCCATCCGGCGCTGCCAGGCCTCGCTCGGCGAGTCGCCGCGGCGCGCCTCCGACTGCCGCATCAGCAGCGACACGATCCGCGCCCTGACCCGCTCCCGGCCGATCCCGTACGGCGGCGCCTCCCGTCGCACGTCGTCCACGACCCGCCGCAGCGCCTCCGTCGACACCCGCCACCGATAGGACCCGTCGGACACGGTCAGCGGCGCCTCCGGCTTGCGGATCTTGCCGTTGAGCCGCCGCGCCAGCACCGTGGCCATCCGCGGGTCGTGCTTCACCTCGGCGGCCGCCGCGGTGTCGGTGGCCGTCGCGACGGTACCGAGGAGGCCGTCGATCGTCGACTGCTGCACCTCGATCTCCCCGAGGGCCGGCAGCACGCTGGCGATGTAGCTCAGGAACGCGCTGTTCGGCCCCACGATCAGCACACCGGACCGCTTGAGCCGCTCGCGGTGCAGGTACAGCAGATACGCCGCCCGATGCAGCCCCACCGCGGTCTTCCCGGTGCCGGGCGCGCCCTGCACGCAGATCGACTCGTCCAGCTCGGCGCGCACCAGCTCGTCCTGCTCCGGCTGGATCGTGGCGACGATGTCCCGCATCGGCCCGACACGCGGCCGCTCGATCTCCTCCAGCAGGATCCGGCTGGCGGTGCCGAGCTCCTCCCCGGCCTGCAGGTGCTCGTCCTCGAAGCTGGTCAGTGCCCCCTTGACGAACCCGAACCGCCGGCGGGTCCGCACGTCCTGCGGGTCCTTGACACTGGCCTGGTAGAACTTCCGGGACACCGGCGCCCGCCAGTCCAGCACCATCGGCTCACCGGCCACGTCGGTGACGTGCCGCCGCCCCACGTGGAACCGCTCTTCCTCGATGTCCAGCCGGCCGAAGAACAGCGGCGTGTCGGGGCTGTCCGCCAGCTCGGCGATCCTGCGGGCCAGATGCCGTCCCAGCGTCTCCGCCGCGAATGGGTCTCCCGCCACCTGATCCCCGGTCGAGAACAGGTCCTCCGCATGCTCCCGCATCCTGCGGAGCGCTTTACGGGATGCTTCCAGGTGCGCTCGCTCAGCGGCGAGCTCGTCTTCCAGTGCGGGCACGGTGATTTCCTTCAGGGGAATCTCATCAGCTGCTCGCTCGCGTATCCGGGACCTCTCGGTCGAACCCCGGCGCGTCGGGACGTCCGCTGCGGTGCCTACCTCACCGCGGCCGTCAAGCGGCCCACCACGTTACGCGCCGCCGCCCGCCGACTCCACCGAATTTCGGCCTGACCCGACGCGGACCGGCGGTAGGTGAGGGTTCCGGCCGCATGGGGGCGAGATGCGAAACGGTGGTTGATCGGGGTGTCCGATCAACCACCTGGTGTTCATGAGCGCGGTGCAGGGGCGCGGACCCGTTCTTCGGCCTGCGCCCCCAGCGACCGTCAGCGATGCCGCCGGACCCGGGGTGACAACCGGAGCAACGCGAAGCCGCCCATGATCAGTGTGGCGGCGAGGACCAGCTGCCAGCCGATCGACAGACCGGTCACCGGCAGCGTCGCGACACCGGTGCCGGCCGCACCGACGACGCTTCCTTCGTACATGTGCATTCCTCCTCAGGGATTGATCCATTCACGGTCAGCACCGCGGACCGTCTTCCACACCGCCAGCCAGTACACGCCGGCGCGCCATTGTTCGAACAACCACTCGGGCAGCAGCGCCGCCGCCAGCGCGATGTCACCGGGGCGGTTCGACCGGACCGTCCAGACCCGCTCGAGCAGGAAGAGGCCCGTCAACGGCAGCCATCGCGGGTCGAACGGCAGGCTGCCCGTCATGGTGAGGAGCAAGGCCAGGAACGTGAGATACACCGGCGCCACCAGAGAGCCGGCGTAGATCGCGACCTGGCGGACCCAGGTGCCGAACGTGCGCCGGTTCATCCCGTACAGGCGGAGGCTGTCGAGCATGCCCCGCTGCCAGCGGAGCCGCTGATCCTTCAACGCCTGCCAGGTCGGCATCGACTCCGTGGTCGCCGTCGCCTTCGACGGTGCCACCGGCCGGTAGCCGAGCGCCTGGATCGCGAACGTCAGCTCGATGTCCTCGGTGGCGGTGTCGCGGTGGTACAGCTCGCCGCGGTAACCGGGGAGCCGGCCCTGACCGCGGGCGATGAGCACGTCCCGGATCACCCGCACCTGGAGCAGGGTCGCGACGCCGGACAGCACGAGTGCCTTGTCCATGCGCCGGGCCACCTGCCGCGCGAACCGGGTGTACTCGTTGCGCTGCAGCCGGTCGAGCAGGGTGGTGCCGTCGCGTGACGTGTGGAAGCTGGCGCAGGCGGCGCCGACGGGCCGCCGCCAGCGGTGCCCGACGCGGGGCCTGGTCAGCGCTCTGACGGCATGTTGGGTGAAGTCGGGGTGCAGGAGGCTGTCGGCGTCGGTGACGAGCAGGAAGTCGTCGTCGGCCAGCCCGGGCAGCAGGTTGAGGACCGCCCAGTTCAGCGCGCCGGCCTTCTTGTGCGGGTTGTGGCCGGGGAACTCGTACACCTCGGCGCCGCCGGCGGCGGCGACCTCGGCGGTGTCGTCGGTGCAGTTGTTCGGCACGACGACGATCCGGTCGATCGGCGGGGACCATTGCCGCCGCAGCGCCCGGATGGTGCCGGCGATGGTCGCGGACTCGTTGTACGCGGGAACCAGGGCGACGATCTTCGCGGTGGGCCGGTCATGGCGGGACCGTTGCATCGGGAACGCGCGGACGACCACGGTGGGGTCGCCGTCGGTCTTCTCGCTCGGCCAGGGTGCGGCGCGCTCGACGTCAATGATGTCGTCGGTCAGGTTGAGGCGCACGACCGGATCGCCCTTCGAAGCTCGTGCGGGCAACGCCCTTTTTGTTCAAGGGGTCTCCGCGGGTCCGTGTGACCGCTCAATCGCCGACTCGAGACGGGCCGGCGGCACGACGGACGCGAATGCATGACGGGTTGCGGAGTCGACTTTGCTCGCGGCGGTGGCGTAATCGCAAGGCATCCGGTGCCGTTTCACCCGGGTGAAATCCGGTGCATGAATCATCGGCGGTCGAAGGGTACGGCGGGCAAATGACGACGCGCCACTCGTGAACTCATACGGCGACCCGTTTCCGGGTGAAGGTGCGGTTACCGTGAGCCGGTGGTTTGATGCGGTGCGTAGCGGGGATTCGACGCCGGCATCTCGGGTGGGGCCGGACTGAAGCAAGTGCACGTTTGGACTCGCAGGGCTGCGATTCGTGTGCGACTTCAGAACCGAAGGACACCTGCTCCATGAGTCATTCGCCACCGCATTCTCATGCGCCGAAAGGACGCCGGCTGAACCGCACGATCATGATCGTGCCGGCAGTGCTGGCGCTGGTCATGATCGTGTCGATCGTCAGTTACGTCATGAAGGGCAGTGCCGGCAAAACGCCGGCCGCTTCCACGGCGATATCCACGCCAACCGCGTCGCCGGCACCGTCGCCGTCATTCGACCCGGACGCCGGTGCGGCGCTGCCGCGAAACCGGGTCGTCGCCTTCTACGCGGTGCCCGGGGCCGCGGCCACCGGCCCGGCACACGAGATCACCGACGCGATGCTCGCCCGGCTCAGGCGGCAGGCGGCGGTATATCAGCAGCTCGACCCGGCGCATCCGGTGCTGGCCGGGATCGACCTGGTCGTCAGCGTGCCGGACAGGAAGCCCGGGCCGGCCGGCACGTACAGCCACCGGGTGGACGCGCCGACCATCGACCGGTACGTCGAATTCTGCCGGAAGAACAACCTGCTGCTGTTTTTGGACCTCAACTTCGGCTGGTCCGACCCGGTGACCGAGCTGAACTTCTTCCGGCCCTATCTCAAGCTGCCGTTCGTGCACGTCGCCGTGGATCCGGAATGGATGTTCCCGCGGCACAACGGCGTGCCGGGCGTCCACTTGTCCAATGTGCGCGCCGCCGACCTCAACCCGCTCATCAGTGCGGTCGCACAGATGCCGGCGGAGTACCAGGTGCCCCGGAAGATCTTCATGATTCACCAGTACCGGCCGGACGGCGACGACCTGGCCAATCCCTACAACCCGGGGGCGGCGATCATCGCCGACAAGCGGAACCTGCGCAATGACAGCCGGGTGGACGTGGTGATCCACGTCGACTCGGTGGGTGGCTGGCCCGGCGACATCGAGGTGAAAACCGAACAGTACGGCAAATGGGTCGCCCAGGGCATGCAGCGGTTCCAGAACTTCAGGTACGGCGGATTTAAGATCTTCTACGAGCTGGAGTCGAAGAACAAGTTGATGACCCCGGAGCAGGTCATGGCCCTGCAGCCGGCACCGATGGTCATCACCTACGGCAATTAGCGCTCCGCGGCGCGCTCGTGCGGCCGGGGCGGCACGAGCGCGCCGACGGATGCGTTACCTCGTCGTCCCGCTTTCTCCGGTGCGGTCCTTCGCTGCCTGCACACCCTTGTCGATGTGCTCGGTGTACTTCTGGTCGGTGCGCCGGTCGGCCTGCTGGCCGGCCATGTCCAACCCTTTGTCGACCTTGTCGTCGTGCTTGTTCAGCAGTTCCTTGGCCTTGTCCAGGAGCTTGCCCATCGCGGGATTTCCTCTCGTCGTGGGTGGTCTCGTCGGCGGCCGCGACGGCGTCGCCGGATGGCTCGTCACATACGAGTGGTGCCGGCAGGTCGCCCGTGTCCGCTCGTCGCCCGGGCGGCGATGTAGACGCCGATGACCGCGAGCGCGATCTGGATGCCGTGCCGGATCCAGTCGACGCCATTGGTTTTCCCGACCCCGAGCCAGGTGGCGATCAAACCGCCGATCAGCGCGGCGACGATGCCGACCACGACGGTGAGCAGCACCGAAATGTTCTGCCGGCCGGGCAGGATCAGTCGCGCGAGAACGCCGATGATGGCGCCCCCGATGATCGCCCACAGGATCGTCCCGATCATGTCGACCCCCCTTCCTTGGTAGCTCGCCCGCTCAGCGCCCCATTGGCTACCCACGCGAACGCGCATGTCACCTGTCCCGCGGGTCGACATCGACGCCTACGGCAGACGGCCACGGCCCCGGATCAGACCCGGCTGCCCGCGGTGTCCATCGCATAGCGACAGGAGGGGGCGAGGAAGCAGCGGCGGCAGTCCGGGGTGCTCGCCGTGCAGGTGTCGTTCGCCACCTCCTGGAGCAGCGGGTGCACCCGCGCCAGCTCCGGACCGTAGGCGAGCAGGTCCGCGGCGACCTGGCGGCTGCCCGGCTTGGTGAGCCGGCCGTCGTGCTCGGTGAGCCCGAGCCGGTGGGCGACCCGCATCAGATGCTGGTCGACCGGCACCAGGTCCGATACGTCGTTGATGTGCGTCATGACGATGGCGGCGGTATGGATGCCGACGCCGGGCAGGGACAACAGGTAGCTCAGCGCGCTCGAGTTCGAACTGGCGATCAGCCGGTCGAACGCCGTGGCGCCCCGCCTGGTGAGGATCGCCGCGGTGGCGTGCAGGCGAGAGGCCTTGACCTCGCCGAGCGGCCGCACCAGCTCGGTCAGCCTGGGCAGCGGCAGCGCGGAGAGCCGCTGCGGGGTGAGGCCGCCGCACGCGGCGGCGAGCGGGGCGAACACCTTCCGGACGGTCGCCGCGGGCCGGCCCTGGGCCAGGATCGCCAGGACGAGCGTCTCGAACGGCGAGCCGGCCAGCAGCAGCATGCCCTTGTGGTGCCGGCGAAGTGCGCGCAGCGCCGGGTGACCCGAGAGCGCCATCGCACCGACCTGTGCACCGTTGCGGAACGTGGCGAGTACGACGTCACGCAACAGTGCTTCTTCCGCGCTGGTACGGAAGGAGAACCGCAACCCGCCGCGGCCGGCCTCGACCCGCACCGGGATGCCCCGCCCGTGCGGGTAGAAACTGCGTTGCCACGCGCCGACCCCGACCAGGTGCCAGGCCAGGGCGGGAATCTGCAGTTTCATGGTGGCTGCGAGATCGGGCGGAGTCTCGCAGGCCAGGTTCAACGCGGTCAGCATCCGTGCACCCCATCGGCCGGCGTCCCAAGGTGGTGGGGTCGGCCCGGATGCCGTCGGATCCGCTTGGCGGATGCGGTCTTAACGCCATTCCGGAGATATCCCCCCTTGGAAATAGCGCTCTACGTACCCGCCGCGTTACACGCAGTTGATCAGTACTACGGCAGCGTCCATCGCTGCGCATCCGACTGGTTACAGGTGGCCATGCGCTGTGGTGCCCTGCTGTCCGCATTGTCCGTGCCGCCGAGGCACAGCCCCGACGCCTGACTCACCAGGGCGCCCCCGGGCCCCGACCGCCAGCGCTGGGCCGGTCCGCCATCGCAGGTGCGCAGCTGGGGCTGGTCGCCCGAGGCCTGCAGGCAACGGCCGAGGGTCCGGACGGTGCCGTCGTCCGCCACGGTCCACGCCTGGCCGGAGGTGTTGTTGCAGTCCCACCTGCGGATCCTGTCGCCCCCGTCCGTGGCGCCGTTGCCGTCGAGGCACAGCCCGGTGGCGCCGGTGATCCGGCCCGTGCGGGGCTGGATGTCCAGCGGCAGCGCGGACGCGGCGGGCGGATCGCTGCCCACGGACGCGGTGTCCGCCGCGGCGGCATCCGAGGGAGCCGCCCCGGACAGTGAGGGCTGCGCCGCGCCGGATGGCGTCGCGGTCGCCGCGGCCTGCGTGCTCGCCTGCGTGCTCGCCGCCGCCGACCCCGGGACGGCGGCGGTGGCGAAGAGGCCACCCTTCGGCGGCGTCGGCCAGCCCCCGCCCGCGGCCGGGGCCGCGGGCCCGTCGCTGACGCTCAGTGCGAGCACGACGGCGCCCAGCGCGAGCGCCAGCGCGCCCGAGCCGACCGCCAGCATGCGCCGGCGGCTCCGGCGGACCGGGAACGCCGCATCCGCGCCGGCGAGGACCTGCCGGACGTCGGTGGTCGTCGTCGCGTGCCGGCCGCCGTCGTCGGGCTCGCCGGTGGGCGCGGGCGCGCCGCCCCAGGGCTCCTCGGCCGAGCTTTCCGCGTGCTGTTGCTCGACCAGGCGTACGTAGGGGCGGACCAACAGAGGTTCAGCGTCCGGGGGTCGCATGACGCGAACGTAACGGCCATCGGCGCGTACTGATCCGACTGCGGAGGGTGAACTTGGAAATCACCCTTCGAATCACCCTCCGGTCTCACCCACCGGGGTCACCGCATGCAGCATCGACCGGACCGAGTCCGCGTCGACGGTGGCGCCGAACAAGGGGGTGCCCGGCTCGAAGCGGACGCCCTCGGCCAGCCCGCCGGCGACCACCGGATCGAACCCCAGCGCGTCGACCAGCCCGGCGACCGTCGCCAGGTCCGCCGGATCGTCGCCGGCGATCGCGATGGCGGTCCTGGCCGCGGTGCCGGCGGGCGACGCCCGGTCCTCGAGGTCGTGATAGCCGAGATGGTTGAACGCCTTGACCACCCGGGACCCGGGCAGGAAGGCCTGGACCAGCTCGCTGGACGAGGATCGCAGGTCGGGGCGGTCGCCGTCGACCTCCCACCAGTAGTTCATGGCGTCGATGACGAGCTTGCCGGCCAGCGCGTCCGCGGGGATGGTGCGGTACCTGCCCAGCGGCAGCGCCAGGATCACGATGTCGGCCCCGAGCGCGGCGGCCCGGGCGGTGGTGGCGACCGCGCCCGGGGTGAGCACCTCGACGGTGAGTGCGATGGCCGCCGGATCGCCGGAGCCGGCGATCAGCACCCGGTGCCCGGCGGCCACGGCGAGGCGGGCAAGGACGGTGCCGACCTTGCCCGCCCCGAGAATCCCGATAGAGCTGTTCACGCCAGCAGGTCCCGGACCATCGGGATGACCTTGGTGCCGTACAGCTCGACGGCGCGCAGGCGGGCACTGACGGGCTGGGCGCCGGCGGTGTAGATGAGGTCGAACCGGCCGACGTCGACGCTGCCCAGCGTGCGGGCGATCTTGCGGGCCACGGTGTCCGGGGCGCCGATATAGAGGGAGCCGTGCTCGATCTCGGCCTCGAACTCCTCGC
Organism: Dactylosporangium aurantiacum; assembly: GCF_000716715.1. Classification (GTDB taxonomy): domain Bacteria; phylum Actinomycetota; class Actinomycetes; order Mycobacteriales; family Micromonosporaceae; genus Dactylosporangium; species Dactylosporangium aurantiacum. The sequence goes on along the minus strand of NZ_JNYJ01000036.1, from coordinate 245,248 downwards.
GGCGGATCGGCGGCCAGCCGCGCAGCGCGCCGATCCGGTCGCGGATCACCTTGTAGTGCGGCCAGAACACCTCCTTGGCCTCCTCGTCGGTGTCGGCGACGAAGCCCGGGGAGTGCATGCCGACGGGGTGCGCGGTGGTGCCCAGCTGGTCGGCGGCGCGCCGGTAGAGGTCGATGTACGGATTGAACCGGGCCGGACGGCCACCGATGACGGCGAGCATGAGCGGCAGGCCGTAGCGGGCGGTGCGCACGACCGACTGCGGCGAGCCGCCGACGCCGACCCAGGTGCGCAGGCGGCCCGACTCGGTCTTCGGGAAGACGTCGGCGTCCACGAGCGGGGCGCGCACGGTGCCGCTCCACGTGACCGGCCGCTCGTCGAGGAGCCGCACGAAGAGGTCGATCTTCTCCTCGAACAGCACATCGTAGTCGGCGAGGTCGTAGCCGAACAGCGGGAACGACTCGGTGAACGAGCCGCGCCCGAGGATGACCTCGGCCCGCCCGTGCGACAGCGCGTCGACGGTGGCGAAGCGCTGGAACACCCGCACCGGGTCGTCGGAGCTGAGCACCGTCACGCCGGAGGCGAGCCGGATGCGCGACGTCCGCGCGGCGATGCCGGCCAGCACGGTCTCGGGCGTGGACACCGAGTATTCCGGCCGGTGGTGCTCGCCGAGCGCGATGACGTCCACGCCCAGCTCGTCCGCCAGCACCGCCTCGTCGACGACCTGCCGGATCGCGGCAGCGTAGGAGACCGGCGCGCCGGCGTCGTCGGTCGGCACGTCGCCGAAGGTGTCGAGGCCGAACTCAAGAGCAGACATGGCAGCAATCCCTTCCGTGATTGACGCGTCAATTATGTGCATCGTATGATTGACACGTCAATTGGAGGACCGATGACGGAGGACACACCGCGCGAGCGGCGGGGGCGGCAGCTGCCGACCATGGATGAGCTGCGGGTCTGGCGCGAGTTCATCGAGACCGCGGAGGCGCTGCGCTCGGCGCTGGCGTCCCGGCTGCAGAGCGAGACCTCGCTGTCGCCGGGGGACTATTCGGTGCTGCTCGCGCTCAGCGAGGCGCGTGACCGGCGGTTGCGCTCGTCGGACCTGGCCGCGGGCATCGGCTGGGAGCGCAGCCGGCTCTCGCACCATCTCGCCCGCATGGAGCGGCGGGGGCTGATCCGCCGCGAGGAGTGCGCCAGCGACAGCCGGGGGGCCGAGGTCGTGCTCGCTCCCGCGGGCGCGGAGTCGTTCCGCGACGCGACGGTGCCGCACCTGCGGGCCGTGCGCGAGCTGTTCGTCGACGCCCTGAGCGCGCAGCAGCTCGCCGCCGCCGCCGACCTCGCCGCCGCCCTGCGCACCCGCCTCGCCGCGAGCAGGCAGCAGGACGGATGAGGACGGATGAGGGCGGCGGCGCGGCGGGGCGGGACGAGTCCGGCCCCGCGGCGAGCGGTGCAGTGGGGCGGACGCGACCGGCGATCGCCCGGCTCAGCCCATCGCCTCGCGCAGCTCCGGGACCAGCTCGAAGGCGAGGAACGCCGCGCCCGTCGGGTCCAGCAGGAACGCGCCGACGCCGATGCCGGCGTCGACCGGTCCGGCCATGAGGCGGCCGCCCAGCTCGGCGGCGCGGGCCACCGTCGCTGCGCAGTCGTCGACCAGGATGATCGTGCGCCAGTGGGCGGGGGTGCCGGGCGGGTAGAGCTCGCCGATCGGGCTCATCCCGCCGACCACGCGGTTCGTGGCGACCCACTCGTGATACTCCTGGTGCGTGCCGGCCGAGCCGGCGCGTTCCGTCCAACCGAAGACCTTGCCGTAGAAGGCCACCGCGGCGGGGACGTCGGGGGTGACGACCTCGCTCCAGCAGATCGTGTTGGACTCGTTGGCGACCTGGGCGCCGGCGAACGTCCCACGCTGCCAGCCCCCGAAGACCGCGCCGGTGGCGTCGGCGAAGAGGGCGGAGCGTCCCCGGGTGCCGGCCTCGGCCGGCGGGGCCAGCACGGTGCCGCCGGCGTCGGCGACCAGCGCGGCGGTCGCCTCGACGTCCTCGGTCGACACGTAGGTCAGCCAGGCCGACGGGCGGCCCGGCGCGGCGGCGAGCCCGGCGACCGCCAGGCCGTGCCGCAGGAACGTGGTGGTCCCGTCGTCGGCGGGCGCGGTCGTCCAGTCGAACAGACCGCTGTAGAAGTCCGCGGAGCTTGCGGTATCGGCGCTGGTCAGCACCGTCCAGCACGGTGTCGCGGGGGCGTAGCCACGTACTCGCACCGACAACTCCTCCAGCAAGAATGGATCACCACCATAAGAAAAAAGGTCTGACCTTAGATCATCCGAAGGGTCATGGATGAGATGTCGAACGGGCGCCGCGAATACGCTGGTCCCGTGGCTGACCGAACTCCGGCCCGGCTCGACCCGGGCCGCGCGCAGATCCGTGATGCGGCGACGATGCGTGCGCTGGCGCACCCTGCCAGGATCGCGATCCTCGATCGGCTCTTCGAGGGTGGCGCGCCCGCCACGGCGACGGAGCTCGCCGAGGTCTGCGGGCTGTCACCCAGCGCGACCAGCTACCACCTGCGGGAGCTGGCCAAGGCTCAGCTGATCGAGGAGGCGCCGAGCCGCGGCGACGGCCGGGAGCGGGTGTGGCGCAGCCACCTGAAGGGCCTCAACATCGAGGCCGGCCCGGAGGGCGGCGCCGCGGAGAAGGCCGCCGACCGCGAGCTGTCGGTGATGTTCCTGGAGATCGAGGACGCCCGGGCCAGGGCCTGGCTGGCCCGGCGCGACGACGAGCCCTACGAGTGGTACACCGCCGCCACCTCGGCCGACCTGCAGATCCAGGTCACCGCCGACGAGCTGCGGGAGCTCAACGACCAGGTGTTCGCGCTGTTCGAGCGGTACGCCCGGTCCCGCCGCCCCGACCCGCCCGAGGGCTCGCGGCAGGTGAATGTGACGTACCGGTCCTTTCCCCGTATATAGGACATGCTCTAGCGATCAGTAGATGTGAAGGATTATTTTCGAAGCATGTCCTTCACATCTGCCCGTGACGTGTACCTGCTCGCGGTCGCGCGGGGCGTCTCGTTCCTCGGCGACTTCATGGCCGCCACGGCGATCGTGTTGGCGTTGCAGGAGCGCGGCGCGGGTGGGCCGGCGGTCGCCGCCGTGCTCATCGCGTCCGTGGTGCCGGTCGTCGCGCTGGCCCCGCTCGTCGGGCGGCTCGTCGACCGGGTCGACAGCCGGGTCCTGCTCACCGTCGTCGGGCTCGGCCAGGCCGCCTGCTGCACGGCGATGGCGCTGACCACCCGCACCTGGCTGCTGATCACGCTGGTCGGGCTGCTCGCCGCGGGGGTGGCGATCACGACCCCGACGTTCAACGCGCTGCTGCCGGACATGGCCGGGCCGGACGGTGTCGGCCGGGCGATGGCGATCGGGCAGACCGCCAACTCGGTCGGCTCGCTCGCCGGCCCGGCCCTGGCCGGCGTGTTCGTCGGCGCGTTCGGGCTGCGGATCCCGCTGCTCATCGACGCCGCGACCTACCTGGCCGTGGTCGCCGCCGGGCTCCTGCTGCACACCCGCCGGAAGGCGGCCGCCGGAGGGCCGGGCGGTGGCCGTACAGGATGGAAAATCCGCGAGGACAGATTCCTGCTGGCCATGACGTGCCTGGTCGGCGCGATCGTGCTCACGATCAACGTCGACATGGTCGTGGGCGTGTTCTTCATCCGCGAGACGCTCGGCGCCGCGCCTGCCGAGTTCGGGCTGGTCGAGGCGGCATGGACGGCCGGCATGCTGGCCGGCGGATGGATCGCGGCGGCCCGCGCCCGCGACGACGGCGCGCTCGGCCGCCTCATCGTGCTGCTCCACGTGGTGACCGCCGCCGTCGTGCTGGCGTCGGGCTTCGTGGGGACGGTGCTGCTCATGTACCCGCTGTGGCTGCTCGGCGGCGCCGCGAACGGCGCGGAGAACAACTTCCTCGGCGTGATCGCCGCCCGGCGCGTGCCGGGGGAGGTCCGCGGGGCGTTCTTCGCCCGCTTCGGCGCCGTGATCAACGCCGCCAACCTGCTCGGCTACGCCGCCGGCGGGGTGCTGGTCGGTCGCTTCGAGCCGCGCCAGATCGTGATCGGGTGCGGCGTGGCGGGCCTGGTCGCGGTGGCGATCTTCGGCGGCTGGATGTGGCGGGTCAGTGCGGCGGCTGGGTCAGCAGCTGCTTCGTCACTTCCCGGCACGTCTTCGTCCCGTAGTCCTTCCCCAGCGTGCTCGGGTAGTGCGCCATGACCCCGATCGTCCACCCGTCGCCGACGGCCATGCAGGCGATGTGCCACTGACCGTCGTCACGCGCCAGCCAGCCGTTCTTGATCGCGGTCGTCTTCTGCACGTCCGCCGGCAGCACCTCGATCGGCCCGAACCGCCCCGGCCCGCGCACGTTGCGCATCTCGTTGAGCAGCCAGCCGGTCCACTTCGGCCCCGCGGCCCGGCCGTCGCCGATGCACTTCGCCAGCCGCGCCACGTCCCGCGCCGACATCTGGGTCAGGCTCCACGAGTTCTGCGTGCCCTTGGTCTCGGTCAGGCCGCAGGTCGTGATCATGCGCTTGATCGAGGTCAGGTTGCCGTTCTGCACGTGGTACTTGAACGTGTTCTCGGTCTCGGAGTCGCGGATCATGCGGGACAGCTCGGTCAGGGCCGCCTGGGCGGGTTGCTTGCCCTGCTCCGCCTGCCGCCGCAGCCAGTCCGCGGCGACCCAGGCCTTGGCCATGCTCGCGGTGTCGCTCGTCGTGTACGGCGTCGACCCGTACAGCTTGTCTTCCTTCAGGTCGTAGAACGCCCACGACCAGAAGCCCTTGACGTTCATCGTCACGGGCTGCGTCGGGGTGAACAGCGGACCGCTCGCGCTCGGGCTCGGCGCCACGCTCTCGGTCGCGGCCGCCGGCTGCGTGCCCGCGGCGGACGCGCTTTGCGCGTTTTGCGGTTTTTGTTCGTTGGGCGTGCCGCAGCCCGCCAGGACGAGGGCGCAGACCAGCACTGCGAGGGGGCGTCGCACCCCATGAGGGTACGCGCTGTGACAATGACCGCCCGATCCGCTTGACCGGCGGATCCTGGGGCACCATGGGCGGTGTGCCTGCACTGCAGCGGCCCCGCGTCGGCCACATCCAGTTCCTGAACTGCCTGCCGCTCTACTGGGGCCTCATGCGCTCGGGCGCGCTGATCGACGTTGACCTGCACAAGGACTCGCCGGAGCGACTCAGCGCCGCCCTCGTCGCCGGCGACCTCGACATCGGCCCGATCACGCTGGTCGAGTACCTGCGCAACGCCTCCGACCTGCTGCTCCTGCCCGACCTCGCGGTCGGCAGCGACGGTCCGGTGCTGTCGGTCAACCTGGTGTCGACCGTGCCGCTCGAGTCGCTGTCCGGGCGGCGGGTCGCCCTCGGCGCCACGTCGCGCACCGGTGTGCTCCTGGCGCAGATGTACCTGGAGTCCAAGGTCGGCGTGACCCCCACGTACTTCCAGAGCCCGCCCGACCTGCCCCGCATGCTCGACGAGGCCGACGCCGCCGTGATCATCGGCGACGTGGCGCTGCGCGCCATGCACGACGCCCCCCAGCACGACTGGGACGTCACCGACCTCGGCCAGGCCTGGCGCGACTGGACCGGCCTGCCCATGGTGTTCGCCGCGTGGGGCGTGCGGCGGTCGTTCGCCGAGGCGCACCCCGGCCTGGTCAAGGACGTCCACGAGGCGTTCCTGCGCTCCAAGGACCTGTGCCTGACCGAGCTGGACGAGGTCGCGGAGGCGGCCGCCCGGTGGGAGACGCTGTCGGCGGCGACCCTGGCGCACTACTTCCGGGTGCTGGACTTCTCGCTCGGCGAGCGGCAGGTCGCGGGTCTGCGCGAGTTCGCCCGCCGGGCCACCGAGCGCGGCGTCGTGCCGGCCCTGCCGCCCGGCGGCCCCGAGTTCTTCGTCGGCTGACCCCGGCGCTCGTAACCCGCGCCGGGTTTGTCGCGGCCGAAGGTCGCGGGCTTGTCCGCGGCCGGCAGGTCGCGTCGCGGCCGTCCGCGGCCGCGTCTGTCACGACCGCAGGTCGTGTCCGGGTGACCGCACGCGGACCTGGCAGGGAGGCCGTTCGCGGCCGACCGGTGGCTGACGGGAGCGGCGGGCCGCGCCCACGACGGACCTGAGCAGGGAAAACGAGCGGCTAGGCCTGCAGCTGGCGGGTCACGCTGGAGCAGATCTCGGCGCCGTAGCCCATGCCCTTCGAGGACGGGTAGACGGTCAGGACGCTGAGCACCCAGTCGGTGCCGATGGCCAGGCAGTTGACGTGCCATTTGCCGTCGCTGCGGGCGATCCAGCCGTTCTTGACCGCCGTCGCGGCCTGCTCCTCGGCGGGGAGGGCGGGGACCACGCCGAACTCCTGGCTGCCGCTGACGTTGCGCATCTCGTTGAGGACCCAGTCGGTCCACTTGTCGCCGGCGGCGCGGCCGTCGGCGACGCAGGCGCCCATGCGTGCGGCGTCGCGGGCCGAGACCAGGGTGCTGGCCCAGTCGATATACGCCTTGCTGTCGGTGAGCCCGCACAGCTGCACGAGCCGCGTGATGCTGGCCGAGCGGCCGTTGAGCTGCCAGAAGTACGAGGCCGCGGTGTTGTCGCTGTTGCGGATCATCGAGGTCAGCTGGCGGAGGTTCGAGGTGCTCGGGCTCGGGGTGCGGCGCAGGTAGTCGGCGGCCAGCCAGGCCTTGATCATCGAGGCGGTGCGCTGGGTGATCGCCGCGTTCTCGGAGCCGGCCATCGCGCCGGTGCGGCGGTCGAGCACGGTCCAGGACCAGAAGCCGGTGGCGTTCACGGCGACCGGGGCGGGGTGCAGCAGCGCCGGCGGCAGGGACGGCGCGGCCGGCGCGGCGGGGGCCGCCTTGCGCGTCGCGGCGGGGGCGGGGGACTCGGGCGCAGTGGCGGCGGCGGGCGCGGCGGCGCTGGAACGGTAGTCGTCCAGGACGCCGCTGCCCCATACGTACGGCACGCCGACCATCACTGCGACGGCGAGCAGTACGAGCACGGTGAATCCGACGCGCTTGCGCATGGGTCGGTGGTCCCTCCCTGGCAGTCGCCCAATTGCATCGACGGCCGGTCATGAACAGGTGTTGCCGGTGTTAACAGGTCGTAAGGGATCTGGGGTGACCCGACGGGTGACGAACCCGGACAGTCTCTCCTTCCAACGCATTGCCCGCATCCCGGACGCGCTCAAAAGTCGCTGGTAGTTGCCTCGACGGCTGTGACACCTTCTTGCTGAGTCGGTCGGTTGCTGTAACACTGAGGGGGTGTACGGCAACGACTTCGCCCCGCTCCTCGAGCAGGTGGACAGCGCCGAGCGGGACCTGCAGCAGGCCGCCGGCCGTGACGTGGCGGCCGGGACGGACCTTCAGGACTACTTCGACACGATCGTCGCGGCGGATCAGAAGATCGAGCCGCGCGACTGGATGCCCGAGGCGTACCGCAAGACCCTGATCCGGCAGATCGCGCAGCACGCGCACTCGGAGATCATCGGCATGCAGCCGGAGGGCAACTGGATCTCCCGCGCGCCGTCGCTGAAGCGCAAGGCCATCCTGCTGGCTAAGGTGCAGGACGAGGCAGGGCACGGGCTGTATCTCTACGCCGCGGCCGAGACGCTCGGCGTCTCCCGCGACGAGCTGGTCGAGATGCTGATCGACGGCCGCCAGAAGTACAGCTCCATCTTCAACTACCCGACGCTGACCTGGGCCGACGTCGGCGCGATCGGGTGGCTGGTCGACGGCGCCGCGATCGTCAACCAGGTGCCGCTGTGCCGGTGCTCCTACGGGCCGTACGCGCGGGCGATGATCCGCGTGTGCAAGGAGGAGTCGTTCCACCAGCGGCAGGGGTTCGAGATCCTGCACACGCTGTCGCACGGCACCCCGGAGCAGAAGGCGATGGCGCAGGACGCGGTCGACCGGTGGTGGTATCCGTCGCTGGCCATGTTCGGGCCGCCGGACACCGACTCGACGCACTCCGAGCGGTCGATGGCCTGGAAGATCAAGCGGTTCTCCAACGACGAGCTGCGGCAGCGGTTCGTGGACATGTGCGTGCAGCAGGCCGAGGTGCTCGACCTGCGGATCCCCGACCCCGACCTGCGCTGGGACGAGGAGCGCGGGCACTACGCGTTCACCCAGCCGGACTACGACGAGCTGATGCGCGTGATCAAGGGCGACGGGCCCTGTAACCAGGAGCGGATGGCGCACCGCCGGCGCGCGCACGAGGACGGCGCGTGGGTGCGGGAAGCCGCGCAGGCGTACGCGGGGAAAAGAGAGAAAAGTGCTGTTTGAGGTGTTCGTTCGACCCCGGCGCGGCCTGTCCCACGCCCACGTGGGCAGCCTGCACGCGCCCGACGCCGAGATGGCGCTGCGCAACGCGCGGGACGTCTACACCCGCCGCCAGGAGGGCGTGTCGATCTGGGTCGTGCCGGCCGCGGAGATCACCGCGAGCAGCCCCGACGAGAAGGACGCGTTCTTCGCGCCCGCCGCCGACAAGGTGTACCGCCACCCGACGTTCTACGACGTGCCGGAAGGTGCGCACCACATATGAGCCACTTCGGGTACGTGCTCGGCCTCGCCGACGACGCGTTGATCGCCGCGCAGCGGCTCGGCGAGTGGTGCTCGCGCGCGCCGGAGATGGAAGAGGACATCGCGCTGGCCAACATCGCCCTCGACCAGCTCGGCGTGGCCAGGATGCTGCTGACCTACGCCGGCGAGCTGGAGGGCCGCGGCCGCACCGAGGACGACCTGGCGTACCTGCGCGCCGAGCACGAGTTCCGCAACGTCCGCCTGGTCGAGCTGGACAACGGCGACTTCGCGGTCACCATGGCCAAGCTGCTGTTCCTGTCGGTGTACCAGCGGCTGCTCTACGACCGGTCGATCGGCGTGGGCGACGAGCGCGTCGCCGCCGTGGCCGCGAAGGCGCGCAAGGAGTCGGCGTACCACGTCGATCACAGCGCCCGGTGGGTCGTGCGGCTCGGCGACGGCACCGAGGAGTCGCACCGGCGCATGCAGGCCGCGATCGACCTGGTGTGGCCGTACACGCACCAGCTGTTCCAGGTCGACCCGGACGTGCACGCCCTGGGCGTCGCCGGTGTCGTCGTCGACCCGTCCACGCTGCGCCCGGCGTGGCTGGCGACGGTCGACGCGGTGCTCGCCGAGGCGACGCTGACCAGGCCGGCCGACGTCGCGGCACCGGCCGGCGGGCGGGGCGCGCACACCGAGGCGCTCGCCAAGCTGCTCGCCGAGATGCAGGTCCTGCACCGCGCACACCCGGGAGCCCGCTGGTGACGCTGTTCGACGTGGTCGCCGCCGTCAAGGACCCCGAGCTGCGGGTCCTCAACGTCGCCGAGCTCGGCATCCTGCGGGACGTCACGGTCGACGGCGACGCCGTCACGGTGACGATCACCCCCACGTACTCGGGCTGCCCCGCGATGGACCTGATCCGCGCCGACATCGAGTCCGCGCTGCACGACGCCGGCGTCGCCCGGGTCGACGTGCGGACCGTGCTCGACCCGCCGTGGTCCACCGACATGATCAGCCCCGAGGGCAAGGCCAAGCTGGCCGCGGCCGGCATCGCGCCCCCCGCCCCGATGTCCGGCTCGGTGTTCGTCCAGCTGTCCGTGCGCTGCCCCAGGTGCGGGTCGCCGGCGACCGAGCAGCTGTCCCGGTTCGGCTCGACCGCGTGCAAGTCGCTGTGGCGCTGCACGGCCTGCCTCGAGCCCTTCGACGCGGTGAAGGCGCTATGACCACCCCGCTCAAGCTCCGCCGGCCCACGTTCCAGCGGCTGGCCGTCATGGACGTCGAGCCGCTCACCGACGACTCGGTCGTGGTGACCTTCGACGTGCCGGCCCCGCAGCGCGCCGCGTTCGCGTTCCAGGCCGGCCAGCACCTCACCGTGCGGCGCTTCGACGGCGACACCGAGATCCGCCGGTCGTACTCGATCTGCTCGACCCCGGCACAGCTGGCCCGCGAAGGGCTCCTGCGGGTCGGCATCCGGGCCGTGCCGGGCGGCGCGTTCTCCTCGTTCGCGGTCGCCGGCCTCTGCCCCGGCGACGAGATCGACGTGATGCCCCCGCTGGGCCACTTCACCAGCGCGTTCGACCCGTCGCGGACCCGGCACTACGCCGCGCTCGTGGCCGGCTCCGGGATCACACCGGTGCTGTCGATCATCGCCACGGCGCTGGACGTCGAGCCGTCGAGCCGGTGCACGGTCGTCTACGGCAACCGCGCCGCCGGCACCGTCATGTTCGCCGAGGAGCTCGCCGACCTGAAGGACCGGCACCGGGAGCGGCTGCACGTCATCCACGTGCTGTCCCGCGAGGCGCAGGAGTCGGCGCTGCTGTCCGGGCGCCTCGACGAGCAGCGCATCGGTGCCGTCCTCGACACGCTGCTGCCCGCGGGCACCGTCGACGAGTGGTTCCTGTGCGGGCCGCACGGCATGGTGCTGGACGCCCGGGTGGCCCTCAGCGTGCGGGGCGTCCCCGACGACGCCGTGCACACCGAGCTGTTCCATGTCGCCGATGTACCGGTCCCGGCCGCCCCTCGTACGGACGACGCCGCCGGCGTCACGGTCGACATCGTGCTGGACGGGCGCACGTCGCGGATCTCCATGGCCGCCGACGAGCGGATCCTCGACGCGGCGCTGCGCCAGCGGCCCGAGCTGCCGTACGCGTGCAAGGGCGGGGTCTGCTCCACCTGCCGGGCGAAGGTCGTGGAGGGCGAGGTCTCCATGGCGCGCAACTTCGCCCTCGAGCCCGACGAGCTCGCCGCCGGCTACGTGCTCACCTGCCAGGCCCTGCCGATCACGGACAAGGTCGTGGTGGACTACGACGCATGAGGCTCGGGATCGATCCCATCCGCCGCGGCGGCGGCTCCGAATGAACGACATGAGACCCGACCAGGAGGAGCTGTCCACGCAGCGGCTCGTCGCCGTGCCGGCCCCACAGCGGCGCGCCGACCCCGACGATCTGCTGAGCCGGGTCGCCAGGGGGGACGAGCGGGCCTTCGCCGAGCTCTACGACCTGCTGTCGCCGCGGGTGTACGGGTTGATCCGCCGCGTCCTGCGCGACCCCGCCCAGTCCGAGGAGGTGGCGCAGGAGGTCATGGTCGAAGTGTGGCGCAACGCCGGCCGCTTCGACGGCACCCGCGGCTCGGCGACGGCTTGGGTCTTCACGATCGCCCACCGCCGGGCCGTCGACCGGGTCCGGGCCGAGCAGGCGAGCAACGACCGGGCGCACCGGGTGGCCGCGAGCAGCGTCGACACCCCGTACGACGACGTGGTCGAGACCGCCACCGCCCGCATCGAGCAGCAACAGGTCCGCCGCTGTCTGGACGGCCTCACCGACCTGCAGCGCGAGGCGATCACCCTCGCCTACTACAACGGCAACAGCTACCGCGAGGTCGCCGACCTGCTCGGCGCCGCCCTGCCGACCATCAAGACACGCATGCGCGACGGGCTGATCCGGATGCGGGACTGCTTGGGGGTGGCGTTCTGATGGCCGAGACGGTGGACATCCACGCGCTGGCGGGCGCGTACGCGCTCGACGCGGTCGACGACGTGGAGCGTGCCGCGTTCGACCGGCACCTGCGCGACTGCGAAGCGTGCGCGGTCGAGGTCGCCGAGCTGCGGGAGACGGCGTCCTGGCTGACCCACGCGGTCGCGTCGCCGCCGCCGCCCCGGCTGCGGGAGGCGGTGCTGGCGGAGATCGGCCGGACCGCGCAGGAACGGCCCCGCCGCAGCGCGCCGGGTGCCGGGCGGTCGCGGCGGTCCCGGCTGGTGCGCTGGGCCGTCGCCGGGGTGGCCGCGGCGGTGCTGGCGGCCGGGGTCGGGGTCGGCACGTGGACGGTGGCGCAGCAGGGGGTACGGCAGGAGAACGCCAGAATCGACGGGGTCCTCGCCGCCCCGGACGCCCGCCTGGTCTCCGCCGAGATGGGCGGCGGCCGGGTGACGCTGGTCGTGTCGCCGTCGCGCGACGCCGCGGTGGCGGTGCTGGACGGGCTGGACGACCCCGGCGCGGACAAGGACTACCAGCTGTGGATGCTCGACTCCGCCGGGCCCCGCTCCGTCGGCGTGGTCGCCGGCGGGACGGGGCGGCGGTACATCGAAGGGCTGGCGTCCGGTTTCGCGGTGACGAAGGAGCCGGCCGGCGGATCGGACCGGCCCACCGAGCCGCTCGTCGGGCAGATCAGGCTGTGACGGCCTCGGTCCGTTGAGGCCTCGTTTCAGGCTTTGAGCGCCTCGTCGATCGCGATCTGGTCCTCGGGCGTGGGGACCCAGGCGCCGGCGGCGACGTTGGCCCTGACCTGCTCGGCGCTGGTGGCACCGGCGATCACGCTGGTGACCGCCGGCCGGGCGGCCAGGCCGCCGATGGCGACGGTGAGCAGGTCGACGCCGCGTTCCCGGCCGACCGCCTCGAGGCGTTCGATCGTGTCCCAGGGCGCCGCCGCGAGGACCTTGTCGAAGCCGTCCCGGGCCAGCCGGGTGCCGGCCGGGGCCGCCTCGCCGCGCCGGTACTTGCCGGTCAGCAGCCCGTGCGCGAGCGGGAAGAACGGCAGCAGGCCCAGCCCGTAGTGCTCCAGCGCCGGCACCAGATCCTGCTCGACGGAGCGCTCGAGCAGCGAGTAATAGTTCTGGGCGCTGACGAACGGCGTCAGGTGCCTGCTCCGCGCGGTCCACGCGGCGTCCGCGGCCTGCCAGCCGCTGAAGTTCGAGTGTCCGATGTACCGGATCTTCCCGGCCTGGACGAGGGCGTGGAGCGCGTCGAGCGTCTCCTCGATCGGCGTCTTCGGGTCGGGCGCGTGCAGCTGGTACAGGTCGATGTAGTCGGTGCCGAGCCGGCGCAGCGACGCCTCGACGGCCCTGGCGATGTAGCGCCGGCTGCCGCGGGCGCCCCAGTCGGGCCCGTTGGCGCCGCGCGCGTCCATGCCGAACTTGGTGGCGACGATGACGTCGTCGCGCCGCTTGCCCAGCGCCGCGCCGAGTGCCTCCTCCGAGGCGCCGGGGGTCGCACCATAGATGTCGGCCGTGTCGAAAAGCGTGACGCCGAGGTCGATCGCGGCGTGGACGACCTCCGCCGCCCGGTCCGCGTCGATGCGGCCGCCGAAGTTGTTGCACCCGATGCCGACGACGGAGACGGTCAGACCCGAGGCGCCGAGGCGCCGATAGCGCATGTCAGTCACTTGGTGATCCTAGGCACGACAGGTCGCGGGGCCCTGCCGGACGGCTTCATCGCCAACGTAGTCTCGGGGTGTGACGGAAACTCCGGTGATCAGCGACATCCTGCAGCGCGCCGCCGACGGCGGGCGGATCAGCCCCGAAGAGGCGCTGCTGCTCTACACCGACGCCCCGTTCCACGCGCTGGGTGAGGCGGCCGACACGGTGCGCCGCCGGCGCTACCCGGACAACATCGTCACGTACCTCATCGACCGCAACATCAACTACACCAACGTCTGCGTGACGGCGTGCAAGTTCTGCGCCTTCTACCGGGCGCCCAAGCACGCCGAGGGCTGGACCCACGGCACCGAGGAGATCCTGCACCGCTGCCAGGAGGCCGTCGACCTCGGCGCGACCCAGGTGATGCTGCAGGGCGGTCACCACCCCGACTACGGCGTCGAGTACTACGAGGAGCTGTTCTCCGCCGTCAAGCAGGCGTTCCCGTCGCTGGTCATCCACTCGATCGGGCCGTCCGAGGTCCTGCACATGGCGAAGGTCTCCGGCGTCTCCATCGAGGAGGCGATCCAGCGGATCAAGGCCGCCGGCCTGGCCTCCATCGCCGGCGCCGGCGCCGAGATGCTCCCCGAGCGCCCGCGCAAGGCGATCGCCCCGCTCAAGGAGTCCGGCGAGCGCTGGCTGGAGGTCATGACCCAGGCCCACCGCCTCGGCGTCTCCTCGACCGCCACGATGATGATGGGCACCGGCGAGACCAACGCCGAGCGCATCGAGCACCTGCGCATGATCCGCGACGTGCAGGACAAGGCCGTCGCCAACGGCTACACCGTCGAGGCCGACCTGGCCGGCACGGTGGGCGGTTTCCGGTCGTTCATCCCGTGGACGTACCAGCCGGAGAACAACCACCTCAAGGGCCGCACCCAGGCGACCAGCCTCGAATATCTGCGCATCGTCGCGGTGGCCCGGCTGTTCTTCGACAACATCGCCCACCTGCAGTCCTCGTGGCTCACCACGGGCAAGGACGTCGGCCAGGTGTCGCTGCACCTCGGCGTCGACGACCTCGGCTCGATCATGCTCGAGGAGAACGTCATCTCCTCCGCCGGCGCCCGCCACCGGTCCCGCCTCACCGAACTGGTCCAGATGATCCGCGACGCGGACCGCATCCCGGCCCAGCGCGACACCCAGTACCGCCACCTCCGCGTGCACTGGACCCCAGCCGACGACCCCACGGACGACCGCGTGCAGTCACACTTCTCCTCGATCGCCATCCCCGGCGGCGGCACCGGCCGCTCCATCCCGCTGACCCCGGTGTCGTCATGAGCCGCGCCTCGCTGGACAAGCAGCCCCACGAGGTCGCCGCCATGTTCGACGGCGTCGCCAAGCGGTACGACCTCACCAACACCGTCATCTCCGGCGGCCAGGACCGCATGTGGCGCCGCGAGACCCGGCTGGCCCTGGGCCTGAAGCCGGGCGAGCGCGTCCTCGACCTCGGCGCCGGCACCGGCGTCTCCACCGAGGAGCTCGCCAAGTCAGGCGCCCAGGCCGTCGGCGTCGACCTCTCCATCGGCATGCTCCAGGCCGGCCACGTCAAGCGCCCCGCCGTCCCCCTCCTCGCCGGCGACGCCCTGGCCCTCCCCTTCGCCGACGAGACCTTCGACGCGATCACCATCTCTTTCGCCCTGCGCAACATCGTCGATACCGACGCCGCCCTCCGCGAGATGGCCCGCGTCACCAAGCCCGGCGGCCGCCTGGTCATCTGTGAGTTCAGCCACCCGACGTGGCGCCCCTTCCGTGGCGCGTACCTCGGGTACCTGATGAAGGCCCTCCCGCAGGTCGCCAAGCGCGTCTCCAGCAACCCCGACGCCTACGTCTACCTGGCCGAGTCGATCCGCGCCTGGCCCAACCAGGAAGGCCTGGCCGCCCGCGTCACCGCCAACGGCTGGCGCAAGGTCGCCTGGCGCAACCTCACCGGCGGCGTGGTCGCCCTCCACCGAGGCTTCCGGGTCTGAGCTGCTTTGAACCCGGGCTGGTCTGAGCCCGGGCTGGTCTGGGCCCGGGCTGTTTCGGGCCTGGGCTGGTCTGGGCCCGGGCTGTTCCGGGCTTGGGCTGGTCTGGGGCCGGGTTGTTTCGGGCTTGGGCTGGTCTGGGGCCGGGTTGTTTCGGGCCTGAATTGTTTGAGCCGGACTGTCTTGGGCGCGGAGTGCGGGTCCGGGCCGGTTTGAGCTGGTCTGAGCCTGCGCCGCGCCAGCCCGAACGGCTGAGTCGCGCCGCGTGTGCCCGAGCGGCTGAGCTGAGCCCGATCGCGCCGCCCCGACCTGAGCACGCCGACCTGAGCGGGCTTATCAGGGAGGCGCATACCTGAGCATGCCGACCCGAGCGGGCTGGTCTCCGCCACGCCGCGTCAACCCAGCGGGCTGGGCTGGGCCGGGTCGCGCCGCCCTGAGCACGCCGATCGGGCGGGCTGGGCCGCGCCGCGTCGGCCCGAGAGCGGTCTGGCTGGGCCGCGCCGCGTCGGCCCGAGCGAGCTGGGCTGGGCCGCGCCGCATCGGCCGAGCGCTGAGCTGAGCCAGTGCGCTGCGGCGGCCTGAGCACCCCGACCTGAGCGGGCTGGGCTGAGCCCGGGCTGGTCCGAGCCTGAGCCGCCGCGCCGCGCCGACCTGAGCGAGCCAGGCCGCGTCGCGCCGACCGAGCGAGCCAGGCCGCGTCGCGCCGACCTGAGCGAGCCAGGCCACGCCGCGCCAACCGAGCGAGCCAGGCCACGCCAGGCCGACCTGAGCGAGCCGCGCCGCGCCGGGCCGACCTGAGCAAGCGCGCCGCGCCGCGCCGGGCCGGCTTGAGCGAGTCGCGCCGCACCATCTTGAGCGACTTGCGCCGGGCCTACCCGAGCGAGCTGGCCGGGCTGGGCTGGGCCTGCCACCTGGCCGCCTCGGCGGCGGGTCTCACGTTCCACGGCTCCGCGCGGTCATGCTCGCCGGCGGGTAGGCACTGCCCGCCGCCAACCCGAACTGCCCATGGCCTCCGCCGGCACACCGCACGGAGGCGGGACGAGGGCGACGACGGCAACCCCTCGGCGTCAGTTCAGGCGGACCGGCGGCCAGCCGGCTCGTGAGAGGCGGCGGCCGGACCACTGGTTGCGGTCGGCACCAGCGAAGGCCCGCCCGCCCTCGCTCAGCCGCAGATCCCCGCGAAGCCGCACGTCCCCCTCCACCGGCACGTCTCCCTCCGCCGGCCCCTCCCCACCCAGCCGTCGCCCTCAGCCCGCCGGAGGCCCAGTCCCACCCGGCGGCCTCCAGCACGCGCCGGTGCCGCACTGCCATCGTCGCCGTCACCAGCGCACCGGGGTCAGCCGGTCCAGGTGCTGGCGCAGCTCCGCCACCAGGTCCGACGGGCGGCTGGTCAAGTCGCCCCAGGTGTAGGTGACGACCGTCCAGCCCGCCGCGGCCAGCCGGGTGTGCCGCTCCCGCAACGGTGCCGGCTCCAGCTCGTCGATGCCCAGCTCGATGACCAGCTTCGCCTCGGGGAAGACCAGGTCGCCGAGGCCGATCAGGCCCCACCGGTCGCTGATCGGCTCGTGCGGGCTCCACCCCCAGATCCCCGCCCGCTGCAGCAGCTTCCCGGCGAGCCGCAACGCGGCCGTGCGGTTGCCCAGCGCCACCGTGCGGATCAGCCGGACCAGCCGCGGGGTCCCGTGCCGGCCGGTCGCGTCGCGGATGCGGCTGGCCAGCTCGGGCATCGTCGTCCAGCACTCCTGCAGCGCGGTGGTGAGCAGGGCAGAGGCCACGCCGTCGGGCAGGAGGCGGGCGCAGTCGAAGACGGTGCGGTCAGGGCCGGTGACGCGGTGGCCGTCGATGATCTGCACGTCGGTCTCCGGCACCTCCTGCGTCAGGACGTGGACGTGCCGCAGCCGCGGACGCCGGCCGGCGAGCGCCACGAACGTCTCGGTGCTCGGCATGGTCCAGCCGTGCCACCTGGCGGCCGACGGGCCGGCGAGCACGGCACCGGGAAGGGCGAGCTGGGCGGCCACGTCGCGCAGCCGCGGGGTCACCGGCAGGCCCCGGTCGGCGAAGACGTCGCGCAGGACGGCCATCCAATCGCCGGCCTGCACCTTGGTCCTGATTCGCGCACTGGTGTATCCGCAGCTCAGAGCCTGCTGCCGAGTGAAGAGGCCGCACTGGTCGGCGGCATGTGCGTCGAGCCGGTCACGCTCCGGCTGCCCGGGGTTCATGATGTCCGAGGATCGTCATGTACCCATCCGAAGTCGACGCACAAGAATTTTCTGTGGATAACCCACCACGATGATCGCTATTTGCCACCGCGCCGATACCGACCTACCAGTGCCTTGTCGTCCGATTTGCCGATCTAGGTGACCGCTCGGGTGACAACTTAGGGTCGCCTAACCGACAGTGGGCCGCTCCGCGGTTCTAGACTCCCACCAGAGTGACTTTGTGAAGACTTTCACGAGCCGGAAACCACCGGTCAGCGTGACGAAGGGCAGGAGGTGACGGCTGTGACCGACACTGGAAACGACGCGGATGTCATCGTCGTCGGCGCTGGGCCCGGCGGGTCGTCCGCCGCGTTCCACCTGGCCCGGCACGGGCTGCGGGTGCTGTTGCTGGAGAAGACCGAGTTCCCCCGGGAAAAGGTCTGCGGCGACGGGCTGACCCCTCGTGCGGTCAAGCAGCTGATCAAGATGGGCATCGACACCACCGAGGAGAAGGGCTGGCTGCGCAACCGCGGCCTGCGCGTCATCGGTGGTGGCGTCCGGCTCGAGCTGGACTGGCCCGAGCTCGCCAGCTACCCGGACTACGGCCTGACCCGCACCCGCATGGACTTCGACCAGATGCTGGCCACGGCGGCGACGGACGCGGGCGCCGTGCTGCGCACCGGCACGCCGGTGACGGGGCCGATCCTCGACCGCACCGGCCGGGTGGTCGGCGTGACCGCGACCGGGCCCGGCAAGGAGCCGCTGGAGTTCCGCGCGCCCCTGGTCATCGCCGCCGACGGGGTCTCCGGCCGGTTCGCGCTCGCGCTGGGCATCGCCAAGCGTGAGGACCGGCCGATGGGCGTGGCGGTCCGGCAATACTTCCGCAGTGAGTTCCGGCACGACGACGACTACCTGGAGTCGTGGCTGGAGCTGCGCAGCCGGGAGTCCGGCGACAAGCTGCTGCCGGGTTACGGTTGGATCTTCGGCCTCGGCGACGGCCGGGTCAACGTCGGCCTCGGCGTGCTCAACAGCAGCGTGGCCTACGGCAAGACCAACTACAAGACGCTGCTCGCCGACTGGCTGGACAACACGCCGGCCGAGTGGGGCCTGTCGGACCCGGCCAACGCCGACGGCAAGCCACAGGGTGCCGCCCTGCCCATGGGCTTCAACCGGGTGCCGCACTACACCCGGGGCGTGCTGCTGGTGGGTGACACCGGCGGCATGGTCAACCCGTTCAACGGGGAGGGCATCGCGTATGCCATGGAGTCCGGCGAGCTGGCGGCGGAGATCGCCATCCAGGCTCTCGCCCGCCCGCAGGGCACCTCGCGCGAGCGGGTGCTCGCCAACTACCCCGCCGAGCTCAAGGCGCGCTACGGCGGTTACTACCGGCTCGGCAACATCTTCGTGAAGCTCATCGGTCAGCCGCAGGTGATGCGGATGGCCACCAAGCACGGCATGCCCCACCCCATGCTCATGCGGTTCGTGCTGAAGCTCCTCGCCAACCTCACGGACCCGCGAGGCGGCGACGCCATGGACCGCGTGATCAACGCAATGACCCGCATCGCACCCGCGGCGTGAGCGCCGGCAGTGCGGTCGAGAGCTAAAAGCACAGCCCAAAGCCGCATTTGGGGTGCCCCGGACGAAGCCGTCCGGACATCACCGAATAGTGTTAAACCGCATACAGCTTGAGTGGTCCCCAGGGGCGGCAGCCCCGCGGGCTCGCCGAAAGGACGGAGCAGCACGATGTCGCTCGCGCCGTACGTACCTATCCTCGGACTCTTCGCCCTCGCCGCGGGCTTCGCCCTGTTCTCCGTCGCGGTGGCCCCGTTCGTCGGGCCGCGCCGCTTCAACAAGGCGAAGCTTGACGCCTACGAGTGCGGCATCGAGCCCACTCCGCAGCCCGTCGGTGGTGGCCGCTTCCCGGTCAAGTTCTACCTGACCGCGATGCTCTTCATCGTCTTCGACATCGAGATCATCTTCCTGTACCCGTGGGCCGTGAACTTCGGCATGCTCGGCCTCTTCGGGTTCGTGGAGATGATCCTGTTCATCGTCACGGTGTTCGTCGCGTTCGCCTACGTGTGGCGGCGCGGCGGGCTGGATTGGGACTGAGCCATGGGCATCGAGGAAAAGGTACCGACCGGCGTACTGCTGACCACCGTCGAGAAGCTGGTCAACTGGTCGCGCAAGGCGAGCTTCTGGCCCGCCACCTTCGGTCTGGCCTGTTGTGCCATCGAGATGATGGCGACCGGCGCCGCGCGGTATGACCTGGCGCGGTTCGGCATGGAGGTCTTCCGGGCCAGCCCCCGCCAGGCCGACCTGATGATCGTCGCCGGCCGGGTCAGCCAGAAGATGGCCCCGGTCCTGCGCCAGATCTACGACCAGATGCCGGAGCCCCGCTGGGTGCTCTCGATGGGCGTGTGCGCGTCCAGCGGCGGCATGTTCAACAACTACGCGATCGTGCAGGGCGTCGATCACATCGTGCCCGTCGACATGTACCTCCCGGGCTGCCCGCCGCGGCCGGAGATGCTGATCGACGCGATCCTGCGTCTGCACGACAAGGTGATGGCCGAGCCGCTCGGTGACCGCCGCCGCCGCATGATCGAGGCCCGCGTCGAGCGCGACGGCGCGCCGATCGTCGCGCCGGGCGCGATGCCGTCGAGCTACCGGTTCGACAAGGCCAAGCGCGCCGAGTGGACCAAGGCCGTCGCTCAGGGCCGCGAGGAGCAGCTGCGCATCCAGAAGTGGATGGAAGAGCGGGCGAACCTGTCCGGAGGAGCGAAGTGACCAGCCCGTCCAATGTGGAACCGAGCGGCGTCCCGGCCGCCGCGCCGCCGACCGGCGCACAGACCGGCGCTCCAGCCGACTACCCGCCGTCCATCGCCGCGGGCCGGGGCATGTTCGGTGTCCACGGCACCGGCGACACCTCGGGCTTCGGCGGTCTCCGCCGGCGCCGCGCGGTCGAGCTGGACTCGCCGCGGCCGTTCGGCGGGTACTTCGACGAGGTCGTCGACGGGCTCGAGGAGGCCTACCCGGGCTTCGACGACGCGATCGAGCGGGTCGTGGTCGACCGCGGCGAGCTGACGCTGCACGTGGTGCCCGAGCGGATCGCCGAGGTCGCGCAGATCATGCGGGACGACCCGGCGCTGCGCTTCGAGCTGCTGTCGTCGGTGTCCGGCGTCGACTACCTCGGCTCCGACGGCCGGCGGCTGCACGCCGTCTACCACCTGACCTCGATGACGTTCCGCCGCCGCATCCGGCTGGAGGCGGCGGTCACCGCCGAGGACCCGCACCTGCCGAGCGTCACCAAGGTGTACCCGACCGCCGACTGGCAGGAGCGGGAGACCTACGACATGTTCGGCATCGTCTTCGACGGCCACCCGAACCTGACCCGCATCCTGATGCCCGACGACTGGGAGGGCTTCCCGCAGCGGAAGGACTACCCGCTCGGCGGCGTGCCGGTCGAGTACAAGGGCGCCGAGATCCCACCGCCGGACCAGCGGAGGAGTTACCAGTGACCACCGATTACGCAAGCGCTCGCGAGACCACGGAAGGCCGGGTCTTCACCGTCACCGGCGGCGACTGGGACACGGTCGTCAACGAGGCGGGCTCCGAGGAGCGCATCGTCGTCAACATGGGTCCGCAGCACCCGTCGACCCACGGCGTGCTCCGGCTGGTCCTGGAGCTGGAAGGCGAGACGGTCACCGAGGCCCGCACCGTCATCGGCTACCTGCACACCGGCATCGAGAAGAACCTGGAGTTCCGCAACTGGACCCAGGGGACCACGTTCGTCACGCGCATGGACTACCTCGCGCCGATGTTCAACGAGACCGGCTACTGCCTCGCGGTGGAGAAGCTGCTCGGCATCGAGGACCAGATCACCGAGCGGGCGAAGACGATCCGCGTGCTCATGATGGAGCTCAACCGGGTCTCCTCCCACCTGGTGTGGCTGGCGACGACGGGCATGGAGCTCGGCGCGCTGTCGATGATGATCTACGGCTTCCGTGAGCGCGAGTACATCCTCGACATCTTCGAGCTGGCCTCCGGCCTGCGGATGAACCACGCGTACATCCGCCCCGGCGGCCTGGCCCAGGACCTGCCCGAGGAAGCGGCCGCGAAGATCCGGGAGTTCCTGACCTGGATGCCCGAGCGCATCGACATGTACGAGGACCTGCTGTCGGGCAACACGATCTGGCGCGAGCGCACGCAGGGCGTGGCCGTGCTCGACGTGACCGGCTGCCTGGCGCTGGGCATCACCGGCCCGGTGCTGCGCTCCGCGGGTCTCGGCTGGGACATCCGCAAGCAGCAGCCGTACCTCGGCTACGAGACGTACGACTTCGAGGTCCCCACCGAGCCGACCGGCGACGCGTGGGGCCGCTACATGGTCCGGCTCAACGAGATGCGCCAGTCGGTGCGGATCATCCAGCAGGCCATGGACAGGCTCGAGCCCGGCCCGATCATGATCGGCGACAAGAAGATCGCCTGGCCGGCGCAGCTGGCGATCGGCGGCGACGGCCTCGGCAACTCGCTGGACCACGTCGCGAAGATCATGGGCCAGTCGATGGAGGCCCTGATCCACCACTTCAAGCTGGTCACCGAGGGCTTCCGGGTGCCGGCCGGCCAGGTGTACGTGCCGATCGAGGCGCCCCGCGGCGAGCTCGGCGTGCACGCGGTCTCCGACGGAGGCACCCGGCCCTACCGGGTGCACTACCGGGAGCCCAGCTTCGTCAACCTGCAGGCTATTCCGGCGATGGCCGAGGGCGGGCTGCTCGCCGACGTCATCGTGGGCGGCGCCTCGCTCGACCCCGTCATGGGTGGGTGTGATCGTTAATGGCGTTCAGTGAGGTCACGCACGAACGTGCGCGGCAGATCATCGCGCGGTACCCCGAAGGCCGGTCGCGCTCGGCACTGCTGCCGCTGCTGCACCTGGTGCAGTCGGAGCAGGGCTACGTGTCGCCGGAGGGCATCGCCTTCTGCGCCGAGATCCTCGGCATCACCAAGGCCCAGGTCGGCGCGGTGGCCACGTTCTACACCATGTACAAGCGCAAGCCGACCGGCGACTGGCTCGTCTCCGTCTGCACCAACACCATGTGCGGTGTGCTCGGCGGCGACAAGGCGTACGAGGCGCTGCGCGACTACCTGGGTGTCGACCACGACGAGACCACGGCCGACGGCAAGATCACGCTCGAGCACGCCGAGTGCCTGGCCGCCTGCGACTACGCCCCGGTGATGACGGTCAACTACGAGTTCTTCGACCAGATCACCGAGGACAGCGCGCTCACCCTGGTGAAGCAGCTGCAGAACGGCGAGCGCCCGCAGCCGACCCGCGGCACGCGGCTGTGCACGCTCAAGGAGATGGCGGTCCAGCTGGCCGGCTTCGCCGACGACCGGGGCGACGACGTGATCGCCGACGGTCCCGCGGGCGGGCCGACCCTCGCCGGCAACCGGCTCGCGGAGCGGTTCGGCATCGCGGTGCCGGGCTTCGACCCGGAGACCCCGATCGGCAAGAAGGACGAGGCCCCGGCGCCGAAGCCGGCCGAGACCATGCCGAAGGCGGCCTCGGACGCCAAGCCGGCCGGCGACAGCCCCATGCCGCAGAAAGACGCAGTGAAGGAGGCGAAGGCGTGACGCTCGACTACCAGCCTTCCCAGGAGTCGCTGTCGAAGCTGACGCCCGTGCTGACCAAGCGCTGGCTGTCGCCCGACGCGTGGAAGATCGACGTGTACGAGCGGCTCGACGGCTACACCGCGCTGCGCAAGGCATTCAAGGCCCACCCCGACGAGCTGATCCAGCTGGTCAAGGACTCGGGCCTGCGCGGCCGCGGCGGCGCCGGCTTCCCCACCGGCATGAAGTGGGGCTTCATCCCGCAGAACGACGGCAAGCCGCACTACCTGGTGGTCAACGCCGACGAGGGCGAGCCGGGCACCTGCAAGGACCTGCCGCTGATGATGGCCGACCCGCACGCGCTGGTGGAAGGCGTCATCATCGCCTCCTACGCGATCCGGGCCAACTTCGCCGCGATCTACATCCGCGGCGAGGCCGTGCACTCCGCCCGCCGCCTGCGCGCCGCGGTCCAGCAGGCGTACGCCAAGGGGTACCTCGGCAAGAACATCCTCGGCAGCGGCTTCGACCTGGACCTGGTCGTCCACAGTGGAGCGGGCGCCTACATCTGCGGCGAGGAGACGGCGCTGCTGGACTCGCTGGAGGGTTACCGCGGCCAGCCCCGGCTGCGTCCGCCGTTCCCGGCCACGCACGGCCTGTACGCCTCGCCCACGGTCGTCAACAACGTTGAGACGATCGCCAGCGTCCCGTACATCGTGCTCGGCGGCTCGGCCTGGTTCCGCAGCATGGGCACCGAGAAGTCGCCCGGCCCGAAGATCTACTCGATCTCGGGGCGGGTCAACAACCCCGGCCAGTTCGAGTGCTCCCTCGGCGTGACGCTGCGGCAGCTCATCGACCTGGCCGGTGGCATGCAGCCCGGCCACAAGCTGAAGTTCTGGACGCCGGGCGGGTCGTCGACGCCGATGCTCACCGACGAGCACCTCGACGTGCCGATGGACTTCGAGGGCATGGCGGGCGTCGGCACGATGCTCGGCACGACGGCCGTGCAGGTCTTCTCGGACCAGGACGACATCGTCTACGCCACGTACCGGTGGATCGCCTTCTACCACCACGAGTCCTGCGGCAAGTGCACGCCGTGCCGCGAGGGCAACTACTGGATGGTGCGGATCCTGCACCGCATCCTCGCCGGCCAGGGCACCCACCAGGACCTCGACACCCTGCTGGACGCCTGCGACAACCTGCTCGGGCGCTCGTTCTGCGCGCTCGGTGACGGTGCGACGAGCCCGGTGACGTCCTCGATCAAGTACTTCAAGCAGGACTACCTGGACTACATCGAGGGCCGCAAGACTCCGATGTTCAAGGGCGAACTGGTAGGAGCCCACTGATGACGGACGTCGTTCCGAAGGCCGACACGGTCAAGCTGACCATCGACGGCATCGAGGTCGAGGCACCCAAGGGCGCGCTCGTCATCCGGGCCGCCGAGCAGATCGGCATCTCCATCCCCCGCTTCTGCGACCACCCGCTGCTGGCCCCGGCCGGCGCGTGCCGCCAGTGCCTGGTCGACATCGAGGGCCAGCGCAAGCCGGTGGCCTCGTGCACGCAGCCGGTCGCCGAAGGCATGGTGGTCCGCACCCAGATGACCTCCGAAGTGGCCAAGAAGGCCCAAGAGGGCATCATGGAGTTCCTCCTGATCAACCACCCGCTCGACTGCCCGGTCTGCGACAAGGGCGGCGAGTGCCCCCTGCAGAACCAGGCGATGAGCAACGGCCAGTCCGAGAGCCGGTTCGTCGAGCACAAGCGGGAGTACCCGAAGCCGCTGCCGATCAGCACCCAGGTGCTGCTCGACCGCGAGCGGTGCGTGCTGTGCCAGCGCTGCACCCGGTTCTCCGACGAGATCGCCGGCGACAAGTTCATCGACCTGATGGAGCGCTCGTCCAACGAGCAAATCGGCGTCTTCCGGGGCAACCCCGAGACGCCCGAGGACGACGCGCCGTTCAACTCGTACTTCTCCGGCAACACGATCCAGATCTGCCCGGTCGGCGCGCTGACCAGCGCCCAGTACCGCTTCCGGGCCCGGCCGTTCGACCTGGTCTCCACGCCCAGCGCGTGCGAGCACTGCGCCGCCGGCTGTGACCAGCGGGCCGACCACCGCCGCGGCAAGGTCATGCGCCGCCTGGCGGGCGACGACCCGGCGGTCAACGAGGAGTGGAACTGCGACAAGGGCCGCTTCGCGTTCCAGTACACCAACGCCACCGACCGGCTGACCAAGCCGCTGGTGCGCGACAGCAAGACCGGTGAGCTGCGCGAGGCGAGCTGGCCCGAGGCCCTCACGGTCGCGGCCGCGGGCCTCGCCGCCGCGAAGGACAACGGCGGCGTCGGCGTCCTCACCGGCGGCCGGCTGACGGTCGAGGACGCGTTCGCGTACTCGAAGTTCGCCCGGGTCGCCCTCGGCACCAACGACATCGACTTCCGGGCCCGCCCGCTGTCGGCGGAGGAGACCGAGTTCCTCGGCTCGTCCGTGGCCGGCAAGGTCGAGGTCACGTACGCCGACATCGAGCGGGCCGGGGCGGTCGTCTTCGTCGGGCTGGAGCCCGAGGAGGAGTGCCCGATCATCTTCCTGCGGGCCCGCAAGACGTACCTGAAGCGGGGGCTGCCCAGCTTCGCGGTCGCCCCGTTCGTCAGCCGCGGGTTCGAGAAGCTCGGCGCGACCGTCCTGCTGACCGCACCCGGCGCCGAGGCGGAGGTGCTCGGCGCGTCCGAGCAGCTGCGCGAGGCGCTGTCGGCCGAGGGCGCGATCCTGTTCGTCGGCGAGCGGCTGGCCGGCGTCGAGGGCGGCCTGTCCGCCGCGGCGCGCATCGCCGAGGAGACCGGCGCCAGGCTCGCCTGGGTGCCGCGTCGCGCCGGTGACCGCGGCGCGGTCGAGGCCGGCGCGCTGCCGACCCTGCTGCCCGGTGGCCGGCCGGTCTACGACCCGGCCGCTCGCAGCGAGGTCGCCGCCGCGTGGCAGCTGGACGCGGGCGTCCTGCCCAGCGCCTCCGGCCGGGACACCGACGCGATCATCGCCGCCGCCAAGGCCGGCCAGCTCGGCGCGCTGCTCGTCGGCGGCGTCGACCCGGCCGACCTGTCCGACCCGATCGCCGCTGAGCAGGCGCTGGACGAGGTCGGCTTCGTGGTCAGCCTGGAGCTGCGGCTCAGCGCCGTCGCCAAGCGCGCCGACGTGGTCCTGCCGATCGCCCCGGCGGTCGAGAAGACCGGTTCGTACGTCAACTGGGAAGGCCGGGTCCGCCCGTTCGGCACGGTGCTCAAGACCGCCGCGATGAGCGACGCCCGCGTCCTCGACGCGCTGGGTCGCGAGCTCGGCATCGAGCTGGGCGTCGGCGACGTCGACGCGGTGCGCGCGCAGCTCGCCACGCTGGCGGAGCTGCCGCTGCCCGGGACCGCCGAGACCGGCACCGCCCTGCGCGCCAGCGTGCGGGCCACGGTGCCGACGGTCGCCCCCGGCACGGCCGCCGCGCCGGCCGGCGGCCAGGCGGTCCTCGCCTCCTGGCACCACCTGCTCGACAACGGTTCGCTGCAGGACGGCGACGGCCACCTGGCCGGCACCGCCCGCACGCCGGTCGTGCGGATCTCCAAGAGCACCGCCGCCGACCTCGGGGTCGCCGACGGTGACGCGGTGACGGTGGGCACGGAGCGGGGCGCGATCACCCTGCCGGCTCTGGTCGCCGACATGGTCGACGGGGTCGTCTGGGTCCCGACGAACTCACCCGGCTCGACCCTGCGCCGCACGCTCGGCGTCGCCGAAGGTGCGCTGGTCGAGATCAGCTCTGGGGGTACCAAATCATGATCCTCGCCGAGAACCTCGACCAGTTCGGCAAAGACCCCTGGTGGCTGGTGCTCGCCAAGGTCGTCGTGATCTTCGCGTTCCTGGTCGTCATGACGCTCTTCGCCATCTGGTACGAGCGCAAGGTCGTCGCCCGGATGCAGGTCCGGCCCGGCCCGAACCGTAACGGCCCGTTCGGCCTGCTGCAGTCCCTCGCGGACGGCCTGAAGCTGGCGTTCAAGGAAGACATCATGCCGCGGCTCGCGGACAAGGTCGTCTTCTTCTTCGCGCCGGTGATCTCCACGATCTGCGCGTTCACCGCCTTCTCGGTGATCCCGTTCGGGCCGACCGTGTCGATCTTCGGTACGCACAGCCCGCTGCAGCTCACCGACATCCCGGTGGCGGTGCTGCTGGTGCTGGCGTGCTCGTCGATGGGCATCTACGGCGTCGTGCTCGGCGGCTGGGCCTCCGGCTCGACGTACCCGCTGCTCGGTGGCCTGCGTTCGAGCGCCCAGATGATCTCGTACGAGGTCGCGATGGGCCTGTCGATCGTCTCGGTCTTCCTGGTGTCGGGCACGATGTCCACCTCGCAGATCGTCGAGGGGCAGGCCGGCAACGGCACCGTCGACATCGGCGGCTGGCAGGCGGACCTGCCGGCCTGGTACGGCATCCTGCTGCTGCCGAGCTTCCTGATCTACTTCACCGCCGCGGTCGGCGAGACCAACCGGGCCCCGTTCGACCTTCCCGAGGCCGAGTCGGAGCTGGTCGGTGGCTTCCACACCGAGTACTCCTCGCTGAAGTTCGCGCTGTTCTTCCTCGCCGAGTACGTCAACATGGTCACCGTCTCGGGCCTGTGCGCAACGCTGTTCCTCGGCGGTTGGCGCGCCCCGTGGCCGATCTCGCTGTGGGACGGCGCCAACCAGGGCTGGTGGCCGGTCCTCTGGTTCACCATCAAGGTCCTGCTGCTGCTGTTCGTCTTCGTGTGGCTGCGCGGCACGCTGCCCCGGCTGCGGTACGACCAGTTCATGCGGTTCGGCTGGAAGGTCCTGATCCCGGCCAACCTGATCTGGATCCTTTCGCTCGCCGGCATCCTGCTGACGATCGACAGCGACAACCTCAGCTCCCTCGGCAAGTTCGGCGTCTCCGTCGCGATCATCGTCGCCGCGCTGGCGCTCGGCCTCACGGCGATCGCCCTGTCGCGGCGCAACGTGACGGCGGTCGAGATGCCGAAGGCGCACCCTGGCGGCCGGGTCGGTGGCGACAAGGGCTTCCCGTTGCCGCCGCTGAACCTTGAGGTCCCGCCGAGCCCGCGGGCCAAGCGCGTGATCGTCGAGCGGGAGCCCGTCTCGACCGGCAAGGAGAACGCATGAGCATCGGCGGCACCCTGAAGGGATTCGGGGTCACCTTCTCGCACATGTTCAAGAAGGTGGTCACCGAGGAGTACCCGGAGCAGCGCAAGCCTCCGGCGCCCCGGTACCACGGACGGCACATCCTCAACCGGTGGCCGGACGGCCTCGAGAAGTGCATCGGCTGCGAGCTGTGCGCGTGGGCGTGCCCCGCGGACGCGATCTTCGTCGAGGGCGCCGACAACACCGA
Source organism: Dactylosporangium aurantiacum (assembly GCF_000716715.1). Lineage (GTDB taxonomy): Bacteria > Actinomycetota > Actinomycetes > Mycobacteriales > Micromonosporaceae > Dactylosporangium > Dactylosporangium aurantiacum. The sequence goes on along the minus strand of NZ_JNYJ01000036.1, from coordinate 216,892 downwards.
GGAGCAGCGCTTCTCGCCCGGTGAGCGGTATGCCCAGACGTACCAGATCAACTACGCCCGCTGCATCTTCTGCGGTCTGTGCATCGAGGCCTGCCCGACCCGTTCGCTGACCATGAGCAACGAGTACGAGCTGGCCCGCGACAACCGGCGCGACCTCATCTTCACCAAGGAGATGCTGCTCGCGCCGCTGCTGCCCGGCATGGAGCGCCCGCCGCACGACATGCGTCTCGGCGAGACGGAGAAGGACTACTACGTCGGCGCGCTCGACAACCCCGGCACGTCCGCGGGCGCCGAGCACTACAAGGGGGGCGGTCAGGCATGAACCTGTCCCTGGAACTGCTCGCCGCCGCCGGTGACGTGAAGGGAGGCGAGGCCACCACCTTCTGGATCCTCGCCCCGATCGCGGTCCTCGGCGCCATCGGGATGGTGTGGGCCCGCAACGCGGTGCACTCCGCGCTGTTCCTGGTGATCACGATGCTGTGCCTGGGCGTGTTCTACGTGCTGCAGGCCGGCCCGTTCATCGGCATGGTGCAGATCATCGTCTACACCGGCGCGATCATGATGCTGTTCCTCTTCGTGCTGATGCTCGTCGGTCGCGACTCCTCGGACTCGCTGATCGAGACGTTGCGCGGCCAGCGGATGGTGGCGATCATGCTCGGCGTCGGGCTGTCGCTGCTGCTGGGCATCGCCCTGTACCGCGCGCTCGGCGACTCGGACCCGAAGGGCCTGACCGAGGCGAACGCCGCGGGCAACGTGACCGGCCTGGCGAAGCTGATCTTCACCAAGTACGTGTACGTGTTCGAGGTGACCTCGGCGCTGCTGATCACGGCGGCCGTCGGCGCGATGATCCTGGCGCACATCGAGAAGCGCAAGGAAGACAAGGTCAGCCAGCCGGAGCGGATGCTCGCCCGGTTCCAGCCGGGCAGCTACCCCGCGCCGAAGCCCGGCCCGGGCGTGTTCTCCACCTCCGACTCGGTGGCGACGCCCGCGCGACTGCCCGACGGCACGCCGTCGGAGCGCAGCATCTCCAAGATCCTCCCGACCCGGGAGTTGACGTCGGCAGACGTCGCACCGAAGGGGACCGAGAAGTGACACCGACGTACTACATCGTCCTGGCGTCGATCCTGTTCACGATCGGCGCGGTGGGCGTGCTCATCCGCCGCAACGCCATCGTGCTGTTCATGTGCATCGAGCTCATGCTCAACGCCGCGAACCTGGCGCTGGTCACGTTCAGCCGGATCAACGGCACGCTCGACGGCCAGATCATGGCGTTCTTCGTCATGGTCGTCGCGGCGGCCGAGGTCGTCGTCGGCCTGGCGATCATCATGTCGATCTTCCGGACTCGACGCTCCGCAAGCGTCGACGACGCGAACCTGCTGAAGTACTAGGGAGCGGGTTGTGGAACCAATCGCCTACACGGCGGCGAACGGGTGGCTGGGCACGTTCTGGCTGCTGCCCGCGATCCCGCTGGCCAGCGCGGCAGTGCTGCTGCTGCTCGGCAAGCGCGCCGACCGCTGGGGACACTGGCTCGGCGTGCTCAGCGTCGCCACGTCCTTCGTGCTGGGGCTGACCTACTTCTTCACGCTCCGCGGCCTCGAGAACCGCAACGGCGTCGAGCTGAAGCTGTGGGACTACATCGGCGTCGGGGACTTCAAGGTCGACCTGGGTCTGCTGTTCGACCCGCTGTCGGCGATGTTCGTCCTGCTGATCACGGGTGTCGGCTCACTGATCCACCTCTACGCGGTGGGTTACATGGACCACGACCCGGGTCGCCGGAAGTTCTTCGGCTACTTCAACCTCTTCGTCGCGGCGATGCTGTTGCTGGTGCTCGGCAACAACTACGTGATGCTGTACTTCGGCTGGGAGGGCGTCGGTCTCGCGTCCTACCTGCTGATCTCCTTCTGGTACCTGAAGCCGAGCGCGGCGACCGCCGGTAAGAAGGCGTTCCTGATGAACCGCGTCGGTGACGCCGGTTTCGCGATCGCCATCTTCATGATGTTCGCCTACCTCGGCACGGTCGACTACGCCGAGGTCTTCAACGGCGTGCACAAGCTCAGCAGCGGCGTGGTCCTGCTCATGGCGCTCCTGCTGCTGCTCGGCGCGGCCGGCAAGTCCGGCCAGTTCCCGCTGCAGGCCTGGCTCCCGGACGCCATGGAGGGCCCGACCCCGGTGTCGGCGCTCATCCACGCCGCCACGATGGTCACCGCCGGCGTGTACCTGATCGCCCGGTCGCACCCGATCTTCGACGCCAACTCCACGGCGCAGACGGTCGTCGTCGCGGTCGGCGCGCTGACGCTGCTGATGGGCTGCATCATCGGCTGCGCCAAGGACGACATCAAGCGGGTCCTCGCCTGGTCGACGGTCAGCCAGATCGGCTACATGTTCCTGGGTGTCGGCCTCGGCGGTGCCGCCTACGCGCTCGCCCTGATCCACCTGCTGGCCCACGGCTTCTTCAAGGCCGGCATGTTCCTCGGCGCCGGATCCGTCATGCACGGCATGCACGACCAGGTGGACATCCGCCGCTTCGGCGGGCTGTACAAGTACATGAAGATCACCTGGATCACGTTCGGCCTCGGCTGGCTCGCGATCATCGGCTTCCCCGGCCTGTCCGGCTTCTTCTCCAAGGAGCCGATCATCGTCGCGGCGTTCGAGCGCGAGGGCTGGACCGCGTGGCTGTTCGGCGGCGCGGCCCTGCTCGGCGCCGGCCTGACCGCGTTCTACATGACGCGGCTCTTCTGGCTCACGTTCCACGGCCCGGAGCGCTGGACCGACGACATCCGGCACCCGCACGAGTCGCCGAAGATCATGACGATCCCGCTGATCCTGCTGGCGGTCGGCTCGGTCGCGGCCGGTTACCTGCTGTCGACCTCGGTGCCCGAGTGGCTGACCCCGGTCTACGGCAGCGAGCACGCCGAGCACGAGCCGGTCATGAGCCACCTGCTCATCACCGTCCTGTCGATCGTGATGACGTTCGCCGGTGCCGGCCTGGCCATCGCGCTGTTCAACAAGGGCACCGCCCTGCAGGAGCAGCCGGCCGGCCCGCTGGTCACCGCCGCCCGCAAGAACCTCTACACCGACTCGTTCAACGAGGCGGTCTTCGAGGCGCCCGGCCGCTACCTGACCCGCGCCCTGGTCTACATCGACAACCGCGGCATCGACGGGCTGGTCAACGGCCTCGCCGCAGGGGTCGGCGGCGGCTCCGGCCGGCTCCGCCGGGCACAGACCGGTTTCGTGCGCTCCTATGCCCTGTCCATCCTTGGAGGCGCGGTGCTCGTGGTGGCCGCCATGCTGGCGGTGACGTTCGGATGAGCTCCTTTCCGTATCTGACCGTGCTCACGGTCGCGCCGCTCGTCGGCGCCGCCGGGGTCGCGTTCCTGCCGAAGGACAAACCGGAGCTGGCCAAGCGCGCCGCCTTCGGCTGGTCGCTGCTGATCCTGGCGCTGACCGTCGGGCTGTGGGTGCAGTTCAAGCCCAACGGCGAGCGGTTCCAGTTCCGCGAGTCCTACACGTGGATCCCGCAGTGGGGCGCCAAGTTCACCTTCGCGGTCGACGGCATCGCCCTGGTCATGATCGCGCTGATCGCGCTGCTGGTGCCGCTGGTCGTGCTCGCGTCCTGGCACGACGCCGACAAGAGCAAGCGGTCGGTGCCGGCGTACTTCGCGCTGCTGCTGGCCCTCGAGTCCACGATGATCGGCGTCTTCGCCGCGCAGGACGTGTTCCTGTTCTACGTGTTCTTCGAGGTCATGCTCGTGCCGATGTACTTCCTCATCGGCTCGTACGGCGGGCACCAGGAGCAGTACGCGGCGGTCAAGTTCTTCCTGTACTCGCTGGTCGGCGGGCTCTTCATGCTCGCCGCCGTGGTCGGGCTGTGGGTCCTCGGTGGGCACACCTTCGACTGGCCGACGCTGCTGTCCGCGGACTTCAGCGTCACCGCCGAGCGCTGGCTGTTCCTCGGCTTCTTCCTCGCGTTCGCGATCAAGGCGCCGTTCTTCCCGTTCCACACCTGGCTGCCCGACGCCGGTGGCGCGGCCCAGGCCGGCTCGGCGGCGCTGCTGGTCGGCGTCATGGACAAGGTCGGCACGTTCGGCATCCTGCGCTACTGCCTGCCGCTGTTCCCGAACGCGTCGAAGTACTTCGCCTGGCTCGGGCTCACCCTCGCGGTCGTCGGCATCATCTACGGCGCACTCGTGGCGATCGGCCAGCAGGACCTCAAGCGGCTGGTCTCGTACACGTCGATCGCGCACTTCGGCTTCATCGGCATCGGCATCTTCGCCTTCACGACGCAGGCGGGCACCGGCGCGGTGCTGTACATGGTCAACCACGGCCTCGCGACCGGCCTGCTCTTCCTGGTCGTCGGCATGCTGGTGAGCCGCCGCGGCAGCGCCCTGGTGAGCGACTTCGGCGGCGCCGGCAAGCTCGTGCCGGTCCTCGCCGGGGTGTTCTTCATCGCCGGTCTGGCCTCGCTCGCGCTGCCGGGCACGTCGCCGTTCGTCTCCGAGTTCCTGGTGCTGATCGGCACGTTCACGGTGAACAAGACGGTGGCCGTCATCGCCACCGCCGGCATCATCCTGGCCGCCGGTTACGTACTCTGGATGATCCAGCGCACCACGCAGGGCACCACGAACCCGAAGCTGCTCGAGGTCAAGGCGATGAGCCGGGACCTGTCGCTGCGTGAGGCCGTCGTCGTCACGCCGCTGATCGCGCTGATCCTGGTGCTCGGCTTCTACCCGAAGCCGGTCATCGACGTGATCAACCCGGCGATCAAGGCGACGATGACGGACATGCACGTCACCGACCCGAAAGCCACCGCAGGCACCGTGGAGGCCGGCAAGTGAACGACAAACTCCAACTGCCGAACCTGGATTACGCGGCGCTCTCGCCGATGCTGATCCTGTTCGGTGTCGCGTGCATCGGGGTGCTCGTCGAAGGCTTCGTGCCGCGGCGGATGCGGCACACCGTGCAGCTGTCCCTGTCGCTGCTCGGCCTCGTCGCCGCGCTGGTGATGGTGATCCGGCAGGGCAGCAAGGACGTGATCACGGCGCAGACCGCGGTCGCCATCGACGGCCCCGGCCTGTTCCTGTCGGCCGCGATCATCGTGCTCGGCATCGTGTCGCTGCTGCTGATCGGTGAGCGGACGCTGGAGACCGGCGGCGCGTTCGTCGCGCAGGCCGCCGTCACCGCCAACACCGACGCCGACCGCGACCAGGCCGCGCGCACGACCGGGGCGACCGAGGTCTTCCCGCTCACGATGTTCGCACTGGCCGGCATGCTGCTGTTCTGTGTCGCGAACGACCTGCTGGTCATGTTCGTGGCCCTCGAGGTCTTCTCGCTGCCGCTGTACCTGCTGTGTGCGCTCGCCCGCCGCCGCCGGCTGCTGTCGCAGGAGGCCGCGCTCAAGTACTTCCTGCTGGGCTCGTTCGCCTCGGCGTTCTTCCTGTTCGGCATCGCGCTCGTCTACGGGTACGCCGGCCAGGTCGACTTCAAGGCGATCGACACCGCGATCCAGAACTCGGCCAACGACGACGTGCTGCTCTACGTCGGCCTGGCGATGCTCGCGATCGGCCTGCTGTTCAAGGCCGCCGCGGTGCCGTTCCACGTGTGGACCCCGGACGTCTACCAGGGCGCCCCGACGCCGGTGACGGCGCTCATGGCGGCCTGCACGAAGGTCGCCGCCTTCGGTGGTCTGCTGCGGCTGGTGTACGTGGGCTTCTCCCGCACGGAGTGGGAGCTGCAGCAGGTCCTCGGCACGGTGGCGGTCCTCACCATGCTCGTCGGCGCGATCCTGGCCGTGACGCAGACCGACATCAAGCGGCTGCTCGCTTACTCCTCGATCGCCAACGCCGGCTACCTGCTGGTGGGCGTCCTCGCGGTGTCGGAGCAGGGCCTGTCCAGCTCGATGTTCTACCTCGTCGCCTACGGCTTCACGGTGCTCGCCGCGTTCGCCGTGGTGACCCTGGTCCGCGACGCGGACGGTGAGGCGACCCACCTGTCCCGCTGGGCCGGGCTGGGGCGGCGCTCGCCGCTGTATGCGACCCTGTTCACCTTCATCCTGCTGGCCTTCGCGGGTCTGCCGCTGACCAGCGGTTTCACCGCCAAGTTCGGGGTCTTCGCGGCCGCGATCGACGCCGACCAGACCTGGCTGGTGATCGCCGGCGTGGTGAGCAGCGCCATTCTGGCCTTCCCCTATCTGCGGGTGGTCGTCATGATGTGGCTGTCGGAGCCGGGCGAGACCACCCCTGCGGTGTCTATCCCGGGCGCGATGACGGCAGCGGCGCTGGTCATCGGGACCGTCGCGACGCTCGTGCTGGGTGTCGCCCCGAGTGTCTTGATCGAGGCGACCGAGCACGCGGGGATATTCGTAGGCAAGTAGAGGCTGCGCGCCGCGACGTCCCCCGTGGTCAGCCACGTGGGGACGTCGCTGTATGAGGGCGCCGCAAGCTGATCGGACCGGCTATGGCATCGTTGGAGCTGTGGTGAGTACGGGAACCGTGCAATCGGGTGCGTCTGTCGGCTTGACTTTCGCCGATCCGGCGTTGGAAAGCAGCGTCATGGCGATCCTCCGGGACGTCGAGACGGTGCTGATCGACTCCGTCGACAGCGCCAACCCGCTGGTGACCGAGGCGGCCCGCCACCTGGTCAACGCGGGTGGCAAGCGGTTCCGGCCGCTGCTGGTCGCGCTCGCCGCGCACTTCGGCGACCCGAGCGCGCGTGAGGTCGTCATGGCGGGCGCGGTGGTCGAGCTGACCCACCTCGCCACGCTCTACCACGACGACGTCATGGACGAGGCGGCCGTGCGCCGCGGCGCGCCCAGCGTCAACTCGCGCTGGGGCAACGCCCTGGCCATCCTCATCGGCGACTACCTGTTCGCCCGCGCCGCCGCCGTCGCCACTGAGCTCGGCCTCGAGGCCGTGAAGATCCAGTCGAGCACGTTCTCCCGCCTGGTCCACGGCCAGGTCGCCGAGACCGCCGGCCCGCTGCAGGGCGAGGACGCGATCTCGCACTACCTGCGGGTCATCTCGCAGAAGACCGGCTCGCTGATCTCCACCAGCGCCCGCTTCGGCGGCATGTTCGGCGGCTGCACCGACGAGCAGGTCGAGGCGCTGGCCACGTTCGCCGAGACCTTCGGCATCGCGTTCCAGCTCTCCGACGACCTGATCGACATCGCCAGCGAGAGCACCCAGTCCGGCAAGACCCCCGGCACCGACCTCCGTGAGGGCGTGCCGACGCTGCCGGTCCTGTACGCGCTCGCCTCCAGCGACGACGACGCCGCCTCGATCCGCCTCCGCGAGATCCTCTCGGCGGGCCCGGTCACCGACGACGCGCTGCACGCGGAGGCCCTGACGCTGCTGCGCGAGTCCGCGGCGCTCAAGCAGGCCCGCGAGACCGTCCGGGGCTACGCCGACCGCGCCCGGGCGTCCCTGGCCCCGTTGCCGCACGTGCCGGCCCGGGCCGCGCTGGAGTCGCTGTGCGACTTCATCGCCGACCGCACCAACTGACGCTTCCCACGGCCGCCGGCTGACCTGTCCAGGTCGGCCGGCGGCCGTCTTTCTGGGGTCTGGTCAGCGGACCGCCGTCTTGTTGCCTGGTCCGTGCCTACCGTTTGAACACACCGTCCCTGCGACCGCCTCGCATCGCCGTGACGCCGCCGCCACGCCGCCAGCGCCCTGTCATCGCTCGCCTCCGCCACTGTCATGGGTGCGACCCATTCGACCCCCAAACCGGTGCGGAACGCCGTCAGCGGCCCTCACAACGGTGTGCAGCACCGGTAGCGACATTGCTCAAAGCGATGTGGCGCTCATACCCCCCTTCGCAACAACTCGCAACGACGTGATGACAGCCAGGAGTGGACGTGCAGGGCACGCCTCACACCTACTCAAGCGAAGGCCATTTACTTACACAGCTAGCGCGTTTCAATATTGAGCAGTACTTACATCACACGGCGTGTCGTGAGCGTGACTGCACACAACCGATGTCCGGAATGGGCCATTCATCGCCATGTGTAGAGCGTTCCGATCCCCTCACCTGGCGTCATAAATGATCAAAGTGTTCCCTGGACCATCTCCAGTTTCATATGGTGTGAATCCAGTTACTGCTGCGGCTGGGGAGGGCGGCGGTGCGGGATCCACAGGCCGAACCCTCGGACCTCATCCGGAGCGTGTCGAGGGCACTACGAGTCTTGGAGGCCGTGGGTCAATCACCACGCGGCCTCACCGTGAAGCAGATCGCCCGGCGATGTGACTTCACGGTCGCTACGACGTACCACCTCGTGCGCACCCTCGCGTACGAGGGCTACGTGATCCGCCGGGAGAACGGCACCTATGTCGTCGGCCTGGAGATCGCCGACCGGTACCGGGAGCTGGTGCTCGCGTTCCGGGGGCCCAGCGCGGTCACCGACCGGTTGCGCCGTGCCGCGGCGGAAACGGGGTACAGCCACTATCTGGGGCGCTTCATCGGCGGCAGGATCGCCGTGACGGCCGCGGCCGAGGGTCCGCGTACCCCGCCGATGGACGAGCTCGTGCCGGGCTACGACGATGCCGCGCACGCGACCGCCCTCGGCAAGGCGCTGCTGGCCACGATGAGCGCGGATCAGCGGTGGCGGTTCCTCAAGGAGTACGGGATGCGTGCGTACACCTCGGCGACCCTGACATCGCCCGAAGCGCTCGACTCGGACCTGGCGGCCGGAGACCGCCGCGGCATGCAGATCGAGATCGGGCAGTTCCGTCAGGGCCTCGCGTGCGCCGCCGTCATGGTGGTCAACGACCGCGACCCGGACCGCCGGGTCGTCCTGGCGTGCGCGCTGCCGCCGGCGGAGCTGATGTCCTCGGCGAAGGTCGTCCGGACGCGGCTGCTCGCGACGGCGCACCACCTGGCGACCGTCCTGGCGGAGTAGCCGGGTACATGACGAAGGGCGCCCCCGGCGGGAGCGCCCTTCTCACACGTACCGGCTCAGACGCCGATGTTGCGCCCGTCCAGGCGCCACGCCACCGCGATGCCCGGCTTGGCGAAGTCGCCGTCGGGCCAGTTCGACGCCGGCTTCTCCACCGACGCGCCGCTGATCTCACCCGGGTGCTGCACCGCCACGAACGCGCTCCTGTTGTCGCCGTGGATCCACGGGCCGCAGGTCTCCGCGCCGTACGGCACCGTCAGGAACTGCTTCAGGTGGCCCTTCTCCGGACCGTCGAGCGGCACCGCGAACAGGCCGTCGTTGGTGCCCAACGCGTTGCCGTCGGTGGCGATCCACAGGTTGCCGGCGCCGTCGAACGCGACGTTGTCCGGGCACGAGATCGGCGACACCTGGGTCTTGTCGAAGCCCATGAAGTACGTCGCCGGATCCTTCGGGTCGCCGCAGACGATCGGGATCGTCCACGTGAACGCGGTGCCGGTGTGGTCGCCGTTGTTCTCGGTGATCTCGAAGATGTGCCCGTGCTTGTTGTTGGTCCGCGGGTTCGCCTCGTCGGCGGGGGCCTTGCCGGCCGGGCCGCGCGCCGTGTTGTTCGTCAATGCGACGTAGATCTTGCCGGTCTTCGGGTTGGGCTCGACGTCCTCGGGCCGGTCCATCTTGGTGGCGCCGACCGCGTCGCCGGCGAGCCGGGTGAAGACCAGCACCTCCTCGACCGACATGCCGGGCACCTGCGACTTGCCGTCCTTGACCAGCGCGACCCACTCGCCGGTGCCGTTGAACGCGCCGTCGGCGGGGAGCTTGCCGCTGCCGTCGATCTCCGCCGCGGACGTGAAGCCGAGCTTCGCCACGTACAGCGAGCCGGACTCCAGCAGCGTCAGGTTGTGCCGGCGGGCGAAGTAGGACTTGCCGCTGTCGAACTTCTTGTCCGACACGAACTTGTACAGGTAGTCGAACCGCTCGTCATCGCCCATGTACGCGACGGCCTTGCCGTTCTTGGCGATGATGACGTTCGCGCCCTCGTGCTTCACCCGGCCGAGCGCGGTGTGCTTGCGCGGGGTCGAGCCCGGCGTGAACGGGTCCACCTCGACGACCCAGCCGAAGCGGTGCGCCTCGTTGGGGTTCTTCGTCAGGTCGAAGCGCGCGTCCGCCCGGTCCCACTTGCGGCTGCCGGACGGGTACCGGTTGACCGTGTCGATGCCGTACCGGTTGAACCGGGTCTTCGCCGGCTCGACGGCCGTCTCCGCGCCGACGAAGTACTGGTTGAAGTTCTCCTCGCCGGACAGGATCGTGCCCCAGGGCGTCACACCGCCGGCGCAGTTGTTGAGCGTGCCGATGACGTCACGACCGGACGGGTCGGCCGCGGTCTTCAGCAGGTCGCTGCCGGCGGCCGGGCCGGTGACCTTGAAGTGCGTCGACAGGGCGGTGATGCGGCGGTTGTACCGGCGCCAGCCGCGGGTCACCGGCGTCCAACGGCCCGTGTCGCCGACCCGCTCCAGCTCCACCACCGACATGCCGTGCGCGGCCATCGCGGTGCGCAGCTGCTCGACGGAGAGCCCGTCGATGCCCGGGAAGTTCGGGAACATCAGGTCTTCGTTGGTGTACTCGTGGTTGCACACGAGCAGCGCCCGCTCGCCGCGGCGGTCCAGCGGCAGCACGGCGACGAAGTCGTTGTTGTAGCCGAACTGCTTCGACTGCGCCTCGGCGGACTGCTTCGCGATGTTGAACCGCGGCGCGCCGGGCACGACCTCGTCGCCCCACCGGATGACGACGGCGTGGTCGTAGCCGTTGGGCACCACGATCCCGTCGACCTGGTTGGGTGTGACGGCCTTGAACGTCAGCTGCGACGGCTCGGCGCTCTTCGCCGCGTACGTGTCGACCTCCGGCACGACGACGTCGGGCTCGCCGGCCTCCCCGGCCGGCGACGCGAACGCCGGCGTCCCCGCCGCGATCCCCGTGCCCGCCAGCCCCAGCACGATCGCGCCGGCCCGCATGACCCCGCGGCGCGACACCGCGTTCATCTCGTCGGTGAAATACGGGTTGTCCGACTGGTTCGGCACCGGGTGCTCGCAGGCGTTGCCGCAGCGGTACAGGCAGGTCATGCGATCACGGCCGCCGTGCGTCACATTGGCCGCGCCGATGAACGGTAACGGCCGGCGGGGGTTATCCGACATTCCTGGCTCCTGATCTGATCTGCGACGGGGACGATCGGCACCCTAGGGATGTCGGGTGAATGACATGTGACGCCGCCTTGAACCACTGTGCGTATTAGTGCGTAGAAGCCAGTGGAAGGGATGCGGATAGTGCCAAAGCGTGAGTACAGACGATGCTGACCTGCTGCTGAAGGCGCTCCACCAGGAGCACGGAGATGCGCTGTTCGCCCACGCGCTGCGACTGACCGGCGGCGACCGTCAACGGGCCGAGGACCTCGTGCAGGAGACCCTCCTGCGGGCCTGGCAACACCCGGAGGCGCTCGACCCGGCGCGCGGCTCGGTGCGGGCCTGGCTCTTCACCACCGCTCGGAACCTGGCCATCGACGCGTGGCGGCGACGCTCCGCGCGGGTCGGCGAGGTCTTCACCGACCAGCTGCCGGAGTCCCCGGTCGCGGTCGACGAGACCGAGCGCGCGGTGGAGTCCTGGGTCTTGGCGGAGGCGCTGACCCGGCTTTCCCGACCGCACCGCGAGGTCCTGGTGGAGTGCTTCTACCAGGGACGCTCGGTCGCCGAGGCGGCCGAACGGCTCGGCGTGCCCGCGGGCACCGTCAAGTCGCGGACCTACTACGCACTGCGTTCGCTGAAGGTCGTTCTGGAGGAGTTGGGGGTGAGCAATGAGGTGTGAACACCTCCATGACTCAGCTGTCTACGTCTTGGGTGCGCTGTCGCCGCCGGAGCGTGAGGCATATGAGCGGCACCTCGCGGACTGCGCGCAGTGCCGGGCGGAGGTGGCGGAGTTCGGCGAGCTGCCGGCGCTGCTCGGCAAGCTGGACCCGGACGTCGCGCAGGCCATGACGGCGCCGTCCTGGGCCGGCCCGTCGGCGGTGCCCGCCACCGCATCCTGGGCCGGGCCCTCCATGGCCTCGCAGCCCAGGGTGCTCGACCGGGCGCGGGTCGGCCGGCGCACCGATCGGCGCCGCCGCCGCTGGCAGCACGCCGGGACCGCGCTGGTGGCCGCCTGCCTGGGCGTCCTCGCCGTCATCGGGGTGCGCGCCGCCGGCGTCGGGCAGCCCGAGTTCGTCGCCATGCAGGAGGTCGCGGCCTCGGTACCGGTCACCGCCAGCCTGGCCCTGGAAGACGAGTCCGACGGCACCCTCGTGCGGATGCGGTGCGCGTACAAGCCGTCCGCCGACGGGCACGGCAAGTGGACGTACAAGCTCTACGTGGTGCCGGAGCACGGCGAGCCCGAGGAGCTCGACGCCTGGACCGCCGGCGCCGGCGACGAGTACCAGCTCAAGGCGCACAGCCGCTACCAGCGCGGCGACATCCGGAAGCTCGAGATCCGCAAGAGCGACGGCACGCCGCTGCTCGTCCTCGACGCCTGAGATCCCCCGTCTGACTCACACCGGCTGGGCGGTCGCAGTCTCCTCGACGGCGGCCGCCTTCTCCGCTCTGCGGTGCCGGCTGTGCCGGATCGCGTCCCAGGTGAAGATCGCCAACGCGCACCAGACGATGACGAACCCCGCCAGCCGCACCGGCGGCATCGGCTCGTGGAACGCCAGCACGCCCAGCAGCAGCTGCAACGTCGGCGTCAGGTACTGCAGGATCCCGAGCCCGGACAGCGGCACCCGGTTCGCCGCCTCGGCGAACAACAGCAACGGCACCGCCGTCAGCAGGCCACTGCCGGCCAGCATCACCGTGTGCCAGGCCGACACCGTGCCGAACGTCCCCTCGCCGCGCTCCGTCAGCCACGCGAGGAACCCGAGCGCCGGCAGCGTCAGCACCGCCGACTCCATGAACAGCCCTTCGCCGGCCGGCAGCCCGAGGCGCTTCTTGATCAGGCTGTAGGTGCCGAACGACCCGGCGAGCGTCAACGCGATCCACGGCAGCCGCCCGTAGTCGACGCTCAACACGACCACGGCGATTGTGCCGACCCCGAGCGCGACCCACTGCAGGCGGCGCAGCCGCTCCCGCAGCACCAGCACGCCCAGCAGGATCACGAACAGCGGGTTGATGAAGTACCCGAGCGACGCCTCGACCACCCGGTCCGTGTCGACGGCGAAGATGTAGACACCCCAGTTGACCGCGATGAACACCGCCGCCACGGAGATCCCGGCCAGCCGTTTCGCGTCCTTGAACAGCGCTTTGAGCGTCTGCCACCGCGCCAGTACGGTCAGCAGCACCGCCACCGAGACCAGCGACCACACGATCCGGTGCGCGAGGACCTCCACCGCCCCCGCCGGCCGCAGCGCGCGGAAGTACAGCGGGAACACGCCCCACATGATGTTGGCGGACAATGCGGACAAATACCCTCGGCGCTGCGGTTCCACGCTGTCCACCGTAAGGGGCGGTCGGCCAACCGCCCCTCACCGGGTCGGCTAGCGGTAGTACTGCTGGCGGTACTGCGGCGGAGGCTCCCGGCGCCGGTCGCGGTTGCGGTCCTTGTCGCCGCCGTCCGGGATGACGAGGTTGATGATCCAGCTGACCACACCGATGAACAACGCCCCGAGCACCGCCGTCGGCCAGAACTCGTCGACGTGGAACGCCAGGTCCAACTGCCCGGCGATCCAGCTCGTGAGCATGAGCAACAGCCCGTTGACCACCAACGAGACGAGGCCCAGCGTCAGCAGGTACGCCCAGCACCCGATGGTCTTGATGATCGGCCGCAACACCGCATTCACGATCCCGAAGATCGCGGCGACGACGATCACCGTGAGCACCTTGCGCCCGGTCGTCCCCTCAACAGTGATGCCACTGATCACCAGCGTGGCCAGCCAAACCGTGAACGCACTCACGGCGAGCCGGATGAGGATTCCCATGGCCGTGATCGTGCCACGCCCCTCCCACCCCGCATACCCCCACGCCTCACCGCGACCTCACCCTTTGCTCACTTTGCTCACTTTCCGCCCGCCGCCTGGACGCCTGCGGCGCAGCCGTCGGTGCTGCGGTCCTGGCCAAGGCCCCCGAGCGCCCGGGCGTGGGGCGGTCGGGGCCGCCGGCAAGCTGAAGTTGGACCAGGGTGGAGACGGGCTGGTCCGATGGGCGGTGCCCGGTGGGACACGGGTTGGTCAGGCGGGCGGGCGTACCGGTGAGTTCGAGTTCGACTCGCCGGGTGGCCGACCAGATCGGTCCTGGCCAGGTCGGCGACGGGCGGGCCAGCGGATAACAACGCGCGCGTGGGTCGGCCGTGCGGCGGACAGGCGGCTGCTGCGGTCGACGGTCCCGACGGGGCGTGGGTTGGTCAGTGGCAGGTCCGCCGGTCAGTCGCGACCCGACCGCGGCGGCGGACGGGCGATGACCAGGGACGGCACAGCGGGAGCGCTGGTGGTCTGTGGGTGCGGGTGCTGGTCGGTTGGGGCTCGGTCGGGTCGGGACAGGTGGGTCCAGCGGGCGGTGCGGCGGTTGATCACGAGGCTGAGCAGCTTCGGCGTGGTCCGGGTCGGCCGCGGTGCCGACGCCGTCAGGCCGGCCGTGGGCAGGTCGACGGGCGCGGGTGCTGGTCGGTTGGAGATCGATCGGGGTTGGCGACTGAGGGCGGCGGGCGGCGCGGCGGCTGGCCACAAGGCCGAGCAGCTCTGGGCGGTCGGAGATCGGCCGTGGCTGCCGACGCCGTCAGGTTGGGCGTGAGGGGGTCAGTGGGCGGGTCCGTCGGTCAGCTGCAGCCCGGCCGTGGCGGCGGACAGGCGGTTGCAACCGGCGACACCATTGAGGGCTTGGGGGGTCAGCGGGCGCGGGTGCTGGCTGGTTGGAGATCGATCGGGGTTGGGGACCGGGAGCCGGCGGGGGTGTGGCAGTTCATCGCGGTGCCGAGCAGCTCTTGCGGTCCGGTTTGGCCACGGTGCCGGCGCGGTCAGCTCGGGTGTGGGGTGGTCGGTGGGCGGAGTGCTGGTCGGTTGGGCAGATGGTGTCTGGGACAGCTGGGTCCGGCGGGCGGTGCGGTGGCTGGCCACGAGGCTCAGCAGCTCCAGGACGGTCCGGGTCGGTCACGGTGCCGACGCCCCCAGCTCGAGCGTGGCGTGGCCAGTGGGCGAGGGCGCCGGTCAGTTGGGGTTCGGTCGGAGTCCGGGCAGGTAGGTCCAGCGCGTGGTGTGGTGGCTGCTCGCTGGGCCGAGCAGCTCTAGCGGTCCGGGTCAGCCACGGTGTCGGCGCTGTCAGGTTGGGTGTCGGGTGGTCAGCGGGCGGGGCCGCCGGTCGGTTGGGGCTCGGTCGAGGTCGGGGATGCCCGGGTCCAGCGGGCGGTGCGGTGGCTGGCCACGAGGCTCAGCAGCTCCAGGACGGTCCGGGTCGGTCACGGTGCCGACGCCCCCAGCTCGTGCGTGGCGTGGTCAGCGGGCGGGGGCGTCAATCGGTCAAATTGAGCGTCGGGTGGTCAGCGGGCGGGGCCGCCGGTCAGTTGGAGCTCGATCGGGGTCGGGGACAGGTGGGTCCAGCGGACGGTGCGGCGGCTGACCACGAGGCCGAGCAGCTCTGGGGCGATCCGGGTCAGCCACGATGCCGACTCCGTCAGGCCGAGCGCGGCCGTGGCGATCGGGGCCTCCGCCGGGGTCAGCGCCTGCAGCAGGACCAGGTCGGCGCGGGTCAGTTGGTCGGTGTCGGCCGGGGTGAGGTCGTCGCGGAGGACGAGGGTGGCCCGCCACGCCGACTCCGAGGTCGGGCCGGGTGGGTGGCTGCCGCCGTCGGGCGGGCCCGTGTCGAGCACCAGCAGCTGCGGTGCGGCGGAGGTCGGGGCGGGCAGGTCGGCGGGCTGGCCGGCCGGCCGCAGGCTGATCGGCGTGCCGCTGAGGCCGCTCAGGAACGGCGACCACGCGTCGGGCCGGGTCGACTGGACGGCGACGTGGGCGCCGACGGCGAGGGCGCGCAGCGTCAGCAGCGCGGCGCAGCGCAGGCCGCCGATCAGGACGGCGCGGGTCGGCTCGGCGCGGAACAGGCGGACCACCACCGGGGTGCCGTGCCGGTTGACGCCGAGCATCAGGCCGTCGCCGCCGATGGACGGGGTCAGCGCGGCGAGGTCGGCGGTGGTCACCCGGGCGGCGGCGCCGCCGTCCGGGCTGAGGTCGTCTCGGCCCGTGAGCAGGCCGGCGAGCGCCGCGGCGTCGGGCGGGGCGCCGCCACCCAACGGCAGCGTGGCGGCGAGGGCGTCGAGCTGCGCGCCGCCGAGGCGGACGAACTCGGCGCCGGCGGCCGCGGCCAGCCGGTGCAGCGCCGCGGTCGCCTGGTCGAGCGCGGCCGGGGCGGGTGCGGCGAGGCGGACGGTCAGCTCGGCGTGGCAGGTGGCATCGCCGCCGGTGGTGGTCAGGGCGACCGTCACGGCGGAGCACGGCAGCGTCAGCAGCCGGTCGGCGAGCGGACCGTCCCTCGGCCGGCGGCGCAACCTGAACACCGCCTGCGCCGCACCGCCCACCTCCAGGCTCCTGCCCGAAGCGCGGACCGGCCGGTCGGTGCGGTGCCCGGCCGCCTCGTCCAGCGTGGCCAGCGCCGACGCCGCCGAGAGCGGGCGCGCCGCCAGCCCGGCCCGGCCGAGCTGGCGGCAGGCGCGGCGGACCGCGGCGACGAGGCTGCGCTCCAGGTCCTCTGGCTGGAAACCGCCCGCCCGGCGGATCCGCACGGTCAGCAGGGCCTGCCGGCGGGCCGGGACCTGGCCGTCGGTGAGCTGCCGGTAGGACACGGCCGGCGGCGTCGCACCGGTGCCCGGGTCGGCGGCGGCGATCGCGCCGACCAGCAGCTGAACCCGTGCCTGCGGCAGGCCCGGGGCGGGTGAGGGCAGCAGCGTGCTCGGCGGCGGGACCGGCGGCGGGGCGTCGCCGAGCAGGTCGGCCGGGTCGCCGACCCGGATCACCGCGGCCAGCCCGTCGGCGTCCTGCAGCACCCCGACGTCGACCCCGTCGATGTCGACCGATGCCATGACCGCGCCGGGCCGGACCGCCTCCAGCAGCGCCGCCCCGGTGGGCGCCCCGGACGCCCGACGGCGCAGCCGGAGCGGCACCGCGGGCACCGCGAACGGCACCGCGACCAGCGCCCATCCCGGATGCACCGCCCACGCCAGGACCAGCAATGCCAGCGCGACCTGCGCCAGCACCAAACGCGATCTCATATCGCCCCCCGCCTATGCGATCCGGGGAATATCGTAGAGCGCCGGTACGACAGTTTCGGAGGGACCGCATGGCGTCGCGGCAGGACCAGCTGCATTCGTACCAGTTCACGGTCCAGCGGGTCGTCGCCGCGTTGGTCATGCGCGAGACCGACCCGCTGAGATCGCCATTTCGGCGCGTTGCAGGCGCGACGCTGGTCGGAATGCTGCTCGCGGCGCTCGGCATCGGGGGCGCGGCAGCATATGCGGTGATCGTCCCTGGGACTTCTGGCAAATGGCGCAACGAAAACGCAGTGATCGTCGAAAAAGAGTCCGGCGCGCTATTCGTGTACCGCGAACAACGCCTCCATCCGGTCCTCAATCAAGCATCCGCCCTGCTCATCCTGAACCGGCCCGGCGCGCAGACGGTGTCGGTCGGCAGGAAGGCCCTCGCCGGGGCCCCGCGAGGCGCGACACTGGGCATTCCGGGCGCACCCGCGAGCCTGCCGACCGCGCGGACCCTCCACCGCGCGCCATGGGTGGTGTGCGCGAGCAGCACCGAGTCCACGCTGTTCATCGGCGGTCAGGCCGGCGGCGGCGGTGCCCCGCTCGGCGACCGCGGCCTGCTCGTCACCGGCCCCAGCAAGGCCATCTACCTGCTGTTCCACGGCCGCAAGCACCTCATCCGCCAGCCCGGCGCGGTGCTGCCGGCCCTCGTCTGGTCCGGCCGGCCGCAAACGGCCGTCGCGCAGGCGCTGCTGCACGCGGTCCCGTCCGGCCAGGACCTGGTCACCCCGCCTGTCGCCGACCGCGGCCGCAAGGTCGACGGCCGGACCGTCGGCCAGCTCTTCGGCGTCCGGAGCGGGGACCGGGTCGACGCGTTCGTGCTGACCGGCGACGGGCTCGCGACCGTCACGCCGCTGCAGGCCGCGCTGCTGCTCGCCGCGCCGGAGACCGCCACCGTGCAGGGCCGCGCCGAGCTGCTGCCGCTCACCCCCGGCGAGCTCGCCGCGCTGGTCCGGGACCGTCCGGTCCGCCCGCTCGTGGCCGGTGCGGGCCTGCCCGCCGCGGTCCCGGAGCTTCTCGACAGTGTTTCCGGCGTCGCGTGTACGACCAGCGAAGCCACCCTCACGACCGGCAACGTGCTGCCCGAGGCGCCCGGTGCCCTGCGCACGACCTCGTCCTCGCCGGCGGGCACCGTCCTGGCCGACAAGATCGTGGTGGCACCGGGGGGCGGGGCGCTGGTGCGTACCGACACCGGCAATCTCACCCTCGTGACGGACCTCGGACGCCGGCACGCCCTCCCGGTCGCCGGGGTCCTGTCCGGCCTCGGCTACCAGGGCGTGGAGCCGGTCACGGTGCCGGGCGAGTTCGTCGGCCTGCTGCCGGTCGGACCCGCGCTGGACCCCGAGCAGGCGCTCAGTAGTTGGTGAGGACCAGGTCGGAGCTGGCCCGCGCGGCTGAGCGCAGGTTGATGTCGCGGCGGGTCGCCATCGTCGTCGCCGTGAAGCCGGCGTAGATGCGGCGTGTCGCCTCGGTGTCGCTGTTGGTCATCGTGATCAGCACCCCGCGACCGGTGGCGTCGCGCATCGCGGCGGCGAGCCGCTCATGATCGGCGTCGCGGAACTGCCCGGCCGTATACCGCTTGAAGTCCGCGAACCCGCCCTCCGGCAGATACGGCGGGTCGAGAAACACCCAGTCGCCGGCGGCCGCCTCACGCAACGGCTCCTCGAAGTCGCAGCGGCGCAGCTCCACCCCGGAAAGCGCGGCCGAGGCCGCCAGCAGGGTTTCCCGGCGATAGTACGGCCGGTCATAGGCACCGTACGGAGCGTTGAACGCACCCCGCCGGTTGACCCGCCACAGCCCACGGAACGCGGTCTTGTTGAGGTAGATGACCCGCGCGGCCCGCTCGACGTCGCTCAGCCCGGCCGGATCCTGCGCGCGCACCTCGGTGAACCGCTCCACGGTGTTGGGCATCGCGTCGAGCAGCGCCATGACCGCCTCGGGCTGCGCGGCAACCGCCCGGAAACAGGCGACGAGCTCCGGATTCGCGTCGGACAGCACGGCCTTCACCGGCCGCAGCTCGAAGAACACCGCGGCGCTGCCCATGAAGGGCTCCCAATACCGCCCCGTGAACGGCGGTGCCGCCGCCACGAGCTGCGCCGCATACCGGCTCTTGCCACCGGCCCACTTGATGAACGACCGGCCATCCGCCACGCGGTACATCGTAAAGGAAGGGCGAAATGCCGGAAGTTATCCACAGAAATAATCACGTCTGGTTGCCGATCGGTGACTGCCGATACCGTCGTCGGGTCCGCGAGACGAGAGACGGGGTGAGCACCGTGGCACAGACGACCCAGGCGCAGCAGGCCGAGCTGCGTTCGGCGGCGGCACGGTTCGAGCAGGTCAACGGCGAGCTGCAGCGCATGCTGAGCACGCTGATGCGCGAGCTGGAGGCGACGAGGACCGGCTGGCAGGGCGCGGGCGGCCGGTCCTTCGACACGGTCAGGCACGCGTGGAACCGCGACCAGGAGACGCTCAACAAGAACCTGCTGGAAACGGCCGAGGGGCTCCGCTCCGCCGGCCGCAACTACCAGGTCACCGACACCGACGCCGACGCCCGCTTCAGGGGCATCGGCACCCGGCAACTGCCGCTCTGAGCGCACGGAGGCATTCATGGACGACACACTGGTGGTCAATTTCGCCGCCATGGATCACGCCGGCCAGTCCATCCAGAGCGCGCTCAACACGCTCAATGCGCGGCTGGACGAGGTCACCCAGCTTGGCCGGCGGCTGACGGCGGGATGGCAGGGGGAGTCGCGGGAGGCGTACGCGGCCCGCCAGGCCAACTGGGAGCGCGCCGGCGCCGACCTGGCCGCGACGCTGCGGGAGATCAAGGTCGCGCTCGACGAGTCGATGCGGCGCTACCTGGAGACGGAGCAACGCAACAGGCACCTGTTCCCGCAGCGCTGAGCAGGTCCGACGGCCCGGTCCGAGGCAGGTGCGCGGACCGGGCCCTCGGCCTGCCCGCGTGGTGACAGGGCCTTTCCGGCGGTGGTGGCGCTGCTCGCCGGAGTGGGCGGCGGTGCTTGCCGGTGGGGGCGGCGCTGCTTGCCGGTGTGGGCGGCGCTGCTCGGCGGAGTGGGCGGCGTGACGAACCTGTTGGCGCGGCGTGTCCGGCGCGCAGGCGGTCCGGCGTGGTCTGCGGCGGTGCCGGTGCTGATCGGCGCCGGCCGTCGAATACGGCGGCGGTGCCGGTGCTGATCAGCGCCGGCGGTCGAATGCGGCGGCGGTGCGGTCCTCTGGTGCCCGGGGCGTCGGCAGCCGGCGGAGGCCGGGGCGCCAGCCGCGCCGCCGTCCCCGCGGCACCACGACCGCGATCAGCAGCATCAGCGCCGCCAGCCCGACCCCGGCAGCAGCGAGCAGCAGCGTGCGGTCCTCGGCGGCGCCCTTCGCGGCCGCCTGCGGGTCCCCGGCGAGCGGGGCAAGCGCCTGCCCGGTCCGCTGCGGCTGCCCGCCGGTCTCCTCCGTCAGCGCCCGGTAGGGGTTGAGCACCCCTGCGCCGAAGCCCGGGCCGGCGGCTCCACCGTCGGCGGTCGCGGCGAGCCGGGCCGCGACCTGCGCTGCTGTCATCTCCGGCCGGTACTGGCGCAGCAGGGCCGCGGCGGCGGCGACGTACGGGGCTGCGAAGCTCGTGCCCTCCACCGTGGTGAGCCCCTGCGGTGTGGCCGTTGTCACGATGCGGCCGCCCGGGGCGACGAGGTCGACGTAGGGGCCGGTCTGTGAGCCGGGCAGCCGCTGCCCGTCCGGGCCGACGGCGCCGACGCCGATGACCCCCTCGTACGCGGCGGGGAACGGCGTCCGGTTCCCCTCCGCGAACCGGTTACCAGCCGCGGCGACCAGGACCACGTCGTGCGCCACGGCGAAGCGGACCGCCTCCCGCACGTCGGCGCTGTCCTGGTACGACACCAGCGACAGGTTGATCACGCCCGCGCCGCGCTCCACGGCCGCCCTGATCGCCGCCGCGACGCCCGCCGGGGTGCCGCGCCGGCCGGCGGTCGTGCCGTCCTCGAGCTCGACCAGCTCACTGACCCGCAGCGCCAGGATCGTCGCGCCCGGTGCCAGGCCGTGCAGCGGCGAGCCCGGGACCGGCCGGGCGGCGATGATGCCCGCCACCCCGGTGCCGTGCCCGACGCAGTCGACCAGCGAGCCGCCGCCGTCGAGCTGATCGGGGCCCGCCCGCACCACGCCCTGCAGCTGGGGATGCCGGGCGTCGACCCCCGAGTCGATGACGGCGACCGTCACGCCCCGGCCATCGGCGAGCGGGGTGAGTTTGCGATGGTCGTACACCTGCGAAGGCCACGGCACACCGGTCGGTGCCGGCGCGGGCGGGTGAATCGGTGCCGGGCAGGACGCCGGAGCCTGCGCGCGGGCCGCCGGAGATGCGACGGCGAAGCCGGCAAGGCAGCATGAAACAGTCAAAACAGCCAGTCTGCTGCGACGAGGCATGCGCAGATCGTAGTGGTTGCGGCCCCGGACGGTGACGCTCGTGGGACAGGCCTGGGTTCTGGGGCGGTTGGATCGCTATGCTGGCCGGAGCGCTTGCCGGGTCGCACCCCTCGGATTGCCGTGGCCGTATAGGTTAAGTTTCGCGAGCGCGGCGGTTCCGAGCCCGACAGAGGGGGTGGCCGTGAGCGAGTGGGAGCCGGCCACCGAGGCCGAGGGCGCCATGCGTGACGCCCTGCGTGCCAACGATCAGGAGCAGTATTTCCGCATCCTGGCCCGCACGGACATCATGCTGCCCATCGCACCCGAGGGCGTGCAGAGCGGCGACTCCGGCTGGGGCACCTGGACCACCGAGGGCCGCACGCACGTGCTGGCGTTCACGTCGCCCGAGGCGCTGCGCGAGTGCCTCGCCGGGCATCCGGGCACGCACCGGCGGGTGCCGTTCCGCGATCTCGCCGGCATCTGGCCGAATGTCGAGTGGTGGCTCGCCGTCAACCCAGGCCTGCCGATCGAGGGCTACCTGCCGTCGTGGTTCGTGACCCAGATCAGCCGCGGCGACGTCCGACTGCCGGGTCGCACCCTCGGCGCCCGCGCCAGGATCGAGCAGGCGTCCGGCTCACGCGCCAGGGCGACCGCGCAGGTCCCGGTCCGCGGCGTGCCCAACCAGCCCGCGCCGACGCCGATCGAGCGCCAGCGGATGAAGGCCGAGTCGGCCTCGCAGTCCGCCGCCGCGCCGCCGTCGCCGACGTCCGGGCCGCCGTCGCCGACCTCCGCGCCACCGTCGTCGGGCTTCCTGCAGACCGGCCAGCCTGGGCAGCGTGCGGGTCAGGGGTTCGAGCCGGGCGTTCGGCCGGGTGGCGGAGCTCCCGGGTTCGAGCCCCGGCCCGGGGCGGCTGGGTTTGAGCCCGGCGGGCGTCCGGGTGCTGGAGCGCCCGGGTTCGGGGCGGGGCGTGCGCCGTCGGTGCCTGCTGGACATCCCGGGCCTTCGGGGCTGTCCGGACCTGCTGGACCTTCCGGGCCCGCTGGACCTTCTGGACTTTCCGGGCCAGCTGGACATGCCGGGCTGTCCGGACCTTCTGGGCTGTCGGGGCCACCGCCGAAGCGGGAAGTGCCGCCGCCTGACGTGGCGCCGCCCGGGGCGTTCCTGCCGACCCGGGCCGACCGCCCGATCAACTACGAGCGCACGACCGGCGCCGCCGGCCAGGAGCGGCCCGTCGACTTCCGCCGTCCCAGGTCCGCGCCCGCCGCGCCGGCCCGGCCGGGGCTCTTCGACGACTCGGATCGCAGTTCGCTGGAGGTGCCGGGCGAGCGCGAACTGTTCGGTGACCTCAAGCCCGACCCGCCCAGCCGCGCGCCGGGCTGGTCACCGGGTGCCGACACCCGTCCCGTCCCGCCGCCCAAGCCTGCCGTCGGCCCGTCCGGCCTGCCGATGCGCCCGACCTCGCCCGCCCCGGGCTCGCCCGACGTGCCCGGCGGTCCTGGCGGGTCGTCCGGTTTGCCGGGCCGTCCGGCCGGCGTCGACCCGGGCCGCGGTGCCGACCCGGGCCGCTCCGGCGCGGACTTCGGTTCGTCCGGGCTGCCGATGCGTCCCACGTCGCCGGCGCCGGGTTCGGGCCTGCCCTCGCGCCCGACGTCGCCCGCGCCTGGCTCCGGCCTGCCCTCGCGTCCGGCGTCGACCGGCAGCGGGCTGCCCTCCCGCGGCGGCGACGGCTCTGAGCAGGGGGACCGCGAGGGTGACCCGCGGCGGTACTGGCCTCGCCGCGAACCCGCACGCAGCCTCGGTGAGATCTTCACCGAGCACGCCGACCCGGTGATCCCGGCGGCGTGGCAGCCGCCGCCGAACCTGCCGCTGTCCACCGCTCCGCCGCTGCCGACCAGGCAGCCCGGTGAGCGCCCCGACGTCGCCTTCCGCCCCGTCGAGGGTGGCGCCCTGCCGTCGCGTCCTGCCCCGGGTGAGGGTGGGGCGCTGCCGTCCCGTCCGGGTCTCGGCGAAGGCGGCGGTCTGTCGTCGCGGTCCGGCTTCGGTGAGAGTGGTCTGCCGTCGCGGCCGGGTGCCGGTGAGAGTGGCCTGCCGTCGCGGCCAGGTGGCGGCGAGAGCGGCCTGCCGTCGCGGCCAGGTGGCGGCGAGAGCGGCCTGCCGTCGCGGCCAGGTGGCGGTGAGAGTGGTCTGTCGTCGCGGCCGGCCGGTGGTGAGGGCGGGGGACTGCCTTCGCGGCCCGGGTTCGGGGAGCAGGGGGCGCGGCCCGGGGAGCCTGGTGCGTTGCCTGGGCGGCCGAGCAGCCTTCCCGGCCGGCCGAGCAGCCTGCCGGCGCGCACGCGGCCCGCTGACCCGTTGCCGCAGCGCGGTGAGGTGGCGGACGCCGGTGTCCTGCCGGCCCGGCCCGGCCTGGTCGACCCCGGTGCGTTCGCGCCCGGCAACCCCGGTCCCGGCACTTCCGGTCCTGGTGCGCCCGGCTTCGGTGCGTCCGGTCCCGGTGGTGCGGGTGCTGGTGCGCCCGAGTTCGGCGCGGGTTCTGGTGAGCCGGGTGCGTTCCCCGGTCAGGGCGGGGCATCGCAGGGTGGTGCCCGCGAAGGCGGGTTCCTGCAGCCGGGGGCCGGTGGTCCGGGGCGGGCACAGGCTGAGCCGCCGTTGCCGTTCGATCGGCCGGTGTTCGACAGGCCTGGGTTCAGCCGGTTGGACATCGAGGCGCCCGAGGTTGACGAGCCGCCCGCGGCTTCGGTCGAGGCGCCGGTCGGTGAGCCCGGGTCGCTGTTCGGGCCGGTCAAGGGGCGGGCCAAGGCCGCTGGGTTCGGGCGGGTCTCGGACCTGGACGACCATCCGTTCTTCGCCGACGCCGAGCCGTCCGGGGCCGAGGGTCCCGGCCGGTCGTTCGGGTGGGCTGACCGTGGTCAGTCCTCGCCGGAGCAGCCGTCGTGGGGGCCGGGCGCGTTCGAGCAGACCAACCGCGACCAGGCCCGGGACATCGCCGCGCAGCAGGCCGCTCAGGAGCAGGCCGCGGAGGAGGCGCGCGCGCAGGCCGCCCGGGAGCAGGCGGCGGCACAGGCCCGGGAGCAGGCCGCGCGGGAGCAGGCCGCCCAGGCGGCCCGCGAGCAGGAGGCCCGGGAGCAGGCCGCGCGCGAAGAGGCCCGCAGGCTCGCGGAGCAGGAAGCCGCCCGGGAGCTGGCCGCCCAGGAGTCCCGTGAGCTGGCCGCCCAGGAAGCGGCGCGGGAAGCTGCCCGGGAGCAGGCGGCGCAGGAGGCCCGGGAGTTGGCCGCCCAGGAAGCGGCCCGGGAGCTCGCCGCGCAGCAGGCCGCCGACGAACTCGCGGCCCGGGAGATGGCCCGGGAGATCGCCGCCCAGGTGGCCCGCGAGCACGACGCCCGCGAGCAGGCGGCCCGCGAGCTCGCCGACCAACAGAGCCGTGAGCAGGCGGCCCGCGAACTGGCCGATCAGGAGAGCCGCGAGCGGGCGGCCCGCGAGCTCGCCGACCAGGAGAGCCGCGAGCAGGCGGCCCGGGATCTTGCCGCTCAGGAGGACCAAGCCGGCACCGCGACGCAGTCAGCGTTCGACGCGTGGCGGCCGTCCGATGCCTCGACCGGCCTCGACCTCGCCGCCGAGCTGCGGGCGATCGAGGAGCGCGCCGCCCAGGCGAGGGCGGCCGAGGAGCTCGCGGCCCGGGAGCTGGCCGAGCAGCTGCGCGCCATCGAGGAGCGGGTCGCCAAGTCCAGCGCCGTCGAAGGGTTCCGCGCCCGCCTCACCGAAGACGTCCGTCTGACCGACGACGCGCGTCTCACCGAAGACGTCCGCCTCACCGAAGACCCGCAGCACACCGGCGAGCCCTCGACAGGTGCGCGCGAAGACTCCGAGCGCACGCAGGCGATCGGCCGCCCCGCCGACCTCGACGCCCCGGTGTCGTTCTTCGGCGCCGGCCCGTCCAGCGCCGGTGAAGGCATGAGCTCCACCGGTACAGCTGCCGCGAACACGACCGGAACGTCGCCTTCCGCGGACGTCAGGTCCTTCTTCGAGACGGTCTACGAGCCCGAGGTCGTCGACGAGCCGCCGGTCCGCCTGCACGACGAGATCGTCGACGCGGAGGTCGTGGCGGCCGCGACGGTGCCGGTGAAGTCGGCGGCGGCGCAGGCGCGCGACTTCCGTCCGGCGAACACCGTCGAGCAGGACCTGTTCGAGGCGGTCCAGGCCAACAGCACGGACCGGTTCCTCTCGACGATGCTGTTGGCGAAGATCCTGGTGCCCAGCTGGTCGGGTGACGGGCCGATCGACCCGGCGAAGTGGCGCACCGAGCACATGAACGGGCTGCCGCACCTGGTGGTGTTCACCTCGGCGGAGCGGATGGCGGACCGGCTGGGCGCGGACGCGCTGGGCAGCTGGATCAAGTTCACGCGGCTGATCCGCAACTGGCCGCCGGGGGACCAGCTGGCGTTCGCGGTCAACCCGGACTCGCCGATCGGCGCGGTGCTGCCGGGCACGGAGGTCGTGCAGCTCGCGACCTGGGCCGCCGAGCTGGGGCTCGGTGTGGACGAGCCGGAGCCGGTCGCCGCGGCGAAGCCCACCGCGCAGCAGCCGCGGCCGGCGTTCGAGCCGCAGGCGTCCAGCGGGCCGCTGCTGATGCAGAAGCCGATCTCGCCCGAGCAGCTGTCCTACTACCTGGAACGCGGCTACGACCGGGTGTCGGGGTTCGTGCACCGGGCCGGCGAGGTCGCCCACCTGCGCACGCCCGAGCAGCTCTACCAGGCGCTGGGCCTGGGGTACGCGGGCTCGTCGTTCAAGCCCGACGCCGAGGAGGCGTACGTGCTGCGCTGGAAGGCGTACCGCGGCGACCTGTACCGGATCCCGTACGGCGGACCGCACGAGGCGGCGATGCGCGCGATGGAGGGCTGGGTCATCGAGCGCGCGCCGTTCCGCGGCAACGGGTTCGCGCCGAGCGAGACCAGCGACGTGATCGCCGAGTTCAAGGTGGACAGTGCGCGACTGCCGCACCACGCGGAGCTGTGGCGGCTGCGCCGCGACGGGCACCAGGAGCTGATCGCCCGCCTCGACGCCGACGGACCGGCGTGGCGGAAGGGCAACGACCTGTGATCCGCGACGGTTACGCGGCCCGCTGGCAGGGCGCGGAGTACGAGGCCAGCCCCGACGGCGACAACGTGCGCCTGTACCGGCCCGACCCGAGCGACGGCTTCGACGAGGTGCGGCCCGGCAGGTTCCGGCGGGTCGTGCCGCTGAGCGAGGTCGACTTCGCGTACGTGCGCACCACCTGCTTCTGGCGCGACGAGCCGTTCATCGTGCTGGGCGAGCACGACGGGTGGCTGCGGGTCGAGTACACGGGCGGCAAGGCGACCGTCGCCGCCGAGCTGGGCCTGGAGGAGTTCGACTACGGCGTGTACCAGGGCTGGGCGCCCCGGGCCGACGTCAGCGAGCTGCGGGAGTACCGCGTCTAACCCGTCTTGATCCAGCGCAGGATCTCGCCGGTGATCAGTTCCGGCTGCTCCAGGTGCGGGAAGTGGCCGACGCCGGGCAGCAGGCGCCACTCGTACTCGGCCTGGGCGTACCGGCCGGAGCCCTGCGCGGTGCGCGGCAGGACGGCGGTGTCCTGCGCGCCGTGCAGCTGCAGCGTGGGCGCCAGGATCGGCCGTTGCAGCTGCTTGACGAAGCGGTACCCCTGCAGCCGCAGCGCCGACCGGGCGGCCCAGCGGTAGGTCTCCAGCGCGCAGAAGGCGGCCTGCGGGATCCGCATCGCCTCGCGGCAGCAGCGCTCGTATGCGCGGTACTCGTCGGTGCCCACCCACGCCGGCCCGCCCCACATCGCCAGGTACTCCCCGACGAGCGCGGCGTTGTTCCTGGTCAGCACGTGCTCGAAGCGGGGCAGCTGGAACTTCAGCACCGGCCGGGCGGCGATGAGCTGGCCGCGGGGGTCGGTGGCCAGGGCCGCGCGCAGCCGCAGTGGGTGCGCCGCGCCGAGCACCACCAGGCGCCGCACCTGCTTCGGGTGGAACGCCGCGGTCGCCCAGCCGATCATGCCGCCGTACCCGGCGCCGACGAGATACGCGGTGCGCTCGCCGAGCGCCCGGATCAGGCCGGCGACGTCGCCCGCCATCGTGTACCCATCGTAACCGCGTGGTGGCTTGTCGCTGGCGCCGTAGCCGCGCAGGTCGACGGCGACGGCGCGGAAGCCGGCGTCGGCGATCGCGGTGAGCTGGTGGTGCCACGCGTACCAGAACTCGGGGAAGCCGTGCAGGAACAGCACCAGCGGCCCGGTGCCGGCCTCCACGACGTGGAACCTCGTGCCGTTGGCGCTGACGAACCGGTGCGACCACGGCCCGTCGATCATCACGCACGTGTCGTCCACCGCGGGGTTCATGTCGCTCAGCGTAGGGCCCCGCGGCCAAGATCTCTGCCAGGCGACCGGCTGTGATCCGCGACGCCGAGGGTTCTGTGCAGGGGGCCGTCACCCTTAGCGTTCAGGCCATGAACCTGCCGTTGCCGCTCATCGAAGTCGAGGGCACACCGGGTGAGTGCGGTGTCGCTTACGGTGTCGCCGCCCGCCCGCTGATCGCCGCGAACACGGCGAACTACCTGGAGCGGTTCGCGGCGACCGGCCTGGACCGGCCGGCGGTGCGGCGGGCCGGCAGCCTGTTCCGCGCCGCGTCCCGGCAGCACGCGCCGCGCGTGGCGGACCTGCTGGACGGCGTCGCGGAGGGCGCCGGCGTGCCGGTCGAGGAGATCTACGCCCTCAACGCCCGCACCGAGTTGCTCTACGGCAACAGTGCCAGCGAGTGCACCTCGATCGGCGTCCTGGACGCGAGGACCGCGTCGGGCCACACGATCCTCGCGCAGAACTGGGACTGGCATCCGGCGCAGCGGCCGTACACGCTGCTGCTCGCCACCCGGGACGAGCACGGATCGACGGTGCTCACGCTCACCGAGGCCGGCATGCTGGCCAAGGCCGGGCTCAACGACGCGGGCCTGGGCGTCTGCGTCAACATGCTCACCAGCGACCGCGACGGCCGCCCGGGCGGGGTGCCGTATCACGTCCTGCTGCGGGCCGTGCTGGAGCAGCGCGTGCTCGGCTCGGCGCTGCGCGTCGCGTGCTCCTCGCCGCGCAGCGCGAGCATCAACCTGCTGCTCGGTCAGGCGTTCTCGGCAGGTGTACCGGGGGAGGTCGTCGATCTGGAGGTCGCGCCGGGCGATGTGGGCGTCCTGAACCCCGTCGACGGGGTGGTGACCCACGCGAACCACTTCGAGGCGCTGCCGACGGTCCACGACACGCTGCGTGACATCGGCAGCTCGTCGTTCTTCCGCAGCGCCCGGGCGCGCCGCCTGCTCGGGGCGCCGGCGATCACCGAGAAGGACCTCCAGGGCGTGCTCGCCGACCACGGCGGCCACCCGCAGTCCATCTGCCGGCACGACGCCGACGCGCTCGCCGAGGAGGACCGTTCGGAGTCGCTCTATGCGGTCGTGCTCGATCTCGACGAGCGCCGGATGTCGATCGCGGCCGGTCCGCCGTGCCAGGCTGACACGTATCACGAGGTCCGGCTTTCCGGACTTTTCACCTGATCCGGCCGGCCTTGCGGCGGTGCAGGATCACCTTAAATGTGTCTGTGCTGGTCGCCCCTCGGCGGTGACCGGCCGGACCCGTTGAAAGGGCCGTTTCCGCAGCTCAACACGGTTCAGTACGGCACCATCCGATGGATCTTCGTCGCGGGCCGTCGCAAGGCTCCTTAAGTCCTGGTCAGGGCGCTTCAAGCGCGGCTTGTCGCTGCTCCTGGCACCTACTACTTTCCGATCGACGCACGTGAGCCCCCACAACGTCGGAATCGGGATTTGTAGATGAACGAGCGAGACGTGCCGAGACGGCGCCCGGGACAGGGCCCTGACGGTAACCACGACCCGTACGCCGACTCGTACTTCGAGTCCGGCTACGAGGACCAGACCGGCACCGGCCGGCGGCCTTTCGCCGCGCGCGGTTACGACCGCCAGGGTGCCATGCCCGCCGACCGTGGCGGCTCCGGCCCGCACTTCTACGACCCCAGCACCGCCGCCCGCTCGTACGGTGGCGGCCTGCCCGACATCGAGGACGAGGACTTCGATGACGAGGAGCCGTCGAACTGGCGCCGCCGCACGGCGATGATCGCCATCGGCGGTGGCGCGGCCGCCCTCATCGGCGGTGGCGCCTACGCCGTCACCCAGTTCTTCGGCGAAGGCACCGACCCGTCCAACACCGGCGCCGAGACGCCCGTCGACACCGCTGCCCCCGCGTACGTCGACCAGAACCAGAGCCTGATGAACGGCCAGGCCGGCCTCGGCATCCGCAAGAACACGCCGACGACCGGCAACTCGTTCGGCACCCCCGCCGACGCGGCCAAGAACGCCAAGGTCACCGCCAAGACCGTGCTGCCGACCAAGGACCCCGTCCGGCACCTCGCGACGCGGCTCACGTTCGGGCCGAACAGCAAGACGATCGCCGACATCAACAAGCTCGGCATCAACGGCTGGATCGCCAAGCAGCTCAAGCCCGAGACGATCCCGCTGACCCGCGGTGAGCAGAAGGCCGACGCCGAGCTGGTCACCTGGGCCATGTCGTACGAGCAGCTCAAGGCCCAGCGCGAGGACCTGGACAAGAAGGGCATCCAGGCGGACGAGCAGAACGTCCGGTACGCGATCGCCAAGCAGCTCTTCTCCGACCGCCAGCTCTTCGAGATGATGGTCGACTTCTTCGGCGACTACTTCCACGTGGCCGCCTTCCACGAGGGCAACGAGCTGACCCGCGCCTCCTTCGAGCGCGACGTCATCCGCAAGCACGCGCTCGGCAACTACGTGGACATGTTCATCGCCGGCAACAAGCACTCGGCGCTGCTCAAGTACCTCGACCAGGACGAGTCGACCAAGGACGCGATCAACGAGAACCTCGCCCGCGAGAACCTCGAGCTCTACACGGTCGGCGCCTTCAACGGCTACACCGAGACCGACGTCCGTCAGGCCGCCATGCTGCAGACCGGTCGCAGCGTCCGGGACAACCAGTACGTCTACCGCCCCGAGCAGCACTACGTCGGCCCGATCAAGATCATGGGCTTCACGCACGCGAACCCGACCGCCGAGGGCGGCGAGGCCGTGCAGGAGGCGTACTTCCGCTACCTGGCGCTGCACCCGAACACCGCCCGGTACATGGCGCAGAACCTCGCGACCCGGTTCGTCTCCGACGTGCCGCCGAAGTCGCTGGTCGACGCGATGGCCAAGACGTACCTGGACAAGAAGAGCAACATCCCGGCCGTGCTCATGACCATGCTGAGCCGCACCGAGTTCTGGGCGTCCGTCGGCCAGAAGGTCCGCCGCCCCGGCGAGTACCTGGTCGCCACGTACCGGGCGCTGGAGATCGGCGCCGAGGCGCCGGCCGGCTTCACGTCGAACAACACGAACGTCAGCCCGATGGTCCAGGGCCTCGGCGACATCAAGCGCAAGCTCGAGGAGTTCGGCCACGCCCCGATGGAGCTGCCGACCCCCAACGGCTACCCCGACGTGTACGTCGCCTGGACCTCCGCCGGCACGATGGTCAACCAGTGGAACGACGCCTACACCGCCATCACCGGCGGCCGGCGCCAGTTCACCTGGCAGAAGCCCGAGGCGATCATCGCGAACCCGCCGGCCACCGCGGGTGCCTACCTCGACGCGCTGACCAAGAAGCTGATCAACGTCACGCTCGACAACGACCGCCGCCTGGCGATCCTGCACATCGTCAGCCCGACGATGACGGCGAGCACGCCGGTCGACGCCACGTTCAACGGCGCGATCGCGTCGGTCATCCGGGCCATCTTCGCCACCCCCCACCACCACCTCCGGTAAGTCGAGGCATACCAATGGAGAAGACAGTGCGTTCACTTCACCCTGAGTGCCCCGACCTGCTGAGGCTCGGCCCCAACCGCTTCGAGGCGGCGCTGCGCGCCGAGGCCGTCGCGGTGCAGGAGGAGCAGAAGGCGGTCCGCGACGAGTACCTCGAGCTCGCCCGCCAGGAGGACGAGCAGGAAGAGGGCAAGGGCGTCACCCGCCGCCGGTTCTTCGTCGGCGCGGCGGCCACCACGACGGCCCTGGCCACCAGCCAGTTCCTGACCACGCAGGCCTCCTTCGCCGCGACCCCGACGGGCACGCTCATCCACGTGTTCCTGTACGGCGGCGCCGACGGGCTCTCCCTGTTCGCCCCGATGAACGACCCGACCCTGCAGCGGGTCCGGCCCAGCTTCACGCTGCCGGAGAACACGTCGATCCCCCTCGACCGCGGGTTCGGCCTCAACCAGTCCTTCACGCCGCTGAAGAAGTACCTGGACGCGGGCCAGCTGGCCTTCATCCCGGCCGTCAGCGACCGGCGCCTCGACCGCAGCCACTTCGCCGCGACCGACATCTGCCAGCTCGGCGGCCTGCCCGCCGAGACCGGCGGCATGGGCTGGCTCACCAACCTCGCCGACAAGCTCGGCCCCGGCACCGCCTTCCGCGCCATCGGCATCGGCTCGACCCTGCCCCGATCCCTGGTCGGCGGCGGTGGCGCGCTCGCCCTCAACAACGTCGCATCCCTCAACGTGAACGGCGACGGCAAGTACAAGCAGGCCACCGTCGAGGCGATCCAGAAGCTCTTCACCGGCACGAACCACCCGATCGAGGCCCCGGTGAAGGCCGGCATCGACGCGCTGACCCTGGCCGCGAACCTGGCCCAGAAGGGCTACACCCCCGCCGAGGGCGTCAAGTACACCGGCGTGGGCAACGCCTTCAAGGAGCTCGCCCAGCTCATCAAGGGCGGCGCCAACGTCCGCATCGCCACCATCGGCATGGGCGGCTGGGACACCCACGAGAACCAGGGCACCCGCGGCGGCTACGTGGCCAACCACTTCGGCGAGCTGGCCGCCGGCATGGCCGCCTTCTTCGACGACCTGGGCGACCTCGCCGGCAACGTCACCGTCATGGTCTCCTCGGAGTTCGGCCGCCGCGTCGCCGAGAACGGCGGCGGCACCGACCACGGCCACGGCGGCGGCGTCATCGTCCTGTCCGGCAAGAAGCTCGCCGGCAAGCTCCTCGGCAACTGGAACGGCCTCGGCACCCTCGTCAACGGCGACCTGCCCGAGATGAACAACATGTTCAGCGTCTTCGGATCGGTGGCCCAGGGCCGGTTCGGCCTGACCGACGCCGAAGTCGGGCAGATTTTCCCCCGCCAGACCTACACGCCGGTCAAGATTTACGCGTAGCTCCACCTACGCGTGCGTAGGGGCGGCCTCGGTCCCGGGGGCCGCCCCTTTCCTTACCCTGAGCCACGCGTGCCGCCTTCTGCGGCGGTCGATTGCCCGGGCCGCCGAATGCGCCTTCGAGACGACATCTGCCCGGCCCTGTGCCTTCATACCGGCGATCGTGCCCCGCGACGGCGATCGTGCCTCGAAGCCGGCGGTATTCGCGGATGGCAACTGCGACCCTGCAACCGCCTGCGCTGGCACACTGACGGTCCCTGCGACGGCGATCGTGCCTGCATGCCGATCGTGCCCCGAGGGCGGCGCTGCCTCGCGTCAACGGTGCCTGCGCTGGCGGTTCTGCCCCCTGCACCGGCGGGGCCCACAACCACGATTGCAGCGCCGAACGCAGTCCGGGAAGCCGAGAGCCCGCCGCGCAACCGTTGCGGCAGCTCGCACTGACAACGGCTGCCACCTGCAACAATGGCTGCATCACTGCCGGAACTGCGCCTTCGGCCGAGCAGGACCGGCAGCAGCGCCTCTGCGCAAACTCGACGGCAGCGTCCGCGACGGCTGGCCTGCTCGGCCTCCTCGATGGCAGCACGGCCAGCGAGTCATCTATCGCGGCACCAGCCGTCAGCAGGTGACCAGGCATCGCCCGTGCTGCCGGGCTGGGCGTGCTGCCGGGCTGGGCGTGCTGCCGGGCTGGGCGTGCTGCCGGGCTGGGCGTGCTGCCGGGCTGGGCGTGCTGCCGGCACCCGGCAGTGCTGAATGCCGCCGCGGCGGCTACCGCGACGGCTCGTCGGCCGTCACGCGCGCATGGCGCCCCGCTCCGAGCCGGCGGCATCAACACCAACCGGCCCGGAGCGGCGAGCCAAACCGCCGTCAGTCCTCCGACTTGCCCGACTGCAGGCCGGACGAGATCAGGTCCATGACGGTGGAGTCCTGCAGCGTGGTGACGTCGCCGAGGCTGCGGTTCTCGGCGACGTCGCGCAGCAGGCGACGCATGATCTTGCCGGAGCGGGTCTTGGGCAGCTCCGGGACGAGCATGATCTGGCGGGGCTTCGCGATCGGTCCGAGGGTCTTCGCGACGTGGTTGCGCAGCTCCTGGATGAGCGCCTCGCCGGCCTCGCCGTCGGTGTCGACGCCGCCGCGCGGGATGGTGAACGCGACGATCGCCTGCCCCGTGGTCGGGTCCGTGGCGCCCACGACGGCGGCCTCGGCGACCTTCGGGTGGCTGACGAGGGCGGACTCGACCTCGGTGGTGGAGATGTTGTGCCCCGAGACGAGCATGACGTCATCGACGCGGCCCAGCAGCCACAGGTCGCCGTCGGCGTCCTTCTTGGCGCCGTCGCCGGCGAAGTACATGTCCTGGAAGCGCGACCAGTACGTCTCCTTGAACCGCTCGTCGTCGCCCCAGATCGTGCGCAGCATCGACGGCCACGGCTCGCGCAGGACCAGGTAGCCACCGCCACCGTCGGGGACGGACTGGGCCTGGTCGTCGACGACGTCGGCCGCGATGCCCGGCAGGGGGCGCATGGCGCTGCCCGGCTTGCTGGCGGTGACGCCCGGCAGCGGGGAGATCATGATGGCGCCGGTCTCGGTCTGCCACCAGGTGTCCACGATGGGGCAGCGGTCGCCGCCGATGTGTTCCCGATACCACATCCAGGCCTCGGGGTTGATCGGCTCGCCGACCGAGCCCAGCAGGCGCAGCGAGGAGAGGTCGAACCCGGCGGGGATGTCGTCGCCCCACTTCATGAAGGTGCGGATCGCGGTTGGCGCCGTGTACAGAATCGTGATCTTGTACTTCTGGATCAGCTCCCAGAAGCGGCCGCGGTGCGGGGTGTCGGGGGTGCCTTCGTACATGACCTGCGTGGCGCCGTTGGACAGCGGGCCGTAGACGATGTAGCTGTGCCCGGTCACCCAGCCGATGTCGGCGGTGCACCAGTAGACGTCGCTGTCGGGCTTCAGGTCGAACACGGCGTGGTGCGTGTAGCTCGCCTGGGTCAGGTAGCCGCCGGTGGTGTGCAGGATGCCCTTGGGCTTGGCGGTGGTGCCTGACGTGTACAGGATGAACAGCGGGTGCTCGCTGTCGAACGGCTGCGCCGTGTGCTCGGCCGACGCGGTCTCCACCACGTCGTGCCACCACAGGTCGCGGCTGTCGTCCCAGTCGACGTCCTGGCCGGTGCGGCGCACGACGATGACCTTCTCGATGCTGGACGACTTGGCCGCGGCCTCGTCGACGATCGCCTTGAGACCGCTGGGCTTGCCGCGGCGGAAGCCGCCGTCGGCGGTGATGACGACCTTGGCGTTGGCGTCGTCGACGCGCCCGCTGAGCGCGTCGGCGGAGAAGCCGCCGAAGACCACGCTGTGGGTCGCGCCGATGCGCGCGCAGGCGAGCATGGCGACGGCCGCCTCGGGGATCATCGGCATGTAGATCGCGACCCGGTCGCCGGCGGTGACGCCCAGGTCGGTCAGTGCGTTGGCCGCCTGGCACACCGAGCGGTGCAGGTCGGCATATGTGATCGTGCGGGTGTCGCCCGGCTCGCCCTCCCAGTGGATGGCGACCTTGTCTCCGCGGCCGGCCTCGATGTGCCGGTCGAGGCAGTTGTACGCCACGTTGAGCTGTCCACCGACGAACCACTTCGCGAAGGGCGGGTTGGTCCAGTCAAGCACCTGGTCCCAATCCTTGGCCCAGCTCAGCCGGCGGGCCTGCCGCTCCCAGAACGCGAGCCGGTCCTGCCTGGCCTCGGCATAGGCACCCTCCGTCACGTTGGCAGCGGCGGCGAACTCGGCAGGCGGCGGGAACTGCCGGGTCTCGTTGAGAAGGTTTTCCAAGGTCTCGCTCATCGGTGATGGCTCCTCGATGTGGTCCAGCTCTCGCAAGCAGGCTAGTTGGGGGGTGTGACAGTTTGCGAGTCTTCTGCGCTGAGCGGCGCCTGTGGAGCGCCGGGTTTCTGTAAGCATTGTTATCAGTAGAGGGCACGATACCGTTTGCCCGTGCAGGTTGACCCACTCGCTCCACTGCTGGATCTCGCCGACGTCCGCCCGGCCTTCGACGCCGCCCGTGCCGCCATCGACGCGGCCATGCGCCACCGCGCCCTGCGCCGCTCCGGCGGACCTGTCGCCGCCGAGGTGGCGCTGCGTTCGTCCGTCGCCAGTGCGGCACTGGACACGCACGGGTTCGACCTGGAAGGGGTCCGTGCCGGGGTCGTGACCGACCCGGTCGTGCAGGGCGCGCTGCGCGCCACCGCGGCCCTGGACGGCCTGACCGGCACCTGGGCCAAGGCGCCCCGGCAGGTGCTGGCGAAGCTCCACACGCTGATCGCCCGCGACGTCGTGCCGGAGGCCTCGCTCGGCCGTCCCGTGCAGCCGGCGGCCGCGCCGAGGTTGGAGGCGCTGTCGACGCTCGTCACAGGTGGCACGAGCGTTCCCGTGTTGGTGCAGGCGGCGGTCGTACATGGGGAGCTTCTGGCACTGAAAGCCTTTGAGGGGCCGAACGGAGTCGTGGCGCGGGCAGCGGCGCGGTTGACCCTGATCGGCGGTGGGTTGGACCCGCGCGGGCTGCTGGCCATGGACGTCGGGCACCGCAGCCGCGAGCCGGAGTATGTCGGCGCGGCCAACGCCTTCGCGACCGGCACGCCCGACGGCCTGCGCTCGTGGCTGCGGCACTACGCGAGCGCGGCCGAGCGGGCGGCGCAGGAGCTCGTCGACATCTGCGAGAGCGGCGCCTACGCACAGTGAACGGCGCCTCAGCCGAGGCGCCGTCCCACACGTCCTACCGGGTTACCATGCGTGCACTTCGAATCCGTTTGTCGGCGGTCCTTGCAGAGCCGCCGCAACGCGCCTACCGCGGCTGATCGCTCGTGGGTGCCCGGTGGCCGTGCACGAGATCCGTGCCGGACCCCGCACTTCTGTTCTACGCCGCGACCTCCATGAGCGGAAGCCCTCGCCCGCAGAATGTGACGGGTGGTGCTGGTGTGCTCAGGCCGCGGTAACGGCCGCCGCCTTGGTCCGGCGATGCTTGCTGTACAGGGCGAACGCGATCGCCAACCCGACGCCCACACCGATCGCGGCGGCCGTCACCGGCACCGCCGGGCGCTCCCGCAGGCGGCGGGCGAGTGGGATCGGATGGCGGAACGCCAGCATCGGCCAGGCGCGCTCAACGGCGATCTTGCGCAGCCCGCGGTCGGGATTGACGGCCGTTGGATGTCCGACCAGGCTCAGCAGCCCCGCGTCGGTCACCGAGTCCGAGTAGGCGAAGCACGTGGCGAGGTCGTAGTCGCGCTCGGCGGCGAGCTCCTTGACGGCCACGACCTTGTTGGGGCCGGCGGCGTAGAAGTCGACCTCGCCGGTGTAGCAGCCGTCCTCGCCGACCGTCATACGGGTCGCGATGATGTCGGTGATGCCGAGCTGCTCGCCGATCGGCCGCACCATCTCGTCGCCGGAGGTCGAGACCAGGACCACGTCGCGGCCGGCGGCGCGGTGCTCGTCGATGAGCAGCACCGCTTCCGCGTAGATGTACGGGCTGATCAGCTCCTCGAGCGTCTCGCGCACGATCTGCCGCACCTGCTCGGCGCGCCAGCCCTTGACCAGGGCCGCGAGGTAGTCACGGGTCTTGGCCATGGTCTGCTCGTCGGAGCCGCCACCGACGCGGAACAGCAGCTGCGCGTAGGCGCCCTTGATCACGTCGCGACGGCTGATCAGCCCATCCCGATAGAACGGCCGACCGAAGGCCAAGGCGCTTGACTTGGCGATCACCGTTTTGTCCAGGTCGAAAAACGCGGCGCTACGCCCCACGGCGGGCAAGTGTAGCGTCGCGGGACATGGCGTGGGGCCCGGACTTGCCACCCCCGGCCGCGGGTCACGCTCGGCGCGGGCTTGATCACGCTTGATTACCAGAGCGTGAAATATTGATTGGCGTTCTGGGCGTGTTGCGGGCCGGTGCTACTCGACGTATGGCGGTCCACTCAGGCATGCTTATGTTTGCGACGAGGTTTCACGTCCACACGACCAGCGACCCGTTATTCGACTCTCAGCGGTTGCACCCCCCGTAGCCGCTGAGTGGGTTCGGCTCGACCCCCCCGGAGCCGAACCCCCGGCGACCCCCGTCACCCCCCGGCGGGGGTCGTCCCCTTTGTAAGGCATCAGCCACATGGCTTTTTGCTACATGGCCACGATGTAGTCCGGCTATAGAGCATTGACGCTGGATGCTTTGTTGAGCGTTTCAGCACTAGTGCCTCTGGCTCCTTGATTCTTCGCCGGTACGGCCAGCGAACCCAACGCCGAGTTGCGCCCGATTTGTCTGGGCTGTCATAGCAGATCGACTGCATGCCCGGGGGTTATCCACAAGCGGCGGGTTATCCACAGAAACAGGTCCACGGTCGAGCCGGGGCACCGGCGACGGCGCCATGGTGTGCGCAGTCCACCAGCCCGTCTAGACCGTGGAGCACGCCGTGGCCCGACATCGACCGCTGCTCGTCACCGACGACCTCGACCTGCTTGACGATGTGCTCAACCTCGCCGCCGGGGTTCCGCTCGACGTCGACGTCGAGTCGGGCCCAGAGCCGGCCCGGGCCCGATATCCCGACGCGCCGATCGTCCTGATCGGCGACGCGGCGGCGCAGGCCTGCGCCCGGGCCCGGCTGCCGCGCCGGCGAGGGGTCGTGCTGCTCACCCGCGACCAGCAGATGGACCGCGTCACGGCACTCGCCGAAGCGGTCGGCGCGGAGCAGATCGTCCGCTTCCCCGACGGCGCGGGATGGCTCTCGGACCGCCTCGCCACGGTCGCGCAGCGGCACGCCGTCACGGTCACCGCCCGCGGCAGGATCCTCGCCGTCCTCGGCGGCCGCGGCGGCGCCGGCGCGAGCGTCCTGGCCGCCGGACTGGCGATCACCGCGGGCAACGTAGGCCTGCGCTCCCTGCTCGTCGACGCCGACCCCCTCGGCGGCGGCGCCGACCTGATCCTCGGCTGGGAGGACGTCGCCGGCCTGCGCTGGCCGGCGCTGGCCGCCACGAGCGGCGCCGTCGACCCGCCCGCGCTGGTGTCGGCGCTGCCGAGCCGCGGCGACGTCGCGGTGCTGTCGTGCGACCGCGGCCAGCCCGGCGGCCTGTCCCAGGACGCGATGGCCGCCGCCCTCGACGCCGGCAGCCGCGGCCGCGACCTCGTCGTCACCGACCTGCCCCGCTCGCTGGACGACGCGGCGGTCCTCGCGCTGCGCGCCGCCGACCGGGTGCTGCTGGTGGTGCCGGCCGAGCTGCGTGCCTGCGTCGCGGCCGCCCGGGTCGCGGCCACCGTCACGCCACACACCGACGAGCTGCGACTGGTCGTGCGCGGTCCCGCACCGGGCCGGCTGCGCACCAGGCAGATCGCCCGGTCACTGGGGCTGCCGGTCGCCGGGACGCTGCGCGCCGAGCCCGACCTGCCCCGGCGCCTCGAGCAGGGCAGCCCACCGGCCGGCAACGGCCGCGGCCCCCTCGCCCAGCTGTGCCGCCGCATCATCGGCGACCTCGGCCTGACCGGCGAGGTGGCGGCATGAGCGGCCTCGATCGGAGCGGAGGTGGCGGCGTGAGTGGCCTGCAGCGCAGCGGAGGGTTGCGAATCAGCGGCTCAGGGTGGGGCTCGGGCCGGTGCCGGAGCGCAGTGGAGGTGGCGGCGTGAGTGGCCGGCAGCGCAGCGGAGGCCTGCGAATCAGCGGCTCAGGGTGGGGCTCAGGCCGACGCCGGAGCGCAGTGGAGGTGGCGGCATGAGTGGCCCGCAGCGCAGCGGAGGGCTGCGAATCAGCGGCTCAGGGTGGAGCTCAGGACGACGCCGGAGCGCAGCGGAGGTGGCGGCATGAGCACGCTGGTGCTCGAAGGGCGCAAGGGGGTCGCGCCGGCGGCGGTGACGCTGCCCTTGGACGAGTTCGTCGAGCGGGTCCGGCTGCGGATGACGGTCGACAGCGTCGAGCCGACACCCGCGGCGGTGCTGGCGGCGGTGCGCGCCGAGCCCGGCGCGGCCCTGCTCGGGGAGGGCACGCTGCGGCAGGTCGCCGACCGGCTCATCGGCGAGATGATCGGCGCGGGCGGGCTCGCCCCGCTGCTCGCCGACCCGTCCGTCACCGACGTGCTGGTCAACGGCGTCGAGGTGTGGGTCGACCGCGGCGCGGGGCTGCGGCGGGCCACCGGGCGGTTCGGCGACGCGGCCGAGGTGCGCCGGCTCGCCCAGCGGCTCGCGGCAAGCGCCGGCCGCCGGCTCGACGACGCGGCACCGTTCGTGGACGCGCAACTGCCCGACGGCACCCGGTTGCACGCGGTGCTGCCCCCGATCGGGCGCGAGGGGCCGTATCTGTCGCTGCGGACGTTTCGGCGGCAGACGTTCACCCTCGACGAGCTCATCGCGTGCGGCACCTTCGACCCCGGCGCGGCCCGGCTGCTCGCGTCGATCGTCGCGGCACGGATTCCGTTCCTGGTGACCGGCGGCACCGGCACAGGCAAGACCACCGTGCTGGCGGCGCTGCTGTCGCTGACGCCGCCCGCCGAGCGGATCGTCGTCGTCGAGGACGCCGCCGAGCTGCGGCTCACGCACCCGCACGTGGTGTCGATGCAGTCGCGGATGTCCAACGTGGAGGGCGCCGGCGAGATCACCCTGCGGGACCTGGTCCGGCAGGCGTTGCGGATGCGCCCCGACCGGCTGGTCGTCGGCGAGTGCCGCGGCGCCGAGATCGTCGACCTGCTCGGCGCGCTCAACACCGGCCACGAGGGTGGCGCCGCCACGCTGCACGCCAATTCGCCGGCGGACGTGCCGGCGAGGTTGGAGGCGCTCGGACTGCTCGGTGGCGTGCCGAGGGCGGCGCTGCACGCCCTGGCCCACGCCGCGCTGCGGGTCGTCGTGCACCTGCAACGCGGCCGCGACGGCACCCGGCTGCTCAGCGAGATCTGCGTCCTGGACGCGCACCCGGAGCAGCGCACCACCGTCGTGCTCACCGCCTGGCGGCGCGGCAGCGGCCGGGCCGCGGCAGCCGACCAGCTGGAGATGTTGATCGCCGACCGGGGTGTCACACCACCCCGCCCGTCGGGTCCGTGGCGCTACGTGGCAGGGAAAGGCTGGCAATGACCGCGATCGACATGGCCCTCGCCGCGGGCGGGGCGATGACCCTGGGTTTCGGCCTGCTGCTGATCCGCCGCCGGCGGACCCGGAAACGGCTCGACCGGCTCTCCCGGCACCGCAAGACCGCCGGCGTCCGTCGCCGGTGGCCGAAACTGGACCAGCTCGCGGACCTGCTCGTCGACCGGCCCGGCGTCGGTATGACCGCCGGCGGCATGCTCGCGGCCGGCCTCGGCCTGCTGGCCAGCGGCCCGGTGGCCGCGGTGCTGGCCGCGACGTACACGACGCTCAGCCTGATCGGCGTCCGTGGCCAGCTCGTGCGCCGCACCGCAGACCGGGCGGTCGCCGACCTGCTCGACGCGATCGAGGACGCCGTCGGTGACCTGCGGGCGGGCGTCGTGCCGTTCGCGACCGCGGCGCCGTATCCGGGTGGGGCCGACGTGGAGGTGTATTCCGCCCGGGCCCGCCCGCCCGGCGGCAGCCACGGGACCGCGGCCCACGCGTCCATCGGCCACGCCGCCACGGGCCGCTCATCCGTCCATTACGCCGCGCCGGGCCCGGCGCCCTCGCACGGCGGACCCACCGTCCCGGGCACGGCCCGCGCGCACGGCGGACCCACCGCCCCGGGCACGGCCCGCGCGCACGGTGGACCCGCCGTGTCGGGAGCGGCCCGCGTGCATGGTGGACCCGCCGCGCCGGGCCTGGGCTCCGCGCCCGGCGGACATGCCGGTCTCGGCGCCACCGTACGGCGGATCTGGGAGGCGGCCGATGAGCGTGGCCGTCGCACGGCGGGCCCCGGCCGCCCGGCCGGAGATCACGCCGGACCTGCGGGCCGCGCGGGTCCCGCGCGGGGCGGTCGCGCTCGCCGGCGGGACGACGCTGCCGTCCTCGTCGCCCTCGCCCGGCTCGAGGCCGCGCACAGGGTCAGCGAGGCGCTCGGCACGCCGCTCGCGGACCTTCTCGACCAGGTCGACGCGGACCTGCGGGCGGGGCATGCGCTGCGGCTCAACCTCGCCGCGCAGACGTCCGGCGCGCAGACCACGACGGCGCTGCTGGTCGGGATGCCCGCGGCCGGGTTGTGGCTCGGCGCCGGGATCGGGGTCGACCCCGTCGGCCAGCTGCTGCACACGCCGCTCGGCGCGGCCTGCGCGGTCACCGCTGTCGCGCTGCAGTGCGCCGGGCTGCTGTGGACCGGACGGATGGTCCGTTCCGTCGTCGCGGGGGTGCGGTGATGAGCCGGGGGCGGCGGTGGCTGTACGCGACCTGCTGCGGCCTCGCCGTCGGGCTGCTGCTGGGCGGCATCGCGGGCATCGTGGCCGCGTTCGTCACAGCGGGCGTGGCGGAGCGGGCGCTGCGGCGGGTCGAGTCGCCGCGGACCCGGCAGGAACGGGTCCGGGCCCAGGGCGACCTGCCGTTCGCGACGGACCTGCTGGCCGCCGCGTTGAGGACCGGTGCGCCACCCGACCGCGCAGCGATCGTGGTCGGGGAGGCGGTCGGCGGGCCGGTCGGGACCAGGTTGACGCTCGTCGGACGGGCGCTGCGGCTCGGTGCGTCGCCGCAGGACGCCTGGGCGCACCTGGCCGACCTGCCCGGCGGGCGGCGGCTTTCCCGGGTCGCCGCCCGCAGCGCCGACCGGGGCACGGCGCTGACCGTGGCGCTCGAGCGGCAGGCGGCCGACCTGCGGGTCGCGAAGGTGGCGGTCGGCGAGGCGTCCGCGCGGCGGGTCGGGGTCCTGGTGGTGCTGCCGCTGGGGGTGTGTTTTCTGCCCGCGTTCGTGCTGATCGGTGTCGTGCCGGTGGTCGCCGCCGTCATCCGCGACGTGCTGCGGGTCCTGTGAATGCGTTTCGTTTCGTCGATTGGTGCCATCGTGAAGGAGAGCCAGTGCACAACCTCCGCGCCCGTCTGCGTGCCTTCCGCAGGGAAGACCGTGGGTCGCACAGCATCGAATACGTCCTCGTCATCGGCGTCGGGGTGGCGCTCGCCGCCGTGCTGCTGAGGATCGTCACGTCGGACGCCCTGTACAACTCCATGTTCCGGCTGGTCGGCGGGGCGCTGACATGAAGAACGACCGGGATCGTGGCGCCCGGCGTGGGGGTGCGTGGCGCCGGCGGAGGTCGATGTCCGGCACCGGCCGCGCCGACGACCGCGGGTCGGCGACGGTCGAGTTCGCCGTGGCACTTCCTGCAGTCGTCGTCCTGCTGCTGATCTTCCTCGCCGGATGGAGCGCCTCAGCGGCCAAGGTGCGCCTGACCGACGCGGCTGGTCTGGCGGCAAGGGCGGCGGCCCGCGGCGAGCCGGAGTCCACCGGCCGCGGCGCCATGCCGTCGGGCGCCACGATCTCGGTCCAGCGCGACGGCGACCTCGTCCGGGTGACCGTACGCCAGCGCGTCAGCCTCGGCCCGCTGCCGGCGATCACCTTGCGCGAGGAAGCGGTCGCCCTGGTCGAACCCGAAAGCGAGGCACCGTGACCGGCTGCGGCGGTCCGCCACGGGGGCGACGGCCGGTGCGCGGCGGCGCCTCGGTGGCGGCCCGGGAGCGGGGGTCGATCTCGCTGCTGATGGTGGTGATCGGGTTCGTGTTCGTCGGGGCGCTCGTCGTCGGCATCGGGGTGGCCGGCGTGCGCGTCGCGCGGCACCGGGCGCAGAACGCTGCCGACGCGGGCGCCTTGGCCGGGGCGGTGTGGGCGGTCGACGGGCCGGGGGAGGCGTGCGCGGTCGCCGGACGGGTGGTGACGGCGAACGGGGCCCGGCTGGTCAACTGCTCGGTGGACGGGCTCGACGTACGCGTGACGGTCGAGGTCAGCCTGTCGGATGCCGTGCCCGCCGGCACGGCGAGCGCCAGAGCGGGACCCGTCCGAGACACCGGCGGCCTCCCCGACGGGTAGCCAGGACGGCTGGTCGGGAGCGGCCCATCAGGAGCGCTGTCGGGGTGCCGGTCGGGGGTGCCGGTCGGGAGTGCCGGTCGGGGTTCCCGTCGAGGGGTGCTGCTCGGAGGCCGGCAAGGGCTCGGGCTGGTACGCCGGGGGATCGGTGGTTCAGGACACCAGCGATCCTTCGGCCTGCCCGGGAACGCGTGTCAGGTCGGCCCGGGCGGAAGCGTCCGCCTGGTGAAGGGAGTCCAGCGACGACAGGACGAGGGAGAGGACCTGGACGGCGTCGCGTTTGTTGAGGGGGTTGTTGCCGTTGC
The DNA here is from genome assembly GCF_000716715.1 of Dactylosporangium aurantiacum. Taxonomy (GTDB): domain Bacteria; phylum Actinomycetota; class Actinomycetes; order Mycobacteriales; family Micromonosporaceae; genus Dactylosporangium; species Dactylosporangium aurantiacum. The sequence goes on along the minus strand of NZ_JNYJ01000036.1, from coordinate 172,796 downwards.
CGCACTTCGGGGACTGGACGCACGACGGGCAGCCCTGCTCGCAGCGGCACTCGGCGACGACGGTGCGGGTCGCGCCCAGCCAGTCGGTGGCGACGTCGAAGGCCCGTTCGGCGAAGCCGGCGCCGCCGGGGTGGCCGTCGTACACGAAGACGGTCGGCAGGGCGGTGTCGGCGTGCAGGGCGGTGGAGAGGCCACCGATGTCCCAGCGGTCGCAGGTGGCGACGAGGGGCAGCAGGCCGATCGACGCGTGCTCGGCGGCGTGCAGGGCGCCCGGCCAGTCGACCTCGGGGATGCCGGCCTCGTCGAGGGCCTCGGGGGCGACGGTCCACCAGACGGCGACGGTTTTGAGGATGCGTTCGGGGAGGTCGAGCTGGCAGGTGTCGATGACCTCGCCGCTGGAGATGCGGCGGCGCTGGTAGCTGACGACCTGGGAGGTCACCTCGACCTCCCCGAGCGAGAGCGTGACCGGGCCGGCGGTGCGGGTCTGGCGGACCGACAGCACGGTGAGGGAGGTGACGTCACGGGGGTGCGTGCTCCAGTCGGGCTCCTCGGCGTGGACCAGGGCGACGGAGTCGGCGAGGTCGAGCTTGTCGACCACGTACGCGGTGCCCTGGTGCAGGTGGACCGCGCCCGTGTGGACCTGGTGGTGCGCGGAGCCGGTGTCGACGGTGCCGAGGAGCCGGCCGGTGGACTCCTCGACCACGGCGACCGGGCCGCCGCCCGCGCCACGGAGGTCGACGTCGGGGCGGTGGCGTTCCGTCCAGTACCAGCCGCTGGGGCGCTTCCGCAGGATGCCTGCGGCGACGAGCGCGTCCAGCGTGGCCTCGGCCGTCGGGCCGAACAGCGGCAGGTCGGCCCGGGTGAGCGGCAGTTCGGCGGCGGCGCAGCACAGTTGAGGTGCCAGGACGTGCGGGTTGACGGGATCGAGGACCGTCGCCTCGACGGGCTTGCCGAACAGGGCCTCCGGGTGGTGCACGAGGTACGTGTCCAGCGGGTCGTCCCGGGCGACCAGCACGCACAGCGCGTCGCGGCCGGCGCGGCCCGCGCGGCCGGCCTGCTGCCAGAGGGAGGCGAGGGTGCCCGGATAGCCTGAGATGAGGACCGCGTCGAGGCCGACGAGGTCGACGCCGAGCTCAAGGGCGTTGGTGGAGGCGAGGCCGAGCAGGGCGCCGTCCATGAGGTCGCGTTCGAGGGCGCGGCGCTCTTCGCGGAGGTAGCCGGCCCGGTACGCGGCCACCCGCTCCCCGAGGCCCGGCACGGCCGAGTTGAGCGAGCGGCGGGCCGTGCTGGCGACCACCTCGGCGCCCTTGCGGGAGCGGACGAACGCGAGGGTGCGTACGCCGGCGAGGACCGCCTCGGTGAGCAGGTCGGCGGTCTCCCGCAGCGCTGATCGCCGTCCAGCCCCAGAGCCAGCCCCAGAGCCAGCCCCAGAGCCAGCCCCAGAGCCAGCCCCAGAGCCAGCCCCAGAGCCAGCCCCAGAGCCAGCGGCGGCACCGGAGCCAGAGCCAGCCCCAGAGCCAGCCCCAGAGCCAGCGGCGGCACCGGAGCCAGCCGCGGACAGTTCAGGCGCGGCGGGCAGCAGCGGTGGCTCCCACAGCGCGAACGTCACCCCGCCCCGCGGCGACGCGTCCTCCGTCACCGCCGTCATCGGCACCCCCACCAGCCGCGACGCCGACTCCGCCGGATCCCCGGACGTCGCCGACGCCAGGACGAAGCACGGTCCGGCGGTGCCCCGGGGCGTGTAGCGGGCCGCCACCCGGCGCAGGCGGCGCAGGACGTGTGCCACGTGGGAGCCGAAGACGCCACGGTACGTGTGGCACTCGTCGACGACCACGAAACGCAGGCCGCGCAGGAAGCGGGCCCAGGAGGCGTGGTTGGGCAGGATGCCGTGGTGCAGCATGTCGGGGTTGGTGAGGATGACGCGGGCGTGCTGGCGGGCCCAGTCGCGCTCCTCCCGGGAGGTGTCGCCGTCGTACGTGGCGGGGCGGATGCCGGGCAGGTCGAGGGCGCGCAGGGAGCGGAGCTGGTCGGCGGCCAGGGCCTTGGTCGGTGAGAGGTACAGCACCGTCGCCCTGTCGTCGGTGAGCAGGGCGGTGAGGGCCGGCAGCTGGTACGCGAGGGACTTGCCCGAACCGGTGCCGGTGGCGACGACGGTGTGGGTGCCGGACCACGCGGACTCGGCGGCGACGGCCTGGTGGGTCCACGGGAGGGCGACGCCGCGGGCGGTGAGGGCGGCCCGCAGCGCCGGCGGCGTCCAGTCCGGCCACGGGGCGGTGGACCCGGGGCGGGGCGGCACGTGCTCGACGTGGGTGAGCGATTCCGCGCGGCGGGACGGTAGGAAGGAGAAGCGCGCGAGTGCAGCCGTCACGTCGAGCACTCTAAGACAGATGTTCGAAGCAGCGGTGCGGTACACGTGTGGCATTTGTGGGAAACAGGGTGGACGCGTCGCCTTGTGGGGGCGTCGATGGTTAGATGCCCGAGAGACTCGTTACGGGCGCGTGCCCGCGAACACGGCCCCAACCGCCCAGAGGAGGAGGTCCGCATGGAGCTGTCGTTGTCGACGTACGACTCCGGCGACCACACGGTGCTCGAAGTCGGCGGTGAGGTGGATGTGTACACCGCGCCGCGGCTTCGCGAGAAGCTGGTCGAGCTCGTCGAGGCGGGCGCCCGTCATGTCGTGGTCGACCTGAGCCGGGTGGAGTTCCTGGACTCGACCGGGCTCGGTGTGCTTGTCGGCGCGTTGAAGCGGCTGCGGGCGGTCAACGGCACGTTCGGGCTGGTGTGCGCGCACGAGCGGCTCCTCAAGATCTTCCGGATCACCGCGTTGGACCGGGTGTTCTCCCTGTACGACTCCGTGGCTGCCGCGACCGCCGCGGCCAGCTCGGACGCCGAACCCACGGCGTAGGTTCATGCCCACAGTCAGGCTGTCGTTCTCGCCGGCGGCCGCGCACGTCCGCACCGCCCGTCTGGTCGGTGTCGCCGTCGCGCGGCGCGCCGGCGTGTCCGAGGAGCTGCTCGAAGAGGTCCGCCTCGCCATCGGCGAGGCCTGCTCGCGCGCCGTGGCGCTGCACCGCTCGCACGGGCTCGACGACCTGGTCGACGTCGCGATGGCCGATGGCGACCGGTTCACGGTGCGGGTGGTGGACCGCGCCGCCAATGGGGCGATGGTGGCCCGTCTCGCGGGTGAAGCTGGGGATGAGAATTCCGTGATGGTCCTGTCGGACCCGGCGTTGCCGCTGACCACGCCGCCCGAGCTGCTGGCGGAGGAGGCGGTCGCGGCGCGGATGGGATTGGCCCTGCTGGCCGGCCTCGTCGATGATCTGAACGTGTCCGAGCTGGCAGAAGGCGTCGGCACCGAGGTCCGGATGTCGTGGCCGTTGGAGCGTCCGACGGAGTAGGACGGGCGGGCACGCCTGCCGACAAAGTGGACCATCGACGAAAAGCGATCTCCTGAAACGCGCAAGTCGGTGTGACCACAGACACGCTCTGCGGCTAGAGTACGGCGATCGTGTATGACGGGCCTGGTCACTGGGTACCTCGACCGTCCAGCACGGCTCCCCCCGGGGGAGAACCCGCCGCCGGCCTGACCGCTCGCGGCGCTGTCATGTGTCGGTACAGGAGGACAACGAATGTCCGCAACACTCGTCGCAGCCGACGAGATTTCCCTCAGCGGGAACAACCTGACCTATGTCGTCATCGCGCTCGTGATCGCCTTCGTGGCGCTGGGCTTCGCGGCGGCATTGGTCAAGGCTGTGCTCGCCGCCGGTCGGGGCACCCCGAAGATGCAGGAGATCGCCGGGGCGGTGCAGGAGGGCGCGACCGCGTACCTCGTGCGCCAGTTCAAGACCCTCGGCATCTTCGTCGTCATCGCCGTGGTGGTGCTGTTCCTGCTCCCCATTGGTGACGTCGGGGACGGCAACGAGACCATGGTCAAGATCGGCAGGTCGGCGTTCTTCATCGTCGGTGCGACCTTCTCGGCCTTCATCGGTGGCGCCGGCATGGCGCTGGCCACCCGCGCCAACCTGCGCGTCGCGGCGGCGGCCAGAGAAGACGGCGGCCGGGAGAAGGCGATGAAGATCGCCTTCCGCACCGGTGGTGTCGTCGGCTTCCTCACCGTGGGCCTGGGCCTGTTCGGTGCGGCGCTGGTCGTGCTGATCTTCAAGAGTGACGCCCCGACCGTGCTGGAAGGCTTCGGGTTCGGCGCCGCGCTGCTCGCGATGTTCATGCGGGTCGGCGGCGGCATCTTCACCAAGGCCGCCGACGTCGGCGCCGACCTGGTCGGCAAGGTCGAGCAGGGCATCCCGGAGGACGACCCGCGCAACGCCGCCACCATCGCCGACAACGTCGGCGACAACGTGGGTGACTGCGCCGGTATGGCCGCGGACCTGTTCGAGTCCTACGCCGTGACCCTGGTCGCCGCGCTCATCCTCGGCCGGGCCGCGTTCGGCGAGGAAGGCCTGGTCTTCCCGCTCATCGTCTCCACGATCGGCGTCATCGTCGCGATCCTCGGTGTGGCGCTCACCCGCCTGCGCCCGTCCGACCGCAACGGCCTGGTCGCCATCAACCGCGCCTTCTACATCTCCGCCGTCGTCTCCGCCGTACTGGTCAGCGCCGCCGCGCTGTTCTACCTGCCGGCGACGTGGTCGAAGCTGCTCGGCGACGGTTGGCGCGAGACGCTGAAGCTCGGCACCGACGGTGACGCCCCGCCGTTCGGGCCGCACGTCACCGCGATCATCGCCTGCATCATCGGCATCGTGCTCGCCGCGATCGTCCAGGCGCTGACCGGCTACTTCACCGAGACCGAGCGCCGCCCGGTCAAGGACATCGGCAAGAGCGCGCTGACCGGCCCCGCCACCGTGGTGCTCGCCGGCATCAGCGTCGGCTTCGAGTCGGCCGTCTACTCGGCGCTCGTCATCGGCGCCGGCGTGTTCGGCGCGTTCCTGCTCGGCGGCGGCTCGATCACGCTGTCGCTGTTCGCGGTCGCCATGGCCGGCACCGGCCTGCTGACCACCGTCGGCGTCATCGTCGCGATGGACACGTTCGGCCCGATCAGCGACAACGCGCAGGGCATCGCCGAGATGTCCGGCGACATCGACGAGCGCGGCGCCCGCACGCTGACCGAGCTCGACGCGGTCGGCAACACCACCAAGGCGATCACCAAGGGCATCGCGATCGCCACCGCGGTGCTCGCCGCCACGGCGCTGTTCGGCTCCTACACGGACTCGATCCTGAAGGAGTTCTCGCAGGTCGAGGTCGACAAGTTCCTGAACGTGGCCAACCCGGGCAACCTGGTCGGCCTGCTCATCGGTGCCGCGGTCGTGTTCCTGTTCTCGGGCCTGGCGATCAACGCCGTCGCCCGGTCGGCCGGCTCGGTCGTGTTCGAGGTGCGCCGCCAGTTCCGCGAGTTCCCGGGCATCATGGACTACACCCAGCGCCCGGAGTACGGCAAGGTCGTCGACATCTGCACCCGCGACGCCCAGCGTGAGCTCATCACGCCGGGTCTGCTCGCGGTCATGGCGCCGATCGCGGTCGGCTTCGGCCTCGGTGTGGGCCCGCTCGCGGCGTACCTGGCCGGCGCCATCGGCACGGGCACGCTGATGGCGGTCTTCCTGTCCAACTCGGGTGGCGCGTGGGACAACGCGAAGAAGCTCGTCGAGGACGGCACCCACGGCGGCAAGGGCTCGCCGGCGCACGCCGCGACCGTCATCGGCGACACCGTCGGTGACCCGTTCAAGGACACCGCCGGCCCGGCGATCAACCCGCTGATCAAGGTCATGAACCTGGTCGCGCTGCTCATCGCGCCCGCCGTGGTGGTCTACACCACGGGCGACGGCAGCCCCGCGGTCCGCTTCGGCATCGCGATCGCGGCGGCGCTGGTCGTCTTCGTGGCGGTGCTGATCAGCAAGCGCAAGCCGGTCTCGGTTGACGCCGGCGACGGCGACGGCGACGACTCCTCCTCGCAGGAGTCGGCCCCGGAGCGGGTCACCGCCTGACCTGAGCACCACCGCGACGCCCCGGCCGGTCATCCCGGCCGGGGCGTCGTATTTGTCGAACAGACGATCGGTTCTAGGCTTCCATTCATGCACTTCCGCGTCCTCGCCACCGGCCTGCTGTTCGTCCTCGTTTCGGCGGGTACGACCGGCTGCGGCTCCACCGGCAACGGCGACGTCGCGCCGAAGCGGTGGGCCCAGGCGGTGTGCACAGCGCTCACCCCGTGGCGGGTGGAGATCGCCGACCTGACCGCGAAGGCACAGCAGCAGCTGCAGTCGGCGAAGACCGCCGCCCAGACCAAGACCAACATCGTCGAGCTGCTCACCGGCGCGGAGACCGCGAGCGAGAAGGCACGGGCCGGGGTCAGCGGCGCCGGCGTGCCGGACGTCTCCGGCGGCGACAAGGTCGCCCAGCAGTTCACCACCTCGCTGTCGAAGGCCCGCGACGCGTACGGCAACGCCAAGCGCTCCGTCGAGGCCCTGCCGACCGCCGACGCGAAGGCCTTCTACACCTCCGTCGGCTCGGCGTTCGCCGTGCTCAAGGAGGAGTACGAGCAGAGCGCCATCGACCCGAAGCACGTCGGGCAGAAGGACCTGCAGAAGGCCTTCAGCGAGGTGCCCGAGTGTCGGTGACGCCGGCTCGGAGCCGGCAACTGTCGCTGTTCGGGGTCGAGGCGCGCCCGCCGACCCCGATGGACCTGGAGGGTCTGCTCGCCGGCGCGGGCGAGGTCGGCCGGATGGGCGGCACCGCGAAGGTGTCGATCGAGGTCGAGGACGCCTGGCGGGCCCAGGTGCTGCGGGCCGAGTGCGAGCAGCGGGGACTGGTCGTGTCGAGCGAGCCGACCGGGGTCGAGGACCGGTGGACGGTGCGGACCGCGTATGCGGCGCTGCTGGCCCCCCTCGCCGCCCGCTGGCTGGCCGGCACCGGGAAGGTGTGCCCCGCCGACCTGGTCCTGGACGGACGGCGGCTGCGGCTGTGGGTGGCCGCCGCCGGCTCGTGGGACGGCCAGCGGGCGTACCTGCTCCGGCTCGCCCCGAGCCGCCCCCATCTCCCGGAGGAGGAAGCGGGCGACGAGACTCCTCCGATCGGTGAGGACGAGGAGCAGCCCGAAGGGGCCCCGCCGGAGCCGGCCAGAGCGGCCCAGGCCGACGTGGTGGGCGAGGTCGACGACACGCCCGACGAGGAACCGGCCGAGGACGTGCCGGAGCCGCCGCGGGGGCGGGCGAAGAAGAAGACCACCAGCCTGATCTCCACGTTCGACCCGGGCCCGGTCGATCTGGACCCGGCGGTCGAGGACTGGATCGACGACAGCCGCGACAGCTGGCCCGACGCCGACCTGCCGACGGTCGAGCTCGACCCGCTCGCCGAGCCGGCCCCCGAGCCCGTGGACACGCCGGACGACGCCGGCGGTACCGACGAAAATTCCATCGACCGGCAGGTGGCCGACAACTGGGTGGCGGTGGGTGACGCCCTCGCCGCCGTCGGGCTCATCGCCGTGTTCGTCGGTCCCAAAGCCGGCGGCCCTGCGTACCGCATCGTGGGACTGCGGCGTGTGACGCGCCTCGCGGAGCTCGTCGGCGAGCCACCGCCGGAGGCGCCGTACGAGAGTTGGCCGAGGTGACCGCCGGGTAGGCTGGGCCGGTGCCGCGCAGTGTGATTCCACCCGCCATCGGGGTCACCGCCGGTCGACAAAGCGTGACAAATACGGCAGCCGATGCGACACGATCGCAAGATCGGGCAGGTAGCGCTTCTGCTTAGGTGTACCGTGGCGCCGATCGGCGTGTCGCAAGCCGACCGCCGGGTGCCGCAATGCGCAACTCGGCGGGTAGGCGCGCGTTACGTTTGACACATGTCCGTCCGCACCGGGGAGAGCTGTGCCGAACTCCGCCAACACGAAGCGGCTGGTGATCGTCGAGTCGCCGGCGAAGGCCAAGACGATTTCGGGCTACCTGGGCCCGAATTACGTCGTGGAGGCGAGCTTCGGCCACGTCCGTGACCTGCCCGTCGGCAAGAAAGACATGCCCGACGACCTGAAGAGCAAGCCGTGGGCCTACCTCGGTGTCGACGTCGACAACGATTTCACCCCGGTCTATGTCATCTCCGCCGACCGGCGTAAGCAGATCACCAGGCTCAAGGAGCTGCTGAAGACCGCCAGCGAGGTCTACCTCGCCACAGATGAGGACCGCGAGGGCGAGGCCATCGCCTGGCACCTCTTCGAGACCTTGAAACCGAAGGTCCCGGTCAAGCGGATGGTCTTCCACGAGATCACCAGGCCCGCCATCCAGGCCGCCGTCGCCAACCCGCGGGAGATCAACCGCTCGCTGGTCGACGCCCAGGAGGCCCGGCGCATCCTCGACCGGCTCTACGGCTACGACCTGTCCACCGTGCTGTGGAAGAAGGTCCAGCGCGGCCTGTCCGCCGGACGCGTGCAGTCCGTCGCCACCCGCATCGTGGTCGAGCGGGAGCGGCAGCGGATGAAGTTCCGCAGCGCCGACTACTGGGACATCCTCGCCCGGCTGCTGCCCGACAACGACGAGCGCACCTTCAACGCGACGCTGCTCGCGATCGACGGCGACCGGGTCGCCACCGGCCGCGACTTCGACCCCGAGACCGGCCGGATCCGGCCCAACGCGGGCGTCATCCACCTCGACGAGCAGGGCGCCCGCGGGCTCGCCGCGCGCCTCGAGGGCCGGCCCTTCACGGTCACCCGCGTCGAGGAGAAGCCCTACCGGCGCAAGCCCGCCGCACCGTTCATCACCTCGACGCTGCAGCAGGAGGGCTCCCGCAAACTGCGGCTGTCCAGCGCGCAGACCATGCGCATCGCCCAGCGGCTGTACGAGAACGGCTACATCACCTACATGCGAACGGACTCGGTGAACCTCTCCGAGGCCGCCATCGCCGCCGCCCGCCAGCAGATCCTCGACCTGTACGGGCCCAGCGCCGTGCCGCCGCAGCCGCGCCGGTACACCGGCAAGGTCAAGAACGCCCAGGAGGCGCACGAGGCGATCCGCCCCGCGGGCGACTCCTTCCGCACCCCGGGCGACGTCGCCAAGGAGCTCAGCGCCGAGGAGCTGCGGCTGTACGAGCTGATCTGGCAGCGTACGATCGCGTCGCAGATGACCGACGCGGTCGGCAACAGCACCTCCGTGCGGATCAACGCGGTGACCCCGGCCAACGAGTCGGTCGACTTCAGCGCGACCGGCAAGACGATCACCGACCCCGGCTTCCTGCGCGCCTACGTCGAGTCCTCCGACGACGAGAACGCGGAAGCCGAGGAGGCCGAGCGGCGCCTGCCCGTACTGGTGAAAGGCCAGACCCTGACCGAGAAGGGGCTCACCCCGACCGGCCACACCACCCAGCCACCGGCCCGCTACACCGAGGCGTCGCTGGTCAAGGCGATGGAAGAGCTCGGCATCGGGCGCCCGTCGACGTACGCGTCGATCATGGAGACGATCAACAACCGCGGGTACGTGTTCAAGCGCGGCCAGGCGCTGATCCCGTCGTTCCTGGCGTTCGCCGTCGTCGGCCTGCTGGAGAAGCACTTCCCGCGCCTGGTCGACTACGACTTCACCGCCTCGATGGAGAACGTCCTCGACGAGATCGCCAACGGCGACGAGAGCGCCGTGGACTTCCTGCGCCCGTTCTACTTCGGTGGAGACACGGGCGACGAAGGGTCGGTGCCCCGCCAGGGCGGGCTGAAGCGCATGGTCACCGAGCGGCTGGGCGAGATCGACGCGCGCGGGATCAACTCGATCCCGCTGTTTCGTGACGAGGCCAACCGCGACGTCGTCGTGCGCGTCGGCCGGTACGGGCCCTACCTGCAGCGCTTCGTCGCCGACGCCCCCGAGGGCGACGAGGGCGACCGCGCGCCGGTGCCCGACGGCCTCGCCCCCGACGAGCTGACCCCGGAGAAGGTCGCCGAGCTGTTCGTCGGCGGCGCCGGCGGCGAACGCAAGCTCGGCGAGCACCCCGAGACCGGCGAGCCGATCGTGCTCAAGTCCGGCCGGTACGGGCCGTACGTGTCGACCGGCGAGAAGAACTCCTCGCTGCTGTCCACCCAGTCGCCGGAGCACCTGACCCTCGAAGAGGCGCTGCAACTGCTCACCCTGCCGCGCGTGGTCGGCAAGGACGCCGCGGGCGAGGACATCATCGCCTCGCCCGGGCGGTACGGGCCGTACATCAAGCGCGGCACCGACACCCGCTCCCTGGAGAACGAGGGCCAGCTCTTCACCATCACCCTCGAACAGGCGCTGGCCCTGCTCGAGCAGCCGAAGACCCGCGGCCGGGCGGCGGCCAAGCCCCCGCTGCGGGAGATGGGCCCCGACCCGGCGACCGAGAAGCCGCTGGTCATCAAGGACGGCCGCTTCGGCCCGTACGTGACGGACGGCGAATTCAACGCGTCGCTGCGGCGCAACCAGTCGGTCGAGACGCTGTCGCTGGACGAGGCGAGCGAGATGCTGGCCGAGAAGCGGGCCAAGGGTCCGGCGCCGAAGAAGGCCCGCGCGGCGAAGAAGACCACCGAGGCGGCTTCTGGGTCGGCCGCCACGAAGAAGGCGGCCACCGGGGCGAAGAAGGCCGCCACCGGGGCGAAGAAGACGACGGCCACGGCGGCGAAGAAGGCGACGCCGGCCAAGAAGGCGACGCCGGCGAAGAAGGCGGCGCCGAAGAAGGCCACGGCGGCGAAGAAGGCGACGCCGCCGGCCGAGTGACTGCGCTCGAAGGGTCGCTCCGGCGGCCCTTCGGGTGCGGCCCGTGGGCCGTCAGCCCAGCACGCGCTCCGTGTACGCGTTCGCGAACAGCCGGCCCGGGTCGAGCTTGTCCCGCAGCGCCGTGAAGTCGGCGAACTTCGGGTAGGCGGTTGCCAGGGACGCGGCGTCGCGGTAGTTCATCTTGCCCCAGTGGGGGCGGCCGCCCAGGGGGGTCGTGATCGCCTCGAAGCGCTGGAAATACTCCTCGAACGGGGCGCCGGCGTACTGGTGGATCGCGATGTACGCGTTCTCGCGGCCGTAGCCGTGCGACAGCCAGATGTCGTCGGCGGCGGTGAAGCGGACCTCGACCGGGAACTGGATCTTGTAGGGCAGGCCGGCCACCACCGACCGCAGGCCGTCGAAGGCTTCGCGGAGGGCGGCGCGGGGCACGCCGTACTCCATCTCGACGAAGCGGACCCGGCGCGGGGTGCAGAACACCTCGTGGGACGGCGCGGTGTAGGTGCGGGCGGACAGGGCCCGGGCTGAAACGCGGCTGATCGCCGGCACCGTGGACGGCAGCGCGCGGCCCAGCCGGCACGCGCCGCCGAAGACCGTGTTGGACAGGAAGTCGTCGTCGAGCCAGCGGCGCCAGCCGGCCAGGGGGCGGTCCGCGGCGGGCACGATGTTGTTGCGCTTCATCTGGACCCGGTCGGTGTACGGGAACCAGTAGAACTCGAAATGGTCGTTCTCGGCGATGTGCGTGTCCAGCCCCGACCATACGTCCGACAGCGGCGCCGGGCGTTCGTCGGCCTGGAGGATGAAGGCGGGCACGCAGCGCAGCGTGACCTCGGTGAGCACGCCGAGGGCGCCGATGTTGACCCGCGCCGCGGCGAACAGGTCCGGCTGCTCGGTGGCCGAGCAGCGCAGCACCGTGCCGTCGGCGGTGACCAGCTCAAGGGCCTCGATGAAGGTCGACAGGCACCCGTACGCCGCGCCGGTGCCGTGCGTGCCGGTGGACAGCGCCCCGGAGATGGTCTGCGCGTCGATGTCGCCGAGGTTGGGCATGGCCAGGCCGTGCGCGGCGAGGGTCGCGTTGAGCGCGGCAAGTTTCATGCCGGCCTGGACGGTGACCAGGTTGCCCTCGACCCGGACGAGTGACGCCATCCGGTCCAGCTCGATCCGGACCCCGTCCGTCAGAGCGGTGGGTGTGAACGAGTGTCCACTGCCGACGGCCTTGACGCGCAGCCCTTCCGAGGCGGCGCCGGTGAGCACGGAGGCCAGCTCAGCGGTGGTCGACGGGTGCGCGACACGCGTCGCCCGCGCGGTCTGGTTGCCGGCCCAGTTGGCCCACGGAGAAGTCACGAAACCTGAGTACCCTTCACGTATGCCCGCCGTCAATGACCCGTTGAACCACAAGAGTGAAATGGGCTATCCGTCGATCGTGCCCACTCGTTGACGTGAGTAGGTTTCAAGGTGGACGAGCTTGAGGGGGACTGCCGGGTGGCGACGCAGACAGTGGCCAGTGCTGGGACAAAACCACTGCGCCGGGTTCCGGTGCAGGGGCGCAGCGTGGCAAGGGTCGGGCGGATGCTCGACGCGTGCGCCGAACTCGTCGACGAGGTGGGCTACGACGGGCTGACCACGACGTTGCTCGCGGAGCGGGCGGGGGTGGCGATCGGCTCGGTCTACCAGTTCTTCCCCGACAAGCGCGCGATCGTGCAGGCGCTCACCCTGCGCAGCCTGGAGGGCTACCTGGAGCGCCTCGGCGCCCGGCTGGCCGAAGAGGACATCTCGCACTGGTGGGACGCGGTCGACGCGGCCATCGACGAGTACATCGACATGCATCGCACCATCCCGGGCTTCCGGACCCTGCACTTCGGTGACGTCGTGGACATCCATCTGCTCGACGACGAGCGGGACAACAACGACGTCATCGTCTCGCAGCTCGCGGCGCTGCTCATCGGGCGGTTCGGCATCGTGGACGGCGAGCGGCTGCAGTTCGTGCTGGCGATCGCCGTCGAGGCCGCCGACGCGCTGATCAAGATGGCGTTCCGGCGCTCGCCGGAGGGCGACCCGGTCGTGCTCGGCGAGGCGAAGGCCCTGATCAAGGACTACCTGCACCACCGCCTCTGACACTCGTTCCCGGACCCTTTATCGGCAGCGTCGGCCGCCGGTAAAGGGTCCGAAACGTGGTGTTGACAATCCCACACGACCTGTCCGCTTTGCCCCTCGCGGCGCATACTCGTGATCGACCGGTACCCCACTTCGAGGACTGGATCTGTCACATGCACAGCGCCGTGAACAGGCTGAACATCGGCATCATCGGTGCCGGGCGGGTCGGAGCGGTGCTCGGCGCCGCGCTCGTGACCGCCGGCCACCGGGTGGTCGCCGCGGTGGGCGTGTCCACCGCCTCCAAGTCCCGTGCGGAGCAGCTGCTCCCGGGCGTCGCGTTGCTCCCCGCCGACCAGGTCGCCGCCTCCGCTGATCTGGTACTGCTGGCGGTCCCCGACGACGTGCTCGCCGGCCTGGTCAACGGCCTGGTCGAGACCCGTGCCCTGCGCCCGGGGCAGATCGTGGCCCACACGTCCGGCGCGCACGGCCTCGCCGTCCTCGCACCCGTCACCACGGTCGGCGCGCGGCCGCTCGCCCTGCACCCGGCGATGACGTTCACCGGCACCGCGGTCGACCTGCAGCGGCTCGCCGAGGGCGTCTCGTTCGGCGTCACCGCCCCCGACGGCCTGCGTGACCTGGCCTCCTCCCTCGTCGCCGACCTCGGCGGTCAGGTCGAGTGGATCGCCGAGGAGCGCCGGCCGCTGTACCACGCCGCGCTGGCCCACGGCGCCAACCACCTCGCCACGCTCGTCAACGAGGCCCTCGACCGGCTGCGCGACGCCGGCGTGCAGCGCCCGGAGCAGGTGCTCGCCCCGCTGCTCGGCGCGGCGCTGGACAACTCGCTGCGGCTCGGTGACGCCGCCATCACCGGCCCGGTGTCCCGCGGCGACGCCGGCACGGTCGCCAAGCACCTGCAGGCCCTGGAGTCGGTCGCGCCGGAGTCGGTGCCGCCGTACCTGGCGCTCGCCCGGCGCACCGCCGACCGGGTCATCGCCGCCGGCCGGCTGCGCGCCATGGACGCCGAGCCGCTGCTCGACGTGCTGGGCACCACCCACCCGCAGCCGGTGATCGCCGCGCCGCGAGGTTCCCGCCGCCGCGCGAAGGGTAGCGGCACCGGAGGCAAGCCGTGACCGTCCCACGCCGTGAGCGCGGGCAGCACCGGAGGCACGCCGTGACCGTCCCGCTCCGCGGGCGCGGGCAGCACCGGAGGCACGCCATGACCGCCGCACGCCGCACGCCGGACACCACCGGAGGCAAGGCATGAACGTCGTCGAGACCCGCGAGCAGCTGGCCGCCGCCCGCGCCGCGGCCCGCGGCACCGTGGCCGTCGTCATGACCATGGGTGCCCTGCACGAGGGCCACGCCGCGCTGCTGCGCACCGCACGCGCGGAAGCCGACACGGTGCTGCTCACGATCTTCGTCAACCCGCTGCAGTTCGCTCCGGGCGAGGACTTCGACCGCTACCCGCGCACCCTGGAGGCGGACCTCGCGCTGGCCCGCGAGGCGGGTGTGGACATCGCGTTCACGCCGACGCCGCAGGTCATGTACCCGCAGGGCCCGCCCGCGGTACGGGTGGACCCGGGACCCGCCGCCGACCAGCTCGAGGGCGCCAGCCGCCCCGGCTTCTTCCACGGCGTGCTGACGGTGGTCAACAAGCTGTTCCAGCTGACCCGCCCGGACGTCGCGTACTTCGGCGAGAAGGACTACCAGCAGCTCGGCATGATCCGCGCCATGGTCCGCGACTTCGACCTGCCGATCGACGTGCGGGGCGTGCCGACCGTGCGGGAGCCCGACGGCCTCGCGCTGTCCAGCCGCAACCGCTACCTCGCCCCGGCCGAGCGGCAGGCGGCGCTGGTGCTGTCCAGGGCGCTGCGCAAGGCCGCGCAGGCGCCGGAACCGGTCGCCGCCGGCGTCGCCGAGTTCGCCACCGAACCCCAGGTGAAGCTCGACTACTTCGTGCTCACCGACCCCATGCTCGGGCCCGCCCCGGCGCATGGGCCGGCCCGGCTGCTTACTGCGGCCTGGGTCGGCGGCACCCGGCTCATCGACAACATCGAGGTTCAGCTTCCGTGATCCGCACCATGCTCAAGTCCAAGATCCACCGTGCCACGGTCACCCAGGCCGACCTGCACTACGTCGGATCGGTCACGGTCGACGAAGACCTCATGGACGCCGCGGACCTGCTCGCCGGTGAGCAGGTCGCGATCGTCGACGTCACCAACGGCGCGCGGCTGGAGACCTACGTGATCGCCGGGCCCCGCGGCAGCGGCGTCATCGGCATCAACGGCGCGGCCGCGCACCTGGTGCACCCCGGCGACCTGGTCATCCTCATCTCGTACGCGCAGCTGGACGACGCCACGGCCCGGACCTTCCAACCGCGGATCGTCCACGTCGACGGCGCGAACCACATCATCGAGCTCGGTCACGATCCGGCGGACGCCATACCGGGTATGGTGGGCGAGCCCGTGAGGGGAGACCTGCTCCGGGCGTAGGCCTTGGGGGAGGTGCGGTGCGGCGCTCGGTCGTGCTGGTCGTCGCGGCGGTGACGCTGCTCGGCGGCTGCACGCGGCCCGCACCGGCCGGGGTCGACGGTGACCTGGTCGACGGCTGGCCGATGCTGCCCGCCGCGGCGCTCGTCGAGCCGGTCGCCCCGGCCTGCTACGCGCTGCCCGGCGGCACCGCGAGCGCCGACGTGACCCAGTGGCCGGCGCCGGTGGCGTGCACCGACGCGCACGACGTCGAGCTGATCTCCGTCGGGCGGTTCACCGGCGCCGAGCGCGCCACGCCACCGGTCGCCGGCACGGAGGCCCTGCGCGGGGCGTACACGCGCTGCGCCGACGACGCGAAGGCCCTGCTGGGTGCGGACTGGCGCACCGGCCGGGTGTCGCTGAGCGTGGACGTGCCGAGCCCGGTGCTGTGGGACGCCGGCGCCCGCTGGTTCCGCTGCGACCTGCGGGCGCTGCAGGACATCGACCGGTTCACCGTGGCGACCCGCAGCGCCTCGCTGCGCGGCACGCTGCGCCCCGACGACGGCGAGCTGCGCATCGGCTGCGTGAAGGTCACGACGAAGCCCGGCGGCGCGGCCGGCGCCATCGACCGGATCTACCCGGCGTCCTGCACGGCGCCGCACGAGGGCGAGTTCGCCGGCATCTACGAGCCGCCGGACGGCGGCTACCCCACCGACGGCGACGCCCGGGTGAACGCCAACCTCGCCGGCTGCCGGCCGGTCGTGGCCGCGTACGTCGCCGTGCCCGACGACGCGAACTTCCGCTCCCGCACCGGCCTGGTCACGATGCCCTACGACAAGACGGCGTGGGAGTCGGGCAACCGCGGGGTCCGCTGTTTCGTGTGGCCACCGAAGCCGGTGACCGTCTCGTTGCACGGTGCGGGTACAAAAGGACTACCGATAACAGTGGCGTAGCTGTGTCCTAGATCTGGCAGTTGGGCCGGGTTGCCAACCACATTGATCATTGGCACACTGCACCCGCGCTGTGTGCGCCGGGGGAGGGGTTGGATCATGGTGCGTTTTCGACGGCTCGTGACGGCGGTGGCACCGCTCGCCGCTGTCGTGATGCTGGCCGGGTGCTCGACACCCGCGGGGGTTGACAAGAACCTGGTCGACGAGTGGGCCATGCTGGCCGCGCCCAAGGTCCCGTCCCCGCCGGTCGGCGCGTGCTACGACAGCACCGTGCCGTTCTTCGAGACCGACACCCTCACGATCTTCTCCTTCACGGCCGTGGCCAACTGCACGACCGCGCACATCAGCGAGACGTTCTACGTCGGCGAGCTGAGCGGCACCGCGGCCAACGGGTCGTCGCCGCCGAAGGGCGCGGACCTCAAGGACGCGTGGGCCAAGTGCAACACCGAGGCGCAGACGTTCCTCGGCGGTGACTACCACGACGGCCGTCTCGAGCTGATCGTGCTGCCGCCGTCGACCACGCAGTGGAGCGGTGGCGGGCGGTATTTCCGCTGCGACCTCGCCGAGGTGCAGAGCGACGCCGGCAAGCCGGTCAGCCGCACCAGCAGCCTCAAGGGCGGCCTCACCGGCGACAAGCCGATCGCGCTGACCTGCGCGCAGGAGACCTACGAGGCCGACGGCAAGACGTGGGAGGACTACGAGCCGACCGCGTGCACCGCGACCCACAACATGGAGTACGTCGGCACCTACATGTCCGGCGAGCGGGCGTTCCCGAAGAACGCCGACGAGCGCCGCGCCGCGATGCGCACCGGCTGCGAGGCCCTCGGCGCCAAGTTCCTCGGCATGACCCAGTCGACCCTGGACAACCACCAGGAGGTCGGCATCGGCTTCTGGATGGTCGACGAGGAGAACTGGCTGCGCGGCAACCGCACCGCCCGCTGCTACGCGATGCTCTATGACAAGAAGAGCACCATCCGGTCGCTGAAGGGCCTCGGCACCGGAAAGGTTTGATCCCTTCTGCCACACTGGCACCACTCCGTTCGCGGGGTGGTGCCAGTGCCATGAGGTGAGGGTGGGCTCGGAATGAAGCGGTGGACCGTCGGGCTGTCCATGACGCTGGTGCTGCTGGTTGCCGGCTGCGGCAACCCGGCCGGCACTGACGGCGACCTCTTCAACGGCTGGAGTGCCCTGGCCGCGCCGACCGTGCCGAAGCCGGCCGCCGGTGAATGCTGGACCTTCAACGGCGACGCCGACAAGCTCGCCGT
The DNA here is from genome assembly GCF_000716715.1 of Dactylosporangium aurantiacum. Taxonomy (GTDB): domain Bacteria; phylum Actinomycetota; class Actinomycetes; order Mycobacteriales; family Micromonosporaceae; genus Dactylosporangium; species Dactylosporangium aurantiacum. Next base: position 155,322 of record NZ_JNYJ01000036.1, on the reverse strand, counting down.
CGGGCCCGACCTGGTCGAGGTCGAGTGCACCGTGTCGCACTCCAGCGAGACGATCCACGTCGGCGAGTTCTCCGGCTCGCTCGCGCAGAAGGCGTCCGTCCCGGCCGGCGCCGACCTCACCGACGCGTTCGCGGCCTGCCAGTCGGAGGCCAACAACTTCCTCGGCGGCGACTGGCACGACGGCCGGCTGGTGCTGCGGGTCCTGCCCCCGTCGGAGAAGCAGTGGAAGGGCGAGGCGCACTACTACCGGTGCGACCTGGTCGAGGTCTCCGACGACACGTACACGATCGCGCCCCGCACGACCAGCCTGAAGGACACGCTGCGCGGCAACCGGCCGGTCGAGATCGGCTGCGTCAAGGTCGAGACCGACAGCAGCGGCGGGATCGAGGACTTCGTGCCGACCAAGTGCGACACCCTGCACAACGGCGAATACACCGGCACGTTCTACTCGCCCGACGCGCGGCCCTACCCGAGCGACGCCAACGCCCGCCGTGCGCTGCTGCAGCCGGGCTGCAAGACGATCGTGGCGCGGTACCTCGGCCTGACCGACGCCCAGTTCGACGGCAACAAGCAGATCTCCTTCGCCTGGTCGACCGCGACCCCGACCCGGTGGTCCCACGGCGACCGGACCGCCCGCTGCTACCTGATGCTGGAGGGCAACCTGTCGGTGAGCAGGTCGCTGCGCGCGAACGGTAACGTTCCGATCTGAGGTGGTGACGTTACCGGCTGGTAATGGCACACTCCTTGCTCATGAAACGGGTCCTGCTGATCGTCGTCGTGCTCGCCCTCGCCGGGGGCGGCGCCTACTGGCTGCTGCGCGACACGTCCAGGAAGATCCCGCACACCCCGCCGGCGGCCGCGCCGCGGGTCGGCTCCTGCTGGAAGGTCGACGCGGCCGGCGCGAAGGCCGCCTTCCCGTGGGCCGCCGGGCCCGTCGACTGTGCCGGCGCGCACACCGTCGAGGTGTTCCACGTCGGCCAGGCCGGCGACGACCTGCTGCACCGCCTCGACGAGGCCGAGGGCGAGAACGTCAAGATCGCGCAGAATCTCCTGTACGCCCAGGCCCGCCGCGCCTGCGTCGTGGAGGGCACCGCGTTCCTCGGCGGCAACTGGCACGAGTCGAAGGTCCAGATCCTCGCGTCGTGGATCGCGCCGGCCACCGACGGCTTCTTCGGCTGCGCGGTCGCCGCGGTCGCCGGCCCGGCCGCCGACGAGTTCACCACCCGCGAGGGCAGCCTCGCCAAGGCCGGGCCGACCCTGCCGATCGGGTGCATCGCGTCACTCAAGTACGTCGACTGCACCGCCCCGCACGACGGTGAGTACACCGGCAGCTACTCGATCGCGCCGATGGACGCCCCGTTCGACGAGACCGCGGTGCGCAACGCGTCGTCGAAGGGCTGCGTCGGAGTCGGACTGCGGTACCTGGGACTTGCCGAGACCGCCGACCGCGCCGACCTGTCCGCCGCCGCCGTCGGCCCGAAGACCGCCTCGGACTGGCTGGGCAGCGACCAGACCTTCGCCTGCTACCTGATGAGCTCCCGGCCGCTGAAGGCGTCGGTGGCGAAGCTCGGCACCGGGCCTCTTCCCCTCGCGTGATTCTCGGCACGGCGCGCGATGCCGTCCTGTGATGTTGACTGGAGTGATGGAGCTGCCCGTACTGCCGCGCCGTCTCGCCGGACCCCAGCCGGGGTGGGCCGAGCCGACCGACGTCGTCGTGATCGGCTCCGGCGTCGCCGGGCTGACCGCCGCCCTGCACCTGCGCGAGGCCGGCCTGCACGTCACCGTCGTCACGAAGGTCAACATCGATGACGGCTCGACCCGCTGGGCCCAGGGCGGGATCGCCGCGGTCCTCGACCCGCTCGACACGCCGGAGGCGCACGCGCAGGACACGCTGGTCGCCGGCGTCGGCCTGTGCGACGCGGCCGCCGTCGACGTCCTGGTCCGCGAGGGCCCGACCCGCGTCCGCGAGCTGATCCGCTGGGGTGCGGAGTTCGACCGCCACAACGACGGCTCGCTCATGCTGACCCGCGAGGGTGGTCACCACGCCAACCGGATCATCCACGCCGGCGGCGACGCGACCGGTGCCGAGGTGCAGCGGGCCCTGCACGCCGCCGTGCACCGCGACCCGTGGATCCGGCTCATCGAGCACGCCCTGGTCCTCGACCTGCTCACCGACGCCACCGGCCGGGCCTGCGGGGTCACGCTGCACGTGCTCGGCGAGGGCGCCGAGGACGGTGTCGGCGCGGTCCTCGCCCGGGCGGTCGTGCTGGCCACCGGCGGCATGGGCCAGATCTACTCCGCCACCACCAACCCGGTCGTGTCCACCGGCGACGGCGTGGCGCTCGCCCTGCGCGCCGGCGCGACCGTCACCGACATCGAGTTCGTCCAGTTCCACCCGACCGCGCTCGCGCTCAACAACCGCGACTCGCAGCAGCCGCTGGTCAGCGAGGCGCTGCGCGGCGAGGGCGCGTACCTGCGCGACGGCGACGGCAACCGGTTCATGGTCGGCCGGCACGAGCTCGCCGAGCTCGCCCCCCGCGACGTGGTCGCCAAGGGCATCTACCGGGTCATGCGCGCCGAGGGCACCCAGAACGTCTGGCTCGACGCCCGCCACCTGGGCCGCGAGTTCCTCGAGGGCCGCTTCCCGACGATCGTCGCCTCCTGCCGGGCCGCCGGCGTCGACCCCGCCGCGGACCTGATCCCGGTCTCCCCGGCCGCGCACTACGCCTCCGGCGGGGTCCGCACCGACCTGCACGGCCGCACGTCCATCGCGGGCCTGTACGCCTGTGGCGAGGTCGCCTGCACCGGGGTGCACGGCGCGAACCGGCTCGCCTCCAACTCGCTGCTGGAGGGGCTCGTCTTCTCCCGCCGTATCGCGGAGGACATCGCCCGGCACCTGCCCGCCCAGACCGACCCGGTGACCGGCGACCTGCCGGCGTGGTCCGCCGACCCCGCGCTGCGCGCCCCGCTGCAGGCCGCCATGTCGGCGCACGCGTCGGTGCTGCGCAGCGCCGAGTCGCTCGACCAGGCGGCGCAGGCCCTCACGAAGCTCGCCCTGGACCGCGCCGCGCCCGGCCTGGCCAGCTGGGAGGCGACCAACCTGCTCACCGTCGCCGGTGCCCTGGTCGGGGCCGCCGACCTGCGCCAGGAGACGCGCGGTTGCCACTGGCGGGAGGACTTCCCCGACGCCAGCGACGTGTTCCGCGGCCACTTCCTGGCCGGCCTGTCCGACACCGGCACCCTGACCCATGAGTGGCCCGCAGCGTAGCGGAGGGCTGCGAATCAGCAGCTCAGCACGGAGGTCATGGCGGCGCCGGAGCGCAGCGGAGGTGACGGCATGAGTGGCCCGCAGCGTAGCGGAGGGCTGCGAATCAGCAGCTCAGCACGGAGGTCATGGCGGCGCCGGAGCGCAGCGGAGGTGACGGCATGACCCCTGAGACCGAGGCCTTGCTGCGGAAGGTGGGGCTGGACCCCGTCGCCGTCGCCGAGATCGTCGAGCGCACCCTGACCGAGGACCTCGGCCCGGACCGGCTCGACGTGACCAGCGTGGCGACCATCCCGGCCACTCAGACCGACGCCGCCGAGCTGGTCGCCCGCGCCGACGGTGTGGTCGCCGGCCTGGCGGTCGCCGCCGCCGTGTTCGAGGCCGTCTCCCCGGACGTCGAGGTCGCCATCCACGCCGTGGACGGCTCGACGGTCGTGCGCGGCACGGTCCTCGCCACCGTCACCGGTCCCACCCGCGCCCTGCTGACCGCCGAGCGGTCCGCGCTCAACCTGATGTGCCGCATGTCCGGCGTCGCCACCCACACCCGCCAGTGGGCCGACCTGCTCGACGGCACCCACGCCCTGGTCCTGGACACCCGCAAGACCACGCCGGGCCTGCGCATCCTGGAGAAGTACGCGGTCCGCGCCGGCGGCGGCACCAACAAGCGCATGGGCCTGTACGACGTCGCCATGATCAAGGACAACCACAAGCTGGCCGCGGGCGGGATCTCCGCCGCGTACGAGCGGGTCCGCGCGGCGTTCCCCGACGTGCCGGTGCAGGTGGAGGTCACCACGGTCGGCGAGGCCGTCGAGGCGGTCACCGCCGGGGCGACGTTCCTGCTGCTGGACAACATGCCGCCGGACCTGCTGCGCGAGGTCGTCGCCGCGGTCGGCGGGCGCGCCGAGCTGGAGGCCACGGGCGGGCTGACGCTGGCCACCGCCGCGCAGTACGCGGCGACCGGCGTCGACTATCTGTCGGTCGGCGGCCTCACGCACTCCTCGCCGATCCTGGACATCGCCATGGACCTGCGCACCCACTGACCCCGTGCGGCCGGGCCGTCGCCGACCTACGGGGGGAACGCGACGGCCACGACGGCGCTGTACCGCTGCACCCGCCACGTGGGCAGGACGACGCCGGTGCAGCGCTCGACGGTGGCGGCACAGATGATCGCCTGCACCGACGAGACCGGGGCCGGCGGCGCGGTCGGGATCACCGACTCGACGGCGACGAGCTCGACGTCCGGCAGCGAGATCTGGAACTGGTACTCCCAGAGGTCGCCGTCCATGACCAGGCCGACCCGGCGCACCCCGCTGGCCCGGATGTCATCGATCGCGCGCTGGTACGGCACGGCCTGCTCGGGCAGCCGGACGAAGCGCTCCTGCCAGTCCGTCAGGGTGAACACCGAAGCCTGGCCGATGAGGCGGCGCGGCTGGCCGTACACGACGGAAACACCACCGGAGGCGAATGCCGCGGCCAGCACGGCGACCATGGCGACGGCGCCGGCGCGGTGGGACCTGAGGCGGTCGGCCCAGTAGCCGACGAGCGGGGCGCCGACCGCGAACGCGGGCAGGATCAGCCGGTTGCCCCAGTCCTGCCACTTGATCACGGCGGCGGTGAGGATGAACGCGCCCAGCGTGGTCACCGCGTAGGCCCTGACCAGCGGCGGCAGCCGGCGCCAGACCAGCGCGGCGGCGAGGGCGGCCAGGATCACCGCGGCCGTCACCGGGTACGGCGAGCGGTCCTCGTCGGGCTTCCAGCGCGTACCGGGGAAGACGCTGCGCCACTGGGTGATCTTTGGGTCGTTCGGGTTCACGTCGACCAGGTCCGCGACGGCGATCACGGCGTCGCTGACCACGTCGTTGACCGCGGGGATCGGCGTGGTGAGCGTGGACGCGGCCAGGCGCAGGCCGTTGACCAGCACCGCGGGCGGGTCCTTGCGCTCGGTGGACAGGGCGGCGCTGTAGCCGGGCGGGCCGAGGGGCGAGCCGAACGCGTCGTTGACCCGCAGCAGCGCCGGGCCGGCGAGCACGACCAGGCCGGCGACGACGGCGAGGGCCGCGCCGGCGGTGCGCAGGAGCCGCCGCTGCCGGAGCTGGCAGACGCCCCAGAAGACGAGGACCGGTGCGAGCGCCATGAGGCCGGTCGACTTGGTCACCGCGGTGAGGCCGGCGACGGCGGCGAGGGACAGCACGTCGGCGGCGGTGGCGAGGCGGTGGGCGCCGTCGAGGGCGAGGGTGGCGGCGCAGACCACCCAGGCGGTGACGACCAGGTCGTTCTGCGTGCTGGTGGACTCCAGGGCGACGGCGGGCGCGGTGAGGAACACGGCGGCGGCGATCAGCTGGCCGGTGCGGCCGGCGCCGAGCTGGGCGGCGCAGCGGGAGATCGCCAGGCCGGCGAGCAGGGCCGCGCCCCACTGCAGCAGGTTGAACAGCGAGTCGTCGCCGGTGAGCAGGCGGGCCTGCAGCAGCAGGTACTCCGCGCCGGGGACCAGGATGATCTGCTGGTTCTGGACGGTCGGGTACGGGTCGAGGTCCCCGTCGGCGATCCAGTGCTCGATCTTGGTCAGGTGGTAGTGGTTCGAGTCGAAGTTGTTCGGCGACGAGGCGAGCGCGAGGACCAGCTCGGCCAGGGCCAGCAGGCCGATCGCGCCGAGCAGCACCTTGTCCCAGCCGCCGAGCACCGGTGGGGACGGCAGCCGCAGGTGACGCCGGGCGAAGAACGCCGACCCGCCCGCGAACAGCAGCCAGTACACGACCACCGGCCAGGTCGTGATCCATCCGGCGAGGGACAGCAGCTCGACGAAGACGACCGTGACCCCGGCCACCAGCGCCACCGCCCGGATGACCGCCTGGCGGACGTCCAGGCTGCCCGGTCGCAGCGCGAACACGGTGAACACCAGCGCGGCCAGCGGGAGCAGCGCCAGCAGCGTGCGGGCCGTCGGCATCATGGGAACCGGATCGTAGATGACCAGGCTCACCCCGGCGCTGGCGGGCCTTTCGTTAGGCTCACCGGGTGCTGCTGTGCATCGACATCGGAAACACCAACACGGTGCTCGCCACGTTCGAGGGCGAGAAGCTGGTCCACTCGTGGCGGATCAAGACCGACTCGCGGGCCACCGCGGACGAGCTCGGCCTGCTCTACCGGGGCCTGCTCGCCACCGACGCCGTGTCGCTGACCGGCATCGCGGCGTGCTCGACGGTCCCGGCGGCGCTGCGGTCGCTGCGGACCATGCTGCAGCGGTACTACCCGGGTGTGCCGACGGTCATCGTCGAGCCGGGCGTGCGCACCGGCGTCCAGCTGGCGATCGACAACCCCAAGGAGGTCGGCACGGACCGGGTGGCCAACACGCTGGCCGCCTTCACGCTGTTCGGCGGCCCGTCGATCGTGGTGGACTTCGGCACGTCCACCAACTTCGACGTCGTGTCGGCGCGCGGGGAGTTCCTGGGCGGTGTGCTCGCGCCCGGCATCGAGATCTCCGTCGACGCGCTCGCCGCCCGCGCCGCCCAGCTGCGCAAGGTCGAGCTGGTCAAGCCGCCGCGGGTGATCGGCAAGAACACGGTCGAGTGCCTGCAGTCCGGCGTGGTCTACGGCTTCGCGGGGCAGGTCGACGGGATCGTGCGGGGCGTGTCCGCGGAGCTGGGTGGCACCGTGAAGGCGGTCGTCGCGACCGGTGGCCTGGCTCCGATCGTGATCGGCGAGTGCGTCACCGTGACGCACCACGAGCCGATGCTCACCCTGATCGGGCTGCGGCTGATCTTCGACCGCAACAAGGGTTAGCGCTTCCGCGCCGTGTACGCGTAGGTCACGTACGGCAGCTCGAACTCCTCGCCGAGCTGGTCGAGCACCTCGCGCAGCTGCCGCTCCAGCAGCTCGCGGGCCTCGGGGCCGGAGACGAGGTAATAGGAGCGGGACTTGACCAGCTCCAGGAACGACTCGGTCGTGTGGGTGGTGCTCCACTCGAAGGTCTTGAGCGTGACCGGGCCGAAGCGCGGGCCGAAGTCCTTGACCGCGGTCTCGTCGAACGCGTCGCGCTCCCGGGCGCCGTCGAACAGGGTGGACGACTTCGCGACCCACGCGACGCGTTCGTCGCGGATGTTCCAGATGGGCACGAAGCGGCCACCGGGGCGCAGCACGCGGGCGATCTCGGCGTGCGCGGGCTCGCCGTAGAACCAGTGGTACGCCTGGCCGGCGGTGACGACGTCGACGCTGGCGTCCGGCAGGGGGATGTGGGTCGCGTCGCCGTCGCGGGCGTCTCCGGGGATCTTGGCGCGCATCTTGTCGTCGGGCTCGACGGCGATCACGTGGTGGCCGAGGTCGGTGAGCTGGCGGGTCAGGATGCCGGTGCCGGCCCCCAGATCGCAGATATCCGACTTTTCGGGTATGGCCCAGTCGAGCGCTTCGCGCGGGTAGCGGGGGCGGATGCGGTCGTACAGGTCCGCCGCGGCGCCGAACGACGATGCGTGTGCTGCGAAATCCACGTCGCCAAAAGTACCGAAGGTGCTGTTGAGTAGGCTCGTCGTAATTCGTGGAATTCTCGTAGAGGGATTGTGCCGTCGTGAAGGACCAGCCAGCCGTTGACCAGGAACTCGATCTCCCCGAGCAGATGAAGATCCGCCGGGAGAAGCGTGCCCGGCTGCTGGACGAGGGCAAGCAGCCCTACCCGGTCGGCTTCGACCGGACCGCGACCATCGCGCAGATCCGCGCCCGCTACGGCGACCTGCCGACCGACACCGCCACCGGCGAGCGCGCGGCCGTCGCCGGTCGGGTGATCTTCATCCGCAACACGGGCAAGCTGGCGTTCGCCACGCTGCGCGCCGGCGACGGCAGCGAGCTGCAGGCCATGCTGTCGCTGGACAAGGTGGGCGCGGAGGCCCTGGAGGAGTGGAAGCGCCTGGTCGACCTCGGCGACCACGTCGGCGTGCGCGGCGAGGTGATCACCAGCCGCCGCGGCGAGCTGTCCATTCTCGCCGACGAGTGGCAGATGACCGCCAAGGCGCTGCGCCCGCTGCCGGTGGCACACAAGCCGATGAGCGAGGAGTCCCGGGTCCGGCAGCGCTATGTCGACCTGGTGGTGCGCCCGCAGGCCCGGGAAACCGTACGCACGAGGGCCGCCGTGGTGCGCAGTCTCCGTGACACACTGCACGGTCTTGATTACCTTGAAGTTGAAACTCCCATGTTGCAGTTGCTGCATGGTGGTGCGGCCGCCCGGCCATTCGTCACGCATAGCAATGCGCTCGACACGGATTTGTATCTGCGTATCGCACCCGAGCTATTTTTGAAGCGGTGTGTCGCCGGCGGCATCGAGCGGGTCTTCGAGATCAACCGGAACTTCCGGAATGAGGGCATCGACTCCTCGCACTCGCCGGAGTTCGCGATGCTGGAGGCATACCAGGCGTATGCCGACTACAACGACATGGCCGACCTTACCCGCCGGCTGGTGCAGGACGCGGCGGTTGCCCTGACCGGATCGCACGTGGTCCGTTATGCCGACGGCGCCGAGTTCGACCTGGGCGGCGACTGGCGCCGCGTGACGCTTTACGGGGTGCTTTCCGAGGCGTTGAGCGAGGACGTGACGGTCGAAACGCCGCACGCCCGCCTGGTGGAGCTGGCCGCGAAGCAAGACGTCTCCGTCGACCCGAAGTGGGGCCCCGGAAAGCTCGCCGAGGAGCTCTTCGAGGCGCTGGTCGTGCCGGGGCTGGTCGCGCCGACGTTCGTCTTCGACTACCCGGAGGAGACCTCGCCGTTGACCAGGGCGCACCGCGTGACCCCGGGCCTGACGGAGAAGTGGGATCTGTACGTGCAGGGCTTCGAGCTCGGCACCGCGTACTCCGAACTCGTCGACCCGGTTGTGCAACGCGAACGTTTGGTCGCGCAGTCGCTACTGGCCGCGAAGGGCGATCCGGACGCGATGCAACTGGACGAAGACTATCTGCGCGCGATGGAGTACGGAATGCCACCGATGGGCGGCATGGGGATGGGAATCGATCGCCTTCTCATGGCTCTCACCGGGCTCGGCATTCGGGAAACGATCCTCTTTCCGCTGGTGCGGCCGGAGTAGTTTCGGCGTACCGTTGACGAGGTAGTCCCTGATTGCGTTATCTTTGCATTCGCACAACGCGGGGCGGACTTCCTCGAAGGGAATACGACAGTGGCCAAGCGGACCATCCACGTGCTGGTCGACGACATCGACGGCGGGGACGCCGACGAGACCGTGAAGTTCGCGCTCGACGGCGTTCAGTATGAGATCGACCTGTCGAAGAAGAACGCGACGAAGCTGCGTGACGCGTTCGGGCCGTTCCTCGGGGCGGCCACGAAGGTCGGTCGGGGTGGCGTCGTGGTCGGAGGACGTGCCGCCAGTGCCCGTGGTCGCGGTGGAGCCGCCGCCGACCGGGAGCAGAACAAGGCGATTCGGGAATGGGCTCAGAACAAGGGCATCAAGGTCTCCGACCGGGGCCGCATCAAGCAGGAAATCGTGGACCGCTACAACGCCGAAGCGGGCCGTTAGCGATCGCTGACCGTTTTCGTGCTTAGCGGTCGTTTTGGGGTTTTTCAGTAGCTTTCACCCACCGTAGCCTCGCCGCTACGGTGGGTGACTTGCATCCGGCGTCGATTTCGCTCTTGGCGTACGGCCGGGACCGCCGGAACAAGGCGGCGGATGCTCGCGTTGGGCAAAAGCACCGGGTACGAGCGTTCCCGGCGGGTAAGCAACTACCACACGACGCATGCGACATGGTCCGATGGTGGGGTGCGGCAATGGCGCACACCCGCAATGTGTCGGCCTACGGCGATAGAGTGATGGCACGGTCACGTTGGCGTCCGACAGAGCTTCGGCGTGGCGACTCCCCGAGGGGGGTTCCGCGGCAGGGGCGGCGGCGACGGACACGGCACGTGAAGGAGCAGGGATGTTCGAGCGGTTCACCGACCGAGCACGACGGGTTGTCGTCCTGGCGCAGGAAGAAGCCCGGATGCTCAACCACAACTACATCGGCACCGAGCACATCCTGCTCGGCCTCATCCACGAGGGTGAGGGCGTGGCGGCCAAGGCGCTTGAGAGCCTCGGCATCTCGCTGGAGGGTGTCCGCCAGCAGGTCGAGGAGATCATCGGCCAGGGGCAGCAGGCGCCGAGCGGGCACATCCCGTTCACGCCACGCGCCAAGAAGGTGCTGGAGCTGTCCCTGCGCGAGGCGCTGCAGCTCGGGCACAACTACATCGGCACGGAGCACATCCTGCTGGGTCTGATCCGCGAGGGTGAGGGCGTCGCCGCCCAGGTCCTCGTGAAGCTCGGCGCCGACCTCAACCGGGTCCGCCAGCAGGTCATCCAGCTGCTCTCCGGCTACCAGGGCAAGGAGCCGGCCGCCGCCGGCACCGGTGCCCCCGGCGAGGCCGCTCCGTCGACCAGCCTGGTGCTCGACCAGTTCGGTCGAAACCTCACCCAGGCCGCCCGCGAGGGCAAGCTCGACCCGGTCATCGGGCGCGAGAAGGAAATCGAGCGGGTCATGCAGGTGCTGTCCCGCCGCACCAAGAACAACCCGGTGCTCATCGGCGAGCCCGGCGTCGGCAAGACCGCCGTGGTCGAGGGCCTGTCCCAGCGGATCATCAAGGGCGAGGTGCCCGAGACCCTCAAGGACAAGCAGCTCTACACGCTCGACCTCGGTGCGCTCGTCGCCGGCTCCCGCTACCGCGGTGACTTCGAGGAGCGCCTGAAGAAGGTCCTCAAGGAGATCCGCACCCGCGGCGACATCATCCTGTTCATCGACGAGATCCACACGCTCGTCGGTGCCGGTGCCGCCGAGGGCGCGATCGACGCCGCGTCGATCCTCAAGCCGATGCTGGCCCGTGGCGAGCTGCAGACCATCGGTGCGACCACCCTCGACGAATACCGCAAGCACCTCGAGAAGGACGCCGCGCTCGAGCGGCGCTTCCAGCCGATCCAGGTGGGTGAGCCGTCGCTGGCGCACACCATCGAGATCCTCAAGGGCCTGCGCGACCGCTACGAGGCGCACCACCGGGTGACGATCACCGACGCCGCCCTGGTGGCCGCGGCGACCCTCGCCGACCGCTACATCTCCGACCGCTTCCTGCCGGACAAGGCGATCGACCTGATCGACGAGGCCGGCGCGCGGATGCGCATCCGCCGGATGACCGCGCCGCCAGACCTGCGCGACTTCGACGAGCGCATCGCCCAGGTGCGCCGCGACAAGGAGTCCGCGATCGACGCGCAGGACTTCGAGCGGGCCGCGCAGCTGCGCGACAAGGAGAAGCAGCTCCTCGGCCAGAAGGCGCAGCGGGAGAAGGAGTGGAAGGCCGGCGACCTGGACGTCGTGTCCGAGGTCGACGACGAGCAGATCGCCGAGGTCCTGGCGAACTGGACCGGCATCCCGGTCTACAAGCTGACCGAGGAGGAGACCGCACGGCTCCTGCGCATGGAGGACGAGCTGCACAAGCGCCTCGTCGGCCAGGACGACGCGGTCAAGGCGGTCTCGAAGGCCATCCGGCGCACCCGGGCCGGCCTGAAGGACCCGAAGCGCCCCTCCGGCTCGTTCATCTTCGCCGGCCCGTCCGGCGTCGGGAAGACGGAGCTGTCCAAGGCGCTCGCCGAGTTCCTCTTCGGCTCCGAGGACGCGCTGATCCAGCTCGACATGTCGGAGTTCCACGACCGGTACACGGTCTCCCGTCTCGTCGGCGCGCCCCCCGGGTACGTGGGCTATGACGAGGGCGGCCAGCTGACCGAGAAGGTCCGCCGGCGCCCGTTCTCGGTGGTCCTCTTCGACGAGATCGAGAAGGCCCACCCGGACGTCTTCAACACGCTCCTGCAGATCCTGGAGGACGGCCGTCTCACCGACGGTCAGGGCCGCATCGTGGACTTCAAGAACACGGTGATCATCCTGACCACCAACCTGGGCACCCGCGACGTGGCCAAGGCCGTGTCCCTGGGCTTCCAGGCGTCGGAGGACAACGAGTCCAACTACGAGCGGATGAAGCAGAAGGTCAACGACGAGCTGAAGCAGCACTTCCGCCCGGAGTTCCTCAACCGCATCGACGACACGATCGTCTTCCACCAGCTCATGCAGGAGCAGATCCTGGGCATCGTCGACCTGATGATCGCCCGTATCGAGTCCCAGCTGCGCAACAAGGACATGGGTCTCGAGCTGACCGACAACGCCAAGAAGTTCCTGGCGAACAAGGGCTATGACCCGGTGCTGGGCGCGCGGCCGCTGCGCCGCACGATCCAGCGGGAGATCGAGGACTCGCTCTCCGAGCGCATCCTGTTCAACGAGCTCCGCCCGGGCCAGATCGTCGTCATCGACTGCGAAGGCGACCCGGCCCAGTTCGAGAAGGCCAAGCTGGTCTTCAACGGCGCCGACCGTCCGGGCGCGGTCCCGGACGCCGTCCCCGCCGAGCTGACCAAGGGCGGCTCCGCCGAGGAGTCTGCGGCGTAGTTCGTATCGCCTGGAGGCCCCCGACCGGTTCTCGTTACCGGTCGGGGGCCTTCGGCGTTTTCTGGCCTCCTGGCGCTGCGCTGGGCTCTGCTCTGCGGGGCCGCTGGTTGCTGTTCGCGTGTGGGCCCGATGGGACATGTGTATTTCGCTGGCGAGTGCTGCGGCTTACGTGGTTCCGCGCGGCCTGCCGGCCGCGCGACAGGGTGGCGTGGTCGCGAGCGATGGTCCCCGGGCACCGTCCTCACACGTGCGGGCGCCGTCGAGGGCGTCATTCGGTGGGGCACCCGTGCGTGGAGTTGAGGATTAAGACGAGGACTGCCGGGATACGTTGCGTGGCGTGACTGGGTGGTGGCGGGATTTCGGGGCGGCTCGCTTCGGGCGGCCGGCCTCGCCGCGGCCTGTCGTCCGGCCTGGGCTGCTGGCTCGACTGGATCGGGCGTTCGCCGGTCATCCTGGTCCTGCCGGCGGTGCTGGATCTGCCGGTCCGGGCGCTGCCGGCCCTGCCGGCTCTGGTGTCGCCGGCCCTGGCGTCTCTGGCCCTGGCGTCGCTGGCCCTGGCCGTGGTAGCGCCAGCGCCGTCGGCTTGAACGCTGCCGGCTCGGACGGCAGTCGGGAGGTCTCCGCGGGTCCAGCCGTCGCGAGTCCGGACGGCCCCGCGGGACATGGCGTCCTTGGCGCGCGCCCGGGGGTTGTCGGTGGAGCCGGGAGTGGGCGGCCGGTGGTGACCATCGTGGCCGGGAGTGGGGCGGGGAAGAGCACGCTGCTGCAGCAGTGGGTCCAGACCGGTGCGGCGGTGTTCCTCGGGTTGCCGTACAAGGACGAGGAGCTGCCGGTCGACGGACGGCCGGTGGTGATCGACGGGGTTGAGCGGGTCGACCCCGATGGGGCGCAGTGGCGGAGGCTGGTCGGGGTGGTGCCGCTGGTGCTCAGTGGGCGGGAGCCGATACCCGTCGCGGCCGTGGACCGGCTCGGGGCGGGGCATCTCGGGTTCGCCGAGGACGAGACGTACCAGGTGCTGGCGGCGGCGCTGGCGGACGCTGCGGGCGCCGATGGGCTGGCGCCCGATCTGCACCTGCTGACCGGGGGGTGGCCGGCGCTGGTCGGGCTGGCGGCGGCGTGGCTGGCGCGACTGCCGGCGGCCGAGCGCGGGGCCAGTCTGCGGCAGCTGGCGAGGGTGGACGGGCCGCTGCGGGAGCACCTGGTCGGGGCGCTGCTGCAAGTACTGCACCACGAGGAGCGGGAGTTCGTGCGGCGGCTGGCATACCTGCCGGCGGTCGACGCCGCGACCGCGGGAGCGCTGGGGCTGGCCGAGGAGCTCGGTGCGTTGCCGCCGCTCGTGGTGCCGGTGATCGGCGGTGACGGGAGCTACGCCGTACCGGAGCCGCTGCGGGAAACAATCCAGCAGCGCCTGCCGCTGACAGATCGCGAACGGCGGGCGCTGCTGGAGGCGTTTCAGGGGATGTAGTCCTCCAGCAGGGCCGGGGTGAGACCCGCGGCCTTGATGGCCTGGAGAGCGGCGATGTAGTCGTCGACGAACCGGTCGCGGAAGTGCATCAGGATGATGTCGCCGCGCTGGACCGTGTTGCCGGACTGGTAGCGGACGATGCCCTTGTCGACGGTCTCTTTCCAGAAGAAGCCGGCGTGCAGGCCGCAGTCGTGGGCGGCCTTCAGCGTCGTGTCGTCCTTCTCGCCGTACGGCGGGCGGAAGAGCACCGGGCGGCGGCCGTACCACTGGCCGAGCTTGTCCGCGGAGTCGCACAGCTCCCGGCGCTGCACCGCGTAGGACTTGCCCTTGAGGTTCTGGTGGGTGACCGTGTGCGCCTCGATGACGGCGCCCGCGTCCTGGAGGCGCTTGAAGTACGCCGGGTCGTTCCTGATCGCGTCGATCATCAGGAACAGCGTGACCGGGACGCCGGCCTGCTTGATCAGCTCGTACGCCTCGGGGCGCTTGATCTGGCCGTCGTCGATGGTGATGAACGCGACCGGCTGGTCGGTCGGGATACGGGAGAAGTACGCCGCCGACGCGCCCTCGGGCAGGTGGACCTTGTCCGCCTTCGGCGGCTGGTCGAACTTCGGCAGGCGGGCGGCGTAGTTGGCGCCGGCCGGCGGTGCCGCGGCGGTCGACTGCGTCTTCGAGGTGGACGGCTTCGCGGAGGCCGGTGACGAGGCGGACGACGGCGAGCCGGACGGCGACGTGCTGTCGTCCGGTGACGCGGACAGCGCTTCGGGCGACGGCACCCGCGACGCGGCGACGTCCGTCCGATGAGGACCGCCGGATGGAGAGGCACCGCAGCCCGCGAGCGCCGCGACGGCGACCAGCGCGACGACGGCCCGGCGTGCCCTGACGTGAGGGATGAGCACGTCGCGAGCCTACCGAGCGACATGCGTGAGAGGAGGCCCGGAAAGTGTGGGAAAAACTAGATGATCCGGCTGCAACCCTGGGGCTCACCCTGGCAGCGTGTAGGTCCCCGCGCGCTCCCGGACCAGCCCGTCCTCGAGCAGGCCACGCAGCGCCCGGCCGCGCTGGACCTCGTCGTCCCAGACCAGGTCGAGCCGGGCCGCGGGCACCGGGTCGTCGCTGGCCCGCAGCACCGCGAGCAGCAGTCCGCGCACGTGGCGGTCGGTGCCGTGGTACCGCTGGGTGCGGCGGCTCGGCCCGGTCGGCGCCGGCGCGCCGGACCGGCGCCAGGCGCAGATCGACCGCACGGGGCACTCCTCGCAGCGCGGCGCGCGGGCGGTGCAGATCACCGCGCCGAGCTCCATGAACGCGACCGAGGCGCGGGCCGCCTCCTCGGGGTCCTCCGGCAGCAGCACCTCGACCGCGCGCAGGTCGGCGGGGGTGGTGGCCGGGCCGCCGTCGGCGGCGCCGTCGACGATCCTGGCCACGACGCGCCGGACGTTGGTGTCCACGACCGGATGGCGCTGGCGGAACGCGAACGCCGCGACCGCGCGCGCCGTGTACATGCCGATGCCGGGCAGTGCGAGCAGCGCGTCGACGTCATCGGGCACCACGCCGCCGTGGCGCTCCACGATCGCGGTCGCGCACGCGTGCAGGCGCAGCGCGCGCCGTGGGTAGCCGAGCCGGTCCCAGGCGCGGATGGCCTCGCCGGGCGGGTCGGCGGCCAGGTGCGCGGGCGTGGGCCAGCGCTCCATCCAGCGGCGCCAGGCCGGGTCCACCCTGGACACCTGGGTCTGCTGCAGCATGACCTCACTGACCAGCACACCCCACGCGGTCGCGTCGGGCTGCCGCCAGGGGAGGTCACGGGCGTTGGCGTCGAACCAACGGGTGACGGTCTGTGCGAGGGCGTAAGAGGCGATAAGGAAGGATAAGCCAGGTGAACGAGTACGCCGTCACCGTGATCGGCCACGACCGCCCCGGCATCATCGCCGACGTCGCGGAAGTCCTCGCCGGGCTTGGCCTGAACCTCACCGACTCCACGATGACCCGCCTGCGCGGGCACTTCGCGATGACGCTGGTCTGCGCCGGCGCCGTGGCCGCCGCCGAGATCGAGTCGGCGCTCGCGCCGCTGACCGCCGGCCGGACGCTGCTGGTCACCGTCCGCGAGGTCGGTGAGGACCTCGTCGACGCCCCCTCCGGCGAGCACTACGTGCTGACCGTGCACGGTGCGGACCGGCTCGGCATCGTCGCGGCGTTGAGCCGTACCGTGGCCGCCGCCGGCGGCAACATCACCGATCTGACGACCAGGCTGGCCGGCAACCTCTACGTCGTGGTGGCGGAGGTCGACGCGCCCGGAGACATGGCCGACCTCGCCGCCGCCATCGACCGGACCGCCGCCGAGCTCGGGGTCGAGGCGACGCTGCGCGCCGGCGAAGCGGACCTGATGTGACCGTCCTGCAGGTGGTCCGGGCGCCCGCCACGGTGCTGGGCACGGCCGGCAAGGCCGTGGACCCGCTCGACGAGGAGATCGTCCAGCTCGCCACGGACCTCGTGGACACGATGCGGGTCTCGCCCGGCTGCGTCGGGCTGGCCGCGCCGCAGGTCGGCGTCGGGGCGCAGGTCTTCGCCGTCGACGTGACCGGCCACCCGAAGGCCCGCACCGTGCACGGCACGCTCGTGTTGTGCAACGCGCGGGTCGTCGAGGCGTCGCAATGGCAGAAGGGCCGCGAGGGCTGCATGTCGGTGCCCGACCTCACCGGCGACGTGAAGCGCGCCAACCGCCTCGTCGTCGCCGGCCAGCTGCCCGGCACCGGCGAAGAGATCGAGATCACTACCGACGCGTTCGAGGCGCGGGCCCTGCAGCACGAGATCGACCATTGCGCTGGGTTACTGTTCCTCGATCGTGTTGCCGGCGCGCATGCCGTATACGCCCGCAAGGTCTATCTCTGAGCGGTCTACACGGCGCGCCGCCCCGTTCGCTACCCGTTCCCTCGATACGGTGAGTGCATCATGAAGCTGACGGTTGGCCCGCTTCCCGCTGGCGTGTACTGGCGGCGTCGCGCCATCGTCGGCGGGGCGCTGCTCATCGTGGTGCTCATGCTGTGGGCCCAGTGTTCCGGACCGGATCCGAAGCGCACCCCCGCCTCGGCACAGTCCCCGACGGCCACCTCCGCCGCGGTGGCCACGGCCGATCCGACACCGACGATCCAGACGCCGACGACCGGCGACCCGGTCACCAGCGCGCCGCCGTCCAGCAGCGCCCCGGCCGCCGCCTCCACGGTCCCGGTCTGCGCCGACGGTGACCTGTCGCTGGTCGCGTCGCCCGAGCAGCAGGTGCAGTTCCGCGGGGCGTACCTCAAGTTCTTCCTGAAGATCAAGAACACCTCGGCCCACGACTGCACCCGCGACCTCGGCGCCGACTACCAGGAGCTGTACCTGCAGGTCGGCGCCCTCAAGATGTGGTCGTCAGACCAGTGCGACGCGCCGAAGGGCAGCCAGCCCACGACGCTGAAGCCGGGCATCGAGGTGTCGTTCTCCACCACGTGGAACGGCAAGACCACCAACAACGGGTGCGTCAACCGCGAGGTGCCGCCGGCGGGCAAGTACGAGCTGGTCGGCCGCCTCGACACGAAACTGAGCGCGCCGGTCCAGGTCCAGCTGACCTGAGCGGGCCCTGTTCCGGGGCGCCCGGTCAGACGTAGCGTTCGAGGATCGACGCCTCGGCCAGGCGGCTCAGGCCCTCGCGCACGCCGCGCGCCCGCGCGTCGCCGACGCCGTCCACGGCCTGCAGGTCCTCCACGGTCGCCCCGAGCAGCCGCTGCAGGCTGCCGAAGTGCTCGACCAGCCGGTCCACGACCAGCGCGGGCAGCCGCGGCACCTTCGCCAGCAGCCGGAACCCGCGCGGCGACACCGCGGCGTCCAGCGCGTCGCTCGCCCCGGGATAGCCGAGTGACTTGGCGACCGCGACCAGGTCGATGAGCTCCGTCGCGGTCAACGCGTCTAGCTCGTCGAGCGCGTCGTCGGACGATCGGCTGCGCCGCCCCGACGGCAGGTAGTCGCGGATCACCAGCGTCCGGTCCGCCTCCACCCCCGCCATCAGCTCCTCCAACTGCAGCGCGAGCAGCCGCCCGTCAGTGCCCAGCTCCACGACGTAACCGGCGATCTCGTCGGCGATGCGCCGCACCATCTCCAGCCGCTGCACCACCGCCACCGCGTCGCGGACCGTGACCAGATCCTCGATCTCCAGCGCCGACAAGGTCCCGCTCACCTCGTCGAGCCGCAGCTTGTACCGCTCCAGCGTCGCCAACGCCTGGTTCGCCTTGGACAGGATCGCGGCCGAGTCGTCCAGGACGTGCCGCTGACCGTTCACATACAGGCCGATGATCCGCATCGACTGGCTCACCGAGATCACCGGGAACCCGGCCTGCTTCGCGACCCGCTCCGCCGTGCGGTGCCGGGTCCCCGACTCCTCCGACGGGATCGTCGGGTCGGGCATCAGGTGCACGGCCGCCCGGACGATTCTCGTGCCGTCACTCGACAGGACGACAGCGCCGTCCATCTTGCACAGCTCCCGCAGCCGCGTCGCGGAGAACTCGACGTCCAGCGGGAAACCGCCGGTGCACATCTGCTCGACCACCTTGTCGTACCCGAGCACGATCAGGGCGCCCGTGCGCCCCCTCAGGATGCGCTCCAGCCCGTCGCGCAGCACCGTCCCCGGCGCCATCAGGGCGAGCGTCGCTCGCAGCGGGTCGGCACCGGGCAGTGCGGCGGCCCAACCCCCGTTGAGGCCGGTGTGGGAACCGCCTCTGCTGGGCTCGCGGTCTATCGGCACCCGCACAGTCTACGGATGGTCGGACATCCGGTGCTGGTGCGGTATCGACCCAGCCCGTAGAGTGGGCGGACGCCATCAGTCGATGGATCACAATTGATGTCTGTGAGGTCCCACCGGTGGCCGGTCCGGAGCGGATCGAGTGGCGGCGCAGCTTCCCCTCCCGATCCCTGGTCACCCTGGCCTGGTACGTGCTCTCCGCCGCCCTCGCCTGCGGCCTCGTCCGCGGCCTCTTCGCCGACGAACCCGAGGTCCTGCCCTCCGGCGCCGACAACCTGCTCGCCGACCTTCCGATGTGGACGGTCGCGCTGGCCGCGGTCGGCGCCACCCCGTTCGTCCTCGCCGTCGTGCGCCGCCCCCGGGTCGGCGCCAACCACTTCGCCCTCACCGTGCGCCCCGGCTGGGTCCGGACCCTGGTCCTGCCCTGGTCCAGGGTCGCCCAGGTGACCCTGATGGAGGTCGGCGGCGAGCGGTACCTGCTGGTCCGGCTCAGGGCCGGCCTGGACCGCACCGGCACCAACCCGGCTTGGCCGGACCAGAACGTGATCCGCGAACTGTCCAAGACCCCCTCGAAGCGCGCCAGCGGCTTCGACGTCGCCGTCCGCCTCCGCGACTTCACCGGCGGCCCGGACGGCCAACTCGCCGCCCTCGCCGCGTTCGCCCCTGACCAGGTGTTGATCGCCAACCACCTCAGCCCGCACTGAACCACCGGCGGCAGCGCCGCGCCTGCTTCGAGCCGCTCGCCTCCACGCCGGCGGTGCCTTCCCACAGCCGGACACCGCGATCCACCGGGTTACGAGGTGGCCAGCCGGAAGCGGCGCGAACCAAGGGCACCGGTCGTCCGCCGCCCCTGGTCTCGCCTGCTGCGCAGCGCCGCCGTGAGCTCGGGCGCGGTGCGGCGGCATGCGCCCCGGGGCATGGGACGGCGTGACGTCGGAGGTGGTGCGGTGCGGACCGTTACGGCGTGGGTGTAGCGGGTCCGGTGCCGCATGAGGGCGGGTGCGGCTTCGGAGAGGTGGGGCCGTCCTGCGGATGGTTCGGTGCCCAGCGCCAGCGTGGGCCGACCTCAGCTGATCCCCCCAACCGCACAACGCGGCGCGGTCTGGCGGCGCGTGGACGGCTGAGGGTCCGGCAGGAATCCGGCGGGTGCGCTGTGGGCCGTGTGCCGGGGCGCACGATGGGCGTGGCGCGGCGGGTGAGGGCGGGGTGCGCAGGGGATCGGGCGCGCCATGTGCGGGTGGGTGAGGAGGTCGTGGTGCGGGTGGGTCGGGCGTCCGGCGTCACGCGGCTGACCTGGACGGACGCCTCGACTGCATGATGCGGTGCAGGTGTGGTGTGGGTGGGTCGGGCGTCCGGTGTCGGCGTGGCTGATGTGGACGGACGTCTTCACTGCGTGACGCGGCGTGGGTGTGGTGTGGGGGGTCGGGCGCCCAGCGTCAGCGGGGCCGACGTCGCCTCGACCGCGTGACGCGGCGCGGGCGTGGTGCGGGCAGGTCGGGGTGTGGTGTGGGTGGGTCGGGCGTCCGGTGTCGGCGTGGCTGATGTGGACGGACGTCTTCACTGCGTGACGCGGCGTGGGTGTGGTGTGGGCGGGTCGGGCGCCCAGCGTCAGCGCGGCCGACGTCGGCCGACGC
This sequence comes from Dactylosporangium aurantiacum, assembly GCF_000716715.1. Classification (GTDB taxonomy): domain Bacteria; phylum Actinomycetota; class Actinomycetes; order Mycobacteriales; family Micromonosporaceae; genus Dactylosporangium; species Dactylosporangium aurantiacum. The sequence continues at coordinate 134,756 of NZ_JNYJ01000036.1, read as the reverse complement.
CTCCACCGCGTGACGCGGCGCGGTCTGGCGGCATTACGCGCCCGTCGCCGCGGAGACGGAAACGCGCGTCAGCGGGGGTCGACCTCGGCGGACGCCTTCACCGCGTAATGCAGGGCGGTGCGCACGTCACCCACCTCCAGCACCCGCATCCCCGGCGGGGTGACCCCCGTGGCCGCCGGGCCGCAGCCCGGTGGCACCAGCGCGAACCGGAACCCCAGCCGGGCCGCCTCGGCGAGCCGGCGGGGCACGGCGCCGACGCGGCGGACCTCGCCGGTCAGGCCGACCTCGCCGACCACCACGAGGTCCGGGGGCATGGGCAGGTCGTGGGCGGCGGAGGCGGCGGCGAGGGCGAGGGCCAGGTCGACGGCGGGCTCGGTGACGCGCAGGCCGCCGACGGTCGCCGCGTAGACCTCGCGGTCGTGGAGCTGGATCTGGGCGCGCTGCTGCAGCACGGCGATGATCATGGCGAGGCGGGCCGAGTCGAGGCCGCTGACGGTGCGGCGGGGGGAGCCGGGGGTCTGGGCGCCGATGAGGGTCTGCACCTCGACGACGAGGGCTCGGCGGCCCTCCATGGCGACCGAGACGCAGGTGCCGGAGACGGCGTCGGCATAGCGGGTGAGGAACAGGCCGCTCGGGTCGGGAAGGCTGGTGATGCCGCCCTCGTGCATCTCGAAGCAGCCCACCTCGTCGGCGGCGCCGAAGCGGTTCTTCAAGCCGCGGACCATGCGCAGCGAGGAGTGCTTGTCACCCTCGAAGTTGAGCACGACGTCGACGAGGTGCTCGAGTACGCGGGGGCCGGCGACGTTGCCGTCCTTGGTGACGTGGCCGACCAGGACGGTGGCGAGGCCGCGCTCCTTGGCGATGGCGACCAGGGCGGCGGTGACGGCGCGGACCTGGGTGACGCCGCCCGCGACGCCGTCGGTGCCGGGGGCGGAGATCGTCTGCACCGAGTCGAGGATGAGCAGGCCCGGCTTGACCGCGTCGAGGTGGCCGAGGACGGCGGACAGGTCACTCTCGGCGGCCAGATAGAGCCGCTCGTGCAGGGCGCCGATGCGCTCGGCGCGCAGCCGGACCTGGCTGACCGACTCTTCGCCGCTGACCACGAGGGACGGGGTGTCGCCGTGCTTGGCCCACTGCTGGGCGACGTCGAGCAGGAGGGTGGACTTGCCGACGCCCGGCTCGCCGGCGAGCAGGACCACGGCGCCGGGGACGATGCCGCCGCCGAGCACCCTGTCGAACTCGGCCACGCCGGTCGGGCGGGCCTGGGCCGGGGCGGCGCTGATCTGGGCGATCGGGCGGGCCGGCTCCAGCGGAGCGCGGCTCGGCACGGCGCGCAGGGCGGTCGGGCCGAGGCCGGCTGCGGGGGGCGCGGCCTCGATGACCGAGCCCCACTCACCGCACTCGGGGCACCGCCCCATCCACTTGGTCGGCCGGTGCCCGCAGACGTCGCACTGGTAGGTCGCGCCCCTCGACTTCGTCACACCCGAAAGCTAGCCCACGGGTGTGACAAAACTACTCGCCCTCGTGCCCGACGACCGCGCTCGGCTTCGGCAGCGGGCTCAGCGGCACGGTCATCGGCAGCTCGGGCACGGTGATCGTGGTGGTGCTGCCGTCGGCGTAGGTGAACGTGAACGTCAGGTCCGACAGCGCCGAGCCGGCCCGCAGCTCCTCGCCGGTGAGCTTCTCCACCGCGAGGTACGTCTTGGTGCTCTGGCTCAGCGACACGAACCCGCCGACCGGGATCTCCACGCCGATCTTCGACGAGCCGACGGGAGCCGGGGCGGCCGGCGTCGGCGTCGGCGACTTGGACGTCGAAGGCGAGGACGACGGCGAGGACGGCGGCGAGGAAGAGGAGGACTTCGAACCGGACGGCGATGCGGAGGCCGAAGAGGGTGAAGGAGCGGCCGAGGCGGCCGGCGAACCCACCAGCACCACGGTGCCCGCGGATCCGGCCGTGACGCCGGTCAGCTTCACCGACTGCTTCGCGTTGTTGAACAGCCACACATCGATCGGCACCACGCTGCCGGGCTTGTACTCGTTCGAATACGCCACAGTCGCCTGGCGCAGCTCGATCAGCCCGTCGGCGCTCTGGGCGTTGACCCCCGGCACCGGGGCGACCTGGGTGTCGGTCTGGGTGATCTGGCCGGCGCTGCACCCCGAGAGCAGACCGACGCCGAGCGCGGCGGAAGCCAGCAGCGCGGCGCCCAGCACCGTGCGGCGGCGGGCAGCCGGAATCGTACGCGTCACCTTAGGTCCTCCATCTGGATCGGGCGGCCGACTACAGCCTAGTTGCCGTTGATCGGCCGATTACGCGCACCCTGACACTGCACCGGTCAGTCCAGGTTCAGGCCGCTGACCAGCAGAAATAGCACATCGATCAGCGCGACGGCGATCACCGACAGGAAAGGGACGCGTGAGCTGGGGTTGCGGCGCATGGCGTACACCCCGATGGAAAGCGCGACCAGAGCCACCGCGAGCGTTGGCCAGAACAGCGGCGCGGGTGGCCCCGGTGGCCCGAACGCCAGCGCGGCGGTGGCAGCGAGCAGCAGCACGGCCGCGGCGCCGAGGGAGCCGCGCCGGCCGAGCAGGTGCGGCAGGCCCCGCACGCCGGTACGGACGTCGTCGTCGAGATCGGGCAGCGCGTTGACGAAGTGCGCGCCCGCGCCGAGCAGCGCACCGGCCGCGAGCAGCCACGGCGGCGGGACCAGCCCGGCACCGATGACGACGAACGCGGGCAGGCAGGCGAACGACAGCGCGTACGGCAGCACCGACACCGGCGTCGACTTCAGCGGCCAGTCGTAGAGCAGCGCGGAGACCAGCGCCAGCAGCGCGACGAACCCGGCGGTGATCCCCGACACGAAACCGAGGGGGACCATCACGACCGCGGCGGTGACGCCGAGGGTGAACACCAGCCGCCGGGAGATCGCCCCGGTCGCGACGGGTTTGTCGGTACGCCCCACCGCCGCGTCCCGCGGGGCGTCCAGCGCGTCGTTCACCCAGCCGATGGACAGTTGGCTCGCCAGTACCGTGGCCGCCGCCACCAGCACACCCGGCCAGGTCCTGCCGAGTCCGAACGACAGCAGCGCGGCCACGGCGGTGACCGCGACCGCCGGCTCCGGATGGCTGGTGCGGACGATCGCGCTCGCAACGGACATTCCGCAAGTGTGGCTGTCCGAAGGGTTCCGTGTCAGTCTCGATCCATGCGATCGACGCGCCGGGCGCGTAACGACCCTGGTCAGTATGACGACCTGGCCGGCGAGTGGTGGCGTCCCGGATCGCCGCTGTCCATGCTGTACTGGCTGGCCCGCGCCCGCGCCCGGCTGATCCCGCCCGCGTCGCGCGACGGGGCCGTGCTGGTCGACCTGGGTTGCGGCGGAGGGCTGCTCGCCCCGCACGTGGCCGACAAGGGGTACCGGCACGTCGGCGTCGACCTGATCCGGTCGGGCCTGGAGCAGGCCGCCGCGCACGGCGTCGCGCCCGTGCAGGCGGATGTGGGCCGGCTGCCGTTCGCCGACGGTGTCGCCGACGTGGTGAGCGCGGGTGAACTGCTGGAGCATGTGCCGGACTGGCCGGCTGTGATCGCCGAGGCGTGCCGCATTCTGCGACCCGGGGGCTGGCTGGTCCTGGACACGCTGGCGGACACCGCCGTGTCGCGGCTGGTCGCGGTCCGGCTCGCCGAGGCGGTGCTGCCGGCGGTGCGCGGCATCCACGACCCCGCGCTGTTCGTCGACCCGCGGCGGCTGCGGATCGAGTGCGCGCGCAACGGCGTGCCGCTGGACGTGCGTGGCGTCCGGCCGACGCTGCCCGCGCTCGCCCGCTGGCTGGTCACCCGCAGTAACGCTGTGCCGATCGTGCCGACGTTCACCACCGCGATCCTCTACCAGGGGCGCGGCAGAAAGGGGACCCAGTGACAGGTGCCGCGATCGCAGGCATGGGTGTGACATTCCCGGGCCCGATGCGCCAGGACGAGGTGTGGTCGGGGTTCTTCGAGCGGCACTACAACGGCTCCCGCAGGGGGCTGGCCAAGCGGATCTTCAGCAACTCGGGCGTGGTCAGCCGGCACGGCGCGGTCAACCCGCTCATCGAGGACGCGTCCGGCTGGTCGACCGCGAAACGCATGGGCCGCTACCTGACCGAGGCACTGCCGCTGGGCAAGGACGCGGTGAGCGGCGCGCTCGACGCGGCCGGCCTGCGACCGGATGAGATCGGGTTGTTCGTGGTGTGTTCCTGCACCGGGTACGCCACCCCGGGCCTGGACATCCTGCTCGCCCGCGACCTGGGCATGGCGCCGGGCACGCAGCGGCTGTTCATCGGGCACATGGGCTGCTACGCCGCGCTGCCGGGGCTGGGCGCCGCGACGGATTTCGTGTCGGCCCGCGGGCTGCCGGCGGTGCTGCTGTGCCTGGAGCTGACCAGCCTGCACGTGCAGCCGCCCAGCGACGATCCGCAGCAGATCGTCGCGCACGCGCTCTTTTCGGATGCGGCGGCGGCAGTCGTACTGGTGCCGCAAGGATCCGGGCAGAGGATCGCTGACATCGCCGCGGTCACGGACACGGCGACCGCGGACCACATGACCTGGGACGTCACGGACCTCGGGTTCCGGATGGGGCTGTCGCCGAAGGTGCCCGACGTGCTGTCGATCTACGTCGCGGACCTGGTGGGTGACCTGCTGGGCCGGCACGGGCTGACCCTGGCCGACGTCGACGGCTGGGCGGTGCACCCCGGCGGCCCACGCATCCTCGACGTGGTCCGCGACCAGCTGGCGCTGCCGGAGTCGGCGCTGGCCGAGTCGCGCGGCACCCTCGCCGAGCACGGCAACTGCTCCTCGCCGACGGTCCTGCTCATCCTCGACGCGCTGCGGCGCCGCCCGTCGGGCCCGCCGAAGAACACGGTGGCGCTCGCGTTCGGCCCCGGTCTGACGCTGTACGGGACGCTGCTACGCGGTTGACGAGGGGGCTACCGCGAGGTTGCCCAGCTCGCTGTCGAACGCGGCGGCGCTGGTCACGGAGCTGACCGAGCGCACCACCCGGCCGTCCGCGCCGAGCAGGACGGCGGCCGTGGTGCGGCTCGGCGCGAGGAACGGCACCGCCGCGCGGACCGAGCCGTTCGGGTCGCCGAACGCCCGGACCTTCACCTTGGCGTTGAGCCCCGCCGGCAACGTCGGCGGCCGGTTGGCCACCACCAGCACCTGCGCGGACGGCGCCTTGCTGACCGCGACGGCGTTCACGGTGCCGGCGATGAGCTGCTCGCAGGTGCAGCCCTCGACGAGCAGGATCACCGCCGGCGCGAGCTCGCGGACCGGCACCGTCACGCCGTCGGGGTCGACCAGGCTGAGCCCGGTGAGACTGACCACGGCGGCCGGGGACGGCGGGGCGAGCCGCGGCGAGCCGTTGGGATTGCGCCGGGGCCAGGCCACCGCGAACAGACTCACCAGCGTCGCGATGACGGCGATCGACATGATCAGCAACGGCACCGCGAGCCCGGGAGAATCGTCGGTGGTCCGGCGCAACGGCTCCGGCTTCAGGTGCAGCCGGCGGCGCCAGCGACGGCGTATTGCGGCACGGCGGAATTGTCGACGGATCGACGAGCCTTCATCGTCGAGTGCGCCGGGATCGTCGGGAATGATGATCGTGCCCCACTCAGGGGGCAGGTCGGGCAGGCCACCACCGTCTTGTGGTCGCTCACCACCACCGTTGTCGCCGCGCAGCGTGCCCATCGCTGTTCTCCTCGCACCTGCCTCAACTTTCCCTCACCCGGCTGCAACGCGCCAGTGGGGCCAGTCATCGAGATGTATGAAGAGTTTCCCACGCTCCGCCGCTGGTGGCATCACGCAGCGTGGTGATCCAGAGGTCCGCTGCCGGTTCCGTACGCACTCGCGACAATCAATCGGAAATGTCCAACTGCCTGCGCATTTGCGTGTGCCCTGGGTTGTTGATCCGTTACGCAGCAGGTTCCACGATTCATGTCAAGCGGGAGAAAGGGGACTCACATGTGTTCTGACCTGCGCGAATGCTGCTCTCTGGGGTGGGACGACAGCGCGTGACCGTGTTACCCTAGACACAGCGAAAGGGGTTTCGAACCTATGGTTTTCAGTGTCGGCGAGACCGTTGTCTACCCCCACCACGGGGCCGCACTCATCGAGGCAATCGAGACTCGGGTCGTCAGGGGCGAGGAGAAGCAGTATCTCGTCCTCAGGGTCGCTCAGGGTGACCTGACGGTGCGGGTGCCCGCCGAAAACGCCGAGATCGTCGGCGTGCGCGAGGTGGTTGGCGAGGAAGGCCTGACGAAGGTCTTCGACGTCCTCCGCGCTCCGCACACCGAGGAGCCGACCAACTGGTCGCGGCGTTACAAGGCGAATCTGGAGAAGTTGGCCTCCGGCAATCCGCTCAAGGTCGCAGAGGTCGTGCGTGACCTGTGGCGCCGTGACCGGGAGCGTGGTTTGTCGGCCGGCGAGAAGCGCATGCTGGCCAAGGCTCGGGACATCCTGGTCGGTGAGGTGGCGCTCGCCGAGAAGAGCACCAAGGATGAGGCCGAGACGCTGCTGGACAAGGTGCTGACCGAGGCCTGACATTTCAGCCCGGCTATCCCTTAGACCGAGGACCGCGACGTGACGGCGCACCCCAGTGTGCGTGGTGACGTCGCGGTCCTCGTGCCTGCTGCGGGCATGGGGGTCCGACTCGGCCCCGGTGCTCCGAAGGCACTGCGGCTCCTGCGAGGGGAGCCGCTGCTCGTGCACGCCGTTCGCCGGGTGGCAGCCGCGCCCAGCGTGGGCTGCATCGTGGTCGCCGCCCCGGCGGACGCCGTCGACGACGTCGCGGCGATGCTGCGGCCGCTTTCCTCCCCCGATGTCCGGCTTCTGGTGGTCGCGGGCGGGGCGAGCCGGCAGGCGTCGGTGGCTCTTGCGCTGGCCGCCGTCCCTGAGGAGTTCGGCATCATCCTGGTCCACGACGCGGCGCGTGCGCTGACCCCACCTGAGCTGGTGGAGACAGTCGCGGCAGCGGTGCGAGGGGGGCACGGCGCCGTCATACCCGTTCTCGCCGTGGTCGACACCATCAAGCAGGTAGACAATTCCGGCATTGTCGTCGGCACCGTCGACCGCTCCGTCCTCCGCGCCGTCCAGACCCCCCAGGGCTTCAGCCGCACGGTCCTGACCAGCGCACATGCCGCCGCCGTCGACGACCACACCGACGACGCCGGCCTCGCCGAGAAGATCGGTGTCCCCGTGCACACCGTCCCCGGCGCCGAGGCCGCCATGAAGATCACCCGCCCGTTCGACCTGGCCGTCGCCGAGCTGCTCTTCTGACCGTGCGCCACCCGCCGGTCTGGCTCCTCGACGTCGACGGCGTGATCAACGTACGCCGCCCGCTGTGGGGTCCCTCACTGCACCGCGGTACCGCCTCGTCGGCCGGCATCGACTGGCCGATCCGCTGGGCGCCTGCGCTGATCACGCGGATCCGCCGGCTGGCCGCCACCCGCCTCCTCGAGATCCGCTGGTGCACGACCTGGTGCCCGGACGCCGACGCGCTGGAGCGGCTCTTCCATTTGCCGCCACTGGGCCGTGCGCTGTCCGCGGCCGATCTCGACGAGGCCGAGGAGACCGATCGGGTGAAACTGGCCGCGGCCCGCGAGGTCCTGGCCGCCGGACGCCGGCTGGTGTGGACGGATGACACCGCGGTCCCGGATCCCGGCCCGGTGGCCGCTGAGCTGACCGCCGGCGGCCGCGCGCTGCTGATCAAGCCGCACTCACGCCGGGGCCTGCGACCGAGCGACCTGGCGAGGATCGAGTCGTTCGCCCGGCAGGTCCGCTACGCCGCCTGACCTGCGATCCCGGGTGCTGGACGCCTGCCGTGGCTGCTCCCGGCTTTCGCTCGGCTCGGCTCAGCTCGTCGCTCGGGCTGGTGATCGGTGTCCGGTTGCCGGCAACGCCGATCGCGGTGACATGGGTCATGCCTGAAGCCCGGGTTGCGCGAGTCCGACGTAAACGGGCGGCGGTTGAGCGGGGCCGGTTGAGCGGGGCCGGTTGGGCGGAGCCGGTCGTGCGGGGCCGGTTGGGCGGAGGCGGTCGTGCGGGGTGGTTGAGCGGGCCGGCTGAGCGGGCCGGCTGAGCGGGCCGGCTGAGCGGAGGCGGTCGAGCGGGGTGGTCGGGATTTGGGTGCCGGAGACGCCGATCGCCGAGGCAGTGAGCGGGGTGGTCGAGCGGGGGCGAGGGTCAAGGCATCGGCTCTGTCCTGGGCGGCGATGCCCACATGGTGATCGGCATTCGGGTGCCAGAGACGCCGATCGCCGAGGCAGCCGGCGGCGGTTGAGGTGGCCGGGGGGGTCGAAGGGTAAGGATGGCGATGTCCGGTTGGTGATCGGTGTTCGGGCGCCGGTAATGCCGATCACGGAGGCGGGGCTGCGGTGCTGTGGTCGAGGTCGTTGTCGTCAGTGGTGCCGTCGTGGTCGCCGAGGTGGGTGTTGTGGTTGTCCGGTGTGAGGGCGGTGGTCAAGCGTGGCGCCGTCCCGGCCACGATCCGGCGCGCCGGCGGGATCAGCGGTCCGAATCTGGCGGTGGTGCTTCGACTTGTGATCAGTGTTCGACGGTCGCAAGCGCCGATCGCATTCGGGTCCCGGAGACGCCGATCGCCGTGGCAGAGGGCGGTTGGGATGGCCGTGGCAGACGGCGGTGGTGGGATGGCCGGGGGTGGCCGGTTCGGGTGGTTATGTCCGGCGGGTGATCGGTGTTGGGGGTGACGTAGCGCCGATCGCTGTGGCGTCGTCGCCGCTGTGGCGTGGTCGTCGTTCAGGGTGGCGTCCCGCTGGAGCGATGGTGTCCCGCTGGAGCGATGGTGTCCGGCTGGAGTGTGGGCTGGCTGGAGTGGGGCCGGCTGGAGTGGGGGCCGGCTGGGGTAGCGGTGGCCGGCTCGTGTTGGTGGTCGCCATCACGCTGAACTCGGCTGCCGGGGCGTCAACGGGGCGTCAACCGGTGGGCCCGCAGCGGCCGGTGATCGGTGTTCGGGTGTCCGTGACGCTGATCGCCGTGGCCCGGGAGCGGCATTGGGAACTGGGTGGTTGTTGAGGGTGGTCGGGGTGGTGCGGCCAGCGGGGTGGTCTGTGTCCTCAGTGGCTGAGCAGCTGATCAGCGGATCGGAAGCGCCGCATTCCAGCCAAGGGGAGTAGAAGCAGCCGGAGGAGTCGAGACCGGCCCGCAAGAACGCAGCGGCCCCGTGACGAGACGCTCGCCACGGGGCCGGGAAAGCCGGAATAGCCGGAAAAGTTCGGAGCAGGAACTGTCAGGCGGGAGCGGCTGACACCGGGGCCACCTGCTGCTGCTTGCGGGGACGGCGGCGCCACACCAGGTACGTGCCGATCGAGCCGCCCACGCCCAGGGTCGCGATCATCGCGCCGGCCAGGGACATGCCGAGGGTGTCGCCGCGGGCGGTGGCCGAGCCGAGGGCGGCATACGCGATCGTGGCGGGCAGGGCGCCGAGCATGGTGCCGATCGCGAAGGTCGAGCGGCGGACCCGGGTCGTGCCGAAGGCGTAGTTCGCCACGCAGAACGGCACGAACGGGATCATGCGGGAGATGATGACGGCGACGATGCCGCGGTTGGCGACGGCCTGCTCGACGGCGAGGAAACGGCCGCTCAGGTGGCGGGCCATGAACTCGCGGCCGAGGAAGTGGCCGATCGTGTAGGCGATCAGGGCGCCCAGGGTGACGCCGGCGAGGATGTACAGGACGCCGCCGGCGAAGCCGAAGAGGACGCCGCCGACGCCGGCGAGGAGGGTCCGGGGGACCAGGGCGGTGGTCAGCACGGCGGAGCCGAGGACGGCGATCGCCGGGCCGAACGGGTGGTCAGGGCCCACGGCATGGGTGAGCGACGATTTGTCCGGGTGAATGATCAGCATGACCACGGACAGCGTCGCGACCAGCAGGGCGAGCAGCCCGAAGCGCAAGGCGGCTCCGGTGCGCCACCACTGCCGTGGGGCTTTCGGGGTCGTCAGGTCGTTGCGCACCTGACCCAGCCTAGGCCCGGAACGCCAGGATGCCGAGTCCGATCAAGGCGCAGCAACCAGAAGTTCACGATCGTGCACCGATCGTCGTACCCTCCCAAAGTGATCCAGCGATGATGTTGATCGGCAACGGGACCGACGTGCACGCGTTCGAAAAAGGGCGGGAGTGCTGGGTCGCGGGGCTCAAGTGGGAGGGTGTCGACGGGCTCGCCGGGCACTCCGACGGTGATGTCGCGGCGCACGCGATCTGTGATGCGCTGCTGTCCGCGGCCGGTCTGGGCGATCTCGGGGCGAACTTCGGCACCAGCCGGCCGGAGTGGGCCGGCGCGTCGGGCGTGACGCTGCTGCGGGAGGCCGCGCGGTTGGTCCGTGACGCCGGGTATGAGATCGGTAACGTCTCCGTGCAGGTGATCGGGGTCGCGCCGAAGGTCGGCCGGCGCCGGGCCGAGGCGGAGGAGACGCTGCGCAAGGCGATCGGCGCCATCGTCCGGCTGTCGGGCACCACGACCGACGGGCTCGGGTTCACCGGTCGGGGTGAGGGCCTCGCCGCCACCGCCGTCGCGTTGATCTATCCGGTACCGAAAGGGTGAAGGCCTTGAACGAGATGCTGCGTGACCTGCTCGACCGCCGGGCGTTCCTGGTGCTCAGCACGATCAACCCGGACGGCGCGCCGCAGTCCAGCGTGATCTGGGCCAAGCACGACGGCGGCGACGTCGTCTTCTCGACCATCCGGGGGCGGCGCAAGACGCGCAACATGGAGCGCGACCCGCGGGTGTCGATCTGCGTGTACGACCCGGCGAACCCGTACCGCTACGTCGAGGTCCGCGGCACGGTCAGCATGGTCGAGGAGGGCGGCCCCGAGCTGATCGACGAGCTCAGTCACCTCTACGACGGCAAGCCCTTCGTCGAGGCGGTGCCGGGCGTCACCAGGGTGGTCTGCCGGGTGAGCGCGACAAAGGTGATCGAGCACTAGCGAAGACACCCGACAAAAAGACACCCAACCGCCGCAGGGGCAGCGCGCGTCAATGCGGCGGGAGGCGATGTGCGCGACGAACTCGAGCGGCAGTACGTGGAGTACTTCCAGCCGCGACTGCCGCAGCTGCACCGGCTGGCGGTGATGCTCTGCGGCGACGCCGACCGCGCCGACGACATCGTCCAGTCGGCGGTGACCACGCTGTACACGCGCTGGCCGCACGTGCGGCAGGTGGACAACCTCGACGCGTACGTGCGCCGCAGCGTGGTCAACACGTTCCTCAGCGAACGCCGCCGCCTCTGGTCACGGGTGCTGTTGACCGAGACGGTGCCGGACCGGGCGGAGGCCGCCGGGCAGCCGGCCGACGAGCGGATGGTGGTCCGGGCCGCCCTGCGGGCGCTGCCGCCGCGGCAGCAGGCGGTGCTGGTGCTGCGGTTCCTGTGCGACCTGCCGGTCGAGGAGGTCTCCGAGCTGCTCGGCTGCTCGCAGGGGACGGTGAAGAGCCAGACCTCCGACGGGCTGGCGAAGCTGCGCAAGAAGCTCGGCGTGCTCGCGCCGGCCGGGGGTGGGGCGTGATGCACGAGGACCTGTTGACCCCGCTGCGGGACGCCGACGTGCGCCCGCCCCGCGTCGACCTGGGGCAGGCGATCCGGGTCGGCCGGCGCCGGCGCAGGATCCGGCACGCCACGGTCGCCGGCCTCACCGCCGCGGCCGTGCTGGCGACGGCCGTCGCGGTCACCGCCGTGACCGGCCGGCCGCAGTCCATGCCCGCCGAGCGCACGCCGAGGCCGCTGCCGACGTCGACCGTCGCCCCGCCGCTGGGTGAGTGCTCACTCAGCAAGGACACCGCGCCGTACGCGAGCCGCCGGCCGTGGGTGGTGCTCGACGACGCCTGGCGGGTCGCGGTGCACCTCGACGCGCCCGGAACGGCGCCCGTGGAGGCGGTCCGCTACAAGGACGGGCGCGTCGAGCGCATCCCGGACGTGCCGAGCCGCTTCCAGCTGACCAACGTCAACGGGGCCGGCGACTTCGCCGGCGTCGACGTGAACAACGAGCGCGCATGGGTGTACCGCGACGGCCGGTTCAGCCGCCTGAAACTGCCCGAGGGCGCGACGAGCGTCGCGCTGACCGACATGAACGAGGCCGGCGACCTGCTCGGGATCGTGTCGACGCAGGCGACCCTCGGGTTCGAGGCGGTCGTGTGGCCCGGCGGCCGGCCCGGGCAGCCGCGGGTGCCGGCCATCCCGCAGGGTCGGTCGTCGCGGGCGTACGGGCTCGCCTGGGACGGCACCGTGGTCGGCGAGGTGTTCCTGGGTGACGTGGTGACGCCGTACCTGTGGCACCCCGACGGCAGCGGCGAGCCCCTGCCGATGCCCGCCGGCCACGAAGGGGACGTCGCGGTGACCGGTCTGACCGGTGACTGGGCGGTCGGCCCGGGCGTGCGGTGGAACATCCGCACCGGCCGGGCCGACGCCGTGGAGGGCATCGACGGATCCGGCTTCGTCGACATGTACGGCCGGATCTACGGCCTCTCGGACCCCCAGGTGGTCTGGATCAACGGCACCGTGCGGCCGCTGCCGCAGTCGTTCGGCGGCCACAAGGTGCAGTTCCAAAACATCCGCGACGACGGGCAGCAGATGTACGGCCTGTCCGGCTACGACAGCACCTGGGTGCGCTGGGACTGCTAGGCGTTGCGGGCCCAGGTCCACGCGTACGCGGTGTCCTCGACGGACAGGGCGGGCTCGCACAGGTCGAGCGGCCGGAACGTGTCGACCATGACCGCCAGCTCGTCGAACGCCTCCACGCCCAGGGCCCGCTCGACGGCGCCGGGCTGGGGGCCGTGGGTGAAGCCGCTCGGGTGCAGCGAGATCGAGCCCTGGACGATGCCGGAGCCGCGGCGGGCCTCGTAGTTGCCGCCGGTGTAGAACAGCACCTCGTCGGAGTCGACGTTGTGGTGGTTGTACGGCACCGGGATCGCCAGCGGGTGGTAGTCGACCTTGCGGGGCACGAACGAGCAGACGACGAAGTTCGGGCCCTCGAAGGTCTGGTGGACCGGCGGCGGCTGGTGCAGCCGCCCGGTGATCGGCTCGAAGTCGTGGATCGAGAACGCCCACGGGTAGAGGCAGCCGTCCCAGCCGACGACGTCGAACGGGTGTGTGGCGTAGACGTGCTCGGTCCAGCCGCGGCGGTGCTGGACCAGCACCGGCACCTCGGTGTCCTCCACGAGCAGCGGCTCGCCCGGCCCGCGCAGGTCGCGCTCGCAGTACGGGGCGTGCTCCAGGAACTGGCCGCGCTTGGACAGGTACCGGTGCGGCGGCCCGATGTGCCCGGACGCCTCGATCACCAGGACCCGCGCCTCCGCCGACGTGGGCACCAGGCGGTGGATGACCGACGTCGGGATGATCGCGTAGTCACCCTCACGCAGGTCGAGCGCGCCGAACACGGACTCCAGCCGCAGCCCGCCGGCCTCGACGTACACGCACTCGTCACCGATCGCGTTGCGGTACAGCGGCGACGGCGTGGTGGCGAGCGCGTAGGACAGCCGCACGTCGTCGTTGGCCAGCAGGTGCTGCCGGCCGAGCACGGCGTCGGTGGGGCCGCCGCCGAGCTTGTGGGTCTGGAAGTGGCGCGGCTTGAGCGGCAGGTTCGGCGTGCGCGTGGTCGCGAACGGGGTGACGGCGGACGCCGACATGATCGCCGTGGGTCGATGCTTGTGGTACAGCAGGGACGAGTCGCTCGAAAAACCCTCCTGCCCCATCAGCTCTTCCGCGAACAACGAGCCGTCCGGCTGGCGAAACTGGGTGTGTCGCTTCGGTGGAACCTCGCCCACGCGACGGTAGTACGGCATCCGCTGCCTCCCGGAAGAAGAGAAGTCGTCCGGATAGCGGACGAAGTTGTCCGCCCTGTATAGCGTCCATTAGATTCGGAAGCCGTGTCAAACGCAGTCCCGCCTCTGCTGACCGCCCTGGTCGACGACGCCGCCGTGTTCCCGCCGGGGAGCATGCCGCTGCCCGACGCCGTGCCCGCCCACCTCCGCCACCGCGACGGCCCGTGGGCCGCGATGATCGGCCCGCTGCTGGTGCCGGCGGCCGACCTGCCCGAGATCGGCGCCACCGTCGACGTCGGGGTCGTCGGCGAGCCCGGCGCGGTCGAGCGGGCCCTCGGGACGATCCCCGGCCACCTCACCGTCCGGCAGGTCGAGTCGCCCGTCGCCAAGCGCGGCGAGGACCCGGCGCCCGGCATCGAGCAGCTCGCCGGCCTGCTGCGCAAGCACGAGCAGGAGCCCTGGGTCTGGTACTTCGAGGTGCCGCTCGCCTGGGGCCTGATGCGCGGGCTCGACCAGCTGGCCCGGCTGCGCGCCGAAGGGCTGCCGGCCGCGGCGAAGTTCCGCACCGGAGGGCTGGCCGCCGAGCTGTTCCCGACCCCGGTCGAGCTCGCCGCCGTCATCTGCGCGTGCCGCGACCGCGAGCTGCCGTTCAAGCTGACCGCCGGCCTGCACCACGCGGTGCGGCACACCGACCCCGACACCGGCCTGGTCCACCACGGGTTCCTCAACGTGCTCGCCGCGACCCTCGCCGCCGCCCGCGGTGGCGATCCCACCGAGCTCGCCGGCATCCTCGCCGGCACCGACGCGCTGCCGCTCACCTTGGCGATCCGCGGCCAGCTGGACCAGCCCCGGCCGCTGTGGGTCGGCTTCGGCAGCTGCAGCGTCGACGAGCCCGTCACCGACCTCACCAACCTCGGCCTGCTGCCGCGTAAGGTGCCCGCATGACCGGCCCGCAGCGGAGCGAGGAGCCGGTCATCATGAGCTCAGTTGTAAGGTCAGGGCGGCACCGGAGCGCAGCGGAGGTGACGTCATGACCGAGTGGACAGAGCCCGGCGTCGATGACCCGTTCGGGCTGCACAACCTGCCGCTGTGCGCGACCCGCGACGGCTGGGTCGGCGTCCGTGCCGGCGACCTGATCCTCAACCTCGGCGCCGCCGAGGAGGCCGGCCTGCTCGACGCCGGCGGCGCGTTCACCCGCGAGACCACCCTCAACCGGTTCCTCGCCACCGGCCGGCCCACCTGGACCCGGGTCCGCGAGCAGCTCACCGACCTGTTCACCGGCCTGGCCGAGGCGCCGCACCGGGCCACCGTCGAGGCGATGCTGCACCCGGTCGACGGCACCGCGCTCGCGCTGCCGTTCGAGGTCGCCGACTATGTGGATTTCTACTCCTCCGAGGAGCACGCCAAGAACCTGAGCCGGCTGTTCCGCCCGGACTCGCCGTCGCTGCTGCCCAACTGGAAGTCGCTGCCCATCGGGTATCACGGCCGCGCCGGCACCGTCGTGGTCTCCGGCACCGACGTCCCGCGGCCGCACGGGCAGCGCAAGGCGCCCGACGAGGAGCGGCCCAGCTACGGCCCATCCCGGCGCCTCGACATCGAGGCCGAGCTCGGCTTCGTCGTCGGCGCGCCCTCGACCGGCCCGATCGACGTCGACGACTTCCGCCGGCACGTGTACGGCGCCGTCCTGGTCAACGACTGGTCCGCCCGGGACATCCAGGCGTGGGAGTACCAGCCGCTCGGCCCGTTCCTGGGCAAGTCGTTCGCCACGTCGGTCTCGCCGTGGGTGGTGTCGCTCGACGCGCTCGAGCCGGCCCGCTCGGCCGCGCCCACCCAGGACCCGCCCGTGCTGGACTACCTGCGGGAGGCGGAGCGCTACTCGTACGACATCCGCTTCGAGGTCTTCTGGAACGGCACACTCGTGTCGCGCCCGCCGTACGCCGGCATCTACTGGACACCGGCGCAGCAGCTCGCCCATCTCACCGCGAACGGCGCGTGGGCGCGCACCGGCGACCTGTACGCCTCCGGCACCATCTCCGGCGCCACGCCCGAGGAGACCGGATCGTTCATCGAACGGACGTGGAACGGCGCACACCCCGTCCGCCTCGACGACGGCTCGACCCGTAGCTTTCTGCTGGATGGCGACACGGTCACGATTTCGGCTGCCGCGAGGTGTTCCGGTGGTCCGGCCGATGGCGCCATGGTTGGCTTCGGTGAGGTGAGGGGCACGGTGGTGACGCGGGTGTGAGAAGCCCTGCGATCGACGGTCACCGTGAGCAGAATGCGACGATCGCCGGGTATGGTGCCCGGCGGAGGTGGTTATGGGGACCGGTCGTGCGGGGCGGCGACTCAGCGTGCGCCCACGAAACTGGCCCCGGTCGGTGCGCCGGGTCCTCACCGCGCTGTTCGCGATCGTGGTCATCGGCGCGATGGGCGTCACGGCGTACCGGACCCTGAAGCCCGCCGAGACGGTCAGCCGCGCCAACAAGCCGGTGCCGTCGCCCGAGCCGATCAAGTCGATCCAGTACGCGGAGCTGCCCTCGGCCCCGCTGATCGTCGAGGGGCGGCTGCGCGTCTACACCGAGCAGCGGCGCGTCTTCGCAGACACGCCCGTGACCGCGCAGCGGGAGATGACGCCGCACTGGGCGTACCGGCGCTGGCCCGCGGAGGTCGTGTCCATCGTCGCGGTCGAGAAGCCCGCCAGCGGGGTCGGCCTCTCCGTCGTGGTCACCAAGTGGTCCGACGGTGAGATCGTCGCCCTCGACGCGGAGAAGGGCGACATCGTCTGGCAGGTGCGCATCGACCCCGCCGACGGTGAGACGTTCAAGGGCCGCCGCACCGGCGCCAAGACCATGTACGGCCCCGAGGACCTCTTCGTCACCACCTCCGCCCTGGACCGCCAGCAGGTCGTGATCGCCACCGGCAAGGACGTCGTGCAGGCCATCGACCCCGCCGACGGCAAGATCCGCTGGACGCACTCGTTCGCCGCCACGCCCGGCTGCCACGCCGTGGACTGGACCGGCCTCGACGCGTACTACGTCAAGGACACCTGCGCGAAGCCCGCCACGCTCGAGGTGTACGACGCCGGCACCGGCACCCTGCTCACCACCTGGCGCCCGCCGGGCGCGTCGATCGGCCCCGACAACGTCACCAACTGGTTCCTGGAGCCGACCTCCTGCCAGCTCGGCCGCTCCGGATGCGCGCTGTTCAAGGCCGCCCCGACCGGCGACGTGGTCAGCTATGCCGACGCGGCGTCGGGCGTCGGCAGCATCACCCCGACCTACTGGTCCCTCGGCGCCGACCACATCGTCAAGCCCGAGCCGGTCCCTGACAAGGACAAGGTCGTCGTGGTCGGCGACACCCTGGCCGAGCAGGTCGTCGGCGGCTACATCTGGGCCTTCTCCCGGACCACCGGCCAGCGCCTGTGGATGTCGGAGGTCTCCGGCACGCTGATCGGCGCCGACCAGCGCAACGTGTACCTGATCAACCGGGACTACCAGCTGCTGGTCCTCAACATGGTCACCGGCGCGGTCACGTCGAGCACCGAGCTGCGGATCCGCCCGGAGGACCGGTTCGTCTACAGCGAGCTGTACCTGCACGGCGGCTACCTGGTGATCGAGCGCCTGCACACCACGAACGCGTCGGAGATCGACGACAAGTACTACTTCAGCATGAACACCGTCGTGCTGGTCGGCATCGGGTGAGGCACCTGGCCGCGATCGGGGCGGTGCTGCTGGTGACCGCCTGCGGCTCCACCGACGCGCACGACGCCGGTCACCCGCCCGCCGCCGCCTCGCCGGCCGCCTCCACCGCGCCCTCCACCGCGCCCTCCGCCGGCCCGTTCAACGGGACCGACGTGCAGTTCGCGACCGACATGATCCCGCACCACCGGCAGGCGGTCGACATGGCGGCGATGGCCGCCACCAAGGCGTCCGACCCCGGGGTGAAGGCCATCGCCGCGAAGATCCGCGCCGGGCAGGAGCCGGAGATCGCCACCATGGCCGGCTGGCTCACCGCCTGGGGTGAGCCGGTCCCCAGCCCGGGGGCGATGCATCACGACATGGGTGACATGGGCGGCATGCCGGGCATGCTCACCGACACCGAGCTGCGCCAGCTCGGCGCGGCCTCGGGTGCCGCGTTCGACAAGCTGTTCCTCACCCTGATGATCAAGCACCACGAGGGTGCGGTCGAGACCGCCACGACGGCGCAGGCCCAAGGCGAAAGCCCCGCGGTGAAACAGCTCGCCGGCGCCGTCGTGGCCAGTCAGACCGCCGAGATCGCCGAGATGAAGGCGCTGCTCGACAAACTGCCGTAGCGCGCTTCACCCGGCGCTTCGCGGGGCCTACTCGGACAGGGTGTCGAGCAGGTCCCCGACGGGCCGGTCCGGCAGCGCCCTGGCGACGTCGGCGAGCGCCACGATCCCGACGAGGTCGTGCCCGTCGATGACCGGCAGCCGCCGTACCTTGTGCTTCGCCATCGTGGCCAGGATCTCCGTGGCGTCGTCGTCGGCCCCGATGGTGACCGGCTTGCCCTGCGCGAGCTGGGCGACGGTCACACTGGTCGGGTCGTTGCCGGCGGCGAGCACCTTCACCACGATGTCCCGGTCGGTCAGCATCCCCTTCAGCCGGTTGTCGTCGCCGCAGATCGGCAACGACCCCACATCCAGCTCAGCCATCTTCCGGGCCGCGTCCATCAGCGTCTCGTTCTCCTGCGCGCAGGTGACACCCGCGGTCATGATCTGTCTGGCGGTTGGCATGGCCGCTCCTTCGATCGATGTGCCTTGCGGTCACCGGTCCCCTACCCGCCGCACACCGATCGATGCATTCCGCACCCCGCCGCCTGCGATCGGCCGGCGGGGTGCGGTGCCGGAGAACCCGTCAGAGGCAGTCGAGGAAGGCGTCGTTCTCGCCGGGGGAGCTGATCGTCACCCGCACCCCGTCGCCGGCGAAGGCGCGCACGATCACGCCCGACTCCTCGCACTTGGCGGCGAAGTCGACGGCCGCGTCGCCGAGCGGCAACCAGAAGAAGTTCGACTGGGTGTCCGGGACGTCGGGGTACACCTTGCGGACCGCCTCGACGACCCGCTCGCGCTCGGCGGTGATCAGGTCGACCCGGCGCTGCATCTCGTCGGAGGCCCGCAGGGCGGCGACCGCCGCGGCCTGCGCCGTCGCCGAGGTCGAGAACGGCGTGACGACCTTCCGGACGGCCGCGGCGACCTCCGGCGAGCCGACCAGGTACCCGATCCGCAGGCCGGCGAGGCCCCAGGCCTTGGACAGGGTGCGCAGGACGACGACGTTGGGGCGGTCGCCGTACACCTCGAGGCCATCCGGCACGTCGGGGTCGGTGACGAACTCCCGGTAAGCCTCGTCGAGGGCCACCATGACCGTCGGCGGCACCGCGTCGAGGAACGCGTCGAGCTCGGCGCGGCGGCAGGCGGTGCCGGTGGGGTTGTTCGGGTTGCAGACGATGACGAGGCGGGTCCGGTCGGTGATCGCGGCGGCCATCGCCCGCAGGTCGTGCGCGTGGGTGGCGGTGTTGGGCACCCGGACACTGGTGGCGGCGGTGGTCGCGGCGATGATCGGGTACGCCTCGAAGGACCGCCAGGCGTAGACGGCCTCGTCGCCGGGCAGGCAGGTGACGCGGAAGAGGTGCTCGGTGAGGGCCACCGACCCGCAGCCGGTGGCGATGCGGTCCGCGTCGACGCCGAGGCGCTCGCTGAGCGCGGTGCGCAGCGCGGTGGCGCCCGGGTCCGGGTACCGGTGCGCGCCGCTGATCGACGCGGTGACCGCCTCGACGACGCCGGGCAGCGGACCGTAGGGGACCTCGTTGCTGGCCAGCTTGATGGCGCCGGGCACGGTGCGGCCGGCGACGTAGGCGGGCAGGGCGTCGAGGTCTGGGCGGGTGAGGCGGGTCATGACGCATCTCCGGTGGGCTGTGATGGCGGCTGGACGTCCCGCACCACGACGGTGCCGGCCGAACGGTCGTGGAAGGCGCGGTGCAGCGGCCAGTCGATCACCGGGGAGAGGCTGTCGAGGAACTGCAGCACGAACCCGACGCCGCAGGTCCACAGCAGCACCGACAGGCCGAGCGGGTTCCACCGGCGGATGGCGCGGCCGTAGCCGATGCGGTCCTCGCTCTCCAGGCGCATGACCTTGATCTTCAGCAGGCGCTTGCCGAAGGTCTGGCCGGTGTTGGCGATCGCGGGCACCTCGTAGGCGAACCACAGCGCGGCGATGAGGATCAGGATCACCACCTGCAGCGTGCCGGACCGCTCGGACTGCACGATGTCGCCGGTCGACTCGTTGGCCAGGACGCGCCGGTACATCTCCTGGTAGACCGGCCATGACTCGCGCAGGTACTGGTAGACGAACCAACCCGTGACCGCCGCGTTGATCAGCAGCAGCACGGCGATGTCGACGAGCCGGGCGAGCAGCCGCGCGCCGAGCCCGGCGACGTGCCGGCCGTGCGGCATCGCGGCGGAGCCCAGGCCGGCGCCGGTGGCCTGCGGCGGCAGGAGCACCTGGACGGCGCCGGACGGGTACCCGCCCGGCGGCAACGTCCCCTGCGGCTGCAGCCCCGGAGGCAGTGGCGTGCCGGGTGGCAGCACGATCGCGCCGGGCGGCAGCTGGCCGGGTGGGAAGCCGCCGGGCGGCACGGGGGTGCCCGGCGGCAGGATGACCGCACCCATCTGCGGCGCGGCCGCCGGTGGTGGCGGCGGTGGTGGTGGGGCAACGGCTGGCGGCCCCGCCGGCGGGACCGCATCCGCGGGGATGGGGTCACCGATCCAGCCATCACCGTCCCAGTACCGCTGGACGGTCTGGTCGACGGGGTCCTTGTACCAACCTGGAGCTGTCACCTGTTGACCTTTACCACAACCGTCTGTGCGACCTTGTCGTGCAGGCACTGCTGGAACGGCTTGTCCCACAGCTGCCACAGCCCGTCGACCCAGGAGAAGAACGGGACGAACATCGCCACGACGTACTGCATCAGCCACCGCTTGGCGGCCACGCCGCGGGTGATCGGCGCCGACGGGTCGTCGAGCCGGACGAGCGTCAGGCCGAGTGCCCGCTTGCCCAGTGTGACACCGCGGCGGCTCGGGAACAGCTCGACGTAGTACACGTAGCTCAGGCCGAACATCACCGCGAAGATCGCGACGTAACCGAGGATGATCGGGCCGACGAACAGCGTCGGGTTGGGCTCGCTGACCAGCTCGCCGGTGACCGGGTCGGTCTCCAGCTGGGAGGCCTGCGTGCCGATCCAGGCGATCATCGCGAACATCGCCGGGATGATCACCACCATTGACAGCGCGACGAACACGATGGCGTCGATGAGGTACGCGCCGAGCCGCGCACCGAACCCGGCGAGCGGCTGGCCGGTCGGCGCCATGGGCACCGGCGCAGGGCCGTAGTAGGCCTGCGCCGGCACGCCGTAGGCGCCCTGCGGGTAACCAGCAGGTGGACCCTGCGCATATGGGTTCTGCTGCGGAGGTTGAGGGTAGCTCACCCCGACAGTGTTACAGGTTCCCGCGACGTTCCTGTTCCCGCTCGATCGCCTCGAAGAGCGCCTTGAAGTTGCCCTTGCCGAAGCCCAGCGACCCGTGCCGCTCGATCAGCTCGAAGAACACCGTCGGGCGGTCCTGGACCGGCTTGGTGAAGATCTGCAACAGGTAGCCGTCCTCGTCCCGGTCGACGAGGATGCCGCGGGACTTCAGGTCCTCGATCGGCACCCGGACCCGCCCGATGCGCGCCCGCAGCTCGGGGTCGTCGTAGTACGAGTCGGGCGTGACCAGGAACTCCACCCCGGCGGCGCGCATCAGGTCGACCGTACGCAGGATGTCGCCCGTGGCGAGCGCGATGTGCTGCGCGCCCGGTCCGCCGTAGAACTCCAGGTATTCGTCGATCTGCGACTTCTTGCGCGACACGGCCGGCTCGTTGAGCGGGAACTTCACCTTGCGGGTGCCGCTGGCCACGACCTTGCTCATCAGCGCGGAGTACTCGGTGGCGATGTCGTCGCCGACGAACTCGGCCATGTTCGTGAAGCCCATGACCCGGTTGTAGAACTCGACCCACTCGTCCATGCGGCCCAGCTCGACATTGCCGACCACGTGGTCGACGGCCTGGAAGAACCGCTTCGCCGGCGGCGTCACGATCGGCTGCCTCGCCACGAACCCGGGCCGCCACGGGCCGCTGTACCGGGACCGGTCGATCAGGGTGTGGCGGGTCTCGCCGTACGTCGCGATCGCCGCGACCCGGACGGTGCCGTGCTCGTCCTCTTCGTCGTGCGGGGCCTCCAGGCCCGTGGCGCCCTGGCGCAGCGCGTGCGCGTAGGCGGTGTCGACGTCCGGGACCTCCAGCGCGATGTCGGCGATGCCGTCGCCGTGCCGCTCGTAGTGCTGGGTCGCGGCGGCCTGCCGGTGCACGCCGCCGGCCAGCACGAACACCGCCGAGCCGGACTTCAGCACGTACTCCGCGTGGTCGCGGTACCCCTGCTCGGGCCCCCGGTACGCGACCAGGGTCATCCCGAACGCCGTCGAATAGTAGTGCGCCGCCTGCTTGGCGTTGCCGACGTAGAACCTGACGTGATCGAGCCCGGTCAGCGGGAACGGGTCATGCGACACGTCGTGCTCGACTGCACCGATGAGCTCGTTGATGTCCTCGATAGCGCGGGTCATGCGCCCAAGCCTCGCTCCGCCACTTCCGGTGGGCAAGGAACGCTATTCTGCATGGTCAGGTTGCTCATATTGCGGTGAGTTTCGGGGGTACGGGTGGACAAAATGCCTAACCCGATCGACGTGCTGGACGCACGGCTGATCGGCCTGCTGGCCGCGGAGCCCCGCATCGGCGTGCTGGAGTGCTCGCGCCGGCTGCGCGTCGCCCGCGGCACGGTGCAGGCCCGGCTCGACCGCCTGACGGAACGCGGCGTGATCCGCGGGTACGGCCCGGACATCGACCCGGCGGCACTCGGCTACGGCGTGACCGCGTTCGTGACCCTGGAGATCCGCCAGCGCTTCGGTCACGACCCGGTCGCCGCCCACCTCGCCGAGATCCCCGAGGTGCTCGAGGCGCACACGATCACCGGCTCGGGCGACCTGATGTGCCGGATCGTGGCGCGGTCCAACTCGGACCTGCAGCGGGTGATCGACCGGGTGATGGGCTTCGACGGGATCGAGCGCTCCTCGACGATCATCGCCCTGGCCGAGCAGATCCCGCACCGCACGCTGCCGCTCGTGGCCGCCGCAGCGCGGCTTGCTAGCTAGACTTTAGCTAGCTAGAGTTCTTGTCATGAGCACGTTGCCCCGCATCACGCCGCAGACCGAGGCGGTGATCCGCGTCCTGCTCCAGCACCCGACGCGGCCGCAGTATGGGCGCGCGGTCGCGGACGAGGCCGGCCTGGCGACCGGCACGATCCACCCGATCCTGGCCCGGCTGGAGCAGGCCGGCCTGATCGAGAGCTTCTGGGAGTCCGACGAGGAGGTCGCCGCCGACCCGGGCCGCCCGCGGCGCCGCTATTACCGGTTCACCCAGGACGGTGCCGAGCGGGCCAGGTTGGCCCTCGCCGACGCGTACGCCAAGCGACGGCTGAACGCCTCGCTGCTGTCGCCCCGCCCCGATCCGCTGGGCTCCGGGACATGAGCACCGTCGCGGTGGTGAACGTCGTCGTCGCGAACGGCACGGCGCTGGGCGGCCTGGTCAGCGCGATCATGTCCTGGCGGGCGAGCCGGCCGAACGCGACAACGGTGCGGGTCACCATCAAGGGTGCGGACGGGGTGCGATCGATCTCCGTGACCGGCCCGCAATCGCTCACCGACGAAGTGTTGCGACGGCTGCTGGACCCCTCCGTGCCCGATGCCGCCCCGCCGCCCGCGCTCCCCGTGCGCCGGTCCCGGATCGCCGACGGCGTGACGCGGCTGCTGGCGCTCGGCCTGCCCGCCGCCGACCAGGAGCAGTGGCGCGAGATGTGGCGCGAGGACCTGTATTACGACCGCGCCCAGGGCAGGTCGCTGCGCTCCCGTGCCGGCACGTACGCCCGGATCGCCCTGCACGCGCCGGAGCTGATCTGGACACTACGGGTCGAACGCCGCCGCGCCGTCGACTGACGACGCGTTCGAGCCCGGGAAGGAGGTGATGAACGTGGGTCTTCCCGAAGAAGCAGGAAAGACGGCCCGGTACGCCATTCGCAGTGGCCGCCGGACCGTCCGGTTGTGCCTCCTGATGCTGTTCGCAGCAGCCGCAGGGGCGGTGTTCCTGTGCGTCTACCAGATCGCACTACCCGGCCTCTTCGAGGCCAGGCAGTACCTACTCTAACGCCCGGAGCGCAGGTCACGGACCCCCACCGGCCCGTGACCTGCGCGCGGTGCTGTTCTACGCCCGGCGGCCGACGGTCAGCGCGGGCTTGGTGACCTCGGCGAAGCGTCGTTGCCGGTGCTGTCGCCGTCAACGCGCGCGGGACAGCGGCGTTGATCGTTGCTCGTTTAGGCTCACGCCGTGACCGACGCGCAGGAGCTCGCGGCTCCGGATGCCCCGCCCCGCCGCTCCACTCGCTGGCTGGGTGCGATGAGTGCGGTGTTCGCCCTGGCCATTGTCTTCGGCGGAACAGATCTGGTGACTGAGGTGTCGGCGCCGAGCGGGCGGATCTTTGTCATCGTCGCCCTGGCGGCGGCGTTTCTGTTGTTCGCGTTGCTCGGTGTCGGCGGCTTGCCCCGCAGCTCCAATCAGCCGGCGATTGCGGGTATCGGTGTTGTCATGCTGGGCGTCGCGCTTGTCGTCTCATGGTCGGCACCGGACGATCTTCCCGATCCGGCAAGGATCGCGACCACCAGCAACGAATCGGTATGCGGCGACATCACGCACATGGATCACGACTTCGTCGCCGTCACCGATCAGATGGAAACGCGTTCATGGGGCCCTGACGGCCAGCCGCAGGTAACCCACAAACGGACATTCGTGCCGATCGCCTCCATCAGATCCATCACCAGCGTGGATCACTGTTGACGTCCACCCGCGGCCGGCAACGCCCTCAGGGGCGCCGTAGGGCGCCCCTGAGCTGGAGCAACGCGAACGACTAGCGACGGCCGACGGTCAAAACGGGCTTGGTGACCTCGGCGAAGAAGTCGTTGCCCTTGTCGTCGACGACGATGAAGGCGGGAAAGTCCACCACGTCGATCTTCCAGACCGCTTCCATGCCGAGTTCGGGGTACTCGATGACCTCGACGTGCTTGATGCAGTCCTGGGCCAGCCGGGCCGCGGGGCCGCCGATCGAGCCCAGGTAGAAGCCGCCGAACTGCTGGCAGGCCTCGGTGACCTGCTTGGAGCGGTTGCCCTTGGCGAGCATCACCAGGGAGCCGCCCGCGGCCTGGAACTTGGCGACGTAGGCGTCCATGCGGCCGGCGGTCGTCGGGCCGAAGGAGCCCGAGGCGTAGCCGGACGGGGTCTTGGCCGGGCCGGCGTAGTAGACGGCGTGGTCGCGCAGGTACGCGGGCATCGGCTCGCCCGCGTCCAGCCGCTCGGCGATCTTCGCGTGGGCGATGTCGCGGGCCACCACCAGCGGGCCGGTGAGCGACAGGCGGGTCTTGACCGGCAGGGCCGAGAGCTGGGCGCGGATCTCGGCCATGGGGCGGGTCAGGTCGACGGCGACCACGTCGTCGTCGAGGTGCTCGTCGGTGACGTCGGGCAGGAAGCGGGCCGGGTCGCGCTCCAGCTGCTCCAGCCAGACCCCGGACTCGGTGATCTTCCCGACGGCCTGGCGGTCGGCGGAGCAGGAGACGGCGATCGCGACGGGGCAGGAGGCGCCGTGCCGCGGGAGGCGCACGACGCGCACGTCGTGGCAGAAGTACCGGCCGCCGAACTGGGCGCCGATGCCGAACTCGCGGGTCAGCTGCAGCACCTCGGCCTCCAGCTCCAGGTCGCGGAACCCGTGGCCGGTGGGCGAGCCGGACGTCGGCAGCGTGTCGAGGTACTTCGCGGACGCCAGCTTGGCGGTCTTGAGGGCGTGCTCGCCGGACGTGCCGCCGATGACGACGGCCAGGTGGTAGGGCGGGCACGCGGCGGTGCCGATCAGCCGCAGTTTCTCCTCCAGGAACTGCATCATCCGCGTGGGATTGAGCAGGGCCTTGGTCTCCTGGTAGAGGTAGCTCTTGTTGGCCGAGCCGCCGCCCTTGGCCATGAACAGGAACTTGTACGCGTCGTCGCCTTCGGCGTACAGCTCGATCTGGGCGGGCAGATTGGACCCGGTGTTCTTCTCGTCCCACATGGTCAGCGGGGCGAGCTGCGAGTAGCGCAGGTTGAGGCGGGTGTAGGCGTCGTAGACGCCGCGGGCGATCGCCTCCTCGTCGTTGCCGTCGGTGAGGACGAACCGGCCGCGCTTGCCCATGACGATCGCGGTGCCGGTGTCCTGGCACATGGGCAGCACGCCGCCGGCCGCGATGTTGGCGTTGCGCAGCAGGTCGAGCGCGACGAACCGGTCGTTGGGCGAGGCCAGCGGGTCGTCGATGATCGAGCGGAGCTGGGCGAGGTGGGCGGGGCGCAGGAAGTGCGCGATGTCGTGCATCGCCTCGTCGGTGAGACGGGTCAGCGCCTCCGGGGTGACGGTGAGGAACCGCCCGTCGCGGCCGATCCCGTCGCTGGTGACCAGCCGGTATTCGGTGGTGTCGGGTCCGAGCGGCAGCAGCGGCGAGAACGCGAACTCTGGCATGCCCTCGACTGTAGTTACTGGATTCCGGCCAGCCTGAGCAGGGCGGCGGTGACCGCGGCGGCGACCACGACCACGACGAACGGCAGTTTCCGCCAGGCGAGGACGGCGCCGACGGCGACCCCGGCGGGCCGGGCGATGCCGACGAACTCGGTGCCGTCGAGCAGCGCGGCGGTGCCGATGAGCGCGGCGAGCAGCGCGACGGCGGCCAGGGTCAGGTAGCGCTTGACGGCATCGGAGACGGTGATCCGGCTGCGCAGGGCTGGCCCGGCGAAGCGCAGCGCGTAGGTGCCGGCGGCCAGCACCACGATCGCGATCCAGCTCACGATTGTCCTCCCGGGCCGGCGGCGGTACGGGCGCGGGAAGACGGCACCGGGAGCGCGAACACCAGCCCGAGCAGGGCGAGCAGCACCGGCAGCCCGGCCGGCAGGAACGGCGTGGCGACCAGCGCGACGGCCGCCCCGGTGACCGCGACCCGTACGGCGATCTTGTCCTTCAGCGACGGCAGGGTCAGCGCCAGCAGCGCCGCCGGGAACGCCGCGTCGATCCCGTAGCGGTTGGGGTCGCCGAGGGTACCGCCGACGATCGCGCCGACGGTGGACGAGATGTTCCACGTGACGAACAGCGCGGCGCCGGTGAGCCAGTACGCGCGGCGGCGCCGGGCCGGGTCGTCCTGGGCGAGCGCGAACGCGACGGACTCGTCGGTCAGGATGTGGCTGCCGACGACCCGCCGCCAGCGGGACCCGCCGAGGGTCTCGTTGCCGATCGCCAGGCCGAACGGCAGGTGCCGGGCGTTGAGCAGCAGGCCGGCGAGGATGATCGCCAGCGCCGTGCCGCCCGCGGAGACCAGGCCGACGGCGAGGAACTGGGCGCCGCCGGCGTACACGAACGCGGACATCACCACGATCTGGCTCAGCGGCAGCCCGGCCGCGGTCGCGATGGCGCCGAACGACAGCCCGACCACCACCGCGGCCGCGCACAGCGCCCCCACGTCGCGCACTATCGGATCTGTTCGGAGCATCGAACGCATAGTTCGTTATGCTGGACGCAGTACCAGGTGTTCGTCAAGCCGAATGCATCGTTCGCTACACCGAACGGAGTCCGATGGGCGCGCCGCTGGAGTTCATCGCCGCCGCACTGCGCCGCGAGCGGGACCGCGCGCAGCTGTCCCTCAGCGAGGTAGCGAAGCGCGCCGGCGTCGCCAAGTCGACCCTCCACCAGCTGGAGTCCGGCGCCGGCAACCCCAACATCGAGACGCTGTGGGCGCTCGCCGTGGCGCTCAACGTGCCGTTCAGCCGGTTGGTCGAGCCGCCCGCGCCGACCGCCCCGCGGGTGATCCGCGCCGGGGAGGGCCCGTCCATCCAGGCCGAGCAGGCCGACTTCGGTGGCACCCTGCTGGCCACCTGCCCGCCGGGCGCCCGCCGCGACATCTACCTGATGCGCGTCGGCATGGGCGGCCCGCGCAAGGCCGACGCGCACCTGCCCGGCACCGTCGAGCACGTGATCCTCATGAGCGGCCGGCTGCGGGTCGGCCCGGCCGACGCCACCGTCGACCTGGACGTGCACGACTACTGCTCGTTCCCCGGCGACGTGCCGCACCTGTACGAGGCGCTCGCCCCCGGCACCTCCTTCACGCTGGTGATGGAGCACCGCTAGCGCTCACGTGAACGGCAGGAACCCCAGATTGCGGCCGCGGGAGACGATCAGCCCGTCGGGGCCGACGCCGAGCACGTCGGACGTGGTCTTCGCGTCCAGGCGCAGGCCGCCGTTGTCCGGCCTGTACGCCTTCAACGTCCCCGCCCCGGCGTCGGTGACCAGCACCGCGTAGCGGGTGATCGCCACGTCGGCCTTCTCGCCGATCTCCTGCTTCCACGCGGTCTTGCCGGTGGTCAGGTTGATCACCTGCAGGGTCTTCTTGTCGGCGCCGCGGATCAGCCCGTACTGGCTGTCGGCGGCCACGAGCGTGTCACCGGGCGCCCCGACGAACAGTTCCCGTCCGTCCCGCGGCGACAGGAACACCTCCCGGTTGTCGCCCCGCGTCGCCGCGATCACCGTGTCCGCCCCCGCCGGGTCGCGGCGCTGCTCGCAGCCCGCCCCGGACGAGGTCCGCAGGTCGTAGCCGTCCTTCTGCCACACCACCTTGCCCGTGGCGGGGTCGCGCGCCTCCAGGCTGAAGCGGCAGTTGCCGTCCTTCGGCGCCGCGGTCGACACCAGCACCCGCCCGCCGACCACCACGATCCGGCTGCTCGTCGTCGGTTCCTCGGTACGCAGCCGCTTCCCGGTCAGCGTGTCGACCACCTGCACGCGCTGGTCGATCGGAAAGCCCAGCATCGCCGGGATGGCCCCGGGCATCGCCTCGACCGCGTCGTCGAACGTCGCTGACAGCAGCCGCGTGCCGAGCAGGTCGTTGTTGGCCCCGGCCAGCACCCTGCCGATCCCGGGCAGCGCCAGCTTCCAGATCTGCGCCCCGTCCTTCGGCGACCGCGCCGTGAGGGCGCAGTCCGTCAACCCGTCACAGCTCAACGCCAGCACGGAGTCCCGGTACGTCCACGCCCCGACCGCGTCGCCGTCCTTCCACTTCGCCGTGCCCGAGGAGGGGTTGAGTGCCTCCATGCCCTTGCCGCGCCGCCCGACGACCATGACCGCGTTCGCACCGTCCCCGGCGACCGCGGCCCAGTCGGCCTCCTTGGTCCACAGCTCGGTGCCGGTGCGCAGCCCGCGCGCCTCGATCGTCCCGCGCATCTGCACGACGACCGCGTCCCCGACGATCACCGCCGCCGACGGCTGCCCACCGACCCGGTCGGTCCACGACGTCTCGGGCTCCGACAGCTTCCCGCTGCTGGAGGCCACCTTCTCCCACCAGTCGGTGACGTCCCCGGACACCTTCGGGATGGGGTTCCACCCGGTGACCAGGATGGCCGTGATGATGAGCGCCAGCACGCCGATCGCGCCAAGCGCCGTCTCGAAGTTGCGGACCGCTCCTCGTCGTGCCACCCGCCCACCGTAGCGGCGCGCGATCATACTGCGGTGGATCGCCCGATACGCCCGTGTCGCGGATATTTCACCCGCCGGGCACTCAGCGGATCACCCTTTCAGCCGGGCCCTCCGGCGCTCGTGAATACGGCATCTACGACCAGTCGGATCGCCCCGCCTGATCGAACGACGGCCAGCGGCTGAACTGCTGGCTCGCCGCAGGAGCGACCGAAAAGATCGAGGTCCCGATCCTGGAGGTTGCCGTGCGTCACATCATGCCCACCATCCTGCTCGCGCTCGCCGGATGCTCGACCGGCCGTGCTGCCGCACCGGCGGCTAGCGCAGCGGCTGCCGCCGCACCAAGCGCGACCGCGTCCTCTCCTGCCAGCTCTCCCAGCCCGTCAGGCCAAGCCGACGCCGCCGTGTTCAAGCTCGGCACCGTCCAGCCGTTCAACAGGGATGGCACGAAAGCCCGCCGCAACGTCCTTGCCTATCGGCAGCCGACCGCCGCGAGCGCACCCCGGCCGGGCTCTCCCGGGACCGAATGGGCGTCGGCAGATGTCTTGGTGTGCCTCGACGCGATTGGACCCGACGACGACTACATCTACGTCAACCGCTCGCCATGGTCACTGGTGTACGCGGACGGAACGGTCGCGGCGCCGTCATCGGTCACGTACCAGCAGTTCGACGCGCCGGAATACCCGATCACCGATCGAACGCTGAAGGTCGGCAGGTGCATACGGGGTTGGATCACATTCACGGCACCGGCCGGTCAGCGAGCCACCATGGTCGAATACCAGTCGGTCATCAAGCGTGAAGCCGTGTTCGACTGGGCCATTGTTTGATCCCTGGTCGGCGGGTGCGGCATGGGAAGGAGCGCGGCGAACCGCTGGCGGGAACCTCGGGCAACGCGCGGCGTGGTCGAATTCGTCCAGGAGTGGCGTGACAACTGTCCGCGGGGCCAGCTGAAGGATCTGACCGGTACCACTGTCGGGCCGGGAATGGTCATTTCGTGGTCCGTTTAGCGGAAGGTGACGGCATCGTCACGATGTCACACTCCGGGGTCATGACTGAGCCGAACGTTCACCGCCCAGATGTTCCGTATGTTCCCGGCGCCGAAGTCCCGCAGCAGTTCGGCCACCCTTCCACCTGGCCTCAGGCGTTCGAGCCGGCGACCGGTCCGGCGCCGGCGGTTTTGCCGCGACGGCGGCGCAGGATGTCCGCGCTCTGGATCGCGGCGCTGGCCGGTGCCGTCGTCCTCGTGGGAAGTGGTGTCGCGGTGGCCGTGTCGGCGGCGACCGGTGTCGGCCCGGCGGCGGGGATCTTCAAGGACTCGGGCATCGCCGCGTGCGAGACCATCCGGGACAACGCGGCGGCGAAGAAGGCGAGCGCCTCGGCCGGCCCGACGACCGGCGCCACGGTCAAGCCGAGCGAAGACCCGGCGGCCGCCGCCGCGGCGTACCAGAGGTGGCGGAAGGCGTTCGCCGAGTCCCGGCACGAGGACCTGCGCGTCGCCGGCACCGAGGCCATGGACCTGATCAACCAGCTGTCCGGCTCCGGCGACAGCGAGGACGACGCGGGTCTCGCGCTGGTAGCCGTCGGCCAGCTGGTGCAGAAGTGGGGCGCCCTGGCCGGCGCGTGCGCCAACCACGGCGTCACGATCCCGAAGATCACGGAGATGTCCGACGGCTGAGGCGCGCCGAGACGCCGGCGGGACGGAATGGGTCGTCCCGCCGGGTCACGAGCATGGTCAGTGCAGCGGGTGGCTCAGACGGACCGTGACCAGGGTGGTCTTGATGCCGCTGTCGACCAGCCGGCCGGCCGCGTCGAAGGCGCCCGGGCCGTCCGTCATGCCGAAGTCGTTGTCGTTGATCAGGGCGATCGTCCACGGGTTCACGACCGCCACGCCCTCGATCTTCTTCTGGGCGCCGGGGACCGTGTTGAGGTCGACCAGGAGGGTCTTCGGGGCCGGCTTGACCGTGGAGGCGTCCTGCTCCAGCGACGGGGTGGTCGCCGGGTCGTCGTAGCGGCCGCCGAGGAGGTTCGTGGCCTTGCGGAGGTCGGCGACGTACAGGCGGGCCGCCTGGTCGGTGCGCTCCTCGACGAGGACGGAGTCGGGGCCGAGGCCGACGATCGAGGAGATCTTCAGCTCGGCGGGGTTGGTCTGGCCGGGGTCGACGACCGAGACGGGGGCGAACCGGTAGGCGTACTCGGCGGTGACCTTGCCCTTGCGGGGGGAGAAGCGCAGCAGGCGGGTGGTGAGCGACGCCTCGCCGGCGGCCTTGTTCGGCACGAGGAGCGGGCTCTGCAGGCCGATCACCAGGTCACCGCCGGGCAGGATGCCGAGGCCCTCGAAGCCGCGGTTGGTCTTCCGGGAGGCGTAGATGGCCGGGAAGGCCTCGACCACGGGGTAGTCGGTGCCCGTCAGGCCCAGGCCGGCCGGGGTGTACCGGGCCAGCACCCGGCCACGGGCGGAGACGTGCACCAGCGAGGGGCCGTACTCGTCGACGAGCCAGAAGGTGCCGTCGGCGGCGCGGACGATGCCCTCGGTGTCCAGGCCGTTCGGGTTGATGGCGAGCGGCGTCGCGGCGTTGTACGTGTAGGGCTGCTCGTCGTGCGGCAGCTGGTTCGGCAGGCCGGTGACGGGCTTGCCGGTGCGGGTGGTCAGCGGGATGGTCTGCTCGACGCGCAGGACGCCGCCGGTGGCGCGGACCTTGACGATCGTGGGGTTGAAGTCGGGCGTCGGGAACGTCCGGCGCTTCTCGGTGCCGACCGTGATCTGGCCGTTCGGGCCGCGGTCGGTGATGGTCCAGTACTCGCCGGGCCGCCCGGTGGGGAAGACGTCGCTGCCGATGCCGCCGAGCTGGACGCCGCGGTCGTCGGCGACGCCGAGCCGGCTCAGCGGGATCGGCGGCAGCGTCGCGGTGGAGGTCACGTGGGCGGGAGCCGAGGCGGACGCCGGTGCGGCGGCGAGGGCCGTGAGGAGCAGGGTGGGGACGGCGGCCGTGGCGGCGCGCAGCAGGATGGCCATGACGCCGCACGTTGGGTCAGCCAGCCGAACGGCAGTTGAACGCCGGGCGGGTCGGGGCGCGAAATTTGGGGGTCGCACACGTCGTTGGGCGCGACCCCTCACCCAAATGATTGCGCCGGCATAGCCGAAATATCCCCGTTCGTCCAGCGCCGCGCAGGGGTGGGACTTGAGTAGTCCGTCGATGGGAGTTGAGTAGGCCCCTGCAAGAGCTGGACGCATTCCGGCATGCGCATGGCGTTGCATGAAAAAGACTCCACGGCCCTGCTCTTTCGCCGCTCTCATTTGACTACCATCGGGCATTACCGCGTGCAGCTTCGAGGGGAGGCAGGCGCCGCACAGAGGGTGGTTATGCGCAATTCGACCAGGTTTTCGATCTTGGGGCCGGTGCAGATCCGCACACCGGTTACCGAGATCACGGTTGCGGCGCCCCGAGAGCGCATCCTGCTGGCCCTGCTGCTCCTGCGCGAAGGGCAGCTGGTGCCGGTCCAGCAGGTCATCTCGGCGCTGTGGGACACCAACCCGCCGACCACGGCGCGGGCGCAGGTGCACAGCTGCGTCTCCCGGCTCCGGCAGCTGCTGCGCCGGGTCGGGCTGCCCGAGGAGCTCGTCATCACCGAGCCGTCCGGCTACCGGCTGAAGGTCGGCACCGACGAGCTCGACGCCGCCGTGTTCGCCGCCCGGATCGAGCGGGGCCGGGCCGCCGCGGCCGACGGGGACCTCGCCGTCGCGCGGGACGAGCTGCGGGCCGCGCTCGCGCTGTGGCGCGGCCGGCCCCTCGCCGACGTCGACTCCGACGCGGTGCGGGCCTCCGCCGCGCACCTCGAGGAGCAGTGGACCGCGGCGATGTCGCTCTGCCTCGACCTGGAGCTCAAGCTGGGCGCCGCCGAGGAGATCCTGGCCGAGGTCGCCGACCTGGTCGAGCGGTACCCGCACCACGAACAGTTCCGCGGCCACCTGATGACGGCCCTCGCCCGCACCGGCCGGCGCGCCGACGCGCTCGCCGTGTTCCGCCGCGGCCGGGCCATGCTTGCCGAGGAGCTGGGCATCGAGCCGGGCGCCGAGCTGGTCGAGCTGCACCGGCGGATCCTCAACGGCGACGTGACGCTGCTGCTCGGGCCGGTCGAGGCACGCGACGAGCCGCGCCGCGCCGCCCGCTGCCTGCCCCGCGACATCGCCGACTTCGCCGGCCGGGCCGACGCGTTGGGCCGGATCATCGCGGCGCTCAGCGACGAGCGGCACGCCGTGCTCGCCATCGACGGGATGGCCGGCACCGGCAAGACGACCCTGGCCGTGCGGGCCGCGCACGCGGTGTCGCCCCAGTTCCCCGACGGGCAGCTGTACCTGGACCTGCGCGGGCACAGCGACCGCGCGCCGCTGGACCCGGGCGAGGCGCTCGGCGCGCTGCTGCGGCAGCTGGGCGTGCCGGCGGAGCGGGTGCCGGCGGTGCTGGACGACCGGGCCGTACTGTGGCGCACCGAGCTGGCCGACCGGCGGGTGTTCGTGCTGCTGGACAACGCCCTGGACTCCGCGCAGGTGCTGCCGCTGCTGCCGGGCACCGCGCACACCGGTGTGATCATCACCAGCCGGCGGCGGCTCGGCGGCCTCGACGGCGTGCAGCCGGTGTCGCTGGACGTCCTGCCGCTGGAGGAGGGCATCGAGCTGCTGGAGCGCACCGTCGGCGCGCGGGCCCTCGCCGACCGGGCCTGCACGACCGAGGTCGTCGAGCTGTGCGGGCGGCTGCCCCTCGCGGTGCGCCTCGCCGGCGCGCGGCTGCAGCACCGGCCCAGCTGGACGGTCGCGGACCTGGCCCGGCGGCTGCGCGGCGCGGACCGGCGGCTGCCGGAGCTGGCCGTCGACGGGCGCACCCTGGCCGCGGCGTTCGCGCTGTCGTACCAGCAGTTGCCGGTGCACCTGCAGCGCTTCTTCGGGCTGCTCGGCCTGCACCCGGCGGGGGACTTCGAGCCGGCCGCGGCGGCCGCGATGGCGCAGCTGCCCGTCGCCGAGGCCGAGGACCTGCTGGAAGAGCTGGTCGACGTGCACCTGGTCGAGGCGCCGGCGGCCGGCCGGTACCGGCTGCACGACCTGCTGCGCGACTACGCCGCACAGCTCGCGGCCGACGGCGACGCGGCCGTCGACCGGCTGCTCGACCACTACCTGCACAGCGTGGCCAGCGCGAACAAGTTCCTGGAGCTGGTCGACACGCGCACGGTGCTGCGGCTGGACGCACCGCCGCCGACCGCGCGCGAGTTCAACGGGGTCGCGGAGGCCCGGCGCTGGCTGGAGCGGGAGCTGCCCAATGTGCTCGGCGCCGCCCGTCTCGCCTCCGACCTCGGCCGCCACCGGCAGATCTGCCTGATGACCCGGGCGGTGTCGCCGTTCCTGTTCGGGTTCGGGTACGGCGAGACCCAGCTCGACCTGTACGAGCGCGCCATCGCCGCGGCGAAGACGCTGCCGAGTCCGGAGCTGGAGGCGGAGTCGCGCAACTACCTGGCCGCGGTGTACTTCCGGATGGGCCGGATGGCGGAGGCACTGTCGACGCTGCGGCTGGTCACCCGGATCGCCGAACGGGAGGGCATCCCGCGGCTGGTCGGCACCGCCCTGACGAACACCGCGATGCTGCACAGCAAGCTCGGCCGGTACGCCGACGCGATCGCCGCCGCCGAGGCCGCCGCCGCGCTGGAGATGGACGAGGCGCCGGCCAGCCTGCAATTCAAGATCAACAGCACGATCGGGCTCGTGCACACCCAGGCCGGCAACTACGAGCAGGCGCTGCACGCGAACCGGCGCGGCCTCGCCGTCGCCCGGCGCATGGGCGGCCTGCGCGCGTTCGGCATCATGCTCGGCGAGATCGGCCTCGTGCACCTGCACCTGGGGCACCTCACCGTCGCGACGGCGATGCTGCGCCGGGCGCTGGTGCTCAAGCAGCACTCGGTCAACCAGTACGGCTCCGCGGAGACGCTGAGCAAGCTCGGCACCGCCCACCGCCTGCAGGGCCGGCTCGCCGACGCGGTGGCCTGCCAGCGGGCCGCCCGCTCGCTCATGGAGCAGGTCGCCGACGTGTCCGGCCAGTGCCTCACCGCCAACGACCTGGCGATCACGCTGCGCGCCCTCGGCATGCACGAGGAGGCCCGGCAGCTCAACGAGGAGGCCCTGGCCAAGACGATCCGCATCGGCGACCGCTACGAGCAGGCCCGCGCCCTGGCCGGCCTCGGCCGGCACGAGCAGGCGGTCATGCTGTTCGAGGAGCTCGGCGTCTGTGATCTGAGCGCACTTTCTCGTTGACGGCGGCCCGCGCGGGGCACTGTAGAACGTATGGAATTCCGCGTGGAGCACGACACGATGGGCGAGGTCCGCGTTCCGGCCGATGCGTTGTGGCGGGCGCAGACGCAGCGGGCGGTGGAGAACTTCCCGATCTCCGGTGGCCGCCTCGAGCCGGCGCACATCAAGGCGCTGGCGCAGATCAAGGCGGCCGCGGCGACGGTGAACGCGTCGCTGGGCGTGCTGCCCGACGACGTGGCCGCGGCGATCGCGGCCGCCGCCGACGACGTGATCAGCGGGCTGCACGACGCGCAGTTCCCCATCGACGTGTTCCAGACCGGGTCCGGCACCTCGTCCAACATGAACGTCAACGAGGTCCTCGCGACCCTCGCCTCGCGGTCGCTGGGGCGCGCCGTACACCCGAACGACCACGTGAACGCATCCCAGTCCTCCAACGACGTGTTCCCCACCTCGATCCACATCGCGGCGGCGACCGCGCTGACCTTCGAGCTGCTCCCGGCCCTGGAGACCCTCGCGGCGGCACTGTCGGCGAAGTCGGAGCAGTTCGCGACCGTGGTCAAGGCTGGGCGGACGCACCTCATGGACGCCACACCGGTGACCCTCGGGCAGGAGTTCTCCGGCTACGCCGCGCAGGTCCGCTACGGCGCCGACCGCGTCGCGTCCGTGCTGCCCCGGGTGTGCGAGCTGCCGCTGGGCGGGACCGCGGTCGGCACCGGCATCAACACCCCGCCGTCGTTCTCCGCCGCGGTGATCGCCGAGCTGGCCTCGACGACCGGGCTGCCGCTCACCGAGGCGCGCAACCACTTCGAGGCCCAGGGTGCCCGCGACGCGCTCGTGGAGGCGTCCGGCCAGCTGCGCACGATCGCGGTCGGCCTGTACAAGATCGCCAACGACATCCGGTGGATGGGCTCCGGACCGCGGGCCGGGCTGCGCGAGCTGCGCCTGCCGGACCTGCAGCCCGGCTCGTCGATCATGCCCGGAAAGGTCAACCCGGTCGTGCCCGAGGCGGTCCGGCAGGTCGTCGCGCAGGTCATCGGCAACGACGCCGCGGTCGCGTTCGCCGGCTCGCAGGGCGACTTCGAGCTCAACGTGATGCTGCCGGTGATCGCCCGCAACCTGCTGGAGTCGATCCGGCTGCTGGCCAACGTGTCCCGGCTGTTCGCCGCGCGCTGCGTCGACGGGCTGGCGGCGAACGAGGAGGTGCTGCTGTCGTACGCCGCGGGATCCCCGTCGATCGTCACGCCGCTGAACCGGTACCTCGGCTACGACGAGGCCGCCGCCATCGCCAAGGAGGCCCTGGCCGGCGGCCGGACCATCCGCGAGGTGGTCGTGTCCCGGGGCCACCTCGACCGGGGCACCCTTACGGAGGCGCAGCTGGACGAGGCTCTGGACCTGCTGTCGATGACCCACCCATAGCTGTGTCAGTGGCCGTGTCAGGGCCATGACAGGTGCGTGACAGTCGGCGCCCCGATTGTCATGCCCATGACAAGCACAGCGATCGCAGTGACGGGCCTGCGGAAGGCCTTCAAGGACAAGGTGGTGCTCGACGGCATCGACCTGGACGTCCCGGCGGGAACGGTGTTCTCGCTGCTCGGCCCGAACGGGGCGGGCAAGACGACGACGGTCAACGTCCTCACCACGCTCATGCGGGCCGACGCCGGCACGATCCGCGTCGCCGGCCACGACCTGGCCACCGAGGCCCGGGCGGTGCGCGCCGCGATCGGCGTCACCGGCCAGTTCGCCGCGGTCGACGAGCTGCTGACCGGGCAGGAGAACCTGCAGCTGATGGTCGACCTGCACCGGTCGGCCGGCGGCGACGGCCGGCGCACCGTCGCCGGCCTGCTGGAGCGCTTCGACCTCACCGAGTCGGCGAACAAGCCGGCGTCCACCTACTCCGGCGGGATGCGCCGCAAGCTCGACCTGGCCATGACGCTCGTCGGCGGCCCCAGGATCATCTTCCTGGACGAGCCGACGACGGGCCTGGACCCGCGCAGCCGCCGCACCATGTGGTCGATCGTGCGTGACCTGGTCGCCGACGGCGTGACCATCTTCCTCACCACCCAGTACCTCGAGGAAGCCGACCAGCTCGCCGACCAGATCGCGGTGCTCGACCAGGGCCGCATCGTCGCCCAGGGCACCGCCGACGAGCTCAAGCGGCAGCTGCCCGGCACGCACGTGCGGCTGCGCTTCACCACCGCCGGCGAGCTCGACGCGGCCGCGCGGGTCTTCCCCGGTGCCACCCGCGACGACGACACGCTCTCCCTGCGCGTCCCCAGCGACGGCGGCACCGCCTCGCTGCGGGCCGTGCTGGACCGGCTCGACGAGCACGCCCTCAGCGCGGAGGGGTTCTCCGTGCACACCCCGGATCTCGACGACGTTTTCCTCGCCCTGACGGGCCACACCACGGAGGCCGCCAAATGAGCGCCAAGTCCCAGTCGCTGGTCATGCTGCGCCGCGACTTCAAGCACATCGCCCGCAACCCCACGTCGGTGTTCAACGCGGTGCTGATGCCGATCGTGCTGATGCTGATGTTCGTGTACGTGTTCGGCGACGCGTTCAGCGTCGGCGTCGACTACATCGACTACGCCACACCAGGGCTGATGCTGCTGGCCGTCTGCTACGGGCTGGGCGCGACCGCGACGTCGGTGAACGCCGACATGACCAAGGGCATCATCAACCGGTTCAAGGTCATGGACGTGTCCCGGGGCGCGGTGCTCACCGGGCCCGTCGTGGCCAGCGTCCTGACCAACCTGGTCGCCATCGCGGCCCTGCTCGGGGTGGCGTTCCTGCTCGGCTTCGACCCGTCGGCGGGCCCGCTGGACTGGCTCGGCGTGGCCGGCATGGTCGTGCTGCTCGGCGTCGCCGCCGGCTGGTTCACCGTCGCGCTCGGCCTCGCCGCGAAGTCGCCGGAGACGGCCGGCCTGGGCACCGTGCCGCTGGTCATGCTGCCGTTCTTCAGCAGCGCGATCGTCCCGGCCGACAAGATGGGCCCCGGCGTGCGGCAGTTCGCCGAGTACCAGCCCTTCACGCCGATCATCGAGACCCTCCGCGGGCTGCTCAACGGCGCACCGTCCTCCGGTGACGCGATCGTCGCG
Source organism: Dactylosporangium aurantiacum (assembly GCF_000716715.1). Lineage (GTDB taxonomy): Bacteria > Actinomycetota > Actinomycetes > Mycobacteriales > Micromonosporaceae > Dactylosporangium > Dactylosporangium aurantiacum. The sequence goes on along the minus strand of NZ_JNYJ01000036.1, from coordinate 95,902 downwards.
GTCGCCTGGTGCGCCGGCATCGCCCTCGTCGGCTACCTGTGGGCGTCCTCCACCTTCAAGAAGCGCGCCTGACCGTCGTCGCTTTCCCCGTACACCACCATGAGCACGAGGAGACCCGTCATGCCCACCTTCACCACGCCCGAGCCGATCGCCGCCACCGTGCAGGTCGCCGGCGCCCAGGTGCGGGTCACCGCCACCGACCGGACCGACACCGTCGTGCTGGTCGAGCCGATCGACCCGGCGGACCGCGCCGACGTCAAGGTCGCCGACAGGACGAAGGTCGAGTTCGCCGACGGCCGGCTGTCGGTCAAGACCACCGTCTCCGGCGACAAGGACGGATCGGTCGCGATCACCATCGACCTGCCCACCGGATCCAGCCTGATCACGTACCTGGCACACGCCAGCGTCCACGCCGACGGCACCCTCGGCGACTGCGAGCTGCACACCGCGAAGAGCCGCGTCCAGCTGGACCGGGTCGCCGCGCTGGAGGCGAACGTCGCCGGCGGTGAGGTCGCGGTCGGGCACGTCGCCGGCCGCACCGGCATCGAGGGCAGCGACGTCACGGCCCGCATCGGCGAGGCCGGCGGCGCGGTGCGGCTGTCCACCTCCGGCGGGCACACCTGGATCGGCCACGCCGCCGCCGACCTCGACCTCAGCAGCGGCGCCGGCGGGTTCGACATCGACCGCGCCGACGGCGACGTCACCGCCAACACCAGCGACGGCGCGATCCGCATCGGCCGGCTGACCCGCGGTCAGGCGGAGCTGATGAACAGCTCCGGCGACATCGAGGTCGGCGTCGACGGCGGCACCGCGCACGTGGTCGCCGACAGCACGAAGGGCTCGGTCCGCAACTCGGTCCCGGCGCCGCAGGGCCCGGCCACGGTCGCGGTGCACGCCCGGACCCGGCACGGCGACGTCATCGTTCAGCCCGCGGCGAGCGTGTCCGCGGCCAGCTGAGACCAGCTCGTCTGGGAACCTTGCGCAGCCGCCTCGGCGAACCGTGCGTCGCCGAGGCGGCTTCGCGCTGCCCCCTCGATCCGCGCCGGATCGGGGTAGGACCGGTCCCGCATCCCGCGCACCGCGGCACTCGCCGCGACCAGCCGGACCGCCTGGGCGTCCTGGCCGGCGCGCAGGGCGAGGTCCGCGAGGCCGACGAGGACCTGCGCGACCAGCGGGGCGTGACCGGTCTCGGTCGCCGCCTGGTAGGCCGCGGCCCGGTGCGCCCGGGCGCTGGCGAGGTCCTCGGCGAGGTAGCCGAGCAGGTCGTGGGTGGTGGCGCGCATGTACGGCCGCTCCGCCTCCTCGCCCAGGATGGCGGTCGCGGCTTCGAGCTGCTGGCGGGCCTCGGCCGCGTCGCCGCGCCACCGGGCCAGCTCCGCCTTGACCAGGGCCAGCTCGACCAGCGCGTCGGGCCAGGTGACCCGCTCCGCCCGGCGTTGCGCGTCGGCCATCGCGGCCGCGCTCGCCGGCTCGTCGCCGAGCAGCCAGAACAGCTGCGCCTGCCGGGCCCGCATCCGGATCGCGTCCTCGACGGCGCCGACCTCGGTGACGACCGTGATCGCCTGCTCGAACAGCTCGCAGGCGGCGGCGAGCTCGCCGCGGGAGGCGACCCGGTCGGCCAGCTCGGTCAGGGCGAGGGAGATGCCGAACCGTTCGCCGAGCGCCCGGAACTCCGCCAGCGCCGTCTCCAGGTGCCGGTCCGCCTCCGGCCCGTCGTGGCCGAGCGCGATGCGCATCTTGCCGGAGTGGAAGCGGGCCAGCGCGCGGACCCACGGGTCGGCGCTGGCCAGCAGCGGCTCCCACGCCGACAGCAGCGAGTCCGGGCCCTGCAGCATGCGCTCCAGCGGCTCGACCAGCTCCAGCAGCGGGCTGCTCGACCGGCTGCGCTGCCGGTACTCGTACGCCTTGTGGATCCAGTCGGCGACCACGTGCTCGTCGCTGCGTCCGGCGCCCTCGAACAGCACGATCAGCGCGTACACGTTGGCCCGGGTCTCGTCGGTGACCTCGCCGGGAAGCTCCGTCGCGGCCATGATCAGCTCGATGCCCTCGGCCTTGTGCCCGCCGAGCCACCAGTACCAGCCGGCGGCCCCGGCGAGCCGCATCGCCGCCTGCGCGTCACCGGCGGCGAGCGCGCCGCGCATCGCGCCGCTGATGTTGTCGTGCTCGGCCTCCAGGGTGGCCAGCCAGGCCAGCTGGTCGGCGCGGCGCAGCCGCGGCTCCGCGGTCTCGACCAGGTCGGTGCAGTAGTCCAGGTGCGCCCGCCGCGCAAGGTCCGTCTCACCGGCCTCGGCGAGGCGGTGCGCGGCGTACTCCTTGATGGTGCCGATCATCCGGTACCGCGGTGCCTCGTCACCCTCGGCGACCAGCAGCGACTTGTCGGCGAGCGCGGTGAGCAGCTCCAGCACGTCGTCACGGTCGACGGCGTCGCCGGCGCAGACCCGCTCCGCCGCGTCCAGGCTCGCCCCGCCGGAGAACACCGCCAGCCGGCGCAGCACGGTGCGTTCGGCGTCGCTGAGCAGCTCCCAGCTCCAGTCGACCATCGCGCGCAGCGTCCGGTGCCGCGGCAGCGCGGTGCGGCTGCCGCCGGTCAGCAGCCGGAACCGGTCGTCGAGCCGGTTCGCGAGCTGGTCCAGGGACATGGTGCGCAGCCTGGCCGCGGCCAGCTCGATCGCCAGGGGCATGCCGTCCAGCGCCCGGCAGACCCGCACCATCGTCGCCAGGGTGTGCGCGTCGGCGCCGAGGTCCTTGCGCATCGCGCCGGCCCGGTCCCGCAGCAGCCGTACCGCCGGCGCGGCCGCCATCTGCGCCGGGGTCGCGTCGCGGTCCGGCAGCGCCAGGGGCTCGACCAGCCACAGCGCCTCGCCGGTGATGCCGAGCGGCTCCCGGCTGGTGGCGAGGATCCGCAGCCGCCGGCACTCGCCGAGCACCCGGTGCGCGAACGTCGCCGCCGACTCGATCACGTGCTCGCAGTTGTCGAGGATGAGCAGGGCCTCACGGTCCCGCACCGCGGCGATGATCCGGTCGGTCAGCTCGGCGTTGGGCGACCCGCCGTGCAGCGCGTCGCGCAGCCCGAGGCCGGTAAGCGTCGCCTGGGCCACGTCACCGTCGGCGCCGATCGCGGCGAGCTCCACCAGCCACGCCCCGTCGGGCAGGCCGGGCAGCATCACCCGGGCCGTCTCCGTGGCCAGCCTGGTCTTGCCCGAGCCGCCCGGCCCGATGAGCGTGGTGAGCCGGTGCTCGGCGATGAGCTCGGCGACCGCGGCGACGTCGGCGTCCTTGCCGACGAAGCTGGTCAGCTCGGCCCGCAGGTTGGTCCGGCGCTCCTCGCGCCGGCCCAGCTCGCCGCGCAGCAGGGCGACGTGCAGGGCGGACAGCTCCGGCGACGGGTCCACGCCGAGCGCGTCGGCGAGTGCCTCTTTCGTGCGCTCGTAGGCGAGCAGCGCCTCGGTGTCCCGCCCGGCCGCGGCGAACGCCCGCATCAAGGCGGCGGTGAGGCGCTCCCGTACCGGATGCGCCGCCACCAGATCGGAGAGCTCGGTGATCAGCTCGGCCCGGCTGGGCTCGGCGTCGAACCGGTCCTCGAGCGCCCGCAGCCGCAGCTGCTCGAGCCGGGTGACGGCCGCGTTGCTGGCCGCGCTGTCGGGCAGGCCCGCGTCCTGTATGGCCGCGCCGCGCCACAGCCCGAGCGCGTCGCGCAGCAGCCGCACCCGCTGCGGGTCGTCCTCGCCGTGGGCCTGGCCCTGGCCGATCAGCCGCTCGAACCGCACCGCGTCGACGTCGTCGGCCGGCAGCGTCAGCCGGTACCCGTCGGTGTGGCCCTCGACCGCCCCGTCGGGCAGCACCTTGCGCAGCCGGGACACCAGCCGGTGCAGGGCGTTCGTCGCGTCGGCCGGTGGCTGCTCCCCCCAGATCCAGTCCACCAGCGTCCCTTTCGGGACGACCCGCCCGGTCTCCAGGGCGAGGGCGATCAGCAACCCACGCAGCCGCGCACCCGGCACGTCGACGAGGGTGCCGTCGCCCGCGCGCACCTCGAACGGCCCGAGCACGGTGATCTGCACGCGGTAGATCGTGCCACGGGCGGGATGGCAGGGGTTCCGCGGCGGCCGGGCAGGCATCAGGATGCTGCGATGGGAATCAGTTGGCGGACCGCGCTCGGCGCCTTCAGCGGCGTCGTGGCCGCGGTCGTGTGGGCGGTGAGCCTGGCGGTCCACCAGCCGTTCATGCAGCCCGAGGAGTTCGGCGGCAACAACACGTACTGGCCGCGGGACATCCGGCAGCTCGCCATCGTCCTGGCCTTCCTGGGGGTCGTGCTGCTGTCCCGGGGCGTCCTCGCGGGCGGCGTGGGAGCGTTGGTCTGGATCGCCGCAGACCTGGTCCTCGACCGCTTCGACGTGCACGGCGGCCTGACCGCGGTGGTGCTGGCACTGGGCGGGGTCGCATGGTTCGCGCTGACGTCCTTCGCGGCGCTGCGCCTCGGGTCGCCCGGTGGTTCTCCGCACGTCCTGGCCACCGTGGCGGCGGTCTGCGCGGCGGTCACGGTGCTGATCACGACGCCGTGGGACGAGCCGGTCACCGACCCCGCGCAGGTGCAGGTCGAGAACGCGCTGTCGTTGCTGAAGGCCGGCCTGGTGGTGATGTTCGCGGCGGTCGCGCTGGCCCTGCTGCCGCTGTCCCGGCTGCCGTACGCGCTGCCGTTCGCCGGGCTCGCCGCCCTGGCCGCGTGGCCGGCGACCGCCACGTACGGGACGCTCGGCGCCCTCGGCCTGGTGCTGCTGCCGGCGGGTGCGGCCGCCGCGGTCGCCGCCGCCCGGGACGTGTCGCTGCTGCGGCTGGCCGGGGTGGCCGCGGCCTGCGCCGTCGCGCTGGTGCCGGTGTACCTGCTGCTGTACGTCATCGGATCGAGCGTCGGCGGCCTGTTCACCCGGCTGGCCGGGAACCCGCCGGTCAACTCCGCCGACACCGACCTGTCGCTGTCGTTCGCCGCCGTGACGCTGGGGCTGCTGTTCGCCTGGACCAGCCACCTGCTGACCCGCCCGCCGGCGCTGGTGCCGGTAGGGTCGCCCGAATGACGTCCGTCCGCCTGCGTCCGGTGACCGAGCCGGACCTGGCGATGTTCCACCGGTTCGCCACCGAGCCGGGCCTCATCGGCCTGGACTGGGCCGGCTACCGGGACCCGCACGCCGCCGCCCGGCAGTTCGCCGCCGACGGTTTCCTCGGCCCCACGTACGGCCGCCTCATCGTGGAGACCGAACCCGACGGCGTCGCGGCCGGCTTCGTCTCCTACCTCGCCGGCCGGTACGGCGGCCCGATCGGCTACTGGGAGATCGGCATCGCCCTGCTGCCCCAGTGGCGCGGCCGCGGCCTGGGCTGGCGCGCCTAGGCGATGCTGTGCGACCACCTGTTCGCCCGGACCCCGGTGCAGCGCATCCAGGCCGGGACCCACCCGGAGAACATCGCCGAGCAGAAGTCGCTGGAGAAGGCGGGCTTCATGCTGGAGGGCATCGTGCGCTCGTGCGAGTTCCGCGCCGGCCGCTGGCACGACGGCTACCTGTACAGCCGCCTGCGCACCGATCCACCCCCGCCGCTGTGAACGAAGACTGGCGGATGTGCTGTATCGACATCCGCCAGTCTTGTTGCCGCGTCAGGCGAACCGGCTAGTTGCCGCCGCCCGTTCCATCAAAGTAAGCCACGAGGCTCCCTCGGAGTAGTTTTCTGCCGCATGGAGGCTACAGGCTTCGTAGACTCGCCGTGACGCTACCCGCGGATTCAGCCGCTAATCCCACTGCCAGCTCAGGCCATACTTGGCGGTCGGCTTCGCCCGTCCGAACTGACGTTCTAGGAACCCGCTGCCGGAGATTTCGACGTAGCGGTCGTCGCCCGGTTCGGGTGGTATCAGGCGATCTATGTCGGGAACCTCGGCGAACCACCAGGCTCGCTTCGGCAGCGGGAGGGTGTTGTCGAACTGAATCCTGATGGTCAATTCGTCGATGCCGTGTGAGGTTACCTGCACCTCACGGGACATGGTCGGGCCGTCCTCCTCGGCGACCACCCGGGTTGCGAAGAAGAGTTTGTCGCCGCGCTGCAGCGCTTTGGGAAACAGCATCTCGGCGATTTGCGCCTCCGAGCCGTCGCCCGGGTCCACCCGCCGGACGGAGCCCAGCGTGCAGTTGAGCCACGGTTGTATCTCGAGCGCCGGCCGGGCCGGCGGGTTGTTCCGGGCGTAGGCGCGCACGATGTACCGGGTGAGACCATCCTCCTCCGCCGTGATCCAGCGCTCGCTGAACGACTCCGAAACGGCCCGCCCCCGCAGGAAGTACGTGACGATCATCCGGTTGAACGTCACCGGCTGGTAGCCGCTGGGCAGCCCGGCCTGCTCCCACCCTCCGGGCCGCTCATATTCATTCACCCGACGTTCGACGGCACGCGCCAGCCGGACGACGCCGCGACTCCAGTTGATCTTCCCGGCGTCGGTGCCTGCCTCGGCGCCTCGGCGGCCGCGAACCGTATCGAACGCTCCGGCCTCCCGTGCGACCTGGAGCCGTCGATTGATCGAGTCGTCCGCCGGGCCGAAAGGAAAGGTCGGCATGCCGAGGGCGGCCTGGACGGCTGCCGCACATCGTGGATGCGGGCGCTCACCGGAATTGCCCAGGTTGGCCGCCTCGAGGTAGATCAATCTCAACATCGCGTCGGCACGCTCGTCGACGCTGCTGCCGGCGAGTTTGCTGGACAGGTCACGGAGGCGCCGCAGACCGGGTGTCCATCCGTCCGCGATCCTTCTGATGCTCGGACCCGAGCCTTGCGCCAGATCGCGGATACCTTGCTCGACGGAGTCGACTGCCCTTTGCGGGCGGCTGCGGGGCGGCAATGGAGACCTCCTCGCATGAATCTGCTCACCCGGTCGCATGAATACAACCCACAGGGTAACGAAAATCGGCCTTGTGGACCCCGCCACTGCACTCCGGACAATCGACGGCAGTCACTCATTTCGAGTGAGACGGCACACCTTCGCGAGCAACGAAGGTACCGACCTCGGACGAGCTCTGACGGACCGACCTTCGCCGGAGCCCATCCCGATGGGTGCCCGCAGTGAGACGCCGAATGTGGCTGGGGGTGTCGGGTCGATGATGCGCGTCGGAGGGCTCGTGGGGCGGGCGGTGCTGATCTGTGGCGCCTCCGCCTTTGCGGCACTGCTTGTCATGATCTCTCGCGGTGTCGTCAGGGCGGACGACAACTGGATCGTCTGGGTAGCCGTGGCCCAGGCCGTCTGCACCTCGGCGGAGCCGACGCGTGCACTCCTGGAGGCGTGGCGGCGTCCCGGACGCCGTAGGTTGCACGCCGACGTTTCCCGCGTTCTGCAGCAGGGGGCATTCCGGATCGCCGAGCAATCGGGGGTGAGCGTGCAGTCGCTCGGCTTGAGCGTATTCCGCCTGCCGTCCGGCCCGTATCGCAGGCGAGCGCTCGAGCGGGTCCAGCGGCACAGGTTCGACGACCATCCAGGGCCTTCCCATATCCGGTGGACGAAGGGGAAGGGGGTGGTGGGTCTCTGCTGGCTCGAGCAGGTGCCGATCCATCGTGACCTCCGGCGGATCGCGGCGCTGGCCCGTCGCAACGGTGTCCGGGCATTCGCGTCGGCCGGCGACGCGGCGGCGGACATGTCGTTGTCGGAGTTCGAGCGGATCTCGCCGAAATACGCGGAGGTCTACGCCATGCCGGTCAACGACGCCGCCGGCAACATGATCGGTGTTCTGGTCGTCGATATTCCGTTCCACGCCAGCCTGAACGGTGGCACGAAACTGAACCTGCCAGTTGTGGAGCAGAGCATTGCGACCGTCGCGGTGCTTGCGGGAAGGTTGCTGTCATAGCAGCCGATGCGCTACCTGACGGCGAGGAGGCGCGCATGGCGTCCATCAAGGCACTGAGTGGCTCGCACGAGCTCGACTTCGAGCTGCTGCGCGCGATTCTGCGGGTAACCAGATCTGCACGACTGCGGACGATCATCAGAGATCTGTTGGGCGGCCCACCGCGAAGGTCGTAGAGGGACAGCGACGACGGGTCAGCTCAGCGCGCTGGCCACCGTGGTCGCGGCCGTCGTGACGTGGGTCGGGACCGACGACGGGTCCAGGGCGGCCAGGGCCACCACCCCCACGCTCGCCTCCAGGCCCTCGACGCCCGCGACCGCCGCCGCCACCCCGTACGCACCCGCCTGCAGCTCGCCGACGGTGGAGACCGCGCCGTAGTCGCCGCGGCGGCCGGCCAGGATGGCCTTGCCGGCGGCGCCCACCTCCAGCGGGTGGCGGGAGCCCGTCCGGTACGCCACGTGGAACTGGGTCCAGCTCGGCTCGACCACGGCGAGGGCGTACGCCTCGCCGCCGTCGGCGATCGTCAGGTGGGCCGTCGCGCCGACCGTCTCGGCGAGCCGGCGCAGGGCCGGCAGTGCGGCGTCCGCGACCAGTGGCTGGGCGCGGCGGGCCAGCGCCAGCACGCCCGCGCCCAAGCGGAGGCGGCCGGCGCGGTCCCGGCGGATCATGCCGTGCTCGGACAGGGTCGCGACCAGGCGGTACACCACGGCGCGGCCGACGCCCAGGAGGGCGGCCGCCTCGGTCATGGTCAGACCACCGGGGGTCTCCGCGACCACGTGCAGCAGGCGCAGGCCGCGGTCGAGGGTCTGGGCGGTCTCCGTAGCCACGGACCCTAGGTTATGCGAGGCGGGTAGCAACGTTATATGCATGCGAGGGCACAGCGGTGCGACCGTTACTCTTGCATCCGTGACCCTACGCCTGTATGACACCGCGACCCGATCGGTCCGGGACTTCGTCCCGATGACGCCCGGGCAGGTCGGTATCTACCTGTGTGGGCTCACCGTGCAGGGCGGCCCGCACATCGGCCACCTGCGCTCGGGGGTGAACTATGACGTGCTGCGGCGCTGGTTCCTGCGCTCCGGCTACACCGTCACGTTCATCCGCAACATCACCGACATCGACGACAAGGTGCTGGTCAAGGCCACCGAGCAGGGCAAGCCGTTCTGGGCCGTGGCCTATGCCAACGAGCGCCTGCTGTCGGCGACGTATACGAAGCTGGGTGTGCTGCCGCCGACGTACGAGCCGCGCGCGACCGGGCACATCACGGAGATGCACGAGCTGATCCAGCTGCTCATCGACCGGGGCCACGCGTATCCGGCGACGGACGGCAGCGGCGACGTCTACTTCGACGTGCGCTCGCACCCGGAGTATGGCGCGCTGTCCGGGCAGAGGCCCGACGACATGGAGCCGGCCACCGACGGGCCCGAGCGGGCGAAGAAGGACCCGCGGGACTTCGCGCTGTGGAAGGGCACCAAGCCCGAGGAGCCGGCCGAGGCCAACTGGCCGTCGCCGTGGGGGAGCGGCCGGCCGGGCTGGCACATCGAGTGCTCGGCGATGTGCTGGCGGTATCTCGGCACGGAGTTCGACATCCACGGTGGCGGGCTCGACCTGAAGTTCCCGCACCACGAGAACGAGATCGCCCAGTCGCACGCGGCCGGGCACCCGTTCGCCCGGTACTGGGTGCACCACGCGCTGCTGAACCTCGGCGGGTCGAAGATGGCCAAGTCGCTCGGCAACGTGATCAACCTGGAGGCGCTGGTCGAGGCCGGCCTGCGCCCGGTCGAGGTGCGCTACTACCTGCTCGCGCCGCACTACAGGTCGGTGATCGACTACTCGCAGGAGGCCCTGGAAGAGGCGGCGGCCGCGTTCCGGCGGGTGGAGAACTTCGTGACCCGCGCGGTGGAGCTGGTCGGCGCCGGGGAGCTCGGCGAGCTGCCCGACGCGTTCGTGGAGGCGATGGACGACGACCTGAACACGTCGCGTGCCCTGGCCGTCCTCCACGACGTGGTGCGCGACGCGAACAGCGCCCTCGCCGCCGCCGACGACCGGGCGGCGATCGCCGCGGCGCTGGCGTCGGTGCGGGCCATGCTGGACGTGTTGGGGCTCGACCCGCTGGACCCGCAGTGGGCCTCCACGCAGGCCGGTGACCTCACGCGGGTGGTCGACGCGCTGGTGGCGCTCGCACTGGAGCAGCGCACCGCGGCACGGGGCCGCAAGGACTGGGCCGCCGCCGACGCGGTGCGGGACCAGTTGAAGCACGCCGGTATCGCGGTGGAGGACACCCCGGCCGGTCCACGATGGACGTTGGAGAGCTGAGAAGACATGCCAGGCAACTCTGAACGCCGCGGCAAGCGGGTCGCCTCGAAGAAGGGCGCCGTCAAGGGCTCCGGTGGCAAGAACCGGCAGTCCCTCGCGGGGCGCGGCCGTACCCTGCCCGCGGACGAACGTCCCTGGCACAAGGGGTACAGCGGCGACGAGGAGCTGCCCCAGAAGACCGCGCGCAAGCAGGCCAACGAGCTTCGCGCGGCCGCCGCACAGGGGCGGGCTCCGAAGATCGGCCAGCCGGGCACGAAGCGCACCGCGGGCAAGGGCCCGTTCGGCGTGTCGAAGAAGGCGGCGCCGGGCACCCGCTCGACGGCCCGTGTCTCGCCAGGGCGCAAGTCCGTGGCCCCGAAGGACGGCCCAGAGCTGCTGGTCGGGCGCAACCCGGTGGTGGAGGCGCTGCGCACGCACGTGCCGGCGACGGCGCTGTACGTCGCGCTCGGCATCGACATGGACGAGCGGGTCAAGGAGGCGGTCCGCACGGCCGCCGAGCGGGGCGTGGCGATCCTGGAGGTCACCCGCGCGGAGCTGGACCGGATGACCGGCGGCGTGCTGCACCAGGGTCTCGGCCTGCAGGTGCCGCCGTACGCGTACGAGCCGTTCGACGACCTGCTCGCCGCGGCGAAGGAGCACACGGCGCCGCTGCTCATCGCGCTGGACGGGATCACCGACCCGCGCAACCTCGGCGCGATCATCCGGTCGGCGGCCGCGTTCGGCGCGCAGGGCGTGTTCCTGACCGAGCGCCGCTCGGCGGCGATCACGGCCACCGCGTGGCGCACCAGCGCCGGCGCCGCGGCCCGGGTGAAGGTGTCGCAGGTGACGAACCTGACCCGGTCGCTGAAGGCCTGCCAGGACGAGGGCTTCGTGGTCGTCGGGCTGGACGCGGACGGGGCGACGTCGCTGTACGACCTGGAGGCCGCGGTCGGCCCGCTCGTCGTGGTGGTCGGCTCCGAGGGGCGCGGGCTGTCCCGGCTCGTCGGCCAGACGTGCGACCTGCGGGTGGGTATCCCGATGGCGTCGGACGTGGAGTCGTTGAACGCCTCGGTGGCGGCCGCGGTGACCCTCGCCGAGGTCAACCGGCGCCGCGCCGCCTGACAGTTGTGTGCCGCACGGCCCGGGTCGGATCGGTCCAGGCCGTGCGGTGGCCGGAAGAAGACGCAAAGCGGACGAAGCGCGTCGCTAAATGCCACGAAAACGGTCAACTGAGACAAATATCGGTATCTGCTAAACGCAGATAGACGGAATCTGACAGATTTAGGAAGACGGGCTGTTGCTGATAGCCGTCTGGCCTCCGACTATGAGAATAGTTAAGGAGGTCGTCATGGCTCTCAACGCCGACGTCTCAAGTGCCGATCGACGGGTCGTCTACCTCTACCCCGGTCCGCGCATCGTCGTCACCAACCGCTGGATCGAAAACGCCCAAGGCCGCTTCCTCGTGCGCGACCTGCGGCCGATCATCCGGGCGGAAGTCCGTGCCTACCCGGCCTGGACCATGGCGCTGATCTTCGGCGCGATCGAGCTGTTGCTCGCGGTGCCTCTGGCCGCGGTGTACGGCTCGGCGATGCTGCTGTGCGTCGGGCTGGCCAGCGCCGTCGGCCTCGGCATCGCGCTGCTGGTCGACGGCTGGCGCAACCCACGCTGGATGGCGTTGGTCGCGGTCTACCGGGGGCAGGAGATCACTCTGTTCAGCACGCGGGACCAGCAGGAGTTCGGCAAAGTCCGGCGAGCCGTCATCCGGGCCGTCGAAGCGAACGGGACACCGCGGTTGTAATTGTTACGGGGTCGGCAACGACGCGCGGACGGACCGGATCAGCTCCAGCGCGTCGTCGCCGCTGCGGCCGTACGTCAGCAGGTCGCTGAGCAGGTTGCGGAACAGGCCGGTCATCTCCGGCTCCATGGTCAGCGAGTCCGTGCCGGCCGCGGCCTCCACGAACAGCACGTCGCCGTGCTCCCGCCCGCCGAACTGCAGCAGCTCGAACGTGCCGCCGAGCCCGGAATGGTGCACCAGGTCCAGCGGTGTCACGGCGATCGTGTATGCCGCCTTGTCCGCCGCCAGGTCGAGCAGGTGGTCGAGCTGGCGGCGCTGCGCGTCGCGCCCGCCGACGGGCCGGCGCAGCACCGACTCGTCGATGACCGCGACGATGCGCGGCGGGTCGGGCCTGCCGAGCCGCTCCCGGAACGCCTGCTGCCGGTCCATGCGCAGCCTGACCCGCGCGAGGACCTCCTTGTCGTCAGGGCTGCGGCGCATCGACAGTGCGGTGATGGCGCGCGCGTACTCCTCCGTCTGCAACAGCCCCGGCACGAACAGCACCTGCCAGATGTTGATGACGCTGGCTTCGCTCTCGTACGCCACGAACCGCTGGAAGTCGCCGGCCAGCCGGTGCTTGCTGTACCACTGGCGGGCGCGGGACGCCTGCGAGAGCTTGGCGAGCGCGGCCACCTCGTTCTCGTCGTCGACGCCGTAATACTGCAGCAGTGCACGCACCTCGAGCGGTTGGACGGTCACCTCGCCCTTCTCGATACGGGTGAGTTTCGAGATGGACCAGCCGGTGTGGTCGGCGACGGTCGCCGGAGACAGCTCGCTGGCCTCGCGCAGCGCCTTCAGCCGCGACCGCACCAGCTCCCGGGCAACGGCCGGCCCGACGTCCGTCCACGCGGAGTGGACCGATGGATCGGGCGAATCTGTCTTAGCCACCGCTCTGCGCCCGCCTCCTACGATTTGCGAATTGCAGACAGCCGTTACACAAACGCCAAATTCTACCGTATCGCGTGCCAAAGGCACGTCAGGCAACGGTTTCCGTGCCTGACACCTCTGGATCTCAGGTACTGTGAGATCGGTCTAAGTCGATGCGGACATTTGCTCCGCTCGTGGGAGGGGCTATGGACAACCATGGTGAGCTCGTCTGGCGGACGAGCTCCAGAAGCAGCAGTGGAGCCTGCGTCGCGATCGCTGCCGACGGGGACCTCACGCACGTGCGCGACTCGAAGGATCCTGCCGGGCCGATGCTGAGCTTCCACCGTCAAGCATTCCGGGAATTCATCGCCGCGATCAAGGGCGACGCGCCGACGATCCTCCGGTCATAACGCGCCGGCGAGCTGCTCCAGCAGCGGCCGGGCGTCCACCCCGGACGCAACCATGTGCTGCACCGCCGCCCGGTGACGCCGGGCGACCTCGGGATCGGCGCCGACAATGTAGTCGGCGTGCGCCCCCTCGAAGAAGACCGCCGCGTCACCGCTGGCCGGCTCGTGCACCTCGAACGACCCGCCGAGCCCCGCATGAGCCCCGTAGCCGAACGGGATGACCGCCAGGTGCACGGTGTCGAACTTGGCCACTGCCGCGAGATACGCCAACTGCTCCCGCATCACGTCGGGACCGCCCACCGTCCGGCGGACCACGCCCTCGTCGATGGCGACCCAGATCTCCGGCGGGTTCGGGCCCTGCAGCCGCTGGTGGAACGCCTCGACCCGGCCGGCCCGGACTTCCACCCGCTCCGCCAGCTCGACGCTGTCAGGCTCCAGGCCGGCGACGCGGCCGATCATCTCCTTCGCGTAGCCGGGCACCTGCAGCAGCCCTGGGACGAACAGCGGCTGGTTGAGAAAGATCCGCACGGCCTCCCGCTCCAGCTGCATGAGCTGGAGAAACGCCGCCGGATCCCGCACGTCGTGCGGCCTCGTCGCATCCGCGGTGTCCGCCATGACCACGCTCCTCATCTCGCCAGACTAAGACGACGCCGCCATCTGCCGTCAGCTTTCTGCAAAACGCAGAGAAGACAACGCACCTTGGCACAGGCAGTCCGCCACGTCCAGTCTCGTCGCCGATCCGGTATGGACCCTTCGCCCGATGGGGGCGAACAGGCCCGGTCGCCACCGCATGTTCTCTCTCCGCACCCCGCCTCGAACGTGGTCGTTGTTGCGTCGCTCCACCTGATCGGCTCGTACCGCCGGCCACTACGCCCGGCGCGCCCCGCGCCGTCGGAGATCGGCCGGTCGTGGCGGCAGGTCGTGGCGTGGCGAAGTGCTGTTGACGGAACTTGACAGAATCCGACGCGCCGCCCGATCTTGGGGAACGGGCGGCGCGCCCGCTGTCAAGCGCCCCACCAGCGGAAACTGAGCGAGCGTTCAGGTTATGGGAGAACGCGCAAAGCTCACCAACACCCGATAGGCCGCGCAACGATTTGTCGCGTTCACGTTCGGCCGGTGTCAAGTGCGAGAAAAACGTGGCCCAGAGTCCAACGGAACTTGACATCGGAACAATTGCTGTGCCCTCGGTCCGGCGTCGACGATGGACGTAATCAAGGAGGTCCGATGACCATCAATGCCGAAGTTGTGAGGTCCCACCGGGGTAGAGGGCGGCTCTATTTCTACCGAAGCCAGTACGTCACCGTCACCAGGTACGGTATCGAGACCGACGATGGTCTGTTCCTGTTCCGTGACCTGTCCCAGATTCACCGGGCGCACCTGGACGCCCACCCCGCCCGGCGCATGGCGACCATCTTCGGCGCCATCGAGATGCTGCTGGCGCTGCCTTTCGCGGTCCTGTACGGCTCGATCGCGGTGCTCTGCGCCGGCATCGTGCTCGGGGTCGTATTCGGGATCGCGCACGTCGTCGACAGCCGCAACAACCCGCGCTGGATGGCGCTGCAGGCGGTGTATTTCGGCGAGCAGATCACGCTGTTCCAGTCGTGCGACCGGCAGGAATTCGAGCAGGTGCGCCGCGCGGTCATCCGGGCCGTCGAGGCGAACCGGCCGCGGTTCTAAATGAAGTAATGTCCCGCGGCCAGGTCCTCCAGCAGCGTCGGACGGGTCGGGGTCCAACCCAACTCCTTCCGCGTGAGGGCGCTGGAAGCGGGGATGTCGGCCGCGAAGAGGCGGCCGATCCAGCCGAAGTCGTCCACGGGCGCCGCAGCGACCGGCACCCCCAGCCCGTGGCCGATGGCAGCGGCGATCTCCCGCGCCGGCACCCCTTCCTCGGCGACCGCGTGGACGGCAGCGCCGGCCGGTGCGTGGTCGAGCGCGAGGCGTACCAGAGCGGCGGCATCGGCCCGGTGCACCGCGGGCCAGCGGTTGGCGCCGTCGCCGACGAACCCCGAGACCCCGCGCTCGCGGGCGATGCGAACCAGCTCGGCGATGAAGCCGTGATCACCGGCGCCGTGGACGGTCGGAGCGAAGCGGAGGCTGACCGTCCGCACGCCGCGGTTCGTGTACTGCGACGCGAGTTCCTCGGCGCCGCCGCGGGGCGCATCCGGGCCGCGCATCGGGTGCTCGTCGAGCTCGGTGGCGACGCGCCCCGGGGTGAGCAGCGCGACGCCGGACGCGAACAGGAACGCCTTGCCTTCCAGGACGTCGCACATCGTGGTGACTGCGGCGCGTTCGGTCCGGCCGGCCCCGGCGTAGTCGGTGAAGTCGTGCTTGAACGCCAGGTGGACGACCGCGTCGGCATGTTCTGCGCCGGTACGGAGGCTGTCCAGGTCATCCAGGCTGCCGCGGAGCACCTCGGCGCCGGCGGCGGTGACCGCGGCGGCCGAGGCGTCGGTGCGGGCGAGCCCCACGACCTGGTGACCGGCCGCGATGAGCTCGGGGAGGACCGCCGAGCCGATCCAGCCGGAGGCTCCGGTGACGAAGACGCGCATGGTGGTTCCTTCCAGTGATGTCAGCTTCTGTCATCACCATAGCGCGTGATGTCAGGGACTGTCATCACTAGACTCGTGGCTCATGGGACGCTGGGAGCCGGACGCCAAGGGCCGACTCGTGGTCGCGGCGCTGGAGCTGTACACCAGCCGCGGCTACGAGCAGACGACCGTCGCCGACATCGCCCAGCGCGCCGGCGTCACCGAGCGCACCTTCTTCCGGCACTTCGCCGACAAGCGCGAGGTGCTTTTCGACGGCTCCTCCGCGCTGCAGGACCTCGTCGTTGCCGCGATCACCGACGCGCCTATTGAGATGCCGCCACTCGACGTGGTGGGAGCGGCGATGGAGCGGGCGGCGGAGCTGCTGGAGCAGCGCCGCCCGTTCGCCCAGCAGCGGGCTCTGGCGATCGCCGCGAACCCCAGCCTGCAGGAGCGTGAGCTGCTGAAACTCGCCGCGCTGGGCTCGGCGTCGGCCGCCGCGCTGCGAGGGCGCGGAGTGCCGGAGCCGGCCGCGAGCCTGGCCGCGGAGGCGGGGGTGGCGGTGTTCAAGGTCGCGTTCGAGCGGTGGATCGGCGACGAGCCGGACTTCGTCGCCTGCGTCCGGACCACCCTCAGCAGCCTCAAGACGCTGCTGTAGCGCGTCAGGAAGGACCGTTTGGACGCGCACCTAGTATGGGCCGGTGACTGAGCCGCAGCAGGGCTTCGCGATCGGTGTCGATCTCGGCACGTCGAACACCGTGGCCGTGGTGCGCTGGCCCGACGGGCGCACGCGGCCGCTGCTCGTCGACGGTGCGCCGATCATGCCGTCCGGGGTGTTCGTGGACGAGCACGGGCGGCTGCACGTCGGGCGGGACGCGGCGCGCCTGGCGGGGCTGGACCCGTCGCGGTTCGAGCCCAACCCGAAGCGCCGCATCGACGAGCCGACCGTGCTGCTCGGCGATCGGGAGATCGCGACCGTCGACCTGCTCGCCGCGATCCTCGCCGCCGTCGCGCGGGCCGCGGTGGAGGCCGTCGGGTTCCTGCCGGCCGCGGTGCTCACGTATCCGGCCGCGTGGGGGACCCGCCGGCGGGACGTGCTGGCCACCGCCGCCCGGCGGGCCGGCTGGCCGCCGGTCATGCTGGTCCCCGAGCCCGTCGCCGCCGCCCGCTACTTCGCCGATGTACTGCGCCGCCCCGTCCCCGTCGGCGCGGCGCTGGCCGTGTTCGACTTCGGCGGCGGCACCCTGGACATCGCGGTGGTGCGCAACGACAACGGGCGGTTCACCGTCATCGGGTCCGGCGGGGTCGAGGACCTCGGCGGCCTGGACATCGACGCCGCGCTCGTCGAGCACCTCGGGCAGCTGATCTCGACCACCGCGCCCGCGACCTGGGAGGCGATCCGCAACCCGGCGACCACGACCCAGCGCCGCGACCGGCGGCTGTTCTGGGACGACGTGCGCGGGGCGAAGGAGATGCTGTCGCGCACCACCGTCGCGCCGATCACCGTGCCCGGCGCCGACCAGGCCATCCACCTCACCCGCGAGGAGCTCGACCGGGTCGTCGGGCCGCTGATCCACCGGGCCGTGTGGGAGACCGGGTCCGTGATCGCGTCGGCCGGGCTGCGCGGCGACCAGCTCGCCGGGCTGTTCCTGGTCGGCGGGTCGTCCCGGCTGCCGCTCGCGTCGCGGCAGTTGCACGCCCAGTTGGGGATTCCGCCGACGGTACTGGAGCAGCCCGAGCTTCCCGTCGCCGAAGGGGCGCTGGCCGAACTGGCGCCCCCGGCACCGCCGCTGGCCGGGCATGACCTCACGTCGGCGACGGGCTACGGGGCGAGCCCGACGGGGTTCGTCGGCTCTCCGGCCGCGCCGCACGGTTCTCCCGCCGCGGCGCACGGTTCTCCGGCCGCGCCGGTCTCGCCCGGTTTCGGGGCCGCGCCGACGTCGGGCGGGTTCGGGGCTCCGCCGACCTCAGGCGGTTTCGGGCACACGTCCGGCGCCCCGACCAACAGCGGTTATCCGATGACGGCGGCCCAGGCCATCCCGCCCGGCCAATACGGCGCATCCGCTCCGCCCACCGCGCCGTTCCAGACCCCGACGCCGCCACCGACGCCGCCGCCCCGCCCGCGGTCCCGGCGCGGGCCGCTCGTCGCCGGCATCGCCGCCGTCGTCGTGCTCGCCCTCGTCGCCGGCGGCTACTTCTGGTTCTTCCGCGACCGCGACACGAAGGTCGACTTCGCCACGCTCAAGGCCGAGAAGACCTTCGAAATGGGGGACCCGGACACCATCAACTACCCGATCTCCGCCACCCTCAACGACCGCGCCGTCATCGGCTGGCGGGTCGACAAACAGTTCTTCGTCCAGGGCATCAACCTCGGCGACATGAAGACCGCGTGGCCGAAAATCACCATCGACCGCGACTACAGCAAGTGGGGCATCACGGCGTACCAGGACGGCATCGTCGTCACGGGCACCGGCTCGTCGCTCGGCAGCGTGTTCATCCTGGACTGGAAGAACGGCAAAATCGTCTGGCAGGGCACGTTCAGCGACTACGACATGCTGTATGCGACCGGTCCGGTGCTCGCCATCCACCGGTACGAGGGCAAGAAGACCGACGCGGTCACCTGGGCCGGCAAGAACGCGTGGACGCGCCCCGACAACGGCAAGGGCTCGGCCATCTACGGCCAGTCCAACAGCGCCGACCTTCGCGGTCCCGGCAACTACAACGGCGTGTCCATCAACCGCGACATGAAGGCCCGCGACGACCTCATCAGCATCGACGGCGATGACAAGATCCGGCTCATCAACGCCACCAACGGCACCGAGATCCGCAGCTGGAACAACGTCGGCGAATACGGCGCGGAGTACCTCGCGCACGACGACAAGCTCTTCGTCGCGGGCGGCAGCACCAAGTACACCGTCAACGCCTACGACCTCAGCAGCGCCGGCGAACCCAGCCAGATCTACAGCTTCGGCAACGACAAAGTGGAAATCGTCGACATGGCGCCGTGCGCGGACAACCGCCTGTGCCTGATCGACGGCAGCTACGGCGGCAAGGACAACACGGTCCGCGCCATTTCGGTCGCGGACAAACGCGAGGTGTGGAACGCGCCCGCCCCCGGCAGCACGATGCTCGTGCCGGTCGGCCGGCAGGTCCTGGCCACCGATCGGGACTCCCCGGCGAGCGTGCTGCTGTCGTACGAGGGCAAATCGCTGCTCAGAAACGAGGACCGGGACTCGTACGGGGTGCGGGTCGCGTCCGGCAGCCTGATGTTCTTCACCGGCACCTTGAGCGCGACGTCACCGGCGAACCTGACGCTGGTCGGGGTGTCGGCGGCGTCGGGGGAGCGGATCGCGCTCGGACCGTTGACGAAGACGATCGGGTTGAGCTGTTCCTGGAACGCGTCGCTGATCCTGTGCGCGAGCGAGGGCAAGTTCCAGGTGTGGCGGTTCGCCGCGGCATGATGCTCATGGAAAAGGCCCGGCGGGTTGTCCCGCCGGGCCTTTTTCGTTACTCAGCTCAGATGCGCAGGCCGGTCGCGGCGTTGAACGCGTGGTGCGTGTTCACGTGCGGGCGGACGTACACGATCTCGGTGAGGCGCGGCGTGCGGCGCGGGTCGGCCCGCACGACGAACCGCTCGTCCTGGCCCTCGAGCGCGACGGTGCCGTGCACGTACGCGTCGGAGCCGAGCTCCTCGACCAGGTCGACGGTGATCGGGATGCCGCCGTCGTTGGGGCCGACCAGGTCCGTGTCCTCGGGCCGGAACCCGACGGTCACCCGGTTGCCGCCGCCGTCGGACTGCGCCGCGACGATCTGCTCGCGGGTCAGCGGCAGCGTGACGTCACCGAAGCGGCCACCCTTGTCGCTCAGCGGCACCGTCTTGATGTTCATGGCCGGCGAACCCATGAAGCCGGCGACGAACACGTTGGCCGGGCGGTCGTACAGGGCGCGCGGGCTGTCGACCTGCTGCAGCACACCGTCGAGGAGCACCGCCACGCGGTGACCCATCGTCATGGCCTCGACCTGGTCGTGCGTGACGTACACGGTGGTGATGCCGAGCTTCGCCTGCAGCGTGGCGATCTGCGAACGGGTCTGCACACGCAGCTTCGCGTCGAGGTTCGACAGCGGCTCATCCATGAGGAAGACCTGCGGCTCACGCACGATGGCGCGACCCATGGCGACACGCTGCCGCTGACCACCGGACAGGGCCTTCGGCTTGCGGCCCAGGTAGTCCTCCAGCTGCAGCATCGCCGCGGCTTCCTTCACCCGCCGGTCGATGTCGTGCTTCGGCGTCTTGCGCAGCTTCAGGGCGAACGCCATGTTCTCGTACACCGTCATGTGCGGGTACAGCGCGTAGTTCTGGAACACCATCGCGATGTCCCGAGCCTTCGGCGGCAGGTGCGTGACGTTGCGGTCGTTGATCAGAATGTCGCCGGCGTCGACGTCCTCGAGACCGGCGAGCATGCGCAGCGACGTCGACTTGCCACAACCCGACGGCCCGACGAGGACGAGGAACTCGCCGTCACCGATCTCGAGGTTCAGCTGGTCGACCGCCGGGCGCGGGGTGCCCGGGTAGATCCGGGACGCTTTCGCGTACGTGACCGTAGCCATGACAGGGTGCCACCTTCCACCGGCAGGAACGTGCCGGACGATCCGAGTAGAAGCTTCTGGCCGCGGCGGTGCAGCCAGGAGTTGCGGTAACAGTAGGCTGCCTACGCTCAGTTGCCAAGGTCGGTCGCCGACTTTGCCCGGTTTTCGGCTGGGTCGGACCGGTCGGTGGGCAGGTATGTCGGAGGCGCGGCGCCGGGGCGGACCGGTAGGATCGTGAGCGCCGGCCGACGTGGCGCAATTGGTAGCGCACCCGACTTGTAATCGGAAGGTTGCGGGTTCAAGTCCCGCCGTCGGCTCTTCTCATACCCTCGCTGACCTGGCGTTTCAGATTGGACGCCGACGGACGAACGTCATCACCAACGTGCCCTTGCCCGAACTCCCGCACCAGCAGGTTGTATTCGTGCAGGTCGCGGACCTTCCCGCCAGCCCGCTTCACCGCATCGACCATGAGTCGGACGAGGGGTGGTCCTGAACGCGATCGCAAGCGGCACGACGCCGCACTGCGGTCTCGGGCGCTGGCGTTCGGGCCACCGCACACGCCCGCGACGAGCTCGCTGTCGTTGAGGGCTCGGCGCTATCCGTCGAGGGCTCGCCGCAGGTCTTTCATCAACAACAGCAGGTGCATCGGGTCAGTGGGGCTGGCCTCGAACTTGGCCAGGCGTAGGTAGAAGTCGCGGGCTGCTTCGGTCTCGCAATGGATGAGCACCGCCCGCATGCCGATGACCTCCGCGGCGCTGGCGACGCGGCGCAGCGCGTCGACCACCAGCGCTCGGCCCAGTCCTGCCCCTTGGGCTGCGAGATCGACGCCGAGCCGGGTCAGGATCACCACCGGCTGATGGTAGCGGCCGGCTCCCTGGCGCAGCCGTGGCGAGGCCTCGGCGGGGGCCACGCTGCCGGCCGCGAGGGCGTAGTAGCCGACCACTCGCCGATCGGTGTGGTCGTTGTCGCGTACAACGTAGACGCGGGACAGTCCCGCCCGATGGGCTTGCAGGGCGTGCTCGATGAGCCACACCGACTGGGCCTGCGAGCCGCAGTCGAATCCAGCCACCGAATGCCCGGCCGACAGCGGTTCCACCGGCGAGAAGCTGGAACTCACTGGGGTGTACCACCCTGCGGCGGGTCGAGCACCGTCGGGCCGGCCAAGAGTTCCTTGAGCCCGGCGATGTCCTGCGGCGGCCGTTGCAGTGCGTCGTCGAAGACCTGCCAGGCGTCCTGGGCCAGAACGAATACTCGGCGGTCGGCAAGTACGTCGGCCGCTGCCTCAGTTGCCGCCTTCAGCACGAAGGTCGACACGGTGTCACCGGCGGCTCGGCTGGCCGCCTCCAGCATCGCCTTCTGCTCAGCGTCCAACCGCAGATGCAGCCGGTCCCCTTTGGCGCTCACCGCCTCATCGTACGCACAATGTACGCCATCGCCAAGGTGAATGATGGACAGTTCCGGGCGCGTGACGCCAGGCGGATGCTGCCCGGGGTGGTGCCGTCCGTGGCGTCGGCGACGTAGCGTTGGCCCGGGTATTGCTGTTGTCGGCTCTCTTGCGTTGACGTACGCCAGAGGAGGATGCCATGCCCTTGGACAAGATGATGGAGTCCGCCAAGCGTGGCCTGGCGACGAGCCGGGCCCGGATTGATGAGACGAAAGCTCGACGGCAGCGCGAAAAGCTGCTGTACGAGCTCGGCAAGGCCAGCTACGCCGAACACACCGGCCATGCGACTCGGGAGGCCGTGGCCAGTAAGCTCCGCGCGCTGGATGATCATGAGCAGACCGTTCGCGTGAAGCAGGGGCGGCAGGCGAGAGACATCATGCACCCGGGAGCCGAGTGCATCGGCGAGGGCGAGACCGCCGCGGACGCCGCGCGGAAGATGCGCGAGCTCGGCGTCGGCTCCCTGCCGATCTGCGGCACGGACGACCGGCTGCACGGCATCATCACCGACCGAGACATCGTCGTGCGGTGCATCGCTGGGGGGGCGGGACCCCGCCCACGTCAGTGTGCGCGACCTGACCGGGGGCGATCTGGTCTGGGTCGACGCCGACGCCGGTGTCGACGAGGTGCTGCATCAGATGGAGGACCGCCAGGTCAAGCGGCTGCCGGTCATCGAGAACCACCGTCTGGTCGGCATGATCAGCGAGGCCGACCTGGCGCGCAACCTTGACGAACGCCGGCTGGCCGAGTTCGTCGGAAAGGTCTACGCGACGTCTTCTTGAACCGGCAGGGGTGGCCCCCGGCGGGTGCTACCCCTGCGCCTACGGGCTGAGTGGCCCAGACGTCGCCGTGGCCGGCAGGTTCGCTGCGAACTGGTCGGTCGGGGTGAGGACCGCCGCGTACCCGCTGTCGGTGAGCGTGCCCTCCTTGTGCAGCTGGTCGAGCCGGGCGCGCAGACCGGCCAGCTCCGCTGCGGCGCTGTCGTTGTCGCCGCGCGCGAGTTGGCTGGCGAGGTTGTCAAACCGTCGGTTCAGCTCACGCGCGGTTTCGCGGCCCAGGCCGCCGTCACCGGCCTGGGCCCGCACGGCGGCGCGAGCCGCGGCCAGCGTCGCCTTGACCGGGTCGCTCGGTGACTCGGTCGGTGAGTCGGTCGGCGTTGGGCTCGGGGTTTCGGTCGGCGGGTCACTCGGCGCCGTGCTCGGGGTCTCCACGGACGGCGTATCCGCGGACGGCAGGGAGTGGGTCGTGTCCGCGGAGGTGGGCGCTGCGGCCGGGTGGCCGGATCGGTCCGGGAGGGCACCGAGCGCGAACACGGCGACGGCCGCGGCACCGAGCGCCGTCATGGCGATCCCGGTCGAACGACCCCGCCGCCGGGCAGCCGGTGCGGGTGGCTCGCCGAGCGCGGGCAGGCTTTGCGTTGCCGGCCGCACCGGGGCGCGGCCGCGGATCGGCGCCCCGCCTCCAAGCGCAGCCGGTCCAGCGGTACCGGCGAACACAGCCGTTCCGGTCCCGCCGGCGGCACCGGTCAGAGCTGCGCGGACCTGCACCGCACTCGCCGGCCGGTCCCCAGCGCGCTTGGCCAGCAGCGCACCGACCAGCCCGGCGAGCCGCGGCGGCAGGCCGGGCCGCAGAGCCGTCACCGGTACCGCTGCCTGATGTACCTGCTGCCAGGCGATCTGCACCGGCGAGCCTTCGGTGAACGGCGGACGGCCGGTGAGCATCGCGTACAGCACACAACCCAGCGCATAGAGGTCGGTCCGGGCGTCGACGGGCTCGCCGAGGACCTGCTCCGGCGCCATGTACGAGCTGGTGCCGACCACGGTGGCGGGTGCGGTCAGCGCTGCCTGCGCCCGGTCGGCGCTGCGGGCGATGCCGAAATCGCAGACCTTCACCCTGCCCTCGTCACCGATGAGGATGTTGGCCGGCTTCACATCCCGATGTACCACTCCGGCGTCGTGCGCGGCCGCCAAGGCGTCGCACACCTGCTCGGCGATCCGCACCGCACGCCGCGGATCCAGCGGGCCCGCGGCCAGCTCGTCAGCGAGGCTGTGCCCCTGGATCAGCTCCATCACGAGGTACGGCTTACCGTCGTCCACCCCGACGTCGTACACGGCCACGATGCTGGGGTGCGCCAGCCGCGCAGCGGTGTGCGCCTCGCGCTCGAACCGCTCCGGTATCGACGGGTCCGCGCTGCCCTGGTCGTGCAGCATCTTCACAGCCACGCGCCGGCCCAGCCGCCCGTCGACGGCCAGCCACACGTCGGCCATACCACCGCGGCCGATGACCGATCGCAGCTCGTACCGGCCGTTCAACAGACGCCCCACCATGATGCTCAACCTTGACACAAGCGTCCGAATCACCTCATAGGGGCGTCACAACGCGTCACAGTGGCCAGCCGCCCGGCGTCGTCCCGCCTTACCCGGACAGCCTGGTGGCCACGGACTCGCCGCCGCTGATCGGCATGGGTTCGACTGAGCGGGCAGTTACGCCGCTCAGGCGTCCTCCAGGTCCTCCGGGAGCAGGGTGGTCAGCGCCTCCGGTCCATGTTGGCGGTGCCGCGCAGTCGCATCGCTAGATTTGGCTTCCGGGAATGCGTCTCGCAGGGATGACCAGCTGTAATCGGAAGATTGGGTTCAAGTCCGGCGTCGGCTTTCCCGCAATGCGACGGTGGACTGCGGATGACCTGTATGACATCGTGGATCAATGTCACGCATCGTGACCTTGCCGCCCGTGGGCAGGTTGCTTGCGGTCACCGACCTGCACGGCAACCTCGCTGACTTCCACGCGATCGCGGCCCGCTTCAAGTCCCTCGTCGCTGTTCCAGGTCCTCCGCCGCATCTGCTGTTCTGCGGCGATCTCGTGCATGGCCCGGCGATCGCCCTTACGGCATGGCCCGAGCATCTCGGCGACTTCTATGTCGACCAGACCCCGCGGCTGCTTTCCGAAGCCCGGCAGCTCGCGACGGCCTTTCCGGGCCAGATCCATTTCCTGCTCGGCAACCACGAGCACGCCCACCTGGGCGGCCCCCAACTGTCCAAGTTCCATCCCGACGAGGCGGCCTACCTGGAGGGCCAGTACGCCGCGGGCGATTTCGACGCTATCCGGCAGTGGATGGCGGGCTGGCTGCTCGCGGTCGTCGCGCCGGCCGCGGGTATCGCCTTCACCCACGCCGCGCCGCACGCGCAGATCTCCGGCCCTGGTGACCTCGACAACCTGAAGCTGGCCGGGTACGAGTCGGTGCCGCTGGTCGACATGTCCTCGACTGGGCCACTCGGGGCGCTGCTGTGGGCCCGCACCACTTCCGCCGAGCGAGCCTTCGCCTTCCTCCGCGCGCTGGATCCCGGGTGCAGGGTGGCCGTCTTCGGCCACGACATCGTGCGCGAGGGACACCTGATCGAGCACGAGCCGCTGCTGTGCGTCTCCAGCAGCTTCGGCTGCTACAACGGCGACAAGGTGTACCTGGAGTGGGACCTGGCCCGGCCGGCGGGCAGCGCTGCCGAGGTAGCCCGCGCCGGCCTGCGGCCGCTGTACCCCGACGCCCGGCCTGTGCATCGCACCTGAATGGGTCCGAGCAGGCGGCGGGGGCATCGGAAGAATTGCCAGTGCGCTATAACGTTTTGGTGACCGCCGCCCAGGACACAGACACTCGGCTCCGCCTCGCCATGTTCGCCCATCTGGACCGGCTTGGCGCCAAGTATCCGGACGGCATCCCTTCGGCAGTTATCAACGACTTCATTTTCGACGGCGTCCAGACGCGGCTGATCGTTCAGCCAGGCATTAGGAAGCCTGCGCAGTTGTCGGCCGCCCTCACGATTCGAACCGCCTACACACCGCCCGGCGCAGCGGCACCGTACGACGATCAGTTCGGCCCGGACGGCAGACTGCGGTACAAGTGGCGAGGCACGGACCCGGCGCACGCTGATAACCGCGCGTTGCGCGAAGCTATGGTCCGCCGGTCGCCGCTCGCCTACTTTGTGCCCGTCTCCAAGGGCGTCTACCAGGCGATTTACCCCGTCTTCCTGGTTGAAGAGGATCCCGAGGCGCACGAATTCGCCGTCGATCTCAACGAGAACACTGATGAGCCGCCGGAGCAGGAAGAGACGCCGCTGGAGCGAAGGTACGCCCGTCGGCTGACGTCGCAGCGACTGCATCAAATTATGTTCCGGCCCAAGGTGCTCCGTGCCTACGAGACGCGGTGCGCTCTATGTCGGCTCGGCCATGCGTCACTCCTCGACGCGGCGCACATCCTGCCCGATCATCATCAGCGCGGCGAGCCGATCGTGCCGAATGGGCTGACGATGTGCAAGATCCACCACGCGGCCTACGACGCGAACATTATCGGCATCCGCCCGGACCGCGTCGTCGAGGTGCGCGAGGACATCCTGGCCGAGGTCGACGGGCCCATGCTGCGGCATGGGCTGCAAGAAATGCACGGCACGACGCTGTTCCTGCCTCGGTCGCAACGGGATCGACCCGATCCCAGCAGACTTGAAGAGCGCTACGAACAGTTCCGTTCCGCCGCCTGAGTCGGGGTGATATCTCCAATCAAGCCGGGCCGAGGCGTCCGGGTAGGCCGCACTCGGCGAGCAGGCCGACCAACTCCTGCCCGGCGATGAGCTTCAAGGGTTTGTCGCGGGCGAACTCATGCGATCCCGGGCCGAAGCTCGACGTCGTCACCAGGATGCCTTTTGTCGCACCGTGATGTTGGACCACGCCGAACAATTCCCTGACCACGTTGGGTGAGACAGTTGCTCGATAGCGCTTCACCTGGATGACGATGAGTCCGCCAGTGATCGGGTCCGGGTCCTCTGCCAAGACGTCAACACCCTCATCGCCGGACCTGGCTGTGGTCTTGACGTCCAGCCCACGAGCGCGGAACAGCTGGGCGACGAGCTCCTCGAAGTCCACCGGATCCATCGCGTGCAGGTCGATGTCGTCGCCGTCGGAAGACACGTCGGAGACGCCGGCTACCGACTCGGGCCGGCGACCGGGGCGCACAGCGGTGAGTCGCTCGGGTCGCGCAGACACCTGGCCGCGCAGCGCGGTGAGGCAATCAACCGCGTTGACTCGGGTCAACTGCATGCCGTGCAGGTCGTTGCGGCCGATCGTCACCGTGACCAAACAGCAATCCACGTCCAGTCCAGAGGCCGGGTCCGACCCGCTGACATATCCGTTGAACGCGACCGAGTCGAGATAGCCGTGGACATCCGCGCGGAACGCGTCAGCGATGACACGGAGGCTGCTCTGGCATAGCACGTCGCGGTACAGCGATGCGCGTTGACCGGCCGGGAACGCGATTTCCTTGTACTCGTCGTTGCTTTTGACGTAGCGGATGCGAGTGACCTCGGGGATGACCGTGAAGGGCGGCAGCTGCCAATCCACGACCAGCTGGCGAGCATCCGCGTCCCACGCGGCCGTTACGTGGCGCGGAAACTGCGCCGGCCAGCCCTGCCCGGCGTACAGCACTCCGGCGAAATATTCGGCGATAGCGTCCGGATGTCCGGCCTGCATCCGCTGTGCCAAGGCGTCGATGTGCGCGTTGTGCGTTGCCGCTCGCTGTGTCTGCTCCTGCACCCAAGCAAAGTGTTGTTGACGCAGCTCTTCCAGCCGTCGAACGCGCTCAGTCTCCGCGGCCTGGGCGAGATGCCAATCGTGCTCGAATCGGCTTCGGGCGCGAGCGGCGTCTTCGTCATGGCGGCGTCGAGCGGCTGGATTTAACGCTTGCAACGCCGGC
This sequence comes from Dactylosporangium aurantiacum, assembly GCF_000716715.1. GTDB lineage: Bacteria > Actinomycetota > Actinomycetes > Mycobacteriales > Micromonosporaceae > Dactylosporangium > Dactylosporangium aurantiacum. Next base: position 68,353 of record NZ_JNYJ01000036.1, on the reverse strand, counting down.
AGTGGCGGCACCTGATACCGCGCGGAATCAGGCATCCGAATTGGCGTCGCGAGCGGTCCCGGCGTGAACGGCACGGTTGGTGGCGCGACCCGCAAGTTGGCAAGCTGCACAGGCGGCGCCGCGGCGCCCGCCGCCAGGATCGTTTGCAGGACGCCGACCCGACGCTCAAGGTCTGCAGTGTGGCGGGCGGCCTCGGTTTCCCGGGCGCTCTGGTAGGCGGCCATCGCTGCCTTGTTCGCGCCCGCGGCGGCGCGTTGAGCGGCCCGCTGCGCTTTCTCGTGCTGACGCTGCGCCGCTTCCCACGCACGCAGCTGCGCCAGTTGTTGGCGTTGATTTCGTCGGTGCGCTTCGACGAGCAGGCTCAGTGCACCACCACTGTGTCGTCGCGCCATCGACCGGTCCCTCCCAACGAACGTACAAGCCGCTGTTCGCCGACCCTAAAGATGTATTCCGATTGCTGGTAACGGCCGGTGAGCTCATGTCACCGCCTGTTCGGTCAGCTGATCAGCTTCGTTCGTCGAGGATGTCGAGGATGGTGGGGTGCTCGCGCAGGAGTTCGGCGAGGCGGGCGGCGGTTGATGCGGCGGGCGTGGGTGGGCCGTCGTGGTCGAGCGTGACCTGCACCCCGCTGCCGGTGTGTGTAACGCGGAGGTGCCACGCCGGGCCGGCGGGCTCCGACGCCACGACGGCGAGGGACAGGGACGGGTGGCGGGCGACGAGGTCCCGGATGGTGCGGACTACGTCATCGATGACCGGTGCCGACCCCGCCGCCGGGACCGGCGCAGACCCCTGCACCGGCGTAGAAGGTGGCGGCGGCGGAACGGCGGCCGGATGGCTGTCGGCGACGCGGCGGCGCAGTTCGTCCCACCGGGCCAGGCGGGCGAGGGCGTCATCAGGCGGACGGGGTGCCATGGCGGTCAGTGCGCTCCGGTGACCATGGCGCGCTGCAGCGCACGTTCCAGCACGACCAGCATCGCGTCGCGGACCGAGGTGCGGACGCGGGCGTCGAAGGCCACCACCGGCACCTGGTCGTTGACGGCGAGCGCCCACCGCACCTCGTCCAGGCTGTGCGCGAGCTGGCCGTTGAAGGTGTTCACCGCCACGACGAACGGCAACCCGGCCTGCTCGAAGTAGTCCACCGCTGGATAGCAGTCGTCCAACCTGGAGCTGTCCACCACGACCAGGGCGCCCAGGGCGCCGCGGACCAGGTCGTCCCACATGAAGCCGAAGCGGTCCTGGCCGGGGGTGCCGAAGAGGTACAGCTTGAGGCTGTCGTCGATGGTCACGCAGCCGAAGTCCATCGCCACCGTGGTGGTGCTCTTGGTGCTGGCCTGGCCCGGCTCGTCGATGCCGATCGCGGCGGAGGTCATCTCGGCCTCGGTGGTGAGCGGGACGATCTCGGAGATCGACCCGACGGTCGTGGTCTTGCCCACGCCGAAGCCGCCGGCGACGATGATCTTGACGGGCAGGGGGGCTTTAGCGGATCGCACGGAGTCCACGCATCACTCGCAGGATGGTCTCGGGGGACTGGGAATCGGTGGTGTCGGTGAGGTGGACGTCGAGGTAGCCCGCGACGCGCAGGTCGGCGACGAGAATGCGGGTGACGCCGAGGTGCAGCGGCACCAGCGCGGAGAGTTCGGCGACCGAGATCGGCCGCTCGCACAGCCGGACGATCGCCTGCATCTCCGGCGTGAGCGCCGCAGATGAAGAAACGCCGGTGCGCAGCGTCACCTGGGTCTCCAGGCCGATCTCGCGATCGACCGCCTCGACCCGGCCCGACGTGAGCACGAACGGGCGCAGCGCGGCGGACGCGGCGGCCGGGTCGTCGGCGTTGCGACCCGGCGCCGGGCCGGCGGACCCCGACCGCAGGTACGGCGGGATCCGCCCGAAGGACTGCTCCCCGGTCACGTCTGGATGGAGTTTTTCAGTTCCGCGATGAGGGCGGGGGTCAGCGCCGCTCCGGCCCGGTTCGCGAACAGCGTCATCTCGTACGCCAACGTGCCCAGGTTGGCCGACCGGTCGGCGATCACGCCCAGGACCGAGCCGCGGCTGATGGCGGTGACGATGAGGTACCCGTCGGCCATGTCGACGATGACCCGGTTGAGCGCGCCCAGGGTGTACCAGCCGGCGGCGCCCGCGGAGAGGCTGGTGATCCCGGAGACGATCGCGGCCAGCCGGTCGGCGTTGGCCCGGTCCTGCACCGACGACATGGCCATGAGCAGGCCGTCGGACGACACGGCGATCGCCTCCCGGACGCCGGCGGTCTTCGTGGTGAACGAGTCGAGGAGCCAGTTGAACGTCTTCGCGTCGGCGCTGAGCCCCGCTGCCGGGGTGCCGCCGGTGTGCGTGGAGGTGTTGCTCATCGCGGGAATCCTTCGGGGGTGTCGGTTCCGGTCGGCGCGTCGCGCAACGCGCGGGCCACGCCGGTTTCGAACTGCTCAACGAGATTACGTACGGTGTCGGGATCGTGCACGGTGGCGTCCGCCGCGGGTGGACGAGCCGGTCTGTCCATCGCGGGGAGGGCGGCGCCGGGGGTCCGCCGCCGCAGTGGCCGCGGGCCGCTCCCGGTCGGTGTCGGCTGCGTCGGTACGGCCGGAGCACCAGCCGTCGACCCGTTGACGGTGTGCTCGTCGGCTCGCCGTACACCTGCCTCGAACTGCTCGATCATGTCCCGCGCCGCGAGCGCGTCGGCGGGCGTCGGCGGCGCCTCCGGCACGACCCGCTGCGGTCCGGTCGGCAGCTGCTGGCCCGGCACCCGCCGCCGCAGGCCGGACGGCGAAACGGCCGCCGCGCCCGCAGGCGAAGGGGCGACGGCAGACAAAGGGACGTCGGACGTGGGCAGCGCGCGGGAGCCTGCCGCGAACGCGTTCCACGGCCGCCAGTCCCGCATCGCCTCGGTGGCCTCCTGCAGCCGGCGGACCGGCAACAAGGGGCCACCCGCGTCGCCGAGCAACGCGGCAGCACGGGGCGCCGCCAGCTCGCGGGTGGGCCCGTCGAGCAGCGAGGGGACGGTCACCGGGGCGGCACCAGCGACGACATGGGACGGCCCGAGGTCGACGGTGGCCGTGACGCCGCCCTCCGGGGTGTGCGCCAGCGCCACCCGGAAGCCGTGGCGGCGGGCCAGCCGGCCGGCCACGAACAGGCCGAGGACCCGGCTGGGCACCAGGTCGAGCCGCTCCCGGCGCACGAGCCGGGCGTTCTCCTCGGCCAGGCGCTCATCACTCATGCCGATGCCGTTGTCGACGACCACGATCCGGACGCCGCCGATCGTGGCCCGCGCCGCGATCGTGACCCGGGTGTGCGGCGGCGAGAAGTTCGTCGCGTTCTCCAGCAGCTCGGCGGCGAGCAGCACCAGGTCGCCGACGACGCCGGGAGCGATGAGCAGCTCGATCGGGATGTCGGTGTCGACGCGGGTGTACTCCTCGATCTGGGCGAGGGCGAGCCGGGCGATGTCGATCAGCCGGACCGGTGTCACGTGGTCGCCGGCCTGGCCGGAGCCGGAGATGACGACGAGGCTGTCGGCGCTGCGGCGCAGCCGGTTGGAGAGGTGGTCCAGGCCGTACAGCTGCTCCAGGCGCGCGCCGTCGGTCTCCTGCGTCTCCAGCTGGTCGATGATGCCGAGCTGGCGGCTGACGAGGTTCTGGGTGCGCCGGCCGATGTGGCCGAACATCTCCGCCACGTTGCGCCGGCTCACGACCTGGCGCTCGACCAGCTGCGCGGCCGTGACCTGGACCCGGTCGAACGCCCGGGCCAGGTCGCCGATCTCGTCGGAGCCACCGGCGTCGAGCACGTCCAGGCGTACCGGCGTGGTGGCGTCGACGTCGACCTCGTCGTCGGCGACGCGGCGCAGCTCCTCCTCGCCGGCCTCGGCGATGCGCTCCGCGGAGCGGGTCAGCCGGATCAGCGGCGCGGCCACGGCGCGGACCACGGACGCGACCAGCAGCAGCACGACGAGCAGGACCAGCGCGGTCAGGCCGCCGGCGCCGTACGCCGTGGTCAGCGCCTGCCGCTCCTGCCGGCTGACGGCGGAGCTGAGGTCGTCGATGAGGCGCTTCTCGACGAACCCGCCCAGCACGCTGAACGAGCGCAGCTCCGGGAACAGCGCCGCCAGCGGGCGGGCGCGCATCGCGGCGACCGGGTCGGCGTCGAAGTCGTCGTTGAACTTGGTGCCCAGCCGTTCCTCGAAGGCGGTGGAGACCAGGGCGTACAGCTGGGACTGTGCGGGGGTGGCGAAGGCGGCGAACTGCTCCTCGTACACCTCCCGCTCGGCCTGCTCCTCGCGGTACCGCACGAGCAGTGCCGTCGGATCCTCGTAGGACATGACGGCCAGGATGGCGGTGCTCTCGGTGAGCGACTCGTTCGCGCGCAGCAGCGCGTCGAGTGTGAGCAGCGCCCGGCCGGTGGCCGTCGTGCCGTCGGCGAAGTCGACCAGCCCCAGCGCCTCGATCGTCTCGTCCAGCAGCGGCACGAACCGGTCGAGCGCGTCGTCCGGGGTGGCCGCCCTGATGAGGACGCGCTCGCGCACCGTCGGCAGCTGCTGCCGGATCATCTCGAGCGAGTCCGCCAGCTCGTCGGGCAGCTCGCCCGCGGCGATCACGGCGGTCAGCTGGTCGGAGACCCTGGCCGACTGCCGCGCCAGGTCGGTCGGGTCGACGGCGCCGATCAGGTACCCGATGGACAGCAGCCGCTCCTGCTGGAGGTCCTCCACGAGCGGGCCGACCCGCTCGGCGAGGGCCACCGCGGCGTCGGTCTCCGCCGCGCGGTTCGCGGTGCTGACCAGGTCCACGGCGACGGGCACGAACAGGCCGAACATGGCCAGCAGCGGCAGCGCGACCAGCAGCGTCAGCTTGCCGCGGATGCGGAACCTATCGAGCAGCATGCAGCCGCTCCACGCTGTCGTGCCGCGGGGCCGGCGGGGTGTCGTCCGGCCCACGGCGGGCCGTTGTCGTGCCGGCGCCGCGACGCCGCCGGCGCAGCGCCAGCAGCACGGTCACCACCGGCGCCGCCACGCCGAGCAGGACCGCCGCGGCGAGGGCGGCGACGGCCGTCGTGTCGCGCGAGTCCAGGTCCGCCAGCCGTTCGCCGAGCAGGGCGTCGATCTCACTGAGCAACGAGGCGGACAGCTCGGCCCCGGCGCGCACCACGTCGTCGCGGTGCCGGCCGAGCTGTGCCGGGTCGGTGCTGAGCGTCGCGCTCGCCGTCGCCGTGGCGGGCACCAGGGCATCGGTCGCCCGGGTGAAGGCGTCGATCTTGGTGAGCAGGGACCCGTCGAGGCGGTGGCTCTCGCTGCTCTGGGCCGCGGCCTGCACGTCCTCGGCCAGGTCGCGGGCGGCCCCGATGAGGTCGGACCTGGCGGCGGCGATGCCGAACAGCGCGTCGGCCTGCCCGGCCGCCGGCAGCCGGCGCGCCTGCAGCAGCAGGCCCGCGTACCGCCCGGCGGCGGCGATGCCGTCCGGCAGCTCCTGGGCGCCCCCGTCGGCCAGGTTGAAGGTGGCCGCGTACGGGTCCCGGGCCAGTCCGGACGCTTCGCGCACCTTGCTGATGAGGTCGAGGAGCAGCTCGACGGCCTCGCTGTAGCTGGCGAACAGGGTGCCCGGGGCGCCGGTGGGCGGCACCGCCTCGATCCTGGCCCGCAGGTCGGCCCACCGGTCACGGGTGAGCAGCTCGGCACCGTGCTCGGCGTCGAGCTCGGCCACGCTGCCGACGGCCGCCATCAGCGACCCGCGCTGCACCGGGCTGCCGGTCGCCGCGGCCGCCTGCGCGTTGACGAGCTCGATCTCCAGCGGCACGAGCGCCCGCAGGTACGCCACCCCGTGTCGCTCGGTGGTGGCGAACGCGGCATCGTCACCGTTGGACTGGCGGTGCATCCCGAACAGCACGACCGTCGGGACGATGAGCGCCAGCGGCAGCAGGAGCCGCACGATGAACGCGACGGTACCGCGGGGCCGGCGGTCGGGGGATGTCGAGGTTGCCATTGGTCACTCTCTGCGTTGCGGCCGCGAGAACCGGCGGGGTGGGCCGCTGGAGAGCGGCCGAGCGGCACCCGAACATAGCTGTCCACCAACTGGTCGCGTCATGAATAGGATGACCGGACCTGCATGGCGGGACAGAGCGATCGCCTCATCCGATACGGTGAGAAAGCGCACCCGTTATTGCCAGGTCTGCACCACGGCGCTAAGATTTGCCGCTTTCTCCCCGTCCGGCCGTTTCCGGCGGTGCCCCGATGGTGCCGCATTGTTCGCCAGTGGGCAGAATGCGACATCGCCCTTCCCGGCGGCGCTCACGCAACGCTACATTCGCTCGGAGTGTCGTGGGCCGAAGCGCTACCGTACCGGCGAAGCGAGACCGGGCCGGGTCACCAGGGCGGCGATGAGGGTCGCGAGCCGGGCTGCCGGCACTTTGACGTCCGAGCGCCGGCGTGTGCGCCGGGCCAGTTCGTGCAGGTGTGCTGCGGCGTCGCGGCGTGAGGCCCGCAAGGACGCCTCGCGAGCCCACCGTGGGCACTCGGACCGTGAACTCGAGCATGGAGCCGTCGAGCATCCGCGCTCCCGCGTCGATCGTGATCGGCTCGGCGGACAAGGCGGGGGCGAGCCCAGGGGCCGAGTCGAACGCGCGACCCCCGTGCTCCTGAGCCATATTGCCCGCCGATGATGCGGATGTTCTGGTCGGCGGTGATCGCGCTGATCTCCGTGAGCGATCGGACGGACAGTTCGTCGGCGCACGAGGTGGCGACGAGCTCCACGCGACGCGTTATCCCCACAGTCGCTCCCGGAGTGCTCGCGTTCGAAGCCGGTCAACAGCGGCGTCGACATCCCCACCGGGCGACCGGCGCAGATCCCACGCCGCGATCAGCGGGTCGGTGTACCTGCGCGGGATCGCGTTGCGCTTGGTCGGCAGTGTGCGGGACATCGCCAGGATGGTCGGATCCCGAGGGGTGCACAGTGCGACCGTCGCGTCCGCGGACCGTACGGTCGCGAAACCATGGCCCTCCAGCGAGGGCTGGTGGACGACGTAGGCGACGATGCGGTCTGGGCGGCGCCAGGGGGCGTACAGGTCGAACAGCGCACCCGTCGACGGGTTCCACAGCAGCAGGGCGGTGCCGGTCGGCAGGAGCTTCGACGCGATCCGCCAGGCGTCCCAGTCGGCGCCGCCGATCGGTGTCGGCAGCGGCGTCGGGTTGGCCATGAAGTACATGCCGGTGCCGCCCGGGTTCGGGTAGTAGTCGAGGGTGTACCCCGAGACCGGGTCGCCGACGATGGCGAACAGATCCGGGTACGCGCCGTGCGTGCCCGCGCTGTCGTAGGCGTCCGCGACCGCGATCGGGTTGTTGCCGTTGAGGTCCGTCATCGTGCCGGAGTACAGGAGGGTGGCGCCGTTGCCGTCCACCGGGCCGCCGTCGTCGAGGCTCGGGGCAATGACGGCCAGGCCGGCGTTCCAGCCGGTCGGGTAGTAGACGAACACGTCGTTGAAGCTGGTGCCGGTGAAGTGGCCGGAGATGACCTGCGCGCCGTCGAAATCGGGCGCCGGCCAGGCGGCCGGCGGGGCGACGTTCGTCAGTTGGGTGCGGTTCGCGCAATGAGCGGGCGTTGGCGGGCCAACGGTTGGCCCAACCGCGTGTCGAGCTCCCCCAACGGGTTGGGCAACGGCGGGGCCGACGTCGGCGCAGTTCACCACCGGTTGGGTCGCACGCAGCCCAGCGGGCATGCGAAACGGGCTATCCAAAGGTCATGCACGTTCAGCGCCGGCATGAGCGGCCGGCGGGTGCGACGCCATACGCCCGCCGCGTGTCACTAGTAGACGACTTCCATGCTCTAGGCTGCTGCCGGATCACATCGACCGGAGTGGTGCACTGATGGCCGTCGCGCCGGACTTCGCCGAGTTCTACTCGGCGACGTACCCGCGGCTCCTCACGCAGCTGTACGCGTTCGTCGGCGACCGGGCCGAGGCGCAGGACCTCGTGCAGGAGGCGTTCACGCGTGCCTTCGCGCAGTGGACCGCGGTGTCCCGGTTCGACGACCCGGTCGGCTGGGTGCGCCGGGTCGCGTGGAACCTCGCGATCAGCCGGTGGCGCCGCGCGAAACGCCTGCTGCACGTGCGCCGCGACCTGATCGCCGATGACGTGCCCGGCCCGGACGGGTTGTCGCTGGACCTGGTCCGCGCGCTGCGCCAGCTGACGCCGCCCCTGCGGCAGGCCGTGGTGCTGCACTACCTCGCCGATCTGTCGGTACAGGAGATCGCTGCGTTCGTCGGCGCCCCCGACGGCACCGTCAAGGCCCGCCTGCACCGGGCCAGGTCGACCCTGAGCCACCTGCTCAGCGTGGACGAGGAGCGGGTGAGCCATGACTGAACGCGACCCGCTGCGCACCCGCTTCGACGCCTTCCGCGACCAGTCGGTCCGTGCCGCGAGCGCCCCGCCGGTCGAGGAGATCCCGCGCCGGCTGCGTCGGACCCGCCGCCGCCGTACCGTGGCCGCGGTCGTCGCGGCGATCGCCGTGGTCGCGGTCGTCACCCTGCCGTCGTGGTCCCGCGGCGGCCCGCCACCGATCCCGGCCACCTCGCCGACCCCGTCACCGACGCCGTCGGCATCGGTGTCGCTGCAGGCCGCGCCACCGGCCGGCACCGCTTCATCGCCGAGCTCCGCCGCGTCGTCGCCGTCGCGCACCGCCGCCTGCGGCACCTCCGCCCGCGGCCTGCCGCTGCTGGCGGACGGCAGGACCGAGGCGCAACTGACGGTCAACGGCAGCAACGCGCTGGTGCCCGTGCCGGCCAACATCTTCGAGGTCTGCCCGGCCGCCCGTATCCCGTTCGCGCACGTCACCTGGGGCTGGGACGTCAACCGCCAGCAGTACGTGCAGGTCTACAACGCCTCGTCCGCCCTCACCCGGACCCAGCCCAGCGTGCCCAAGCCATCGGCGTACTCGGGCATGAACAGCTGCGGCGTGGTCGACGTGCTGGTGGCCGGGACCCGGCCGGCGCCGTCGAGCATCCCGCGCTCCGTCCAGGACGGCCCCGAGCCGAGCCCCACCTTCATCAATTCCATGATGAAGAACAACCAGGTCATGGTGTACCTGTCGGTGGTGTACTCGAACGCCGAACTGGCGACGCGCAGCTTCTGCCAGCCCACCTCCCCGACCGCGTAGCGGTCAGCCCACGATGTCGGCGGGGGTGAACACCCGCACGTCGGGATGGCCGGCCAGGGTCTCGTCGACCCCGCCGCGGGACCAGAACGCGAACGTGAGCCCGGCCGGCCCCGGCTCCGGCAGATGCGCGGCCCGGCGCCGCAGGTCACCGAGGTCCCGCTGGGTCAGCGGCCTGGCCTGCCACCGGCACTCACCGACGAGGACCGGCCGGTCGCCGGTGAGCCCCAGCACGTCGATCTCGACGGTCTCGTCCTTCCACCAGCGGCCGATGATCGTGTCCTGGGGGAGCGCCCCGGCCGCCACCAGCCGCTGCGCGTGCTGGCGGGCCGCCTCCTCGAAGACCCGGGCGACGTGGGTCTGCCACCGCCCCGAGGTGCGCTGCCGGACGGCCGGCCCCTGGCCGCCGTCGATCAGGTCCGCGTCGTCGCGCAGCACGGCGAACCAGTACGCCAGATAGTCGTCGGCGATCTCGTAGTACGGATCGGGCGCGCCACCGGTGCCCAGCGCACGCACCGTCCGCACGTAGCCGGCGCGCCGCAGCCGGTCGAGCGTGTAGTCGATGCGCTGCTGCGCCCGCCCGGCGATCCTGGACCGCCGCCGGGCACCACCGGCCATGGCCGTGAGCACCCGCTCATACCCACCCCGCCAGTCCAGGTCCTCCGAGAGGATGTCCGGCGCGTCCCGCAGCAGCAGACCGCCCGGCGTGAAGGCCAGCTCTTCGAGGTTTTCCTCCGTGGACCGCCGCGCCGACCAGCGCCGCAGGTGCAACGGATAACCGCCGCAGGCCGCATACGCCTGGATGAAGTCACCCGGCGGCAGATCGGGCAGGAACGCCCGCGCGTCGATCAGCGGGAACGGATCCATCCTCCGCTCGAGCCCGGCGCGGCGGTGCAGACCGCCCTGCGGGCCCAGCATCTGCTCCATCACCGCGACGGCCGACCCGGACAGGACAAGCATCAGCTTCTGGCTGCGGATGTGGTTCTCCCACACCGCCGAAACGGTGTCGGCGAAGTCCGCGTGCCCGCTCATCAGGCGGGGCGCCTCGTCGAGGACGACCAGCAGCGGCTCCGTGCGGGCGATGCCCCCGACGAACCGCAGCGCGGCCTCCCAGGTCGGAAAGCTCGCCGGCGCCAGGTCCGCGACCTCGTCCCCGAGCTGCTCACGAAGCGCGTCGGCGAACCGCTGCAGCTGCCGCTCGTCCGTGTCCTGCCGCGCCGCGGTGAAGTAGACGGACCGCTTGCCCTCAGCGAAATGCGTCAGCAGGTAGGTCTTGCCGACCCGCCGCCGCCCCCAGACCACGGCGAGCTCAGGCGCCCCACTGGCCGCCCGCTCCCACGCGGCGTCCAGCTCCGCCAGCTCCACCGCCCGCCCGATGACCTCCACGACTCAACGGTACTACAAGCTCTTTGTACTACAAACAGTTTGTACCAGCGGGACGGTGGATGGGCTCGGCGATAGTCGGGGCTCGTTTCGTTGGCGTGAGCACCCTGTCGGCGGCAATCTCAGCCGGTACGGGCAATCGTCGGCGGCCCGCCGGGCGGAGCCGGCCTCGGATGATCAGCCCACTGTAATCGATCAATTCCCTACCGTAGGGTGGGCGACCATGATGACCCGGGCACGGTGGTGGGCCGAGCCGCCTCCGGGCCAGGCCAGCTACCTCGCTGGCGTCGATCCCGCGCTGCTGGGCGTCGCCCTCGACCCGATGCCGGCGGGCGCTCCGGCGGTCGTGCGGTTCCGTCCCGCGGCGGCCAGGCCCGTAGGGGAGTACGTCACCGCCTTCCTCGACGCGTTGGACCTGGCCGCCCTGAACCTGTTCCCGCGCTGGTTGCCCGCTGCCGAACACTTCGACGGCGCCTCCGGGCTGACCGTCGCCGCGGTCCGGGCCGTCGCCGCGGAGACGGCCGGCCGGTCCCAGCACTTCGGGCCGTTCCTGGCCTTCACCGCCGAACGCGCGTTGCGGCACCGTCGCGGGGACGCCGTCACCGACCAGCTCCGGTTCCCCGCCGAGGTCCGTGCCCGCGGCCTCGGCGCCATCCTGGCCGACGCTTATCAGCGGCCCTCCGTCGCGGTGCTGGTCGACATGCCCCAAGGGCTCGACGCCGACGGCGGGCGAGCCCTGGTCGCCGCCGCGGTGTGGCTCGCGGAGCAGGGCCGCTTCACCGTCTGGCTCGCCGGCCAGGCGCCGCAGGCGGTCGACCGCATCCCGGTCGTGCAGCTCGCGCTGCCCGACGACCTGACCCATCTTGCCGCCGACACCGCGCAGATTACCGCGCCCGATAATCAGCCCGTCCCGCCCGTGCTGGCCTACCCGCCGCTGACCGGTGCACCCCGCGCCGACAGCCCCGCCGAACAGGCGCTGGAGCGGGCGCTCGCGCCGCACCCCTGGGCCCGCGGCCGCCAGTGGAACCACGTGCTCGAGTGGCACCTGCTCGGCAAGGCGTACCGGCTGGACCTGTACTGGCCCGACGACGGACTTGTCGTCGAGGTCGACGGCGACGACCACCGCGACCGCTGGAAGTTCGCCGACGACCGGCACCGCGACGCGCGACTGCAGCTGCTCGGCCACGATGTCCTGCGCTTCACCAACGACCAGGTGCTGACCGACCCCATCGCGGCGGCCCTGACGATCCGCGACCTTCTCCTGCTCCGGCGCTCACCCCTGACGTGGAAATGAGGCAGCATGCCACCGACCGACGACGTCCCAAGCCTGACCCCCAACCAGATCCTCGCGCTCGTCGTGCTCATGTCCGAGGCCCGGGAGCTCGACAACAACGAGCTGAAGGAGCTGGCCGGCTTCGCGCTCACCGGCGCGGACAACACCAAGCTGGAGACCAAGCTCGGCCTGGTGCGGACCGACCGGACGCACCGGCCGTACTCGCACGAGCTGACCGACAAGGGCTGGCGGGTGGTTCGCGAGCTGCACACCACCGAACCGCCGAAGGCCGGCAAGTCGGCGTCGCGGACGATCCTGACCCTGCTTGGCAACCTGCACCGGTCGATCGAGCAGCTGCAGCACACCCACGGCGTCAAGCTCAGCACGGGTGAGTTCTTCCAGCAGCAGGCCGGGTCCGCGTCCGGGAGCGATGCCGAGACCCGCGTCCGCACGGCCTATGCGACGCTCGCCGGAGGCCCTGGCGACTGGGTCGGCCTCGCCGACCTGCGTGAGCAGCTTGCCGACCTCAGCCGTGCCGAGGTCGACGGCGCGCTGCTCGCGCTGCTCGACCAGGGCGGCGTCCGCATCATTCCCGCGGCCAACACGAAGGCGCTCAAACAGCGGGACATCGCGGCGGCGGTCAGGATCGGTGGAGAGGACAACCACGCCCTGGCGATCGGCCAGTCGTGATTCCCGCCGCAGAGCGCGCCGCCCTTGAAGCCCTCCACTTCAACCCGGCGCCAACCCCCGACGACATCTGGCACGCCTCGCCGTACGACGTACCCGAGCTGCACGAACGTGCGGTCCGCGAGATCCTCAGCGGGGTGGGCCGGGCTCGCCGCAGCGACACCGTCACCCCGCTCGGCGTCGCGCTGCAGGGCCGGGCCGGGGCGGGTAAGACCCACCTCCTCGGCGCGGTCCGCGAAACCATCCAGCGTGCTGACGGCGGCGGCTACTTCTTCCTGGTCAACATGATCAACGGCCGGACGTTCTGGGAGAGCACCGTCCAGGGGATCATCAATGGGCTGACCCGCGACGCCATCGGCTGGGGCACCCAGCTGAAGACCTTCCTGCGCCGGCTCACCGCCCAGCTCGGGATCCCGGCCGAGGTCCGCGACGCGGTCGCCGGCAACGCCACCCTGACCCGCGCGCACCTCGACACCTTCATCACCGCGTTGCGGCGGTTCGACAACGTCACCGGGCGTGAATGCCAGGACACCGCCCGGGCGCTGGTGCTCTACGGCTCGCTCGACTTCGACCACCAGGACATCGGTCAGGCCCACCTCATCTCCGAGCCGACGGAGACGGCCGACCGCACCGACTGGGGATTCACGGCAGCGGTACGCCGGCCGCAAGAGGTCGTCAGCGACATCTCGCGGCTCATCGCCCTGACCCTCAGCCCGAGCGTGATCGCGATCGATCAGCTCGACACGCTCTTCGCCCAGACCACCACCGCGTTCTTCAACCGCGACGAGCGGCTCGACCCGGACCAGGTAGCCACGGTCGCCCCCATCGCCGACGGCCTGCTGACCCTGCGCGACATCACCCAGCGCACGCTCATCGTCATGTCCTGCCTGCCTGACACGTGGGAGCTGCTGAAGCGGGGTGCGCCCGGACCGGTGATCCAGCGCTTCCGGGAAACGCTGCTGCCCGACCGGATCGACAGCGCTGACATCGCCCGCCTGATCGTGGCGAAGCGGTTCGCCGAGGCGTACAACGCGGAGCACTTCAACCCGCCGTACCCCACCTGGCCGATCAAGTACGAAGCGTTCGAGGACGCCCGCCGGTTCACGCCACGCGACCTGCTGCGCCGCGTCGACCTGCACGTCCACCGCTGCCTGAGCACCGACGAGGTCGTCGAGCTCGACCGCTTCTGCGACGAGCCGCCGGCTCCGCCGAAGCCGTCAGTCGAACCGGACGAGCAGGCCGACCTCGCACCGCTCGACGCGATGTTCCAGCAGTTCCTCGATGCCGCGGACGTCGCCGGCGCCCTCGACCGGTACACCGAGGACGCCGAGATGCCGCCGCTGCTCGCCGCGGGTATCCAGGCCTGGATCGACGAGCAGGCACCGAGCGGCGTCGTCTACAAGCAGGACCCGAAACCGAGCCCGAAACCCGCCTTGCACGGTCGCCTCATCGAGGTGGTCGACGAAGCAACCGAGAACGAGGCGCACTGGGCCTTCCGCGCCATTGCCCACACCCACCCGCGCGCGGTCATCGCCCGGGTCAAGAACGCCTGCACCGTCGCCGGCCTCGACCTCGCGATCCCGCAACGCCGGCTCGTCCTGCTTCGTCAGGGGCCGTGGCCGTCCGGTGAACGTACCAAGGAGACCCTCGACGCCTTCTTCGCCGCGGGCGGCGTCTGGCACCGGATCAGCGAGAGCGACCTCAAGACGTTCGCCGCGTTGCGCCGCATGCAGGCTGCACAGCACGCCCTGCTCGGGGAATGGCTGGTGGCCAGGCGCCCGGCCAGCCACACCCAGCTGTTCGCGGAGATCCTCGCGCCGCGCGCGAAGCAGCCCGCGCCGGCACCGGCGACCTCCACCGAGGACACCTTCGACGGCAACGGCCACACCATCGGCCTCGGGCGCCTGATCAGCGACGACAGCGCATTCATCGTCGACCTGGAGTCCTTGCGCAGGCATACCGTCATCTTTGCGGGATCCGGCTCCGGCAAGACCGTCCTCATCCGCCGCCTCGTCGAGGAATGCGCGCGGCAGGGCGTGTCGTCCATCGTCCTAGACCCCAACAACGACTTGGCCCGGCTCGGCGATCCCTGGCCCGAGCCGCCCGCCGGTTGGGGCACCGGGGACGACCGCCGCGCTCGGGACTACCTGGAACACACCGACGTGGCAGTCTGGACCCCGAACGTCAGCAGCGGCCGGCCGCTGTCGTTCCAACCACTGCCCGACTTCACCCCGCTGCGCGACTCACGCGACGAGTTCGAGCAGGCCGTGCGCGCCGCGGTCGAAGCGCTCGCCCCGCGCGCCGGCGTCAGCGGCACGACCCGGCTCGCCACTCAGAGCAAGGCGGTGCTCACCGAAGCCCTGCAGGTGTACGCCCGCAGCGGCAAGATCGGCCTGGAAGGATTCACCGACTTCCTCGCCGACCTGCCGGACGACGTGAGCCGGATGAGCCGGGCCAACAAGCTCGCCCACGACCTGTCGGAGACCCTCAAGGCCGCCATGGTCAACGACCCCCTCTTCGGTGGCCGAGGCACCGCGGCCGACCCGGGCATCCTGCTCACCCCGCCACCGGGCAAACGCGCCCGGGTGTCGATCATCAGTTTCATCGGCCTCATGTCCGACGAAGAGAAGCAGAGCTTCGTCAACCAACTGCAGATGGCGCTGTTCACCTGGCTCAAGCGCAACCCGGCCGGCGACCGCCCACTGGGCGGGCTGTTCATCATGGACGAGGCCCAGACCCTCGCGCCGTCGTCCGGCACGACAACGGCCACCGCGAGCACCATCACCCTGGCCTCCCAGGCCCGCAAGTACGGCCTGGGGCTGGTCTTCGCCACCCAGGCGCCGAAGGGCCTGCACAACCAGATCTCCGGCAACGCCACCACACAGTTCTTCGGCCTGCTGAACGTCAGCTCGGGTGGGGACGGCGGTGGGGGCGGGGGGCGGCGGGGTCGTCGGGCGGGCGGTGCCAGGAGCGGTCGGCGGCGGCGTGCCACCAGTCCGGCAGGGGGCCGGCGAGCAGGCCGGCCGTCGGCTGGTCGGGGTGCAGGCCCAGCGGCCGCAGCGCGCCGGCGGTGACGTGCAGGCGGAACCAGCCGAGGGGGCGGCCGTCGGCGGCCCGGCCGCACATCACGTCGATCCTGATCTGGTCGTCGGCGAACGGCATCCAGTCGATGCCGTGCTCCCGCAGTCAAAACCGCAGCGCCGCCTGGGGTGACATGGCGCCGGGAAGGTTCTCGTAGGTCAGCAGCGGGACCCAGTCGGTGGCCTGATCCATGCGTCCATGATGCCTCGCCGGGCAACTTCGTCGTCGGAATACCGGGCGCCGGCGGGCATAGAGAAATTCTTCTTCGGCGATGCAACCTTCCGGTGCCGCCCGCGTGTATGTGATGCACGCCCCGGCTCGGGGGTGCTCGCGGAGGCTGTGTGCGGCTCAAACGGGGGGTCGCACCCAGCCGAAGCGGACCTCGCCCGCGTCGACGACGGAAGCGGGCTTGAGACCACTTTCTCCCGGTCGCAAAAAAAGGCCGTTCGCAGGGCGTCAGTGAGCGACTTCGGCGGGTAGGGTGCTCGGCGAGCGTGATCGACGGCGGGCGATGGGGGAACGCATGCTGCTGCTGGTGCTCGATGCGCTGCGCCGTCGGCCGGCGCAGTGGCTGGCGGTCGCGGCGTTGACCGGGCTGTTGTGCGCGGTCGCGGCCGCCGGGCCGCAGTTCGCCGCCGCGGCGACCGCCCGGGCCGCCGCGGCCGACGTCGCCGCCGCGCCGGCCGCGCAGCGCATCCTCACCGTGCACCGGGGCACACCCGTCGGCCGGGACCCGGCCGGCGCGCTCGAAGCGTTCCGGGCGGACGTCGAGCGGCTCCTGCACGACGAGGACAGCGCCGCGCCGGTGCTCGGGCTCACCCGGCCGTTGACCAGCATCACCGGCGGGTTCAAGCGGGTCGCCCCGGTGGCGTACCGCGACGGCGTCTGCGAGCACGTCCGCGTCACCGGCGGCTGCCCGACGGGCGCGGCGGAGGCGATGCTGAGCCGGCGCGCGGCGGACACGCTCGGCCTGCGGGAAGGGGACCGGCTCACGCTGCGGACCCAGTCGGCGACCGAGGTGACGCTGCGGGTCACCGGCACGTACGAGCGCACCGACCCGTCCGGCGCGTACTGGGCCGAGCCGCTGTTCGGGCCCGGCCGGATCACCGCCGGCGAGGAGGCCCTGGACCCGGCGTTCGTGGCGCTGGCGACGTTCGCCGACGAAGGGTTCGACGAGCCGACCGCCGTCTACACCACGCCCCTGCCCACCAGGCTGGTCGGTGGGGACGAGCTGCGCGACACGCAGGATTCCCTGGAGAAGGCCGGGTTCACGTTCGTGCCGCCGAACAAGGACCTCCTCGAGGCGGTCGACGCCGACAGGACCGCGGTGCGCAAAGGCATGCTGGTCGCCTGGGTGCAGGCGCTCGTGCTGTGCTGGCTGGCCCTGGCGATCGCCGGGCGGCACACGGCGCAGGACCGGCGGCCCGACATCGCCCTGCTGAAGCTGCGCGGCAGCACCCGGCTGCGGATGCTGCGGCTCACCGCCGGGCAGCACCTGCTGCCGATGCTCGTCGCGCTGCCGGTCGGGGTGCTGCTCGGGGTGCTCGGGGCGCGGGTCGCCGCGGGGGCAGGTGTGCCGACGACCACCGCCGCCACCCAGCTCACCGCGGCGGCGGTGGCGGCGGCGTTCGTGGTCGGGCTGGCGGTGCTGGTGCTCGGTGAGGTCGCCACGTTCCGCGCGCCGGTGGCGACCCTGCTGCGGCGGGTGCCGTCGCGACACCGTGGCTGGTCGCGGCGGACCCTCGACGTGGTGGTCCTGGTCGCGGCGGCCGTGGCCGTGTACCAGGCACACGCCGGCGGGACGGCGACCGGCCTGGGCGTGGCCGCGCCCGCGCTCACCGCGCTCGCCGGTGCGGTGCTCGTCGCGCGGCTGCTCGCCGCGGGCAGCGACCGGCTCGGACGCGGGGCGCTGCGCTTCGGCCGGATCAGGCTCGCGCTCACCGCCCTGCGGTTCTCCCGGCAGCCGGGCGCCGACCGGATCCTTGTGCTGATCGCGGTCGCGGTGGCGCTGCTCGGGCTGGCCGCGCAGGATTTCACCACCGGGCGGACCGCCCGCGCCGAGCGGGCCGGCGCCGAGCTGGGCGCCGCGCGGGTGCTCACCGTGCAGGCGGCGAACCACACCGCGCTGCTGTCCGCGGTACGCCGCGCCGACCCCGGCGGCCGCACCGCGATGGCGGTCGTCGCCGACCCCGGCGCGTCCCCGCCGGTCCTCGCGGTCGACTTCGACAGGCTCGCGGCGGTGGCCGACTGGCGGCCCGGGTACGGTCCGCGCGACGCGCTCGATCCGGCCGCGGCGCGGGCCGAGCCGCTGCCCCTCGTCAGGGGCACGGGACTCACCCTGGACGCCCGCAACGACTCCGCCGCACCGGTCAGGCTGGTGCTGACGCTCCGGCACGGCGTGACCGGCGCAACCGTGACCGTGCCGGTCGGGCCGCTCCCGCCGGGCGAGCACCAGGCGTCGGCGCCGGTGCGCGGATGTGAGGACGGCTGCCGCATCGTCGGGATGGTCCTCGCCGGATCGTCCGATGTGGACAGTCGGCCGGTGAGCGCGCCGGCGAACTCGGCGCTGGTCGTGCGGGAGCTGCGCCAGCAGGGGCCCGACGCGGTGATCCTCAGCGGCGCGAGCCTCGGCGACCAGCGCCGGTGGCGCGGCGCCGACACCGGCCCGGCGATGAGCGTCGGGGCCCGGCAGGGCGCGCTCACCCTGCGGATCCCCACGCCCGTCGTGGACAACGCGGCCGTCGGCGACAACCACGCCTACGTGGTGGATGTCGTCGCCGCCGTACCGGTGATCCTTGCCGGCCCGGCGCCGAGGACCTGGCTCGCCGGGGACCCCGCACTGCCGCTGTTCGGCGGCTCGGCCGTGCCGGTGCGGGTCGCCGCGACCGCGCCCATGCTGCCGGTGCTGGGCGGGGCGGGCACCGTCATCGACCTCGACGCGGCCGTGCACGCCGCGGCCGACCCGGGCACCGCGGGCGTGCCGCAGGTGTGGATCGCCGCCGGTACGCCCCAATCCGCCGTCGACGCGCTCGTCGCCGACCTGGCCGCGGCCGGGGTCACGGTGCTCGGCGCCGACAGCGTCGAACGCCGCATCGCACGGCTCGACCAGGCCGGCGCGGCCCTCGCGACCCGCTTCCAGCTGCTGGTCGCGCTCTGCGCGCTGCTGCTCGCCGCGGTCGCGGCCACGGTGGCGGTGACCGTCCAGCAGGCGGCGCGGACCCGCGAGTGGCGGGCGCTGCGCGCCCAGGGGCTGCCGCTGCGCGCCGCGGTCGGCGTCGAAACGGGCGGGCAGGCGGCGCTGGTCGCGTCCGGGGTCCTCGGCGGCCTGGTCGTGGCGGGAGTCGCGGCGCGGATCACCGATCAACCGGAGACGGTGCAACCGCCCGTGCTCGGCGCGACCGGCCTCATAGCGCTGACGGTGCTCGGGGTGGCCTCGGGCGCGGTCATGCTCGCCTGGATCCGCACCCTGCGAACCCGCGCCGGGGCCGCCGCGAACCACGACAGCGACGGAGGCCGCCGGTGATCTCCCTGGTGCTCGCCATGCTGCGCACCCGCCGCGGCCAGGCGACAACCCTGCTCCTGCTGACCCTCGTGGTCGTCGGCGCGACCGTCGCCGTCCCCGCCTACCTGCGCACCGTTGACCTCGCCGTGGTCCGCGGCGAGGTCGACACCGCGGCCCCCGGCGAGCGCACCGTCGCCCTCAGCGCCACCGTCGACAACAGCGACACGAGCACGATCGACTTCACCGACGTCACCAGCGCGCTGCTCACCGTGCCCGGCTTCACCCAGGTGTACTCGGCCGAGTTCCCCGCCGCCGGCATCGAACCCGAGCCGCGCGACGCGTCCCGCCTCACCTACCGGCAGGAGGCCTGCGCCCACCTGACCATGCTCGCCGGGCGCTGCTACCTCGGCTCCGGCGAGATCGTCATCGGCGAGCGCACCGCGGAACGGCTCAAGCTCGGCGTCGGCGACCCGGCCGCCCTCGCGTTCGCCGTCAGCAAGGGCTCCCCGACCGGACCGGTCTACGCGGCGTTCACCGAACCCACCCCGTTGACCGTCGTCGGGGTGTACCGGCCGGCCGCCCCGCAGGAGGAGTACTGGGGCTCCCACGACTACTTTGCCGTCGACGTCACCGGCCGCACCGGCGAACCCGTCTTCACCGGCCAGGCGACCCTCGCCCTGATGCGGCGCACCTCGACCCTCGTCGGCGTCGACGCGACCGCCGCCCCGGCCACGTTCGACGCGGCCCGCCTCGGTCGGCTCCGCGGCCAGCTCGACGAGCTCAAGGACCGCACCGCCAAGCTCAGCCAGGCGTTCACCGTCACCACCGAGATCCCCGACCTCATCGGTCGGGTGGAGCGCAGCCGGGCGCTGGCCCGCCAGACGGTGCCGGTCGGCGCGGTGCCGCTGCTGCTGCTGGCGTACCTCGTGCTGTACCTCGCCGTCGACTACGGCGTGGAGGGCCGCCGCCCGGAGCTGGCGGTCGTCGCGCTGCACGGCGGGTCCTGGTGGCACCGGTGGCTGCTGGCGCTCGGGGAGAACATCGCCGCGATCCTCGCCGGCGCCGTCGCCGGGTGCGTCGCCGGCCAGCTCGCCGTCGGGGCGGTCGCCGCCTGGCGGTTCCCGGGGATCGGGGTGCCGCTGTTCACCGCCGGTGCGCTCGGCAACGCGCCGTTCGCGGCGCTCGGCGCCCTCGTCGTCGCGCTGCTGGCGCAGCGCCGGCACCTGCTCAGCCCGGTCGGGGAGCTGCTGCGCCGGGTCCGGTCGCGGCGCACCGGGCGGCGGGTACCGGTCGGCGAGGTGCTCGTCGGGGTGCTCGCGGCCACCGCGGTCGGGCAGCTGTTCCTCAGCGGCGGCGGGCTGTCCGGCGTCGGGATGCTCGCCCCGGCGCTGTGCATGCTCGCCCTCGCGCTCGCCGGCGCCCGGCTGTTCGCGCCGCTCGCCGGGCTGCTCGGCCGGCGGGCGCTGCGCCGGGGCCAGCTCAGCGTCGCGCTCGCCGCGCTGCAGCTGGCCCGCCGGCCCGGGCCGCAGCGGCTGATGCTGCTGCTGGTCGCGTCGGTGGCGGTGCTCGGGTACGCGGTCGCCTCCGCCGACGTCGCCGCGCAGGACCGCGACCTGGCCGCGCGGATCGGCACCGGCGCGCCGCGGGTCGTGTCGGTCGCGCCGGTCACCCGCGACCACCTGCTGCACGCGGTGCGGGCCGTCGACCCGGACGGCGCCTACGCGATGGCCGCCGCGCAGCTGTCCGAAGGCGCGTCCACCCTCGCCGTGGACACCACCCGGCTGGCCACCGTCGTCGACTGGCGCCCCGAGTACGGCGACCTCGACGCCGCCCGGGTCGCGGCGCTGCTGCGTCCGCCGGCCCGCGAGCCGGTCACCGTGCGCGGGCCGGACGTGACCCTGGACGTCGACGTGTCCGACGTGAAGATGTCGGTACCGGTGGAGATCACCGTCGTGCTGTCGTCGCTCACCGGTCGCGGCACCGCCACCGTGCCGTTCAAGTTCGTGAACGACGGCACCTACGCGTTCCGGGACCGCACCCCGCTGTGCGTCGACGGCTGCCGGCTCGCCGGGCTGCACCTGCGGGCGCAGAGCACGTCGCCGACCAGCACCCGCTTCGTGCTCACCGTGCGCGGCCTCGCCGGCGCCGACCTCACCGACGTGACCCGGTGGCGGCCGACCGGCGGCCGGCTCGACGCCGTGCGGGGTGGGCTGCGGCTCGCCGTCGACGCGCCCGGCGGGCTGCCCGACGGCGCCTGGATCCAGCCGGTCGACGCGCCGTTCCCGCTGCCGGTGCTGACCGCCGGCCCGCCGCCGCGCGACGGCACCCTGGCCGGGCTCGACCAGCGGCCCACGCAGGTGCGGGTCACCGGCCGGGCCGGTGCGCTGCCCCGGCTGGGCACCGTGGGCACGCTGGTCGACCTGGAGTACGCCAACCGCGTCGCCACCGACGCCGGCAGCGCGCACCGCTCCGAGGTGTGGCTGACCGGCGCCGCGCCGCCGGACGTGCTGACCCGGCTGGCCCGGCAGGGCCTCATCGTGACCGGCGACGTCACCGCCGAGCAGACCCGGCGCCGCCTCGCCGCGCAGGGCCCGGCCCTCGCCACCTGGTTCCACCTGCTGGCCGGCGCGCTGGCGGTGCTGCTCGCCGCCGGCGGGCTCGGGCTGATCGCCGCCGTCGACCGCTCCGGCCGCGCCGCGGACGAGGCGGCGCTGCGCGCCCAGGGGCTGAGCCGGGCCGCGATGCGGCGGGCGAAGCTGTGGACGTACCCGGCGCTGGTCGTCGTTGCCGGCCTGCTCGGGCTGGGCAGCGCGCTGGCGGTGTGGCGGCTCACCGGGTGGGCGCTGCCCGTCTTCGGCGAGGACCTGCCGGCGCTGCCGCTGCCGCACTGGCCCGACCCGGTCGCGGTGCCGGCGACCTGGCTGGCCAGCGTGGCGCTGCTGCTCGCGGTCGCGCTGCGCGACGGCGCCGCCGACCCGGCCGGCTCGAGCCGGCGCCGCCGCCGGATCGGGGCGCCATAGTCACGTATCGCCGTCACTCGGGGGAGATGGAGATGGGTCAGGAAACAGGTCCGTACCGGATCCTGGGCCGCGTCTGCTGCGGCGGGTTCGGCCGGGCCGCGGAGCTCGCCGGGGTCAAGGTCCGGGCGCTGCTGGTCACCCTGCTGTTACAGGCCAACCGGGCGGTGTCGCTCGACCGCATCGGGCAGGCGCTGTGGGAAGGGGAGCCGCCGCGGTCGGCCACCGCCAACATCCGCTCGTTCGTGCACCGGCTGCGTGCCGACCTGCACGACCCGGCGCATCTGGTCAGCCGCGCCGGCGGGTACGAGCTGACCGTGCCCCCGGACGGGGCGGACCACCTGCGGTTCGAGCGGCTCGCCGGCGCCGGCCGGGCATCGTTGCGCGCCGGCGACCCGGCCGGCGCCGCGGACCTGCTGGGCGCGGCGCTGCGCCAGTGGCACGGTGACCACGCCGCCGCGGGCGTGCCCCGCAACGGGCCGCTGCGGTCGTGGCTGGACCACCTCGACGACGAGCGGGAACGGGTCGTGGAGGACCTCGCCGAGGCCTACCTGGAGCTCGGCGAGAGCCGGGCCGCGCTGCGCGACCTGCGCAACCTGCTCGGCTCGGCGCCGGCCCGCTCGCGCGGCTGGGCCCTGTGCATGCGGGCCTACCAGATGACCGGCGAGCTGCACCACGTCGCCGACGTGTACCAGCAGGCCGAGGCCGCCTACGAGCGCGACCTCGGCGTGCCGCTGGACAGCGAGCTGGAGCGGCTGTACCTGCGGATCATGGCGGAACGGCGCACCCCCTGAGACGGCCGGGCCGCCGCAGGGGGTGCGGTCACTTCACAGGCAGCAGCCGTAGTTCTCCCACGAGTAGCACGCGCCGGCGTGGCAGTAGCGGCGCGCCCGCTGCCGCCGGGCGTAGTCACCGCCGCACGGCGAGGAGAAGCACGTGTACTCGTACCCGTCCGCCGACGCGGTGATCCTCGGAACGATCCGGGCGATCAGACCGTCCGCGATCCGCTGCATCGTGCGCATCAGCACCTCCTGGGTCGCCGGCCGCGGGGTGCGGCCGAGTCGGTGCTGGACGCTAACGACCCGCTGTACAACGCCGATACCGATCGACCGGTATCAACCGTGTATGTGCCGTGGCTAGCCTCGCCGCGTGGATCTCGACGTCGTCTGCCGCGCCCTGGTCGGTGCCGTGTTCGTCGCCGCGGCCGCCGGCAAGCTGCGCGGCCGGGCCGCGTTCGCGGCGTTCGCCGCCGACCTGACCGCGATGGCCGTCCTGCCCGCCCAATACGCCCGGCGCGTCGCGGTCGCCGTGGTGGCGGCCGAGGCGGCGGTCGGGCCGCTGCTGGTGGCCCCGGCCACCGCCCCGGCCGGGGCCGGGCTCGCCGCGCTGCTGCTGCTCGCCTTCACCACGGCGATCGCGTCGGTACTGCGCCGCGGCGCCGCCGTGCGCTGCCCCTGCTTCGGGGCCACCCGATCGCCGCTGGGCCGCAGGCACCTCATGCGCAACACGGTCCTGCTGGCCGCGGCGGTCCTGGCCGTGCCCGGCACCGGCCCGCACGACGCCGCCCGGGTCGCGGTGTCGGTCGCGGCGGGGCTGCTCGCGGCCACCGCCATCATCCGCCTCGACGACCTCGCCGACCTGTTCGGCGACGCACGACAGGAGTCCCGGTCATGACTGTCCTCGGTGCCGCGGTCGCCCTGACCGCCGCGGTCAGCGTGTTCAACCTGCTGCTGCTGTACGGCGTGATCCGCCGCCTGCGCACCCTCTCCGCGCCGCCCCCGGCGGTCCCCGGCCGCGTGGCGCCGTTCTCGGTGTCCACTGTGGACGGTACGATGGTGACGCGGGAGGCGCTGCCGGCGGACGCGCTCGTCGGGTTCTTCGCCCCGGACTGCGCGCCGTGCGAGGAGCTGCTGCCCCGGTTCGTCGCCGCGGTCGGCGGCCGGCGCGACGTCGTGGCGGTCGTCGCGGCCGGGCCCGGCGAGGACGGGTACGTCGACCGGCTCCGTCCCGTGGCGGCGGTCGTCTCGGGCGCGGCCGCGGTCACGGTCGCCGCGGCGTTCGGGGTGCGCGGCTACCCGACGCTGCTCCAGGTCAACGCCGACGGCACCACCCGCGACCTGCCACAGAGCGCCGTCGAGCACCTGGCCCTCGCATGAGCGGTCGGGTCGCGCGGACGGTGCTGGGGCTGGCGGTGCGGGCCGCGCCCTGGTCCCTCGCCGGGGTGCTGCTCACGGCGGTGCTCGGCGCGGGGTCGGCGGTGACCGCCGCCTGGCTGACCAAGACCGTGATCGACCGGCTCACCGCCGGCGGGGCCGTGCTGTGGCCGGCCGTCGCGCTCGCCCTCGTCGGGGTCGCCGCCACCGTCCTGCCGCAGGTCGACCAGCTGCTGCGGGCCGAACTGGCCCGCG
This sequence comes from Dactylosporangium aurantiacum, assembly GCF_000716715.1. Classification (GTDB taxonomy): domain Bacteria; phylum Actinomycetota; class Actinomycetes; order Mycobacteriales; family Micromonosporaceae; genus Dactylosporangium; species Dactylosporangium aurantiacum. The sequence goes on along the minus strand of NZ_JNYJ01000036.1, from coordinate 43,865 downwards.
AGGTCGGGCTGCTGTCCCAGGACCGGCTGTACCGCGCGGTCAACGGCTACGCGGGCCTCGCGCCGTTCGAGGATCCCGCGCACCTGGACCGGCTGCGGCTCGCCCAGCAGTGCGGCCAGGACACCCCCGTGCAGCTGGTCGGCAGCGTCCTGAGCCTGTGCCGGGCCGCCGTCACGGTCACCGGGTTCGTGGTGTCCCTCGCCGTCATCAGCCCGTGGCTCACCGCCGTCGTGGTGCTCGGCGCCGCTCCGGCGCTCCTGGCCGAGCTGCGGATCGCCCGGGTCCAGGCGGCGGTGGCCGTACGGGTGACGCCGCTGGAGCGACGGGAAGCCTTCTTCTCCAACCTGCTCGGCAGCATCCAGGCCGCCAAGGAGGTCCGGCTCTTCGGCATCGGCGACCACCTGCGCGCCCTCATGCGCGCCGACCGCCGCGCCATCAACGCCATCGAGCGCCGCGCCCAGCTGCGGGCCGCGCTCCTGCAGGGCGGCCCGGCGCTGCTGTCCGCCGCCGTCTGCGCGCTCGGCCTGGTGTGGGCCGTGCAGGCCACCGCCCGGGGCGTGCTGTCCGTCGGCGACATCTCCATGTTCGTCGCCGGGGTCGCCGCGGTGCAGGCCGGCGTCGCCTCGATCGCCCAGTCGGTCGCCGTCGCCCACCGGCACCTGCTGCTCTTCCAGCACTACGTCACCGTGGTCGACACCCGCCCCGACCTGCCGCAGCTGGAACCCGTCCGGTCCGTGCCGCCGCTGCGGCACGGCATCGAGCTGCGCGACGTCTGGTTCCGCTACTCCGAGCGCCACCCGTGGGCGCTGCGCGGCGTCGACCTCACCATCCCCTGTGGACGGTCGGTCGCCCTCGTCGGCCTCAACGGCGCCGGCAAGAGCACCCTGGTCAAGCTGCTGTGCCGCTTCTACGACCCGACCCGCGGCACGATCCTGTGGGACGGCGTCGACCTGCGGCACCTGCCGGTGGCCGAGCTGCGCGCCCGGGTCAGCGCCATCTTCCAGGACTTCATGAGCTACGACCTCAGCGCCGCCCAGAACATCGCCCTCGACGGCGTCCCGCTGGAGCGGATCCGGGCCGCGGCCCGCCTCGCCGGCATCGACGACACGCTGGCCGGCCTGCCCCGCGGGTACGACACCATGCTCACCCGCTCCTTCTTCCAGGAGCCGGAGACCGCCGACGACGGCGTCATCCTCTCCGGCGGCCAGTGGCAGCGGGTCGCCCTGGCCCGCGCGTTCCTCCGCGACACACCCGACCTGCTCATCATGGACGAGCCCAGCTCGGGCCTGGACCCGGCGGCGGAGTACGAGATCCAGCAGACCACCCGCCGGCACCTCGGGCGGCGCACCAGCCTGCTGATCTCCCACCGCCTCAACACGATCCGCGACGCCGACGAGATCGCGGTCCTCGCGGACGGGGTCATCGCCGAGCGGGGCACGCACGCGTCGCTGCTGGCGGCCGGCGGCCGGTACGCGTCGCTGTTCGCCAAGCAGTCGGCCGGCTACGTGGGCGTGGGGTAGCGATGTGGTTCCTGGCGCTGCTCGCCTCGCTGGCCGGTGCCGCCTGGGCGCTGCGGCGCCGGGTGTTCGCGGTCACCGTGGAGGGGGCGAGCATGGCGCCCGCCCTGCTGCCCGGCGACCGCCTCCTCGCCCGCCGGCTGCCCGGCTGCCGGGTCCGTCCGGGCCAGGTCGTGATCCTGGAGAAGCCGGCGTACCCGGGCGGCTGGCACTGGGCGGACACGGCCCTGGCCCGGCCGGCGGACGGGCACTGGATGATCAAACGGGTCGCGGCGGTGGCCGGCGATCCGGTACCACCCGAGCTGGCCTCCGGCGGGCTGGTGCCGGCCGGGTCGATCGTCGTCCTGGGCGACAACCGGGACGCCAGCATCGACTCCCGCGAGCTGGGCTTCATCCCCGTGGACCGGGTGCTGGGCGTCGCACTGCGCCCGGTCAGGAGCAGCGTGCGGTCGTGAAGTCCTGGTGGCCGCGGCCCGGCTGGCAGCGCTGGGTCCGCTCACCGGCGGCGAACCGGAACCGGCCGTCGTCGCCGCGCCGTAGGGTGACGCGGTAGCGGATCGCCTTGATCGAGTCGTCGCCGAGCCTGGTGAGCGTGACGGTGAACTCCGGGTCGTCCTGCCGCAGGTACACCTCGACCGGCCCGTCGAACCCCCGGTTCAGGTCCAGCAGCTGCGCGAGGGTGGTGTCGGCCGCCCGCGCCCACCCGGGCCCCTCGGCGTCGACGAGTGCGTTGAACCCCGGCGCCGCGATCGCCCCCGTGTCCCGGTCCACCTCGATCTTCGACGTCCACTGTGGACCTTCGGACGTCCCGCTCGGCGGCGTCCAGCGCGCGGCGTCTGCCTGCTGGGCCGGCCCGCCACAACCGCCGACGACCAACAGCGTTACGAATGCCAACAGCCGGCGCGCGACCCGCATACCACCACTCCCGTCCCGTGCGCGCCCGTCGCGCACGTCAACAGACGCGCATGGGCCGGGTGTGGTTGACAGGGGTGGAGCTAGCCCCACCCCGGCGGGGAGTCAGGGTCAATCCGTTCGGCTCGATCCGTCCGTACGGTCGACGGCATGCACACAGCGTTGGAGATCCGGGGCCTGACCAAGCGATTCGGGGACAAGGTCGCCGTCGATGCCGTTGACCTCACCGTGCCGCGGGGGTCGTTCTACGGACTCGTCGGGCAGAACGGGGCGGGCAAGACCACCACCCTGTCCATGGCGGTCGGCCTGCTGCGGCCCGACGGTGGCACGGCGACGATCTTCGGCGCCGACGTGTGGGCCGACCCGGACCGGGCCAAGGGGCTCGTCGGTGTCCTGCCCGACGGGCTCGCGATGCCGGAACGGCTCACCGGGCGGGAGGTGCTCACGTACCTCGGCCTGCTGCGCGGCATGCCCAGGCGGGTCGTCGAGGAGCGCGCCGCCGAGCTGCTCGCCGTGCTCGAGCTCGACACCGCCGGCAAGGCGCTGGTCATCGAGTACTCCACCGGCATGCGCAAGAAGATCGGTCTCGCCACGGCGCTGCTGCACGCGCCGCGGCTCCTGGTGCTGGACGAGCCGTTCGAGGCGGTCGACCCGGTGTCGGCGGCCACCATCAAGACGATCCTGCGCGGGTTCGTCGCCGGCGGCGGGTCCATCGTGCTGTCCAGCCACGTCATGGCCCTCGTCGAGCAGCTGTGCGACCACGTCGCCGTGGTCGACGCCGGCACCGTCGTCGCGGCCGGGCCGCTGGACCAGGTGCGCGGCGACCGGTCGCTGGAGGACACGTTCGTCGCCCTGGTCGGCGGCCAGGACAAGGAGATCAAGGAGCTGTCGTGGCTGTCGAACTGACCATGGCGCGGATGAAGCTCGCGATCCTGCGGCACGCCTTCCGCGGGCAGCGCGCGCAGACCGCCGGCACCGGCGCCGTCCTCGGCGTGATCCTCGCCGGCGGCACCCTGTTCCTGAGCGGGCACCCCGAGCTGCTCGCCGCCGCGTACGCGGTCTGGATGCTCGGCTGGACGCTCGGCCCGGTGTTCATGGGCGGCGGCGACGAGACGATCCGCCCCGAGTACTTCGCGCTGCTCGGCCTCGACCGGCGGCGGCTGGCGACCGGGCTGCTCACCGCCGCGTTCGTCGGCGTCGCGCCGCTGGTCAGCCTGGTCGCGCTGGCCGGGCTGCTCGTCGCGGGCCACCCGCTGGTGGCGGTGCCGGCGATGCTGCTGCAACTGGCCGGGTTCGTCCTGCTGTCCAAGGTCAGCGTCGCGGTCATCGGGGTGGCGCTGCGCTCCCGGCTCGGCGCGATCGGCTCCGGCGGGCTCAACGGCCTCATCCTCGCCGCGCTCGGGCAGTGCTGGGTGTTCTTCGCCCTGTTCGGCGAGACCGGGGTGCCCGTGGCCGTCTGGTACCTGCCGTCGTCGTGGGGCCTGCTCGCCGTGCGCGGCTCGTGGTGGGCGCTCGGTGCCCTCGCCGCGCTCGACCTGGTGCTGCTCGCGGCCTGGGCGGCGCTGCTGGGCAAGCGGGCCACCCGGGTCTCCGGCCGCGGCCGCCGCCCGATGAACGCGGCCACCCCGCACACGGCGGTGGTCGCCAAGGAGCTGCGCACCTGGTCCCGCGACCTGGTCCGCAACCACCAGCTGGCGTTCTCCCTCGCGTACGGCATCGGCTTCGCCGCCAGCCCGCTGCTCATCGGCTGGGACGGGATGCTGCCCTACGCCGGGCTGATCTTCGTGGTCATGTCCGCCGCCATGGCCGCCAACCTCTACGCCACCGACGGCACCGCGCTGTGGTTGAACCTGATGACCCCCGGCGCCGGCGACGTGCGCGGCCGGCAGCTCGCGTGGCTGTCCGTCCAGGCCCCGATCGCGCTCGTGCTGACCGTCGGGCTGACCGCCCTCACCGCCGGCGCCCCCTGGCCGCTGGTGCTGGCGCTGCTGGCCGCCCTGCTCGGCGGCGCGGCCGGCCTCGTCCCGCTGCTGTCCGTGTACGCCATGATCCCCGGCACCGACCCCCACCGGCGGTCCGGCAACCCGCTGCGCACCAGCGAGGACGACGGCGGGCTGACCGGCCTGGCGTACCTCACCCTGGCGCTGGTGGCGGCCACCGGCGTACCGGCGGCGCTCACCGCGATCTGGTCCGGCTGGCCGGGCGTGCCCGTCGGCGTGCTCACCGGCGCCCTGTGCACGTGGGGCTTCGGCGCCCTCGCCGAGCGGCGCCTGCGGTCCCACGGCCCGGAGCTGCTGGAGGCGATGCGCACGGGCCGCAAGCCGCGCCCCCGCCGCGCCGCTTTCCTCCAGCTGAGCGACACCCGCAAGGCGATCGCCGGCTGGTGCTTCGCCCTCGGCGCCATCCCCCTCGTCCCGCAGGGCATCCTGGCCGCGGTCTTCGTCGCCGACGGCGACCTGCACCACTCCTGGTTCCTGGCCACGTACCTGCCGGCGGGCTGGCGGTATCCGGTGGCGGCGGTGTTCGTCGCCCTCGGCCTGGCCATGTACGGCACGGCGCTGTGGCTGATCCGCCCAAAGGCCACGAAGAAGGAGCGGGTCTACAGCTCCGCCGCCTGCTGAAGGCCGTCCAGCTCGACCACCGTCACCGTGCGGTACCCGGTGACGATCAGGCCAGCGCGGCGGAGGTCCCGTAGCGACTTTTGCACGGTGACCTCCGCCGCGCCGCACAGGCTGGCCAGCTCCGACTGGGTCAGCTCGAAGCCGATCTCCAGCCCGGTCGGGGTGCGGCGCCCATACGCCAGCGCGATCTTCACCAGCACCCGCGCGACGCGGACCTTGGCTGAGTAGGCGGTGAAGTCGACCCGGAACTGGTTCGCCCAGCGCAGGCGGTCGGCGACCATGCCGGCCAGGGCGAGCGCCGCGCTGGGCTGCTGCTCCAGGAACGCCTGCAGCTGCCCGCGGCCGATGACGCTGTACGTCATCGGGGTGCACGCGGTGGCCGTCGCCGAGCGGGGCAGGTCGTTGAGGGCGGACATCTCACCGATGAGGTCGCCGCCGACCCGGATCGCCAGCAGCGACTCCACCCCTTCGCTGGTCAGGACCGTCACCTTCGTGATGCCGGCGTGCAGCAGGATGACGTGGCGCTCCCGGGCGCCCTGGCTGATCAGCACGTCACCCGGCTCGGCGCGGCGGCGCGGCGTCATGCCCCGCAGGCTGTCGCGGGCCGCCGGCGCCAAACGGTGCAGGTAGGTCCCCGGCGCCCACGTGGCGGTGTCGACGTCGACGAGACGCATCTTCCCCTCCGACACGCATAGATGGTCGACAATACCAGGCGAAGTGGCCCGGCTACTGTCCGCCGATGGCGGCTGTCAGGCAGAGCCAGCCGACCGAGCCGGCGACCGCGACCGCCATCCACGGGATTCCGGAGCGGATCGCCCGGTACTTGCGCATGGCGATCCCGGCGAGCGCCTCGGCCGCCGCCCACGCCTCCCGCCGCTGCCGTTCGACCGGGGCCGGCCCGACCGGCCGCCGTCGGGCGCCGAGGTCGGGCAGCGCGAAACGGTTGCCGGTCCGGCCGCCCGGGCCGGTCAGCCGCGGCGTGAGGCACCGGCCGAGATGCCAGCCGGCGACGCAGGTGCCGGCGACGATCGCCGCGGCCAGGCCGATCATGCAGGCGGCGGCGACCGGGCCCGCCCGCAGCGCCGCGGCCGGCAGCCCCGGCTGGTTGGCGGCCAGGGCGACCGTGCCGGCCAGCCCGGTCAGCAGCACCGCGGCCTTCGTGTCGGCGTGCTGGATGCAGTGCTGCGCCGCCGCGCCGACGGATACAGCGATGCGCAGGTCCTCCAGCGGTTCCATCGGTTCCTGGGTTGCGTTCATACCTCCATGGCAGCCCGGATCGGGGCGGCGGAATGCGTCGCAGGACGGGTTCCCGGGTTCGCGTCATGCCGTATTTCGACGGAATGTTCAGCGTCATCCATCGATATACAGAAGCCAGCCGCCGGCACCCGCCGCGCGGCAGCGAACGGCGAAAGGTGGCGGCGATGTCCGAACCGGTCCATCCCAGACGTTGCGTGCTCGTCGCGGTCGACATGGAGCGCTACAGCCCGCGGGACAACCTGCGGCAGTACCAGGCGCAGCACCTGTTCCGTGAGGTCATGGCCGAGGCCGTAGCCGGCATCGGCCTGGACCGCGACAGCTGGACCACGCAACAGAGCGGCGACGGCGAGCTGGCGATCCTGCCCGCGGACGCGTCGGAGCTCACCGTCGTCGCGGACTTCGTGCCGGCGCTCGACCGCGTCCTGCGGGAGCGCAACCGCAACCTGCTGCCCGAGGCGAAGGTCCGGCTGCGCGTCGCGATCCACCAGGGCCTGGTCCACCTGACCGGTGCGAACGGGTTCCCCGGCGAGGCGGTGGTCGAGGTGAGCCGGCTGCTCGACGCCGATCCGCTGCGGCGGGCGCTGACGACGTTCCCGCGGGCGTCGGTCGCGCTCATCGTGTCGCGCAGCATCTTCCAGGACGTCGTGCGGCACGGGTACCGCGGCCTGCGGCCCGAACGGTTCAGGCAGGTCCGGGTGGCGGTCAAGCAGCTGACCATGGACGCCTGGATCTGCGTGCCCGACGAGGACGTGAGCGGGGTCGACTGGGACCGGCCGGCGCCGCCGGAGACCGGACCCGCGGCGGCGCCGCCGGAGCCCCGACCCGCCGCGGCGCAGCCGCCGGTCAGGACCGAACCGGCCCCGGCGACGTACCAGATCAGCGGCGTCACCACCAACGGGCCGGCGGTCTTCGGCCCGGGCGGCACCGCCATCGGCACCGTGCACGGACACTGGAACGGAAGGACAGACCAGTGACCGCCGCCGCCGAGCAGCCGCAGCCCTCACCCCAGCCGGCGGCGCAACCCGAAGACCAACCACCAGCGCAACCTCAAGCGCAGCCCGGACCGCCGGCTCCCCGGGCGGCCCAGCCGCAGCCGACGGCCGCACCGTCGAAGGACGCCACGGACGGCGACATCGACAACGACACCACCGACGCCGAGACCATCGGCGCCCGGGACACCATCGACGACGGCGACGACGCGGTCCGCTCACTTCCGGCGACCATGATCAGGTCCTACGGCATCCTGGACTCGGAGTTCCTCGGCCCTTCGGCCATCGGACCGGGTTCGACGTCGATCGGCGCGATCCTGAACCTCAGCGCCGGACCCGGCCGGCGGCGCTGCGTCAACCAACCGCTGGACGGCGCCGTGGTGCTGGAACGCATCCACACCTACGCCCCGACCAGCACCCCGGACCGGCTGGTCGAGCGGCTCGTCCGGCGACCCGTCGCCTATCTCAGCGGACCGCCCGGCAGCGGACGGATCACCGCCGCTCTCGTCGGGCTGGCGCGCACACACGCCCCGGACCGGATCACCCAACTGCGGCTGGTCGGCGACGAGCCGATCCACGCGTACCTCTCGGACCGCGACCTGCTCAGACGGGACCACGGTCACGTCGTCGAGCTGGCCCGCACCGTCGAGCCCGAGCCGTCGGAGCTGGCGCAGCTGTCGACCCTCGCCCGCGAGGCACGCGCGGCCGTCGTGTTCATCGGCGCCGCCGACGCCAACAGCCGGCAGCTCGTCGAGTACCACGTCGAGCACACCGCACCCGAGGCGCGGGAGGTCTTCCTCGTGTGGCTGGAGCGGCGGCTCCGGGACCGCGGTGGCTGCGTCGACGCCTGTCCGACCTGCGAAGGTGCCTGCGTCCAGCGGTACCTCGAACGCTGCCGCACCCGGTACGTGCGGCACCTGTCGGCGAACACCATGGCGGACGCCGTGCGGTTCGCGGAGGACTTCGCCGAGCTCGTGCCGGACGACAGCATGGCCGAGGACCTGCTCGCCGACCGCCGGACGCTGCGGGCCAAGGCGGCGAAGCTGCTCGGCGCGGCGCCGGCCGGGGAGGGGCAGGACCGCGACGGCTACCGTGCCCGCAGGCTGGCCCAGCACCGCCGCGCCGCCCGCCTGGCGTTCGCCGTGTTCCACGGCTACCCCTTGATCAGGGTGTTCGAGGCGACCGGGGCGCTCAGCCGACGACTGGACGAGGCCGCCGGGCGGTCGACGAGCGACCGTACCGTGCTGGAACACAGCCTCGAGGACCTGCTCGACGGCATCCGGCACGAGGGGTCCACCGACCGGGCCGACAGGGTCGGCGCGGCCCGCATCGCCCGGCTCCGGCAACCCGGCCTGGTGCGAGGCCTGCTGGACGTCGCCTGGCACGAGTACGACACGGCCCGGGAGCCGCTGCTGCGATGGCTCGACGACCTGGTCGAGAGCGACGACGCCCGGCCTGTCGCCGCGGCCGCCGGACTGCTGTGCGAGTACGACTTCGAGCAGGTCAGCAGGCATCTGCTGGCGAGCTGGGCGGCGAGCAACACCCGCTCGCGACGGGAGGCCGCCGCCCTCGCGTGCGAGCTGGCCGTGCACAACCCCGCGCTGGAGTCCCGCGTGCTGCGCTGCGTCGCGGGCTGGGTGGAGCAGCCGGGCAACCGGCGCGACACGGCCGTGCGCACGTACGCCACCAACACCTTCCGGCGCCGGTATCCGCTCGACGCGCTGACCGCGCTGGAGCGCGCGGCCCGCGACGACATGCAGCGCACCAGTAACGCGATTCCGGTCGGCGTGCGCGGCATCTACTACACCAACAGCACCGCCGTGCTGCAGCGGCTGGTGCGCTGGCCGGACTCCCCGGTCGCGAACCTGCGCACCATGGCCAGCCGGTGCCTGCTGCAACTCGCCGAGGTGGACAGCGACGCCATCGGCGAAGCGGCGACCAACGCCTGGCCGGCGCTGCTGCGGCAGACCGCCAAGGGTGAGGTCTCCGCCGCCGACCACGCCAGCCTCTGGCCGGGTGCCCTGCTCAACCCGGTCACGGCCCGGCAGGCCTGGTCGGTGTTCGAACGCTGGATCGCCCGCGCCGCCGGCGACGCCGACCTGACCGGTGTGCTTTGCGAGGTGTTCGACCACGTGCTGCAGGGCGCCCCGCTCAACCGTCGCGCCGGCTTCTACCTGCGGTACTTCTGGCGGCGCAACATGCCGGACAACCCCATCCTCGACATCGTCGACCGCATGCTGAAAGGCCGAGACCATGAGCACTGACTTCTACCCGGCCGACGACGCGACCGTGACCTCCGGCAAGGCCCGCTTCCGCCGGTTCTTCACCGAATGGTGGCAGCCCACGACGGTCGCGACCGCGCCCCCCGACGTGGAGGCCGAGCTCGTCGACTGCCGGCCCACCGCGCCGATCGCGCTGGCGGCGAAGGGAGACGCGTTCGACTTCTCGGTCCGGCCGACCTTCACCTGGCGGGCCAGGCGGATGACCCGCGCCCGGTTCGAGGAGCTCGTCGACGCGTTCACCCCCGACGTGATGGACGCGCTGCGCCTGCGTACCGAGCGGGTGGCCCGCACCTTCGAGCCGCACCGCGCCGAGCACCTCGAACACGAGCTCAACGCCCGCCTCGCCGCCAAGGACTGGGTCATGGGCCCTCTCGACGAGCGGCTGACCTGCCGCCCGGAGGTGTTCGTGCTGCCCGATCCGCGGGTCCGCGAGAGCATGCAGCCCTACTGGCAGCAGCGGATCCGGATGCACACCGAGCACGAGCTGGCGATGCGTCGCGCCGAGCTGATCCGCGAGCGGACCCAGGCGTGGTCGAAGGTCATGAAGACGCTGGAACGCGATCCGCGCAGCCGGCACGCGGCGTCGCTGGTCGAGCACGAGGGCTTCGCCGAGGTCTTCACGGCCATGACCCAGGGCCGCAAGGACGAGCTGCTGAAACTCATCGACCTGCTGGAACAGGCCGGCCGCAGCTACAACGGGATCGGCCTGTACGAGTACGCCGAAGGCCTCGACGCCGCGCTCAACGAGTACCGCAAACGCGCCGGTATGGACGAGGACGAGTGACCGGCTCAGCAGATGCGGGCGCCGTCCTCCAGGTAGTGGGTCTCGGCGGTGGTCGCGGCGGCCAGCGCGGCCGCCGCCCGGCGGGCGAGCAGCGCCGGCAGCCGCCGCTCGGCCTCCGGGATCGTGCACCAGGCCCAGGAGCGCAGCTCGTCGCCGGCCAGGCGGATCTCCGGCTGGTCCAGGACGCCGCCGTCGTACAGGAACATGACGCCGTCGGGGCGGGGCGGGCGGGGTGGGACCCAGTCGACGACCAGCAGGCGGCCCGGGGTGACGGTCAGGCCGAGCTCCTCGAAGACCTCGCGGCGGGCGGCGGCGTGCGGGGACTCGTCCGCCTCGACGGCGCCGCCGGGGAACTCCCAGTAGTCCTTGTACGCGGGCTCCACCAGCAGGATCCGGTCCTCGGCGTCGCGGAACAGCACGCCGGCGCCCATCCGCTTGCGGGGCAGGGCGGCCAGATAGTCGGACACGGATCGAAGGTTAACGGTTCCAACCTCGCGGGCCGGTCGGGGCATGTAGAGCGGTAGAGGCGTCGGGGAGGAGCCGCGTGGTCGACGAAGAGGGGTTCCGGGAGTTCATGCGGGCCCGGCTGCCGCGGCTGTCGAGGGCCGCGTTCCTGCTCGCGGGCGGGCACGCGCAGGCCGAGGACCTGCTCCAGGCGGCGCTGATCAAGGCGGCGTTGCACTGGGCGAAGGTGTCGGCGGCCGGCGACCCAGAGGCGTACATCCGCAAGATCCTCTATCACGAGCACGTGCGGACGTGGCGGCGGCGCAGGTTCCTGGAGCATTCCACCGCCGTGGTGCCCGACCGGGCCATGGTGGGGGACGAGAGCGACCGGGCGGTGCAGCGGCTGGTGCTGGAGCAGGCCCTGGCGAAGCTCACCCCGCGACAGCGGGCGGTCGTCGTGCTGCGCTACTTCGAGGACCTGTCCGAGGCCGCGACCGCGCAGGTCATGGGTACCTCGGTCGGCACGGTGAAGAGTCAGACGAGTCACGCGCTGGGGCGGCTGCGAACCCTCGCGCCGGAGCTCGCGGAGCTGGTCCGGGAGATGGAGGTGTCGTCGTGAGAGGGCTCGCCGAGAGGCTGGACGACATCGCCGGGCAGGCGAAACTGTACGACGTCACCGACCGTGCCATCCGCGGCGCGGACCGGCGGCGCCGGACCCGCCGGTTCGCCGTCTCCGCGCTGAGCGTCCTGGCCGTCACCTGCGTCATCGGCGCCGTGTCGGTCCTGCGGTTCGGCGGCATCGGCCGCCCGGAGGAAGGCCCCGGCCGCCTCGAAGGCGTCCCGCCCGCGCTGGTCCTGCCGCTGCTGGACACCCCCGCCCGGGGCTCCCTGGCCGGGGACACCGCGTTTCAGTCCGCGTTGCTGGACCGCGTCGTCAAGGACCCCGAGGCGTACGGGCTGCCCGGCGACCGCAGCCTGCTGCGCGTCCTGTTCGCCGGCGACCTGCCGGGCAACCGGCGCCTCGTGCTCATCGCCGGCGTCACGGCCCGCCCGCGCATGATCCATCTGACCGGCCGGGCCGGCACGGCGGCGAGGAAGCTGGAGCTGACCGGCTGGGGCGACGTCGAGGAGCCCGTCTTCCGCGAGGAGTGGCGCGACGACGACAACCGCGGCTTCGCGCTCGTGTTCGGCCCCGCCGGATACGACGTGTCGGTGTCCGACCGGCCCCGGTACCTCGCCGACGGCACCGTCACCCGCGAGTGGCAGCCCGAGCCCTCCGGTTACGTCATGCGCGACACCAGCCGGCTGCCGCCGGGCCTGCGGGTGCGCATCAGCCGCGGCACCGACGTGTTCTACGAGGCCAAGGTCGCCTCGCCCGGCACGAAGCAGCCCGGCACCGTGGACCCGAACCCGCTGCACGGCCGCGGCAAGGCCGTCCCGCGCGCCGCCCAGGCCGCCGCCGACGCGCTCGCCTACAGCTCCGGCCTGGTCGGCCCCGGCATCCGGTACGTCGTGCTGTGGAGCGACGACCTGGCCGTCGAGGACCCGAACGGCACCGGCACCGGCACCGGTCAGGTCGCCACCGTGATGGCGTTGACCCCGGAGGGCGGCGGGCCGTACCTCACCGTGGTCCTCGACGCGAGCCCCGAACCCAACGCCCGTACGCACCCGACCGCCGAGGGTGTCCTGGGTGACCCTGACCGCTCTCTGATCGTCATGCGGATGCCGCACTTCACCCCGTCGCCGTCCGCCACGCTGCAGATCGTGGCCCCGCCGTCGGCGGTCAGGGCCGAGGTCCTCGGCGCCGGTGCTCTTTTGAAGGCCACGCCGCTGACCAACGGGGTCGGCCACGTGGACCTCTCCGCGCCGGTCGAGGTGACGGTCCGTGCCTTCGACGCGCAGGGGGCCGTGGTGGCCGAGCGGCAGTTCACGGACGCCGTGCGGTCCGCCGGCCTGGAACCCGAGGTGAGGGGCTGGTGAGGTTCACCCGCGGCGTGTCGAGGTCATGACATCGCCGCGGGTGAACGGCGCCCGCCGACGGCCCGTGCTCTGGGGTGTCCGGCGGCGAACCCGCCGCCGGTACGCCACACGTGGGAGGACACGGTCATGGGTATCGGGAAGGGTCTGGCGCTGCTGACGGTCGGTGCGGTCGCGGGGGCTGCGGCGATCGCCGGCCTCGGGGCGGTCAACGGCGACGTCAGCTTCGACAAGGTCGGGCAGTACACGTCCACGGGCAAGAAGGCGGAGCAGGTGAAGTTCCGGCTGGCGCCGAGCTCGGAGCAGCTCGCGAAGTGCCTGCCCAAGGTGAAGGTGGACGTGAGCGTCGCGCTGGAGACCGACGTGAAGGGGTTCGACGTCGTGGACGTCAGCGTGACCGGCGGGCCGGCGAACACCGCGTTCACCGTGTTCCTGCTGGAGGTGCCGGCGGCGCCGTTCGGGGCCGCGGAGTACATCGGCGACGTCTTCACCGACAAGTACGGCAAGGGCCGCACCGAGCTGCGGGTCATCGCCGAGGAGGCGTTCTCGTCGACGCTCGTCGGCAAGGAGCGGGTCCGCAAGGAGCTCGGGCACGTGGGCATGTGGTTCGCCGAGCCGACCGGCGACGACTTCTGCCTCGGTGCGGGCGCCGGCCCCGTCACCCCGTTCGACGGGGACAACGAGGCCGGCGTGCAGGTCTTCAACTCGGCGCCGTCGCTGCCGAAGGCGCCGCTGCCGTAAACGGCCGCGGCCCTGATGGCTCAGTCGGTGCCCGCCTCCATGGCGGCGTGGTCGAGCAGCTCGTCACCGGTGGCGACCACGCCGCGGGAGGCGATGGCCTCCGCGCCGCCCTCGGGCATGGTGCCGATGAGCTGCGTGGTCTGCTCCGGGGCGGCGACCAGCTGCCGGTGCTGGCTGCTGCCGACGATGCCGATGCGGGCGTACTGCTCCAGCTTCGCCCGCGAGTCGGCGATGTCCAGGTTGCGCATGGTGAGCTGGCCGATGCGGTCCAGCGGGCCGAACGCGGAGTCCTCGGTGCGCTCCATCGACAGCTTGTCCGGGTGGTAGCTCAGCGCCGGGCCGGCGGTGTTGAGCACGGAGTAGTCCTCGCCGCGCCGCAGCCGCAGGGTCACCTCGCCGGTGATCGCCGAGCCGACCCACCGCTGCAGCGACTCGCGCAGCATCAGGGCCTGCGGGTCCAGCCAGCGGCCCTCGTACAGCAGGCGACCGAGGCGCCGCCCTTCGTTGTGGTACGCGGCGACGGTGTCCTCGTTGTGAATGGCGTTGACCAGCCGCTCGTACGCGGCGTGCAGCAGGGCCATGCCCGGCGCCTCGTAGATGCCGCGGCTCTTCGCCTCGATGATCCGGTTCTCGATCTGGTCGGACATGCCCAGCCCGTGCCGGCCGCCGATGGCGTTCGCCTCGAGGACCAGGTCGACGGCGGAGCCGAACTCCTTGCCGTTGATCGTGACCGGGCGGCCCTGCTCGAAGCCGACCGTGACGTCCTCCGCGGCGATGTGGACCTCGGGGTCCCAGAACCGCACGCCCATGATCGGCTCGACGATCTCGATGCCGGTGTCGAGGCGCTCCAGGGTCTTCGCCTCGTGCGTCGCGCCCCAGATGTTGGCGTCGGTGGAGTACGCCTTCTCCACGCTGTCGCGGTACGGCAGCCCGTGCGCGAGCAGCCACTCCGACATCTCCTTGCGGCCACCGAGCTCGGTGACGAACGCCGAGTCCAGCCACGGCTTGTAGATGCGCAGCGACGGGTTGGCGAGCAGCCCGTACCGGTAGAAGCGCTCGATGTCGTTGCCCTTGAAGGTGGACCCGTCGCCCCACACCTGCACGCCGTCCTCGAGCATCGCGTGCACGAGCAGGGTGCCGGTGACGGCCCGCCCCAGCGGCGTGGTGTTGAAGTAGGCCCGGCCGCCGGAGCGGATGTGGAACGCGCCGCACGCGAGCGCCGCGAGGCCCTCCTCGACCAGCGCGGCCTTGCAGTCGACCAGGCGCGCCAGCTCGGCGCCGTAGGCGTCGGCGCGGCCCGGGACCGAGGCGATGTCCGGCTCGTCGTACTGCCCGATGTCGGCGGTGTACGTGCAGGGCACCGCGCCCTTCTCGCGCATCCACGCGACAGCTACCGACGTGTCCAGGCCACCGGAGAAGGCGATTCCGACACGTTCACCGACGGGCAGGGAGGTGAGCACCTTGGACATGCCGAAAGTATATGCATCCCGCTGCATGATGATGCAACTTTCCGTGATCGGCGCCTCAGGTCAGCCGCAGGGACATGTCGTACTCACCGCCAGCGGGCCGTGATCAGCTCCTCCAGGGTGTCCAGCGGCAGCGGTCCGTGCGCGAGCACCTCGTGGTGGAACGCCCGCTGGTCGAATGCCGGCCCCAGCGCCGCCCGCTCCCGCTCCCGCAGCTGGTCGATGCGCAGCCGCCCCAGCATGTACGCCAGCGCTTGCCCCGGCATAGCGATGTACCGGTCGACCTCGTTGGCGATGTTGGTCTCGGTCAGCGCGGTGTTCTCCAGCATGTACGCGATCGCCCGGTCCCGTGACCAGCCGAGGTGGTGCATGCCCGTGTCCACCACCAGCCGGCACGCCCGCCACGCGTCGAAGGACACCATGCCCAGCCGGCTCAGCTCCGACGTGTACAGGCCCATCTCGTCGCTGAGGCGCTCCGTGTACAGCCCCCAGCCCTCACCGTGCGCGTCGAAGTAGGTGAACCGGCGGAACCTCGGCAGGTCACCCCGCGACTGCGCGACCGCGATCTGCAGGTGGTGCCCCGGCACGCTCTCGTGGAAGGCGAGCACCTCGTACTCGAACCGGGCCCGCAGCTGCGGCCGGAACGTGTTCACCACGTGCGCCCCGGGCCGCGACCCGTCCGCCGCCGGCGCCACGTAGTAGCCGAGCACCGAGTTCTCCGCCTCGGCCGCGTCCATCTCCCGCACCACGCACGGCGCGATGTCATACCCCGCGAACCAGTCCGGCACCGCCTCCTCGGCCCGCCGCAGCGCCCCCGTCACCGTGTCCACGATCTCCCCGGCCGCCTGGAACCGCAGCTCCCGGTCGTCCCGCAGCCTCCGGATCACGCCGTCGGAGCTGCCGAACGCCCGCCCGCCCCGCTCGGCGAACTCCTCCCGCAGGTTCGCCACCAGGTCCAGCCCGATCTGATGGATCTCCTCCGGCCCGAGCGTCGTCGTCGTGTACGCCCCGATCAGCGCCCGATACCCCTCCGCGCCCCCGGGCACGTGACACAACCCGACCCGCTCGCCGTCGCGGGCGACCGGCAGCAGCTCGTCCCGCAGGGCCGTCCGGAACCGGATCAGCGCCGGCCGCAGCTCGCGCGAGACCAGCTCGGCCGCCCGCGCGTTCCCCGCGACCCGGCGCAGCAACGGATCCCGCTCGGCCGGCGTCGCCAGGTACCCGTCGACCTGCGCCACCGCCTGCCGCACCCCGAGCGCCGTCGGGAACCGCCCGTCGGCGGCCGCCTGCCGGTACCGCTCGACGTGCCGGTCGAAGAAGCCGCCCAACTTCGCCAGCCGGGACAGGTACTCCTCCTCCGTCCCGGTCGCCGCCGGCATCGTCGACACGACCTGCGCCAGCGGCCCCGAGATGCTGGCGCTGACCGCCACCTCCGACAGTCCGTCACCCAGCGTGCGCTGCTCGTCGCGCAGCAGCCGGGCCAGGATCGTGTGGCTGATCCGGTCCTGCTGGCCGAGCGCCCGCGGGTCCACCGTGGCCAGCTCGGCCTCGACCCGGGCGAGCGCGGCCCGCTGGCGCGCCGCCGCCTCCCGGCTCGGGTCGGGCACCTCACCGTCGTACCCCGCCACCCCGAACACACTGGCGAGCAACGGATCGGCGGCGAAGTGCAGGCGGAAGTACTCCTCACCCAACCGTGCCAGCGTGTCCATCGGTGTACGGCTCCCGTCGTCAGACTGCTCCGCCGCCACCGTATCCCGGCAGCCGACGCCCGCCATGCCAGGCCCGATTTGCCTCTCGAGCGCTTGGCGTGGCGTGGTCATGCGGTGGTCCGTCAGGCAGCCGCGTCACCCGGGGCGGCGGTCAGAGCCCAACCGGCCACACCGCCACCCTGGTGCTGTCCGGACCCGCCCGTCTCAGCGCTCCGCTTTGGCCGCCGCCGCCCGGATCGTCGCGGCGTCGGCCGGCGTGCCGATCGGGTCGCTGAACGAGCCATACGGCGTCCCATACGCCGGCGTGTCCGGCTGGAAGCGCCAGGCGTCAGCGAGCGCGCCCACGTCCACCGCGTCATACCCGATCGCGTCCAGGAACCCGGTCACCGCCTGCTTCGCGGCCGCGTCGTCACCCACGATCGGCAGCGCGGTCCGGTCGGCGGCGCCCGACGGGCGGGCCAGCGAGCCCAGGTGCTTGAAGAAGATGTTGTTGAACGCCTTCACCACCCGCGACCCGGACAGGTGCCGCTGCAGCAGCTCACTGCTCGTGGCCGAGGCGTCGTCCAGCTCGGCGAACTGCCCGTCGCGCTGCGGGTAGTAGTTGTTGGTGTCGATGACCACCTTGCCGGCCAGCGGCTCGGCGGGCACCGCCTGATACGCCCGGAACGGCACCGACACCACCACGATGTCACCGGCGGCGGCCGCGTCCGCGGCGCTGCCCGCCCTCGCCCGCGGACCGAGCTCGGCGACCAGGTCCCGCAGGGTCTCCGGGCCGCGCGAGTTGCTCACCACGACGTCATACCCCGCCGCCACCGCCAGCCGCGCCACGGTCCCGCCGATGTTGCCACTGCCAATGAAGCCGATCGTTGTCATACCCGCCGCAACTTTCGCCACGCCACCATGGATTCCTCACCTACGCCCCGATGTGACCCGCGCCATGACGCCGGGCCTCATGCCCGATCAAAGCCCGGTGAATCCTCCAACCCCCGATGCAATGCCGAGCCTAGCCAGCGGGTACGACAAAAAAGCGGCGCCACAGTGCGGCGTACCCGCGCAGGATCCACGGGACGAGGAGCCAGAAGCCCACGCCGCCCAGCGCGTGCACCGCCCACGCGCCGGCGAGGGTCGGGCCGCCCCAGGCGTCGCGGTATTCGCCGTCCATGCCGAGCAGCGGGCGGATCGGGTACGCCACGTTGAGCAGGACGCCGGTCCAGCAGTAGCCGGCCACCACCAGGGTCACCAGGTCGAGCGGCACCGCGGCCAGCCCGCGCAGCCGCGTCGGCGCCGGCTCGGACTCCAGCAGCGCACCCGCCGCCCGGCGCTGCGCCGCGCCCCGGTCGGCCAGCGCCCACACCGCGAGCGGCACCGACAGCAGCAGAAAGAGTGTGCGCCGGTACGGCTCACCGCTGAACGGCAGTCTCCACCAGCGCATACGAGTCAGCATAACGACGACCGGCGATGCATCAGGGGGCGGCGACGAGAACATCGACCACGTCCGGCGCGCTGCTGAGCAGGTCGACGGTCGCCGTGTCGCGCCGGAAGCGGTGCGCGATCTCCACCCGAGGGTCAGCCGGGGGCGCCAGTTCGTACCCGAGCGACTCCAGCGCACTGGCCGCGGCCGCCGCGACACCTCGGGTGGTCTCGACGTGCAGCACGATGTCGACGTCGTTGGTGGCGCGGACGACGTCGAGACCTCGAAACATGCAGTGCAACGGCGTCATGAGCCCGCCGACCAGCGTCCAGCGCTCGTGCGGTAGGACGGTCTCGATCTCGGCGACGTTCGGCCATGGGGGCAGCCAGCCGACGCGCGGGCCGGGGACGTCGATCGTCAGGCGCTCAACCACGGAACCGCTCCAGCGCCCGCGTCAGGGCGTCGACGCCGGCCCTTCCTCGCGGACGTCGAGGGACTCCGCCAGGTCCAGCGCTGCCAGCACCGGTGCGGTGTGCGCAAGACGGGCGACCACGTCGAGGGGCATGCCGGTGGCGCGAAGCGTGAACGGCCCGGCCTCGTCGTGGATCAGCCCGTGGGCGGCCACGAGCCCGTCGAGTGCGCCGGTGGCGACGTAGCCGTCGACCGCCGCCGTCGCGGTCAACCCGAGTGACTCAGCGGCCGCGGAGGTGTCCACAACCTGGCCGCGCAGCCTGTCTGCGGTGCCGGTATGGCCGGTGTACCGCGAGACGGCGGCCCTCTCGCGGGCGCGCCCGACGAGCTCGGCCGCGTTCACGGTGCGCAACTGGCCGCGCAGGCGGGACTGCTGAGTGTTGCCCATCCAGTTGACCTCGCGGCCAGAGAGCAGGGCGACGGCGCCCCAGGCGGTCGCCTCCTGCCATGCCCGCCACCGGAACCCACCCCTGGTGGCCAGGTAGCGTTCGACCGGAAGCTCGTCGATCACCCCACGAGCGGGTGAAGTCAAGATGCCTCCGGCGACTAGGTACTGCACCCGGCGGGTGGTGATGCCGAGACGCTCGGCCGCGCCGGCGACGGTCAGCAAGCGCATGACAGATAGCTTCGCGTTAGCGAATCATCTGTCAACTGAGGTGCGGGTTCGGCGTCCGATGCCGAACGGCCGACAGGGAGGCGGTGCGGCCGCCGCCGTCACCACCTCCACCGTCGCCTCCACCGCCGCCGCCTCCGTCGGGGAGGAGCCCAGGGTGATGTTTGGGCTACCGCTGTGCTGGTAGCCCTTGGTTGGAGTGATTGCCTGACGTGTCCTGGCGGGCAACGTCAGATATGCATTTCCGGACGAATCGAATTGGGCCGAATGGAGCACCGGTGGCTACCTGTAATCGATGGCGGTCGAGGTATTCCGATAGCGCAAGTATTCGTCCGCCCTTGCAAAGGTGTCAACAAAAGCCGGGTATTTCGAAAACAGTGCTGTTTCGAAAGAGCATCGCGGCGCATTCATCGGTCGACCGTGCGGCACCGCCCCGGACCCGCACCCGGCCAGAATGAACCTCCGGGGCCCGTGCGCCGACTGAACTGGCGAAGGAGGGCCGATGAGCGATGAGTTGCTGGTGGTCCGGTGCCAGCTCGGGGAGCGCGACGCCTTCGTCGAGCTGGTGCGGGGCTGGCATCCGGCGGTCGAGCGGTACGTCGGGCGGATGCTCGGCAGACCCGACGACGACGTGGTGCAGGAGATCTGGCTGGCGGTCTTCAGAGGGCTGCCGAAGCTGCGGCGGCAGGACCGGTTCGCCCCGTGGCTGTTCGCCATCGCCCGGCGGGCGGTGATGAACCGGTTGCGGGACGCGTACGCGCGGCCCGAGGCGGAGCCGGTCGACGAGCTCGCGGGGGACGACGAGGCCGACGCGGTGGTCAACCGGGAGGCGCTCGCCGGGGCGTTGGCGGCGCTGCCCGCCCGGGAGCGGGAGGTGCTGCTGCTGTTCTACCTCGAGGATCTGCCGCTGGACGCGTGCGCGCAGATCTGTGCCGTGCCCGTCGGCACGGTCAAGTCGCGGCTCAACCGGGCTCGCCGGCTGCTGCGTGAGGAACTGGTCCGGAAGGGGTACGAGGCATGACGCCGGAAGAGGTGCTGGCGCGGCTCGACGCGCCGCTGTCGTTGCGCAAGCGGGTCGGGTACCTGGCGCTGGGCTTCGCCGGGCTCACCGGCAGCGGGCTGATCGGGCTGCTCTGGGCGACCGAGCCGGGGCTGCCGGCGCGCACGGAGGCGGCGTTCGCGGTGCTGGTGGCGATCGGGCTGGGGTGGGCGGCGTTCGGCGGCTGGGCGGTGACCCGGCGGGCGCCGCTGTTCGCCCGGGACCGGGTGGTCGCCGGCTGGTTCGGCGTCGCGGCCTGGCTGGCGTTCAGCGTCGGCGGGCTCGCCATCACCGTCACGCGGCACAAACTGGAGCCGGCGCTGCTGGGCGTCGTGCTCGCGCTGGGCGTCCTGGCCGTGGTCAACTTGCGGGCGGCCCGCCGGGCCAGAGCAGCCCTGCTGCGCCGCCGAGCAGAGCTGACCTGAAACTCAGAAGCACCTAAGAACGGCCGAGCACGCGCTCGTACAGGCGCAGCTCGGCCGCCAGGTCGGTGGCGTCGTGGCCGGCGCCCTCGATCAGGACCAGCTCGTGCGGCCGGCCGAGGGAGCCCAGCTCGGCGGCGAGCTTGACCACCGGACCCGCCGGCACGACGGCGTCCTCAGTACCGTGGACGAGCAGGACCGGCGTGCGCAGCTGCGCCGCCGTCACCCCGTCCCCGCCCAGCCGGGCGACCTGCGGCCGGTGGAACCTCGGCGCGGCCCACCCCGCGGGATCGACCACCGCCGCCACCGCCACCGCCGCCGCGAACGGGCCGTCCTGCGACACCGCCCGCAGCGCCGTGTACCCGCCCGCGCTCGCCCCGCGGATGAACACCTGCCCGGGGCGCGTCCGGCCCGCGTCCAGCAGGTGCGCGGCCACGGCGGCGCAGTCGGCCACGTCGGCGGTGCCCCACCGGCCGTTCAGGTCCTCGCGGAACGCGCGGCCGTAGCCGGCGCTGCCGGTGTAGTCGACGTCGGCGACGGCGTACCCGCGGCTGGTGAAGAACTGCACCTGCGGGTCGAGCCGCAGCACGCTGCACGCCGTCGGGCCCGGGTGGGCCCGCACGATGAGCGGCGCCGACCAGTCGTCCGCCGCGCCGGCGGGTGGGTAGACCAGCGCGCGCAGCTCGTCGATCCGGTAGGGCGTCGCGGCGTCCGTACAGCTGCCGGCGCCGTCGATGACCGTCAGCCGCGGCGGGTCGCCGGCCAGGTCCGCGACCGCCACCTGCGGGGCGAGGTCCGGGGCGGCGCCGACCAGCGCGACCGACGAACCCGCCACCGCGAGGCACGGTTTGATCGAGGTGTACGGCAGCGGCACCGGCACGCACGCCTCGCCGACCAGCACGAGCCGGTGCGCCGGCCCCTCGCGCGCGATCATGACGATCCGGCCGTCGTCCAGGAAGCCGTACGAGGAGTATCCCAGCTCCCACGGCGGCGCCGCGCAGTCCGCGGCCATCGGGGCGACGGCCGTGCCGTCGTGGCGGTACAGGTTCCACCAGCCGGTCCGGTCCGACAGGTAGTACAGCATCCCGTCGGGGCCCCATCGCGGCTCGATCGCGGACTCGTCGGGCCCGCCGGCCACCCGCATCGGGTCGCCGATCTCCCCGCCGGGCTCGTACCCGGCGACCCACACCTCGCACCCGTCCCACGGCATGTCCCGGGCGCTCCACCAGGTCCAGGCCACCATGCCCGCGGTCGGCCGGGGCGCGCCGAAGAACCCGGCGGCCTCGGCGAGGACCCGCGGCTCCGGGTCACCGTCGAGGGAGATCGCCACCAGCGCGTCGCCGCCGGCGTCCTCGCGCACCGCGAGCAGCTCACCGTCGCCGAGGGTGAGGTCGCCGAAGGCACCGCGGACCAGCAGCGTGACGGTGTTGTCGTGGTCGTTCACCTGGTACAGGCCGTCGCCGCCGGCGCACCAGACCCCGCCGGGCGTGCTGACGAAGTCGCCGCCGCCGTACGCGTGGACGCCCCCGCCGACGCGGAACCCCGCGGGTGTCAGCTCGACCGGCTCGCCGCCGCCGGGCGGGTGGCGCAGCAGCCCGCGCCGCGCGTCGAGCCAGTACAGCGCACCGTCGTCGCCGTACCGCAGCCAGTCCGGCATTGTCCGCACCTGTGCCACACCAACTCCGAACCCGTAGACGGCCGAACGCTATCAGGCGCTCCACCTGCCCCGACGCCGGTACGGGACTAGGGTGAGTCGGGTGGGCTGGTGGGTGTTGCACGTGGACCTCGACCAGTTCATCGCGGCGGTGGAGGTGCTGCGCCGGCCCGAGCTGCGGGGGCGGCCCGTCGTGGTCGGCGGTGACGGGGATCCGGGGCGGGCCCGGCAGGTGGTGGCGACCGCGTCGTACGAGGCCCGCGCGCACGGGGTCCGCTCCGGCATGCCGCTCCGGGTCGCGGCGCGCCGGTGCCCCGAGGCGGTGTTCCTGCCGTCCGACCCGCCCGCCTACCAGGCCGCGTCGGCACGGGTCATGGCGACCCTCGCGCGCTTTCCCGTGCGGTTGCAGGTGTACGGCTGGGACGAGGCCTTCCTCGGCGCCGACACCGACGACCCGCTGGCGCTCGCCGCGCGGATCCGCCGGGCGGTGCTGGACGAGACCCAGCTGAGCTGCGCGGTCGGCGTCGGCGACAACAAGCTGACGGCCAAGCACGCGGCGCGGTTCGCCAAGCCCGGCGGGATCCACCGGCTGACCAGGGACACCTGGCCGGCGGCGATGGGCGCGAAACCCGCCGCCGACCTGTGGGGCGTCGGGCCGAAGACGGCGAAGAAGCTCACCGCGCTCGGCGTGCACACCGTCGCCGACCTGGCCGGCACCGCTCCCGACGCGCTGGCCGGGCAGTTCGGCGAGCGGGCCGCGGAGTGGCTGGTGCTGAGCGCCCGCGGTGCCGGCGAGACCACCGTCGACACGGCGCCCTGGGTGGCCCGGTCGCGCAGCCGCGAGACGACCTTCGCCGCGGACCTCACCGACCGCGACGCGATCGCCGGGCACGTCGCGGCCCTGGCCCGGGCGCTGGGCGCCGACGTCGTCGCGGACGGGCGGCGGGTCACGCACGTGGCGGTGAAGGTGCGGTTCGCGTCGTTCCGCACCCCGACGAGGGTCATGAAGCTGCGCGAAGGCCCCACCACCGACCTCGACGCGATCGAGCGCACCGCGCTGGCGGTGCTGGACAAGTTCGACCTGGGCGAACCGCCGCGGCCGGTGCGGCTGGTCGGCGTCCGGACCGACCTGGAGCCGCCCTAGACGAGGTCGCGGTAGTAGAAGTACATCGGCTCGGTCGCGCCCGGCTCGATGTTGGCGAACCCGTGCGCCTCGTAGAACCGCCGGGTGTCGGTGTCCTCGCCGTCCACGTTGATCTCCAGGGACTCCGCGCCGCGCTCGCGGGCCAGCTCACAGGCCGCGGTGAGCAGGGCATGGCCGTACCGGCGGTTGCGCAGCGGCGGGCGCACGTACAGCTCGTCGAGCAGGACGGCGGGGCCGTCGCTCCACACGCTGGCCCGCGACGACAGCACCGCGACACCGGCGGCGGGCTCACCCGTCAGCAGCGCGACCAGGTCGTCGCCGGCGAGCAACGTGCGCAGGCGGCCCGCCAGGACGTCCACACCCGGTGTCGGGGTGTCGAACTCACGGTTGAACGCGTCCAGCATCTCGGCGACGAGGTCGGCGTCGGCGGAGGTCGCCCGCCGGACCGCATGAGTCTGCTCCATCCGGCCATCCTCGCGCCCGCCCGCCGAGGCGCAACGCATTAAGGGCCCGGGCCGGCAGGGGTGCCGCCGGCCCGGGGGACACAGGAAGGTCAGGCGGCGACGGTGCAGACCGTGCCGTTGAGGCGGAAGGCGGTGGGCAGGACGTTGGGGCCGTTGTAGCTGCCGACGAAGCCGGTGCTGGTGCTGCCGCCGGCGGCGGCGAGAGTGCCGTTGGTGTCGATGTTGGTGATCTTCACGTCGCGGCCGGTCTGGGTCCAGGTGCCGTTCCAGCTGCTGTTCACGGTCTGCCAGGAGGTGGGCCAGGTGAAGGTGAGGGTCCAGCCGTTGATCGGGGCGGCGCCGGTGTTGGTGATGTCGACGTTGCCGACGTAGCCGTTGCCCCAGTCGTTGACGTCGGTGAAGCGGACGGTGCAGGTGCTGGTGGCCGGGCTGGTGGTGGTGAACGTCAGCGGCGGCGAGGACCACGAGACCCGGCCCGCGGTGTCGCGGGTGACGACGTTGACCGTGTAGCGGGTGCCGGGGTTCAGGTTGTACACCTGCAGCGACGTGCCCGTGGTCTCGCCGAGCTGCTCGCTGACGGCGCCGTTCTGGCGGTACACCTCGTACTTGGCGATCGGGCCGGCGCCCGCCGTCGCGGCCGGCCAGGTGATGGTCGCGGTGGTCGCGCCCACGGCGCTCGCCGAAGGCTGGCCCGGCGCGCCCGGGGCGCCCGTGGTGGCCGAGGTCGGGTGCAGCACGAGCAGGGTCAGCGAGTACGGCGGGAGGGTCTGCGCCGTCGCGGTGCCGGCCGGCGCGGTGCTCGGGGCGGTGTTGCCGTTGCGGAACGACACGACCGTCGGCGCGCCGGCGGCGGGGGAGTAGCCGGAGTACTGCAGGGTGGCCGCCCGCGCGTTGTCCGGGTCCTTGTTGATCAGCAGGACCGCGAGGTCGCCGTTGGGGCGGCGGGCCGCGTGGGCGCTGACCAGCGGGTCGGTGGTGCCGGTGCGGACGAGCTGGTCCCCGGGGCGCACGAAGGACTTCATGACGCTGAGGGCGTGGTACGGCGCGAACGGCGTGTTCATCGGCGGCTCGCACACGGTGCCGCCGGTCTGGCAGCCGCCGCTGGACAGCAGGCCGAAGTCGCCGTAGTCGGTCTGGCCGGCGACGGTGGAGACGGTGCCGATGCCGTTGTGCACGTTCCACCACTGCACGGTGAAGACGCCGTTGGCCAGCAGGCTGCTGTACGCGTCGGCGAGGAACAGCGCGCCGGGCTGGGTGTTCTGGCCGACGCCGACGTTGAGCTCGGTGAAGCTGACCTTGATCCGCCCGGCGCCGGTGCCGGCGTACCGGGCGATCTGCTGGCGCGTCAGGTACATGATGTCGTCGATCTGGTTCGTCTTGCTCAGCGCCTCCGCGGCGGTGCCGCCGCCGGGGTACCAGTGCAGGTCCACGAAGTCGATGGACGGCCCGGCGACGGACAGGACCACCTGGTTCCAGGTGCCCGCGTCGCCGGAGCCGACCAGGCCGTCGGGCCAGTTGCCCGGGGTGGTGAGCACCGCGCCGATCTTGATGGTCGGGTCGACGGCCTTCATCGCGGCGGCGAAGGCGACCACGCCCTCGGCGTACGCGCGGGGGCTTTTGTCGGCGTGGTTGTCCGCCTCCCACGCCGAGCCGTAGTGGCCGTTGCCGTAGTTCTCGTTGCCGATCGTCCAGTACTTCGCCCCGTAGCCCTTGGTCACGTTGGCGTAGCGGACCCAGTCGGCGGCCTCTTCGGCGGTACCGGTGCCGTAGTTGGCGATGATCATCGGCTGGGCGTGGATCCGGCGTACCGACGCCATGAACGTGTCGAAGTCGGTGTTCGGCGCCACGTAGCCGCCCGGCGCGGTGTGGTCGCGCCAGTGGTAGATGTCGGCGTAGGAGCCGCCGGGGTAGCGCAGCATCTGCACGCCCGCGCCGCCGAGCAGGTCCGACACGGCGGTGGTGCCGAGTTCGGCGTCCCAGATCGCGTCGTTGACCCCTAACGCGGTGTCCGGGACGGTCGCCAGGCCGGCGCGGGCGTTCACGGTGACGGTGGTGGCGACGGGGTCGGCGGCCGCGGCCGCACCCGGTAGGGCGGCCGACAATCCGGCCGCGAGCAGCACCGCCGCGCCCATGACGGCGCGGCGGCGGAGTCCGATCTGCATGGCGGTCCAATCGGGAGACATGGATGGAAGCGCTCCCATGCTGGAAATGTCCCGGGACCGTGTCAAGCGCTTCGACAGTGGTCGGCGTGTGACCACCGTTGATGTCTAGCGCGGGCGCGAACGTTCCACGGTCGCCAGGTACCGCGCCACCGCCCACTGGTGGTTGTGCTCCGCCCAGCCCCGCGGCGTGGCCTGGAACCGGGGATCCGTGCGGTCCGGGTCGGCGCCCAGCTCCACCAGCGCCCGGACCGTGTCGAGGTGCCCGTGGAACGCCGCCTGGTGCAGCGCCATGCCCCGCACGTCGAAGCCCAGCCCGGCCATCAGCCGCACCGCCGCGGTGCGGCCCTGCTCGGCGGCGGTGACGAGGTGCTGCGGCCGGTACGCGACCGCCGCGTCGCTGCGCAGCTCGCGGGCGGTCTTCTCGTCGGCGCGCAGGCAGGCGCCGAGGAACCGCAGCACCGGGTCGGGGTCGTCACCGTGCCCGAACAGCGTGGCCCACTCGTGCGCGGTGCGGCCCTCGTGCACGGGATGTCCGGTGCCCACCCCGTGCGGGTCGGCGCCGTGGTCCAGCAGCAGCCGGTACCGGTCCGTCCGGTCCTGCCGCGCCGCCTTGATCAGCTCGTCCTGCAGCAGCTCGGCGGGGGTCGGGTGGGTGTGCCCGAGCCGCCGGTGCCACACCCCGCCGTCGCCGCGCCCCAGCCCGTGCCGCAGCAGCAGGCGCAGGTGCGCGTCGTCCTCGGGCTGCAGGCCGCAGTTGTACAGCGCCTGGCTGTCGTTCGCGTCGGCGCCCGCGTCGAGCAGCAGCTCGGCCAGCTCCAGCCGGAACTGGTGCGGCGGCGGCGCGCCCTCCCCACCGCCGAACGCCCCGGTCAGCGCGGTGAACGGGGAGCGCAGCCCGTCCCACAGGAACCCCGCGGCCGGATCGGCGCCCCGCTCCAGCAGCAGCCGGGCCACCTCGAGCGTCGAATGTCCCGGGACAGTGCTGTCGATGCGCGAGTACGCCAGGTACAGCAGCGGCTCCCACCGGTGCGGTCCGCCCTGCCGGTTCGCCAGACCCGGATCGCCGTCCAGCATGCGCCGGGCCGCCGCCACGTCCCCGACCGCGGCGGCCGTGTGGATCGAGTGCCCGGCCAGCTCGGGGTGCTCGGTGAGCATCCGCCGCGCCCGCGCCCACCTGCCGGGGTCGTCATGGCTGTACGTGAGGCAGGCCAGCAGCAGGAACTCGTCGGTGCCGCCGGTGGCCGCCTGCCGGTGCGGCGACCTGGTGTACCGGTCGATGACGTCGAGGGTCGCCCGCAGCGCCGGCCAGCTGGCGAACCCGTAGGACCGCGCGACGACCAGCAGCGCGTCGGCCCGGCGCAACGCCTGCGGCGGGCGCGGATGGAGCTCCCGCACCAGGTCGACGGCCCGCTGGTCGCCGGCACGGACCTGCCGCTGCAGGGTCTTCGCCTGGTTGCGCAGGTGCTCGAGGTCGGGGTTGTCGGGGAGACGGCGGATCGGCACGGATGCCTCCTTGTCCGGATGCCTGGCGTCCGCATGCTCAGGCCGGAAAGGAGGGTCGACACCGGCACTGCTGAGAGCTTCCAGGTGGGCTGAGCCCTTCGCGCGGACCGCCGGCGCCCCGGGCGCCGCTGTCGAGGATAGGCGATCCGCCGGGCGGCCCCGATCGGGTTCGCTCGAACGGGCGTCGGGCGCGACCGTCCGGACGCCATCGCTGTGCGTCGGTCCGCACAGCCGGTCGGATCGGCGGTACTACGCCGAGTAGCCCAACGCTCACAGTGACTTCGACGGACACCCGGGGATGGAGGGACGCTCGTGAAGGTTCGGCGATTACGGCGATTACAGCGTGCAGGCGCGGTCGTACTGATGGTGCTCGGCGCGCTCGGCGGGGTGGGCACGGCGGCGACGGCCGCACCACCGCCGACCTGCGATGGCCGGCCGGCCACCATCGTCGGCACCGCAGGCCGTGACGTGCTCGTCGGCACCCCCGGTCCGGACGTCATCGTGGCGCTGGCCGGCAACGACATCGTGCACGGCAACGGCGGCGCCGATCTGATCTGCGGCGACGCCGGCGCCGACGTGCTCGACGGCGGGGTCGGCGCCGACCGCCTGCTCGGCGGCCCCGGCAACGACCTGCTGATCGGCGGCCAGGGCAGCGACACGGCCGCCGGCGGCGACGGCAACGACCTGCTGTCCGGCGGCAGCGGCGACGACCTGCTCGACGGCGACGCCGGCCGGGACGTGCTCAACGGCGGGGTCGGCGCGGACGTGCTGTCCGGCGGCGACGGCACCGACTACCTGGACGGCGGCGCGGGCGCCGACCTGGTCAGCGGCGGCGGCGGCGACGACTGGCTCGGCGGCGGCGCCGGCGCGGACACGCTGCGCGGCGACGCCGGCAAGGACCGGGCCGACGGCGGCGCGGGCACCGACGCCTGCGACGCCGAGACCCGGCTCCGCTGCGAGAAGACGCCCGGACCCGGCAACCAGCCACCCGTGCTCGGCGCCGACACCGCCGTCACGAGCGCCGGGGTCGCGGTGTCCGTCCAGGTCACCGCCAACGACGTCGATCCCGACGGCACCCTCGCCCTGGCCACCCTGGCGGTCGTCACGCAGCCGGCGCACGGCAGCACCGCGGTCGAGGCCGGCGGCACCGTGCGCTACACCCCCGCCGCCGGCTTCGCCGGCACGGACACCTTCACCTACCAGCTCTGCGACACCAAGGGCGCCTGCGCCCAGGCGACCGTGACGGTCACCGTCACCCCGGTCACCGGCCTGCTCAGCGAGGCCCTGAACGTGGACGGCTGCCGGCCGTCGGTGAGCGCGGTCAAGTCCGCCGACGCCACCGTGGCCACCGGCGGCGCGACCATCACGTACGACCTCGAGGTCCGCAACGACCCCAGCGGCGCCTGCGCGCAGCCGTCGATCACGGTCGCCGGCACCCTCGACCTGAAGAACCTCGCCACGCCGCAGCCCGGCCAGGACAGCCTCTGCACCGACGCGACACCCGGCGCGGCCTGCGTCCTGGGCGTCACGATCTGGCTGGAGCACCGGGCCACCCCGACCGGCGCGTGGACCGTGTTCCCGTCGGCGGCCGGTCAGAGCGTCGCCGACGGCGCCACGTCCGCACCGGCCGGCTGCCCCGGCGGCGCCGCGAGCGGCTGCGCCGTGCCGGCCCAGGCCACCTACGGCAGCGTCGAATACCCGCAACCCGCGCCGTTCGCCGTGCCCGGCGACGCCACCCGCGCGGTGCCGTTCCGCTTCTTCCCGATCCTGTCCGACGCCGACCGGGCCGCGGTCGAGGCGTGCACCGGCGGCGGCTCGTGCGGCCAGTTCCGGCTCGCCTCGCACGTCACCCTCGAGGCCGCCGACAACGCCGCCGTGACCCGCAAGGACGTGCAGTTCACCGGCGCCGACGCGGCGGCGCACACCCTGCTCGTGGTGGACACCCTGCCCGACGGCACGACCCAGGAGGTCACGCCGCCGCAACCGGACCTCGCCCCCGGCGAGCAGATCACCCTCGCCGGCTTCGCCACGTTCCCGCTGCCGGCCACCGCGTCCGGGCAGATCGTCAACCGCGCCGTGGTCCGGTACACCGACGCCACCGGCACCCAGCTGACCAGCGTCGAGACCAAGGCGGCGACGGTCGTCGAACCCGCCGGGCAGAAGGCCGCCCTGGTCGGCCTCACCGACCCGGCCGCGATCACCGCGTCCACCGCGACGCCGGTCGTCGTGTCCACCGTGCCCGCCGGCACCGTCGACGGCCCGGTCCAGGTCTTCCGGGTCGACGGCGACCAGCGGACCCAGCTCGGCACCCTCGCCGACGGCGGCGCCGGCGGCGACGTCACCGCGGGCGACGGCGCCTACGCGGCGACCTTCACCTTCAACGCCCCGGCCGGAGCGGTCGTGCTGCAGCTCGACGCCACCGTCAACGGCGCCCCCGCGCAGAGCGCGCCGTTCACCGTCCAGGTCCTGCCCGCCGGGTTCCCGCTGACCGTCGCCGCGGCGACCCAGGCGGCGCCGGTCACCGACCCGGCGACCGGCGACCGGTACCGGCCGGACGAGGCCCTCGTGACCTTCGACGACGCCGCGACCCCGGCCGACGTCGCCGCCGCGGTGCAGGCCGCCGGTGGGCAGCTCGGCGGGTACCTGGCCGGGCTGCGCGTCTGGCAGGTCCGGTTCCCGGCCGCCGGATCGGTCGCCCAGCTCAGGACCAGGCTCGAACAGCTCGCCGGCCAGCCGCACGTCATCGGCACCGAGGGCAACGGGCAGGGCGGCATCGCCGAGGTGATCCCCGACGACCAGCTGTACGGCCAGCAGTGGGCCCCGGCCAAGGCCCGCGCCGACGAGGCGTGGGTGGTCACGCAGGGCAAGACCAGAGCGGTCACGGTCGGCGTCATCGACACCGGCGCCGTGCCGCACGCCGACCTGGCCGGCCGGATCGCCGGCGGCTGGAACCAGCTCGACAACAGCGCCGACTACACCGACCGGCACGGCCACGGCACCCACGTGGCCGGGATCATCGCGGCCAACGGCGACAACGCCACCGGCGTCGCCGGCGCCTGCTGGGGCTGCCGCCTGTACATCGAGAAGGCCCTGGACGACACGGGCCACGGCGACAACGCGCACCTCGCCGCGGCGATCGACCACGCCGTCAGCCACGGCGCCCAGGTGATCAGCATGAGCGTCGGCAACTACCCCCGCGACGAGGCCGTCGTCAAGGCGCTGTCCCGGGCGTACCAGGCGGACCGGGTCGTCGTGATCGCCGCCGGCAACAACAACAGCAGCACCAAGTCCTACCCCGGCGCCTACAACAACGAGCACTTCTCGTCGTGGTTCGGGCTGTTCGGCCGGGACTACTACGTGCCGAACCTGACCGTCGCCGCGACGACCCGCACCGACGGCCGGGCCGGCTTCTCCAACTACGGCGACTGGGTCGACATCGCCGCGCCCGGCGTCGACATCCTGTCCACGGTGCCGAAGCCGTCGGCGATGTGCGGCTCGGTCGACTACTGCGCGGTGGACGGCACCTCGCAGGCGACGCCACTGGTGGCCGGCGCGGCCGCGCTGCTGCGGTCCGAGCACGCCGACTGGTCCGAGTCGGCCGTGCGCACCAGGCTGCTGCAGACCGCCAAGCCGCTGCCCGACAAGACCATCGGGCAGGGCCGGCTGGACGTCTTCAACGCCGTCTTCAACGCCGGCTTCGAGGTGGGCTCGTTCGACGGCTGGCAGACCACCGGCACCGCGTCCATCCGCTCGGCCCTCGGCCCGGTCCGGCCCACCGACGGCAGCCGGAGCATGGCGCTGATCAGCACCGGCCCCGGCGGAGCGGTGACGACGTCCAGCCTGACCAGGCAGTTCCGGGTGATCCCCGGCGACGAGGATTTGAAGCTGCGGTTCCAGTACGACTACCTGACCGAGGAGTACCCCGAGTACGTCGGCACCCAGTACAACGACGACCTGACGATCAAACTCGTCACGCCGTCGGGCACCGAGATCCCGATCGCGGTCGAAACGGTGAACACCACCGGGTGGACCCCGATCACCGGCATCGACTTCCCCGGCGGCGACACCACCGTCGGCCAGTCCGGCTGGAAGACCGCCAGCATCACGGTCCCCATCGCCGACCTGGCCGGTGTCTCGACCTTCAGCCTCGTCATCAGCGACCGCGGCGACGCCATCTACGACTCCGTCGTGGCCTTCGACAACATCCAGCTCCGTTGAGAGGAGTCCTGCTGCCGCTCGTGCTCGTCCTGGCCGGCGCATCCACCGGATGCGCCGGCCGGCGCGCCGACCCGCCCTCGCCGGCCCTGCCGACCCGCCTGCTCGACCAGGCACAGACCACCCCCGACCAGGTCCCCACCGGCGTGGTCACCGCCCGCCTGATCGCGACCCCGGACACCTGGACCCGGACCTGGCAGCGCGTCCAGGCCGGCCGGTACCCGCCGCCGTCACCGCCGCCGGTCGACTTCGGCGCCGAACGGGTCCTGTACGTCGCGGCCGGCCCGCCGGCGATGGCGATCACCGACGTCGCGCCGTCCGTCACCGGGGGCCGGCCCCAGGTGGCGGTCACGATCACCGTCGCCGGCAGCTGCGGCGGCGCGGCCGTCGTGTCCCGCCCGTACCGCCTCGTCGCCGTCCCGCCCGTCCCCGGCCCGGACGACACCGAGGTCCCGGTCACCGTGACCCGGACCCCCCAGCGCTGCTGACCGCCGTCAGGCGGCCCGGAACGACACCTTCGCCTCGGGGAACGCGTCGCGCAGGGCGGTGAGCGTCGGCTCCGTGGCCCGTCCCCAGATCCGCCGCACGACCCAGGTCCTGCCGTCCTGCACGATCGCGTGCTCGGTGAACCAGGCCCGCACCTCGACCCCCGGGTACTGCTCGGCCAGGGCCGCCTGCACGTCCGCGTCGCCGCGGTGCTCGCCGGTCAGCGGGCGGAACCGGCCGGGGGTGAGGCGCCCGCCGATCGCCGCGGCCGGGACCCCGCGCTCCACCAGGCGCTGGATCATCGTCCGGACGGCATTGCGCTTGTTGAGGTCGGCGGACTCCTCGCCGTCGACGATGATGTGGTAGCGGGTCCAGTCCCGGCTGTCGGTGCCGTGGCGCTCCTGCGT
Organism: Dactylosporangium aurantiacum; assembly: GCF_000716715.1. Lineage (GTDB taxonomy): Bacteria > Actinomycetota > Actinomycetes > Mycobacteriales > Micromonosporaceae > Dactylosporangium > Dactylosporangium aurantiacum. The sequence goes on along the minus strand of NZ_JNYJ01000036.1, from coordinate 11,175 downwards.
GGCGGACTTCTGCAGGGTCCGGACCTGGTAGTCGCCGGCCTCGGGCAGCGGGATGACCTGCTGGATGTCGAGCAGGACGCGCCCGTCGATCGCGTACGGGATGAGCCGCACGCACCGGATGTCCATCCCGACGAACCGGTTGAGCCACAGCACGGTCGTGGTCAGCTCGCGGCCGAAGTCGGCCGACACGAGCATGATGCGCACGTCGGACGAGATAGCGGGCACCTCACCGGCGACGTCGAGCCAGCTCAGCAGGGTGCCGAGCGCGTCGACGTCGGCGTCGGGGGCGGTGCGGGCCAGGTGTGCCTCGTAGGTCGAGACGACCTCGTCGAAGCTCATCGCCGCGATCATGGCCGCGTAGCGCAGCGCCTGCAGCTCCATGTGGCCGCCGTCGTCGGTGCGCTTGAGCTCGATGACGACGAGACGGCCGACCTTGTCGATGGCGAGCAGGTCGATCCGGCGGCGGGAGTTCTCCCAGCTGCCGAACTCCTCGGCGATGACGAGCAGGTCCGGCGCCAGGACCCTGATGTCGTCGCGCAGTAGGCGTTGCAGGTCGGCGCGTTCGTAGAGGCCCAGCGCGTTGAACTGGGCCGCCTCGTGGCGGCGCAGGCCGTCGCCCTCGATCTCGTACAGCGGCATGGCGGCTCCCGGCGGCGGGTGGACGGGGTGATCCTGGTGTCGACCATAATGCGGGCATGGTGACCTTCCGTGCTGCTCGTACCTCTGACGTTCCCGCCGTGGTGGCGCTGGTGCAGTCGGCGTACCGGGGAGATGCCAGCCGGGCCGGGTGGACGACGGAGGCCGATCTGCTGGAAGGGCAGCGGGCCGACCCGCAGATGGTGCGGGCGGCGATCGACGACACGTTCGTGCTGGTGGCGGAGCAGGACGGGCGGGTGGTCGGGTGCTGCCAGCTGGAGCGGCGCGACGGGTACGGCTACTTCGGCATGTTCGCGGTCGACCCGGCGCAGCAGGGCAACGGGTTGGGGCGGGCGGTGCTGGCCGAGGCGGAGCGGATCGCGCGGGACGAGTGGGGAGCCGGGGAGCTGCGGATGACGGTGATCGTGCAGCGGGACGACCTCATCGCCTGGTACGAGCGGCGCGGCTTCGTGCGCACCGGGGAGCTGTCGCCGTTCCCGTACGGGGATGAGCGGTTCGGCCGGCCGTTGCGGGCCGACCTGGCGTTCGAGACCCTGACCAAGAAGCTAGGTTAGCCGCAGGCCACGGCCCAGGTATGCCTCGGCGACCAGGGTCGTCCACTGGTACACGGCGTCCTCGTTCGGGGCGAGTGGGCCCGGCACGAAGTGCGGCGAGCCCAGGCCGCGCTGCACGGACTCGCAGGCGGCCCAGTCCTGGCGGTTCGTCAGGTCCCAGAAGTCGACGGCGTACGCGGTCTCGGTGGTCCCCTCGGGGAAGAACCAGCTGCACTCGATCGTGGTCAGGCCCGGCTCGAGCGGGGTCAGCCGGTGCGTCATCACGTAGTCGGGGTGCGCGGACACCAGCAGGTTGGGCAACAGCCCCACGTACAGGACGGTGCGGCGCGGGGCGTCGGGGATGAAGTTGCCCGGGCCGGTGCCGTCGAAGGACATGGTGGTGGCGTGCGGGCGCAGGTCCATCGAGCCGCCGACCCAGGCGCCGGGCATGGTCCAGTTGTCGCCGGACGTGGGTGGCGAGACCTTGCACAGCTCGGGGTGGATGAGCGGGCAGTGGTAGCACTCGTGGTAGTTGTCGATCATCACCTTCCAGTTGGCGGCCACCCGGTACTCGTGGCGGGCGCCGAGGTGCAGGTCGCCCATCCGGTACGGCCGCAGCAGCCCGTCCAGAGCGCCCAGGTGCTCCTCGAACGGCGCCGCCGGCGCGCCCGCGTTGACGAACAGCCAGCCCTCCCAGACGGCGGCGGGCAGTTCGATGAGGCCGAGCTCCGCGGGGTCGAGCGGGCCCATGCCGGGCGCCGTCGCGAGGGTGCCGTCCAGGCGGAAGGCCCAGCCGTGGTACGGGCACACCGCGGACGGCCGCCCGTTGGACGCGCCGTCGGGCAGGATCTCGTGCGCCCGGTGCCGGCAGACGTTGGCGAAGGCCCGCACCGCGCCGTCCGCGGCGAACGTCAGCAGGACACCCACGTCGCCGACGGTGGGCGCGCGCTGGGTGCAGCCCTCGCCGAGCTCGCCGGCCCGGCCGACGCAGGTCCACGTGCCGGCGAACAGGTGCCGCCGCTCCCACGCGAGCACCGCCGGGTCCGTGTACGCCTGCGCGGGCAGCATGCGGGACGACCCGAACGGCAGCAGCGCGGCCTCGACCGCGGCCCGGTCCAGCGGAGCTTCCATGGGCCCATCATGACCGACCCGGCGCCGCGCGCGGAACGGCCGCGGGCGGTGCCCACCGGCCGATGTCCGCACGGATTGTGACCTCAGTGCGGTTAGGGTGGTGGCCTGCGGGTAGTGCGCCGGCCGGCACCTGACCGACCGACACCGCACGGGGCACCGATGACAGTCAAGAAGATCCTGACCTACGCCGCCTGGGCGTTCCTCATCTACTTCATCGCCTTCCGCCCGCAGGCCGCGGCGAACGTCGCCCAGGGACTGCTGGGCCTGATCACCCGCCTCGGCACGGGGTTCGGTGACTTCTTCAGCAGCATCGCCACCTGAGCGCCCGGCCTCGGGCGGCGCCTGGCGCGCCGCGGCTACGATCGGCCGCGGCAGGGTCGTAGCGCAGAGGTGGTCGCGTCCGGCTCATAACCGGAAGGACGCCGGTTCGAATCCGGTCGGCACTGCCCCCGTCGATCGCTACAGTGTGCCGCGGCAGGGCCGTAGCGCAGAGGTGGTCGCGTCCGTCTCCGGAACGGAAGAACGCCGGTTCGAATCCGGTCGGCACTGCCCTCGACGCGAAGGAGGGTCCGGTGCTGCCGCTGCATCCGTCCGCGGTGCCGGCGTGGATGATCGAGCGGGCCACCGCGCGCCGGCTGGCGGGCGACTGGCGGGGTGCGTGCGCCGCCGCGGCCGTCGACGTCGACGTCGACCTGGCCGCCGTCCGCCGGGTCCACGGCACCGAGGTCGCCGAGCGGGCCGAGGACGACCTGCGCCACCTCGTGCCCGACCTGCTGCGCTGGCACCTGCCCCGACGGCCGGTCGACGGGCTGCTGCGCACCGGGCTGCGGCTGCCGCTGGCGCTGTTCCCCGACGTGCACGCCCTGGTCGCCCGGCCACCGGACCGGCTCGACCGGCCGCAGCGGATCAGCATCAGGTTCGAGCGACTGGACAGCACGGCCAGCGGCCGGCGCGACGACGCGCTGCTGTTGCTGCGGGACCGCTGGGACGTCCGGCGTACGGGCGAGCTGCTGGCCCGTTGCGGCGGCGTGACCCGGCTGCCCCAGTTCACGGCGGGCGGCGAGCGGCTCGGCGCGCCCGGCGAAGCGCCGGAAGGCCAGGTGGAGCGGGCGATCGCGCTCGACGAGGCCGGCCGGCACGCCGAGGCGTGGGCCGCGGCCGGGTTCGCGCTCGAGGTGCTGCTGTTCGACGACGGGTGGGGCCGGGAGCGCATCGACCCGGCCGCGTTCGCCGCCGGACCGGGCCGCGACGAGGCCCGCCGGCGCGTGGTCGAGCGGTCGCTGAGCTGGCTGCGGCCGCTGCACGCGGCGCTCCCCGCCGCGGCCCGCCGGGTGGTCGCGCACGTCACGGACGCGCGGCGGGTCGCGCCGGTGGAGCGGGAGCCGACGTCCGAGCCCGGCTACACCGCGCACGCCCACGAGATCAGCCGGCTGGTGCCGGCGCCGGTGCCGGACCCGCTGCCGCTCGACGTCGACGAGCGCGCCGGGCTGGTCCGCGTCGACGTGCGGGGGCGCTGCATCGTGCTGGACCGGCTCGACACCGGCCGGCCGCGCGCCCGGCTGGTCGCGAGCGTGCCCTACGGCAGGGCCGACGACGCCCGCCGCCGCGCCGAGGTCGCCGAGTTCGGCCTCGAACTGGCCCGCGTGCCGCGGCTGCCGCACGTGCTGGCCCGCCGGCCCGCCGAGCTGACCGCCCTGCTCGCGGGGGCGGTGCGCCCGGACCAGCTGCACCCGCTGGTGCACCAGGCGTTGTTCCCGGCCGCCGCGGTACCGCCACCGCCGCCACCGCCCGGACTGCGCGACCGGGTTCGGGTGTACTGCGACCGCGCCGTGCACGAGGTGGTGCTGCGCGGCGGCGCGGTGCACCTGCCGCACCCGCCGGTCGAGATCCAGCGCGAGCACGTGATCAAGGCCCTCGGCGGCCGGGTGCAGGGCTGCGTGGCCGCGCAGGACGGCTGGCGGGACGCCACGGTGCGGATGCCCGGCCCGATGCGTGGGCTGCGCCGTGACCTGCTCGCCCTGGTCCGGTACGGCGACGGCCCGGCGGTGGCCGCCGCCCTGGACGGTGGTGTCGACCCGCACGTGCGCGACGAGCGGGGCCGCACCCTGCTGCACCTGCTGCCCTGGCTGTCCGGGGCGGACCTGCTGCCGTGGCTGCTCGCCGCCGGCCTCGACGTGCACGCCCGCGACCTGGACGGCGAGACCCCGCTGCACGCGGCCGTCGACTACGGCACGCCGGAGCTGGTGCGCGGGCTGCTGGACGCCGGTGCCGACCCGCACGCGAGGTCGCAGCGGCCCTACGCCCGCGCCCCGATCTGGACCGGCCGCCAGGACCTGCAGTTCCTGCGGAACCTGATCCGCTGAGGCGGCCGGGCCGGTCGCACGGCTCAGCCGCGCTCGATCGCGTACTCGAACTCGCGCCCGGCCGCCGCGTCCACGGCGACCCCGGACCGGCGGAACCCGGCCTTCGCGTACATCGCCTGGGCGCGGGCGTTGTCCTCGTGCACGTACAGCCGCACCCGGTCGACCTTCGGCTCGCTCAGCTCCCACGACCACGCCAGCGCCGCCTCGAACAGCGCCGCCGCGAGCCCGGTGCCGCGCGCCTCGGGCCGCACGAACACGCCGACGACGTGTGTCTGCGCGACCTCGGGCGTGTGCCCGAAGTAGTCCTGCACGCCGGCCGGCTCCACCAGGACGGTCACGCTGCCCAGCCAGCGCCCGGCGCCGTCCTCGCCGATGAACTGCCGCACGGTCCTGCCCTCCGCGGCGTCGGCGGTGCGGCCCTGCCAGAAGCTGTCGGGCTGGGCGACGGATCTGTCGTACGTGTCGAGGAACGCGATCGGCGCCACCGGATCCTGCAGGGCGGCCAGCCGGAGCTCCTTCACCAGCGGCCAGTCGTCGGCGCGGACCGCTCTGATCGTGAACTGCATCGCGCCATCCTGGCACCTGCCCCGGCCGGACCGTCACGCATTTTCAGGCGGGCGTGAACCGGACGGCGTTCGCCCTGGCGAAGGCCGTGCCGGCGGTCAGCACGACCTTGCCGGCCGTGCCCTGCGCGAAGGCCCACGTGCCAAGGGTGTGCCAGGCACCGCCCGCCGCGACCTGGTCCACCGTGACCTGCGCCGTGCCGCCGGCGTGGGTGATCTGGTACGCGGCGGCGGTCGTGCTGCTGGTGCTGGCCGGCACCCAGACCTCGACGCGGTACGTGCCGGCGGCGCGCAGCGTCGGCGCCCAGGTGGCGGTGGAGCCGCCGGTGTCGCTGTACCGGCTCGGGGTGCCGTCGACGCCGGCGAGGCTGCTCGCCAGCCAGGTGCCGGTCTCGCGGTACCGGACGGATCCGGCGCAGTCGGCGGTGGTGTCCAGCGGCGTGACCGTCACCTGCCGCGGGCCCGGCGTGCCGGGCACCACGTAGCCGGCCGACGGCGCGCTGGTGCCGCCCTCGCCGACCGCGGTGACCCGGTAGGCGATCCCCGCGACGCCGCTCTGCGCGCCGAGCACCAGCGTGGTGGCGCCGGCGACGACGGCCACCGTGCGCTCCGGGCCGCAGTCGGCGGCGGCGACCAGGTAGCCGGCGGCGCCCGCGGCCGCGGACCAGACCAGGGTCGTCACGCCGTCGGTGGTCGAGCTGCCCAGGCCGGTCGGCGTGGCCGGCGCGCCGGTCGGCAGCGGCGGGGTGGTGCGGGTGGTCAGCGTCCGCGGCGCGGACCAGCCGGCGGCGGTGCCGCACCGCACGCTCACCTGCTGGGCGGCGTCGGCGACCAGCCCGGCGACGGTGAGCAGCTCGACGGCGGAGGACTCCACGACGCGCACCACGGTGCGACCGCCGCCGGTGGCGGTCACCTCGTACCGCTCGGCCTGCGGGTGCGGGGTGATCCGCACCGCGACCCGGTCGTCGGCGGTCAGCGCGCCGTGCACGGCGAAGGTCGCCGCGGTGACCGGCACCTCTTCGCTCCAGACCGTGTTGGCGCCCTTGATCCGCACGGCGGTCGCCGCGCCGGTGACGCGGACCGAGCCCTTGAGCGGCGTGGTGAACTCCCGCACGACGGTGCCGCCGTCCAGCACCCGCACCTGATGGTCGGTGGCGTCCGGGGCGACGATGAAGCCGAGCACGAACCCGCCGTCGACCGGCACCACGTCCTGGACCTTCGGCGGCAAGGCCAGCGTGCCGGTGGGGGTGACGGTGACCGGCTGGGACGCGGCCGAGACGCCGGCGCCGTTGAGGGCGACGACCCGCACCTGCACGGCGGTGCCGTTGGCGAGGCCGGTCAGGTCGGCGAAGCCGTTGACCGTGTCGGCGCCGGTGCCGCCGGTCGAGGTGAGCACCCGGTAGTTGTCGGCGTTGGCGACCCGGTCGAAGACGACGCGGACGGCGCCGTTCGCGGCGACCACCTGCCGGATGACCGGCGCCGCGGGCGGGCGCAGGTCGAGGGTGGTGACGGCGACCTCGTGGCCGGACGGCGCGAGGAGGGTGAGCCGCTGGCGCACGGCGGTGCCGGGGTCGCTCCAGCGCACCGCCCGCTGCAGGGCGGCCGCGCCGGGCACGATGTCGGGCAGCGGCACGATCCGCCCGTCGAGCACGGCGCCCTGCGCGTCGGTCACCTGCCAGGTGAGGCGGTGGCCGCGCAGGATCCGGGCCGGCGCGTCGGTGCGCGGCTGCACGGTGAGCAGGCTCAGCCCGGTCCCGGCGGTGACCCCGAGCCCGCGCACGACCGCGTTGGTGGCCTGCAGCTGCGCGTACGCCCGCTTCCGCTGCCCCCACACGTTCTGGATGCCCCAGCCGCGGACCTGGTTGGCCGAGCTGCCGCCGAAGTTGCTGCGGTAGTCGTTGAACGTCCAGTGCGAGCTGCCCACGATCCACGGCCGCACGGGGAACACGGTCGCGGCGGCGTCGCTGGTCGTGCGGAAGTCGGGGTCCTCGCGGCTGGTCGGGAACGTGAAGCTGTCGGAGCTGTACTCGGAGACGAAGATCGGCTTGTCCGGGTAGAGCCCGTGCACGTGATCGGCGCCCGAGGCGAAGCCGCCGTACATGTTGATACAGGCGAAATCGGTGTACTGCAGGGCCTCCGCCGCGGCCGTGGCGGCGCCGCCGAAGCTGTTGCTGACGTAGGTGCACAGCCGGGTGCTGTCCAGTGTGGACTTGATGTACGCGATCATCTCCCGGACGAAGACGCGCCCCTCCTCGCTGGTGCCGCGGATCTCGTTCGCCACCGACCAGGCGACGATCGACGGGTGGTTGTAGTCGCGGCGGATCATGTCGCGCAGCTCGGCGCGGGTGGTCCCGTCCGCCGGGTCGAGGTTCGCCCCGCTGCCCCAGACCGGGATCTCCTCGATGAGCAGCATGCCGATCTCGTCGGCGTAGTCGAGCAGCTCCGGGGTCTGCGGCACGTGGTGGATGCGCATCAGCCCGGCGCCGGCCGCCTTCATCCGGTCCAGGTCGCGCCGCACCAGGTAGACCGGCTCGGTCGCGCCGGCGACCCGGTCGTCGCCGACCCTGTTGTAGCCGTTGAGCCGGACCGGCTCGCCGTTGAGGTGGATGGCCGTGCCGCGCACCTCGACCTTGCGGAAGCCGAACCGGTCGGTCCTGGTGTGCAGCACGGTCGCGCCGTCGGTCACGGTGGTGTCGCAGGTGTACAGGGTGGGCCGGTCCAACCCCCACAGCTCGTAGCCGCCGGCCGGGACGGCACTGTCCAGCCGCGCCTCGGCGGTGCCCCGGGCCGGCACGGTGACCGTCGTCGCGGGCGCGCCCCACGGGTAGGCGCTGCGGACGGTGACGGTCCGCGCGGTGGCGCCCGCGTTGGACAGGGTCACCCAGTTCACCACGCTGCCGGCCCCGGTGCCGAGGTCCGGCGTGGCGATGACGTGCTGCCGCTCGACCCGCACCGCGGCGTCGACGGTGAGCGACACCGACCGGCTGATCCCACCCCACGGCCACCACGCCCCGATCGAGTACGTGTTGCTGGCCGCGACCACCACGGTGTTGGTGGCCTGCAGCCGGCTCGTCACGTCGAACTCGAACGGCGTGTAGCCGCCGACGTGCTCGCCCAGGTAGGCGCCGTTGAACCAGACCCTGGCCCGGTGGTACACCGCCTCGAACCGCAGCCGCACGACCTGCCCGGCGGTGACGGCCGGCGCCGCGACGGTGCGCCGGTGCCAGCCCCAGCCGCGGTAACCGGCCCAGGCGTCGTGGACGTCCCAGTTGCCCGGCACGCGCAGCGTCGCCCACCCCGAGTCGTCGAACCCGGGCTGCGCCCAGCCGGCCGCCTCGCCGGTGTTGCCGGGGTCGGTCGCGAACCGCCACACCCCGTCCAGCGGCACGCTGCCGGTCCCGGCGGCCCGCGCGGCCGTGTCGCCGCCGCCCAAGGGCAGCAGGGCGCCGGCGGTGCCGGCCCCGATGAGCTTCAGAACGTCACGCCGATGCCGCACCACACGAGCCTCCGATGGCTTCGCAGGAATACGCCTTCCGGAATCGGCTTATGGCGGATCCGATTTCGGAAGCGACTTGCAGTAGCCGCGAAGCTAGTGCACCTTCCGCAACCCGTCAACCATCGATGTAGCCGACGAGCGGCGAGCCGGCGGCCAGCCGGACCGGGTACCCCCACCGGCGCAGCGCCTGCAGCATCTTGGCGCCGCCTGGTGGGTTGGCGGAGTGGATCAGCACGACGCCGACGTCGAAGGGGTGCTGCTCGAACGCGGCCAGCTCGAGCAGCTCCACGACGGGCCAGGTGGTGTCCTCCCCGCCCAGGTCGTGGTCCAGCCACAGCTCGTCGATGCGGTCTGCCCGGTGCCGGCGCAGCAGCTCGACCCCTTCGGCGCTGGTGCGGGCGACCTCGGCCGGCCGCCCGTCGACGAAGGACCGCAGGTCGTCGATGAGAATCACGGTGCCCATGCCGCACCGTAACCGTGATCGGTCGGGGCAGGGTTTAGGAACGATTGTTCTTGACTGAGCGTTCCTAAACTCTTATGGTTGAGGCATGGGACGGCCGAGGGGGTTTGACGAGAAGGCGGTCACCCGGGCGGCGGTCAGGCTGTTCGCGGCGCGGGCCTATGCCGGGCTGTCGGTCGACGACCTGGTCAACGGGCTCGGCGTGCACCGCAACAGCCTGTACAAGACCTTCGGCAGCAAGCGGGGGCTCTACCTGACCGCGCTGCGCTGGTATCTGGCGCACGAGCTGGAGCCGCTGCTCGCCGCCGGGGACATCGAGGCCCTGCTGGACGGCGCGGCGCTCGACCTGCTGCTGCTGGCCGCCGTCGAGCAGGCGCCGGGCGACCCGGAGGTGGCGGCGCTGCTCAACGGGGCGCTGGCCCGCCTCGACGCGGCGCTCGGGCAGGAGCGGGCCACCGGGCTGCTGGGGCGGCGGCTCCGGGCGCGCATCGACGTATCGGACAACAAGGGGTGAGGGACATGGCAACGGTCAGCATCGACAGGGACACGCTCGTCGTGGAGATCGAAGGGCTGGACAAGCTCTGGGCGCTCAAGAGCCGGCTGGCGATCCCGCTCGCGAACGTGCGCGGGGCGACCGCGGACCCGGGCATGATCCGCCAGCCGAAAGGGATCCGGGCGCCCGGGGCGCACATCCCCAACGTGATCACCGCCGGCACCTTCCACCTGGACGGGGAGAAGGTGTTCTGGGACGTCCGGGACGCGGAGAAGGCCATCGTCGTGGAGCTGGCCGACGAGCGGTACGCCCGGCTGGTCATCCAGGTCGACGACCCGCGCACCACGGTCGACCTGATCGAGCGCTCGGTGCGCCGCTGACAGAAGGCCCGACGGACCGGGGGCGCGGCGCCGCACCCCGGTCCTCGATCCGGGCCGGCCGGTCTCGGCGCGGGTGAGCTCGCACGCGCCGCTGAGGTTCACTTCACGCCACGCTCGGCGGGTCACCGAAGCCGAGCCAGGTGATGCGGTGCCCGAGCTCGTCGTGCACCACCGCCAGGCGCAGCCGGGACACCCCGTAGACGGTGTCCCACAACGACATCACGCTCAGCCTGCGAAAACCCTCGTCGGTGCTCATGAGGTCCGGCGGGATCCGGTGCGGCGGCAGCAGCAGCGGCACGGGATACCCGTCGATGACCGCCCGCAGCCGGTCACCCTGCCAGCCCTGGCCGCCCGTGCGCGCCTCGATCGTCTGGTACCAGCCTCGCACAAGATCCAACACGATCGCCGCCAGCTCGAAGCGGACCGACGGCGGCAGGTCCCGCGCCGTCGGCGGCCCCCACGCGACCGGCTCCAACTGGGCCGGCGGCAGCGCCACGCGCATGCCGTCGCGGATCTCCGGGTTGCCGCCGAGCTCCCGTAGCGGCCCGTTGAGGTGCTCGTCGAGCACGGCGAGCACCTGCATGGTGCCCAGCGCCATCGCCCGGTACGCCGGCGAACCCTGCCGGTTCCAGTCGTTGAGCAGGAACACGAAGAACTCGCGCAGCTTCAACGGATCGAAGTGCAGCTCGTCGCTCTCGGGGCCGAGGATGCCGCTGGCGCGCTGGACGCGGTCCTCCATCACCCGCACCTGCGCCGCGAACAGCTGCGCGGTGTTGCTGCCCGGCTCCCAGAACGAGACCCCGTCGACGTACCCGTACATGCCCATACGCAGACCCTGTCACGCCCGCGGAAGAAAGTTCGCGGCGATCCCTCAAGCCCGCGGCCGGGGCACCGATGTCATCACCGTGCGGGGCCACGGACGGCCCCGCTGCACGACCCGATTCAAGGAGGAAACATCATGGGTCTTCGTATCAACAACAACATCGCCGCCCAGAACTCGTACCGGAACCTGTCGGTGACCGACAGCCAGATGAGCAAGTCGCTGGAGAAGCTCTCCTCCGGCTACCGCATCAACCGGGCGGCGGACGACGCGGCCGGC
>NZ_JNYJ01000035.1 GCF_000716715.1 Dactylosporangium aurantiacum | reverse complement strand
CAACACCGGCCAGAAATTGCGCCGCAACACCTCGGTGAAGTTGTCCAGACCGGCGAACGAACGACCCGGCAACACCAGACTCTGGTTGAACAGGCTCGTGGACAGCGACCCGACCAGCGGATACAGCACGACCGCGCCGAGCAGCGCGAGCGCCGGCAGGGTCAGCAGGAACCCGAACGTCCGGTCCTTCACAGTGACACCGCGCTGGGGTGGTGTGCCGGTCCGACGTACCCGAGGCCGATGCTGATCGAGTCGGCGGCCTCGATGACGATCCGCGACAGCGTGGCCTCCCGGTTCTGCAAGTCGATTGCAGAGAGCGGGCCGGAGACGGACAGCGCGGCGACGACGGTGCCGGCGCCGTCGCGGATCGGGGCGGCGACGCAGGCCCGGCCGAGGGCGAGTTCCTCGAGCTCCGAGCCGTAGCCGCGGGCGACCGTGCGGTCGATCTCGGCGTCGAGCTGCTCGTGGGTGGTGATGGTGCGGGGCGTGTAGGCCACCAGGGCGGCGGCCGGCAGCAGCCCCCGCCGCTCCAGCGGGGTCAGCCCGGTCAGCAGGGACTTGCCCAGGCCGGTCGCGTGCAGCGGGTTGCGCTGCCCGGCCAGGACGAACGCCCGCGGCGCCTGCCGGCCCTCGAAGTTGAGCAGGTAGAAGAGGCTGGCGTCGCGGCGGACCGCGACGTTGACGCCGAGACCGAGGTCGGCGGCGAGGTTCTGGGCGATCTGGCGGGCCTCCCGGTGCACGGGGTGGCTGTTGAGCACCGCGCCGCCGAGGCTGACCGTGTCCAGGCCGAGCCGGTAGAGCCCGCTGACCGGGTCGCGGTCGACGAAACCGGCCGCCTCCAGGGTTGCCAGCAGCCGCGACGCGGTGGAGAGTCCAAGGTCTGCGAGCTTGGCGACGTCGGAGACGCGCAGCTCGGAGCGGCCGGCCGTGAAGACCCGCAGCACCGTCAGCGCCCGCTCGACGCTCTGGTTGCTTCCGACATCCGAAGCCATCGGGACCCTCTCTGGAAGTTGCTTGCGTGATACGGCAAGATATCCCGCATGCTGCAAGTGGTCAACCACAGAGCGGGGGTGCTCCGTGAAGATCGTTGACGTGACGACCTTCCCGCTCAAATTGCGCGGCGACGATGTCTACCTGGGCGCCGCCACGCGGGAGAATCCCAACACATCCGACTATTACCTCCGGCCGCCGTGGCGCAGCCTGTACTCGGACCGCTACGAGACGCTGCTGGTCAGGATCGCGTGCGACGACGGCACGGAAGGCTGGGGCGAGGCGCTCGCACCCGTCGGGCCGGAGATCGCGCAGGCGATCGTCGACCGGCTGCTGGCGCCGGTCCTGCTCGGCCAGGACCCGCGCCGGGTCCGGCCACTGTGGAGCCGGCTCACCGGGCTCATGCGGGAGCGCGGCCATCTCGTCGGGCACCAGGCCGACGCGCTCGCCGCGGTGGACATCGCCCTGTGGGACCTCGCCGGCAAGGCGGCCGGGCTGCCGGTGCACGCGCTGCTCGGCGGCGCGTTCCGCGACACCGTGCCCACGTACGTCTCCGGCCTGCCGGTGCCCACCGACACCGAGCGGGCCGCCCTCGCCCGCAACTGGATTGCACAGGGCGCAACGTCGGTCAAGCTCCATCTCGGCCGCGGGGTGGAGGAGGACCTCGCCACGTACGACGCGGTCGCCGCGACCGGCATGCGGGTCGCCGTCGACGCGCACTGGGCCTACGACCTCGCCGACGCGCTGCGCCTCGGCAAGGCGCTCGACGCCCGCGGCGCGTGGTTCCTGGAGGCGCCCCTCGCGCCCGAGGACGTCGACGGCCACCGCGAGCTCGCCGCCGCGCTCGTCACCCCCGTGGCGATCGGCGAGACGCTGCGCAACCGGTTCGAGTTCAAGCTGTGGCTTCGGGAACGGGCCCTGGACCTGGCCCAGCCCGACGTGGGACGCACGGGCATCACGGAGGCCATGGCCATCGCGGAGATCGCGTCGGCGCATCACGTACCGGTGGCGCCGCACCACTCCGTCGGGCTCGGTGTCGTGCTCGCGGCGGGGCTGCACGTCGCCGCCGCGATCGAGGCCATGCCGGTCTTCGAGTTCCAGCCCGGACCGTTCCCCGTCGCCAACCGCATCCTCACCCGGCCGCTGACCGGCGGACCCGGGTCGTTCGACCTGCCGGCCGCGCCGGGACTCGGCGTCGACGTCGACATCACCGCCCTTCTGGAGGACCAGTGAGCCGCTCCACCGACGTGCGCGGGCTGATCCCCGTGCTCGCCACCCCGTTCCACCCCGACGGTTCGCTGGACACCGGCAGCCTGCGCCGGCTCGTCGAGTTCTCCGTGCGCTCCGGCGTCGACGGGGTCGCCGTGTTCGGCTTCGCCAGCGAGGGCTTCGCGCTGACGGCGCCGGAGCGGGCCGAGATCCTCGCGGTCGTCCGGGAGGCGCTCGGGCCCACGCTGCCGATCGTCGCCGGGGTATCGGCGACCGGCACCGGCGACGCGATCGACCAGTGCCGCGCCGCGGCCGACGCCGGCGCCAGCGTCGCCATGCTCATCCCGCCGTTCATGGTGAAGCCCTCCCCCGCGCAGATCGTCGACTTCTACGGTGCCGTCGCCTCCGCCGGCGGGCTGTCCGTCATGGTCCAGGACGCGCCGGCGTCCACCGGCGTGAACCTGCCCGTGCCGCTGATCGCCGAACTGTCCAAACTCGACGGTGTCGACTCGGTGAAGGTCGAGACCCAGCCGACCGCCCCGAAGGTCGGCGCCGTCATCGAGGCCACCGCCGACGACTTCCTCGTCCTCGGCGGCCAGAACGCGCTGTTCGTCCTCGAGGAGTACACCCGGGGCGCGGTCGGCACCATGCCCGCGAGCGAGTTCCCGGACCTGCTCGTCCCGGTCCTCCGCGCGCACGAGGCCGGGTCGCCGGCCGAGGCGCGGGCCGGATTCAACCGGCTGCTGCCGCTGATCCGCTTCGGCCTGCAGCCGGGCATCGCGTGGTCGATCCACAAGCACGTGCTGCACCGGCGGGGCGTCATCGCCTCCACGACGGTGCGGGCGCCCGCGGTCGACGCGGACCCGGCGACGCTCGACGCGCTGACGCTCGTCCTGGAGGACCTCGGCCTGGAGGGCGTCGACCTGGACGGCGGGGCCGGTTCCGGAGGTTCGGGACGGTGAGGGGTGTCCTCGTGCTCGGGGCGACCTCGCCGATCGGGCTGGCGATCGGGCGGGCGTTCGCCGGTGACCGGGTCGCCGGGGCCGCGCTGGACACCACCGACGACCCGGCGTTCGAGGCGAGCTGGGCGGTCGACTGCGCCACCAGCGACGGCGCCGCGACGGTCGTGCGGCGGGCCGTGGAGCTGTTCGGCCGGCTCGACGTGCTCGTCCTCGCCGCCGCGGTGATGCCGGTCGCCCCCGCGGAGACGCAGAGCGACGAGCAGTGGCGCGCCGCGATCGACGTGACGCTGTCCGGCGCGTTCTACGCCTGCCGGGCGGCGCTGCCGCACCTGCCTTCCGGCGGCAGCGTCGTCGCGGTCACGTCCGTCAACAGTTTCCTCGCCGCGCCCGGCCTGCCCTCGTACGCCGCGGCGAAAGCGGGCCTGGACGGGCTGGTGCGCCAGCTCGCCCTCGAGTACGGCCCGCGCGGCATCCGGGTCAACGCCGTCGCGCCCGGCATGATCGGCGGCGAGCACCTGCCCGCCGTCGCCGAGGGGTACCCGCTGGGCCGGGTCGGACGCCCGGAGGAGGTGGCGGCGGCGGTGGCGTTCCTGGCCTCGCCGGGCGCCGGCTTCATCACCGGCGCCTGCCTGCCCGTCGACGGCGGGCTGTCGATCGCCTCGCCGGCCGCCTTCCTCCGGCCGGACCTGCGGGCCCGGTGGCTGTCGTGAGCGGGCCGGAGCGCAGCGCAGGAGCCGCGAACCATGGGCTCAGTATTGGCTCACGGCGCCGCCGGAGCGCAGCGGAGGCGACGTCGTGAGCGGGCTCATCGTCGGGCTCGGCGAGGCGATGGTGCTGTTCCAGCCCGCCGATCTCCTCCCCCTGGAGGAGTGCCGGACCGCGTCGGTGCACGTGGCTGGCGCAGAGCTCAACCTCCTTGCCGCGGCCCGGCGGGCGGGTGCCCGGGCGGCGTTCTGCAGCCGGGTCGGCGACGACCCGTTCGGCCGGCGGGTCGTCGCGGCGGCGGACGGGCTCGGGGTCGACGCCGGGCTGGTCGGCGTCGACGGCGCGCGGCCGACGGGGGTGTTCGTCAAGGACGTACGCCCCGACGGTGCCCGCCGGGTGCACTACTACCGGGCCGGTTCGGCCGCGTCGGCGCTCGACGAGGCCGACGCCGACCGGGCCCTGGCCGCCGGGCCGGACCTGGTCGCGGTGTCCGGGCTGACCGCGGCGCTCGGTGCGGGGCCGCGGCGGGCCGTGCTGCGGCTGGCCCGCGAGGCGCACGCCCGGGGCGTGCCGGTCGCGGTCGACCCGAACCTGCGGCCGGGCCTGACCGGCGCGGCCGAGACGGTGCGGCAGCTGCTGCCGTTGACGGCGTACCTCCTGCTGGGGATGGACGAGGCGGGGCCGCTGTTCGGCACGGACGACCCGGCGACGGTCTTCGCGCGGGCCAAGGCCCTCGGCGTGGGCGAGGTCGTGCTGAAAGCCGGTGCCGACGGCTGCTGGCACGAGGCCGGGGCGGCGGGTGACGGGCCGGTGCACCTGCCGTCGGTGGCGGTGCGGGTGGTCGATCCGGTCGGTGCCGGCGACGCGTTCGCCGGGGCGTACCTGGCCGCCCGGCTGCGTGGCATCGGGCCGGGCGGCGCCGCGTGGCTCGGCACCCGGTTCGCGGCGGGAGTGGTGGCGACGGCCGGGGACACCGACGGCCTGCCGTCCGCTGCCGAGGTCGTGGCCCTGCTGGAGGAGGCCGGCTGACCGGAGTGCACGCCCGTTGCGGCGAGCTGGTGCCCTGGTCGTACAGGAGGAGGAGACCGAGCGGCCGGGGCGCGCGGCCGAGGTGCGGTCACCCAGGCGGAGGCGCCGCCGCAGTGAACACCTTCAGGTCGGCGTTCCGGCGGCCGATTGGCGGTTGGGTCGTTCAGGAGATCCCGCTCCACCGTCAGCAGGTCCCGCTCCACCCTTCGCAGGTCCCGGTCCACCGTCCAGAGGGAGCGTCGAACGCCATGTCCGGAGTCCTCGCCTGGCTCATGCCGAACGTCCGGCTGAGCGACGCGGCCTTCCAGTCCAGACACCGGGCGCTGCGGGTGCTGCTGGTCCTGCACCTGCCGGTGCTGGTGGCGATCAGCGTCCTCAACGGGCACTCGATCGTCGGGGAGCACGCGCACGGGGCGGCGTGGCTGGTCTGGTCGGCGAACGCGGGCGTGCTGATCTGCGCGGTCGCCGGCAGCGTCGCCCGGAGCAGGCGCGGCGGCTCGTTCGCGGTGTCGACCGGGCTGGTCCTGGCGGCCGCGGCGCTCGTGCACGCCGGCAACGGCCTCACCGACCTGCACTTCCACTTCTTCGTGGTGGTGGGGTTGGTCAGCCTGTACCAGGACTGGACGACACTGCTGGTGACCGTCGTGCTGGTGGCGGCGCACCATCTGGTGGTGGGCGTGGCGATGCCCGAAATGCTGTTCAACAGCCCGCAGGCGCGCAGCCACCCGATCCTGTTCGTGCTCTTGCACGCGGCGTTCGTCATCGCGATGTGCCTGACGCAGCTGACGTACTGGAGGTTCGCCGCCAACGCCGAGGCGGAGGCCGACGCGCAGCGGGCACGGATCGCGGCGGAGAACCAGTCGGCGCTGCTGGCGGCGGCACAGGACGCGACCCGGCGGGAGGAGGCGGCCGCGAGCAACGCCGCGGAGCAGGTCGCGCACAGCGAACGCCTCGGGCGGCAGCTGGAGACCGTGCTGGCCGATGTCGCCGACGCCGGGGTGCGGCTCGGGGCGGAGGCGGGCGCGGCGATGGAGTCGTTCGAGCAGAAGCTGGCCGGGATGAGCGGCGCGGTCCGGGGCGCGGTCAGCGACGTGGAGGCGGCGCTGCACGACTCGAACCGCGCGCGGACCGTCATCGGCGAGCTGGAGACCGCGATCGCCGACATCGCCACCGTGGCCGGCCTCATCCAGGCGGTCGCGGACCAGACGAAGCTGCTGGCGCTCAACGCGACGATCGAGGCGGCCCGCGCCGGTGAAGCGGGCAAGGGGTTCGGCGTGGTCGCCAACGAGGTCAAGGATCTCGCCGCGCAGACCGCCGCCGCGACCGGGCGGATCGAGACGACCGTCGGGCAGGTGACCTCGGGTGCGGCGGCGGCCGCCAACGCGGTCGGCGGGGTCGCGGACCGGCTCAGCTCGGTCGCGGCCGCCCAGCGTGAGGTGGAGGCGTCGCTGCACGAGCAGACGAGCCTGGCCGCCGCGACCCGCGGCTCGGTGGCCGCGGCCGCCGAGAAGGTCAGCGCGACCGCCCGGCAGTCGTGAGCGGGCTCGGCCGGGGCCGCCCCGCAGTCGTGAGCGGCGTCAGCGCGACCGGCCGGCGGTCCTGCGTGAGGTCAGCGCCGGCCTGACCCGCGGGTTCCCGTACCGGCCGCCGCGGGTCGACCTGCCCGGCGCGGCCGACGATGGCCGACGGGGCGGAGGGCTGACCGGCCACGGGCGGCGAAAGGCGACCGGGCGAGGAGATGACCGGGCGCGACCGGCGAAGGGCCGCCGGACGAGAAGACGGTCGGGCGCGGCCGGCGAAAGGCGACCGGGCGAGGAGACGACCGGGCGCGACCGGCGAAGGCCGACCGGGCGGGAGACGACCGGGCTCAGCTCAGCCGGCGGTGGGCGCCGGCACCTCGGCCACAGGTGACACCGGGGCCTGCGTGCGGAACGCCGGGGCCAGCGCGACGATCCCCGCCGCCAGCACGGCCGGCACCACGAAGGCCAGCCGCAGCGACGCGCTCTCGGCCACCGCGCCGATGAGGCCGGCGCCGACCACGAAGCCGATGTAGTTGAACAGGTTGACCCGGGCGATCGCGACGCCGGTGCCGGCCGGGTCGAGGCGGCCGGCGGCGGAGAAGGACTGCGGGACGACCAGCGACAGCCCGATGCCGACGACGGCGAACCCGGCGATGCCCACGGCCGCGGTCGGTGACGCGGCGACCAGGCCCAGGCCGATGCCGCCGACGACGCCGCCCACGGAGACGACGCCGACGGGGCCGAAGCGCCGCACGACGAGGTCGCCGGCGGTGCGGCCGATGAGCATCATCGCCTGGTACGCGGCGAGCCCGAGCGCGGCGACGCTGGTGCTCGCGGCGAACGTGTGGTCCAGGAAGACGGTGCTCCAGTTGGAGACCGCGGAGTCGGCGATGAACATCAGCATCATCGCGATGCCGACGAGGATGACGGGGCGCCAGGGGACGGCGGTGGCGGCGCCGGGCGGCACGTCGGCGATCTCCTCGGCGCGGCGCAGCTGCCACGGCCCGGCCGCGAGGGCGAGGACGGCGCCGACGAGCGCGACGGCGCCGAGCGACGCGGCGACCGACCAGTCGAGCCGGGACGTGCCGGCGGTGGCGAGGGCGCCGAGGATCGCCCCGACGCTCCACACGGCGTGGAACGAGTTGAGCACGGGGCGGCCGTACCGGCGTTCGACGCTGACACCCTGCATGTTCATGGTGGCGTCGACGACGCCGAGCATGAGGCCGACGAAGGCGAGCGCGAGGTACAGCTGCCACGCCTGCCCGGCGAGGCCGACCGAGGTGATGGCGAGGGCGACGCCGGGGCCGCCGGCGCGCAGCACCGGTGAGCTGCCGAGGCGGCTGGACAGCAGGCCGGCCAGGACGCTGCCGATGCCGGCGACGACGGGGACCGCGAGCAGGACGAGGGACAGCTCGCCGTCGGAGAAGCCGAACTTCTCCTGCAGGACGCCGACCTGGGTCAGCAGGGCCGCGAAGCAGAAGCCCTGGACGAGATACGCCACGGCGACGCTGAATCTTGCCCGGCGGTCCCGCATGAAGGCCCCCAATAGTGAGAATTCTTCGGAAGCATCGTTCACGATTCCGCGGAACGCAAGGCCCACCATCGGCTCGCCTGCAGGGTCGCACCGTATCCGATGAGTGTCAGCAGGTGTAACACGTACAGCCAGAGCAGGACGGCGACGACGGCGCCGACCGCGTCCAGCCCGCCGAAGGGCACGCCGAGGTCCAGTGGCAGCGACCAGAACAGCACAAAGCCGTGCGCGAAGCCGGACACGTTCGCCGCGGTGAACGAGCCGACCACGATCGTCGGGGCCCAGGCGGGCGTGGGCGGGGCGCACCACCGGTACACCATGACGAAAGCGGGACTCAACGCCAGCCAGGCGGCGAGGAACGATGCGACCACCGCCCCTACGCCCGACCAGCCGCCGTCCTGCAAGCGCCTTGCGGCGCTGGTGAGCACCAGGAGGAGGCCGAGCAGCAGCGCCGGCGCGACGGCGAGGACGGGCAGGATCAGCAGCCGCCCCCGCCAGCCGGCGACGGGTGCGCCGTCCGTGCCGGGGACGGCGAGGGAGACGAACGCGCGGCGCAGGCCCTCGCCGTACCAGGTGGCGGGAAACAGGGCGGTGAGCGTCAGCGGCCATGACATGCGCAGGCCCGCGTCGAACAGCAGCGCCGTCGCGTGGTCGGCGCCGAGGCGGTCGGGCATCGCCTCGATCACCGGGCCGGCCAGCTCCCGGATCCGGTCGGCGCCGGCGATCAGCCCGGCGAGCTTGACGGTGAGCAGCGCGACGGGCACGACCGCGACCGCGCCGTAGAACGTGACGGCGGCGGCGTGCAGGTTGAGGTCCCGCCCGTGGAAGAACCGCTGGACCACCCGCACCAGACCCATCACGACCGCACGGTACCCACCGCGGGTTGCGACCGGCGGTGCGGGAGCGGCGGTGCGGGAGCGGCGGTGCGGGAGCGGCGGTGCGGGAGCGGCGGTGCGGGAGCGGCGGTGCGGGAGCGGCGGTGCGTGAGTGGTAAGCGGGACCGAGGACGGCGGCGGGACTGGAGGTGGCACCGACGGACCCGACCCGCGCAACCCGGCCGCGGAACGGGGCAACAGCGCCTACGACACCGCGGCCGCCGGCAGCAGCGTGGTCAGCATGGTCCGCAGCAGGTCGATCCCGTCGTAGCTGAGCACGGACTCCGGGTGGAACTGCACGCCCGCGAACGTCGGCCCGCGCAGGGCGTGCACGTCGCCGTTGGCCGGGTCGCGGGACAGCTCCACCGGGCCGTACGGGGTGTCGAAACGGTCGTGCGGGTGGGTGGCGGTGAAGGTGGAGTAGAAGCCGACGGTCGCCGGGCGGCCGAAGAAGACGATGTCGCGCTGCATGCCCTGGTACGGGTTGGCCTTGCGCCGCAGCGGCAGGCCCAGCAGGCCGGACAGCAGCTGGTGGCCGAGGCACACGGCGAGCGTCGGGGTGCCGTCGGCGAGCAGCCGCGCGGCGACGGCCCGCATCGCGGCCATCTTCGGCTCCTCGGTCCGCCGCGGGTCGCCGGGGCCGGGGCCGAGCACCACCAGGTCGTAGCCGGTCGCCGAGACCGGGGCCGAGTACTTCTGGAGGGTGACGTCCAGGCCGAGGACCCGCAACTGGTGGTGCAGCATGCCGGTGAACGTGTCCTCCGCGTCGATGATGAGGACCCGCCGGCCGGCCAGCTCGGGGATGGTGAGCGCCCGCTCGTGGTGGTCCTGCAGCCAGAACGGCGCGAGGGTGCCGTTGCGGGCGACGAGGGCGGCCTGCACCGCCGGGTCGGCGGCCAGCGGCGCGGCCGGCCGGGCCGGGCCGGCGGGGGTGGCGCCGAGGCCGAGGGCGGCCAGGACGCCGGCGGCCTTGGTGTGGGTCTCGGCGACCTCCCCGGCGGGCGTGGAGTGCCGCACGAGGGTGGCGCCGACCGGCACCCGCAGCCGGCCGGCGGCGGAGATGTCGGCGGTGCGGATGAGGATCGGCGCGTCCAGCGTCTGCCGGCCGAGGGAGTCCCGGCCGATGAGGGCGAGGACCGCGCCGTAGTAGCCGCGGCCGCGCCGCTCGTGGCGGGCGACGACCCGGCAGGCGTTCTCGATCGGGCTGCCGACGACGGTCGGCGCGAACATGGTCTCGCGCAGCACGTCACGCACGTCCAGTGCGCTGCGGCCGGCGAGGAGGTACTCCGTGTGGACGAGGTGCGCCATCTCCTTCAGGTACGGCCCGACGACCTGCCCGCCCTCGGTCGCGACGGTCGCCATCATCTTGAGCTCCTCGTCCAGCACCATGGACAGCTCGTCGATCTCCTTGCGGTCGGACAGGAACCGCAGCACCGCGTCCTTGTCCGGCACGCCGCCCGGGTGCCGGAAGGTGCCGCTGATCGGGTTCATCATGACCAGGCCGTCCTCGACGCTGACGTGCCGTTCCGGGGTGGCGCCGACGAGGGTGCGCTCGCCGGTGTGCACGAGGAACGTCCAGTAGGCGCCGCGTTCGCGCTCCAGCAGCCGCCGGTACACGGCGAGGGCGGCGGTGACCGGGACGCCGTCGATGCCGGCCTCGAACACCCGGTGGATGACGAAGTTGGAGCCCTCGCCGCGGCCGATCTCGTCGCGCAGCACCTCCTCGACGATCGTGGCGTAGTCGGCGTCGGACACGTCGAAGCCGCCGTCGCGCAGCGCCACCGGCGTGGCCGGCAGCGCGGCCAGCAGGTCGGGCACGGCCCGCTCGGTGCGGTCGGCGATGCGCAGCACCGACAGCGGCGTGCCGTCGTCGAGGCAGTCGAACCCGCGCTCGCGGACCTGGCGGAACGGCACCAGCGACAGGGACTCGTCGGGGATCTCGGCGAGCGAGGCGACGGTGACGACGGTGCCGGTGAGCACCTCGACGACGTCGCGGCTCTCGCGGCGCAGCAGGGCGAACGGGCGGGTCGGGTCGGGCAGCATGCGGGTCGTCCCTCTCAGGTCTGGCCGCCCGTCCCGGTGGCCGGCCCCTGCGAGGAGGCAACAAAAAAGCGACCGCCGGATGGGCGGCCGCGGATGTGGGTGTCACGCGGAGGTGGGCCGCCTCGTCAGGCGGGCCACCAGCATCGGTTCAGGAACGCGGACACGCCGAACACCATACGACGAACCACCGGGGTGGCGCCAGCACCGCGCGCCACCCCGGGAGGAGTGCGGTCAGCGGTTCAGCGACGCCATCGTGTCCGCGGGGTACCGCGAGCCGGCGACGTCGCTGCCGATGGCCAGCTTCTCGATCGCGGCCAGGTCGTCCGGGGTGAGGGTGACGTCGAGCGCGGCGACGTTCTGCTCCAGGTACGTGCGCCGCTTCGTGCCCGGGATCGGCACGATGTCGTCGCCCTGGGCGAGGACCCAGGCGAGGGCCAGCTGCGCCGGGGTGACGCCCTTCGCCTCCGCCAGGGACCGGACCTCGGCGACCAGGTCGAGGTTGCGCTGGAAGTTCTCACCCTGGAAGCGCGGGTTGTGGCGGCGGAAGTCCGACGGGTCGAACTGCGACGGGTCGGTGATCTCGCCGGAGAGGAAGCCGCGGCCCAGCGGGCTGTAGGCGACCAGGCCGATGCCCAGCTCGCGGAACAGGCCGAGGATGGCGTCCTCCGGGTCGCGGGTCCACAGCGAGTATTCGTACTGCCCGGCGGTCACCGGGTGCACGGCGTGCGCGCGGCGGACCGTCTCCACCGACGCCTCGGAGATGCCCAGGTGCCGGACCTTGCCCGCGGCGACGGCCTCGCTGAGGGCGCCCCAGGTGTCCTCGATCGGCACCCGGTCGTCGACGCGGTGCTGGTAGTACAGGTCGATGTGGTCGACACCGAGGCGGGTGAGGGACGCGTCGAGGGCGGCCCGCACGTAGTCGGGGTGGCCGTTGATGCTGCGGGTGTTGCCGTCGCGCTGGATGCCGAACTTCGTGGCGAGGGTCACCTCGTCGCGGCGGCCGGCGATGGCGCGGCCGACGAGCTGCTCGTTGGTGAACGGGCCGTACATGTCGGCGGTGTCGAGGAAGGTCACGCCCAGGTCCAGGGCGCGGCGGATGGTGGCGACGGACTCGGCGTCGTCACCCGGGCCGTAGAACTCGCTCATGCCCATGCAGCCGAGGCCGAGCGCGGACGTGGTCAGAGTGCCAAGGGTTCGCTGTCGCATGCCCCCAACACTCCCCCTTCGAGCGCGCTCGAAGTCAAATACGCTGGGAGACATGCAGTTCACCATCGCGGAGGTGGCCGAGCAGACCGGCCTGACCGCCCACACGCTGCGCTACTACGAGCGGGCCGGCCTGCTGGACCCGCCGGAGCGGGACTGGCAGGGCCACCGTCGCTACTCGGAGCAGGACGTGCGGATGCTGCGGCTGCTCACCCGGCTGCGGGCGACCGGCATGTCGATCGCCGGGATGCGCCACTACGCGCAGCTGTGCCGGGTCGGCCCGGCCACCTTCGACGAGCGCCGCGCGCTGCTGGAGGAGCACCGCCGGCAGGTGCTGCGCCGGATGGCCGAGCTGCGCGACGACCTGGCGCTCATCGAGTACAAGATCGACGCGTACTACGCGGCGTCGGCTCAGGCCGAGGACGCGCCGGCCGCCATGGTCGGTCTGGCCGAACCGGACCTCGCCAGGCCGTAGAGGCAGACCAGCGCCGCGAGGACGAGCGGGACGCCGTCGCGGATGACCCCGTCGGCGCCGAGCAGCAGCCAGCACAGCACCGGCTGCACCAGCAGCACGAAGACGCTGATCATCGCCAGGAGCACGCGCGCCCAGGTGTGCCCGAACATCATCGCGAAGCTGATCAGCGACGCCACGAAGGCGACCGCGATGCCGAGCACGAACCACGAGATGACCAGCGGCACGGCGGTGGAGCGGGGCAGCCGCGGCTCGTCCCACAGCGTGCCGGCGGCGACCAGGCACGGCACGCTGAGCAGGGCGGAGTAGGACAGCGCCGCCACCCGGGCGGTCAGCGCCCACGGCGGGATCGGCCGCTTCGACGGGCGGCGGGTCAGGTGCGCGGCGATCGCCGGCGAGCGGAACAGCTGCCAGACCACCACCGTGCAGAGCACCAGGATGACCGCGAGCGCGACGAGGACCGGCCACGGCGGCAGGAACCCGTCCTTGCGCGGCTGGGCCAGCCGGGCCGAGGCGAACACGGTGGTGACCGCGAGGATCAGCCCGAACGGCCGGGCGGTGAGCCGCCCCCAGCGGATCTCGCGCATGAGGAACAGGAAACCGACCGCGCGCAGCATCGCCCAGAACGTCCGCACCCCCAGGCCGAATCCGCCCTCGGTGGAGTACTCCAGGTTGACGACGTCCGCGGCGAGGGTCAGCACGGCCGTGAGCAGCACGATGCGCCGCAGCCGCCGGCTCGCCGGGGTCGACGCCGGGGGTCGCTTGATTTGCACCAGTTCACGCCAACTGCCCTGCATGAAACGGCACGCTAACACCGTCTTCCGCACATCGCTGACGTCAATGCACTATCGTTTCCGCCCATGACCGGGCGATTTCTTGGTGTGGTCAGGCGAAGTGCAGTTCTCGCCGCGATAATTGTCGGAATTCTCGGCTTACTGCCGTTTCCGTCAATTGCAACCGCATATGCACCCCGTCTCACGCTCACCAGCAGCACGCCGGGGGCGGAGACCCGGGTCGGGCACCTGCCCCAGGAGCTCCAGCTGGTGTTCAGCGACAAGATCCTGGACGCGCAGATCATGCTGACCGGCCCGGACAGCGCCACGGTCCCCGTCGACGGGGTCACCGTGCGCAACGAGACGGCCCGCATCGCACTGGGCGTGCCCGACGGCGCGCCGGGCAGCTACACCGTGTCCTACACCGCCTCCGGCACCGGCGGCACGGCCGGCAACGGCAGCTTCTCCTTCACCGTGACCACCGGCGTGAAGAGCGGCGCCTCCGCCAAGCCGACCCGCACGCCGGCGTCGCCGACGGCGGCCCCGCCCGTCGCGACCACCGCCGCGGCCGCACCGGCCGACTTCGTCACGACCCCGGCCCAGCCGCCCGCGGCCGCCCCGACCCCGTCCGCCGGCCGGCCGGCGTGGTGGACGTACGCGGCGGTGCTGCTGGTGGTGGCATGCGTGCTGGTGGTGTTCCTCGGGTTCAGCCGCAACCGGATCCGCCCCGGCAACCCGGCAAAGTAAGGCAGATCAGGCACAATCACGAATTATCGTGAAGGCATGCTGGAGCACCTGCGCGTCCTCGTCGTCGACGACGAGCCGGACCTGTGCGAGATCGTCAAGCGGGTGCTCAGCCGCGCCGGGGCCGAGGTGTACACGGCATCGGGCCTCGCCGGCGCGGAACGCGTGTGCGCCGAGCATCCCGACGCGATCGACCTGGCCATCACCGACCTGAAGCTCAACGACGGCACCGGCGTCCAGGTCGCCGAGGTGGTGCGCGCCGCCTGCCCCGACGCGCTGATCATGTACATGTCGGGCCTGCCGTACTTCGACGCCGCCGTCGTCGAGCTGGGCCCCGAGGCGTCGGTGGTGGCCAAGCCGTTCCGGGCCACCGAACTGGTCGACATGGTGCAGGTCGCCCTGATCCGGGCCGGAAGGGTCGCGCCGTAGCGTTATCCCCGCGCGCCCCCAGGGCATAGGTACCGCATGTCGCAGGACGACCCCACCGGCCCCGAGCTCGAGAACCCCCCGAGCCGGCCCACGCAGCTCACCCGGCGCTCCTGGATGGACGTCCTCAAGCGGACGATCAAGGAGTTCAACAACGACAACCTCACCGACTGGGCCGCCGCGCTGACGTACTACGGGGTCCTGTCGATCTTCCCCGGCATCCTCGTCCTGCTCGCCGTGTCCGGCATGCTGCTCACCGACACCACCCAGAACGCGGTGCTGGAGAACGCCCAGGCGCTGTTCCCGCCGTCGATCGCGGGTCCGGTGACGGGCGCCGTCGACGAGCTCAAGCAGGGCTCCGGCTCGGCCGGGATCCTGGCGATCGTCGGTCTCCTCGGCGCCGTCTGGACCGCCTCCGGCTACGTCGGCGCCTTCATCCGCGCCGCCAACTCGATCTACGACGTCCCCGAGGGCCGCCCGATCTGGAAGGTGCTGCCGATCCGCCTCGGCGTCACCGTCGTCGTCGGCGCCCTCATCGCCCTCGCCGCCCTCAGCATCGTCTTCACCGGCCGGTTCGCCGAGCAGGCCGGCGGCTGGATCGGGCTGTCGAAGCAGGCGGTCCAGGTGTGGGACATCGCCAAGTGGCCGGTCCTGCTGCTGGTCGTGCTGCTGATCCTGGCCATCCTCTACTGGGCCTCGCCCAACGCCCGCCAGACCGGGTTCCGGTGGGTCACGCCGGGCGGCGGCCTGGCCGTCTTCATCTGGCTGCTGGCCTCGGCCGGCTTCGCGATCTACGTGTCGAACTTCAGCTCGTACAACAAGACGTACGGCACCCTGGGCGGCATCATCGCGTTCCTCGTCTGGCTCTGGATCTCCAACATCGCGATCCTGCTGGGCGCGGAGTTCGACGCGGAGCTCGAGCGCGGCCGCGCCATCCAGGGCGGCATGCCGGAGGACAAGGAGCCGTTCATCCCGCTGCGCGACGCCAGCAACATCAAGGAGGGTCGCGACCCGGACCTGTGACCGCTCAGCGCGAGGTCGGCGTCAGCACGGCGCCGACCTGGTCGACGAGGCCGCTCATCTCGAACGCGACCTCCCCTACGTCGCAGCCCGGCTGGACCATCGCCGCCAGCGACGCGAGCGTGTCGCCGTCGCCGAGCGCCATGACGAACAGCAGGCTGCGACCCATCTGCACGATCGTGCGCAGGACCGGGCCGGCGTCGGTGCAGGCCGACAGGCCCTGGGCCAGGGACACCACGCCGGCGACCATCGCGGCGAGCTGGTCGGCGCGCTCCGGCGGCAGCTCGTTGGACGCCGCGACCAGCAGGCCGTCCCCGGAGACCGCGACGGTGTGCCGGACGCCGGCGACACGCTCCGTGAAGCCGCTGAGCACCCAGTCGAGCCCCGTGGTGGCTGTCATGACGTGGCATGTCCTTCCTGGTTCACCGGCACCGGCACGGCGCCGAGGCGGCCGATCGGGTGCTGGTAGCTCGACAGCAGTGTGCTGACGTCGCCGGGTTCGGTGGCGACAGGATCCATGTGCGGTGACGTTCCGACGGTACGCCGTGGCAGTCCGTCGTCGAACGCCCGGGCC
Organism: Dactylosporangium aurantiacum; assembly: GCF_000716715.1. Classification (GTDB taxonomy): domain Bacteria; phylum Actinomycetota; class Actinomycetes; order Mycobacteriales; family Micromonosporaceae; genus Dactylosporangium; species Dactylosporangium aurantiacum. The sequence continues at coordinate 151,983 of NZ_JNYJ01000035.1, read as the reverse complement.
TCGACCGTCGGTCCGTCGGCCGCCACCCGGGCCGCGGCGCCCTGGCCGGCGGGCACCGGCGGGCCGGCCTTGCGCGGGTGCGGGATGTCCATCGGCTCCGCGCCGGGCAGCGCCGGGCTGCGTTCCAGCACCCGCGGTGGGAGCGGCCGGGCGGGGGCGGCGGGCTCTACCCGTACGGGCGCGATCTCACACAGCGCTGAGGAGGGCAGCCGCACGATGGCCGCGAGACCGGATCCCTGGCCGGTGGACGGCTGCAGGGTCACGTCCACGCCGTGCCGGGCGGCGAGCCGGGCCACGACGGTGAGCCCGAGCCGCGGCCCGAACGGGGGCGGGTCGGCGAGGCGGGCGTTGAGCTCCTCCAGGCGGGCCGGGTCGACGCCCGGGCCGCGGTCGGTGACGTGGACGACGGCGCCGTCGCCGGTGCGCCGGGCGTCCACCACGACGGGCCGCTCGGCGGTGGCGTGCCGGGCGGCGTTGTCGAGCAGCTCGGCCAGCAGGTGCACGACGCCGTCGACGGCGGCCGGCTCGACACCCAGGTCGTCGTCGACGCGGCCGTACTCGACCCGCTGGTAGTCCTGGATCCGCGACTGGGCGGCGCGCAGGACGTCGATCAGCGGCACCGGCGCGGCGTGCCCGTGGGCGAGGTCGGCGCCGGCGAGGACCAGCAGGCGCTGCGTGTCGTGGCGCAGCCGGGTGGCGAGGTGGTCGACGGCGAAGAGCTGCGCCAGCCGGTCCGGGTCGGCCTCGTCGCGCTCCGCGTCGTCGAGGCGGTCGAGCAGCGCGTCGGCGAGCCGGGCGCAGCGGCGGGCGACGTCGGCGTACATGCCGGTCACGCCCGCGTGCAGGGCGTCCTGCTCGGCGGCGGCCCGCGCCGCGTCGCGCCGCACGGCGCCGAACGCCTCGGCGACCCGCCCGACCTCGTCGCGCCCGCCGGCCGGCGGCTCGTGGGGCGGGGTGCGCAGCAGCGCCCGCAGCCCGCGGCGCAGGGAACGGCCGGTGGCGACGGCGATCCCGACGGCGGCCGCCGCGACCGCGAGGACGAGCGCGAGCCCGATGATGATGGTGCGGTTCTGCCGGTCGCGGGCGTCGGTGACGGTGGCGGCGTTGTCGGTGGCGACCCGCTCGGCGAGGTCACGCACCCCGTCGAGCTGGGCCAGGCAGGTCCGGGCCCAGTCGGCGGTGTCGACGGGGGCGGCACCGGTGGAGGGCGCCAGCAGCAGCTGCCCGACGTCGGCGGTGACGTCGAGGCCGGCCAGCTGCGCGCGCCAGGCCGGGGTGGCGGCCGTGGCGAAGCGTTCGAAGGCGTCCGCGGCGGCGGCCCGGTGCGAGACGAGCTGCTCGCGGTCGGCCGGGGTCAGCTCGCCGGTGGCGAGGGCCCGGGCGGCGGCGGTGTGGACGAGCGCGAGCTCCTCCTTGGCGACGGCGAGCCAGCCCGCGGCGCGGGTCCCGGCGGCCACGGCCAGCGGCGCGGGCCGCTCGGCGACACCCTGCTGGACGGCGACGAGGTCGGCGATCAGCTGCCGGTACCCGAGCAGCAGCACCTGCCCGGGCGCGTCAGGTTCGCTGGCGGCGGCGCGGGCCCGCAGCACGGCGAGCCCGTCCAGCCCGGCGACCACCCGGGCGCCCGGGTCACCGGCGCCGTCGAACCGGGCGAGCCGGTCACGCAGGACGGTGACGGCGGCGTCGGTGCGGGCGGCCTCGGCGGCGAACGCGTCGCGGGCGGCGGCGCCCCCGCCGCTGAGCAGCCGGGCGATGGCGAGGCGCTCCCGCTGCAGCCCGTCGGCGACCCGGCCGGCCTGCGCCGCCGCGGCGACCGCGCCGCGCAGGTCGCCGATGCGCCCCACCTGCTCGGCGTAGGCGGACGTGGCGACGCCGGCGAGGCCGAGAAGGCCGGCCAGCGGCAGGATCAGGACGAGGGCGATCTTCGCGACGACTGGGACGTCGGCGAGCGTCACCCTCCGACGTCGGCGGACCGGCGCAGCGTCACGCACGACCTCCACCGCCTCCCTTATCGGCTGCCTCATGCGTACCGCTTCTGCGATGTGTACGGAAGAGATAACTTTGCGTAGTTGCCCGAATTTCACGCATTGACGAGGAATGCGCCTCGCTTAAGCAAGAAGAAAGACAAAGTTGAGCCGCACCCGCATCTGCCGGCTTGAAGGGGAGATCACGCCCTCATTAGGGTTCAGGGATGCCTGAGCGGCTCTTCTCGGATGAAGGCCCCCACGAGCCCCACAGCAAGAAGGTCAAGGGCGCCATCTTCGCCGACTACACGGGCGAGTTTCCGATGCCGCGCGTGCTCAACGAGCCCTCGCCGGCACCCGAAGACGCTGCCGCCGCCGGTACACCGGCCGCCGCCAGGACCTCCCGAGGACCCGCACCGGCCTGGTTGCGCACCGGCCGGCCCGCACTGCACGAGCTGATGCGCAACCGGCGGCAGGCGCTCTGGGCCCTCGGCGGGGGCGCCGTCGCGATCGGCGGCCTCGGATCCGGCGCCGCGGCGGTGCTCGGCCGCCCCGAGGACGCCGACGACATGGTCAAGACCGGCCAGGGCGGCGGCAACGTCTCCCCGCGTGACGCCGGCTCGTTCTCCAACCGCGACTCCAGCTACACCAGCGGCCAGGGCGACCTCAACGACCTGGGCGCCTCCGGGACCGCCGACTCGGCGTCCGCGGCCGCCGTCGCCGCGATGCGCGCCACGCCGCGGTTCCCCACGCCGCTCAACCGCGACCCGGTGCTGCACCTGCTGCGGCGCTGCACGTTCGGCCCGACGCACGCCGACGTCGCCGCGGTCAAGGAGCTGGGCATCGACGGCTGGCTCGACCGGCAGCTCGAGCCGGACAAGATCGCCGACCCGGTCGCCGACGCGGCGTTGCAGAGCACGCCGACCGTCACCATGACCACCGCGCAGATCCGCGCGTCGGTCAAGGAGGGCGACAACAAGGCGATGTACGAGCTGACCCGCGCCGTCATCGCCCGGCAGATCTGGAGCAACCGGCAGCTGTTCGAGGTCATGGTCGACTTCTGGAACAACCACCTCAACATCACCAGCCCGTTCGACGGCGGCTGGGACACCCGGGTGCCCTACGACGTCAACGTCATCCGCAAGCACGCCCTCGGCAAGTTCTCCGACATGCTGATCGCCTCCGCGCGCGACCCGGCGATGATGCGGTACCTGGACAACACGTCCTCCGACAAGCGCAACGTCAACGAGAACTACGGCCGTGAGCTGCTGGAGCTGCACACCGTCGGCATCGACGGCGGCTACAACGAGAAGGACGTCCGCAACTCCGCGTACCTGATGACCGGCCGCACCGCGACCCGCGAGGGCATGTTCCGGTACGAGCAGAACCGGCACTGGACCGGCGCGGTGAAGGTGCTGGGCTTCCAGCACGCGAACAAGTCCGCGAAGGACGGCCTGGCCGTCGGCGACGCGTACCTGCTGTACCTGGCCACGCACCCGTCGACGGCGAAGTACATCGCCCGCAAGCTCGCCGTGCGCTTCGTGTGCGACACGCCGCCGCAGTCGCTCGTCGACCGGCTCGCCACCGCCTACCAGCAGAGCGGCTCGGCGATCGTGCCGGTGCTCAAGGTGCTGTTCCGGTCCCTGGAGTTCTGGATCGCGGCCGGGCTGAAGACCCGCCGGCCGCTGGAGAACTTCATCGCCACCGCCCGGGTCGTCGGCACCAAGCCCGGCGCCGACACCGGCAAGGCGCTCGAGGACCTGTACAACTTCACCCGCAAGCTCGGCCAGGCGCCGCTGGGCTGGGAGCCGCCGGACGGCTACCCCGACGTCGCGAACGCCTGGAGCTCCGCGGCCGGCATGCTGGAGACCTGGAACGCGCACCGCGCCTTCCTGCAGCAGTCGTTCAAGGGCCTCAACAACCCGCGCGCGGACTCGCTCGTCACCCAGCCGGCCGCGACCATGGCGACCTACCTGGACGTGCTGTGCAACCGGCTGATCTTCCAGCCGATGCTGCCCGCCGAGCGCGACGCGCTCATCAAGTTCCTCGGCGCGAAGCCCGACACCCGGGTCACCGACGCCAACCTCGGCGGGAAGCTGCCGAACCTGGCCCCACTGGTCCTCGACTCCGTCTACCACGCGCTGCGGTGAGGTCTCCCCTGTGAACGATCTTCCTGTGCTTCCCGAAGGTGAGCGGCGGCCGAGGTCGCTGGAGGAGTTGCGCCGGCACGGGCCGAACCTGTGCGAGGCCGCCATCCGCGTGCAGGCCGACCAGGTGCAGGACGAGCTGGCCGCCGAGCGCGACCGGTGGAGCAAGGGTTTCACCCGCCGCCGCCTCGTGCAGGGCGCCGGGTTCGTCGGCGTCGCGGCGCTCGGCGCGCAGCTGGTGACGACCCGGGCATCGTTCGCCGCGCCCGAGGACACCAAGGGCACCCTGGTCGTCATCTTCCTGCGCGGCGGCATGGACGGGCTGTCCGTGGTCGCGCCCGGCGACGACCCCAACTACCGCTCGATGCGCCCCAACATCGCCATCCCGACGGCGGCGCTGCTGCCCGCCGGGCGCGGCTTCGGGCTGAACCCGGCGATGGCCGCCCTGTACCCCTTCTGGCAGGCGGGCAAGATGGCCGCCGTGCACGCGGTCGCCTCCCCCGACGCCAGCCGCAGCCACTTCCAGGCCCAGGACGCGCTCGAACGCGGCGCCGCCTCCGTCGCGGTGCGCACCGGCTGGCTCGACCGGGTCCTCGCCCAGATGGGCCCCGGGACCACGTTCCGCGCCGTCGCGCAGGGCTCGGCGCTGCCGCGCTCCCTCGTCGGCGGCGAGCAGGCGATCGTGCTCAACGGCATCCGCGACTTCCGCATCGACAACGACGCCATGCGCAGCCAGACGATGGAGGCGCTGAAGACCCTCTACACCGGCCTGGACCACTCCCTCGCCAGCACCGCCGCCGGCACCATCCAGGCGATCAACACCGCCCAGAAGATCGCCAACTCGCAGTACCGGCCCCTCGAAGGCGTGCAGTACCCCGGCGGCGGCCTGGCCGACCGCCTGAAGGACATCGCGCAGCTCATGAAGGCCGGCGTCGGCCTGCGCGTCGCCGCGCTCGACGTCGGCGGCTGGGACATGCACACCAACCTCGGCCGCGTCGACGGCGGCGACATGCGCAACTCGCTGACCAACCTCTCCGAGGCGATCGGCGCCTTCGCCACCGACCTCGGCCCGCTGCTGGACACCACGACCATCATCACGATGAGCGAGTTCGGCCGGCGCGTCCAGGAGAACGGCAACGTCGGCGTCGACCACGGCCACGGCAACGCGATGCTGCTGCTCGGCGGCGGCCTCAACGGCGGCAAGGTGCACGGCAACTGGCCCGGCCTGTCCCCCGGCGCCCTCGACCAGGGCGATGTCGCGGGAGCCAACGACTACCGCGACATCCTCGCCGAGATGCTCAAGAAACGCTTCAACGTCCAGGACTCGGCGGCCATCTTCCCCAACCACCAGTTCAAGACGCTGGGCGTGTTCAAGGGCTGACCACGCCCCCTGCCGTCGTTGATCCGCCGGGCGTGGTCACAGGCTGAACACGGGCCCTGTCGTCGTGGACAGCGAGCACGCGTTGCCGTACGTCTTGCGGTAGTCGACCCGCTTGCCCTTCCACAGGCCGACCGCCGTCACGGTCACCGGGTCGTACTGCATCGTGCACGCGCCGCCGGTCACCTGCAGCCGGGCGAAGTCCCCACCGACCTTCGCCAGCGCCGAGCACGCGTCACGGGCCAACTTGTGCGAGCCACCGGCGGGCCGGCACGTCAGCGACGCCCGCCGCCGCACCGGCGTGGTGCTCTCGCCCTTGGCCACCGTGAGCACCAGCCGCGTGGGCTTCGCGCCCCCCGCCGTCGCCCCGAAGCTCGGCCCCGCCGCCGTCATCTCCACGGTCCCGACCGCCGCTACCAGCATCGTGGCCGTCGCGACCAACCGTCGTGCACCCATTCTGACCCCCGTCACACCCTGCTAAAACGTGCGTAGCGTACACCGCCCTTTCCGGACATTTCGTGTTTTTCATATTTTACGACTGACGCTTCAGGCGTTCACCGGGGACGACGATCCTGCAACCGACCTCCGATTCCCGGCGTCCTGCGCAGACACCCACGGCGGCACGGACCATGACACGAGGAGGCCTGCTCCGGGGTCCGCTTCCGCCAGATGCCGAACGACGTCGCCCGCACTCGATACCCGGAGCCGGATCGACCGGCACCCAGGTCCAGGTTGATCGACGTCGGAGTCGGTTTGACCGGCACTCAGGGCGAGTCGATCGGCTCAGGACCGGGTCGATCGGCTCAGGACCGGGTCGGCCGGTGCTTGGATCGGGTTGGTCGGCGCTCAGACCGGGTCGGTCGGTGCTCAGACCGGTTCCGACGGGTGCCGGACAGCGTTGCCACACCCGGCACCTACAGCCGAATTGATCGGAACTCGGGACCAGTCGATCGGCGCCCAGAGTCGGCCTGATTGACACTCGGGCCAGTTCCGGCCGGCGCTGGACGGCACTGCCCACACCCGGCGCCCGCAGGCGAGTTGAGCGGCACTCGAACCCGTGCTGTCCGGCGCCCAGGGCCGTTTCCGCCGGCGCCGGACGGCGTTGCCCACACCCGGCGTCCGCAGTCGAGTTGAGCGGCGCCCGCAGTCGAGTTGAGCGGCACTCGAACCCGTGCTGTCCGGCGCCCAGGGCCGTTTCCGCCGGCGCCGGACGGCGTTGCCCACACTCGGCGCCCGCAGCCAGGGCGACCGGCACTCGGGACCGCGCTGATCGGCGCCCGCAGCCGGCCCGACCGGCGCTCAGGACCGGCCCCACCCCGGCGCACGACAGCGTCGCCCACACCCGGCGCCCGGAGTCGGGTTGGCCGGCGCTCAGAGCCGACGCGACCGTGCACCCGACCGACTCCGCCCCACGTCCGGCCGTGCCAACCCCATACCGGCACCCACCAGCAGCGACCGCGCGACGTCCCTCCCCGGAACCGCTCGTCCCCCGCATCATCGCAGCGGGGTACGACACTTTCCGGCGCCGATCGACGGGTCGGCGGAATTGCGGCGCGCGGTGCTCCCTGTTGATCGACGTCCGGGATTAGGGTGCTACCAGCGGATGCTCGGGAGGAGGCTGCCGTGACCCTTGAGGCACAGGCGCAGAAGCTCGTCGCCGGTCTGGTGCGCGTCGCCGTGATGGCGCCCACCGACGCTCCCCCGGCCGACTCGGCCGCGCTGCCGCCGCCGCACCGGCAGGTGTTGCTGCTGCTGGGGCGGCGGGACCGCGAGTTCCGGCTCTCCGACCTCGCCGCCGAGCTCGGCTCGTCCGTCGCCGCGACCATGGCGATCGTGTCGCCGCTGGTCGCCGACGGGCTGGTGGAGATGCGGCCGGCACCGTCGTACGCGGCACACGACATGCGCATCGCCGCGACCGAGCGTGGCCTCGCCATCACCCCGGCGCCGTCCAACTGGGCCGACACCGCGCTGGGCAAGGTCGAGGAGCTCGATGAGCCGACCCAGGCCCGGCTGCTGCGGATGGTCACCACCAAGATCACACAGCTGCAGCGTGAGGGGCGCATCCCGGTCAACCGGATGTGCCTGTCGTGCCGGTTCTTCGACGGGTACCGCCACCCCGGCACCGAGGCACCGCACCACTGCTGGTTCGTGGACGCGCCATTCGGCTACCGCGAGCTGCGGCTGCACTGCCCCGACCACATCCCGGGCGGTACACCACCACGGACCGAGTAAAACCGGCGAAACCGGGTGAATGGTGCGGGGTGCCCGCTGCGGGCGGTCCGACGTGCTCCTATGCTGAGGCGGGTGAGCACCTTGGGAGCGCCATGTCGATGTCGGTAACGGTCAACGTCCTGATGGACGGCTCGACGGTGGTGTCCGTACGAGGCGAGATCGACCACGGCAACGCCGCGACGCTCCGCCAGGACCTCGTCGCCGCCGCCACCCAGCGCCGCCCCAGCGAGCTGCGGGTCGACCTGGGGCTGGTCACGTTCCTGGACTCCGCCGCCGTCGGGGCCCTCGTCGGCGCCCAGCGCGAGGCCGGCGCCGAGGGCGTCCGGCTGGTGATCCACCGGGCCAGCCCGTTCGTGCACCGCCAGCTGCGCGTCGCCGGCGTCGACCAGCTCCTCGGCGCCCCCGCCGAGCCCGACCCGGACCACATCGCGTTCTGACCAGGCCGGCGCCTCAACAGCCGGCCGGCCGCCCCAGTGCCGGTCAGGGCCTCAGCTGTCTGCCGGGCTGACCTGCGACGGGGCACTGGCCTGGGCCGGCACCGTGTGGTCCCACCGGTCCGGCGCGGGTCGCACGTCGTCGTGCGGGAAGACCCACGTCCGGTACGCCCACAACCGGAACAGCATCGCGAGGGCCGTACCGAGGACCATGCCGAACCCGAAGTCGGAGATCTCCTCCACCAGGGCGCTGACCGCGGGCTCCTGCAACCCGAAGACGTACCGCGCGACGAACAACGGCGCCGCGTTCACCGCGACGCCGATGCCATTGATGACCAGGTAGAGCGCCATCTCGTGATGGCGGCGCCGGCCGCCGCGGGTCCGGAACGACCACTCACGGTTCAGGAAGTACGACACCACCGAAGCGACCACGTTCGCGATCGTCAGCGCCGTGACCGGCTTGTCCTCCAGCAGCGTGAACCGCAGCGCGTAGTTGACCAGGAGCGTGACGAGGTAGCAGAAACCGCCCACGATCACGAACTTGACCGTCTCGCGGTGATCCCGCATGAGCCTTGCCACGGGGCGGGGTAGCCGGTTCAGCGTCCGGTCAGTGAGCCGCATCGGCCGGACTATACCGGGCGAACCTTGCGGCACGCCCAGTGGCGACCACCCGTTCCCACCCTCGCGCTCACCGCCGCTCCGTGCAGACCGACGCCCCGGCCGTGACCGCGACGGCGGCGTCGACGGGCCCCACCACCACGCAGTACGCCGCAGCCGGATCGACCCCCTTCACCACGTACGACGTCGTGCCCGGCGGCACCTGCGCCACCACGACCGCCGGCCCACCGGCCCGTGAAAGTGCCACGACCGCACTGGACTGCAGCGCCGTCCACGTGACGGCGAGCGTGGCGCCCTCGTCCCGCAGCCGCAGGTCCTGTACGCGCAGCAGCCCGCCGCCCGCACCGCCGCCGTCCTGCCCGGCGTTACCCGCACTCCCGACGTTTCCGGCATTTCCGGTGTTTCCCGCGCTTCCGGTGCTGCCGGCGCTTCCGGCGCCGCTGGCAGCGCTGTTGTCGCCGGCGGCACCTGCCGCGCCGGAGCGCCCCGCGGTCGCGACGCTCGTGGAGCCGGCCCGGCCCGCGGACCCGTCAGGCCCGTCGCCCGACGGCCACAGCACCGACACCGCGGCGACCACCAGCGCGCCGACCACCACCCCGGCGACCGCCTTGAGCGGCACGACGACCCGCCGCTCCCCCGCCGTCGCGGCGGTTCCGACCTCAGGATGACGCGTCACCAGGGCGCCTACGACCTGCGGAGGGCCCCCGACCGGCACCACTTCCGCCGGCGATCCGACCGGTGCCGGACCACCGGGACCGCCGTCCAGCTCGCCACGCGCGTCGAGCTCGAACGGATCGGCGAGCTCGAACGGATCGGCGAGCTCGAACGGATCGGCGGGCTCGAACGGATCGGCGGGCTCGAACGGGGTGCTCAGGTCGAACGAATCGTCCGGATCGAAGGAGTCACCCGGCTCGGAAGCGGCGCGTACCTCCGGGACCGCCGGAGCGGGCGCCCGGACCGGGGACGGTGCCGCGACTTCGGCCTCCCCAGCCACCGGGTTCGGTGAGGTCCGCGACGATTCCGTGCCCGCGTCCAGGCTCTCGGACCCGATGGCGTCTGATGACGGTCCGGACCCGGCGTCCAGCGCCGCAGCCGGTGGTGCAGCCGGCGGTGCGGACGCCGCCGGAGCCGGCGGCGTCGGATGGAGCAGGGACGCCGGCATCGGTGGCTCGACCGCCGCGAGCTCCCACTCGACCGCCTTCGTGAACGGGTGGCGGTTGCCGAGCCGGGACCTGGCCGCCGCGTGCGCGAGGGTGAACAGGCGGCGCGACGCGGGGACGTTGCCGTCGGCGTGGTGCAGGGCGGCGAGCTCCGCGGCGATGCGGATGGTGTCCAGGTCGTCGGAGCCGTACTCGCGGCGGTGCACCACGTACGCGGCGTTGAGCATGGCCAGGGCGAGCGGGCGCTGCCCCCGGTCGCGTTGCAGCAGGGCGAGGTTGACCCGGGTCAGGCGGATCACGCGGGCCGCCTCGGCGCCGGTGACGGGGTCGGTCTCGTCGACGCCGCTGTCCAGGACGCGGTGGTACAGGGCCTCGGCGGCGTCCCACTCGTCGTAGTCGTGGCGGACTGCGGCGAGGACGGCCCAGGCGTGCACGGTCGCGACGTGGGTGGGGCCGTACACCTGCTCGGCCTGCGTGGCGACGGCCTCGGCGAGGTCGTAGGCGGCGTCGAGCTCGCCGAGTTCGCGCAACGCCTCGGCCAGCAGCCGCCGGGCGGTGAGCCGGTCGCCGGGCGGCAATCCGGGCTCGTCCAGCAGCTCCCTGGCGGCCGCCTGGGCACCTTCCAGGTCCCAGGTGGCGACGAGCTCCTCGACCGCGGCGAGCCGGGCGCCGAAGCCGAACCCGGGTGCCACGACGAGACCCGTATTGGTATCGACGCTAGTCACAGCCTTCCCTCCGCCCGAGAGCCTAGAGAAAACGGTGACGCAACGCCAGCCTTCGATCACGATGCGCGCAGATGGCGTCGGCTCCGGCAGCCTGCCACGTCGCTGCCGGAGCCGAGCCGTCCCGCGTTGCCGCGTCGTAAGATCGCGGGCGCCGCACACTGTGAAGGTTCGGCCGACCGGCGGTGGCCTTGAGGAAACTCGGCGCCGGCTCTGAGGAATCTGCCCGGCCGGCCGGGCAGGTCAGCGCAGCGGGCAGCCCGCCGGGTCAGCGCAGCAGGCGGGTGTAGAGCCCCAGGTAGTCCTCGACCATGCGGTCGGCGCTGAAGCGGCTCACCGCGCGCCCGCGGACCGCGTGCCGGTCGAGCTTGATGACGTCGTCGAGGACCTCGACGGCCTCCTCGACGGAGCCGGCGAGGTAGCCGGTGACGCCCGGGTCGACGATCTCCGGCATCGAGCCGAGCGGATACGCCACGACGGGCGTGCCGCAGGTCATCGCCTCGACGACGGACAGGCCGAACGGCTCCGCGAACCCGATCGGGTGCAGCAGTGCGGCCGCGTCGCCCAGGACGTCGGCGCGCTGCGCGGGGCCGATGTTGCCCAGGTACACGATCTGCTCGCCGTCGATCTCGGGGAGGACCTCTTCGGCGTGGTACCGCTCGTCGTGCACGGGACCGCCGATCAGCAGCCGGCGGCCGGCCGCGCGGGCGATCCGGATCGCGTCGGCGGTGCCCTTGTCGGGGTGGATGCGGCCGAACGCGACGAGCGAGTCGCCCGGCGACGGCTGGAACGGGAACTGCTCGACGTCGATGCCGTGGTAGATCGTCGCCGCGTAGTCGATGCCGGGGCCCCGGTCGGCGTCGGAGATGGACACGAACGCCGAGCGGGCCCGCTGGTACGCCGGCAGGATCGACGGCGAGCAGAAGCCGTGCACGGTGGTGACGAGCCGGGCCTGGCAGAAGCCGCTCATCGTGAGGGGCAGCCAGTCGAGGTTGTTGTGCACCAGGTCGAACTCGGCGCTGCGCTGGAAACACTGTGCCACGTGCAGGGCTTCCCAGATCCTCCCGTCGTAGGAGGTGTCCTCGTTGTACGGGCGGGCGACGACCCCGTCGAGGTGGGCGGCGGTGACGGAGTCGAGGCTGGCGAAGAGGGTGACGTCGACCCCTCGCGCGACGAGCCCCTCGGCGAGCAGCGACACGACCTGTTCCCACGGCCCGTACGCGCGGGGCGGGGTCCGCCACGCGATCGGCCCCAGCAGTGCGACCTTCATCGGCGCTCCCTACCCGTCGCGCGGCACTCGAACCCGTCCATCTTCGCCCCGCTCAGTTCCGCGGACCGGCTGCCGATAGGCAGGTCAGCCGAACCAGCGACAAGGAGGCCCATGACCGCATGGCGTTGGTATGCGGCGGTGGGACTCGGCGCGGTGGTCGCCGGCGGGTTCCTCCCGGTCATCCCTCGCCAGATGCTGTACTCGCTGGTAGGCATCTCGACGGTGGCCGCGGTGGCGGTCGGGGTGCGCCGGCACCGCCCGGCGGACCGCCGCACGTGGTGGCTGTTCGGCGCGGGACTGGCCTGCTCCGTGCTCGGCGCCGCCGCCTGGGCCGTCGACTACGTGCTGACCGGCGACGTCGGCTTCCCCTCGGTGAAGGACGCGCTGTTCCTGGCGGCGTACCCGTTCCTCGGCGGCGGCCTGCTGACCTGGGTACGGCGGGACCCGCACCGGCCACGCTGGGAGCGGCTCATCGACTCGGGCATCGTCGCGTCCGGGGTGGCGGCGCTGAGCTGGACGTTCATCGTGCATCCGGTGCTGTCCAGCACCCGGTTCGACGCCCCGCACAAGGTCAGCCACGTGATGTACGCGGTGATCGACCTGGCGCTGGTCGTCGCGGCGACCCGGATGGCGTTCACCGCCAGCGTGCGCAACGCCGCGCACCGGCTCGTGTGCGTGGCGGCCGCGACGCTGGTCACCGGTGACATCGTGTACTACGTCGCGCTCGCGTGGACCGGCGACCCGAGGGGCGACAGCGTCTCCGCCGCGCTGTACCTGTGCGCGTACGCGCTGCTCGGCACCGGCGCGCTGCACCCGTCGATGGCCGAGGCCGCCGGCCGGCCCGAACGCCCGCAGCAGGTGATCCCCCGGCACCGCGTCCATCTGTACTCGGTGCTGTCGCTGGTCGGCCCGGCCATCGCGCTCACGATGCTGCTGGCCGCGGCGCCGCCGCCGTCGCGCTGGTGGGCGGCCGTGCCCCTCGCCACGTCGATGGTGACGTCGGTGCTGCTGATCGCCCGGCTCAGCCAGCTGGTGCGGTTCGCGAACCGGCGCGTCGAGGAACTGGACGCGCACGCCCTGGCGCTCGGCGAGGCGCTGCGCGAGCAGGAGGCGCTGCGGCAGCAGCTGACGCACCGGGCGCTGCACGACACGCTGACCGGCCTGGGCAACCGGGCACTGCTGCAGGAGCGCCTCGAACACGCGCTGACCCGCACGAACGCGGCGCACGGCCTGCTGCTGCTGGATTTGGACGGGTTCAAGGACGTCAACGACTCGTTCGGCCACCCGGTCGGCGACGCGCTGCTGATCGAGGTCGCGGCGCGGCTGCTCGGCGAGGTCGGCACCGCCGACACCCTGGTCCGCCTCGGCGGCGACGAGTTCGCCATCCTTTTGGAGGACGTGCCGGTGCTGCGGGTGAACGCGGTCGGTCAGGCGGTCGTCGACGCCCTCGCCCAGCCGTACGAGATCGGCGGGCGGGAGCTGAGCGTCACCACCAGCGTCGGCACGCTGCTGGTGCACGCACCGGCGACACCCGCGGAGGCGCTGCGCAACGCGGACCTGGCCCTGTACGCGGCGAAGGCCGCCGGCAAGAACCGGCTCGCCGCCTTCGAGCCGCGCCTGGCCACCGAGCGGCACGAGCACATGCGCCTGTCGGCGGAGCTGCGCCGGGCCGTCGCCGACGAGGAGTTCGTGGTGAACTACCAGCCGGTGGTGGACCTGGCCACCGGCCGGGTCACCGCCGTGGAGGCGTTGCTGCGCTGGAGCCCCGGGGGCCGGCCGGTGCCGCCGACGGAGTTCATCCCCATCGCCGAGCAGTACGGCCTGATCGTCCCGATCGGTGCATGGGTGTTGCGGCAGGCGTGCCGCGACGTCCGCCCGTGGCACGACCGGTTCGGCATCTGCGTCACCGTCAACGTCTCCGGCCGCCAGCTGCGGGAGCCGGACTTCACGCGGACCGTCCTGTCGGCGCTGCGGGACGCGGACCTGCCCGGCAGCGCGCTGATCCTGGAGATCACCGAGACGGTCCTGGTGTCGTCGTCGACGGAGAACGACGAGGTGACCGTCCTGCTGTCGGCACTGCGCGAGGAGGGTGTACGGGTCGCCGTCGACGACTTCGGCACCGGGTACTCGTCGCTGGCGTACCTGCGGCACCTGCCGGTCGACATCCTGAAGATCGACCGGGCGTTCACCCCGGACGGCGGGGTGGCGGAGGAGATGGCGTTCACCCGCGCGATCGTCGAGCTCGGCAACAGCCTGCGCCTGTCGTCGATCGCCGAGGCGGTCGAGACGCCGGAGCAGGCGGCGCGGCTGCGGGAGCTGGACTGCCCGCAGGCGCAGGGCTACCACTTCTCCCGGCCGCTGCCGGCCGACGCCCTCGACGAGGTGCTCACCGCCGGCAACGGCATCCTGCACGGCGTCCCCACGCCCGCCGCGACCTGAGCAGGACACGCCCGGGCAACGCCTCCGACCCGAGCCTCCGACCCGAGGATGAGCACGGCGCAGCGACAGACCCCGCGCAGCGGCGGACCCGGCGCAGGGCGCGCGGGCGCGTACGACGAACCGGCCGGGCGACTGCGCACCGGCCGGTTCGTCGTCGACGTGCGGAGTGCTTACCAGTCACGCATCCACGGGAACTGGGCGTCGAGCCAGCTGTTCAGGCGGGCCACCTGGTCGACGTCGGTGTCGAGCCAGCTCACCTGGCCGGTGATGGCGAGGATCGCGAAGATGACCGCGGTGCCGCTGAGCAGGACGCCGAGGGTACCGGTGCCGCGGCCGGCGACGTGGCGGCGGGCGCCGGCGATGATGCCGCCGAAGGACAGCAGCAGGCCGAGCGCGCCGAGCGGCAGCGCCCAGACGGCGAGCAGGCCGGTGAGGGCGGCCGCGACGGCGGCCACGCCGACGACGAGGCCGAGCGTGGAGAGCAGGCTCGCGCGGGCGGGGCGGCCGGCGTCCACGGGCACGACGTCGGCGTCGGCGTCGGTCACCGGCGTGACCTGCTCGCGGTCGATGACCGGCTTCATGGTCGTCGTGTGGGTCTCCCGCCGGTCGGCGATGCCGTCGCGGTCGGTGTCGGTGTCGCCCGGCAGCGGGCCGACGGCGGGGATCCGGTGGGTCCGGTCCGTGGAGCGGCCCGAGGTGCGCAGCCGCTTCGCCTCGACGCGGTCGTCGATGCCGTCGCCGTCCTTGTCGTGGCGCCGCTCGACGGTGGCGTCGCGCTGGTCGAGCGTACGGTCATCCATGTCCAGGGTACGGTCACCCGTGTCCAGGGTGCGGTCCCGGGTGTCGAGGGTGCGGTCCTCGGCGCGGTCGTCGACACCATCGTGGTCGCGGTCCACCACGCCGGCGTTGCGGCCGCCGAACAGCTGCCCGATGCGTCCCACGTGTGTTCACCTCCTGTGAAGCGCCCGGCCGCACACCCGGGGGTGGAGGTGCGGCGGTTCGGGCGGATGTGGTGGAGGTACCCAGGGCCGCCTCACCTCAATCGGGTGTCGTTCGTTTGGTGGGGTTTTGCCCGGGTATCGCCGAGCCATGGAACCTGAACTCACCCACGCCGAGATCGAAGCCCGTAGCCGGCTCGGCCGGTTCATCCCCCTGGCCAGCCTGCCCGGCGACCGGGACGACCTGGTGGCCGGCGCGACCGATCTCAACGCGCCCGACGACGTCCTCGCGGAGCTGGAGCGGCTGCCCGAGGACGAGCTGTTCGAGACGGTGAGCGAGGTGTGGGCGGCGCTCGGCCACCGCAACGAGGACGCCGCCCGCCGGTAGAGGCGGCAGTGGCTCAGACCGGGCGCAGCAGCCGGTGCTCCTCGACGACCGGCACCGACAGCGTCTTGTAGCCGACCTCGTCGAACAGGACCGTCATCTGCTCGCCCGCGTACGACAGCACGATGCCCTTGCCCCACTCGCCGTGCCTGACCTCGCTGTGGATCGGGAACGGCACGTCGTCGCCGGTGGCGTCGAGGCCGGCCTGCGCGCTGCCGTCGAGGCAGTTGTCGCAGTGCCCGCACGTGCCGTCGAGGTGCTCGCCGAAGTAGGCGAGCAGCGTCTGGCCGCGGCACAGCTCCGTCTCGGCGAAGTTGCGCATCATGTCCAGCCGCGACCGGGACAGGGTCTGCTGCCGCTCGGCCTGCGCCTCGGCGAGCTCGGCCGCCTTCGCCGGCGTCGGCGCCCAGCGGGGGGCCTTGACCTTGCTGCCGTGCAGCAGCTGCGCGGCACCGACCTCCTCCAGGAGGCTGAGCAGCTGGCCGAGCTTGCGGGCGCCGAGGCCGGTGCGCTCCTCCAGCTCGTCGCGGGTGATCGGGTCGGGCGCGACGGAGCGCAGCAGCGCGGCGAGCGCGCTGACCTCCTCGCGGTCGATGGAGAGCCCGGTGAAGAACTTGCGCAGCCCGGTGTCCTCGGTACGGTGCAGCAGCAGCACCTGCGCCGGCTGCCCGTCGCGCCCGGCCCGGCCGATCTCCTGCAGGTAGGAGTCCGGCGAGTCGGGCAGCGAGATGTGGTTGACCCAGCGGATGTTCGGCTTGTCGATGCCCATGCCGAACGCGGTCGTCGCCACCATGATCTCGACCTCGTCGGCGAGGAAGGCCTCGTGGGCGCGTTCGCGGTCGCCCGCGCTCATGCCGCCGTGGTAGGCGACGGCCGGCATGCCCTCCTCGACGAGCCGCTCGGCGAGCTCCTCGGTCGCGCGGCGGGTCGGCGCGTAGATGATGCCGGGCGGCGTCGACTCCCGCAGCCGGGCCAGCAGCCGCCGGAAGCGGGTCTGCTCGTCGGGGCAGTGCACCGACTCCAGGAAGAGGTTGGGCCGGTCGAGGCCGGTGACGACGATCTCCGGGTCGCGCATGCCGAGCCGGTCGATGATGTCCTCGCGCACCGGCGGCGACGCGGTCGCGGTGAGCGCGACGATCGGCGGGCGGCCCAGCTCGCGGATGAACTGGCCCAGCTGCAGGTAGTCGGGGCGGAAGTCGTGGCCCCAGGCGGAGACGCAGTGCGCCTCGTCGACCGCGACGAGGCTCGGCTTCAGGGCCTTGATCTGCGCGACGCGGGCCGGGTCGGCGAACTGCTCGGGGGTCAGGAACACGAACTCGGCGTCGCCGGCCCGCAGCGCCTCGAGGGCCTCCTCGCGCTCGGCCTTGCCCTCGGCCGAGGACAGCCGCACCGCCTGCAGCGATGCGTGGTTGCGCGCGGTCAGCGACGCGATCTGGTCCTGCTGCAACGCCAGCAGCGGCGAGATGACGATGGTCGGGCCGGGCAGCAGCGGCGCGGGCACCTGGTAGATGGCGGACTTGCCGGCGCCGGTCGGCAGGACGGCCAGGGCGTCGCGCCCCGCCATCAGCGCCTGCATCGCCCGGACCTGTTCGTCACGCAGGCGGTCCCAGCCGAAGTGTTCCTTCGCGATGCGCCGCAGGTCGTCCGTCATGCCGCTCTTACTACCATGGTCGTGGCCGCCTTCTGGTAGGACGGGGGGTATGCCTATCGAAACGCAAGGCGTGGTCGCACTGGGCAAGGGCCAGCCTGTCAGCCTCGAAACCGTCATCGTTCCCGATCCCGGCCCCGGCGAGGCGGTGGTGGAGGTCCAGGCGTGCGGCGTCTGCCACACCGACCTGCACTACCGCGAGGGCGGCATCGGCGAGGACTTCCCCTACCTGCTCGGCCACGAGGCCGCGGGGATCGTCTCGGCCGTCGGGCCGGGCGTCACCGACGTCGCGCCCGGCGACTTCGTGGTGCTCAACTGGCGGGCCGTCTGCGGGCAGTGCCGCGCCTGCCTGCGTGGGCGTCCCTGGTACTGCTTCAACACCCACAACGCGAAGCAGAAGATGACGCTGGCCGACGGCACGCCGCTGTCGCCGGCGCTCGGGATCGGCGCGTTCCTCAAGTACACGCTGGTCGCCGCCGGGCAGTGCACCAAGGTTGACCCGCGGGCGTCGGCGAGCGTCGCCGGCCTGCTCGGCTGCGGGGTCATGGCCGGAATCGGCGCGGCCATCAACACCGGCAACGTCGGGCGGGGCGACACGGTCGCGGTGTTCGGCTGCGGCGGGGTCGGCGACGCCGCGATCGTCGGTTCGGTCCTCGCCGGCGCGAGCAAGGTCATCGCGGTCGACGTCGACGTGCGCAAGCTCGCCTGGGCGCAGGAGTTCGGAGCGACGCACGTCGTCAACTCGCGCGAGACCGACCCGGTCGAGGCGGTGCGGGCGCTGACGGGCGGGTTCGGCGCCGACGTCGTCATCGAGGCGGTGGGCCTGCCGCAGGTGTACGAGCAGGCCTTCTACGCCCGCGACCTGGCCGGCACGGTGGTGCTCGTCGGCGTGCCGCGCCCCGACATGCAGCTGACCCTGCCGTTCCTGGAGGTCTTCGGCCGCGGTGGTGCGCTCAGGTCCAGCTGGTACGGCGACTGCCTGCCCTCGCGCGACTTCCCGATGCTGATCGACCTGTACCTGCAGGGCCGGCTGCCGCTGGACCGCTTCGTCAGCTCGACCGGCACCCTGGCCGACGTCGAGGCCGCGTTCCACGAGATGGAGGCGGGCTCGGTCCTGCGCACGGTGATCGTGCTGTAACCCACATATGGTGACGTATCGGTCACGATATTGTCGCCGATAGTCTTCCGATATATCGTCGAGTTATCAGCGATAGTCGCTGACACTCCGACGATAGGAGCTGTGATCATGCGATCACGACACGGATCGATGTTCGACGCCGGCGCCTGGCACCGCGGCTTCGGCGGTTTCATCCCTCCGTTCCCGCCCGGTGGGCGCGGCGGCTGGGGTCCCGGGCACGGCCGGGGCGGCTGGGGCGGCAAGGGCACGGGCCGGGGCGGACGCCCCAACGTGCGCCTCGCCGTCCTGGCGCTACTCCACGAGCGCCCCATGCACGGGTACGAGATGATCCAGGAGCTGGAGACCCGCACCGGCGGCATCTGGCGGCCGAGCCCCGGCTCGATCTACCCGACCCTGCAGCTGCTGGAGGACGAGGGCCTCATCGCGGCGGAGGAGCAGGGCGGCCGCAAGCGATTCGTCCTCACCGACGCCGGCCGGCCCGAGGCCGAGACCGCCGCGCAGAACGCCCCCTGGCAGGAGTACGGCGACGAGCACGTCTCCCAGGCCCAGGAGTTCCGCGACGCCGCGATCGGCATCATGGACGCCCTGCGCCAGGTCGGCTTCAACGGCACCGCGGAGCAGCGGTCGCAGGCCCTGGAGGTGCTGACCGAGACCCGGCGCAAGCTGTACGCGATCCTCGCCGACTGATGCGCCGGCCGAGGCCGGCGACCGGCCGTGATCCGGAGGGCCCACCGCGGACCCTCCGGATCACGAAGACACGGGCGCGGGCTCGGCGTCCGGGGCCGGCGCCGGCGCCGCCCTGCGCCGGGTCGCCAGGTACGACCCGGCGAGGATCAGCGCGAACGCGCCCACCGTCAACGGGGTGATCTCCTCACCGAGGACGGCGGCGCCGAGGACGACCGCCACCGCCGGGTTGACGAACGTGATCACCGTGGCGCGGACCCCGCCGACCTCCGCGACGAGGGCGAAGAACAGCACGAAGGCCAGGGCGGTGCAGATGACGGCGAGCCCGACCGCCGCGAGCGCCGGGCCGGGGGTCACCGTGCGGGCCAGCGACGGCAGGCCCGGCACCGCGACCGGGGCGAAGAGCAGCGCGCCGAGCAGCAGCGACGCGGTGGAGACGCCGTAGCGGGGCACGTCGGCGAGCCAGCGCTCGATGATCAGCGGGCCGGTCGCGTAGCAGACCACGACACCGAGCAGCTCCAGCAGCGGGACGGCGCCGCCCGTGCCGCCGTGGAAGCCGACGAGCAGGCCGACGCCGGCGAGCCCGGTGAGCAGGCCGGCGACGCGGCTCGCGGAGAGGCGTTCGCGCGCGATGAGGGCGGCCGCGAGGGGGACGCCCGCGATGACGAGACCGGTCAGGGAGCTGTCGACCTTCTGCTCGGCGTGCGACAGCAGCAGCCACGGCACGCCGATCTCGATGACGGTGTACGCGAGCAGCGGCAGCCACGGGCGGAACGACTCGCGCAGCTCCTTGCGGTACAGCGCGATCGGCAGCAGCAGGAGCGCGCCGATGGCGGTGCGGAGGAAGACGAGCTCGGCGGGGCCGATGTCCCGGACCGCGACCTTGATCAGCAGGTACGGCACGCCCCACACGACGGACATGGCGATGAACAGGATCCACCCACGACGGCTCATGGACTGAGCTT
The DNA here is from genome assembly GCF_000716715.1 of Dactylosporangium aurantiacum. Classification (GTDB taxonomy): domain Bacteria; phylum Actinomycetota; class Actinomycetes; order Mycobacteriales; family Micromonosporaceae; genus Dactylosporangium; species Dactylosporangium aurantiacum. The sequence continues at coordinate 131,861 of NZ_JNYJ01000035.1, read as the reverse complement.
CACGCGGGGGTGCGGACGGGGTCTTGAACGGCGTTGCGGAATGCGGCCGGGGTGACGCCCGTCACGCGCTTGAACCAGCGGGTGAGGTGGGCCTGGTCGGCGAAGCCGACCCCGCTGGCGACCTGGGCGGGGGCGACACCCGCGGCGAGGAGCTGCCGGGCCCGGCAGACCCGCTCCAGCACCAGCCAGGTGTGCGGCGGGAAGCCCGTGACGTCGCGGAAGACGCGCAGCATGTGGAACGGGGACAGCTCGACCCCGGCGGCCAGCTCGCGCAGGCCCGGCGCGCACCGCAGGTCGGCCATGAGCCGGTCGCGGACCTGGGCGACCTTGCGCACCGCCGCCGCGTCCCGCGGCGACAGCACCGACGGGTCACCGGCGTGCGAGCCGTGCCGCCGGACGACCGCGGCGAGGGCCCAGGTCAGCTTCGAGTGCCCGGCGAGCGGGTCCGCACCGGCGGTCAGCTCCTCGTGCGCCGAGCGGACCAGGTGCACGCTGCGCGGGTCGTGCACGATCGCGTCGGCGAAGTGGGCCGGCCCGGTGCCGCTGTCGAAGAGCATGTCGGCCGGCGGGTAGAAGACGCGGTACGCCCACCCGGCCGGGCCCGCGGCCTGCCCGTCGTGCGGCTCGCCGGGCTCGAGGATGGCCAGGCTGCCGACGCCCGCGCGGTGCAGCTCGCCCCGGTAGCGGAACTGCTCGACCCCGCACACCACGACACCGATGGCGAACGTCGCGTGGCTGTGCCGGGTGAACGCGTGCCGGCGGTAGTCGGCGGTGAGCAGGTCGACCTGGAACCGTCCGTCGTCCACCCGCGTCCAGGTGGCGGACTCGGTCATGCCACGACGGTATACCCGAACGGCAGCTCGAGCCGGTGCCGCTCGAGCAGCTCGGCGTCGGCGAGCAGCTCGCGGGTGGGGCCGTCGGCGGCGATGCGGCCGTCGTCGAGGATGACGGAGCGGGGGCACAGCTCCAGCGCGTAGGGCAGGTCGTGGGTCACCATGAGCAGCGTCACCGGCAGCGAGCGCAGGATGTCGGCGAGCTCCCGGCGGGAGGCGGGGTCCAGGTTGGACGACGGCTCGTCCAGCACGAGGATCTCCGGGCGCATGGCCAGCACGGTGGCGACCGCGACCCGGCGGCGCTGCCCGAAGGACAGGTGATGCGGCGCGCGGTCGCGGGCGAAGCCCATCCCCACGGCGGCGAGGGCCTCGTCGACCCGCTCGGCCAGCTCGGCGCCGCGCAGGCCCAGGTTGGCCGGGCCGAACGCGACGTCCTCGGCGACGGTCGGCATGAACAGCTGGTCGTCGGGGTCCTGGAAGACGATGCCGACGCGGCGGCGGATCTCCTTCAGCCCGGCCCGGTCGGCGGGGTCGACGGTGAGGCCGCCGACCTCGACGCTGCCGGAGGCCGCGGCGTTGATGCCGTTGAGGTGCAGCACGAACGTGGTCTTGCCGGCGCCGTTGGGCCCCAGCAGCGCGACCCGCTCCCCCTGCGGCACGGTGAGGTCGACGCCGCGCAGTGCCACGTGCCCGTCGGGGTATGCGAAGTGCAGGCCGGTCACCCGCAGCGATGGCGTCACCGCAGCAACGCTACCGTCGCGATGGTCCCGGCCACGACGGGCACCCAGGCCGCGGCGGCCCACTGCCCGGGCGTCGCGCCGCCACCGGCGAGGGCGAGCGGGATGCGCCCCTCGTACCCGCGGGAGACCATCGCCAGGTAGACCCGCTCGCCACGCTCGAACGCGCGCAGGAACAGCGCCCCGATGCCGCTGGCGAAACCCTTGATCTGCCACAGGAACCGCGGGTCGTAGCCGCGGGAGCGCTGCGCGATGCGCATCCGGCGGCCCTCGGCGGCGAGCACGTCGAGGTAGCGCAGCATGAACGTGGCGATCTGGGTGATCATCGCCGGGCAGCGCAGCCGGTCCAGGCCGAGCAGCAGGTCGCGCGGCGTGGTGGTGCCGGCCAGCAGCAGCGAGGACAGCACGCCGAGGGTGCCCTTGGCGAGGATGTTCCACATGCCGTAGAGCCCGTCGACGGACAGGCTCATCCCGAGCCAGTGCACCCGCTCGCCGTGGCCGAGGAACGGCAGCGCGAACGCGAACAGGATGAACGGCAGCTCGATCAGCGAGCGCAGGGCCAGCCGGCGCAGGCCGATCCGGGCCGTCAGCGCCACCGCCACGATGACGGCGAGGTAGCCGCCGAACGCCCACAGCGCCTCGCGCGGCGTCGCCACGACCGCGACGGTGAACAGCACGCTGGCGGCGATCTTCACCTCCGGCGCGAGGGCGTGCACGGGCGAGTGGCGGTGCACGTACAGCGCGTGGCTGTGACCGGCGCCCACGTCAGGCCGCCTGCTTGGCCCGGTCCGGGTCGCGACGGCCGGCGCGCAGCAGCCAGAACACGCCGCCGCCGACCGCGAACGTGACGACGACCCCGATCACCCCGGACAGGCCGGTGGACAGGAAGTCGTTGCCGACGCCGCGCAGGCCGTAGTCGGCCAGCGGGCTGTCCTTGGTCTGGTTGTCGGCCTCGCCCTGGGCCATGCAGGTGCCGCCGGTGATGGTGCCGTCGGCGTCGAACGTGCAGCCCTCGCGGGCCACGGAGTCCAGGCCGTCGGGGTGGCTGGAGGCGAAGTTGCTGACCACGCCCGCGAGCAGCAGCGCGGCGATGAGTCCGCTGAGGATGAACCAGGACGACTTCTTCATGCCGTGACCGCCTCACGGGTGACCGGGCGCCGCAGGTTGCGCACCGCATAGACGAGGTCCGGGCGGACCTTCGCGACGTAGGTGACGGTGAGCGCGGTGATGACGCCCTCGCCGAGCCCGATGAGCAGGTGGGTGCCGGCCATCGCCGCGGCGATCGCGCCGAGGGACCGGCCGACGTCAACGGCGCCGCCGAGGGCGTACTGCAGCACGAACCCCTGCGAGGCGACGGTCACCGACACCACGCAGGCGGCGACGGCGGTCACGGTCAGCGCCCAGGTGGTGCGGGGCAGGACCCGCAGCAGGGTCGCCACGAGCAGGTAGCCGGCGGCGGTGCCGAGCAGCGCCATGTTGGTGATGTTGAGCCCGAGGGCGGTGACGCCGCCGTCGCTGAAGATCAGCGCCTGCACGACGAGGACGATCGAGACGCAGATCGCGCCGAGGTAGGGCCCCACGAGGATGGCGGCGAGCGTGCCGCCGAGCAGGTGGCCGCTGACCCCGGGCAGAATCTGGAAGTTGAGCATCTGTACGGCGAAGATGAACGCCGCGACCAGGCCGGCCATCGGCACGAGCCGGTCGTCGAGCTCACGGCGGCCCTGCACGAAGCACAGGCCGAGCCCGGCCAGCGCGACGGCGGCGAAGAGCAACGCGATCTGGTTGTCGATGATCCCGTTGGAGATGTGCATGGCTACCGCAGGCATGCGAGCAGCCTATTGCCATGCCAGCGTTGTTGCCAAGAGCTTGCAACAACCACGAAACGAAGTTTACGCGAGGATGCGGGTGTCCCTGGTCGTCCGGATCGGGTCGGACAGGTGAACACGGTCCCGGCCGTCGTGTTTGGCGTGGTAGAGCGCCTCGTCGGCGCGGCCGACGACCTCGTCCGTGGACTCGGCGCCATCCCACCGGACCAGGCCGGCGGAGAACGTCTGCCCCTGGGGGGTGACCTCGCGCAGCCGGTCCAGGACCCGCACCGCCTCCAGCGTGGACGCGCCGACCAGGAGCACGCCGAACTCCTCGCCGCCGTAGCGGGCCAGGACGTCGCCGGGGCGCAGCAGCGCCCGCCACGCGGCCGACGCCTCCTTGAGCAGCCGGTCACCGGCCTGGTGGCCGTGGGTGTCGTTGAACCGCTTGAAGTGGTCCAGGTCCAGCAGCGCCACGCAGATCTCCGTGCCGCCGCGGCGGGCCTTCATGGTCTCGCGGTGCAGCTCGAGGTCCCAGGCGCGGCGGTTCGGCACCCCGGTCAACCCGTCGTTGTGCGCCAGCGCCTCCAGCTGGGCGGCCTGATCGCGCACCTGCGCCACCAGACCGGACATCCGGGCCACGACCAGCAGGAACAGCACGACCGAGCCGGCGCTGATCGCCTTCCAGTCGACGTCGGTCGGGTCGGTGAGCCCGTCGTACACGAGCGTCGCCGGGGCCAGCAGCGAGGTCGCGGCGAGCACCCCGATGCGCTGCCGGTGGAAGCGTTCGGCGCGGTCCGGCGCGACCTCCGACAGCGAGCGCATCGACGGGTGCAGGGCGGCGGCGCCGAACATCAGGTAGGAGGTCATCCAGCCGGCGTCCATCGCGCCGCCCTCGTACACGGCGACGGTGTTGACGACGCTGTAGAGCACGTCGGTGCCGAGTGTGAAGGCGAAGCCGCCGATCAGGAACCGGTAGCTGGCGCTGCGGCCGCCGGGGCTGGCCACCAGGCGCAGCAGCATCGCGATGAGCAGCAGGTCGCCGGCGGGCGCGGCGAGCGAGACCAGCCGGGCGAGCAGCCCGACCGAGTGGTCCTCGGCGATCGGGCGCATCATGAACGTCCAGGTCAGCAGCGCCAGGCCGGTGGAGATGATGAGGGCGTCCTGCAGGCCCGCGCGGTCCCGGCGGGAGACCCGGCCCTTGATCAGGATGAAGACGCCGGCCGCGAACACGGGGATCGCGCCGAGGTAGCAGGCGTCGGCGTAGGAGGGGAACGTGGTGTCCCCGCGCACGTAGTACAGGTAGGCGAACACGAAGTCACCGGTCGACCACATGCCGAGCCCGGCTGCGACGCAGTACCAGACCGACGGGCGCACCGGGCGGTTGCGCCGGATCCCGGCCACCACCATGAGCGTGCAGGACGCCGACAGGGCCGGGTACAGGAAGCCGCGTCCGGACCCGCCGGCCGGCAGCACGTAGTACACGACGATCATGAGCGCCCCGCAGCCGAGCCAGACCTGCCACGGTGCGGGGCGCCGCATGATCGCTGTCATGCCTGCCTGTTCGGCAGGGCGGCGGGTGGACGTGAGGCGTTTGCCGGATCGGCCGTGGTGCTACCAGGTGACTGGCAGCGCCTCGACGCTGCGCACGATCATGCCCTGCTTGAAGCGCAGCTCCCCGTCGGGCACCGCGACCCGCAGGCCCGGCAGCCGGGTGAACAGCCCGCGCAGCGCCTCCTGCAGCTCCATGCGGGCCAGCTGCGCGCCGAGGCAGTGGTGCACGCCGGCCCCGAACGACAGGTGCGACAGCTCCTTGCGGGTCACGTCGAGGCCGTCGGGCTCGTCGTACACGCCGGGGTCACGGTTGGCGACGGCGAGCGCCGGCAGCACGACCGCGCCCTTCGGGATCGTCACCCCGCTGAGCTCGACGTCCTCGGTCGCGACCCGGGGCAGCGAGGTGGCGCCGTCGCCGAGCTGCACGAAGCGCATCAGCTCCTCGACCGCGCCGGGAATCAGCGACGGGTCGGCCCGCAGGAGGGCGTCCTGCTCCGGAAAGTGCCGCAGGGTCAGCAGGATCATCGTGATCTGGTTGGCGGTCGTCTCGTGGCCGCCGATGAGGATGCCGAGGCTGAGCCGCACCAGCTCCTCCTCGGTGAGCCGGTCGTGCTCGTCGCGGGCCGCGATCAGCGCCGTCATCAGGTCGTCCTCGGGCTTCGCCCGCTTGGCCGCGATCAGGCCGGCGAAGTACTCCCCCATCGCCCGCAGCGCGGCGCCCATCACCCGCGGGTCGGCGCCGGGACCGCCCAGCAGCGTGTCGGACCAGCCGTGGAACGTGTCGCGATCGCCGGCGGGCACCCCGAGCATGTCGCAGATCACCCGTACCGGCAGTGCGAGGGAGAAGTGCTCGACCAGGTCCGCCGGCTGGGGCAGGTCGAGCAGCGCGTCGATGAGCTCGTCGACGATCCTCGCCGTGCCCGGCCGCAGCTGCTCGACCCTGCGGGCGGTGAACGCGCGGGCGACGAGCTTGCGCAGCCGGGTGTGCTCCGGCGGGTCCATGCCGACGATCGAGTCGGTGGCCAGCGCACCGAGCCCGAAGTCCGCGGCGGCGGAACCGGAGGCGGCCGCGGCGGCGCGGCTGAACCGCGGGTCGACCAGGACGGTGCGCACGTCGGCGTAGCGGGTCACCACGTAGGCGACCCCGCCGTCGGGGGTGTCGATCCGGGCGACGGCCTGGTCGCGCTGGATCTCGCCGAGCGCGGGCAGCGGCGCGTACAGCGTCGGCGCGTTGGGCAGCGGGAAGGACAGTGTCGTCATGGAGGGCTCCCTCTCGGAGAGTGACTCCAGGACAACCTATCGAAACATGGAAATTTCTGATACCCCTTCGGTGCTCGTCTCGCCACGTTCCGTGATCACGCCGTTGGACAGGACGACCAGGCGGTCGGTGACGGCGCGGGCGTGCTCCGGCTGCTGCTCGACCAGCAGCACGGTCAGCCCCGTGCGGGTCAGCTCCGCCACGACGCCACGCACCCGGGCGGCCAGGTCGACCGCGAGCCCCTCGCACGGCTCGTCGAGCAGCAGCAGCCGCGGCTGGGTGAGCAGCGCCCGGGCGATCGCGAGCATCTGCGCCTCGCCGCCGGACAGCTGGTTGCCCCTGTGGGTGCGCCGCTCGCCGAGCCGCGGCAGCAGCTCCAGCACCCGTGGCACGGTCCACTCACCCTTGCGCCGGGACAGCCCCAGGTGCTCGGCGACGGTGAGGCTGGCGAAGACCCGGCGGCCCTGCGGCACCAGCGCGACACCGGCCCTGGCGATGCGGTGCGCCGGGCGCCCGGCCAGCTCGGCGCCGTCCAGCCGGATGCTGCCGGAGCGCGCTTTGACCAGGCCGGCGATGGTGTGCACGAGGGTGGTCTTGCCGGCGCCGTTCATGCCGAGCACCGCCAGGGCGGTGCCCTCCGGAACCGTGAGGTCGACCCCGTGCAGGACGGTGCCGCCGCCGTACCCGGCGTGCACCCCTTCGATCGTGAGCGTCATGGTGCGACTCCGGCGTAGGCTGCCGCGACCTCGGGCGAGGAGCGGGTCTCCGGGACGGTGCCGGTGTGCACGTGCCGCCCCGAGTGCAGCACGGTGATCCGGTCGGCGAACCCGTAGACCAGGTCCAGGTGGTGCTCCACCAGCAGGATCGCCACGGTGCGCGGCAGCGCCGCCAGCAGCGACGCCAGCAGCTCCACCTCCGGCGGCGCCAGACCGGCGGCGGGCTCGTCGAGCAGCAGCAGGCGCGGCTCGCCGGCCAGGGCCATCGCCAGCTCCAGCTGCCGGCGCTGCCCGTGCGACAGCGCGCCCGCGGCGGTGCGCTCCACGCCGGCCAGGCCCACCTCGGCGAGCAGCTCCCGGGCCCGTTCGCGCCCGCCGGCCCGCAGCCGCCCCCACGGCCGGCGGCCGGCGACGAGCACGTTGTCCAGGGCGGGCAGGCTCGACCAGACGGCCGGGTGCTGGTGGGTGCGCCCCACGCCGAGCCGGGCCCGGCGGGCCGGGCCGAGCCTGGTGACGTCGCGCCCGTCGAAGCGGATCCGGCCCGCGGTCGGCCGCAGCGACCCGGCGATCAGGTTGAGCAGGGTGGACTTGCCGGCGCCGTTGGGACCGATCAGCCCGAGCCGGTCGCCGGGCGCCACCCGCAGGTCGACCCCGTCGAGGGCGGCGAGGTCACCGTACCGGCGGCCGAGACCGTCGACCCGCAGGAGGTCGCTGGGCAGGTCACTCATGTGCCGACCGCTTTCCTAGCAGGCCACGGGGCAGGAGATAGACACAGATGACGAACAGCCCGCCGAGGATCAGTGGCGCGTGCCCGGCCAGGCGGTCGTCGGTGCCGGCGAGCCAGTCGCGGGTCGCCACCACGAGGCCCGCGCCGAGCAGCGCGCCGACGAGCGACGTGGCGCCGCCGATGACGACCGCCAGCAGTACCAGCGCGGCGACGTCGAAGCCGCCGGCGCCGGGCGAGACGTACCGCTCGACGGTGACCAGTAGCGCGCCCGCCGCGCCCGCGAGGGCGCCCGCGGCGACGTAGGCGACGGTGAGGTACCCGGCGACGGGATGACCACTGGCCCGCATCCGGGTCTCGCCGTCACGGGCGGCCCGCAGCATCGCGCCCGCCGGGGAGCGCAGCACCAGCAGCACCACGCCGACCAGCACCGCGACGACGGTGAGGACGTAGAGGTACGTCGCCCGGTCGGTGTCCAGCGTGACCAGCCCCGGCAGCGGCGCCGGCGAGGCGAAGGCGAGCATGCCGTCGGTGCCGTTGGTGACGGCCTTCCACCGGCCCGCGACGGTCGAGGTGAGCTCGCCGAGCGCGAGGGTGATCATGAGGACCACCACGCCCCGGGCGTACACCACCAGCGGCGCGGTGACGAGGGCGAACAGGGCCCCGGCCCCGGCCGCCGCAAGCAGCTGCACGACGCCGATGTGCACGTCGTGGCGCACCAGCGTGGCCGCGGTGTAGGCGCCGACGAGGTACGGCGCGGTCTGCCCCAGCGTCGGCAGGCCCGCGACGCCGGTGAGCAGCGCGACGCTGACGGCGAGCAGCCCGACGACGAGGATCTTGGTGAGGGTCTTGGTGGCGTACTCGTCCAGCACCCAGGCCATGGGCACGAGCGCGACGATCAGCGCGGGAAAGCCGAACGGCGCCAGGCGCCTCAACACGCTCATGCCGCCGCCTCCACTGCGCCCGCTCATGTGGCGATCCGCCGGGACTTCAGCAGGCCACCGGCCCGCAGGGCGAGGACCACGGCCATCGCGCCGAACATGAGGAACGGGGCGAGGGTCGGCTGGGCGGTGACGCCGACGGTCTGGATCTCGCCGACCGCGATCGCGGCGACCAGCGCGCCACCGATCGACCCCATCCCGCCGAGCACCACCACGACCAGCGACAGCAGCAGCACCAGGTCGGCGACGCGCGGGCCGGGCCCGATGATCGGGGCGCCGAGCGCACCGGCCAGCCCGGCGAGGGCGCCGCCCACGGCGAGCACGCCGGTGCGCACCTTGAACGGGTCGACGCCGAGCATGGCGACCATGTCCCGGTCGTCGACGGTGGCGCGGACCAGGCTGCCGGCCCGGGTGCGGGCGACCACGACGTAGAGCGCGACCGCGATGAGCGCGGCCACGCCGATGAAGGCGAGCCGGTAGCCGGGGTAGGAGTGCCCGGCGATGTCGACGGACCGGTCCAGGGAGGCCGGCACGGTGACCGGCAGCTCATCGGGGCCGAAGACGGTGACGAGCAGGTCGCCGACGACGAGCGCGACGCCGAAGGTCAGCAGCGCCTGGGCGAGGTGGCCCCGCCCGGCGAGCGGGACGAGCAGCACGGACAGCACGGCCCCGCCGGCCGCCGCGGTCGCGGTGCCGATGAGCACCGCGACCGCGAGCGAGCCCCACGAGCCGTCGCTGACCTTCGCCGCCGCGTAGGCGCCGAAGGCGAACAGCGTGCCGTGCGCGAGGTTGAGCACGTCACCGACGCCGAAGGCGAGGGTGAGCCCGGCGGCGACGACGAACAGCAGCAGGCCGTAGGCCACGCCGTCGACCGCCGGGATCAGGTACGCGTCCAACTCGGTCAGGCACCGACCGTCGCGAGGTCCTGCACCATCACGTTGGCGAGGGCCCGGCCGTCGTTGCGGACCTGCCGCAGGTACCACTTCTGGATCGGCGAGTGCGTCTTCGGGCCGAACTGCCAGGAGCCACGCGGCGAGGGGATCTGGCCGAGCTTGGCGACCGCGGCGTTGATCGACTCCGGGGTCGGGTTGGCACCGGCCGCCGCGATCGCGCGGTCGAGGACCGCGGCCGCGTCGTAGGAGGCCATCGCGTAGGTGGTCGGCGTGGCGTCCGGGTGCTTCTGCCGCCACGCGGCGACGAACTTGCGGTTCTCCTCGTTGTCGAGGTCGGGCGAGTAGTTGCAGACGTTGAGGATGTTCTCCGCGGCGTTGCCCTGCGCCTGCAGCACGGAGCCCTCGGTGAGGAAGCCCGCGGCGTACAGCGGGATGTCCTTGGCGTCGGACTGCGCGTACTGCTTCACGAAGTCGATCGCGGCCTTACCGGCGTAGAACGTGTACACGGCCTTGGCGTTGCTCTGCTTGATCTGCGAGAAGTACGGCAGGAAGTTCGTCGTCGTCGGGAACGGCGTGAACGTGGCCTTGCCGTTGACCAGCTGGCCGCCGAGCTTGGTGAACTCGGTGGTGAAGCCGCCGACCTGGTCGTAGCCACCCTGGTAGTCCGGGCCGATCGCGAAGACCGGGCCGTTGACCTTGTCCTTGATGTACTGCGCGATCGACTGGCCCGTGTCGGTGGACATGAAGCTGGTCGTCCACACGCCGCTGAGGTCCTTGAGGTCCGGCCGGCCGTTGGAGCCGATCAGCGGGATCTTCGCCTCGGCGAGCAGCGGCGCGACGGCCGCGACCGAGCCACCGCCGACGATGCCGGTGAGCGCGACGACCTTGTCGTCCTTGATGAGCTTCGTGGCGGCGGGCACCGCGGTCGGCGCGCCGTCGCCCTCGTCGGCGATCTTCAGGTCGATCGGGTGGCCGCCGAGCTTGTTGTCGTGCGTCGCGAGGTACAGCTCGAAGCCGCTCTTCAGGTCGGTGCCGACCGCCTGGTAGGTGCCCGAGAGGGAGCCGAGGAAGCCGATCTTCAGGGTGGAGGCGGCGCCGCCGCTGGAAGTCTTCGGGTCGGAATCGGCGCAGCCCGCGGCTGCGAACAGCAGCCCGGCGGCGAGCGCCGCACTGACCAGCGATCGTCGTTGCATGGTTCTCCTACGTTTCTGTGCGTTCGCGGTTGGTGAAACGGTTCAAGGGGAAGTTCACCGGGGGTTCAGCGGCGGGCACCGGTGCGCTGCGCGAGCGCGTGCTCGGTCACGGCCACCAGGATCTCCTTGGCCGAGGCCCGCGAGCGGACATCGGCGTTGATCATCGGGACGCCCCGGCTGACCGCGAGGGCGTCGCGGACGTCCTCCAGGTGGTACCGGGCCGCGCCTTCGAAGTGGTTGACCGCGATGACGTACGGCAGCCGCCGGTTGTCGAAGAAGTCGATGGCGCCGAAGCAGTCCGCGAGGCGCCGCGTGTCGGCGATGACCACCGCGCCGATCGCGCCGCGGCACAGCTCGTCCCACATGAACCAGAACCGCTTCTGCCCGGGCGTACCGAACAGGTAGAGCACGAGGTCCTGGTACAGCGTGATACGGCCGAAGTCCATGGCGACGGTGGTGCTGCCCTTGTCGGGCACGAGGGTGGAGTCGTCGTGCCCGAGGCTGGCCGCGGTCATCACGGCCTCGGTCGTCACGGGCGGGATCTCCGAGATCGACCCGACGAGGGTCGTCTTACCGGCGCCGAACCCGCCGGCGATGATGATCTTTACCGCGGTCGGCCGCCCGCGTCCGGGAGTCGTCACGCCGGTGCCCCACGCACGGTCGGGGACAGCGCGTCACCGATCCGGTTGGCCAGCTCGGTCATCTCGTAGGACACCTTGCCGACGTCGGCGTGCGGTGAGGCGAGCACCAGCAGCGACGCGCCGTCGCTGAACGCCATGCAGAACATGAAACCGCCGTCGAGCTGGGTCACGTTGGAGATGACGCTGCCCGCCTCGAAGAACCGTGCCGCGCCGGCGAGCAGCGCGACGAGGCCGCTGCCGGTGGCGGCCAGCTGGTCGGCGCGGTCGCGCGGCAGGGCCCGGGTATGCGCCAGCACCAGCCCGTCGGCCGAGATCGCCAGCGCGTGGCTGACGTCGGGGGTACGGCTCGCAAAGTTGTCCAGCAGCCAACCGAGATTACTCGGGTCGGTCACAGAAATGGTCCTCTCTTGCTGTTCTTCGTGCTTCAGGAGCCGGCCGGCCGGCGACCGGCCACACCGCGGGCGTAGGCGGACATCGCGGCGGCGACCTTGGTGGGGTCGCGGCGCGCGGCGGAGGAGCGGTCCGCCTGCGACGGCACGGCGGCACCCGGCACCAGATGCCGCTGGGGGGCGCGGACCGGTAGGCCCGACGCGGTGACCGCGCTGACGTCCGGCGTGGCCGCCTGCTGGGCGGCGCGCCAGCCGACGTCGGCGCTGGACTCCCAGTTCGGCGGCTCCTCGGCGGCGGCGTACCCGCCGGGGGTGACCAGCTCGGCCGGTGTCTCCGTACGGAACCAGCCGTTGACCGACTGGAAGATCGGCAGCCCGATCGAGTCGTCGGCGTCGGCCAGGATGGACGGCACCTCCGGCTCCGGCAACGGCGGCCACGCGCCCGGTCCGGGCGGCATCGGGGTCGCGGTGCGCTGGGGCGTGAACTCCTGCGTCGGCGCGTAGTCCTGCCCGTAGTCCTGCACCGGCGCGTAGTCCTGCGCCGGGGTGAAGTCCCGGCCCGGCGAGGCGACCCGGTACTCCTGGGTGGGCACGTCGAACAGGCTCGGCGGTGCGGTGCGCGGCGCGGGCGTGAACAGCTCGGCGGCGACCGGGCGGCCCGGGGCGCCCCCACCGCCGTTGCCGTTGCCGTTGCCGGTCGTGCTGTACCCGGCCGGCGGGCCCGCGGTGACCGCCGGCGCGAGCTGCGGCTGGCGCTCCGCGGCCATGATCGGGCGGAACACGTCCTTGGGGATGACGACCTCGGCGAGGGTGCCGTTGTGCTGGCCGGGCCGCAGCTGCACCTGGATCTGGTACCGGGCCGCGATGTGCCCGACCACGGTGAGACCCATGGCGCGCACGGCGGCGATGTCGATCGCGGGCGGCTGGGCCAGCAGCTCGTTGAGCTGCTCGCGCCGCGACGGGGCCAGGCCGACGCCCTCGTCGACGATCTGCAGGATGACCCGGTCGCCGAGCGCGCGCCCGGTGACCCACACCTCGGACTCCGGTGGCGAGTAGCCGGTCGCGTTGTCCAGCAGCTCGGCGAGCAGGTGCACGATCTCGTCGACCGCCTCGGCCACGACCGCGACGTCGTCGTCGACGCTGCCGAACCGGACCCGGGTGTAGTGCTCGATCTGCGAGATCGCGGCCTGCAGGACCTTGCCCATCGGGGCGTCCTCGCGGCGGACCCGGGCCGCGCCGGAGCCGCCCAGCACGAGCAGGCTCAGGTTGATCCGGGCCATCCGGGTGGCGAGGTGGTCCAGCTGGTACAGCTGCTGCAGCCGGTCCGGGTCGGTCTCGTCGCGCTCCACCCGGTCGACCTGGGCCAGCACGGCGTCGACCAGTCGCTGCTCGCGGCGGGACAGGTGGACGAAGATCTCCGCGACGTTGGAGCGCATGACGGCCTGCTCACCGGCGATGCGGACCGCCTCGCGGTGGACCGCGCGGAAGGCCTGTGCCACGTCGGCGACCTCGTCCGCGCCGCCGACGACGAGCCTGGCCGACGCCTGGTCGGCGACCTCGTCCGGGTCGACGGTGCCGGGTGCGGCCGCGCGCAGCTCCGCGACGACCGCGGGCAGCTGCTCGTAGGCGACCTCACGGGCCGAGTCGTGCAGGGCGCGCAGGCGGCGGGTGATGCGCCGGGCCACGATGCCGGTCAGCACGATGGCGATGAGCAGCACCAGCGCGACGCCGGCGATCTGGATGATCGCCTGGGTCAGCTGCTCGTCGCGCAGGTCGCCGACCTTGGCCACGATCGCGTCGTCGACCTTCTGCTGGACCCCGAACAGCAGGCCCGACCAGCCGGACATCGCGTTGATCCAGCCGCCGGTGTCCAGGGCGATGCGCTGCCCGGGGCGGGTGCGGTTGACCTCGTCCTGCAGCCGCTGCGCGGCGATGATCTGCTCACCGGTGCTGGCCTGCTCGTACCAGCTGCGCCACTCGACCGGGGCGAGGTCGTTGAACTGGACCGTGGCCTCGACGAAGCTGGTCCGCGTCGCGGTGATCTCCTGCTGCAGCGCGGGGGTCAGCTCGCCCGCCGCGACGGCGCGCAGCACGGCCGCCTGCTGCTGGCCGAGGGCCTCCGCCGCGCGGGACAGCGCGGCCGCGGCGCGGATCTGGTCGGCCAGCTCCGTGGGCGCGCCGGAGCGGGCCACGGACTCCCGGTAGGACAGCAGGTCGGCGATGAGGATGCGGTAGCTGAACGCGATCCCGGACACCGACGCGCGGGGGTCCTTGCGGACCTGGTCGCGCAGGTTGGCCAGGTCGTCGAGGTTGGCGTCGACGCGCCGGACGACCTCGGGCACGTCGCTGACACCGGCGCGGCGCTTGCGGTACGCGTCCACGTTGTCGTTGGTGATCATCACCTGCGACGAGTAGGCCTCCAGCTGCGCCGAGGCCGGGTTGAGCAGCACGTTGACGGCCGCGGCACGCTCGCGCTGCAGCGCGTGGGCGAGGCCGCCGGCGTCGGCGGCCAGCTCGGCGAAGTTCTGCAGCTGCCGGCTGCGGTTCACCTGCTGCACGGTGCTCACCAGGGCGATGCCGGCGAACACGACGACGGCGACGAGCGGCACCGCGACGATGAGGCGAAGTTGGTCGATGATCCGGCGGCCGGGCCGCTCGCGGCGTCCGCGCAGGTCCTGCTGCGGCGCGGTGGCGAGGGCGGCATGACGTGTCGGCCGTCGATCGGGACTCGGCCGAGGGTCGCGCTCCTGCCTCGGGACGGGCAGCGAAGACGAGCTCTGGCTTTGGGTCACGAAGAGTCCCCGCAGGCATCCGAGATTGACAATACGGGCCAGTCCTGACAAGCAGGCGCATGACGTTGAGCACAATCACAGCTCGGCCGATCGGTGTCAATACCGACGTCCCGGATACCGCGCCGAACGCCTCGTTTTTCCTCATCCGTTGGGTCGGTGTACAGGAACCCATACGGACCCTAACGGCTGCCACGGGGCCAGATTTCCGGGGGCGGTGGACGCTCGGCGCAACACCGACGTTTCAGGGTTTTTACGGTACCGAAATACTCACCCAACGCATTGTCGACAGCACGACCGGTAATCACTTGTCGCGGGCCACATAATTTGATGCCAATGTTTATGCGTTCGCAAATACCCTGTTGGCGACCCTGACCTGTTCGCCGTCCAGGCAGGTGCGGCCGCCGAAACCGAGCCGGCGCAGGGCCGTCGCGGACGGTTCGCAGTCGGTGCCGGCGGGGCAGGCGGCGGCGAGCGGCGGGCGCAGACCGGCGGCGGCGCCGGCCAGCACGACCATCGACCGGGCCCACAGCAGCTCGCGCTCGTCGCGGCCCGGCTCGACGCGCAGCTGCCGGATCAGCGGCCCCTCGGCGAGCTGCAGCCGGGCGACCCGTGGCGCGCGGGCGATCTCGGCGGCCTGCAGCACCGCGGCGGCGGACGCCAGCCGCGCGATCACCGCGACGCTGCCGACCCGCAGGCCGACCGCCTCCTCCGCCTCCGCGACGACCGTGCCGAGGGCGGCCAGCTCGTTGGCCGACTCGGCGGCGACACAGATCCCGCTCAGCGCCGGCGACACGACGTCACGCACGGCGCGGTGCCCGGCCTCGCCACCCGCGAGCCGGGCCCAGACGGCGGGCCGGCCCGCCCCCGCCCGCCGGCCGGACGCGGCCTCGATCCATGACCGCACCCCGGCCGGGTCGCCGGCGCGTTCGAGGTCGACGACGAGCGCGTCGGCGGCTTCGGCGGCTCCATCGGCCCGGCCGGCTCCGACCTCGCGGACATCGGGGACGTACAGCCACGACCTCATACCTCGATCATCGGCCGCAGGGCGCGGTGCCGCACGGCGTGCGGTGCGGTTTGACCGTTTAGCCCCTCTTGTACCCGGGTATGCGTGCACGCTGGACGGTGACCGAGACAACAGGGGGAGTCATGGCATCCGACGCCGTCACGCTGATCATGAGCGACCACCGGGTCATGGAACAGCTCTTCGACCGGCTCCGGGCAGGCTCCGGCGACCGGCAGCTGCTGCTCGACGAGATCGCCGCGCGGCTCACCGCGCACAGCCACGCCGAGGAGCAGCGGGTGTACCCGGAGCTGCCCGCCGAGCTGGCCCACCACGGTGCCGACGAGCACCACGAGGCCGAGCGGATGCTGCACGACCTGCAGCGGATGGGGCCGGACGACGAGGCGTTCGCCGACCGCCTGGACGACTTCATCGCCGCCGTCGGCCACCACGTGCAGGAGGAGGAGAGCACCGTGCTGCCCGCGCTGCGCGACGCGGTCGGCGACGCCCGGCTGATCGAGCTCGGCGCCGCCTTCGAGCAGGTCCGTCTGGAGGAGCTGGCCGTCGCCGGCATCAGCGTGTCGTAGCCGTCCGCGCCGGGTGGCATTCCGCACCGGGCCGGGCTTGGGTACAGTCGGCCTGGTCATGGTGCTTCTGGGCGCTTCACCGACCGCGGCCGTCGATGCGGCCCGGCTCAGCGACCTGCCCGCGCACCGGGCGCCCCAGCGCCCCAAGGACCATGTCGTCATCCTGGTCAGCGCCGGGCAGGGCACCCACACGCTCGACTTCGTGACCCACGCGTGCCGTCCCGGCACCCTGCTGTGGGGCCGGCCGGGCCAGGTGCACCAGTTCGGCGGGCAGGCCGGCTTCGACGCGACCGTGCTCGCCTTCGCGCCGTCGATCCTGCCGCCGCTGCCCGTGCGGCTGGTGGCCGACCCGTTCGCGCCCGCCTGCTGGCAGCCCGCCGGCGAGGACGAGGAGGCGATCGTCGCGGAGATCGCGCAGATCGCGGTCGACCGGGCCCGCAGCGACGGCAGCGAGCTCAGCCGCACCCTGCTCGCGCACCAGGTCGCGGTCCTGCTGATGCGCATCGTCGCCCTGGCCCCGCCGCCGCGCACCGGCCCGGCCGCGGACCTGATCGAGCGGCTGCGCGCCGAGATCGAGCGCCACGTCACCCACCGGCGGGTCGAGGACTACGCCGAGACCCTGGGCTGCTCGGTGCGCACGCTCACCAGGGCGAGCCTCGCGGTGACCGGCCGCAGCGCCAAGCAGCTCATCGACGAGCGGATCGCCCTGGAGGCCAAGCGCCTGCTCGCCACGAGCGACCTGCCGGTCGCCGAGGTCGGCCGCCGGCTCGGCTTCGACGAGCCGACGAACTTCGGGCGCTTCTTCGGCCGCGAGACCGGCCAGGCACCGGGCGCGTTCCGGGCGCAGCTGCTGCGCTCCCCCGCCGCGCCGCGCATCCCGCACCAGCGCTCGTCCCTGCCGGGCCGGCTGACCCCGCTGGCCCCGCGCACCGCCTGACCCCGACGCGCCCCGCGCATAGAGACACAGATATATGGTGTGATCCCGCGGGCGCGGGTCAGCCGGTGTCGGCGAAGTGGCAGCCCGACGGGCCCTCGGGGACCGGGATCGCCAGCTCGCTCGCGGCCTCCTCACGGCCGACGAACGGCACCAGCGTGAAGTACGCGAGCATCGGCAGCAGCGCCGGCAGCTGCTCCACCCGGCCGGCCGCGACGTAGCGGTAGATGGTCGCGTAGATGCCGCCGACGACGGTCTCGACCAGCTCCTCCGGCATCGGCAGGTCACCGGCGCTCGGCGCCTCGCTGAAGAACCGGTCGAAGCGGCGCAGCAGCTGCGCGCGCTCGGCCCGGGCGAGCGGCCCGGCCGCGTCGATCTCCACCACCGCCGTCGTGGCGAACGCCGGCAGCTCGGCCAGGACCTGCAGCAGCACCCGCAGCGCGGCGCGGGCGCCGTCGCGCCAGGCGGGCTCGGCGCGGTACGCGGACTCCATCAGGTGCAGCAGCAGGTCGGTGCCGTGCCGGTAGGTGGCGATGAGTGCGTCGTCCTTGCCGGCGAACAGCGCGTAGAACGCCGGGCGGGTCACGCCCGCGGCCCGGCAGATGTCGCTGACGGTCGCGTTGGCGTAGCCCTTCTCGGCGACCGTGTGCACGACGGCGTCGTAGAGGCGCTCGCGCTGGTTGGCCGCGACGACCTCGGGCGGCACCCTGCTGGGCCCGCGTTTGATGGCGCGGGCCGGGTCCCGCGCCTCACGCGCGCCGGGCAGCGGGCTCAGCGGGTGGTCTGCCATCACACAAGTATCGATCAGGCGCGCTGCATCGGGGTGGCGCCGGGGGTGCGCGACAGGGCAGAGTATCGGCGTGTCCTCGTCCGCCCAACTCGCCAACGCCGTGCAAGGTGCCCGCGCGGTAGCGGCACAGGGCGACGTGCGGGGCGCGTTCACGCTGCTCGACCAGGCACTCGACGCCGCCGGCGGCGCGCTCGGCGCCGACGATCCGGACGTGCTCGCCGCGACCTGCCTGCTCGCGAAGTTCCACACCGACCTCGGCGAGCTCAGCGCCGCCCGGCGCCTGCTGGAGGAGAGCCTCGCCGCCGGATACCACCGCCTCGGCGACGGGCACGCGGTGATGCTGGCCCTGTCCTACGAGCTGGCCCGCATCGCCGACGAGCTCGGCAACGTGTACGAGGCGAAGCGCCGCTACGGGCAGCTGGCCAGGCTCGGCCCGGCCGCGCTCGGCGAGGACCACCCGAGCGTGCGGGCGGCCCGGCGGTACCTGGGGCTGCCGGAGCCGGCGGAGACGTTCCACGTGCCGCACCAGTCGGCGCCGGCGACGTTCGAGCCGCTGTCCGCCCCGACGGGCACGGCCACGCCGCCCGCCGCGGGGGTGCCGGCGCCGGACGGCCCGGACGGTGGGCCGGCGACGTGGCCCGTGGAGCAGCGGTCCGCGCCGATCTTCCGGCCCGAGCCGCGCGACGAGGTGTGGCCCGCGCAGCCGGTACACGCGCCGCTGTGGCGACAGGACGAGCACGACGACTGGGACGAGCCGGTGTCCCCGCCGGTGGCGCCGGCGCCGGCCGGCGACGACTGGCGGCCGGTCGACCGGGGCGTGCTGCAGCGGCCCGGCACACCACCCTGGTCGTCCACGCCGGACGGGCCGACCAGCGGTGGCGCCATCCCGACCAGCGGCGGGGCGTATCCCACCAGCGGCGGCGGCTTCCCCACCGGCGGGGCCTCCCCCACCAGCGGCGGCGCGCCCGTCAGCGGCGGTGCGCCGGTCAGCGGTGGTGCGCCCGTCAGCGGTGGCGGGTATCCGGCGGGCGGCGCGGTCGTCGAGGAGCGCGCGCCGTGGACGCTCGACCAGGCCACGCCGCCGCTGCCGCAGGGCGACGCGCCCCGGCGCCGGTCGCCGCTCGTCGCGCTGCTGGTGATCCTGGTCCTGGCGGTGCTCGGCGGAGTCACCGCGGCGGTGGTGTCGTTCCTCGCGGCCCGCCCCGACAGCCCGGCCGCCCAGCCCGGCGGGCCGGCCCCGACCAGCGTGGCGCCGAGCCGGGCGGCGAGCGCGGCGGGCCAGCCGGCGAGCGGCGCGGCCGGCAACCCGAAGGCGCCCGGCTCGCTGCGGCTGCGCGACGACAAGACATCCATCACACTGACATGGACCGATCCGTCGAAGGGATCGGTGCCGTTCATCGTCGCCGGCGGCCAGCAGGGCGCGCTGCGGCAGTTGCAGGTGCTCGCGGCGGGCGCCACGACGTACACGCTCAACGGCCTCAACCCGAAGCTCGACTACTGCTTCACAGTCGCGGCGGTCTATGGGACGGACAGCGTCGCGCTCTCGGATCTGGCCTGCACGCAGCGCAGATAACGAAGCGAACAGATCACGATACGCCGGGTATGCAGGGCCAATCGACAGGAATATGATGGGCGCCGGTTTCGGGGAGGGGGCCGCATGGTGAGCTTTCGTTCGCGCAAGGGCGGCGGGCTGGTCACGCTCGGCACCGTCGTGGGCCTGATCGCCGTCCTCGGACTCACGCTGTTCGGCACCGGCGCGGCCAACAACGCGGTGGCCAGCTACGACGTCAGCTCGTGGCTGTGGAGCAACGACAAGGGCGAGGTCGCCCGGGTCAACGGCGTCACCGGCAAGGTCGACACCCGCACGAAGATCACCGACGCGCAGGGGCACACCATGCAGGTGACCCAGAGCGACCGGTTCGTGATCCTGCGGGACCTCAACACCGGCAAGATCAGCGTGCTGGACCTGACCAGCCTGACCCTCGGCGCGACGACCCAGGCCACGCCCGGGCTCGGCGTGACGGTCGCCGTGCACGACGACGTGGCGTTCATCGTCGACACCGTGCAGGGGCAGGTGCGCCAGCTCGACCCGGCGACGCTGCTGCCGGTCGGCGAGACCCTGACGTTCCCGCCCGGGATCTCCGGCGGCACGTTCGACGACACCGGGCGGCTGTGGCTGCTGGTGCCCTCGGAGGGCACCGTCGTGGCGGTCAAGCCGGCGCCGGCGAAGAAGCCCAGCGGCGGCGCGGGCGGCGGGTTCGCGGCCGACCCGACCAAGGTCAAGACCGTCGGCGTCGCCGACCCCAACCACGACCTGGCGCTGTCGATCCTGGACACCGGCGTCGCCGTGCTGGACAAGACCGCCACGACGCTGACCACGCTGCGCGGCGAGGCTCTGAAGAAGGTGCCGCTGCGCCTGACCGGCAACGGCGCGATGCCGCAGCGCACGGTCGGCGGCGACGTGCCGGTGACCGTCGTGGACGACCGGCACGTCTACGTCGTCAACGGCGACTCGGTCACCGACTTCACCGTGCCCGGCGAGAGCCCGAAGCTGCAGCCGTGCGTGGCCTGGTCGGGGCGGTTCTACTGCGCCGACGACGCGACCGGCACGGTCTACGTGCTGGACGCCAGCGGCAAGCCGCTCGACGCGATCCAGATCAAGGCAGGCGGCAAGGCCCTGGAGATCGAGGTCCGCGAGGACCGCATGTTCATCAACGCGCCCGGCGGGTCGACCGCGCGGGTCGTGGACTCCAAGCACCACGTGCAGGTCGTCGACAAGTACAACAACGACGTCGTCGGCGGCGAGGCCCCGCCGGTGCCGCCACCGCCGCCGGCGAAGCCGCCGGTCGGCCCGCCCAGCGCGCCGCCGCGGGTGACCGCGACGCCCGGCAACGCCTCGGCCCGGGTCACCTGGACCGCGGCGCCCGCCAACGGCAGCGCGGTGACGAAGTACGTGGTCGAGGGCGACGGCAAGCAGCACGAGGTCGGCGCGAGCCAGCGGGCGATCGACATCACCGGCCTGACCAACGGGCAGTCCTACCGGTTCACCGTCTACGCGGTGAACGCCAAGGGCAGCGGCCCGAAGAAGGCGGCCAACCCGGTGACACCGACGTCGCAGGTGCCCGACGCGCCGGTGAGCGTGGCGGCGACCGCCAACCCCGACGGCACGGTCACCGTCACGTGGCCGGCCGCCAACGGGCAGGGGCACAAGATCGTCCGGTACACGATCACGACGGTCTCCGGGGACGAGTCGAAGACCTTCGAGTCGGCGCAGCCGACGTTCAAGGTCCCGGCCGGTGAGCTGCCCTACGGCACGCAGGTCGCGTTCCGGGTCGCGGCGGTCAACGACATCGGCGCGAGCTCCGGGCAGTCGCCGCTGAGCCCGTCGGTGGTGCCGTTCACCAAGCCGGGCGCACCCGGCGGCCTGACGGTCCGCGCGGTCACCACGAAGCGCGGCACGATCGTGGCCGCGTGGCGGGCCGCGGAGGACAACGGCGCGCCGATCACGGGCTACGAGGCGACGGTCAACGGCGTCAAGCAGGACCTCGGCACGGGGCTGTCGAAGGAGTTCGGCGGCTTCGGCGACAACGAGCGGGTCACCCTGCAGATCCGGGCGGTCAACAAGGCCGGCGAGGGCGCCCCGGCCAGCGGCGCGGCCAACACCCTGGCGGCACCCACCATGCGCGTCGACACGGCCAACAGCCGGGCCGCGCTGCAGTCGATCACGGTGGCGTTCACCGCGACCGACGGCGGCGGCGCGCCCGCGCGGTGCCGGCTCGACGTCGCCGGGGTCGGCGCGGTGGAGAACGCGTGCGCCGGCTCGCTGACCATGGGTGGTCTGTGGCCGAACACCGACTACAGCTACACGGTCACGATCACCAACGCGGCCGGGATGACGGCCGACGGCACCGGCTCGATCTCCACGCCCGTCTACCAGGGCACCGTGGTCTGCGGCAACGCCAGCTACTGCGGCCACGGCGCGCCCAACGGCGGCATCTGGGTGTACCGGACGGCGACCCAGAACGGCTCGGCGGTCGGCGACGTCTACGCTCCCGACCGTTACACCGCGATCTGCCAGACCAACGGCTCCAGCGTCGACGCCACCCCGTGGGGCGGCAAGCGGAGCAGCGTCTGGATCAAGATCAGCTTCAAGGGCGAGAACTACATCCCGTACGCGTGGTTCGACCTGCCGAACGGCACCGGACCCTTGAAACAGTGTTGAGCGCATGGCCGGCAGGAGCACCGTGAGCACACCCGAACCACCCCCTGGCACCCAGCCCGTCGCACCGCCCGTCGCACCGCCCGTCGTGCCGCACGACCAGGGTCCGCCCGGCCCCGAGGAGATCGCGGCGGCGGCGGACCTGGTCGGCCGGCTCGCCCGCAACATCGACTCGATCGTGCTGGGCAAGCAGCAGGTGATCCGGCTGACCATGACGGCGCTGCTCGCCGAGGGCCACGTGCTGCTCGAGGACGTGCCCGGGGTCGGCAAGACGACCCTGGCGCGGGCCATGGCGGCCAGCGTGCAGGGGCAGTGGCGGCGCATCCAGTTCACGCCCGACCTGCTGCCGTCCGACGTCACCGGGGTCACCATCTTCAACCAGGCGACCCGCGGCTTCGAGTTCCACCCCGGGCCGGTGTTCGCCAACATCGTCATCGCGGACGAGATCAACCGGGCGTCGCCGAAGACGCAGTCGGCGCTGCTGGAGGTCATGGAGGAGCGGTACGTCACCGTCGACGGCGTGCGGCACGCGGTGCCCAGGCCGTTCCTCGTCGTCGCCACGCAGAACCCGATCGAGATGGACGGCACGTACCGGCTGCCGGAGGCGCAGCTGGACCGGTTCCTCATGAAGCTCGCCGTCGGCTACCCGAGCGAGGCGGTCGAGATCGAGGTGCTGCGCGGCGCCGTGACCCGGTCCCCCGAGGCCCTCGACCCGGTCACCGACACGCAGGTGGTCGCGCAGCTGGTGCGCCTCGCCCGGCGGGTGCACATCGCGGATCCGCTGCTCGGCTACGCGGTCCGGCTGGGCAACGCGACCCGCGCCCATCCGCGGGTGCGCGTCGGCGTCAGCCCCCGCGGCGTCATCGCGCTGACCCGGGCCGCGTCGGCGTACGCGCTCATCGACGGCCGCGGCTACGTGGTGCCCGAGGACCTCAAGGCCCTCGCCGAGGCGGTGTTCGCGCACCGGCTGCTGCTGTCGCCCGACGCGCAGGTCCGCGGCGTCGCGCCCGGCGACGTCGTGCGCGAGGTGCTCGACGCGGTGCCGGTGCCCGTGCCGGCCGCAGCACCCGCCACGGTCTGACGATGCGGCTCACCTCTCGCGGGGCCGGTCTGTCCGCGGCCGCGACGGTCCTGCTCGCCGTGGGGTTCGGGTTCCAGTACGCGCAGCTCACCGTCCTCGGCACGGCCGCCGTCGCCGCGGTGCTGTTCGGGTTCGCGTACGTGTGGTGGCGGCCCCGGCTGACCGTGCGGCGGGCCGTCGACCCCGACCGGGTCATGCGCGGCGAATCCAGCACGGTGACGCTCACCGTCGGCAACAGCAGCCGGCTGCGGGGCGCGACGCTGGTCGCCCACGACCGGTGCGGCCCGGCGGCGGTGCCGGTGCCGCTGCTGCGCCTCAAGGCCGGCGGCACCACCACCGCCTCCTACCCGGTGCCGACGGCCCGCCGCGGCGTGGTCGAGATCGGGCCGCTGCGCGTCGTGCGGCGCGACCCGCTCGGGCTGCTGACCCTCGCGCGCGGCTACGGCGGCGTCAGCAAGGTGTGGGTGTACCCGACGGTGCACCACCTGAGCGCGGTGCCGACCGGGGTGATGCGCTCCCTCGACGGGCGGGTCGACCGGGTGCCGCACGGCAGCATCACGTTCGACACGCTGCGGGAGTACGTCGTCGGCGACGAGCTGCGGCACGTGCACTGGCGCACGACCGCCCGGGTCGGTGAGCTGATGGTCCGCGAGCACCTCGACACCAGCCTGCCGCGGCTGGTGGTGCTGCTCGACGACCGCCTCGCCGCCTACCCCGACGCCGACCGGGCCCAGGCCAGCGAGCACTTCGAGTCCGCGTGCGAGGCGGCCGCGTCGATCGTGATGGCGGCGTTCCGGGAGGAGCTGCCGGTGACGCTGCGGCTGGCCCGCGGCGGGCACGCGGCCGGCCGGGACACCCGCGCCTACCTGGACCTGCTCGCCGAGGCGACCCTCGCCACCGGAAGCGGCGGCGCCGACGGCGACCGCAGTGCCGACGGCGACGGCGGCCGTGGCGGCGACGGCGGCCGTGGTGGCGACCCGCTGGACGCGACGGTGGCGCAGCTGCGCACCCGCCGCGCCGGCGACACGCTCGTCTACCTGACCGGGCCCGGCGGCGTCGCCGACCTCGGGCGGGTCGGGACGCTGCGGGCCGCGTACCCGTCGCTGGTCGCCGGCGCGTTCGGCACCGCCGACGGGGAGGTGCCCACCGCTTTGCCGGGCCTGCAGGTGCTCGCCGCCGCCGACGGGGCCGACTTCGCCGCCGCGTGGGACGGGGTCGGCGCGTGGTGAGGCGGCTGCTGGTCGCCGTGGCCCTGCTCGGCATGCTGGTCATGGCCGCCTTCGCGCTGTCGCCGATCTACCACGGCCCGCTGCTGCTGCAGCTGATGGCGGGCGCCGCCGCCGGCGCCGTCGGCATCAGCGTCGCGGCCCGCCGCCTGCCCGGCTGGAGCGCGGCCCCGCTGAGCGTCCTCGGCCTCACCGCGGCCGTCATGATCGCCATGCGGGTCTCCTCGGCCGCGGCCGGCGTCGCCGGTGACCTGCCCGCGCTGCGCGAGGCGCTGCGCAACAGCATCCCCCGGCTGCTGCTCGCCCTGATCCCGATCGAGCCGCAGCCGGACACCGTGCTGCTGCCGGTGATCCTCACCTGGCTCGCCGGGCTGGCCGCCGCCGAGCTCGGCGTGCGCTACCACCGCGTCCTGCTGTCCTACGCGCCGCCGACGGTGCTGTTCGGCGGCGCGCTGTACCTCGTCGGCCCCAACGGCACGGCGGCGAGCTGGGTGCCGCTCGCGTTCGCGGGCTTCGCCGCACTCGGGCTGATCGTGTCCAACCGGCCGCCGCCGGCGGAGTCCGACCAGCGGCTCAGCGCCGACCAGCGGCGCACCCTGCGGCTGCGGGTCGGTGCCGGGGCCGTCGCCGGCCTGGCCGCGATCGTCGCGCTGTCGCAGCTGCTCGGCCCGAGCGTCGCGGCCAAGGTCGGCACCAGCCCGGCCGAGCCGCGCAACATGGTGACCCCGCCGCAGCTCGACTCGCTCGACGAGAGCCCGCTGGTCCGGCTGTCGGGCTGGGCGCTCAACCACGACCAGCATCTGTTCGACGTCGAGGTCACCGGCACCGACGCGCCGCCGCCGGTCCGCCTCGCGGTGCTCAACGACTACGACGGCGTCACCTGGCGCGTCGGCGCCACCTACCGCAACGCCGGCCGGGTGCTGGCGGCGAAGCCGGTGCTCACCGACCCGCAGGTCCGGCAGGTGTTCCGCATCGCCGACCTCGACGGGCGGCTGCTGCCCGGCATCGCCACCCCGGAGGAGGTCAACGGCGTGCGGGTCGCCGTCGACACCACCGACGGCACGATGATCCTCTCCGACGGGCTGCGGCCAGGGCTGCGGTACAGCGTCGTGTCCCGGGCGCACCGCCCCGACGAGAACGCGATGCAGGTCGCCGACGTGCCCAACACCGACGCCGTGGCCCGGCACCTGGCGCTGCCCGGCAAGGTGCCCGACTCGATCGCGCAGCTGGCGCAGCACCTCGGCGAGGGCGTGTCGTCGCCGTACCAGAAGGCGTTCGCGATCGTCGGCTGGCTGTCGGAGCACTACAAGGTGGTCGGCGACGCCCCCAGCGGCCATGCCTACCCCAACGTCGAGTACTTCCTGTTCGGCCCCAAACAGGCCGGCGGGCAGAAGGGCACGTCGGAGCAGTTCGCGGCGGCGTTCGCGGTCCTCGCCCGGCTCATGGGGCTGCCGACCCGGCTGGCCGTCGGGTTCCGGGTCGCCGCCGGGCGCAACGAGGTCCGCGGCGGCGACGCCGTCGCCTGGCCGGAGGTGCTGTTCAACGGCGTGTGGGAGCCGTTCGACCCGCTGCCGAAGGCCGACACGGTGCAGCGGCCGACCGAGGACGACTTCCGGCCCAAGCCGCCCGCGTCGCAGCCGCCGCCGGAGACCGTGCCGGCACCGTCGGGCTCGGCCGCGTCGCCGTCGGCGAAGCCGGCCGTGGCCCCGACCGGCGACGGGTCCGGCAAGGGCTCGGGCACCGGGGTCGCGGTCGCGATCGGCGCCGGTTCCCTCGGGCTGGCCGTGTTGGCGTTCGCGGTGGCGGTACCCCTGGCGAAACGCGTCCGCAGGCGCCGCCGGCTCACCCGGGGCACCCCGGCGCAGCGCGTCGAGGCCGCCTGGGCGGAGGTGCTCACGGGGCTGCGGCTCGCCGGGCGGCCCGCCCCGCCGCACCTGACGGCGTCCGAGGTGGCCCGGTTCGCGGCGACCGCGGCCACCAGGCTCCGGCGGCCCAGGCTCCGGCGGCCCAGGCTCCGGCGGCCCAGGCTCCGGCGGCCCAGGCTCCGGCGGCCCAGGCTCCGGCGGCCCAGGCTCAGGCGGCCCGGGCTTCGGCGGCCCGGGCGAGGAGCAGGCCGCCCGGGCCGCCGTGCAGGCCGTCGCGTACGTCGACGAGCTGCGCGCCAGGCGGGGGTTCTGGCGCCGGCTGAGCTGGACGCTCGACCCCCGCCCGCTGTTCTGGAGGTAGTAGGTCAGGCCGGGTTGTCGGCGTGGGTGAGGGTCTCCCACGCGACGAACAGGTTGTTGCTGCCGGCCGGGCGGGACTGCTCGGTGAGCCGCTGCGTGTTGGACATCGCGATGCCCATCCGGTTGTGCAGGGCGTTGTAGCCGACCTCGGTGACCGGGCCGAGGCCCAGCGTCAGCTTGCCGCCACACAGCCAGGACGGCACGCTCTCGCCCAGCTGGTACTTGCTGTGGAAGCCGAGCGCGTGGCGGAGCCGGTCGGCGATCTCCGGGTACACGTCGGCGCCCTGGATGCGGGTGGTCTCCGCGACGTGCGAGATCGCCGAGATGCCGTAACCGGTGTGCGTGAAGTCGCGGCAGGTCTCCTGGGACAGGCCGTCGACGAACGTGCTCTGCCCCTGCCAGTAGTTGATGATCTCGGTACGGGTGTCGATGCTGCCGATGCCCTTGGGCAGCGCGCCGTCGGCGGTCACGTACAGGTACGCCGGGACGCGGGCGCGGAACTTCGCCATGGCCTTGTCCCAGCTGGTGCGGTCCTCCAGGAAGACGGAGATGCCGATCGCGGCCTCCATCATGGACAGTTCCCAGTTGCCGTTGCTGCTGGAGCCGTTGATGACCTTCGGCAGGTACACCGTGCGCAGCATCGTGGCGAAGCGGGCCTGGTTGGGCCAGGACGAGTACGTGTACCGGATGATCTCGGCGGCGCGCGGCCACGACGAGCCGGCCCAGCCGGTCTGCAGCGGCGCGTTGCTGTTGGTGTGGTCCTTGATGGTGGCGGACCAGGCGTCCATGATCGCGATGGCCTTGGTGGCGTACCGGCTGTCGCGGGTGATGTACCAGGCGAGCGACAGCGTGTACGCGGCGAGGGCGTCCTCGCGCTCGTCGGTGCAGCCGTAGTTGGGGTTGGAGTAGGAGCCGCACTCCACGACCGCGCGGGGCTTCGGGGTGCGCGACAGCGACGCGTACCTGCTGCCGAGCATCTGGTCGTAGGCGGCCTTCCACGGCTGGGCGCCGGCCTGGACCTTGCCACGGACGAAGTCGAGCTGGGCGCGGCTGACGAACACGCCGGGGTGGGCGAACGTGGCGGGCGCCGCGGCGACGGCCGGGGCGCGCTCGGCGTTCACCGCGGCGACGGCGTAGGTCGTGCCCGCCACGGCGATCGCGACCGCGAGCCCGGCGGCGCCGAGGACGAGTCTGCGCATGGTGCTCCTCACGGATAGACAACTGTTAGGCAGGTTGCCTATCCGATCGGTGCGGGTCAATCCGGCACAGGAAGATTTAACCCGCGTTTCGGGTCAGGATGAGGTCGGCCCGGTCCCGGGTGCCGGCGATGACGGCCGCGTTGCGCTCGTCGCTGCGCTCCACCCAGTCGTGCGCGTCGTGCAGGTCGAGCCCCTTCGCCAGCTGCCGGCGCACCAGCGAGTCCTGCCGCAGGTCGTCGGGGGCGTCCAGGTACAGCACCAGATCCAGCAGCTGCCGCACCTCGGCCCACGGCCCCTCGTCCAGCAGCAGGTAGTTGCCCTCCACGACGATGACCCTGGTGGTGACCGGCACCGGGATCACGCCGCCGATCGACTCGTGCAGGGTGCGGCTGTAGCTCGGCGCGTACACGAGGTGGTCCGCGGCCCGCAGCCGCCGCAGCAGGTGGACGAACCCGGCCGCGTCGAACGTCTCCGGGGCGCCCTTGCGGTCGGCGAGACCGAGCCGGTCCAGCTCCGCGTTGGACAGGTGGAAGCCGTCCATCGGCACGGCCACGCTGCTGTCCAGGGCCGCGGCGATGGCCGTGGACAGCGTCGACTTGCCCGCCGCCGGCGGGCCGCAGATGCCGATGACGCTGCGACCCTCGTGCTGCCGGACGAACGGGCCGATCACGTCGAGCGCCTCACTGAGCACGTCCGGCCTTCTCATGCCGCGCTCATGACTCCAGGCTGGCGGCCAGCCCGCGCATGCCGCTCAGCCACCGGTCGGTGTCGCCCGCCCGGTGCAGGTAGTACTTCTGCACCTCGGGGTGCGGCAGGATCAGGAACCGCTCCGCGGCGAGCCCTTCCACGACGGCCCCGGCGACCGACTCCGCCGACAGCACCGCGCCGCCGGCCGCGGTGACCTTCGCGCCGATGTGCCCGGCGGCGAGCCCGTCCTGCAGCATCGGGGTGTCCACGCCCTGCGGGCACAGCGCGCTGACCTTGATGCCCCGCGCGCCGTACGTGATGGACAGCCACTCCGCGAACGCCACGGCCGCGTGCTTGGTCACCGCGTACGGCGCGTCGCCGACCGCGGTGAGCAGCCCGGCGGCGGAGCAGGTGTGCAGCAGGTAGCCGCCGCCGCGCTCCAGCATGCCGGGCAGCACCGCGCGGGCCGAGGACACGTGCGACTGGACGTTGACCGCCCAGGCCCGCGACCAGGTCTCCGCGGACGCCTCCAGCCCGGCGCCGGTGGTGATGCCGGCATTGGCGCAGAACAGGTCGATGCGGCCGGCGCGCTCCTCGGTCTCGGCGATGAGCTCGGCCACCTGGTTCTCGTCCGTGACGTCGACGGCCACCGCCCTGGCCTCGGTCCCGGCGGCTCGGGTGGCGGCGGCGTCGCCGATCTCGGCGGCCAGGGCCGCGGCGGCGTCGCCGTCGAGGTCGGCCAGGACGAGGGTGGCGGCGCCCTCCGCGGCGAACCGGCGGGCCATGGCGGCCCCGATGCCACCGGCCGCACCGGTGATGACGACGACCTTCCCGGCGATGTCCATTACCGCGCTCCCAACGCCCGCAGGGTGTCCAGCAGGACCTGCGGGCCGCCGGCGGTGAGCTCCGGGGTCGGCAGCAGCGCCATTACCGGGGTCGTGACCCCGGCCTCGGCGTACCGCCGCACGTGCTCCCGGCACCGCTGCGGGCTGCCGTGCACGATCAGCGCGTCGACGACCTCGTCGGGGATCGCCGCGAGCGCCGCCTTGCGGTCCCGGGCCGCCCACGCGTCCCACATGGCCTTGAGCACCTCACCGCGGCCGAGCCAGCGGTGGAACGCCGCGTACGCGGGCACGGTCAGGTAGGCGGCGATGAGCCTGCGGGCCGTCTCCCGCGCCACCCGCTCGTCCTCCGTCGGGCAGACGAAGATCCGGGCGGCGACCTCGAACCCGTCGGCGGCACCGGCCAGCTCCCGGCGGACCGTGCCGACGTCCTCGACCGACAGCCAGTTGAGCACCACGCCGTCGGCCTCGGCCGCGGCCAGTCGCAGCATCTTGGCCCGCAGGGCCGCGAGCAGCAGCTTCGGCGGTACCGACGGCGGCCGCTCCAACTTGAAGCGTCTGACCTGGAACGTGTCGAACGCGCCGTCGACCACCTCGCCGGCGAGCGCGGTGCGCAGGAAGCGCAGCACGTCGCGGCTGCGCTCGAACGGCCGCTCGAACGGCACCGCGTTCCAGTCGCCGACGACGACCGGCGAGGACGCGCCGATGCCGAGCGCGACCCGCCCCGGCGCCGTCTCCGCCAGCGTCGCGGCCTGCATCGCGATCAGCGCGGGGCCGCGGGTGAAGACCGGCACGACGGCGGTGCCCAGCCGCAGCCGCGGCGACCACACGGAGGCCAGGGCCAGGGGCGTGAACGCGTCGGTGCCGGCGACCTCCGACGACCACACGTCCGTGTAGCCCAGGTCGGGCAACGCCTGCAGCAGTGCCGCGTGCTCGGGCAACGGCACACCGGCGAGCGGCACCGTCAGCCCCCATTGGCTGGTCATCAACCGATCATCTCCGCGGCACGGCTGGTGTGGCAAGCGAGAGTGCGGGGTAGCCTTCCTCCGGTTTCTCACACCAGTTTCGTGGACCACGATCGAAGGAGCAGTCACACATGCTTGGTCTGGAGAAGAAGCTCGTCAAGGAGTGGGAAGGCAAGAGCGCCCAGGAGCTGGCCGACGCCCCCGTCACCGCGATCGCCGGCGTGACCGAGGCCGACGCCGAGAAGCTGCTGGCCGCGTTCGGCATCAAGACCGTGCGCGACCTGGGCACCAACAAGTACTTCCGTTGGGCGCAGGGCCTCGTGGCGCTCGCCGACTGATACTCCGGCGCGCTCTCCAGCGCGCTCTCCGGCCGTTCCCGGGTCCGCCCGGGGACGGCCTCGGCGTTTCCGCTTTCTCGCGCCTTTCCTGTTGTGGCGCGTGCGTGGGGTCGTAACGCGTGCGCGACGGAGCTACGTTTGCCGCATGCGACGGCGTCACGTGATCACCCTGGCCGCCGCCGGTGCCGTGACCGCCGGCTGCGGCCCCGGTGGCACGCCGCGGCAGCGGGACTCCAGCGCGCCCGCCGCGCCGGTCGCTCCCGTGGGCCTGGTGTTCCCGAAGGGGTTCGGGTGGGGGGCGTCGACGTCGGCGTACCAGGTGGAGGGCGGCGCGACGGCGGACGGCCGGGGCCCCTCCGTGTGGGACGTGTTCAGCCACGAGCCCGGGCGGACCCGCGACGGCGGCACCGGCGACGTGGCCGCCGACCACTACCACCGCAGTTACGAGGACCTGGACCTCATGCGGGCCCTGGGCCTGAAGAGCTACCGCTTCTCGATCTCGTGGTCGCGGGTCCTGCCGACCGGCCGCGGCACCGTCAACGCCAAGGGCCTCGACTTCTACCACCGGCTCGTCGACGGCCTCCTGGAGCGCGGCATCACCCCGCTGGTCACCCTCTTCCACTGGGACACCCCGCAGGCGCTGCAGCAGGTCGGCGGCTGGCAGCAGCGCGACTGCGCGAAGTGGTTCGCCGACTACGCCAGCACCGTCTGCTACTCCCTCGGCGACAAGGTCCAGTCCTGGCTGACGCTCAACGAGCCGAAGACCGTCGTCGAGGTCGGCTACACCGCCGGCGTGCACGCCCCCGGGGTACGCGACCGCCGCATCGCCAACGTGGCCGGCCACCACCTGCTGCTCGGCCACGGCCTGGCGGTCCAGGCGTTCCGGGCCACCGGCCGCAAGGGCCGCATCGGCGCGGCGCTCAACCTTTCGCCGGTGTACCCGGCCGACGACTCCGAAGCGGCCCGCCGCCAGGCCGTCCTCGCCGACGGCGAGGAGAACCGGCGCTGGCTCGATCCCGTGCTGCTGAGCCGGTACCCCGACGACTGGCTCGCCACGCAGCCCGCCGACGCCCCGGTCCGCACCGCCATCCACGACGGCGACCTGGCCGTCATCGGCGCCAAGAGCGACCTGCTCGGCGTGCAGTACTACAACCCCGCCTACGTGACCGCGAAGGGCACCCGGGTCCAGAAACACCCGACGACGCAGGCCAGCTGGCAGGAGGTGTACCCCCAGGGCCTGTACGACCTGCTGACCCGGATCAAGCGCGACTACGGCGACATCCCGCTCACCATCACCGAGAACGGCATGCCGACGGTGCGGGAGATCGACGACCAGGACCGTATCGCCCTGCTCCGCGACCACCTCACCGCCGCCCACCAGGCGATCAGCGAAGGCGTCCGGCTGGAGGGCTACCACGTGTGGTCGCTGCTGGACAACTTCGAGTGGGCCGAGGGGTACACCCAGCGCTGGGGCATCATCCACGTCGACTACGCGACCCAGCAGCGCCGCCGCAAGGCCAGCGCCGACTGGTATCAGCAGGTGATCGCCCGCAACGGCATCTGAGCCACCTCTCGCCGCCCGGCCGCGTCTGAGCCACCTCTCGCCGCCCGGCCGCATTGCGTCGCCCGGCGGCATCGTGTCGCCCGGCCGCGTCTGAGCGACGCCATTGCCGCCCGGCCCTGGTCTCACCCGAGCCAGCCGGGCCGGACCAGGCCGGCCTCGTACGCGAACACCACCAGCTGCGCCCGGTCCCGCGCCCCCAGCTTGATCATGGCCCGGCTCACGTGCGTCTTCGCCGTGGCCGGGCTGACGAACAGCTTCGTCGCGATGTCCTCATTGGACAGTCCGGCCCCGACCAGCGCCATCACCTCCCGCTCCCGCTCGGTCAGCACCGCCAGCGACATCGGCGCCAGCGGCGCCCTCGACCGGCTCGCGAACTCCTCGATCAGCCGCCGCGTCACCCCCGGCGACAGCAGCGCGTCGCCACCGGCCACCGCCCGCACCCCGCGCAGCAGGTCCACCGGCTCCGTGTCCTTCACCAGGAACCCGCTCGCCCCGACCCGCAACGACTCGAACACATACTCATCGAGGTCGAACGTCGTCAGGATCACGATCCTCACCGCCGCCAGCCGCGTGTCGGCCACGATCTGCCGGGTCGCCTCGAGACCGTCGAGCACCGGCATCCGGATGTCCATCAACACCACGTCCGGCCGCGTCTGCACCGCCAGCCGCACCGCCTCCGCCCCGTCCGCCGCCTCCCCGACAACCTCGATGTCGGCCTGCGCGTCGAGCAGCGCCCGGAACCCCGCCCGCACCAGCGCCTGGTCATCAGCCAGCAGGACCTTGATCACCCTCGCTCCTCCGCTCCTGGGACCGGCCACGCCGCGGCACCGCGCACCCGTGCCGGCACCGCCGTGGCGGCCTTGTCATGGTGCCCACCGCGACCGCCGCCCCCGGACCCGGTCCTGGCCTTGCGCACCAGTCGATGACGGCACAACGCCTCCCCATGTCATGGCCCCTCGTCGCACCGCCCGACCCAGCGCGCCCCGGTCATGACCACACCACCCGGCGCCCGGACGAGCCCGCTCCCAACGCCGGCCGGTCGGGCCCGCACCGGACAGGGCGGCATCGCCGCGGCGCGGGCTCACGGCCGCTCCTCCCCGAGGGGAATCCTGGCCCGCACCTCGAAGCCACCACCGGGCCTCGGTCCCGCCTCGACCACACCACCGAACGTCGCCGCCCGATGCCGCATCCCGGCGATGCCGTTGCCCTCGCCGCGCGCCTGCCCCCCGACACTGCCTCCACCGGCCACCGCACCCCCGCCCGACGCCGCGCCGCCAACCACTTCTGCGCCTCCGACCGCCGTCGCGTCACCGCCCGCCGCACCATGGACCGCCGCACCATGGACCGCCGCACCATGAACCGCCGCACCAGCAACCGCCGCACCAGCAACCGCCGCACCAGCAACCGTCGCGCTCCTGGGCGCGTCCCTCACCTGCCCGGCGCCGCCACCGTCCCCTGCCGCGCCACCGCCCTCGCCGCGCACCTGCGCCCGGCGTCCTTCCGCCACCACGCCGTCGGCCCGGCCCCGCACCTGCGCCGCCCCGCCGGCGGCTCCCCCCGGCAGCTGCGCCCCGGCAAGGGCAGCGCCGGGCGGGCGCCCCATGCCGCTGTCTCCACGCGCCACCACGCCGGCACTCTCGCCAGCCGGCACACCGATGCCGTCAGCCAGCACTCCCTCGCGCTCGCCGGCCGCGCCGCCACCGCCGCCGGGGTCGCCGCCGTCACCGGACCCACCCGGGCCGGCGTCAGCGGCATCGGTCACCCCGGCAACCGGGACCGCCGCGGCGCCGCGGGTGTCGTCGGCGCCGGTGGCGCGGCCGTCGTCGGTGACGTGGATGGTCAGCTCGCCCGGGGCGTAGCCGACGACGATGGTCGCGGCCGCCCCCGGGCCCGCGTGCCGGCGGACGTTGGTGAGCGCCTCCTGCACGATCCGGAACGCGGCCCGGTCGACCTGCGGCGGCAGCGGCCGGGGCGCGCCGAGCGTGTCGACGGTGACGGGCAGGCCGACCGCGCGGGCCTCCTCGACGAGCCGGTCCAGGTCGCGCAGGCCGGGCGCGGGGGTCCTGGGCGCCGCCCCGCCGGGATTCAGCCCGGCGAGCACGGAACGGGTCTCGCGCAGCGCCTCGGCGCTGGCGTGCTTGATCGCGGTGAGCGCGACCCTCGCCTGCTCCGGCTGCTCGTCCATGAGGTGCAGGCCCACGCCGGCCTGGACGTTGATGAGCGACAGGTGATGGCCGATGACGTCGTGCAGCTCGCGGGCGATGAGCAGCCGCTCGTCGCTGGCCTGCCGGCGCTCCTGCTCGACGCGCGCCTTCTCCTCCTCGGCCCGGGCCAGCTCCTGCTGCGCGGACCAGTCCCGGGCCATCTGCGAATAGCGTTGGGCGCGGACCCGGGCGGCCTCGCCGAAGCCCGCGATGACGAGGCACCACACCCCGATGAGGACCACGCGGGACGCCGATTCGTCCCCACGCACCAACACCGCGAACACGCTGAAGGCGGCGGCGACGGCGGCCCAGGTCAGCCACCGGAAGCCCGAGGCGAGGGCGGTGAACATCGCGACGATCGCGGCGACGAACCCCGGGCCGTCGGGATAGCCGAGGCTGAAGTAGGCGGCCGTCGGCACCAGCGCGCCGACCAGGGCGACCAGCGGCCACCGCTCGCGGACCAGCAGGGCGAGAGGGCCGGCGACGAGCAGCAGATAACCGGTGCGGTCCAGAACCTCCGCGCCCGTGGTGCCGTAGGCGGCGGCACGGGTGCCCAGCACCTGCACCAGTGCCATGATGATGACGATCCCGGCGGGGTGCGGGCCGCGCCACCGGCCACCCTCGCGTCGCTGCAGGGATTCCATGCGGTGCGCCAGCCGCGCGGAACGCCGGGCCTCGCGCGCCTCGCGCAGGTCCCGGGTCCAGGGCGGTCGTCGTCTCACACGGCAAAGGTAGTGCAGCGCCGGAAGCTGCGACGTCGCCTTCAGGTCGCGCGGTTTCGTACTCCCTGAGTCGTACACGCCGCGCCCATGTGCGACCCGAGCAGTACACGACGACACGACATGAGTGCGACGCGCGACGCGCCGATGCCCGGCACGCTGGGGTGCGACACGGAAGGGGGCCGAGATGACCGGCGAACGGGTACGAGCATCCGACAAGGAGCGCGAGCAGTACGCCAACATGCTGCGGGCCGGGATGACCGAGGGGCGGCTGACGCTGGAGGAGGGCGAGGAGCGGCTCGCCCAGGTGTATGCGGCGAAGTTCCGCGACGAGCTGACGCCGCTGACCGCCGACCTGCCCGACGGAGGGCGGCGTGGGCTGTTCGAGCTGCCGGAGACGCAGGCGGAGTTCCTGCGGCAGGGCCGGCGGCACCTGGCCCGCCACGGCGCGTTCGTCGCCGTGGTCGCGGTGGCGCTGACCGGGTTGTGGGCGCTGTCCGGCGCGCACTTCTTCTGGCCGGCGATCCCGCTGTTCTTCCTGGTCCTCAGCGTCTTCCGGCACGCGCGCTGGCGGCGGTGGGCGGCGGCGGGGGGTCCGCCGTGGGCTCGCCGGCACTGGGGGCACGGGCACGGCCCGTGGGCGGCGGCGTCGGACCGTCAGGGCTGGGGCTGAGGCGATCCAACGGGGCGTCGCCGCGGCGCGGCGCCCCGCGGCGACGAGAGCGATGACGAGAGGCTGGATGGCATGTACCGAACCGAGCTCAAGGGCCGGGTCGCGGTGGTGCTCGGCGGTGCCGACGGCGTCGGTGCCGCGGTGTGCCGGCTGCTCGCCGCCCGCGGCGCCAGGATCGCCGTCATCGGCGACGACGAGAGCGAGCTGCAGGATCTGGTCGACGAGCTGCGGTGGGTCGGTGCCGACGCGATCGGCGTCGTGTCCGCCGGCGTGGATCCGGCGTCGGTCCACGCCGGGGTTCTCGACGAGGTCGGTCCTCCCGATCTGTTGTTCGTCCTCCCGTGTACGACCAGCGCAGGCACCGATTTCCGCCGGCGGGTCGACAGTGGGCTGACGGCCACGTTCGAGGCGTTGCAGGCGTTCGTGCCGCGGATGGCCGAGGCGCGCGCCGGTGCGGTGGTGACGGTCGCGCCCTTCGGCACGGACGCGGCGACGAGCGCCGTCGGCGGCGGGGTGACCGCGCTCACACAGCACGTCGCGCGGGAGTTCGCGGAGACCGGCGTGCGGGCGAATGTCGTGTCCTGGACACCCGCGGCGGAGCGGGTGGAGGATGTGGCCTTCGCCGCGGTCTACCTGGCCTCCGACGCGTCACCGACGCTGACGGCGACCACGTTCGACGTCGCCGGCACACATTCACGGCTGTAGCTCCTATGTACGAACAGGAGTGCGCATGAAATAGTCCCGATCATGATGGGCTCCTCACATGCGCTTTCCGGAGCGGCCGTGTGGTTGGCCGGCTCGCTCGTGCTGGACCAGCTCGCCGACTTCCACCAGACGCCGCTGCAGCTCGCCGTCGGCACGGCGATCTGCGCCGGTGGCGCGCTCCTGCCGGACCTGGATCTGTCGGGCCGGGTCACGACCCGGCAGGGGGGCGCGACGGTGGCGCACACGTTCGGGGTGCTCACCCTGTTCCTGGCCGAGGTGGTCGAGAAGTTCTCCCTCGGCGTGTACAAGCTGACCCGTCTCAAGCACGACCCGCGCCGGCGCAACGGGCACCGCACGCTGACGCACACCATCGTGTTCAACGTCGGCGTCGGGTACGGCACGCTGGCGCTGTGCAACGCGTACGGCAAGTGGGCCGTGATGGGCGTGCTGTTCTTCGCGTTCGCGATGGCGCTGCGCGGGCTGTTCGAGCGGTGGGCGGAGCGGGCGGGCTGGGTCATCGTGACGCTCGCCGCCGCCGCGGCCGCGTACCTGGTGTACGAGCGGCTCCCCGGCGACCGCGGCTACCCGCTGCTCGGCATGGCGGTCGGCGTGGGTGGCCTCATCCACCTGGCCGGCGACATGATCACCCGGCACGGCTCCCCCATCTTCTGGCCGATCCCGACCGGCCGGCGGCTGTGGCGCAACATCGGCCTGCCGCACTCGGTGGCCCTGACCGCGGGCGACAAGACCGAGACGGTCGTGCTGCGCATCGTCTTCACCACCATCGCCATCTTCGCCGGGGCGATGCTGATCGCGCCGGTCCTGCTGGAGCGGTTCAACATATCGGTGTGAACGATGACACCGAGGTCCCCGCGTTCTGGCAGGCGCTGGGCCTGCCCGGCCTGTTCGACGTGCACACCCACTTCCTGCCGGAGCGGATGCTGCGCAAGGTGTGGGCGCACTTCGACGCCGGCGGGCCGCTGGTCGGGCGGCCCTGGCCGATCCGATACCGGGGCTCCGACGAGGAGCGGGCCGGGCACCTGCGGGCCATGGGCGTGCGGCGGTTCACCGCGCTCGCGTACGCGCACCGCCCCGCCATGGCCGCCGACCTCAACGCGTGGACGCTCGGCTTCGCCGCCCGCACGCCGGAGTGCGTGCCGAGCGCCACGTTCTTCCCCGAGCCGGGGGTCCTCGACGTCGTGGACGCGGCCCTCGCCGCCGGCGCCCGCATCTTCAAGGTGCACCTGCAGGTCGGCGCGTACGACCCGAACGACCCGCTGCTGGAGCCGGTGTGGGGGCGGCTGGCCGAGACGGGCACCCCGGTCGTCGTGCACGCCGGTTCCGGTCCGGTCGCCAACGGGTACACCGGCCCCGGCCCGTTCGGCGAGGTGCTGCGCCGCCACCCGGCACTGGCCGCGGTCATCGCGCACTTCGGCGCCCCCGAGTACGAGGGCTTCCTCGACCTCGCCGACCGGTACCCGAACGTCAGGCTCGACACGACGATGGTCTTCACCACCTTCTTCCCGGGTTTCCCGCCGGCGCTCCTACCCAGGGTGGAGGAGCTCGGCCTGGCCGGCCGGGTGCTGCTCGGCAGCGACTACCCCAACATCCCGCACCCGTACGCGCACCAGCTGGACTCCCTGCAACGCCTCGGCTTCGGTGAGGACTGGCTGCGCGCCGTCTGCTGGGGCAACGCGGCGGGCATGATGGAACGGTGACGACTTCTTCCTCGAACTCCTGGCACGGCCTGGCTGAGCTGCTGCTCGCGGGGCCCCAGTACCGGCGCAGCGGCACCATCCGGCTCCGGGTCACGCCGGCCGGTTTCGCCACGGTCGCCGCACCCGACGTGCAGGCCGAGGCCGACGCCCTCGTCGTCGAGGGGCGCCGCATCCCGTACGCGGGGCAGACGTTCGCCGAGCTGGCGGCGGCCGCCGGGCTGGACGTCGGCGCACCGGAGGGCCTCTACAAGGACGGCTCCGGCGCGTCCGCGGACGACCCGGTCGTGACCACGGACGCCGAAGTCGTGCTGGGCGGCCTGGCGATCGGCGACGCGGCACTGCGCCGGTTCGCCCCGGACCAGACGCCGGTGCTGTGGCCGGAGCACTTCGACGTCGGGATCTCCCTCGACGAGGTGAACTACGGGGTGTCGACGGGCGACTCGGCGGTGTCCGAGCCGTACGCGTACGTGGGGCCCTGGACCCCCCGCGAGGGCGGCTTCTGGAACATGTCGTTCGGGGCCGCACGGCCGCTGCGCGAGCTGGGCGACGCGGCGGCGGTGGCGGCGTTCTTCGCCGAGGGCCGGGCGGCCGCCGCGGGCTGACGGATCGCGGGGCCGGCCGGCGGTTTCGGGCGCCGGCCGGCTGACCGGTCAGCGGCGCTTGATCCACCAGATGATGCCGAAGACGACGGCGAAGCTGGCCGCGGCGGTGACGACGTACGGCACGGCCCGGCGCACGACGGATCCGACGCCGCTCACCGCGAGGAGGTCGATCGGCTCGACGTCCTCGGCCGGGTCCACGGACACCGAGGACTCCGAGAGCGCGGTGGGCGCGGACCTGGCGACCGCCGCCTGAGGCTGCCGCTCGACGGTCGCGTCCGGGCCCGTTCCGGTCGCGTCCGGACCCGCTTCGCCGGCCACCGTGCCGGCTGAGATCCCGGCCGGGGTCTCGGCTGAGGTCTCGGCTGAGGTCTCGGCTGAGGTCTCGGCTGAGGTCTCGGCCGGCGTCCCGGCCAGCGTCTCGGCCGGCGGGGTGCCGGCGGCGAGCTTGCCGGCGAGGCAGTCGGCGAACTGGCCGATGAGCTTGGCGCTGACGTCGCCGATGAGGCCGCGGCCGAACTGGGCGGCCTTGCCGGTGATGTCGAGGTCGGTGGCGACCTCGACCCTGGTCTGCGCGTCGCCGGCCTCGTGCAGGGACGCGGTCACCCGGGCCGAGGCGGTGCCGCCGCCGCGGCTGTCGGCACCGGAGGCGGTGAGCACGACCCGGTGGGCCGCCTCGTCCCGCTCGACGAACCGGCCCTTGCCCTTGAACGTGAGGCTCACCGGGCCCAGCTTCACCTTGACGGTGCCGGTGAAGTCGTCGCCCTCGAACGAGGTGAGCGCCGCCCCCGGCATGCACGGGGCGATCCGCTCGATGTCCAGCAGCACGTCCCACGCCTGCGACACCGGGACGGGCACGGTGAAACTGTGTTCCAGCAGCACGGTCGTCAGACCCCCAGCACTCGGCGGCACGGCCCGCCTGGTGCCCCGGGCCACGCTGTCGACCATAGACCCGTCCCGCCGCACCGCGCAGCATGGTCACCCCGAGACCCGCGCCAAATCTGTGCTCACGCACACAATTGACCCCCGGCCCGGGCGGACAAAGAATGTGCGTACGCACATATCTGGTCGTGAGAGGGGTCCTCTGATGTCGCACCACACCCGCCCGCTGGCGCTGTTCGCGGCCGTCGCGCTGCCCACCGGCTGGCTGCTGCTCAGCGCGCCACCGCTGCTGGACCTGCCGGTCGAGCCGTTCGTGCTGCTCACCCTCGCCCTCGCGCTGGTACTGCCGGCGGCGCTGCTGGTCCGACGCGAGCACGACCACGGCGTGCGAAGACTCCTGCACGACGGCGTCCGGCTCCCCCGCCCCTGGTGGCTGCTGCTCCCCGCCACCGCCCTGATCCCGGCGCTCACCTGGGCGGCGGCGGCCCTCGCCGGCAGCCGTCCGACCTTGGCAGGACCCGACCTGGCCGCCCTCGCAATCTCCTTGAGCTCGAGCGTGCTCATCGTCAATCTCTGGGAGGAGATCGTCTGGACCGGCTTCGTCCAGCGCCGTGCCATGGCCCGCTGGGGCACGCTCGGCGGCAGCCTGGTGACCACGGCGTTGTTCGCCGGGATCCACCTGCCCCTGGCGTTCGCGGGCGGCGGCGACGCCGGCGCTGGCCTGGCCGCCCTGGCCGTCTCGGGCCTGGGCCTGCGCCTCCTCGCCGCCGCGGCCGACCGGTGGAGCGGGGGTAGCCTGCTGACCGTGGCGATCCTGCACGCCTCGTTCAACACCGCCGGCGACGTCGTGCGACCTGAGGACGACTGGCTCCGCTACGCGGCGACCGCCGCGCTCGGCCTGCTCGCCCTGGCCGCCATGGCCCGCCGCCGGACCACCAGCAGCACGGGCGGCGCACCGACCACCACGTCCACCAGCAGCGGCACCGGCGGACGGTCCCGGGCCGTCACGGCGGTCGAGGCGACATGAGCACGACGACGGACGACATGCAACACCACGACGGAGGCGGCGTGAGGCGGTTCGAGATCCGGCCCGGCGAGCCACCGACCTGGCAGGGCATGAGTCCCGCCGCGCGCACGGTCGCCGCGTTCGGCCGGTTCCGGTTCACGGTCACGGCGCTGCTGGCCGAGGGCGACCACGTCTACGTGCGGTGGCGGCAGGACGGTCACCACCTCGGCGACGTCGACGGGCACCCGCCGACCGGCGCGCCGCTGACCGAGGTCGGCTCCGCCGTGTACCGGGTCGAGGACGGCAGGGTCGCCGAGTACTGGGTCCAACTCGACCGGCTCGGGCTTGCACGGCAGTTGCGGGACGGCGGCGGCGCGGGATGAGGGCCGTCCGGCGAACCGGACGGCCCCGAACGATCCCGGCTCAGATGCCGAGCGCCTTGCACACCGCCCTGGCGGTGAGGACCCGGGCGAGGTCGCGGCGGTAGTCCGCGGAGGCGGTGAGGTCGTCGACCGGCGACGTGCCGGCCGACGCGGACACGCAGGCCGCCGCGACGGCCTCCGGCGTGGCCGGCGAGCCGGTCAGCGCCGCCTCGACCTCGACGGCCCGGTGCGGCACCGGGCCCATGTTGGTCAGCGCCACCCGGGCGCCGGAGATGGCGCCGTCGGAGCGTGACACCGCCACGGCCACCCCGACGATCGCCCAGGCCTGCGCCATCCGGTGGAACTTCTCGTAATGGGACGACCAGCCGTCCACCGTGGACAGTCGCACCTCGACGAGGACCTCGTCGGGGGCGAGTGCCGTGGTGAACAGGTCCACCGAGAAGTCGGCGGCGCTGACCTCGCGCCGCCCCGACGGGCCCTGCACGACGTAGGTCGCGTCCAGCGCGGCGGCGACCGCGGGCAGGTCGGCGGCCGGGTCGGCGTGGGCGAGGGAACCGCCGAGCGTCCCGCGGTGGCGCACCTGGCGGTCCCCGACGGTGCCGGCGGCCGCGGCGAGCAGCGGGGCGTGGCGGCGTACCAGCTCCGAGGAGGCCACCTCGGCGTGCGTGGTCATCGCCCCGACGACGAGGGTGTCGCCGTCGAGCCGCACGCCGCTGAGGCCGGCGACGCCGGCCAGGTCGACCAGCACCGTGGGCGCGGCGAGGCGCAGCCGCAGCACCGGCAGCAGCGACTGCCCGCCGGCGAGGACCTTCGCCTCGTCGGCCGCGCCGAGCGCCGCCACCGCCTCCTCCACTGTGGACGGTTTGACGTAGTCGAACGCCACGGGGATCACGACGCACCTCCGCGCTTGATCGCCCGCCACACCTGCTCGGGCGTGCAGGGCATGGGGATGTCGTCGACACCGAACGGGCGCAGCGCGTCGACGACGGCGTTGACGACGGCCGGGGTGGAGGCGATGGCGCCGGCCTCCCCGACGCCCTTGACGCCCAACGGGTTGGAGGTCGCGGGTGTCTCGGTGCGGTCGGTGACGAACTGCGGCAGGTCGGCGGCGCTGGGGATCGTGTACTCGACGAACGACCCGGTCAGCAGGGTGCCGGAGTCGTCGTACACCGCCTGCTCGTGCAAGGCCTGTGCGATGCCCTGCGCGACGCCGCCGTGCACCTGGCCCTCGACGATGAGCGGGTTGACGACCTTGCCGACGTCGTCGACGGCGACGTACCGGTGGATGCTGACGTGGCCGGTCTGCGTGTCGACGAGCGTCGCGCACAGGTGCGTGCCGTGCGGGAACGAGAACGTCTGCGGGTCGAACGTCGCGTCCGCGTCCAGGGTGGCCTCGACGCCGTCGGGCAGGTCGTGCGCGGCGAACACCGCGAACGCCGTGTCCGCGACGGTCTTGCTGGCGTCGGGGGTACCGCGCACCCGGAACGCCCCGCCGGTGAACTCCAGGTCGTCGGGGCTGCACTCGAGCATGTGCGCGGCGACGACCCGGGCCTTGTCCCGCACCTTGCGGCACGCCTCGACCAGCGCGACGCCGCCGACGGCGAGGGAGCGGGAGCCGTACGTGTCCAGACCCTTGTGCGACGTGCGGGTGTCGCCGTGCAGGACCTCGACGTCCTCGAAGGCGACGCCGAGCTCGTCGGCGACGATCTGGCTCCACGCCGTCACGTGGCCCTGGCCGTGCGGGCTGGTGCCGGTGACGACCTCGACCTTGCCGGTCGGCAGGACCCGAACGGACGCGGTCTCCCAGCCGCCGGCGGCGTACCGCAGCGCGCCCAGGATCCGCGACGGTGCCAGGCCGCACATCTCGGTGTAGGTCGACACGCCGATGCCGAGCTGCACGGGGTCGCCGCTGTCGCGGCGGCGCCGCTGCTCCTCGCGCAGGCCGGCGTAGTCGAACAGGTCGAGGGCCTTGTCGGTGGCGGCGTCGTAGTCGCCGGAGTCGTACACCAGCCCGGCGACGGTGGTGAACGGGAACTCCTCCGCCTTGATCCAGTTCTTGCGGCGCAGCTCGACGGGGTCGATGCCGAGCTCGTCGGCGAGGTCGTCCATGGCGCGTTCGATCGCGTACGTCGCCTCGGGCCGGCCGGCGCCGCGGTACGCGTCGGTGATGGTGGTGTTGGTGAACACGCCGGTGCACTCGAAGCGGTACGCGGGCACCTTGTAGATCGAGTTGAACATGAACGCGCCGAGGATCGGCACGCCCGGGCCGACCAGGCCGAGGTAGGCGCCCATGTTGGCGATGAGCTTCACGTCGATGCCGGTCAGCGTGCCGTCACGGGTCGCGGTGAGCGTGATGTCCTGGATCTGGTCGCGCCCGTGGTGCGCGGACAGCATCGTGTCGCCGCGGGTCTCGGTGTACTTGACCGGCTTCTGCACGCGCCGTGCGGCGAAGAACGCGATCATCTCCTCCGGGGTGACCTGCAGCTTCCCGCCGAAGCCGCCGCCCACGTCCGGCGCGATGACCCGGATCTTGTGCTCGGGGACGCCGGTGAGCAGCGCGTAGAACACCCGCAGGATGTGCGGGATCTGGGTGGCCGACCAGATGGTGTACTCCCCCATGCCCGGGTCGACGACGACGCTGCGCGGCTCCATGAACGCGGGGATGAGCCGCTGCTGGACGTAGCGCCGGCGCAGTGTCACCTCGGCCGACGCGGCCTCGGCGGCGACGTCGGTGCCGGTGCCGGCCTGCGCGGAGTCGAAGACCCAGGTGTACGAGCGGTTCGTGCCCTTGTCGGGGTGGACCAGCCCTTCGTCGCGCGCGGCGGCCGCCAGGTCCAGGACCGGCGGCAGCGGCTCGTACTCGACCTCGATCGCCTCGAGCGCGTCGACGGCGCTGTCCCGGTCGCGGGCCACGACGACCGCGACCGCCTCGCCGTGGTGGCGCACGTACCCGTCGGCCAGCGGCGGGCGGACCGGGTGGACGATGTCCTCGGTGACCGGCCACGCGCAGGGCAGGCTGCCCTGGACGTCGGCGACGTCGGCCCCGCTGAACGCGTCGATGACACCGGGTTGCCGCAGCGCGGGCCGCACGTCGACGGACACGACGCGGGCGCTGGCGTGCGGGCTGCGCAGGATCGCCAGGTGCAGCATCCCGGGCAGCGCGATGTTGTCGGTCCACCGGGTCCGGCCGGTGATGAGCCGCGCGTCCTCCTTGCGCCGGCGCGCCGCGCCGTCATGACGTCACCTCCGCTGCGCTCCGGCGCCGCCCTGACCTCGAAACCGCGCCCATGATGCCCGACCCTCCGCTGCGCTGCGGGCCGGTCATACCGTCGCCTCCTTGGGGAGGACGACCTCGGCCGACGCCTGCAAGGCCGTTGCAGCCGACTGCACCGCGCGGACGATGTTCTGGTACCCCGTGCAGCGGCACAGGTTGCCCGACAGGCCCTCACGGATCTCGGCCTCGGTCGGGGCGGGGTTGTCCCGCAGGAGGTCGACCGCGGACAGGATCATCCCCGGGGTACAGAAGCCGCACTGCAGGGCGTGCAGCTCGTGGAACGCCTGTTGCACGGCGTGCAGCGAACCGTCCGG
This sequence comes from Dactylosporangium aurantiacum, assembly GCF_000716715.1. GTDB lineage: Bacteria > Actinomycetota > Actinomycetes > Mycobacteriales > Micromonosporaceae > Dactylosporangium > Dactylosporangium aurantiacum. The sequence goes on along the minus strand of NZ_JNYJ01000035.1, from coordinate 87,251 downwards.
ACCGGCGAGCCCTTCGATCGTGGTGACGGCGGTGCCGTCGGCCTGCACCGCGAGCACCGAGCAGCTCTTGACGGAGCGCTGCTCGCCGTCGGCGCTGCCCATGAGGACGGTGCACGAGCCGCAGTTACTGGTGTCGCAGCCGACGACCGTGCCGATCTTGCCGAGACGTTCTCGAAGATGATGGACGAGCAGCGTCCGGGGCTCGACGTCGTCGACGTAGCGACTGCCGTCGACGTCGACGCTCACCCGGACTCGATGGGAAGAGGACACGATTGCCTCCCGCGGGGACGTGCCGAAACGGCCCGTCGCGCGGCGGACGCACCCGGGCCACTGCCTGATCAGCAGAACCCAGAAGCGGTGATCAACGCAACCCTCCACGGGTCTTGACTTCCACGAATCTGGACCTTGACAACGCACCGCGGTCCGCCTTCGACCAGAAGGGCGCGAGCTGGGCTGACGCGGTGCCCAGGTCGGACCGGCAGACGCCGACGGAGACGACACGGCGCGAGCACGGGGCACGAAGGCACGCGCTGCACGCCGTGCGCCGGAGCGGACGCCGCCGCGCACCGCAAGGCCGGCGCACGCCGGGAAGTGTCGTATCCCGGACTCGCCCTCGATTGTCGCCCGGCGGCGATGTGGGCGAGGATCGATGGATCAACGCCCACGGTGCAGCGCGGCACGAGCTGGAGGCGTTCCTCACGTTGGCTGAGGAACTGCACTTCGGCCGGACGGCCGCGCGTCTGCACGTGTCGACGGCGCGGATCAGCCAGACGATCCGGTCACTGGAGCTGCGGGTCGGGGTGCGGTTGTTCGCGCGGACCAGCCGGCGGGTGTCCTTGCTGCCGGTCGGCCAGCAGCTGCTCGACGACCTGCGCAGAAGCCGCGATCAGCACCCCGACTGTCAAGCTCCCTGATCGGCGAGCCCCGCAGACTCGGCAAGCCCCGCAGGCTCGACAAGCCCCGCAGCATCGGCAGACCTCGCAGGATCGGCAAGCCCCGCAGGATCGGCCACGTCGTGGTGGATGCGGCCTACCGTCGTGGTGAGACGGGCGCCGCCGCCGCCCCAGCGGCCGGCGATGATCTCCGCGGCGATGCTGACCGCGGTCTCCTCCGGCGTGCGCGCCCCGAGGTCCAGGCCGATCGGCGAGGACAACCGGGCCAGCTCCTGTTCGGTCATCCCGGCCTCGCGGAGACGGGCGAGGCGGTCGTCGTGGGTGCGGCGGGAGCCCATGGCGCCGACGTACGCGAGGTCCTCCCGCAGCGCGACCTGCAGCACCGGCACGTCGAACTTCGGGTCGTGGGTGAGCACGCACACCACGGTGCGGGGGTCGACCCGGCCGGCGTCGAGCTCGGCGCGCAGGTACCGGTGCGGCCAGTCGACGACGACCTCGTCGGCGCCTGGGAACCGCTTCGACGTGGCGAAGACGGGGCGGGCGTCGCAGACGGTGACGTGGTAGCCGAGGAACTCGCCGATGCGGGCCACGGACGCGGCGAAGTCGATCGCGCCGAAGACGATCATCCGGGCGGGCGGGGCGTAGGAGGCGACGAACAGGGTCAGCCCCTCGCCGCGCCGCTCGCCGTCCAGGCCGTAGTGCAGGGTGTCGGTCCGACCCGCGGCCAGCAGACCTCTGGCGTCGTCGGCGGCGGCGGCATCAAGACGTTCGGATCCCAAGGACCCCGACACGTCAGCGGGCGACGGCCACACCACCATCCGCCGGCCGATCCGCTCCGGCGGGCCCTCGACCACCGACACGACCGCGACCGGGTCGCGCGAGGTGATCGCCGCAGCCACCGCGTCCAGCTCCGGGAACGTGTCCCGCGACACCGGCTCGACCAGCAGCTCGATGATCCCGCCGCAGGTCAGACCGACCGCGAACGCGTCGTCGTCGCTGACGCCGTACCGCTGCACGATCGGCACACCGGACTCGACGACCTCCTGCGACAGCTCATAGACGGCGCCTTCGACGCAGCCGCCGGAGACGCTGCCGACGGCGGTGCCGTCGGGGCCGACGAGCATGATGGCCCCCGCCGGGCGCGGTGAGCTGCGCCAGGTCCGCACGACGGTGGCCATGCCGACGGTTCGGCCTGACTCCCACCAGCCGAGCAGATCGCTGAGAACCTCACGCACGGCGGACCTCCTCAAGGACGGCGTGTAGCGCCGCCACCGTATGCCCCGCCACGAGCGCGTCAACATGCGGGAGCACGGCGGCGAGACCGCCGGCGGTCGGGGCGAAGCCGGGGCGCCCCGCGTGCGGGCTGACCCAGACGGTCCGCGCGGCGAGGCGGCGCAGGTGGGCGACGGTGGCGCCGAGCCGGGCGGGGTCGGCGGACTCCCAGCCGTCGCTGAAGACGACGACCGCGGCACGGCGGGCGACGCCCCGGTGGCCGTCGCGGCGGACGAACGCGGCGACGCCGTCGGCGAGGCGGGTGCCGCCGCGCCAGTCGGGGATGTGCCGGCCCGCCTCGCGCAGCGCCGCCTCCACGTCCCGGATCCGCAGTGCCGGGGTGAGCCGGGTGAGGCGGGTGCCGAGCGAGTACGTCTCCGTCCAGCGTGGACGGTGCCGGGTGAAGGCGTGGGCGAGGCGGAGCAGGGCGTCGGCGTACGGTGACATCGACCCGGACACGTCGATCAGCAGCACCAGGCGGCGGGGGCGGGGCGCCCGCACCCGGTGCAGGAGCGGCCGGGGCTCCCCGCCGGCCCGCAGCATGGCCCGGACGCTGCGCCGGCGGTCGACGTCGCCGTGCCCCGCGGGACGGTGCCGGCGGCCGGGGCGGGTGATGTCTGCGGTGGCGATCCGGGCGAGCAGCGCGGCGGCCTCGGCGCGTTCGGCGTCCGACAGGGTGGCGATGTCGCGGTGGCGCAGCACCTCGGCGTCCGCGGCCTGCACGGACAGCGCCGGGTCCCGGTCGTCGGCGGCCGCGGACGGCGGCACGGTGGACCGCAGGAGCGAGCGCTCCGGCAGCCGCCGGACCTGCCAGGACGGGCCGCGGGCGGCGGACGGGGGCGGGGCGAGGGCGGCGTCGTAGCGGGCGATGTCCTCGGGCGAGCCGCACAGCGTGAGCCGGCCGACCCAGTACGCGTGGGCGACCCCGGCCGTGTCGAGGGCCTCGGCGTATGCCGCGAGCCGGTCGAGTGTCACCGGCAGGCCGGCCGCCCGCAGCTTCCCGGCCAGCTCAACGAGCACCGACGGCACCCGTGGCCAGGGCGATGTCCTCGCGGACCTTGAGCACCACCCCGAGGGTGGCGTCGGCGAGCTCGGCGGTCAGCGTGTCCGCGGACAGCGCCCGCAGCGCCGCCGCCCAGTCGATGGCCTCGGCGACGCCGGGCGGCTTGACCAGGTCAAGGGTCCGCAGGTGGGCGGTGGCCGCGGCGACCTGCGCGGCGAGGCGCTCGTCGAGGCCCGGCAGGCGCCGCCGCAGGATCGCGGTCTCCCGTTCAGGGCTGGGGTGGCCGACCCAGTGGTACAGGCAGCGACGCTTCAACGCGTCGTGCACCTCGCGGGTGCGGTTGCTGGTGACGACGACGACCGGCGGCACGGCGGCGGTGATCCGGCCGAGCTCCGGCACGGTCACGGCGGCGTCGGCGAGGACCTCCAGCAGGTACGCCTCGAACTCGTCGTCGGCCCGGTCGACCTCGTCGACGAGCAGCACGCACGGTGCGCGCTCGACCGCCTGCAGCAGCGGCCGGGCGAGCAGGAACCGGCGGTCGTAGAGGTCCGCCTCCAGGTCGGCGGCCGACACGGTGCCGTGCGCCGCGGTCTCCACCGCGCGCAGGTGCAGGACCTGACGGGCGAAGTCCCAGTCGTACAGGGCGTGGGAGGCGTCGAGGCCCTCATAGCACTGCAGGCGGATCAGCTCGACGCCGGCGGCCTCGGCGAGGGCGGCCGCGAACGCGGTCTTGCCGACGCCGGCGTCGCCTTCCAGGAAGATCGGCCGGTGCAGGCGCAGCGCGAGGAAGCCCGCCATCGCGAGCCCCTCGTCGGCGAGGTAGCCCGCGTCGGCCAGGCCGGCCGCCAGTGCGGCCGGAGACGCGAAGTCCGGCACCGCTCCACTATGCGCGCCGGGGTGCTCCGGCGGCTACTGCTCGGGCGGCACGTCCAGGTCGGTGTCGTCGGCGATGTCCTCGCACGGCACCGCCTGGACCTGGTCGGCGTGGGCCGCCAGGTAGGCCCGGGCGCCGACGTCCGCGGTCGCGAGCGTGGCCACGCCAGCCCAGTGGTCCCGCCCGAGGATCACCGGGTGGCCGCGTTTGCCCTGGTACGACGCGGTCACGAGCGACTTCGACCCGCCGTTGGTCGCGGCGAGCAGCCGGGCGACGGCGTCGGGTCCGATGCCGGGCGTGTCGACCAGCAGCACCGCGACCGCGACCGCGTCGGCCTCGCTCTCGGCTTCGGCGACCGCGGCCAGCCCGACCCGCAGCGACGAGCCCATGCCGCTCTTCCAGCCCGGGTTGTCGACCAGCCGGGCGTCGCCCAGCTGCGCCTCCGCGCGCACGCGCGCCGACTCGGCGCCGAGGACCACCACGATGCGGGTGCAGCCGCCCTCGCGCAGTGTCGCCACGGCGCGCTCGACCAGCAACCGGCCGTCGTCATGGCGCACGAGCGCCTTGGGCCCGCCATATCGGCGGCCGCCACCTGCGGCGAGAACGAGTCCGACGATCGTGCTCAGCGGGAACTCCTCGGGTGCGACACCAGCGCGAGGCTCAGCGTAATACCGTCGGTAGGCTTCATGCTCATGGCCCTGCACGATCACTGTTCGTATTGCGGCGTCGCCTATGCGTCGGGGGCACCGTGGCCCCGCCAGTGCGCCTCCTGCGGCGAGACGACCTGGCGTAACCCGCTGCCGGTCGCGGTCGCGCTGCTGCCGGTGGAGACCGACGACGGCCGTGGCCTGGTCCTGGTCCGCCGCGACATCGAGCCGATGCGCGGCGAGCTGGCGCTGCCCGGCGGCTTCATCGAGCTCGGCGAGACGTGGCAGGAGGGCATGGTCCGGGAGCTGCGCGAGGAGACCACGCTGCTGGCCGACCCCGCCGACGTGCGCCTCTTCGACGTGCAGAGCACCGCCAACGGCAACCTCATCGTGTTCGGCGTCCTGCCCCCGCGTCCCCTGTCGGCGATCCCGTCGTCGGTGGCGACCGAGGAGTCGCTCGGCTTCGAGATCGGCGTCGGCCCGCAGCGGCTGTGTTTCCCGACCCACACCGACGCGATGGCCCGGTACCTCGCCAGCGCCGACTGGTGACCGCCACCCGGCGGCAGGCGGCCGGCTTCCCCGACGCGCTCGCCGCCTGCTCCGGCGACGGCGCCTTCGCCGCGGTCGCCCGCGGACCGGCGATCGAGATCCTCGACCTGCCCTCCGCCGCCGTCGCCCGGGTGTTCCCGACCGGCGTCAGCCACCTCGACGCCCTGGCCGTGACCGAGCTCGACGGCCGCCGCGTCCTGCTCGGCGTTTCCGATGATCTCCGCCGGTACGCCTGGGACCCCGCCACCGGTGCCCCGCTTCCGCCCGGCCCCGCCTCCGGCGGGCAGCCCCGGCCCGCGGCGCCCGGCGAAGGGTGGTCGCTGACGGTCGACGGTGACCTGGTGCGGGTCGTGGACCCGGCGAGCGGCGAGGAGGTCGGCGTCCTGGCCGGGCACGCCGGCCGGGTCGACCACGTGGTGGGCTGCTCGACCGGCGGCCAGGCGTACGCCGTGACCGCCGGCCTCGACAGGACCGTGCGGGTGTGGCAGCTGCCGGCGTGCACGCAGGTGGGCGCCTCGTCACCGGCGGTGGTGGGCCTGACCGCCGTGGCGACCGGCCGGGTGCCCGCCCCCGGCGGCATCGGCGGCACCGGTGGCCTGGACGGCGCCGGCGGTCTGGACGGCGGCGGTGGCCTGGACGGCGGCGGTGGTCTGGACGGCGGCGGCGAGGTCGGAGGCGGCGGCGGCACCGGTGGCCTCGACGGCGGCGAGGAGGTGGCCGGCGTCGTTGGTGGCGGCGGTCTGGACGGTGGCGGGTCCGCATGGCGCACGGTGGTCGTGACCGGCGACATCGAGGGGCGGCTGCGCCGCTGGGACGCGGCCACGTCCGAGCCGCTCGGCGAGCCGGTCCAGGCGCACACGGGCTGGGTCCGCGCCGCCCGCGCCGCCGACGTCGACGGCCGGCCGCTGCTGGTCACCGCCGGTGGCGAGACGATCCGGGTCTGGGACCTGGCGACCCTCGACCCCGTCGGCGACCCGCTGCCGACCCGCTCGTGGACCGAGGTGCTCGCCGTCGCCGACCGGGACGGCGGCCCGGTCGTGGTGTGGCGCTCCGGCGACAACCGGGTCTCGGTCGTGGACCTGCGTACCCGGCGCACGGTCGCCGACGGCATGTCCGACTGGCCGCTCGCGGTGGCCTTCGCCCGCGCCGGCGGCCGGCTGCTCGCCGTCGTCGAGGACCACCCCGAGCGGGACGGCGACTTCGACGCCGAGGAGACCGCCCTGCGGGTGTGGGACTTCGAAGAGGGCGAGCCCCTCGGCCCGCCCCTGCCCGGCGGCGGCTTCGGCGGCACGGTGCTCCGCACCCCGGTCACCGTCCTGGACACCCCGACCGGCCCCCTGCTCATCTCCGGCGCCGGCGTCGACGCCACCTACGCATCTGGCCCGTCCCGGCGGCCACGCACCCCGGCCCGGACGCCACACGCACCGGCCCGGACGCCGCGCACACAGGCCCGGACGCCGCGCGCACAGGCCCGGACGCCGCGCACACAGGCCCGGACACCGCGCGGACCGTCCCAGACGTCGCGCGGACGGGGCCAGAGGCCGCGCACGCCGGCCCGGACGCGGCGCGGACCGGCGCAGAGGCCGCGCACGCCGGCCCAGACGCCGCGCACGCCGGCCCGGACGCGGCGCGGACCGGCGCAGAGGCCGCGCACGCCGGCCCGGACGTCGCGCGGACCGGCCCGGAGCCGGTCAGCGGGCCGCTGGCCGGGCACCACGGGCAGATCACCGCCGTGGCCGCGCTGCTGACCGGCGGCCGCGCGGTCGCCGTCACCGGCGGTCAGGACGGCACCCTGCGCGCCTGGGACGCCACGGCGGGCACCGCGCTCGGCGACCCGCTGCTCGCCCACACCGCGACCGTCCACGCGGTGACCCTCGCCGAGATCGACGGCGGACCGGTCGCCTTCAGCGCCGCCGCCGACGGCACCTTCCACACCTGGCCACTCCCCCACCCCTGACCGGCCCGGTCTCCGCGCCGCACCCAGCCCCGACCGCCACCAGCCGCCACCCGCACGACCCGACCACCACCCGCAGCGACCCCCACGCGACCAGCAGGCGCCCACCCGGGCCGACCGCCGCCCACCCGGGCCGACCGCCCGACCCGGCCGCCGACCGCCCGACCCGGCCGCCGGCGCGCCTACTTGGCCTCGGCGTAGCAGGTCACCACGGCCACGTCGAACGGGAACCGCACCGGGGTGTCGGCGAACAGCAGCCGCCTCGCCTCGTCGCCCGCCGTGTGCACCGCGGCGACCACCGCCTCCGCCTCACCTTCGGGGCAGTGCACCACGAACTCGTCGTGCTGGAAGAACACCAGCTCCGCGGCCAGCCCGGTGAGGTGCGTGCGCAGCCGGGCGAGCACGACGAGGGCCCACTCGGCCGCGGTGCCCTGGATGACGAAGTTGCGGGTGAACCGGCCCCGGGCACGGCCCCTGGCGCCGCCGCGGGCGTCGACCTCCATGCCCGGCTCGTCGAAACCCTCGCGCCAGCTGACCGACGAGGGCGGGCAGGTGCGGCCGAGCCAGGTGCGCACGAGCCCGCCGGCCTCGCCGGTGCGGGCGGCCTCCTCGACGAGGTCCCAGGCGGTCGGGTAGAAGCGGCGCAGGGCGGCGAGGGCGGGTGCGGCCATGCCGCCGGTCTGCCCGTACATGGCGCCGAGCAGCGCGACCTTGGCCTTGGTGCGGTCGCCGTCGAAGGCCTCGGCGGCGAGGGCAGCGTAGAGGTCGCCGGCGGCGCCGGCCCGGGCGAGGCGGTGGTCGGCGGAGACGGCGGCGAGGATGCGCGGCTCCAGCTGGCCGGCGTCGGCGACGACGAACGTCCAGCCGGGGTCGGCGACGACGGCCTTGCGCACGACCCGCGGGATCTGCAGGGCGCCGCCGCCGCGGGTGGCCCACCGGCCGGAGACGACCCCGCCGGGGATGTACTCGGCGCGGAACCGGCCGCCGGTGACCCACTGGTCGAGCCACGACCAGCCGTGCGCGACCCACAGCCGGTAGAGCTCCTTGTATTCGAGCAGGATCGGCACGGCGGGGTGCTCGACGTGCTGCAGCTCCCAGCGGCGGGTGCTGCGCAGCGTGATGCCCTGGCGGGCGAAGGCGCGCAGCACCTCGGCGGGCGAGTCGGGGTGGACCCGGGCGCCGAACGCCTCGTTGAGCCGGGCGTTGAGCTCCACCAGGCGGGCCGGCGGGCCGCCGTCGACCGGGGACGGCGGGCCGAGCAGCTCGCGGAGCAGGGCGTCGTGGATGTCGGCGCGCCAGGGCAGGCCGGTGAACCCCATCTCGGCGGCGACGAGGGCGGCGGCGGACTCGGCGGCGACGAGGGTGCGCACGGCGCCGCCGCCGGGGGCGAGGGAGGGCGCCGCCGCGGTGCGGGTGCGCTGGTCGGCGAAGACCCGCAGGACCGCGTCGAGCGGCGGCGGGGGTGCGGCGATGAAGGTCTCGTCGAACAGGGACTCCTGCGCCCCGCCGGGCGGCAGCGCGGCCCGCGACGGCGGGTCGGGCGGCACCGGGTCGCCGGTGAGGCGGGCCAGGGCGGCGGCGAGGGACCGCGGCTGGCCCCACCGGCCCTCGGCGCCGAGCAGGATCGCCTCGGCCAGCTCCAGGTCGTGGCAGCGCTCGACGCGCACGCCGGCGGCGAGCAGGCGCGGATAGAGCTCGGCGGTGGACGGCCACAGCCAGCGGGGGCGGTCGCGGGCCTCGATCGCGGCGACCGCCGAGGCGAGGTCGTCGACCCGGCGCTCGGGGCCGAGCACGGCACCGTCGTCGGCCAGCGGACGCAGCAGTCCACCGGCACCTGAGGGCATCACCGCGACGAGCACGACCGCATTACATCGCACACCCCCGACAGTTTTCTGGAAACCGTCGGGGGTGCGCGTGCCTGGGATGGGTTACTTCACAGCTCCGGCGGTGAGGCCGGCCTGGATCTGCCGCTGGAAGATGACGTAGATCACGATCATCGGCAGGATCGCGATGCTCAGCGCGGCGAAGAGGCCGGACCAGTCCGCCTCGTACCCGGCGGCCGTGGAGATGTCCGCGATGCCCTGGGTGAGCACCCACTTGTCCTTCGCGCCGGCCATGAGCACCAGTGGCAGCAGGTACTGCGCCCACTGGCCGATCAGGTTGAAGATCGTGAGGCTGATCAGGCCGGGCTTGGCCATCGGCAGCATCACCGAGAAGAACAGCCGGGTGTGCGACGCCCCGTCGATCGTCGCCGCCTCCGCCACCGAGTTCGGCAGCGAGCGGAAGAACGACGTCAGGAAGAAGATCGTGAACGGCAGCGAGTACGCGATGTACACCAGGATGAGGCCGGTGTACGTGTTGAGCAGGCCGAAGTTCTTCACCACGAAGAACAGCGGCACGACCGCCAGGAACGGCGGGAACGCGATGCCGGCCACGAACAGGAAGTAGATGATGCGGTTGCCCCAGAACCTGTAGCGGGCCAGCACGTACGCGGCCATCGAGCTGAGCAGGATCGTGCCGGCGGTGCTGATCGACACGACCAGCACGCTGTTGAGCAGGTACTGGCCGACGTGGGCCTTGGTCCACGCCCGGCCCCAGTTCTCCCAGCGCAGCTCGGCCGGCAGGGTCCACGGGGCCGAGAAGATCTCGGTGGTGTTCTTGAACGACGCCAGGAACACCCAGGCCAGCGGGATCAGGATCAGCAGGGCCCAGATGGCGAGGAAGATGCTGCCGAGGGCACCGGCGATGTTGAGCTTCTTGCGGGGACGGGGGGCGTGCGTCACCGCACGCGCTCCCGGCCTGTCGCTGCGCTGACCCGGCGTCTCCCGGCCGATCGTGGTGGTCATGTCCGGCCTCTCAGAACTCGTAGGATTCGCGACGGGTGACCCGCAGCGTGAACGCCGCGAACACCAGCGACAGCACGCACAGCGCCACGCCGTAGGTGGCGGCGTCGCCGTACCGGCTCTGCTGCATGTTGTTGTAGATCTCCAGGCCGAGCACCGTGGTCGCGCCGTCGGGGCCGCCGTTGTCCTGGGCGAGCACCGAGACGATGGCGAAGCCGTCGAAGGCCAGGATGCCCAGGTAGACCCACGCGGTCTGGATCGTCTCCCACAGCAGCGGCAGCGTGATCCGGAAGAACAGGCTCACCTTGCTCGCGCCGTCGAGCTCGGCGGCCTCGTAGATCTCGCCGGGGATGTTGGCCATACCGGCGGAGAAGAGCACCACGTAGAAGCCGACCGCCTGCCAGACCAGCACCGCGATGAGCGAGGCCAGCGCGAGGTTGCGCTCGATCAGGAAGCCGATCGGCTCCTCCAGACCGGCCTTGAGCACGAACCCGTTGATCAGACCTGACTCGTTCGGCCGGTACACCGTCGCGAACAGCACCGCGACGACCGGCACGGCGAGGACCTGGGGGAGGAAGAACACCACCCGGTAGAAACTCGACCCCCAGACCCCCGACGTCTTACCGCCCCTGCCTTTGCCTCCCACGTTCAGGAGGAAGGCAAAGAACAGGGCGAATGCGATCGTGGCCAGCGGCAGGGTGACGAGCATGATTGCGTGATGCTCCAGGGCCTGCCAGAACCGGTCGGCGTGGAACATCCGATCGTAGTTCTCCAGCCCCACCCAGCGCTTCTTCGTGAAGCCGCGCCATTGGTAGAAGGACAGCTGGACCGTCTGGAAGTACGGCGAAAGAACGAAGATCGAGTACAGCGTTACCGGCGCAACCAAGAACCCCAGGATGAAGGGGAGTCTCCCATGCCGCATGATCAGGCTCCGATCAGCGCTTGAACTTGGTGATCGACGAGTCCTTCTTGATCTCGTCGGCCTTCTTCTGGATACGCTCGACGAACTGGTCGGCCTTGATGCGACCGAACATCAGCTCGTTGGTGGCGGTGCGGGCCTCCTTGTCGAGGTCCTTGTACCAGCCGTCGAAGAACAGGTTGAAGACCTCCTGGCCGGCCGCCTTCAGCGCGTCCTGCGACGACTGCGTGCCGGGGGTGAAGGTCAGGCCCTCGGTGCTGCCCAGAACCACGGTAGGCGCCTTGACGACCTCGGTGAAGCCCTTGCCGCCGGCCTTCGACAGCATCTGGCGCATGTACTCCATGCCGCCCTTGGGGTTCTTGCTCTTCGCCAGGACCATGTAGCCCTCGCCGGCGGTCGCGCGCAGCGCCGTCGACTTGAGCTTGTCCGAGCTGGTGATGCTCGGGGTGGTCATCATCTGGTACTTGAAGTCGGCCGGTGTGTCCTTCTTCTGCTCGTTCTCGAGCCAGTCACCGGACGGGTACATCGCCAGCTGGTACTGGTTCTGCTTGAGCTGGACGTCGGTGTGCTTGAGACCCTCGGCGCCCTGCAGGTTGTACTTGGCACCGATCTCGGCCCACGCCTCGGCGGCCTGCTTGACCGCGTCGACCTTCCAGGCACCGTCCTCAAGGTTGTCGATGTTCTTGAGGATGTCCGCGCCACCGATCTTCGCGGCGCTGGTGAGGATGACGTTCCACTGGTAGTACGCGGCGTTGGCACCGGCGTAGGCGTACGGCGCGATGCCCTTGGCCTTGATCTTGTCGCAGAGCGCGGTGAACTCGCTCCACGTCTTCGGCGCGGTCCAGCCGTTGTCGGCGAAGAGCTTGCCGGAGTACCAGATGCCGAACACGGTCGAGACGTAGTACAGGACGTACGGCTTGCCGTTGAACGAGCCGGTGTCCACCGTGCCGGGGACCAGCGTGTCGCGGACCTTCTTGCTCGGGTCGTCGACCGACGGCGCGTCGAAGAGCGGGGTCAGGTCCTGCAGCTGGCCGTCGGCGACGAGGGCGCCGAAGTCCAGCGACTTCTCACCGGAGTTGTTGACGAACTCCGGCGCGTTGCCGCCCGCGATCAGCGGCTGCACCAGGGTGGAGATGGCCTGGCTGGACTGGTGCTTGACCTCGGACTTCGGGTGAGCCTTCTTGTACATCGGCTCGTGGACCTCGGTGGCGTACTTGTCGCCGTAGCCGCCGTTGAAGATGACGACGTTGATCGGCTGGTCCTCGGGCGCACCCAGCGGGTTGGTCGCGGAGGTGGCACCGGTGTTGCTGGTGCCCGGCTCCTCGTCGCTGCCGCTGTCGGCGCACGCGGCGAGGATGCCCGCCGCGGGCGTGGCGACGAGGCCGGCGACGGCTGCGCGCTGGAGGACGGTCCGCCGCGAGAGCGCGATTGGCTGCGACGGGGACTCGGGGGTAACGGACATGATCTGTCTCCTCGGTTCGGGTCAGGCGGTTCGCCGGACACGTCCGGCGTACCGCGACTCGAGGGTGTGGTTGTGCTCGTCCCCGCCGGGGACGTTTGCGGACAGGTAGACGGGAGCCACCTCGCCCGCAGCCTCGATGCGTCGCACGACCTCGGCGACCACCAGCTGCGCCATGAGCGCGTTGGTGACCGAAGAGACCGGGCAGACCGCGCCGCCGCTTTCCAGCGACAGCAGTGCGTCGCCGTACGGCGCGCCGTTGTCCAGCACGACGTCGGCAATATCGGCGAGCCGCTTGCCCGACGGGTGCCTGGGGGACACCCGTTCGGTGTGCTCGACCGACGTGATTGCGATCAACTTGTGTCCGCGCTGCTTGATCAGCAGCGCCATCTCGACGATCCCCCCGTTGATCCCGGACTGTGAGGCCATCACGAACACGTCCTCGGGACGCGGCGCGGCGATCTCGTACAGCTGGGCGGCGATCCGGGGATCGCGTTCCAGCTTCTCGTCCTCGAGGATCTGCGGGGCCTGGCCGCCGTAGACGACCAGGTCCCGGAGGAGGATCTTGTTCGTCGGCACGAGCCCGCCGGCGCGGCCGGCGAAGTCCACCGCCACCGCCTCGGAGTGCCCGGTGCCGAACGCCTGGAGGAGGCCACCGGCGCGCAGCGCGGTGACGATGTGGTCGGCCGCCTGGTTGACGTTGTCGACCTGGGTGGTGGCGATCCGGTCGATGACCGTCTGGATCGCGGATACGTAGCCGTGCGCCGTAACGGTCATGCGGATGCCTCTTTTCCACTGGCCGACCGGTGACCGGCGACCGCCTGCGCGGTGACGCTGAATGCCGCGTGCGCGCGTTCGTGCGTGCGCTGCGCCACCGCGATGTACAGCAGGTCCAGCACCACCAGCTGCGGGTGCCGGGCGGAGAGGGCATCGGGCCGGAAGGTCGTCGCCTGCGTCGCGGTCAGCATGACGATGTCGGCGACCTCGGCCAGCGGCGAGCGCGGGAAGCTGGTCAGCGCGATCGTGGTCGCGCCCCGGCTGCTCGCCTCGGCGATCATCTCGATCGTTTCCCGGGTCTGTCCGCTGTGCGAGACGCCCAGCGCCACGTCGCCGGGCTTGAGCAGCGCGGCGCTGGCCAGGCCGTTGTGCACGTCGGTCCAGGCCCACGCGGCGATGCCGATGCGGTGCAGGCAGAACTGCATCTCGCCACCGACCAGGGCGCTGCCGCTGGCGCCGTAGATGTCGACCCGGTCGGCCCGGGCGATCGCCTCCGCGGCGCGCTCGACCTCGGTGAGGTCCAGCAGCGAGGCGGTGTCGTGCATCGCCTGGGTGTCGGCGGCCATGATCTGACCGAGGACGCGCTCCAGGGGGTCGGTCGGCTGGATCTCGCGACCGATGTCCATCGTCCAGCCGCCGGTCCGCGACGCGCGGCCGGTCTCGCCGGCGATGGCCAGGCGCAGCTCGGCGTAGCCGACGAAGCCCAGCGCCCGGCAGAAGCGGGTCACCGTGGCCGGCGAGGTGCCGCTGCGCTCGGCGAGCTCGACGATCGTCGAGCGGGCCGCCGCGGCGGGGTCGGCGAGGATCAGCTCGGCGACCCGCTGCAGGGCGCCGGTGAGCTCGGGCAGCTGCGCCCGGACCTTGGCCAGGACGCTGTCGCCGGTGCCCATGGCCGGGAAACCGTCCATCGGGCCGGCCAGGGGGCCGGACAGCGCGCCCGCCGGGATCGACGACACGGGCGAGGCGCTGACAGCGGTGTGCACCGCCGTCGTGAGCTCCTCGCGAGGTGTCATGTCGCTCCCTTTCAGCAAAGTTCCTTAACTGTTAGTGGTAAAAGTTCTTACTGAGGGGCCCTTCTTGTCAAGGAGTTGGGTGAAGTTTTCAAACTGTTACCAAAGAAGTGGATCTTAAAGCAGGCTAAAAGGCCAGCTCAGAGCCGTTGGACACACGCCGGCAACAGAGCCCTGAGGGGCGGTACGACCCGACCAAGAAGACCAGACGCGACGGGGTGAGCGTCAGGGTCGGCGGCAGATATGGCCCGTTTTGTTACATGCGGGGAGGCCGAGATGATCGGCCGTTTTCATGGAGAAGGGCCGAACAGACCCATTCGGTCCGTTCGGCCCTTTACCACCGCATGTGAGCGGGCGTCAGCCGGAAGCGCTCCCAGCGGCCGTCAGCGCGCTGGTCAAAATTTCCAACCCTTCGCGGGCTTCCGCCTCGCTCAGGTTGAGCGGCGGGCCCATCCGGATCGTCGTGCCGTACAGGCCGCCCTTGCCGACCAGCAGCCCGTCGCGCTTGCACGCCTCGAACACCGCGTTGGTCGTGGCCACGTCGACCAGTTCGACGCCGATCATCAGGCCCTTGCCGCGGACCTCGAGCACGACCGGCGAGTCGACCGCGCGCAGCCCGTCGAGGAGGATCGCGCCGACGCGGGCCGCGTTGGCCTGCAGGTCGTGCGCCACGATGTAGTCCAGCACCGCGTTGCCGGCGGCGGTGGAGATCGGGTTGCCGCCGAAGGTGGAGAACGAGATGCCCTGCACCGACTCCATCACCTCGGCCCGCCCGACCACCCCGGCCAGGGCGAAGCCGTTGCCGATGCCCTTGGCGAAGGTCAGCAGGTCCGGGGTCACGCCGTGCGCCTGGTAGCCCCAGAAGTGCTCGCCCGTGCGCCCCCAGCCGGTCTGCACCTCGTCGGAGACCAGCAGGACGCCGTGCTCGTCGAGGATCTCCTTCCAGACCCGCAGCAGCCCGTCGGGGCCGCTGGTGAAGCCGCCGACGCCCTGGATCGGCTCGGCGATCAGGCAGGCGACCGGGCCGGCGGTCGTCGTGGCGAGGACCTCGCGCAGGTCCTCGGCGGCGGCGCGCAGGTAGTCCTCGTCCGACAGCCCCTTGAGCACGCCGCGCAGCCGGTCGCCGGAGTGCAGGTAGCTGACGTTGAACGGGCTGAGCGGCGAGGCGGACCAGGCCCGGTTGCCGGTGACGCCGATCGTCGCGGCGGTGCGGCCGTGGTAGCTGTTGCGCACCGCGAGGATCGTGCTGCTCTGCCGGGCGTTGGTGGCCAGCTGCAGCGCCGCCTCGTTGGCCTCGGTGCCGGAGTTGGTGAAGAACACCCGGGCGTCGGGGATGCCGGACAGCCGCGCGATCTTCTCCGCGAGCTCGACCTGCTGGCGGATCAGGTACAGCGTCGAGGTGTGCGCGATGCCGGTCCGCAGCTGCCGCTCGACGGCCTCGCGGACCTCCGGGACGTCGTAGCCGAGGGAGTTGGTGAGCACCCCGCCGAAGAAGTCGAGATAGCTCCTGCCGTTACTGTCCGTGACCCGCGCACCCTTGCCGGTGACGAGCTCGATCGGCTCGGCGTAGTAGATCGGCATCCAGGAGGGCATGACACCCCGGTGCCGCCTGAGTAGGTCGTCCATCCCATCATTTTGGCCCGTCCGTTCCCGCGCTGGCGTTTTCACGCTGCTTCGATATGCTGTCCGGCGATGTTGACGGCGCCGCGACGGATCCTCACGTTCCTGGCCACCACACTCCTGCTGGTGGTCGCGTTCGCCGACCCCGCCCGTGCGGAGCCGGGCGAGGACGGTGGCAGCAACCTCACTGTCCGTCAGGCCCTGGACAAGGCGCTCGGCGAGTACAACGACGCCAAGGGCCGCCTGGACAAGTCGACGGCCGACCAGGCCGCGATCGAGGCCGACATCGTCAAGACCCAGGCCCGGCTCGCGGAGCTGGAGGTGGCGGCGACCTCCGTCGCCAGCGCCGCCTACCGCGGCCGCCGGGTCAGCCTCGTCAACGTCATGATCGGCAGCAACAACCCCCAGGAGCTGCTGCACGACATGTCCACGATCGAGTACATGGTCTCCCGCGACGACAAGTCCCTGCGCGAGCTGGGCGAGACGCGCAAGAAGCTGGAGCAGCAGAAGGCGGACATCGCCGCGGCGATCGCCAACCAGCAGGCCCAGCTGAAGATCATGGAGGCGAACAAGAAGGCCGCCGAGGACGCCCTGCGCAAGGCCGGCGGCGGCGGGGCGGTGGGCAGCTCACCGAGCGGTGGCCGGGTCACCACCAAGCCGGTCGCGCGCAACTCCGACGGGTCCTACCCGAAGGAAGGCTGCACGGTCAACGACCCGACGCCGGCCGACGGCTGCATCTCACCGCGGATGCTCAACGCGTACAACGAGGCGCGGCTCGCCGGCTTCACCCGGTACACCTCCTGCTTCCGCAGCGGCGGGGGCGGCGACCATCCGCTCGGCAAGGCCTGCGACTTCTCCGCCAACACCAGCGGCTTCGTCGACGCGAACGCGACCGGCGGCGACAAGGCCTACGGCGACAACCTGGCCGCGTGGTGCGTGGCCAACGCGAAGAACCTCGGCGTCAAGTACGTCATCTGGTACCGGCAGATCTGGCAGCCCAGCAGCGGCTGGAAGAGCTACAGCGGCAGCGGCGGGCCGGCCGCCACGCACACCAACCACGTCCACCTGTCGATGCAGTGACGCGGTCGCCGTGGATCAGTCCCTGAGGGCGTCCAGCGCCAGCAGCGCGACGTGCAGCGACAGGCAGACCCGCACCGAGTCCAGGTCCGCGCCCAGCACCTTGCGGATGCGGGCCAGCCGCTCGTAGAACGCCGGCCGGGACAGGTGGCTGTGCTCCGCGGCCGCGGACTTGTTGCGCCCGCACTCGAGGTAGACCCGCAGCACCTCGAGCAGCTGCTCGCGCGGGTGCCGGGCGTCGTAGGCCAGCAGCGGGCCGAGCTCCTGCTCCACGAACGTCTGCAGCCGCGGCTCGTCGCGCAGCATGTGCAGCAGGCCGGGCAGCCCGACGTCGGCGAGCCGCACCACCTCCGCCGGCCCCGACGCGGTGTGCCGGACCGACATCGCGACCTGGCTCGCCTCCAGCAGCGACCGACGGGCCTCCTTCGGCGTCGCCGCCCCCTCCCCCGCCGCGACGACCACGTCGCCGTCGGCCAGGGCCCGGATCCGCACCGCGAGGCGGCGCAGCGCGTCCGGCTCCTCCTCCACGCTGCGCAGCGCGAGCAGGATCCCGGCCAGGTCGCCGTCGAGCGCGCCGGCGAGGCCGGTCAGCGCCGCCTCCCGCAGCGCCCGCGCCGCCGTCTCCGCCCTCGCCGGCCGGATCACGACGCCGACGAGATGGCGGCGTTCCAGCGGTACGCCCAGCGCCCGCGCCCGCACGACGACGTCGTCGACCGGTGCGGTGTGCCGCAGCAGCGCGGTGAGCAGCGCGGTCTGGGTCTGCTGCTCGACGTCGTCGCGCCGGGTCAGCCGGGCCAGGGCCAGCGTCGAGGCGGCCCGCTCGATGAGGATCACGTGCCGCGTCTCGGGCGCCGCCACCGGCAGCCGGATCAGCAGGCGCCCCCAGTCCTGCCCGCGCGCCCCAACGACGGTGACGAGCCAGCCGGCCTCCGCGTCGTGGCCGGTGCGCCCCGGCGGCTGCACCGCCCGCGAGTGCGCCTCCCAGTTGGCCAGCAGCAGCTCCGCCGAGCCGCCGGCGGCGTCGTAGGCGAGGACCTGCCGCGACAGGTTCTCCAGCACGACCGGCGCGCCGGCCAGCGCCGCGGTCTGCGCCACCACCTCCGCCGGCGCCGCGCCCTCCACCGACAGGTCGGTGAAGCGCTGGTGGATCTCGGCGGTGGCCCGCAGCTCGGCCAGCTGCGCGTCCACGATCATCCCGTGCACCGCCTGCGTGATCAGCACGAACGGGGTGCCCCGGTGCAGCTCGACGAGCGGGAACCCGAGCGCCTCCGCGGTGCGTACCATGACCGCCGGCAACCGCTGCGTGTACCGCCGCCCCATCTCGACGGCCAGGCCGCAGGCCCCGACGTCGGCGAGGTCGGTGATGAACCGGCGCAGCCCCGCGTCGTCGGGCGGCAGCCCGATCCCGGTGATCAGGATCAGCTCGCCGCCGCGCAGCAGGCTCGCGATGTCGGGCACCTCGGAGCTGTGCACCCACCGCACAGCCTGGTCCAGGCCGCGCTCCCCCGCCACGACCCTCGGCGCACCGTTGCGCACCGGGTCGAGGTCGAGCACCTCACGCACCGACGGGAACATCAGCGCGGATGCTACAACCCGGGCCGGTTACCACCTAGTACAAAATATAGACATTTGACGATATCGTCGATCGCATGGTGACTCTGCGTCCGTCCCGGCGCGCGTTGATGCGCGCCTTCGCCGTCCTGGTGGGTGCCGCCGCCGTGGTCGTCCCGGCGACCGCCGCGCTCGCGGCACCCACGTTCAAGGTCCCGTTCCCCTGTGGCCAGACCTGGTCGGGTCAGACCCGCTCGGACCACAGCCCGGCCAACGCCATCGACTTCAACCGCGCCAACGACGACGGGGACCCGGTCGTGGCCAGCGCGCCCGGCACCGTCGACCGGG
This sequence comes from Dactylosporangium aurantiacum, assembly GCF_000716715.1. Lineage (GTDB taxonomy): Bacteria > Actinomycetota > Actinomycetes > Mycobacteriales > Micromonosporaceae > Dactylosporangium > Dactylosporangium aurantiacum. Next base: position 68,455 of record NZ_JNYJ01000035.1, on the reverse strand, counting down.
TGACGGACCTCGGCAACACCAGCTACGGCAAGTACGTCCGGATCGACCACGGTGGCGGGTACACCACCTACTACGCCCACCTGAGCCGCTTCAACGTGTCCGTCGGCCAGAGCGTGCGGTACGGCCAGGTCATCGGCTACGTCGGCACGACCGGCGGCTCGACCGGCCCGCACCTGCACTACGAGCAGCGCTCCGGCGGCACCTCAATCAAGATCAAATTCAACGGTGCGCAGGCGCTGTACTGGGGTACCAAGAACTACACCAGCGACAACGGCTGCTCCTCCGGCGCCGGCAACGGCACGGTGAACACCTCCGGCACGCCGCTGACCGTGCGGTCCGGGCCGGGCACCGGCTACTCCCCCGTCGACACGGTCGCCGACGGCACCCGGGTCACGATCGTCTGCCAGACGACGGGCACGACGGTCGACGGCACGTACGGCACCAGCAACATCTGGGACCGGATCGGCGCCGGCCGTTACATCGCCGACGCCTATGTCCTGACCGGCTACGACGGCTTCATCCCTGGCGTACCACGCTGCTGACCGTCGCACGGCATGCACCGGCACCCAGCGTCGCGCGAAGCGCGGCGTCCGGTGCATGCCGTCCTGCCGCCGAGGCCGGCGGGGTCGCCGCCCGCCAGCACCGCCGCCTGATCCCCGACGCCTGACCCGAGCGGGCCCGCCCCGCCCACCGCGTCTTCACGCGAGCCCGCACCGCCTGCCGCGGCTTCACACCGGTCCGCCACGCCCGCCGCCCGCCACGCCCGCCGCCGCCCGCCACGTGGGACCCGCCCCGGCGCGTCGCGACGACCGCGCCGCCCCCGCCTCCGGGGCCGAACCCGACGGCGGCCCGCTCGCCGGCCCGGCGGACGAACCCACCCGCGCCCCGGCCGGCCACACCGCGCGAGGACCGCGGCGACGCGTCCCCACGGACCGCCCCCGGCGCGAGCCGGGCACCGGCGCCCGGCCGGGTGGACACGTCCGCGCCGGAAACGGCAACCGCGACCTGCCTGGGCCGGTGGCCGGCGCATTCCATCGGGGGGCCGAGACTGGCCGTTCGGACCGTTGGTGCGGCAGTTGCCACGCAACTACGTTACGTCTGACGGCAATCACGAATTCGCATCCGAATAACTCTCACTTGAGGAGGTTCGGTCACATCGCCGCGCTCTTCTCCGGCCCAGGCTGGACCAATCTGCTGATTCTCGCGGGAATCGTCTGGTCGATATGCGGTGCGTTGCGGCTGTTGCTGGCATCCCGCGGCGGTCAACCATTGCGGTGGTCCGCGGTAAGCCTTTCAGTGGTGCCGCTGCTGCTCATCGGCGCCGGATTCTGGCTGAGTCGCTCCGCGTGGGCGCTGTGGACCGTGGGTGTGCTCGTGGTCGTCGGCGGGCTCGGCCTCTGGGGGCTGCGACTGCTGCGCGGGCGGCCGGCGACACCGGCGGCGGTGCCCGCCCTGCTGTCCGTCAGCACCACGCTGACAGCGTTCGGCGCCCTGCTCACGGTGCGTCTGGTGGTCCTGCCCGACCCGTCGGACGGGCTCGCCGCGGCGACCGCCCGCAAGGCGCTCGACGCCGCGCTGCCCGCGCTGATCCAGCCTCTGCTGGTCGTGGCGGCCGTGCTGGGCGTGGTGGCCGCGCTGTCGGGCGGCGCGGCCGGCGGGCGCCGCGCGCGCATTCGCGGGATCGCCACCGGCTGGCGGGCAATGGTGGTGCACCCCATCCGGCCGGTCGTGGTCGACCCCGTCACCACGGCGTTTCCGCACACCGATCGGGCCGGCCCGGACAAAGCGAAAAGGTTCCACATCTCGGCGCGGACCGGTATCGCGGCCGCGATCGCATTGACGGCCGCATTGTTCCTCGCGCCGCTGACCCCCGGGCTCGGCGGCGGCACCGGCGGCGCGGCGCTGACATTCGCCGGACTCGCCACGCCGGAATACGCGAAATTGGTGCTGATCGGCGTCCTGGCATTGCTCGTGGCGCGGCACAGCCACCAGTACCGCAACTTCCGGTTCCGCGGGCTGCGCGACGTCCTGCGGGGGGTCCGCCGCGACGGCGGCCGCACCCGGGTCACGTTCTGGCACCAGACCCGCTTCGTGCTCGCCCCGTTGCTGCTCTTCTCGGCGGTCGCGGTCACCAGCGTGCTGCGCAGCGACTTCGGCACCCTGATCCCGGTGCTGGCCGGCACGATCGGGGTCACCTGGGCCGCGACGGCGTTCAACGCCGACCACGACACCGCCGGCGGCTCACGGCTGTGGCGGGTCGCGCTCGGGTACCGCGTGTTCCTCCTGCTCGGTGCGGCCCTGTCGCTGATCACCTTCCTGGTCGCGATGGCCACCAACGTCGTGGTCGGCGAGCGGCTCAGGACGTGGCGCGACCCGTGGACGTTCCGCTGGTCGGCCGGGTGCGTGCCGGTCGAGGTCCGGGGGCCGACCCCGCCGGCCGGGGCGGTCGCCTGCCAGACGTCCCTGGCCGCGGACACCGAGAGCCAGCACTCGCAGATCGCGCAGTCGCTGTCGGCGATCGCCGACGGCGGCCTGTGGGGGCGGGGGCTGCTGGACAGGGCCTCGGGCAGCCTGCCGGCCGGGTCGACCGACTTCGTGCTGGCCGTCGTGTGGAGCAAGCTCGGCGGCCTCGTCGTGCTCGCCCTGGCGCTGCTCATGACGCTGCTGCCGATCCTGCTGACCCGGGCGGTCACGCCGGACGCGCAGCGGATCGCGATCGCGCCGAGCCGCGCGCAGCTGTTCGCCGCCGGCCTCGGCGCGATGATCCTCGGCCAGTTCCTGTTCGTGCTCGCCGCCACCGTCAACCTGGTCCCGCACTCGGGGATCACCGCGCCGCTGCTGTCGCGCGGCGGGCAGGCCAACCTGACCCTGCTGCTCGGCCTGGTCGTGGTGCTGCTGCTCGGCACCGACCAGGCGCTGCGGCCGCCGGGCGACACCGGACAGCGCCGGCCGGGCGTCCTGACCGTGCTCGGCGTCCCGGCCGCCGGCGCCGTCGCCGCGGTCGCGATGGTCGCGACCGTGACCGCGATGCCCTACCTGGCGCTGCGTCCCGCCTCGGGCTTCCTGCCGGCCGCCTACGACGAGCACCGCCCGGCGTGCCCGGCGCGGCCCGAGGGACGGGCCGGGCTCACGTCCCCACCGCCGGACCCGGTGACGTGCTCGACCGACCGGACCGCGTACAACCGCACCGTCGTGGAGGTCCGGCTGGCCGGCGGCACCACGGTCGGGCAGCGGCGGCCGTCGGGCACCTGGGAGCTGCGCGGGGACCGCGCCGGCCTCGTCGCCGCCGACCTCAACGGGCTGCTGCGCACCCCCGGCGGGCAGAGCGGGCTGATCGACCAGGCGTACGCGGACGTGCTCGCCGGCACGGCCGGCACGTCGCTGCGCCGCCGCCTGCTGCCCTGGCCGCCGGCCTCGCACGCGGACGGCGGCGTCGAGCTGACCGTCGACCCGCGGCTCCAGCACGCCGCGGCCGCCGCGCTGCGCGACGCCCCCGACGGCGGCCCGCCACTGCTCGCCGGCGGTGTGGTGGTCATCGAGGCGGCGACCGGCCGGGTGCTGGCGGCCGCGTCGACGCCGGTCGAGCCGCAGGTCACCGACACCGCTGCGCCGCCGGTGGACCGGGGCGAGGCGAACCGGTACATCTCCGAGAACCCGGACTACGGCGAGCTCGGCCCCGGCGGCCAGCTCGACGGCAGCGGCGACGAACGCTGCGCCGACCCCGCACCGCAGGACCGCGACAACTGCTGGCGGTGGAGCTACCTGCAGCGGCCGGTCGCCGACACCGCCCGGCGCGCCGAGGAGCTGCGCCGGTACGTCGGCGGCGACCAGAAGGCCGACCCGCCCAGGCCGGAGATCAACCGGGCGCTCGGCGGCACGTACGGGCTCGGCTCCACGTTCAAGGTCGTCATCGCCGCGGCGTTCCTCGCCCAGGGCGGGCACACCGCGCAGAGCCTGCTCGAGGCGCCGGACTCGGTGACGCTGTCCAGCGGGCAGCGGATCCGCAACGCCGGCGGCGGCCCGTGCCGCAACGTCCAGGACGGCAAGGTCACCCTCGCCGACGCGCTCGCGTACTCGTGCAACACCGCGTTCGTCCGGCTGGCGATGCGCCTGTCGTGGCCGGCGGTCGCGGCGCAGGCGGAGAAGTTCGGCCTGCGGGTCGGCGGGTGCCGGGACGCCGGGCCGTGGCTGGCCGGCCGGCCGCTCGGCAAGGGCGCGGTCGCCACGTGCGTGCCGGCGCGCAGCGTGGAGGCGGCGATCGGCAACAACGCGCTGGGCGGCCAGGACGTCCAGGGCAACCCGCTGGGCCTGGCCACGGTCCTCGCGGCGGTGGCCAACGACGGGGTGGCGGTGCAGCCGTCGCTGGTCGTGTCCAGCACCGACCCGGCGACCGGCGTGGTGACCCGCACCCCGCGGGCCGAGCAGCGCACGGCGCTGACCCCGCAGCAGGCGGCGGAGCTGCGCACGGCGCTCGCCGGCACGGCCGAGCACGGCACCGCGCGCGGGCTCGACGACACCCTGTCCAAGGGCCTGTACGCGAAGACCGGCACCCACGACGTGACCCCACCCGGCCGATTCGTGCGCCAGCACCTGTGGCTGACCGGGTTCGTCGACACCCCGCACGGGCCGGTCGCCTTCGCCGTGACGGTGGAGAGCCGCGACCAGGCGCCGGGCACCGAACGCGTCCACCTCGTCGTCGAGCAGCTGCTCCGAGCCCTGCAGGAGGCGAAGTGACGGCGGCGGACACCCGCTACGAGGACGAGGTGCTGCGGGCCTTCGCCCTGCGGCTGTCGGAGTACTGCGGCCGCGTCGCCGGGCGGCGGGACCGGCTGCCCGCCGAACCCGTCGACATCACGCTGGTCACCCGCACCTCCGTCGACCGGATCCGGCCGCGGCTGGACGTGCTGGCCCGCCAGTACCTCGGCGAGGTCCTGCCGGCCGCGCCGGTGACGGTGCACCGCCGGGTCACGGCCACCCTCACCGACCCGGGCTACCTGATCCGCATCGAACCGGACCAGGAGCACCACGACGCCGGCTGGCCCGCACCGGAGCCGGCGCCGCCGGCGGTGCTGCTGCTGAGGGTCAGCGACTGGCCGCTGGAGTGGACCTACCGGCTGCTGCCGGTGCGGCAGTGGATCCCGGTGGGGCGGGCCGCCCCGGTGCTGGACGGGCGCACCCCCATCCTGCTGCCGGAGGACGCGCCGCAGGTGCCCGCCGGCGGGCTGCTGCGGCTGCGGTACTGGGACGGCGAGGTGACGTTGGAGCGCACCGGTGACCGGCCGGAGTACACGGTCGTGCTCGACGGCTGGCAGCAGCGGCGCTGCCACCGGGTCGAGGACCTGCCGGCGGACGGGTCGATCGAGTACCGGCGCGGGCCGGCCGCCGCCACGGTGCTGCGGTACCGGCTGGAACGAGGGGACTGAACGTGGGCTACGCGCGCGACGACGACTTCATCATCGACATCAACGCGACCTCCTGGTACGCCAAGCTCGCGGTCGAGCCACCGGACGGCACCGCCTGGGAGGAGGTGCTGTTCGACGTCACCGCGCCGGGCGCCCTGCCCGGGCAGGGACTGCGGGTCCGCGCCGAGGTGCTGTACACGACCGCGGTCAACCACGCCGAGGAGACCGAGCACCTGCGCGCGTGGCACGTGAAGGTGTACCGGTGCGCGCACAAGGGCGACGCCGACGTGCTGCGCCGCCACCTGGACCAGCAGGCCCGGGCGCTGCAGGCGGCCAACGACCGGGTCGCGGACATCCGCCGGCAGATCGACCTGCCGTGGGCGCTGGTCCCGGTCGAGATCCGGGGCGTCGAGACCAGCACGGTGAGCCGCCGGACCCGGCTCGGCGCGCCGGCCGGCGAGGTCGTCGACGAGCTGCGCGGCACCCTTCCGGCCTGGTTCGGCCAGGGGGTACCGCGCCCCGAGTGCTTCGTGCTGGCGGTGTCGCCGACCGTCGAGCCGGCCGAGTGGCGCCTGCCGTCGGCGAAGTCCGCCAAGCGCCCCGCGACGCAGCACCTGCGGGCGTTCGAGAAGCTCGCCGCGGGTCTCGACGCGCTGCACGCGATCGGCTGGGCGCACTGCGACATCAAGCCCGAGCACGTGTGCCGGTACCAGTTCGAGAACACCGAGCACTTCGCGCTCATCGACAGCGACTCGGCCACCGCCCTGGACTCCGCGCCGACGACGCTGCGCACGTCCGGGCACTACGACTACGGCCCGGTGCGGCGGTGGCGGCGCCGCACGCACCTGCCGGACAACGGCGGGCTGGACGCGGGGTACCTGCGCGCGCAGGACCGCTTCGGTTTCGCGCTGATGGTGCTCGCCGCCCTCGCCGGCGTCGACTGGGTGGACCGGTCGCTGCTCGGCGGCGCCGGCAACGACTTCGCCGCGCGGGCCGTGGACAACCGCGACGACGTGCGCGACGCCCTGTCGCGGTACCTGGGGCGGCAGTGGGCGCCGCTGGTGGCGGTGCTCGCCGAGCCGTTCGGGGTGTCCCGCGACCTGGCCGGGCACCAGCCGATGGAGGACGCCGGGAAGTGGGCCGGTCCGTGGCTGGCCCGGCTGCTGGAGGCGACCGAGGAGTCGCGCCAGATCATCGCGCCCGAGGTCGTCCCCGTCGACGAGGAGCTGCTGCGGCGGCACGAGCCGTCGGTGGCCCGCATCCTGCGGGCGACCGCCGGGGTGCGGGCACCGCGCCCCGACAAGCCGGTCGTGGCGATCAACTTCATCCGCTCGGAGGCGCTCGCCGTGGCGGTCCGGGCCGCGCTGTGGCGCATGGCGGTCTGGACCGGCGGGATCGTGACGCTCGGCGCGGTGTTCATCGTGAGCGCACTGGGATGGGGGAAGTGATGCACGTGCCGTGGGACCGGCTGCCGTTGCCCGGCAGGCGCCTGCTGCAGCACAGGGTGCTGACCCGGTGCGGGCCGGCGGAGCTGTTCGCCGAGTTCGGCTACCGCTTCGGCGAGTGGGCGGTGAACGGCCGCCGGGCCGCGCCGCACTACGTCGCCGAGGTCGAGGGGCGGCTGGTGGAGTACCTCGCGGCGGCCGACGGCGTCGGGCGGCGCTGGGGCACCGCCGCCGGGGTGGCCGCGGGGCTGCTGCTCGTCGCCGTGGGTGGCCTCGCCGCGTGGCTGTGGACGGTCGTGCGATGAGCATCATCGACCGTTTCCGCCGCCGGGTCGGGCGCTCCCCCGTCGAGGTGTACGGGGAGACGTGCCCCGTGTGCGGCTCGCTGCTGGGCTGGGCCGAGCCGCAGCGCGACCCCGGCACCGGCATGTACGTGCGCCCGCCGTCGGTCCGGCTGGAGCTGGGCCAGCGCCTCGGTGAGTACACGTGGCGGGTGACGCTGCTGGCCGGCAACTACCGCCCGCGGATGTCCGTGGACCCGCCGTTCAACGAGTACGAGGTCGACTGGGTCTACGTGCTGTGCGGTGACGGGCACATCTTCCCGGACTCGTCGGTCGCCGGCGGCGCCGGGCGGCACCAGTACCGGCCGACGGAGACCGTCCGCGAGTGGAACATGGTCGCCGCGATCGGCGCGCTGGCCAGCGGCAAGACCTATCTGCTGGTGCGGATGCTGCACCAGGAGCTCAACAACCTGGAGAACTGGCACCTGCGCAACGACAACCAGATCCGCCGGCACGACCTGAGCCCGCTGGAGTCGCTGCCGCTGGAGATCCGTTCCCGGGCGTACAACGACACGCTGAGCCACGGCGCGGCGATCAGCCCGACGAGCGCGATGGGGCAGGGCACCCCGGCCAGCATCCTCGCCGACCGGCTGCCCGGCGCGCTGGACGACATCAAGTACCTGGTCGCCCGCACCGTCGTGGGTGGCGAGCGGCGCGCGGAGGAGTGGGGCACCGGCTTCCGCCAGCCGCTCGTCGTGCGCACCGAGGGCCGCAACCACCGCATGTGGACCGGCATCGCCGACCTGCCCGGCGAGATGTTCGCCGACACGTCGCCGGGCGCGCCGCGGGAGGCGAACCGGCTGCGCGCCTTCAACGCGCTCATCTGGGTCATCGACCCGGTCATCGCGGCCGAGGCGGCGGGCTGGCTCACCGACGGCGGGCTGGCCAGCGCCGAGTACGCGTCCGTCCTGGAGGGCAGCCTGCGGCCCGGCACGATCCCGCAGGACGGCGGGCTGGCCGCCCTGCAGCGCAGCCGCGACTACATCCAGAGCCGCATCGGCCAGCAGCTCATCGCGGCCGGCGGGCCGTTCATGGAGGACCGCGGCGAGCGGCTGCGGATGCTGGTCGCGGTGACCAAGTGCGACCTCATCCACGCCGCGCTGCAGCGCCGGCGGCGGCTCACCGACTTCGGCCCGCCCGGGGTGGTGCTGCGGGGCATCGCCGCGTACCTGGCGTCCGTCGCGGAGCGCTGGGCCGACGGCGAGCAGGCCGTCGACGCCGGCACCGAACAGGTGCTGCACCTCATCAACCCGCAGCTCATCGTCGACCCCGACGAGCGCCGCGCCCGGGTGATCCAGGTCGCCGAGGGGCTGCTGTACACGTACTCGCTCGACTCGGCGTTCTGGAACCTCGTGTACACCGGCGGGGCGCAGGTCGTGACGCTGCTGCCCAACCGGCAGGTCACCGTGCCGTCCATCGGCGACCACCTGGACCTGGCGATGCGCGCCGACTCGTTCGACCGGCTGCTGCTGCGCGACCTCATCATGTCCGCCATCGGCTGTGGGATCAGCTACGGCATGGGCCAGCAGGCCGCCATGTACGGGCTGCTGCAGGACCGCCGGCACTCGCTGCGGTTCTTCCTGTGCTCGCCGCTGGGCACCGTGCCGCACAGCACCGACCGCGAGACGCTCAGCCCGCTGGCCGCCAACCAGCCGTTCCCGAAGCTGGAGGAGCGTTCCGCGGCCCTCACCCAGCTCCTGCTCGCCGCGCTCGGAAAGGCGCATGCGCATGAGTGACCCGCAGCTGATCTCCGTCAAGTGGGCCGACACCACGGGCACCGGCTTCACCCGCCAGGACGACGGTGCCCCGCCGCCGCAGCCGTACGTCATGGCGGCCCAGCGGCTGCTCAACGGCGACCTGAGCCAGCCGCCGGAGGCGCTGCGCATGACGCTGCCGCACCCCGTGTGGTCGATGCGGACCGTCGACGTCGGCGGGCAGCAGCTGTGGTGCTTCGTGGTGCAGGGCCGGCGCGGCCCGTTCGGCGTCGCCGGCACCTGCTGGTACCTCTTCGCCGAGCCCGGCGCCCGCCCCGCCGACGTGTGGACGGCCGGGTGCGAGCTGGCCGCCGCCGACCACGAGGACCTCGAACGCCCAGATGCCGGATGGCTGGCGGCAGCCACCCTGGACGTGCTGACGGCCGTCCTCGTGCCGGGCCGGGAGCAGCAGGCGCTGCCGGGCACGCCGGCGCAGAACCGGTTCGCCATCGAGGCCGCCCTGAAGGCCCTGCCGGACTGGGCCGCCGAACGGTTCACCTGGTCGACCTGCCTGCTGCAGCGCCCGTCGCCGATCAGCCGGCCGGTCTTCTCGGGCCGCTGGCCGGAACAGTTCCGCGCCGCCGACCCGGCCCGCGCCGCGCAGCTGGACAAGGTGCTGCCGCCACCCGCGCCGGAGGACGAGCGGCTCACCGTCAAGCTCGACGCCGGCCGGCGGCGGGCGGCACTGACCGCGCTGGCCGGTGGCGAGCCGCTGCCCGAGGACCTGCGCCGGTACCCCCAGGACCTGGTCGCCGTCCTGGACGAGCTGGCGGTGCGCAAGCACGGGCTCACCTGGCAGGACGTGGCGTCCTACGCCGCGGCGAACAGGATGTCGGAGCTGGACCACCCCGGTGTCGAGGACAAGGTCGAGGAGTGGGCGCACAACCGGCCGAGGGACGCCTGGGACTGGATCGACCGGCAGCGCCAGGACCGGCTCGCGGTGCCGGCCGTCCGGGGGTTGCTGGCCGCGCAGGCCGACCGGAAGTTCACCCTGCCACTGCTCGGCGCCACCGGTGACGTCACCGACCGCCAGCGCGACCTGGCCGGCCTCCTGCGCAGGGCGTTGGTGTCGCCCGCCGAACGCCTCGACGAGGTCACCGCGTGGGCCGGGGCGGGCGGGCCGCTCAGCCGGCCTGCGGACCTCCTGCGCGCGCACGACTTCCTGCTGCTGCTCGGCATCCGCCCGGTCGACGCGCCGCGGCTCTTCCCGCCCCGGCTCGCGCACATCGCGGCCCACATCGACGCGGCCCGGGCGCTGGACGATCCGGCCGCCGAGGAGCTCGGCCGCGCGCCCGTGCCGTTCGACGCCGTGATCGGGCTCGTCGGACAGCTGCGCAGGCCGGTGCCGGTCGACGTCGCCGCGTCGCTGCTCGTGTGGGCGATCAAGGACCAGCAACCGCTGCACCGTGAGGACATCCGCCGGGCCGTGATCAGGATGGTCCGGCAGGGTACCGCCGAGCGCCGGCAGCACCTGCACGCGTGGGTCACCGACCTGCTGCTCGGCACGGGCCGGGCGCACGTCTCCCGCCCGCCGTTGCGAGAAGTCATGCACGCCGCCCTGTCCGTCGTCGCGGAGCAGCGGCCGAAACCCCTCGCGAAGGACGACCCGCTGCGTGAGGTGTGCCTGAGAATCGGCGTCGAGCAGGACGCGCCGCCCCACGTGCGCAAGCTGCTCCCGCTGCCGCCCAGGCCGCAGTACGACGACGGCCGTGACCCAGGCGGGCGTTTCCGGTGGGACGAGGTCCCTCTGCCGACCAGGATCATGCTGGCCGGCGGCGGCGTCGCGCTCGTCGGGGTGGTGGTGTGGGCGGTCATGCACGCGGGGCAGCAGCCGCCCGCGCAGACGCACGCCTCGTCGCAGCCGTTGTCCTCGCAGTCCGTTTCCACCGCCACGCAGGGCGGCGGCGGACCGGGACCGGACAATCCCCCGGTGGCCGCCTCGGTCGGGCTGACCGTGAACGTGCCGATCGAGTCACCCGCCCTCCGCGACGAGGTCGTCCGGGCGTTGGGCGCCGACACGCGGCCGGTGCTCCGCATCATCGTGACCGGCTACGACGACCCGAAAACCCTCGGCGGCCTCGGCAAGGCGAAGACGGTCGGCAAGCTGCTGCAGGACCACATGATCGGCGACAAGCGCATCCCCCAGCTGTCCGGTACGACCACCGTCGACACGACGGCAGAGCCCGCCGGCGAGAAGACGCCGGCGGGCACCGTGCGGATCGAGTTCTTCTTCGGCTGAGCCGCGTCAGGACGGCGGCTGCTGCTGGAAGGCGGCGCCGCCCCCGGACCGGTAGCCGGTCGGCTCCGGTCCGGGGAACGTGTCGTAGCCGTCCTGGTCGGTCCGCGGCCGGGTCGGCCGCCAGCGGGGCGCGCGCTGGCGGATGAACCGTTCCGGGTCGTCGGCCACCTGCTGGGTCTGCTCCGACTCCCAGTGGTCGATGACCCGGTGGTAGACGGCCTTCTCGACCGCGACCATCCGGTCCACGACCTCCCGGACCGCCTCCTCCTCGCGGCTGGCGCGGATGTCGAACTCCGTGCGGGCCAGGTTGCGCCGGTACGTGAGCTCCGCCTCGGCGGCCTCCACGTCGGTCGACTCCGACTCGGACAGGATCTTGTCGTACGCGCTGGGCGGGCCGAGCGTCATCAGGAACTTGACGAGGACCGGCAGCACCTCGATCAGGGTGATGAAGGCCAGCAGGGTCAGGTACGCGCCGCGCAGCGTCGGGTTGCTCGACGTCAGCTCGCTGAGCGCGCCGATACGGGCCAGCAGCCCCTCGTCGTTGCGTTCGTCGGCGGCGAAGGCGTCCTCGTCCTGCTGCTTCTGCTGCTTGAGCCGGTTGAGCTCGCCCTGCTTGGTGGCCAGGTCACCCTTCGCGCTGGACTGCGTGTTCTCCGTCGCGGCCTGCTGCTTGGCCTGGTTGGCCTTCTTGGCGTCGTCGAGCCGGCCCTGCACGTCGTCGCGGCGCCGCTTGATCTCGTTCGCCTCGGCCTGCTTCTTCTGGAAGATCGGGCCGGGGCCGCGGCTGCCGGAGCCGCCGCTGCCGTCGAGCTCCTTGTTCGCCTCGGCCTGCGCCGCCTCGTAGCGGGTGTTGAGGTCCTTGAGCTCCGCCTCCAGCGACGCGATCTGCGGATCGCTGACGACGCTCGTCGAGGTGCCGTTCGCGACCGCCTGCAGCTGCTTGACCTCCTCCTCCAGCTGCGGGATGCGCTTGAAGCGCTCGTCGTTGGCGAGGGCCGCCTGGTGCTCGGTCAGTTTGCGCTGGTGGATCGTCTCCAGCTCCGAGTTGATCTCGCGCTGGAAGATCCAGAGGACGAGCGGCGTGGAGATGACCGTGCCGATGACGAGCGCCATGAGCACCCGGGGCAGCGCGCCGATGAAGTTCTGCCACCACCGCTCCCGCCGCGGGGTGGCGCTCACCAGCCACCGGTCCAGATTCATGATCGCCAGTCCCCAGAACAGGCCGACCGCGATCGCGATCGCCAGCGGCGCCCGCGCCGCCGTCACCAACGCGAATGTCGAGGAAATGGCGGCCAGCAGCGAGGTGGTCAGCACCACGCCGCCGAGCCCGATGAATTTCCTGACCTCGCCCGGGCACCTCGCGAGGACGTCGACATCGGCACCGGAAAGCCATACGAAGAAGTTTCGCGGACGGCGTTTCCCGAGACCGGACAGCAGCCCGGTATCCGAATCGGACGCACTCATTCGTGATTCCTCCATTCACGCCGGTTGAGGTGGAGCTGCCGCTGGACGTGATGCATCCTCAGGTCCGCGCGGCGCGCGCCGAGCCCGGGCATCCGGGCGGCGCCCACGAACGGGATCCTGTTCGCCGGCCGCCACCGCGGGCGCAGCAGCGGCATCCGCGGCCCGTGCGGCCGCACCGGCCACGGCCCGGACGCGAACAGCTCGTGCAACGACATCCGGAACGACGCCAGCCCGGAAACGACGGTGCGCCGAATCCCCGGCTCACGGACATGATCGAACAACACACGCAGCGACATCGGTCGAATTGGGCGCAGGAGTGTCCGCCTGGAGAACGCCGACCGGAAGGTCCGCGGCCTTCTCCGCAGATGAAAGAGCGTCATTGACTCCCGACGGTACGGCGCCGCCGAAATGCGCTCCAGTCGTCTTTCCAGTGAATCTCCCCGACCGTCCCGGCACCGGATCGGCGAAATGGCCTATTGCGCGCCTCGAACGGAGTACCCGCTGTTCGCCGGACCCGGCGACTTGGACGCTGCGCCAGGCAATCAGGCACTCATCGACGACGGGCGCTCGGCCACCCGCACGACCGTCGTACGCCCTGGCAAGGCTGCCGTACCCTGACCGGCGACCACCACCTAGGGGAGCATCATCTTGCGCGCATTGCACCGCATCGCGGTTCCGTTCGTCGCTGCGGCGGCCCTGCTCGCCGGCTGCGGGGACTCGTCTCCGTCGGCCGACGCGACCGGGACACCGGCGACCACGGCGGCACCGGCCGCGTCGGCGTCGGCCAAGCCGGCGGCCGGGTCCGCCGAGTTCGAGGCGGCGATCGCCGACCTCGCCACGAAGCCGTATGCGTTCCTGACCAAGGCCAAGAGCGGCCCGCAGGTCAAGGGGTCGGTCGACCCCACGGCCGGCAACATGGCTCAGGTCGCCGACGTCCCGGCCATCAAGCTCAAGGCCAGCGTCACGGTCGTCGGCACGGACTACTACGTCAAGCTCGACGGCGTCCAGATCCCGGGCGCGACGAACAAGTGGATCCACTTCGACCCGAGCAAGCTGCAGTCACTCAACAAGCTGCTCATCAACACCGCGCAGGACCCGACCGGCCTGACGCTCATCGCGAAGGCCATCGTGACCGCCAAGAAGGACGGCACGAAGATCACCGGCACGTTCGACGCGACGAAGGTCGGCGACGGCGTCGGTGGCATCGGCGCCGACTCGGTCGCCGCGCTCGCCGAGAAGGCCAAAGCCATACCGTTCACCGCCACCCTCGACGCCGAGGGCAAGCTGACCGCGCTGTCCTTCACGGTGCCGGAGCACGGTGACGACAAGGCCGACACCATGACGACGACCTACTCGGCCGTCGGCACCGCGGTAAAGATCGCTAAGCCGACCCCGGTCGTCGAGGCCAACGAGCAGATCTACGCCGGACTCAACGGCTGACCCGCCGCAGCGATGGTGGCCGCCGGAGCGCGATGCGCGGCGGCTACCTTCGCCGTCGAGCCATCGGGGTAGCAGGGCAGAATCGACCGGGTGTTGAGCGCGACGATGGTCACGGACCAGGACGACGAGCGGATCGGGGACTACCGGGCGCTCACCGACGTGGAGCTGCGCACCCGGTGGGAGCCGCCCAACGGCCTGTTCATCGCCGAGGGCGAGCTGGTCATCCGGCGGGCGCTGCGGGCCGGCTACCGCCCGCGGTCCGTGCTGATCGACGCCAAGCGGGTGGCGCAGCTGGACGACCTGGACCTGCGGGGTGTCCCGGTCTACGCCGGCGACCAGGCGACGCTCGAGGCGATCACCGGGTTCCACGTGCACCGCGGGGTGCTCGCCAGCTTCCACCGCCGACCCGACCTGGCGGCGCCGGACGTGCTGCGCACGGCGCGGCGGGTCGCGATCCTGGAGGACGTCAACAACCACACCAACGTGGGGGCGATCTTCCGGGGCGCCGCCGCGCTGGGCATGGATGCCGTGCTGCTGTCGCCGTCGTGCGCGGATCCGCTGTACCGGCGCAGCGTGCGGGTCAGCATGGGTGAGGTGTTCGCGATCCCGTACGCGCGCCTCGAACCGTGGCCGGACGGGCTGGCCGCGGTCCGCGACGCGGGGCTGACGCTGCTGGCGATGACCCCGGCGCCGGACGCGGTGCCGATCCAGCGGCTGACCGCGGCGCAGCGCGAGCGCACGGCGTTGCTGCTCGGCGCCGAGGGCCCCGGCCTGTCGGCCAAGGCCCTCGACGCCAGTGACGTGCGGGTCGTGATCCCCATGCACAACGGCGTGGACTCGCTCAACGTCGCCGCGGCGGCGGCCGTCGCGTTCTGGGAGCTGTGCCGCTGACCGCGACGCCCTGACCGCGCGCCCCCCGACCGCGGTCCGGACCGTGCGGCCCCCTAGCGCTCCAGCTCGCGGGTCGGCTGGTCGTCCAGGGCGGCGATGTCCTCGGCCGTGATCGCGCCGGCGGTGGCCTGCGGGCGGCCGGAGACCTGGGCGGCGGCCGCGGCGGCCTCGGCGTTGGCGGCGGCGGCCGCGTTCTCGGCGGACCGGCGGGCCTCCACGACGTCCGCGGACTCCTCCTGGCCGGCGTTGCGCTCGACGAGGTCGGTGCGGGCCGCGTCGGACAGCTGCGCCATGCCGCCGAGCGCGCCGCCGATGCCCTCCAGGGCCTTGGTCAGCTCGACCGGCAGGATCCACAGCTTGTTGGACTGGCCGGCGGCGATCTGCGGCAGCGACTGCAGGTACTGGTACGCCATGACCTTCGAGTCCGGGTTCGCCGCGTGGATCGAGTCGACGACGGTGCGGATCGCCTTCGCCTGGCCCTCGGCGGTGAGGATGCGCGACTGCCGCTCGCCCTCGGCGCGCAGGACCGCGGCCTGCTTCTCGCCCTCGGCGGTGAGGATCTGCGACTGCTTGAGACCCTCGGCGTGCAGGATCGCGGCGCGGCGGTCGCGCTCGGCGCGCATCTGCTTCTCCATCGAGTCGCGGATGCTCGGCGGCGGCTCGATCGCCTTCAGCTCGACCCGGGTGACCTTGATGCCCCAGCGGCCCGTCGTCTCGTCCAGCACACCGGACAGGTGGCGGTTGATCTCGTCGCGGCTGGTGAGCGCCTTCTCCAGGTCCAGCGAGCCGATGACGTTGCGCAGCGTGGTGACCGTGAGCTGCTCTATACCCTGCAGGTAGCTGTAGATCTCGTACGTGGCGCGCACCGAGTCGACGACCTTGAAGTACAGGACGGTGTCGATCGACACGACTAGGTTGTCGGAGGTGATGACCGGCTGCGGCGGGAAGCTGACGACCACCTCGCGCTTGTCGACCTTGTTGCGCACCGAGTCGATGAACGGCACCAGGATGTTGAGGCCGGGGGTCAGGGTGCGGCTGTACTTGCCGAGCCGCTCCACGACGTACTCGACCTGCTGGGGCACGACCTTGACCATCTTGACGACGGTCACGACGGCGAGGAGCGCTGCGACGATGACGACGATCGCCAGGAATGTACTCGGATCCACTTGGCTCAGTCCTTCCACACCATTGCGGTAGCACCCTTGATCTCGATCACCCGGACCCGCTCCCCCACCTCGAACGTCTGCGTGACGTCGTAGGGGCGGGCCCGCCACAACTCGCCGTCGATCTTGATCTGCCCGCTGTCATGGTCGACGGCCTCGATGACGAGCGCGGTGGAGCCCTCCAGAGCCTCGACACCCATCCTGGTGTCGCGCTCGTCGCGGCGCATGTACCGCTGCAACGTGGGCCGCACGGCGAGGAAGGACAGCGCCGACACGGCCGCGAACACCGCCGCCTGCACCGGCACCCCCGCGCCCAGGGCCGCCGCGCCGGCCGCGGCGAACGCGCCGAGGCTGAACATCAGCAGGATGAACGTGGTCGTGAAGATTTCCGCCACGACCAGCACGGCGCCGATGATCAGCCAGACGATCAGCCACAGGTCCACGCTTCGATCGTGTCACGCCGATGCACGCGGCGCCCGTGTCCGATCACTCGTCTTGCCGAATCCTTGCCGCCGCGCGGTGCCGCTCACCCGGGCGCACAGTTGGGGGTGACAGGACCCCGTCACCCCCTTTGGAGGTCAGCCGTGCCGCTGCTGCCCGAGACCGTCTCGCGCGTCGACGACCTCGTCGCGCGCGCCCATGCCGGCGGGCGGGTGCCGGTCCTCGTCGCCGGCGTCGTGCGCGACGGCGCCCTGGCGCACGTCGCGGCCGCGGGCCTGGAAGGGCCGGCCGCGGGGCTGCAGTTCCGCATCGGGTCGATCACGAAGACCATGACCGCGGCGCTCGTGCTCGCCCTGCGCGACGAGGGCAAGCTCGCCCTGGACGACCTGCTCTACCGCCATCTTCCCGGTACCCCCGTCGGCGCGGTCACCCTGCGGCAGCTGCTCGGCCACGCCGGCGGGGTGCAGCGCGAGCCCGACGGCGACTGGTGGGAGCGGGCCGCGGGGGTGGACGTCGACACGTTCCTGGCGACGCTGACCGCCGACAAGGTCGCGTACCCGCCGCTGCACGGGTACCACTACTCGAACCTCGCGTACGGGCTGCTGGGCGCCATGGTGGCCCGCCTCGGCGGCGAGGACTGGCCGTCGATGCTCGCCAAGCGGCTCCTCGGCCCGCTGCGGCTGGACAGGACCACGTACGGGCCGGTCGAGCCGTTCGCGCGGGGCTTCGTCGTACACCCGTGGCTGGACGAGCTGCGAGAGGAGCCGCGGCACGACGCCGGCGCGATGGCGCCGGCCGGGCAGTTGTGGTCGACGGTGCAGGACATGGCCCGGTGGGCCGCCTTCCTGGCCGAGCCGGACCCGGCGGTCCTCGCGCCGGCGACCGTCGCCGAGATGTGCGCGCCGGTGGTCATCAGCGACCTGGACGGCTGGAGCGCCGGGCACGGCCTGGGCCTGCAGCTGTGGCGGCGCGGCGAGCGGGTCTTCGTCGGGCACAGCGGCTCGATGCCCGGCTACCTGGCGATCCTCGCCGTGCACCGGCCGTCGCGCACCGGCGTGGTGGCGTTCGGCAACGCGTACACCATGCACTACGGACCTTCGGCGGCCGGCGGGATGAGCGGCTTCGGCCTCGACCTGCTGGACGCCGTGCTGGACCGGGAGCCGGCACGGGTCGCGCCGTGGCACCCGCGTTCCTCGCCTCCGGCGGACATCGCGCCGCTCACCGGCCGGTGGTGGTGGATGGGGCGGGAGCACGAGGTCGGCTGGGCCGGCGGGGAGCTGGTCGTGACGCCCCTCGCTCCGGCGCGCACGCCGTGGCGGTTCGTGCCGGACGGGCCGGCCGCGGACGTGTGGCGGGGCCGGTCCGGGGACAACGACGGGGAGCTGCTGCGGGTGGTGCGCGACGGCGACGGGACGGTGGTGGCGCTGGACATCGCGACGTTCCTGCTCACCCGCGACCCGTGGCCGGCCGGCTGGCCCGCCCGCTAGAGCTCCTCGTCGGGTTCGGTGACGAAGTCGATGAGGCGCTCCATGGCGTTGATCAGCGGGGTCTCGACGTCCTTGTAGCTGGTCACGGAGGCGAGGATGCGCCGCCACAGGTCGGCGGGCTCGGCCACGCCGAGGGCGGCGCACACGCCCTCCTTCCAGGGCTGTCCGGGTGGCACGGTGGGCCACGCCCGGATGCCGACCGCGGCGGGCTTCACGGCCTGCCAGACGTCGACGTAGGGGTGCCCGGTGATGAGGACGTACGGTGACCTGATATTCCCGACAATTCGGCTTTCTTTGGAGTTTGGTACGAGGTGATCGACGAGCACACCGAGACGCGCGACGGGGCCCGGGTGAAACGCGGCGACGGCCGCGCTCAGCTCGTCGATGCCGTCCAGGGGCTCGACCACGACGCCCTCGACCCGCAGGTCGTCACCCCAGATCCGCTCGACGAGCGCGGCGTCGTGGATGCCCTCGACCCAGATCCGGCTGCGCCGCGCGACCCGCGCCGTGGCCCCCGCCACCGCGATCGACCCTGACGCGGTGACCTCGCGCCGCGGCCTGACCGTCGCCACGGGCCGCACCAGCGTCACCGGCTCGCCGTCGAGCAGGAACGCCGCCGGCTCCAGCGGGAAGTTGCGCCGCCGGCCGTGCCGGTCCTCCAGCACCACCGCGCCGAGCTCGAACCCGACGACGGCCCCGCAGAACCCCGAGTCGGCATCCTCCACGACCAGGTCCAGCTCGGCGTCCACCGTCGGGACCGTGCGCCGCCGCCGCCAGTCGTTGTTCGCGAGCACGTCCATGGACGGCAAGCGTATCGGCTCAAGCCTCCGTCGCCTGCGAGACATACCGGCACGTCAGCACGTACCCTTGCTCCCATGTCCCCCGCAGCACGCGCGGCGACCCTGCAGGCGCGCCGCTCGGCGCGTTTCGTGGCATGGGTCCGGGCGTGGCGCGCCGGCCTCGTGCCGTGCGACGACGCCGCCGCCGAGATCTCCGGCGACGAGGAGCACATGGTCTCCGACGTCCCCGGCACCTGGACCGACGTGTCCCTAACGGACGCGATCGCCGCGCTGTCCAAGCTCCACCCGGACGAGGTCCGCCTGGTGCTCCCCGTCCCGGGTGACCCTCGCGGCCTGCCGGGCCCGGGCCCCTTCAGCGGCGCGGCCCTGCTCGCCGGCGAGGGCGTCATCGCGGGTGGGCTCGGTTTCGTGCCGGAGGTCCGCCTGCACACCTCGGGCTCGGGCGACGAGTTCGAGACGGTCCGCTGGCAGGTGTTCGTGCTGCCCACGTCCGTCCCGCCGGCCGCGGGCCCGTCGACCGCCGAGGCGGAGGCGGAGCTGTCCGCCGAGCTGGCCACGGCGACCCGCACCCTCGCGAAGCTCGACATCGCCCAGTGGCGCCCCGAGCTGGCCGGCGCCATCGAGGCCCTGCGCAAACCCGACGGCGCCACCGACCTTCCCCCGGGCTACGACCCACGCGCCCGCCGCCTGTACGCCCGCGCCGCCGTCCTCGACCGCGTCCTCGCTCTGGCCGAACACGCCGCCCCGGGCGGCGCCATCAACGGCTACGAGGTCCAGCAGCGCGACGCCGCCCTGCGCCCCCTGACGACCGCCTGCCGCCGCGCGCTGGTGGCCGCCTGCAACGCCCCGCTGCTGTAATACTCCGCGCCGCAGGCGGCGCGGGGCGGGGGTTCCCACCCGCGGCCCCCATGCTCGCTCGCGCTCGCACTGCCGTGCGCTGCGCGCGGCAGCCTCACGCGCGTGCGCGCCGCACACCGTGGCCGGCCACCGTCGCGGTGATCGGCCGTTGGGCCGCAGCCGACGCCAGAGCCGCGCGGGACGCGGCGGTGTATTCCTGTCGCCGGGAACAGCGATCATCCGCGTTGCCGGCATCGGCCGGGCGATCCGGGTGCGGCTGCCGGTTGACCTTGGAGAGTTCGGCACGCCAGGGGCGGGGTCAAAGTCTCCAAGGTCAACGAAGGGGCGCACGGCGGCCGGCCGACGGCGGGTCAGACCTCGTCGATGAGGTGGGCGACCGACGGGATGATGCGGGACGGGCGGTACGGGTAGCGCTCCACGTCCGTCACCGTCGAGATGCCGCTGAGCACCAGGATGGTCTCCAGGCCGGCTTCGAGGCCGCACAGGACGTCGGTGTCCATCCGGTCGCCGATCATCGCGGTCGTCTCGGAGTGGGCGTCGATGCTGTTGAGCGCCGAGCGCATCATCATCGGGTTGGGTTTGCCGATGAAGTACGGCTCGATGCCGGTGGCCTTGGAGATGAGGGCGGCCACGGCGCCGCAGGCGGGCAGGGCGCCCTCGTTGGACGGGCCGGTGGCGTCGGGGTTGGTGCAGATGAAGCGGGCGCCGTCGTTGATGAGGCGGATCGCCTGCGTTATCGCCTCGAAGCTGTAGGTGCGCGTCTCGCCCAGCACGACGTAGTCGGGCTCGGTGTCGGTGAGGATGTAGCCGACCTCGTGCATGGCGGTGGTCAGGCCGGCCTCACCGATGACGTACGCGGTGCCGCCGGGACGCTGGGTGTCCAGGAACTGGGCGGTGGCCAGGGCCGAGGTCCAGATCGCGGACTCGGGCACGTCGAAGCCGATGCGGCGCAGGCGGGCCTGCAGGTCACGGGCGGTATAGATGGAGTTGTTGGTCAGGATCAGGAACGGCTTGCCGGACGAGCGCAGCCGGTTGACGAACTCCGGTGCGCCGGGCACGGGCTCGCCCTCGTGCACGAGGACCCCGTCCATGTCGGTGAGCCAGGACTCGATGGGCTTGCGTTCTCTCACGCGTACATGCTCCCTCAGATACGTTTCGGGCCTATACGCGTTTCGGTGACACGCAGCAGTCGGCCGGACAGAAATCCCAGGTGGGGACGGTTCCGAGCGCGTGACGAACGTTACTGTGAGCTAGCACGCGCTCGTCGACGAGCTGACGGATCATAGTCACGAAGCGGGGGTCGGTGCCCGGCGTGGCCGCCCGGGCGAAGACCAGCCCGAGCTTCGCGGCGGTGTCCCGGGCCTCGTTGTCGAGGTCCCAGATCACCTCCAGGTGGTCGGAGATGAAGCCGATCGGGCTGACCACGACCTCCCGTACACCTGCCGCAGACAGCGCCTCGAGGTGGTCGTTGACGTCAGGCTCCAGCCACGGCACCTGCGGCGGGCCGGAGCGGCTCTGCCAGACGAGGTCCCAGTCGAGCTCCGGGGCGGCCGCGGCGGCGACCAGGGCGGCGGTCTCCAGCAGCTGGGCGCGGTACCGGCCGACCCCGCCGGGGCCGGAGGCGTCGTTCATCGCGGTCGGGATGGAGTGGGCGGTGAACACGAGCCTGGCGCTGAGCCGGGAGGGCAGCGTCTCCAGCGCGGCGCGCACCGCGGCGGCGTGCGACTCCACGTACAGCGGATGGTCGTGGAAATGGCGGATCTTGTCGATGACCGGGGCGTCGGGTCCGACGGCCTCCCGCGCGCGGGCGATGTCGTCCTGGTACTGCCGGCACGAGGAGTTCGACCCGAACGGGCTGGTCACGAAGGCGAGCGCGTGCCGGACCCCGTCGTCGCGCATCTGGCGCACCGCGTCCTCCAGGAACGGGTGCCAGTTGCGGTTGCCCCAGTAGATCGGCAGGTCGAGGTGCGGGCGCAGGGCCTCCAGCAAGGCACGGTTCTGCGCGTTGATCGGCGACACGCCGCCGAAGTGCCGGTAGTGCCCGGCGACCGCCTCCAGCCGCTCGGCGGGGATGCCTCGGCCCCGCGTCACGTTCTCCAGGAAGGGCAGGACGTCCTCCTGCCCTTCCGGACCGCCGAACGAGACCAGCAGGAACGCGTCATAAGCCACGCGTCCCATTGTTACAACATGGTCAGGACGAACCGACCGCGTGGTACCCACCGTCGACGTGCACGATCTCGCCGGTCGTGGCCGGGAACCAGTCCGACAGCAGCGCGCAGCATGCCTTCGCCGCCGCGACCTGGTCGTTGAGGTCCCACCCCAGCGGCGCGGTCTTCGCCCAGGAGTCCTCGAAGACGGCGAACCCGGGGATGGATTTCGCGGCCATGGTACGCAGCGGGCCGGCGGCCACCAGGTTCACCCGGATGCCGCGCGGGCCGAGGTCCCGGGCGAGGTAGCGGGAGGCGGACTCCAGGCCGGCCTTCGCCACGCCCATCCAGTCGTAGACCGGCCACGCCTTCGTGGCGTCGAAGTCGAGGCCGACGATCGAGCCGCCGGTGCCCATCAGCGGCAGGCACGCCACCGCGAGGGACTTGTACGAGAACGTCGACACGTGCAGCGCCGTCGCGACGTCCTCCCACGGCGCCTCCAGGAACCCGCCGCCGAGGCAGCTGGCCGGGGCGAACCCGATCGAGTGCAGCACCCCGTCGAGGCCGTCGACGTGCTCGCGCACCTTGTCGGCGAGGCCCGCCAGGTGCTCCGGGTTGGTGACGTCGAGCTCGATGACCGGCGCCTCCTTCGGCAGCCGCTTCGCGATCCGCTCGACGAGCGAGAGCCGGCCGAACCCGGTCAGCACGACGGTCGCGCCCTGCTCCTGGGCGAGCTTGGCGACGGAGAAGGCGATCGACTGGTCGGTGATGATCCCGGTGATCAGCAGCCGCTTGCCTTCGAGCAGTCCGCTCATGGTTCTCCTCAGTGTCCTAACCGCTGGCGTTGTCAGTGACCGCAGTGCCTCAGAGGCCGCAGTGCCTCAGTGACCGCAGTGCCTCAGTGGCCCATGCCGAGGCCGCCGTCGACGGGGATGACGGCGCCCGTGATGTACCCGGCGGCGTCGCTGGCGAGCCAGGTCACCGCGCCGGCGACCTCCTCGGGCTTCGCCATCCGGCCGAGCGGGATGGCCTTCTTGTACTCCGCCTGGGTGGCCTCGGGCAGCACGGCGGTCATGTCGGTCTCGATGAACCCGGGCGCCACCACGTTCGCGGTGATGTTGCGGCTGCCGAGCTCCCGCGTGATCGACCGGGCCATGCCGACCAGACCCGCCTTGCTCGCGGCGTAGTTGACCTGGCCGGGGCCGCCGTACAGGCCGACGACGGACGAGATGAAGATGATCCGCCCCCACCTGGCCCGCAGCATCTTGCTCGCGGCCCGCTTCGCGCACCGGAACGAGCCGGTCAGGTTCGTGTCCAGGACCCGGGTGAACTGGTCCTCGCTCATCCGCAGCAGCAGCGTGTCGTCGGTGATGCCGGCGTTGGCGACGAGCACCTCGACCGGGCCCAGCTCGGCCTCCACCGTCGTGAACGCGGCGTCGACCGCGGCGCTGTCGGTGATGTCACACTGCACACCGAACAGCCCGTCCGGCGCGCCGGAACCCCGGTGCGTCACCGCGACTCTGTCGCCCTGCCCGGCGAAGGCCTGGGCGATTGCCAGCCCGATCCCTCGGTTACCGCCGGTGACCAGCACGGTCCTCGCCACGTTGCCGCCCTTCTGCGATCTGCGATTAGCTGTGTGGAGATTAGGTGTTACTGACGGGTACCCGCCAACTCGCCAGTCGGCTGATGTGTGCCCTGTGGCGTGGCGGTACCATGGCGGCGTCTGCGCGTGCTTATCGCTGACCGCCCGGTGCGGCTGCTGCTCTCTGGAGGTGATCGCTGTGCGAAGTAGCGATCCTTCCAGTCGTGACCGGGTGTAGTCCTTCCCCGATCACGGCTCCGCGTGTCTGTTCTCTGTTCTTCTCGAGACACACCGTTGGGAGCACGTCATGAGCCGCTTCATCGCGCCCATTGGATTCTTCCTGGCCGCCATGTGGGTCGCCGCCCTGTACTACATGGTCGGCGCGCACTGAGCTGAGCCGAGCTGGCTGCGCGCCGCAGGCGGCGCGCGGCGGGGGTTCCCACCCGCGACCCCCCATGCTCGCTGCGCTCGCCCGTTGCACTCCGGCCCGACTGGCGAGATCGGGCGCTGCGCTTCCTAGCTGCGTCGTGGTCGGCTCCCGTCAGGGGCTGGACGGGGCGGAGCCGTCGTGGTCGCCCTCTGCCCCGGCGTGGTGCCACACCGGGGCTTGTACTGCAGGCTAATCCTTCGCGGGGGTGCCGACCGCGGTTCCGGGCGGGAACCCACCCTGGCCTCGCCCGCTTACGGCAGGCGGCTGCCCCACAGCAGGCTCAGGCCGCCGGCGAGCAGGGCCAGCAGGAAGCCGGCGCCGAGGTACCACTGGGTGATCTCGCGCGGCTTGGTCTTGTAGCCGATGGAGCTGCCCATGTCGGTGTAGACCCGCTTGAGCTCTTCCTTGCTGGCGGCCTCGTAGAAGTAGCCCTTGGTGGTCTCGGCGACCTTCTGCAGCGAGGCGCGGTCGACGGGGACGCGCTGCGGGGTGTTGCCGATGCGGACCACGCCCTCGTCGGTGCCGAACGCGATGGTGGAGACGGGCACGTTCGCGGCGGTGGCGGCGGCGGAGGCGTCCTCCAGTGAGCGGCCGGCGGTGCGGAAGCCGTCGGACAGCAGCACGATGCGGGCCGGCGGCGGGCCGGCGGCACCGTCGGCGGGGACGGTGCGGATCGCGTCGAGGCTGGTGAAGACGGCCTCGCCGGTGGCGGTCGACTCCTGCAGGGTGAGGCCGTCGATCGCCTGGAGCACGGCGTTGCGCTCCTTCGTCGGGGAGACCAGGACGCTGGCGGACTTGGCGAAGGAGACCAGGCCGACGTTGAACGACGCCGGCAGCTGCCTGACGAAGTCCGTCGCCGCCGACTTGGCCGCGTCGATGCGGGTCGGCTGCACGTCGGTGGCCTGCATCGACAGGGAGACGTCGATGGCGAGCATGATGGTGGCCCGCTCGAGGGGCTCCTTCGTGTCGACCGAGGGGCGGGCCATGCCGAAGCTGAGCACGAGCAGGCTCAGCAGGAAGGCGGCGGCGCTGACGTGCCGGCGCACGCCGATGCCCTTGGGCACCAGGCTGCTGAGCAGGTCCACGTTGGTGAACTTGACGGCGAACGCCCGGCGGTGCAGCTGGCGCCAGACGTACACGGCGATGACGGCGAAGACGGGCAGCAGCGACAGCAGCCACCACGGTGAAAGCAAACGGATCATCGGGTCGTCCCTCTCGTCCGGGCGTGCCGCTGGGCGGCGACGAACCGGACGATGTCGAGCAGCCAGTCGGAGTCGGTGCGCAGCCTCAGATGCGCGGCGTTGGCACCGCGCAGTGCCGAGGCTATCTCGGCGCGCTGCGCGGCGGCGGCATGCGCGTAGCGGTGCCGCAGCTTCGGGTCGGCGGTCTGCACCTCGTGCATCCGGCCGGTCTCGGGGTCCACGAGGGCGATCACGCCGACGTTGGGCAGCTCCAGCTCGCGCGGGTCGACGACCTCCACGGCCAGCAGGTCGTGGCGGACGCCGAGCTTGCGCAGCGGGCGGGCCCACTGGGTGACGGGGGTCATGAAGTCGGAGATGACCACCGCCATGCCGCGGCGGCGCGGCGGCCGGTTGAGCATGTCGATGAGCGCGCCGAGGTCCGCGCGGCCCGGCTGGGCCGGCGTCGAGGCGATCGTGCGCAGCAGGCCCTGCGCGTCCTTGCGGCCCGGGCGGGCCGGCAGCCGCTGCAGGTCGCCGGCGGTGCCGACGACCGCGCCGATGCGGTTGCCGCCGCGCACGGTCAGGTGCGACACGGCCGCAGCCGCGGCGATCGCCAGGTCGCGTTTGAGGTACCGGGCGGTGCCGAAGTCGAGGCTCGCGGACAGGTCGACGGCGAGCCAGGTCTCCAGCTCCCGGTCGGCGACGGTCTGCCGGACGTGCGGCAGCGTGGTGCGGGCCGTGACGGGCCAGTCCATGCGCCGCACGTCGTCGCCGGGGCGGTACTCCCGCGACTCCCCGGCCTCGGTGCCCGGGCCCGGCAGCAGGCCCAGGTAGTCACCCTGCAGCAGGCCGTCGAGCTTGCGGGTGACGAGCAGCTGCATGCGGTTGAGCACGACCTCGGCGCGGGCGTCGTCCGTGGCCATGGATCAGCGGCCCGGCCACGTGGTGATCGTGGTCGGCGGTGGGCCGACGGTCCCGGGTCCTTGCGCGACGGCCTGCTGGCGCGGCGCGACGGTCGGCGGCGGCACCGCGGCGAGGACCCGCTTGACGATGTCGTCGGCCGGGATGTCGTCGGCGAGCGCGTCGTAGGACAGCACCAGCCGGTGGCGCAGGATGTCGGGCGCGATGTCCTGCACGTCCTGCGGCAGCGCGTAGTCGCGGCCGCGCAGCAGCGCCAGGGCCCGCGACGCGCGCACGATGCCGAGCGAGGCGCGGGGGCTGGCACCGTACTGGATGAGCTGCGCGACGTCGGCGAGCCCGTGCTCGGCCGGGGCGCGGGTCGCCACCACCAGCCGCACGGCGTAGTCGACGAGCGCGTTGTGCACGAACACGTCGTCGGCCTTGTCCTGCAACGCCATCAGCTCGGTCGGGGTCAGCACGGCCACCGGCTCCGGGGTCTTCACGCTGACCCGGTAGACGATCTCGCGCTCCTCGCTGTCGGTGGGGTACCCCACCTGGATCTTCATCAGGAAGCGGTCGCGCTGCGCCTCGGGCAGCGGGTAGACACCCTCCTGCTCGATCGGGTTCTGCGTGGCCATGACCAGGAACGGCCGGGGCACGTCGTAGGTCTCGCCGCCGACGGACACCTGCTGCTCGGCCATGACCTCCAGCAGCGCCGACTGCACCTTCGCGGGCGCGCGGTTGATCTCGTCGGCGAGCAGGAAGTTGACGAACACCGGGCCGAGCTCGACGTCGAACTTCTCGCTGGACTGCCGGTAGATGCGGGTGCCGACGATGTCGGCGGGCACCAGGTCGGGGGTGAACTGGATGCGCGAGAACGTGCCGCCCACCACCCGGGCGAGGGTCTCCACGGCGAGCGTCTTCGCCACGCCGGGCACGCCCTCCAGCAGCACGTGGCCGCGGGCCAGCAGCGAGACGAACATCCGCTCGATCATCCGGTCCTGGCCGACGATGACCCGCTTGACCTCGAACAGTGCGCGCTCCAGCACGGTCGCGTCCTGTGCGGGTGTCGAGACCTGCCCACCTGGTGGCGAGACGGGGTTGCTCGGCTGGGTCACCGGTCCTCCACTCATGCTGGCTATGAGAGCACTCCAAGACTCGCACGCCGGACCAACCCAACGCGATCCGACGTCACTGGGAAGCTTCTGGGAGTCCTAGTCGCGACCGATTTTTACCGTTTCTTCGGATAAACGGCTAGTGATTCTTCGGGATTTTCGTTTCGGACACCTCGGGTGACTGGACATCACCCGTACCCGCGTGGGTACGATTCACCCCGTCGCCGGGCGGCTTCCCCCGTGGCCGCCCGGCGCTCACCCTTCTTCCCACCGCTGGCACACTGGCCGCGTGGATCCCCTCATCTGCTCCGCCAAGGGCTGCCGTGCCCCGGCGACGTGGCAGCTGCGCTGGAACAATCCGAAGCTGCACACCCCCGACCGGCGCAAGATCTGGCTCGCCTGCGACACCCACCGCACCACGCTGGGCGACTTCCTGACCGCGCGCGGTTTCCTCCGCGACGTCACCCCCGTGGATGCGGCTACGCTCGAAGAGTGATGGGTCCGGAGCGCAGTGAGGTGACACCGTGACCGCGCCGCCGGAAACCGTCGTATGGCGGTCGATCTCGCCAAGGTATTTCTGGCTGCGGCTTGCCGTCCTCGCGGCCTGGACGCTCGCGTTCGCGGTCGCGGCGGTCGTCGCGGCCGTTCTGGTCAGCGGATGGTTTCTCCTGCTCGTGTTCGCGGCGTTGGTACTTGGGGCGCTGCGCGCGGTGTTCGTCCGCCGCTCGGTGCGCGCCTGGGGCTACGCCGAGCGGGCCGAGGACCTGCTGGTCCGGCACGGGCTGCTGGTCCGGCGGCTGTCGATCGTGCCGTATGCGCGGATGCAGTTCGTCGACGTCACCGCCGGCCCCCTGGAACGCGCCGCCGGCCTCGCCACGGTCACCCTGCACACGGCGGCGGCCGCCAGCGACGCCTCCGTCCCGGGGCTCGAGGCCGCCGAGGCGACCCGGCTGCGGGACCGCCTCGCCGCCCTCGGCGAGATCCGCGAAGAGGGCCTGTGAGGCAGCGACTCCACCCGCTGACCCCACTGCTGAAGGGGGCCAAGCTGGTGGCGTTCGCCGCCGTGGCAGTCTCCTGGCAGGGCCTGCGCGACCTCGGTCCGCTGCACTGGCTCGCCGCGATGGGCGCGATCCTCGTCGCCGCCGTCCTCGTCTCCGCCGTCGTCTGGCTCGTCACCGGCTACGAGGTCGTCGGCCGCGAGCTGCGGGTGCACGAGGGACTGATCTCCCGGCGGACCAGAACGATCCCACTGGAACGCGTCCAGGCCATCGACGTGGTGCGGCCCCTCCTCGCCCGCGTCTTCGGCCTGGCCGAGCTGCGCCTGGAAGTGATCGGCGCGAACAAGACCGAGGCGCCGCTGGCCTACCTGACCGTCGCCGGCGCGGCCAACCTGCGCTCCCGCCTCATCGGCCTGTCCACCGGCGTGCCGCACGCCCCCGCCGCCGACACCGACGTCGCCGGGGTCTTCACCGTGGTCAACCGGCGGCTGCTGCAGGCGCAGCTGCTCACCCCGCAGGCCCTCGCGGTGCCCGTCGGCCTCGCGTTCGTCTCCTGGCAGGCGTCCCTCGACCCGACCTGGACGCTGATCGGCGCGGCCAGCACGATCACCGCGTTCCTCGGCGTGTTCCAGGTCCCCGTCCGCCGCGTCCTGGACGAGTGGGACTTCACCATCGGCACCGACGCCGCCGCCCTGCGCGTGCGCCAGGGCCTGCTCAACAAGCGCAGCCAGACCGTCCCGCCGCGCCGCGTCCAGGGCCTCAAGGTGACCTGGCCGCTGCTGTGGCGCTCCCCCGGCTGGGCCCGCGCCCGCATCGACGTCGCCGGGTACGCGGGCAACGGCGAGGAGCAGCTGCGCGCCGGCACCCTCGTGCCGGTCGCCGCCTCCGCCGAGACCCTCGCGGTCGCCGCCGGCATCCTCGGCACGGCCGTGCACGGCGCCGTCACCGCCCCACCCCTGGACGCCGGCGCCCTGCCGGTGGCCGGACCACCCCGCCGCGCCCGCTGGCTCGCCCCGCTGGCGTGGTCCCGGATCGGCCTCGCGGTCACCGACACGGTCGTCGCCGTCCGGGAGGGCGTCCTGACCCGCGAACTGGTCGCGGTGCCCCTGGTCCGCGTGCAGAGCGTCCGGGTCACCCAGGGCCCGCTGCAGCGCGCGCTGGACCTCGCCACCGTCCACGTCGACACCGCCGGCCGCCTGCACGCCGTCGGCCGGCACCGGGCCACCGCCGACGCGTACGCCCTCGCCGACCTCGTCGCCGCCCGCTCCCGCACCGCCCGCCGCGCCGCCGCCGGTCCCAGGGTCTCGCTGCGCAAGCCCGACCCCCACTGACCAGCCACCACCCCCGCCCGCCAAGCCGCGGTACGACGCGCACCGCGCCGACCAGGCAGGCACCCGGCGATGGTCGGCGGTCAGGCGTTCGACGCCTGTGGTGCGGCGCACGCCGTGCCGGTGAGGCGGGCACGTGGCGACCGCCGGACAACCGCGGCGGTCAGCAGTTGCCCGGCGGGCCGGACGGCCACGGCGACCGGCCCAGCACCGCCGACCACCAGCACGCGGGGTCACCGAACCCACAGCACCCCGCGGCACGGTCAGCGCACGACACCCGCGGCCACCACCGCGGCGCGGTCAGGTGGCGGCGGCGGCCAGGCGGGGCAGGACCTCGCCGATCGGGTCGCGGACGATCAGGTCGGCGACGGCGTCGTACGGGGTCTGTGCGGCGTTCACGATGACGACCATCGCGCCGGCCTTGCGGGCCACGTCGACCAGACCGGCCGCCGGGTGCACGGTCAGCGAGGTGCCGACGGCCAGGAACACGTCGCAGCCCATGGCGGCGGAGGCGGCGGCCTCCAGGGTCGGCAGGTCCATCGCCTGGCCGAAGGAGATCGTCGCCGACTTCAGCAGGCCGCCGCAGCGCAGGCAGGCCGGGTCGGGGTCGCCGGCGCTGACCCGGGCCAGGGTGTCGGGCATGGGGCGGCGCTCGGCGCAGCCGAGGCACTCGGTCTGCGACAGGGTGCCGTGCAGCTCGATGACCTTCGCCGGGTCGGCGCCGGCCCGCTGGTGCAGCCCGTCGATGTTCTGGGTGATGACGGCGGTGAGCTTGCCGGCGCGTTCCAGGTCGACGAGGGCGTGGTGGGCGGGGTTCGGCTCGGCGGTCCAGGCCGGGTTGTGCAGCCGCTCCTGCCAGGCGCGCCGGCGGACCTGCGGGTCGGCGACGTAGTGCTCGATGGACGACAGCTTCATCGCCTCGGGGTCGCGGGTCCAGACGCCGTCAGGGCCGCGGAAGTCAGGGATGCCGGAGTCGGTGGAGACGCCGGCGCCGGTGAGGGCGACGACCCCGCCGGCGTCGACCCAGGCCGCAAGGTCACGCACCCGCCCGACTGTAGCGGCGGCGTTTTCGCCCCGAAACTCATTAGGGTGGTGGGTATGGGCATCTCTGTGGACGCGGCACCCTGGGTGGGCGCGCTCGCCCGGGTCGAGCTCACCGTCACCGACGCCGACACCGCGCAGTCGCTGGGCTCCGGTGACGTGCCGGTGCTCGGCACGCCGAAGCTGCTGGCGCTGGCCGAGGCGGCGACCGTCGGCGCCCTGGTCCGGCGCCTGCCGCCGGGGCTGACGACGGTCGGCACGCGGGTCGAGCTGGAGCACAGGGCGGCGAGCCCGATCGGTGCCCGGGTCATCGTCGAGGCGCGGCTGGCGAAGGCCGACGGCCGGAAGCTGGTGTTCGAGATCGTCGCCCGGGACGGCCGCCAGGTCGTCGCGGAGGGCCGGGTCGAGCGGATGATGGTCGACCGCCACCGCTTCCTCGAGAAGGCCCAGGAGGACCGCCCCTGAGCGCGCGCGGCAGGCCCAGGCCGCCCGCAGCGCACCGACGTGCGTGCTGCGGGCCGCAGGGCCCGCAGCACACCCGCCGCTAGGCGGGGATCGCCGACACGTCCCGGTCGAAGTTGCGGTGCGCGGCCAGCGCGGCGAGCAGCCCCGGGATCGGGTTCGCGTCGAGGATCAGCGCGGGGTCCGGCACGTCCACCGGCACGTACGCCCGGTGCAGCACGTCGATGCCGGAGCCGGCCGCCGCGACCGCCTTGCCGTGCTTGTACGCCTCCGCCACGAAGCGCACGGCCCGGCCGTCGGCGGCGAGGGAGAGCGCCCCGTCGGGGACGACGACCGCGTCGTACAGCACCGACGCGACCGTGCCGATCGCCCGGGTGACCTCCATGGGCAGCCCGTCGTCGGCGGCGACCGTGCCGTCGACCGGGCCGAGCAGCTCGACGGTGACGCCCCGCGCGGTGAGGTCGTCGAAGAGCGCGGCGACGGGGCGGGCGGTCACGCCGTCGCCCAGCAGGACCGCGACCTTGCGGGTGGTGACGGGGCTGCGCGCGGTGCCGGCCTGGCTGAGCGCGGCCGAGGCACGGCCGTGGTTGGCCACGGACGGCACCGGCTCCTCGACGCCGATCCCGGCGGCAACCGCCACCGCGAGGTCGTGGTCGACGCGGTTGAGGTGCTCGATCATCCGTACCCGGACCGCCATCGTGGCGACCTTGCCCAGCTCGAAGCGGAAGGCGTCGATGACGTGCGCCCGCTCCCACGCCGACATGCTGTTCCAGAACAGCGTTGCCTGGCCGTAGTGGTCGGCGAAGGTCTCGCTGCGCTTGCGTTCCTTCGGCCCGTCCACCAGCTCCGGGTAGTGCGCCGGGCCGGCGACGGCCGGGCTGCCGCCGAGCGAGTTGGGCAGGTAGTTGGCCCGGCCGGTGGGGACCCGCTGCTGATGCCGGCCGTCCTGCTGGTGGTTGCGGACCGGCACGTGCGGCCGGTTCACGGGCAGCTGCGGGTAGTTCGGCCCGCCGAGGCGGTTGAGCTGCGTGTCGGGGTACGAGAACAGCCGCGCCTGCAGCAGCGGGTCGTCGGTGACGTCGATGCCCGGCACGACGTTGCCCACGTTGAAGGCGACCTGCTCGGTCTCGGCGAAGTAGTTGTCCGGGTTGCGGTTCAGCGTGAGCCGCCCGACCG
This sequence comes from Dactylosporangium aurantiacum, assembly GCF_000716715.1. GTDB lineage: Bacteria > Actinomycetota > Actinomycetes > Mycobacteriales > Micromonosporaceae > Dactylosporangium > Dactylosporangium aurantiacum. The sequence goes on along the minus strand of NZ_JNYJ01000035.1, from coordinate 36,370 downwards.
GGGTGACCGGCACGATCTCCTCCGGGACCAGCTTGGTGGCGTCGAGCAGGTCCAGGTCGTCGAACGCGAACGCCTGCTCCTCGGGGATCAGCTGCACGCCGAGCTCCCACGAGGGGTGCGCGCCGGCCTCGATCGCCTCCCACAGGTCGCGGCGGTGGAAGTCGGGGTCCTGGCCGGCGATGCGCTGCGCCTCGTCGAAGCACAGGGAGTGGGTGCCGAGCGCCGGCGTCCAGTGGAACTTCACGAAGGTGCCGCGGCCGTGGCCGTTGACCAGGCGGAAGGTGTGCACGCCGAAGCCCTGCATCATCCGGTACGAGCGCGGCAGGGCCCGGTCGGACATCAGCCACATGACGTGGTGCATGGTCTCCGGTTGCAGCGTGACGAAGTCCCAGAACGTGTCGTGCGCGGTCGTGGCCTGCGGCATCTCGTGGTGCGGCTCGGGCTTGAGGGCGTGCACCAGGTCGGGGAACTTGATGCCGTCCTGGATGAAGAAGACCGGCATGTTGTTGCCGACCAGGTCGAAGTTGCCCTGCCGGGTGTAGAACTTCGTGGCGAAGCCGCGCACGTCGCGGGGCGTGTCGCAGGAGCCGCGCGAGCCCTGCGCGGTGGAGAACCGCACGAACACGGGTGTCTCGGCGTCCGGGTCGGTGAGGAAGTCCGCGGTCGTGTACTCGTCCAGCGGCTCGTGGACCTTGAACACGCCGTGCGCGCCGGCGCCGCGCGCGTACACGACCCGCTCCGGGATGCGTTCGTGGTCGAAGCGCATGAGCTTCTCCCGGAGGTGGAAGTCCTCCAGGAGGCTGGGGCCGCGGGCCCCGGCGCGCAGCGAGTTGTCGGTGTCGTCGACGCGGATGCCCTGGTCGGTCGTCAGCGCCTCGGTGAACGCCCGCTGGTCCGATGTGGCGGTCATACCCCCGGGCTACCGCGGTTCGCGGCTTTTACACGTGTTGCGCCGCATCTTCGCCGGTACGCAGCCGCCCCGCGACCTCCAGCAACGCTGCCGCCAGCTCGGCGCCGCCCACGCCGCGGCCGGGCGCGACGAGGTGCTGCACGACCACCCCGGTGAGCAGCGCCTGGTAGAGGGCGCCGGTGCCGGGGCTGCCGCCGAAGAGCGCGGCCAGGCCCTCCTGCGCCTGCGCGAGCGAGTGCTGCCACCGCTCGTGCAGCTCGGGCAGCACGGCGAGCTGGGCGACCACCTCGAACTGCAGCTTCCACAGGGCCGGCTGCGCCTCGACGGAGGCGATGATCCGCGTCCAGATCGCCGTGAACCGGGCGGCCGGGTCGAGCGCCGCGTCGCCCTCGTCGCGCAGCGCCGCCTCCAGCGCGGCCCCCCACGCCTCCAGTGCCCGGTCGAGCGCGGCGTTGAGCAGCGCGTCGGTGGTGCCGAAGTGGTAGCCGATCGCAGCCAGGCTGACCCCGGCGGTCGAGGCCACGTCCCGCGCGGTGGTGCGCGCGTAGCCCTTGTCCAGCAGGCACTGCAGCGCGCCGTCCAGCAGCTTCTCCTTGTTGCCCATGCGGTGATCGTACCGTCTGACACAAACGTCTTGCACATCTGTCTAACACGGTTGTACAGTTCTCGGCATGACCACCGCGCTGATCGTTCTCGCCGCCGCCCTCGCCGTCCTCGCCGCCCCGCTGACCGTCCGGACCGTCCTCAAGCGCCGCGCCGCCGCGCGGGCCCGCATCACCTCCCCCAACGGCATCGTCGAGGGCCGCTACGTGCGCATCGGCGGCGTCGAGCAGTGGCTGCAGATCCGGGGCGAGGACCGGGCCAACCCGGTGCTGCTGGTCGTGCACGGCGGCCCGGGCTCGCCGTACTCGGTGTTCACCGCCGTGCAGCGCGAGTGGGAGCGGCACTTCACCGTCGTGCACTGGGACCGCCGCGGCTGCGGCCGCACCCTGCGCCGCAACGGCATGCCGGCGCCGCGGGACCTCACGTTCGAGCGGATGGTCGCCGACGGCATCGAGGTCGCCGAGCACGTCCGCGCACACCTCGGCAAGGACCGGGTGATCCTGATGGCGGGCTCGATGGGCACCATCGTCGGCCTGCCGATGGCGCGCCGGCGCCCCGACCTGTTCAGCGCGTACGTCGGCACCGACTTCTACGTCGACATGGTCGCCAACGAGCGGCAGGGCCGGGCGGACACCCTGGCCCGCCTGCGCGCCGCCGGCAACACCCGCGGCGTCGCGGCCCTGCAGGCCCTGGACCCGGACCCGCGCACCTGGGACGTGAAGGCGTGGGGCCGGCGCATGCAGTGGTCGATGGGCACCGACCCGGCCAACCCGAACGGCGGCCTGAAGACCCTGTTCTCGCTGCTGCTGACGAAGCCGGACTACTCGCTGCGGGACGTGGTCGCCTGGCTGAAGGGCTTCGCGGCGGTGCGGGACGCGATGTTCGCCGAGTTCATGCGCTTCGACGCCCGCGAGGGCGGCACCCGGCTGGAGATCCCGTTCCACCTGTTCCAGGGCGCGCAGGACGTCGTCACCCTGACCGGCCCCGCGGTGGAGTACTTCGCCGAGGTCGACGCCCCGGCGAAGTCCCTGGTCCTCATCGAGGGCGCGTCACACTTCGCCGCGTTCACCCATCCCGCCGAGTTCCTGGCGGCGCTGCGCACCGTGCCCGCCGCCGCCTAACCGTCCGACATGGGGCCGACGGCGGTCACGCGGATCGCGGCGAAGCCCGTCGCGTCCGACTCGGCCAGGTCGACCTCGGCGGTGATGCCCCAGTCACGGTCGCCCGCGGGGTCGTCGAAGATCTGGCGCACGAACCACCGGTCCGGCTTCTGCTCGATGACGAGCAGGGCCGGACCTCTGGCGTCGGGGCCGACGCCGAGCGAGTCGTACTCGTCGAAGTAGTCCTCGATCGCGTCCTGCCAGTCGTCGGCGGTGAACCCGTGCTCGCCGTCCAGCTCGCCGAGCTCGTCGAAGCGGCGCAGCGCGGCCAGCTCCACCCGGCGGAACAGGGCGTTGCGGACCAGTACCCGGAAGGCGCGCAGGTTGCGGGTGACGGCCGGCGGCCGGTCGTCGAGCACCGCCGCCTCGCCCTCCTCGCCGGGGTTGCGCAGCCGCTCCCACTCGTCGATGAGGCTCGAGTCGACCTGCCGGACCAGCTCGCCGAGCCACTCGATGATGTCGGTGAGCTCCTCGGTCCGGGCGTCCTCCGGCACCGTCTGGCGCAGCGCCTTGAACGCGTCGGCCAGGTAGCGCAGCACGAGCCCTTCGGAGCGGGACAGGCTGTAGAAGCCGACGTACTCGACGAACGTCATCGCCCGCTCGTACATGTCGCGGACCACGGACTTCGGGCTCACCTGGTAGTCGGCGACCCACGGGTGGCCTTGCTTGTAGAGGTGGTACGCGTTGTCGAGCAGCTCGGCGAGCGGCTTCGGGTGGGTGACGCTGTCCAGCAGCTCCAGGCGCTGCTCGTACTCGATGCCCTCGGCCTTCATCGCGGCGACGGCCTCACCGCGGGCCTTGAACTGCTGCGCCGACAGGATCTGCCGCGGGTCGTCCAGGGTCGACTCGATGACCGACAGCACGTCCAGGGCGTACGCGGGCGCGTCCCGGTCGAGCAGCTCGATCGCGGCGAGCGCGAACGGCGACAGCGGCTGGTTGAGCGCGAAGTCCATCTGCAGGTCGACGGTGAGCCGGACCCGCCGGCCCTCCTCGTCGGGCTCCGGCAGCTGCTCGACGACCCCGCCGGCCAGCAGCGCCCGGTAGATGGCGATGGCGCGGCGGATCAGCCGGCGCTGCGAGTGCACGTCCTCGTGGTTCTGCGTCAGCAGGTGCCGCATCGCGGCGAACGCGTCGCCGGGGCGGCTGATCACGTTGAGCAGCATCGCGTGCGAGACCTGGAAGCTGGAGCGCAACGGCTCGGGCTCCGCGTCGACGAGCCGGTCGAAGGTCGGGCGCCCCCAGCCGATCGAACCCTCCGGCGGCTTCTTGCGCACGACCTTGCGGCGCTTCTTCGGGTCGTCGCCGGCCTTCGCGAGGGCCCGCTCGTTGTCGATGACGTGGTCGGGCGCCTGCACCACGACGGTGCCGATGGTGTCGAAGCCGGCCCGGCCCGCCCGCCCGGCGATCTGGTGGAACTCCCGGGCGTACAGCAGGCGGGTCTTCTGCCCGTCGTACTTCGACAGGGCGGTGAACAGCACGGTGCGGATCGGCACGTTGATGCCGACGCCGAGGGTGTCGGTGCCGCAGATGACCTTGAGCAGCCCGGCCTGGGCGAGGGTCTCCACGAGGCGGCGGTACTTGGGCAGCATGCCCGCGTGGTGCACGCCGATGCCGTGCCGGACGAGCCGGGACAGGGTCTTGCCGAACCCGGCGGTGAACCGGAACCGGCCGATCGCCTCGGCGATCATGTCCTTCTCCGCGCGGGTCGACACGTTGATGCTCATCAGCGCCTGCGCCCGCTCCAGCGCCGCCGCCTGCGTGAAGTGCACGATGTAGACCGGCGCCTGCTTCGTGCTCAGCAGCTCCTCGATCGTCTCGTGCAGCGGGTCCATCGAGTAGTGGAACATCAGCGGCACGGGCCGCTCGGCGTTCTTCACCACGGCCGTCGGCCGCCCCGTGCGCGCCGTCAGGTCGTCGACGAACCGGGTGACGTCGCCGAGCGTCGCGGACATCAGCACGAACTGCGCCTGCGGCAGCTCGATCAGCGGCACCTGCCACGCCCAGCCGCGGTCGGGCTCGGCGTAGAAGTGGAACTCGTCCATGACGACGACGCCCACGTCGGCCGTGGCGCCGTCGCGCAGCGCGATGTTGGCGAGGATCTCCGCCGTGCAGCAGATGATGGGCGCGTCGGCGTTGACGGACGCGTCGCCGGTGAGCATGCCCACGTTCTCGGCGCCGAACATCGCCACGAGCGCGAAGAACTTCTCCGACACCAGCGCCTTGATCGGCGCCGTGTAGAACGTCGTGCGATCCGTGGCCAGGGCGGCGAAGTGCGCCCCGGCGGCGACGAGGCTCTTGCCGGAGCCCGTCGGGGTGCTCAGGATCAGGTTCGCCCCGGAGACGATCTCCATCAGCGACTCTTCCTGGTGCGGGTACAGCTCCAGGCCCTGTTCCTTGGCCCAGGCGGCGAACGCGTCGAAGACGGCGTCGGGGTCCCCGCCCCGCGGGACCCGGGCGGCCAGGCCCGCGGTCACGACTTCACGAACATCAGGTCGGCGGGCGTGCGCCCGGCTGCCAGGGCCCGCTGCTCGAACTTCGTCACCGGCCGCGACTGCGGCCGCGGCGCGTAGCCGTCGTACCGGTTGCGCAGCGTCGGCTCCGCGGTCAGCGTCTGCAGCATCCACTCGGCGTAGCCGAGGTCGTCGGTCGCGCAGTGCAGCAGCCCGCCGGCCCGCAGCTTCGCGCTGAGCAGCGCGGCGTTGGCCGGTTGGATGAGCCGCCGCTTGTGGTGCCGCGCCTTCGGCCACGGGTCGGGGAAGAACACGTGCACCGCGGCCAGCGACGCGTCCGGGATGTGCTCGCGGCACAGGTCGAGGGCGTCCACGCTGACCACGCGCAGGTTCGTCAGGCCGCGCCGCTCGATGTTGGCCAGCAGGTTCGCCACCCCGGGGGTGTGGATCTCGACCGCGAGGTAGCGCCGCCCGGGGTCCGCGGCGGCCATCTCGAGGGTCGCCTCCCCCATCCCGGACCCGATCTCCAGCACGTCCACCGGATCCCCCGGCTCGAACCCGTGCCGCGGCGCCAGCCGCTCCAGCGCGTCGAAGTGCCGGCCACTGAGCCGCCCCCGGCGCGGATGATATGTCCGGATGGGCTTGCGGATGCGCTCGATGGTCGTCACGGGGTCAACAGCCTACCCGTCCCGGCCGGGACGCCCACCGCGGCGCCGTATTGTTGGCATATGTCCTATCCACCGCCGTACTATCTCGGCCCAGCCGGCGAGGTGTCCGCGACGTACCGCCCCGCGGCCACCGCACCGGACCTCACCTACGCCAACGGCAACACCGTGCACTACCTCGCCACCGGCGAGTCGACCCATGGGCTGTTCGGCCTGTACCGGTGGGAGATGAGCGCCGCGCGCAGCGGCCCCGCCCCGCACTACCACCGCTCGATCTCCGAGTCGTTCTACATCCTGTCCGGCTCGGTGCGCATCTACGACGGCAAGCGCTGGATCGACACCGCCCCCGGCGACTTCGTCCACGTCCCGGAGGGCGGCATCCACGCCTTCGCCAACGAGTCCGGCGAGCCCGCCTCCATGCTGCTGCACTTCTCCCCGGGCGCGCCCCGCGAGGCGTACTTCGAGGGCCTGCCGAACCTGTCCACCCTCACCCCCCTGGAACGCGACGAGTTCATGCTCACCCACGACACCTTCTGGCTCGACGACTAGCCCGACGACCGGCCGGCGCCACCGCCGGGACGAGGACAGGCGGGGCAACCACCCCGGCCCCGCCAAGTCCAGCCCCGCCGGGAAAGCGCGACCACAACGACTCCGCCAAGTCCAGCCCGCCGGGAAATCGCGACCACCACGGCTCCGCCCTGTCCAGCCCCGCTAGGAGAGGGCGACCACCACGGCTCCGCCCCGTCCAACCCCCCACGAAAGCCCAACCACGACGAAGCCAGGAAGCGCAGCGCCCAATCTCCCCAGTCGGTGCAGGTCGGAAAGTGCGACCGCAGGGAGCATGGGGGCCGCGGGTGGGAACCCCCGCCGCCGCGCCGGAGGCGCGGCAGCTAGCACAGCGCGGCAGCTGGCTCAGCCCGGCAGGCGCGGGCCGGCCGCGCGCTGGGTGGCGAGCCACTCCTCGACCGCCGTCGCCGACCTCGGCAGCGCCTCGGACATGACGACGGCGCCGGTCGGGGTGACCAGGACGTCGTCCTCGATGCGGACGCCGATGCCGTGCAGCTCGGCCGGGACGAACTCGTCCTCGGGCTGGAAGTACAGGCCCGGCTCGACGGTGAGGACGTAGCCGGCCTCCAGGACGCCCTCGCGGTAACGCTCCTTGCGGGCGGTCGCGCAGTCGTGGACGTCGAGGCCGAGCATGTGGCCGAAGCCGTGCAGCGTCCAGCGGCGGTAGAAGATGCAGGCGGGATCCATCGCCTCGTCCACGCTGACCGGGAGGATGCCCAGGTCGGACAGGCCCTCAGCGAGGACGCGCATGCAGGCCTGGTGCACGTCGGCGAAGCGGGTGCCGGCCCTGATGGCGTCGATGCCGGCCTGCTGGGAGTGGAAGACCAGGTCGTAGATCTGGCGCTGCAGCGGGGTGAACGTGCCGGAGACGGGGACGGTGCGGGTGACGTCGGCGGTGTACAGGTGGCGGTTCTCCACGCCCATGTCCATGAGGAGCAGGTCGCCGGGGCGGGTGCGGCCGTCGTTGCGGGTCCAGTGCAGGATCGCGCCGTGGGCGCCGTTGCCGACGATGGAGCCGTAGCCGACGGTGTTGCCGTCGTGCCGGGCGCGCAGGCTGAACACGCCGTCGATGAGGCGTTCGCTGACGGGGCGGTCGGCGGGCAGGATCCGGGCGACGTCCTCGAAGCCGCGGGTGGTCGCGTCGATCGCGTCCTGCAGCTGCTCGATCTCCCACGCGTCCTTCACCAGGCGCAGCTCGCCCAGCACGGTGGCCAGCTCCTCGTCGCGGGCCGTGGACGCGGAGCGGACGCCGGCGTCGACGCGTGGGTCGTACCCGCGCAGGACCCTGGTGCGGCCGGGCGCCGCGTCGTCGAGCGCGGCCGGCAGCTCGTCGAGGTGCGCGGTCTGCAGCTGCAGCTCGGTGGCCTTCTCCTGCAGGGTGTGCCGCCGGCCGATCCACAGCTCGCCGTGGTTGCGGTCGCGGAAGAACTCGTCGGTGTCGCGGGGCGAGCGGGGGCGCAGGTACAGGGTGGCGTCGTGCCCGCTGTCGGTGGGGCGCAGCACGAGGACGGCCTCGGGGTCGTGCTCGCCGGTGAGCCACACGTGCTCGGTGCCCGGGCGGAACGGGTGGTACGTGTCGTTGGACCGGACCTTGTCGACGCCTGTCGGGATGATCAGCGTCTCGCCGGGGAAGGCCGCGGACAGTTCGCCGCGGCGCTTGGCGTGGTCCGGCGCCTCGGGGCGCGGGGCGACGTCGAGTGTGGTGTCGCGCCAGCCGGTGCGCATGAACTCGATGAACCGGTCCGGGAAATCCGGATCGTGCGACTGGCCGCCCGCTGACTCGTCCATCTCCGCCTGTCCCATCGCTGCGAATTCGTGCTCCTCCTGCGACGGTACCCCGTGCGAGACTTTGTCCTGGAGCACCTTTCGATCAAGCAAGGGCACGGCAAGGGCAGCGCGAGGGCGGAGGACGGATGGCTGGTCTTCTCACCTTCGTCAGCGCCCGTGGGCGGGCCGCGGCGCACCGCGAGCGGGTCGTCGAGGCGCTGGAGCTGCTGCGGCACCGCGGGCCCGACGACACCAACGTGGTCGTCACCGACGACGTCGTCTTCGGCGCGGACCGCCTCGCCGTGACCGACCTCACGGGCGGGCGCCAGCCGGTGTCGTTCCCGCCGATGGGGGTGACCCGCGGCCGGTATCTCATCGTGTTCGACGGCGCGGTCTACAACGCCGCCGAGCTGCGCGAGGAGCTGGTCGAGGACCGGGGCGCCGACTTCGCCACCGAGTCGGAGGCGGAGGTCATCCTCGCCGCGTACCACCACTGGGGCCCGAGCGTGCTGAGCCGCCTGCGGGGCATGTTCGCGTTCGTCATCTGGGACGGCTCCGCCCGGCGCGCCTTCGGCGCGCGTGACCCGTATGGCGTGAAGCCGCTGTACCAGCTGACCACCGACGACGGCGTCTACCTCGCCTCGGAGCGCAAGGCCCTGCTGCCGTTCGTCGCCGAGGAGCGGCGGGCCGCGGTGGACCCGGCGAACCTGCAGCACTACCTGACGATGCAGTACGTGCCGGAGCCGGCCACGATGCACCCCGACATCCGGCGGCTCGGCGCGGGCGAGTCGTTCGTGTACACGCCCGGCGGCCCCCTGGCCAACCGCCGCTACAGCCAGCTGGACCTGCGGCCCACCCCCACCGGCGACGAGGACGGCCTGGTCCGGCGGATCACCGAGGGGTTGCGCGACAGTGTCCGCGCGCACCTGAAGGCCGACGTGCCGGTCGGCGCGTTCCTGTCCAGCGGCATCGACTCCACCGCGATCGTCGCGCTCGCTGCCGAGGCGGACCCGCAGCTGCGCACGTACACGGTGGGCTACGACATCGCGCAGTTCTCCGAGATCGAGGTGGCCGAGCAGTCGGCCCGGGCGCTCGGCGTGCGCAACACCGCGACGGTCGTGAACCCCGCGGACCTGATGCGGGCGCTGCCGCGCATCGTGTGGCACCTCGACGACCCGGTCGCCGACCCGGCGCTCGTCCCGCTGTTCCTGCTCGCCGAGCGGGCCGCCCGGGACGTGACCGTCGTGCTCGGCGGTGACGGCGCCGACGAGCTGTTCGGCGGGTACCCGATCTACCGGGAGCCGCTGTCGCTGGCCGGCGTCAGCCACCTGCCCGACTCGATGCAGCGGGGCCTGCGGGCGGTGTCGCGGGTGATCCCGCAGGGGGTGAAGGGCAAGAGCTTCCTGGAGCGCGGGACCACCCCGATCGAGGAGCGCTACTACGGCAACGCCCGGATCTTCTCCGAGGAGGAGAAGGCGGCGCTGCTGCGGCACTACACGGCCGGCATCCGGCACACCGACGTCACCGCCCCGGTGTTCAAGGAGGCCAGCGCCCTCGACGACGTCGCCACCATGCAGTACATCGACCTGTACACGTGGCTGCGCGGCGACATCCTCGTCAAGGCCGACCGGATGACGATGGCGCACGGGCTGCAGCTGCGCACCCCGTTCCTGGACCGGGCCGTGTTCGAGGTGGCCTCGACGCTGCCGAGCGAGCTGAAGGTGCCGCCGCGCTCGCAGGAGACGAAGGCGGCGCTGCGCCGGGCCTTGGCGGGGATCGTCCCGGAGCCGATCGTCAACCGCAAGAAGCTCGGCTTCCCGGTGCCGATCCGGCCGTGGCTGCGCACGGAGATGCACGACTGGGCGCACGGCATCCTCGACTCCTCCGGCGCCGGCGACCTGCTCGACCTCGACGTGGTCCGGGGCCTGCTCAAGGCGCACCGCAAGAAGGAGGCCGACCACTCCCGCAAGATCTGGACGGTGCTCGTCTTCTGCGTGTGGCACGCCGTGTTCGTCACCGGCCAGCTCAAACCGGTGATCCCCGACGCGGTGCCGCACCGCCACACGGTCCCGGAGAGCCTGGGGTTAGATCCTTGGTGATCTCCACGGCTTCGCCGGTCTCCCGGCCCGGCGGCGCCTAGCCTCGGCAGGCGATGCTGCTCAAGTTCAGGCTCCAGAACCACCGCTCCGTCCGTGACATCCAGGAGCTGACCATGCTCTGCGGGCCCGACGGCGGCTTCGGCGTGCCGCTCGGCCACGGCGGGACGCTGCGCGTGTCGCCGCTGTGCGGAATCTTCGGCGGGACCGCCGCCGGCAAGTCGACCGTGCTGCGGGCGATGTCGACGCTGCGGGCACTCGCCGCGTCCGGCAGCGACGTCCGCGACGCCACCCAACGCTTCGAGCCGTTCCAGCTCGACCCGGCCGCACGGCTGCTGCCGACCCGGCTCGAGGTGGAGTTCCTGGTCGACGGTGTGCGGTACGTGTACGGCTGCGCGTACAAGCGCGACGAGATCGCCGGGGAGTGGCTGCACGCCACCGACCGGGACCGCCGGCGCGTCTGGTTCGAGCGGGACCGCACCGGCTTCCGCTGCCTGCCGGAGAGCCGCCTGGACCACCTCGCCGCCGCCTGCGAACCGGACACGACCCTGCTCTCCCTCGGCGGGGACATCGAGCACCCGTGGCTCGCCCCGGTCGCCGCCTGGCTGCGCGGCGTCCGCACCGTGCGGCTGACCCCCGGCGCCCGGCTCGCCGGCGGCCTGGCGCACCTCGCCGACCGGTGGAGCGAGCAGCTGACGCTGCTGGTCAGCCACGCCGACCTCGGCGTCGTCGGGGTCGAGCGGGACCTGCTGCGGCTGGTCCACGCCGGCCGCACCGGCCCCGCGGCGCTCGGCGGCTGGGCCGAGTCCGACGGCACCATCGCCTGGCTGGACCTGCTCGCGGCGCTGCTGCCGATGCTGGAGCGCGGCGGGGTCCTCCTCGTCGACGACCTCGACGCCGCCGTGCACCCGAGCCTGGCCGCGGAGACCCTGCGGCTGCTGCGCGACCGGGACCTCAACCCGGCCCGCGCCCAGCTGGTGTTCACCGCGCGTGCCCCGTTCGTCCCCGGCACCGACGACCTGCCGGTCCTGGACCCCGACCAGATCTGGTACGCCACGAAGGACGCCGAGGGTGCGACGGCCCTCGGCCGGGAACCCGCGGTGAGCCAGCTCGGCCCCGGCGACCTGGCCCGCGAGCTCTGGCTGGCGCGTCAGCCGAAGTGATGTACTGGCCGGATGACACGACACGCGGTGGTCATCGGTGAGGCGCTGGTCGACCTGCTGGAGTCCTCCGCCGACTCCCCTGCGGAGCCGGCCGGGCAGCTCGTCTACCACCCGGCGATCGGCGGGGCGCCGCTGAACGTCGCCGTCGGCATCGCCCGGCTCGGCGCGCCCAGCGAGTTCGCCGGCTCCGTCGGCGACGACCCCTGGGCCGGCCGGATCCTGGACTTCCTCACCGCCGCCGGCGTCGGCACCCGCGGCGTGGTCACCGTTCCCGGCGTCGCGACCACCCTCGCCGTCACCACGTTCCGCGGCATCGAGCCGACGTTCCGCTTCTACGGCGACCCGCCCTCCTACGGCCTGCTCGACGCCGGTGACGTCGACACCGACCTCGTCGGCGCCGCCGGCCTGCTCTACTGCGGCTCGATGTGCCTGCTCAGCCCGCCCGTGCTCGCCGCCGCCCGCACCGCCTGGGCGACCCCCGGCCCGGTGCGCGTCTTCGACCCCAACGTCCGCCCCGTCGTCGGCGTCGACCCTGACGTCGTCGCCGAGTTCGCCGCCACCGCCGACCTGGTGAAGCTCAGCTCCGCCGACGCCGCCGCCCTGTGGGGCGAGTCCCCCACGCAGGCCGCGGCCCGGCTGCTCGCCCTCGGCGCGGGCGCCGTGGTGGTGACCATCGGCGCCGAAGGTGCCCTCGTCGCGCACGCCGACGCCACGGTACGCGTCCCCGCCCCCACGGTCTCCCCCGTCGACGCCACCGGCGCGGGCGACGCGACCATGGCCGGCCTGTCCTGGGGCGTCATGACCCGCGGCCTGCCCACCGACCTCGCCGGCTGGGAGGCCCTGACCAGGGTCGCGGTCCACGTGGCCGGCCTGGTCTGCGAGTCCCGCGGCGGCGCCGTCTCCATGCCGACCCTGCCGGCGCTGCGCGCCCGCTTCCCTTCGCTGGAAGTGTGACCGCGCTGGACGTGTGACCCGGAGCCCCGTCGCGCGGCGTGAGTCATGTGGGCGGGTGGATGCGTTCGTACACTGGGCGGTGTGACGCCGGAGCGGCTGGGTCGATACGTGCGCGGCAGCCGGATCGCGGCCGCGGCGGTCGCCGTGGTGCTGGTCGGGCTGCGGGTGGGCTACGAGTTCGGGGTGACCGAGGCGCACACGCCGGTGTGGCTGGCGGTCACCCTCCTGCTGGCCCCCATCGTGCTGCTGAGCGCGGCCTTCATCGGGTTCGGCATCGCGCTGCGGCCGGTGATGCAGCCGCCGCCGTCGGCGCTGCGGGTGCGGGGGGACGCGTTCGTGGTGCCCGGGTCGCCCGTGTGGCTGGGGCGGGCGACGATGGCCTGGGCGTTGCTCGGCACGCTGTTCCTGGAGAGTGACCCGTCGACGCCGCTGGGCCTGCGGGTGACGTTGAACGCGGTCGCCGCGCTGCTCATCGCCCTGGCCGCGATCCCGTTGCTGCGCGGGCCGCGGATCGTGGTGAGCCCCGACGGGCTGGCGATCCGGGCGGGCGGCAGCCGCCGGGTCCGGTGGGACGACCTGGTCAGGGTGCCCCAGCGGCCGTTGCCGTTGACGGTGCGCAGCCCGAAGCTGGCGCTGAGCATCCGCCGGCCGGGGCGGATGGAGCCGGGCTGGCTGCTGGTCCCGCTGGAGATGCTCGCCGTGGAGCCGGTGTTCCTGGGCTCGGTGGTGGAGCACTACGTCGAGCACCCCGACCGGCGCGCCGCGATCGGCACCGAGGCGGAGTACGCGAGGCTGACCGGTACGCCCGGCGGGTCCTGAACTGCGTCACTTGAGCGCCGTGGTCGTTGGGTAAGAGGATCAGGTTAGGAGCAAAGCCCAGCACTAGGAGCGTGCGCATGACCGACCGACCCCGCCCGCCGTCGCCGTTCGACTCGTTGCCCGCGGTGCCGGCGTTCACGCTGACCAGCGAGGACCTCACCGACGGCGGCACGCTGCCCGACGCGCAGGTCTACGAGCGCGGGAACACCTCACCCCACCTGAGCTGGTCGGGGTTCCCGGCCGAGACGAAGAGCTTCGCGTTGACGTGCTACGACCCGGACGCCCCGACCGGCGGCGGGTTCTGGCACTGGATCGTGTATAACCTGCCGGCGAGCGTCACCGAGCTGCCGACAGGTGCGGGCACCGGCGACAAGGACGGCCTGCCGGACGAGGCGATCCACGCCCGCAACGACTACGGCACCCGCGACTTCGGCGGCGCGGCGCCACCGCCGAAGGACGCCCCGCACCGGTACTTCTTCGCGGTGCACGCCCTGGACGTCGACGCCCTCGAGATCGGCGCCGACGCCTCGGCGAACGTGGTGGGCTTCAACGTGGTCGCGCACACCATCGCGCGCGCCGTGCTGGTCTCGTCGTTCGGGTTCTGAACGTTCGGGTTCTGAAGGTTTGCCACGACCCGCGGGCCGCGCCGGCCCGCGGGTCGGGTGGCTGACGCCAGGTGGCAAATCGACGGCAAGGGTCCTGCAAGCCCCGCCCCGCACAGTTGACGGCGTGGATCCCCTCCTTCTCGTCCGGCGCGTGCCGGCGCACCGTCTCGCCGTGACCCGGCGCATCACCGCCGGCTGGGACACGCCCGACGTGCAGTGGTGGGAGCTGGTCGACCCGATCTGCGACGACGAGCAGCCGGCGGCCGCGCTCGCCGCCGTCCAGTCCGACGGGACCACCTTCCGGCTGATCCGGCTCGCCGCGCCGCCCGGGCGGCACGATCTGGCCGTACAGGTGCTGCAAGGACTCGTCGACGCGCTGCGGGCGGGCTCGGCGCACCGGCTCGCGGCCGCGCTGCCGTCGAACGGCCATGACCTGCTGCGCCAGGCGGGCTTCCGGCCGGACCGCGGCACCTGGACCGTCGATCTCTGAGCCGCCCGCGTGAACCCGCTGGGCCAGGGCCGCCGAACAGGCGCGTCAGGCGTGGTGAATCATGTTTCACAGCTTGGTACACGCTTGCGGGTTTAACAAGACGGACGTACGGTTTTCTTGGTTGATGACGACCGGGCATCCCGGTTGCGGAAGACTTGCCCTGACACCCGCCTGATTGACTGTAGGGAGCAACGCCGTGGCGAGCCTCGACACGTTCGGAGCCAAGAGCCAGCTGAGCGTCGGTGACGCCAGCTACGAGATCTTCAAGGTCGACAAGGTCGAGGGCGCCGAGCGCCTGCCCTACAGCCTGAAGATCCTTCTCGAAAACCTGCTGCGCACCGAGGACGGCGCCAACATCACCGCCGAGCACATCCGTGCCCTCGGCCGGTGGGACGCCACCGCCGAGCCCAGCGTCGAGATCCAGTTCACCCCCGCCCGGGTGCTGATGCAGGACTTCACCGGCGTGCCGTGCGTGGTCGACCTGGCCACCATGCGCGAGGCCGTGGTGGAGCTGGGCGGCGACCCGACCCGGGTCAACCCCCTCGCCCCCGCCGAGCTGGTCATCGACCACTCGGTGATCGCCGACCTGTTCGGCCGGCCGGACGCCTTCGAGCGCAACGTCGAGCTGGAGTACGGCCGCAACAAGGAGCGCTACCAGTTCCTGCGCTGGGGCCAGACCGCGTTCAACGAGTTCAAGGTCGTCCCGCCGGGCACCGGCATCGTGCACCAGGTCAACATCGAGTACCTGGCCCCGGTGGTCATGCCGCGCAACGGCCAGGCGTACCCGGACACGGTCGTCGGCACCGACTCGCACACCACCATGGTCAACGGCCTCGGCGTCGTCGGCTGGGGCGTCGGCGGCATCGAGGCCGAGGCCGCGATGCTCGGCCAGCCCGTGTCGATGCTGATCCCGCGGGTCGTCGGGTTCAAGCTCAGCGGCGAGCTGCCGGAGGGCTGCACCGCCACCGACCTGGTGCTCGTCATCACCGAGAAGCTGCGCAAGCACGGCGTCGTCGGCAAGTTCGTCGAGTTCTACGGCCCCGGCGTCAGCGCCGTCCCGCTCGCCAACCGGGCCACGATCGGCAACATGAGCCCCGAGTACGGCTCGACCGTCGCGATCTTCCCGATCGACGACGAGACCATCAAGTACCTGCGCCTCACCGGCCGCGACGAGGCGCAGGTCGCTCTCGTCGAGGCGTACGCGAAGGAGCAGGGCCTCTGGCACGACCCGGCCGCCGAGCCCGACTACTCCGAGCGCCTCGAGCTGGACCTGTCGACGATCGAGCCGTCCCTGGCCGGTCCGAAGCGCCCGCAGGACCGGGTGCCGCTGAAGAGCGCCAAGCCGCTCTTCCGGGGCGTGCTGGGTGACTACGTGACCAGCGACGGCGTGGAGGGCCCCGCCGACGAGGCGAGCGCCGAGTCGTTCCCGGCCAGCGACCCGCCGGCCAACCACGTGCAGGCCAACGGCGACAAGCCGCACGACCTGGTCTCCGCCGCGCGCGGCGCGAACGGCCGGCCGTCGAAGCCGGTGAAGGTCGGCGACTTCGAGCTCGACCACGGCGCCGTCGTCATCGCCGCGATCACCTCGTGCACCAACACGTCCAACCCGCAGGTCATGCTCGGCGCCGGCCTCCTGGCCCGCAACGCCGTGGAGCGGGGTCTCACCACCAAGCCGTGGGTGAAGACCACCCTCGCGCCCGGGTCGAAGGTCGTCACCGACTACTACGAGCGGGCGGGGCTCACCCCGTACCTGAACAAGCTCGGCTTCAACCTGGTCGGGTACGGCTGCACCACCTGCATCGGCAACTCCGGCCCGCTGCCGGAGGCGGTCAGCGCCGCGGTCAACGAGCACGACCTGACCGTCGTGTCGGTGCTGTCCGGCAACCGCAACTTCGAGGGTCGCATCAACCCCGACGTGAAGATGAACTACCTGGCCTCGCCGCCGCTGGTGGTGGCCTACGCCCTGGCCGGCACGATGGACCTGGACCTCACCGGCGAGCCGCTGGGCACCGGCTCCGACGGCCAGCCCGTGTACCTGCGCGACATCTGGCCCACGCCGAAGGAGGTCGAGGACACCATCGCCGCGGCCATCGGCAGCGACCTGTACAAGTCGCGCTACGCCGACGTGTTCGCCGGTGACGAGCAGTGGCAGTCGCTGCCCACCCCGACCGGCAACACGTTCGAGTGGGACGCGTCGTCGACGTACGTGCGCAAGCCCCCGTACTTCGAGGGCATGGCCACCACCCCCGCCCCGGTCTCCGACATCACCGGCGCCCGGGTCCTGGCGAAGCTCGGCGACTCCGTCACCACCGACCACATCTCCCCGGCCGGCTCGATCAAGGCCGACTCCCCCGCCGGCAGGTACCTGGCCGAGCACGGCGTCGACCGCAAGGACTTCAACTCGTACGGCTCCCGCCGCGGCAACCACGAGGTGATGATCCGGGGCACGTTCGCCAACATCCGGCTGCGCAACCAGCTCGCCCCCGGCACCGAGGGCGGCGTCACCGTCAACCACCTCACCGGCGAGCAGACCACCATCTACGACGCGTCCGTCGCGTACGCCGAGGCCGGCACGCCTCTGGTGATCCTCGCGGGCAAGGAGTACGGCTCCGGCTCGTCCCGCGACTGGGCGGCGAAGGGCACCGCGCTGCTCGGCGTGCGCACCGTGATCGCCGAGAGCTACGAGCGCATCCACCGCTCCAACCTCATCGGCATGGGCGTGCTGCCGCTGCAGTACCCGCAGGGCCAGAACGCCGAGTCGCTGGGCCTCACCGGCACCGAGACCTTCACGGTCACCGGCGTCGAGCAGCTCAACGAGGGCACCACGCCCCGCACCGTCACCGTCACCACCGACACCGGCGTCACCTTCGACGCCGTGGTGCGCATCGACACCCCCGGCGAGGCGGACTACTACCGCCACGGCGGCATCCTGCAGTACGTCCTGCGCAAGATGATCGAGGCGTAACCCTTCGCACTCCGCACGACGACGGGCCGGCCACCGCCGAGGTGACCGGCCCGTCGCGCTGCGCGCCACAGCAGGGCGCGTTCTTGCCGGGGAGGCCAGGGCGCTGGCGGTCTCCACGCCGTCCACCCCGTCAGCTGCGACCCCTTCGTGGTGCTGCAACTCGCTGCGTGATGGTCCCGAAGTCACCATCCGCGTTGCCGTCCTACGGCAAACCGATGGCGTCGAGGAATTGCCGTTTCGTTGTGCGGAGTGACCAGCAGCACCGGTTGCCGGTGCTGCTGATCGGCACGTAGTGATTCGACTGGACCCGCCGCAAGGCGCTGACGCATGTTCATGCCGCAATGCTGGCAAGCACCGGGCATCCCCGTCGTCCGGTGCGACAAGGCGGGTTACCACCGGTGTGCTTCGCCACGGACCTCCGGCGAGTTGCGCACCGGTCATCGGGCCCGCGGCCCGGTGCATGGCGCGGCAGCCACCATGCTGCGACCGCTGCCACCGCCGGCGACGGCGGCCGGCGCGTCAGCCGGAGTCGTCCGGCACGCCCTGACGGCGCCAGAACACGCCGGTATCGCGGGCACTGCGGGACTTGCGCCGGCATCGGGCGGCGCAGGAAGCCTCGATCCGCCGCACGATGTCGCCGAACACCAGGACGTCGGGCACCACCGCGCAGTCCGGGAACCACCACGCGCCGCCCGCCGCACCGATCCCTCCAGCACCGCCACATCCGCCGACGCCGCCGTGACCACGGGCACGCCACGCCCGCCGGCACCACCACGTCCGCCAAGGCCGCCGTGACCACAGGCACGCCACACCCGCCGGCACCACCACGCCCGCCGGGGCCACCGCGACCACAGGCACGCCACACCCGCCGGCACCACCACACCCCGCCGGCACCGCCACACCCCGCCAAGGCCACCGCTGGACAACCCCGACCGGCACCGCCACACCCGCCGGGGCCACCGCGACCACAGGCACGCCACACCCGCCAGCACCGCCACACCCCGCCGGCACCGCCACACCCCGCCAAGGCCACCGCTGGACCACCCCGACCGGCACCGCCACACCCGCCGGCACCGCCACACCCGCCGGCACCACCGCGCCCGCCGGCTTCGCCACACCCCGCCAAGGCCACCGCGACCACAGGCACGCCACGACCGCCGGCACCACCACGGCCGCCGGGACCGCCACGCCCGCCGGCACCACCGCACCCGCCCGCGCGCCACCGCGTCCGCCACGACCTCGTCCACGGCAGCGCGGCGGTCCGCCGCCCCGACCGGCATCGCGGCAGGCGGTCGGGGCCGCGCACCGCCGGAGACGTGACGGTGCCCGGTCGAGTCAGGCCGGGATGGCGTACCGCTGCACGACGCGGGACTCCGGGTTCAGGGCGACGACCGTGTTGTCCGTCATCGACACCTTCTGCAGGATGTCCTTCTTCGCCACGTCGGCGGCCCCGACGATCTTGTTGTCGGCGACGTTCACCACGACGACCTGCACGGCGGAGGCGGCGTTGCGCCAGGTGATGATGGCGACCCGGCCCGCCGCGCAGGCGGCGACGTCGTGCCCGTCCAGGCCCTGGCCGAGGGTGAACTGGTTGTTGCCGTTGTTCGAGTCGAGGAGCGCCGCGTCGCCGATCCCGCCGAACGGGCCGAACCCGCCGACCAGCTTGCCGCCGACGACCGCCCAGTTGCCTTCCCGGGTGATGCTCGTCGTGCCGTCGGTCGGCGCGTTCTTCGTCCACTTCGCGGTGCCGTTGCTGGTGTCGATGGCGATGACGGCGTCCTTGCCCGACGACAGCTCCGCCTGCACGCAGACGAGCTTCTCCCCGCAGGGGCTCACGTTGTCGAGGGTGGTGCCGGCCGTCGCCCGGTATTGCCACTTCTGTTTCATGTCGGACAGGTTGTAGGCGACCAGTGCGTTGTCGAGGTCGGCGAGTTTGAAGATCGCCAGGTCGTTGTAGACGAGCCAGGAGTCGCCGCCCTTGGAGATCGTGCCGGTCGCCTTCACCTTGCCGGAGTTGAGGTCGATCGTGCTGGCCTTGTCGTCCGCCTGCAGCTGCACCGCCACGGCCGGGTCGGCGGTGAGGGACTGCCGGAACGGCACCACGTCGTTGAACGACGGCTCGCGGGTCGGGGCCCACACGTCGGCGCCCCCGTCGGCACCGGGCCAGCGCTGCGCGGGACGCACACCGCGCTCGGCGTGCATGTAGTGACCGTCCTTGTCGCCGGCGTGCGACCAGCGGACCTTGCCGTCGTTGAGGTCGACCCGCTCGATCGAGGAGGTGTTGAAGCCGCGCACCTCGGCGATCACGTCGGTGCCGATGTAGAGCACGTCGAGGCGGTCGGCCCACGGGCCGTTCCACTTCCTGGTGCCCGTGGCGACGTCGATCACGCCGCGGCTGTTGTCCTTCTCGGGCAGCTTCAGGTCCTCCTCGCCGTCGACGAGCAGGAGGTTGCCGACGACGGTGAGGTGCACCTCCTTCGGCTCCATGGGCAGCTTGACCCGGAACTTCTCGCCGCCGGTGGCCTCATAGCCGACGACCTCCGTCTCGCCGACGGTGACGGTGGCCGTGTAGACCGCGCCGTTGCCGGCGACCGCGGCCACGGCCCCCTCGCTCGCCAGGGTGATCGGCGCGCCGGCCTTCAGGCCCTGGATCTTGGGATCCTTGACCGTGCCGTTGTCGCCGGCGGTGGTGTTGTCGGGGAAGCCGTCCTTCACCGACTCGAACTGGTCGCCGATCCAGCCGAAGATCTTGGTGCCGCCCCAGAGGCAGCCGCCGATCAGGGACAGCACGATGATGAGGGCGATCCACGGGCCCGTGCGGCGCCGCGGGCGGACCACCACCGGCGGAGGCGGCGGCGTGAACGCCGGACCGCCGAACCCCGGCGCGCCCACCCCAGGCGCGCCGATCCCGGCAGGAACGCCCGGCCGGGCGAGACCGGGACCGGGACCGGGCCGGGTCCCCGGCGGCGCGGCGGCGGCGAACGCGGCCGGACCGCCGGGAGCGCCCGGAGGGCCACCCGGGCGCCCGGCGCCCGGCGGCGGGGTCTGGCTGGGGATGAACGCGCCCGGGGCCGTCGCCGGGGAGGCCGGCGCGGACGGCGACTGCGTGGCGAACGTCTGCGACAGACCCGCCGGAGAGCCATACGCGCCCGAGGAGGTCGGCGTGCCGGAAACCGGGATCGGCGCCGAGACGGGGAACGAGGTGAAGCCGCCGGGTGAGACGGGCGTGCCGGAGACCGGCCGGGGCGCCGGCGCCTGGCCGCCGTCGAAGAGCTGCTGCGGTGGGGTGGCCACGGAGAGCATGCCGCCATAGGCGACGGGCAGCTCCGGCTGCTCGGGCACGACCGGGGCGACGCCGAAGCGGGCGTGCAGCCGGCTGGCGACCAGCGGGATGCGCGAGGAGCCGCCGACGAGGAAGATGCCGGCGAGCTGCCGGACGTCGACGCCGGCGCGCTCCAGGACGCGGCGGGTCTCGTCGACGGCGCGGTCGATGAGGGGCCCGGCGACGCGCTCCAGCTCCTCGCGGGTGAGGTGCAGCGCCTCCTCGGTGCCCGGCACGTGGATGGGGGCGGAGGCGGCGCGGGACAGCATCTCCTTCGCGGCGCGCACCTCATTCCACAACGCGCGGCGGTCGCGGTGCGCGGCGGTGCTGTCGGGGTTGGCGAGGCGCTGCCAGATCTCGGGGTTGCGCAGGTTGATCAGCTGGCCGAGGTGGCCGACGAGGGCCGCGTCGATGTCGACGCCGCCGAGGTCGTCGAGGCCGCCGACGCCGAGGACGCGCAGGCCGTCGAACTCGCGGCGCACCACGGACACGTCGAGGGTGCCGCCGCCGAAGTCGAACACGGCGAGGGACTGCAGCGGGGCGACCTGCTGGCCGAGGACGCGCAGGCAGTAGGTGGCGGCGGCGATGGGCTCGTCGACGAGGACGACGGGGCCGAGGTTGGCGGCGCGGGCCGCCTCGAGCAGCACGCCGCGGCGCTGGCCGCCCCAGTCGGCGGGGCAGGTGAGCACGGTGGAGCCGACCGGGTTGACCCCGGCCTGCAGCGACTCGTCAGCGACCCGCTTGAGCAGGGCGGCGAGCATCTCCACGACGGTGACCTCGGTGTCGCCGAGCAGGACGGCGCCCTCGTCGACGCTGCGCTTCGGATAGGGCTCGAACCGCGACGGCGCCAGCTGCGACAGCCGCTCGGCGTCCCGGCCGACGGACAGCCGGCCGCTCTCGTCGGCGTAGATGCCCGACGCCATCACCGGCGATCCGTCGAACAGCAGAGCGCGTGGCGCCTCGTCGCCGCGGCGGACGACCGCGACGGTGTGGCAGGTGCCCAGATCGATCGCGAGACGATGGGTCGGCCCCACGTGCTCACCTCCAAAGACCCCGGGATCGTACGGCAGCGGTACGACATTTCCGATCGTCGGATTGGGGTAGACAGGAAGCCGACACGACGAAGAGGGGTACGAATGCGCGCGGTGGTGTTCGACGGCTACGGCGACGGCTCGGTGTTGCAGGTCCGGGACGTTCCGGTGCCGGATCCGGGGCCGGGTCAGGTGCTGGTGCTCGTCGAGGCGAGCGGTGTGAATTACATGGACGTGTACCAGCGCACCGGCACCTACCAGGTGCCGCTGCCGTTCACGCTGGGCAGCGAGGGCGCCGGCACGGTGCTGCGGCTCGGCGACGGGGTGGAGGGGCTCGCCGCGGGTGACCGGGTGGCCTGGACCGGCGTGCCCGGCAGCCACGCCGAGCAGGCGGTCGTCCCGGCGGACCGGCTGGTGCCGGTGCCGGACGGGATCGCCACCGCGCAGGCGGCCGCGGCGCTGCTGCAGGGGCTCACCGCCCACTACCTGACGCACGACTCCTACCCGGTGCGGGCCGGCGACACCGTGCTGGTGCACGCCGCCGCCGGCGGGGTCGGCCGGCTGCTGACCCGGATCGTCACCCACCTCGGCGGTCGGGTGGTGGCGACCGCCGGCAGCGAGGAGAAGCGGGAGATCGCCCGGGCCGACGGCGCGGTGCGGGCCGTCGCGTACGAGGACGCCCTGGCGGCGGTGCGGGCCGTCAGCGAGGAGGGCGCGGCCGCGGTGTACGACGGCGTGGGCAAGGACACGTTCGACCTGAGCCTGCAGGCGCTGCGGCCGCGCGGCACGCTGGTGCTCTTCGGCGCGGCGAGCGGCAAGGTGCCGCCGTTCGACCCGCTGCGGCTGATGCAGGGCTCCTACTGGCTCACCCGGCCGACGCTCGGGCACTTCATCGCGTCCCGGCACGAGTTGCTGGAGCGGGCGCAGACGCTGTTCGGCTGGATGGCCGACGGGGTGGTGGAGGTCGCGGTCACCGGCCGCTACCCGATCGACGAGGTCCGGGACGCGTACGCGGCGCTGGAGGGCCGGCGCACCACCGGGAAGCTGCTCATTATTCCGTGATCGTGATCTCAGGCGGCGGACCTGGGTGAACCCGGGAAACGTTCCCCGACTAGACCTTTGATGGTTGTAGGAGGGGATGGCGGATGAGTCACGTCGCGACCGAGCGGCACGGCAAGCACGAGCGGCACGCCCAGGAGCCGCTGCACGCCTATCCCCGGCGCTGGTTCGCGCTGGTCATCATCGCGGTGGCGCAGCTGATGGTGGTGCTCGACGCGACGGTGGTCAACGTCGCGCTGCCGCACGCCAAGGCCGACCTCGGCATCAGCGACGCCAACCAGCAGTGGGTCGTGACGGCCTACACGCTGACGTTCGGCGGCCTGCTGCTGCTCGGCGGGCGGGTCGCGGACTACTGGGGGCGCAAGCGCACGTTCGTGGTCGGCATCCTCGGCTTCGCGGTCGCCTCCGGCCTCGGCGGCGGCGCGTGGGACGAGACGTCGCTGTTCCTCGCCCGCGCCCTGCAGGGGGTCTTCGGCGCGCTGCTCGCCCCGGCGTCGCTGGCGCTGCTCAGCGTGCTGTTCGTGGACGCGAAGGAGCGGGCGAAGGCGTTCGGCGTGTACGGCGCGATCGCCGGCGGCGGCGCCGCGCTGGGCCTGGTCCTCGGCGGCGTGCTCACCGACTACGCGCACTGGCGCTGGTGCCTGCTGGTGAACATCCCGGTCGCGCTCGTGGCGGTCGCCCTGGCCGTCCGGGTCGTGCCGGAGAGCAGGGCCCAGGGCAACACGAAATACGACATCCCGGGTGCCGTGCTGGCCACGCTCGGTCTGAGCCTGCTCGTGTACGGCTTCACGAAGGCCGGCGAGACCGACGCGCAG
This sequence comes from Dactylosporangium aurantiacum, assembly GCF_000716715.1. GTDB lineage: Bacteria > Actinomycetota > Actinomycetes > Mycobacteriales > Micromonosporaceae > Dactylosporangium > Dactylosporangium aurantiacum. The sequence continues at coordinate 12,929 of NZ_JNYJ01000035.1, read as the reverse complement.
CAGCAGCTCAAGTACGGCTGGACCTCCCCGGTCACGCTCGGCTTCATCGGGGTCGCGCTGCTGCTGCTGGCCCTGTTCGTCATCGTCGAGACGCGCATCCGCAACCCGTTGCTGCCGATGCGGATCGTGCTGCAGCGCACCCGCGGCGGCGCGTATCTCGCCTCGACCCTGATCGGCGCCGGGTTCATCGGCGCGGTGTTCTTCGTCAGCCTGTACTTCCAGATCGTGCTGCACTACACGCCGCTGCAGTCCGGGCTGCGCACCCTGCCGATCAGCGCCGGGGTGCTGATGGCGGCGGGCCTGTCCAGCGCGCTGCTGCCGAAGATCGGCCCGAAGCCGGTCATGGCGACCGGGGCGGCCGTCGCGGCGGCCGGCATGATCCTGCTGACCCGCATCGGCGTAGACACGTCCTACGCCACGCACGTGCTGCCCGCGATGCTGATCCTCGGCTTCGGCCTCGGCTGCACGTTCGTGCCGCTGGGCAACATCGCGCTGGTCGGCGTCGACGAGCACGACGCCGGCGCGGCCAGCGCCGTGGTCAACGCCAGCCAGCAAGTCGGCGGGTCGCTCGGCACGGCACTGCTGAACACTGTCGCGATCACCGCGGCGACCTCGTACTTCACGGACCACCAGGCACGGGCGGCCGACCCGCGCCTGCGGCTGGAGTCGATGGTCGACGGCTACGTGACGGCCTTCTGGTGGGGCTCGGTCCTGCTGGCCGTGGCCGCGGTCGTCGTCATCCTGCTGGTCAGGGCCGGCAAGGACGACGTGCCCGCCGAAGGCGCCGTCCACCTGGGCTGAGCCCACCACAGCTGAGCGGGGCCAAGCCCCGCGAAGACGGAAGCGGCGGAAACGACCCTCCCCGCCGCTTTCACCCGCGGCCCGCCCGGCCACGACACCGGGCGGGCCGCGCACATCGTCAGACCCGCATGCCCGCGTCGTGCAGCAGCTCGACGATCAGCGGCTCCGGGTCCACGGGGAAGCCCTTGCCGGTGAACCACTTCGCCATGTTCGCCACGTCACGGGCCAGGAAGTCGGCCCCCTTCGGGTTGATCACCACGTCGACGATCTGCGGCAGGTCGATGATGACGAGCCGCCCCTCGTGCACGAGCGTGTTGTACGGCGACAGGTCACCGTGCGCCACGCCGGCGCGGGCGAGGACCCGCAGGCCGTCGACGAGCTGCCACCACAGGTCGGCGAGCTGGTCGGCGTCCGGCCTGGTCTGCGCCAGTCGCGGCGCCGCCGTGCCGTCGTCGTCGCCGATGAACTCCAGCATGAGCTCCGTGCCGAGCAGCTGCACCGGGTACGGCACCCGCACGCCCAGCTCCCACAGCTGGGCGAGCGCGGCGAACTCCGCCTGGGCCCACTGCCCCGCGATGGCCTCCCGGCCGAACGCGGTGCGCCCCGCCATCGCCCGGGTGACCCGGGACTCGCGGACCCGGCGGCCCTCGAGGTAGCCGGAGTCGCGGTGGAACAGGCGGTGCTCGGCCGCCCGGTAGCGCTTCGCGGCGAGCAGCACCCGCCGGTCGGTGTCGGGGACGCCGCGCTCCACCAGGTGGACGTCGGCTTCCTTACCGGTCTTGAGCACGCCCCGGTCGGTGTCCTTGGCGGCGTGCTCGGTGATCACCCAGTCGGGGATCGGGGCGGGTCCGTGCTGCACGCCGGGCGCGCTCCACGAGGACCAGCCGGTCTCCTCCTCCACGATGTCCCAGACGGGATCGGTGGACGGTGAGGAGCGCTTTACGAAGATCGGGTCGTCGTCGTCGAACTTGCGACGGCGGCGGGTGGACGCACCAAAAGAGTCGTTGTCGCGCAACGCGAGGTCTCCAGAGTTGAGATGGAAGCGGAAGTCGGCATGCGGAATCGCGCCGTGACGGCAGCCATGCGAACCAGCCCCCTCTCAACTCGAAGTTGGATGCACTTTGACGCACCCCTCGCCGACGCGCAAGCGATTTACCGCGCCGCCATGACCTCGGCGATCGCGGCGATCACCCCGTCGGCGGTCCGGGTCGGCGCGTAGCGGGGCTCCACCCAGCGGCGCCCCCGGTGCAGCCAGACGCTGCGCATCCCGACACCCGCCGCGCCGCCGATGTCGGCCTCGGGGCTGTCACCGATCAGCCAGGCCCCGCCCAGGCGCATCCGCGCCCGCTCCGCCGCGATGGCGAAGATCCGCGGGTTGGGCTTGCGCACCCCGACGTCCTCGGAGATCACCCAGTCCGCGAGGTACCGGTCGAGCCCGGTCTTGCGCAGCTTCTCCTCCTGCTGGCGGGTCTCGCCGTTGGTGACCACGACCGGCACCCAGCCGGCGTCCTCCGCGATCGCGAGCGCGCACGCGGTCAGCGGGTCCAGCCGCACCCGGCTCATCAGCTCGGCGCGGATCTCCTCGACCAGGTCGATCGCGGCCGCGCGCAGCCCGTAGCGCTCCTTGACGCTCTCCGCGACGTCCCAGGTGGAGCCCATGCCGTCGGCGTCGACCGACAGCAGCCAGTCCAGGTCGTACTCGGGCGCGCCGACCCGGTCCAGGAAGTCGCTCGCCCATGCGCGGAACGCCCCGGCCCTGTCCAGCAGGGTGTCGTCCAGGGAGAGCAACAACAGGGGCACGCGGGCAGGTTACGTGACGAGAATGACAACTAACAGATGCAGGTTTCCGTAGTTTCGGGCCGCCGCGCCGTGTCGACCCGGTCAGGGCGGACCGCAACGTGCCAAACCGTATGTACGGCTTGCATAATCAGTGGCGTGCCCAGGGTGAGCCAGGACCAGCTCGACGCACGCCGGAAGGAGATCCTCACCGGCGCGCGGACCTGTTTCGCCCGGCACGGCTATGAGGGTGCCACGGTCCGCCGCCTGGAAGAAGAGATCGGCCTGTCCCGCGGTGCGATCTTCCACCACTTCCGCGACAAGGACTCGCTCTTCCTCGCCGTGGCCGAGGACGACGCGGCGACCATGGTCGCCACGGTCGCCCAGCACGGCCTGGTGCAGGTCATGCGGGACCTGCTGGAGCGCGCCGCCACCGACGGCGGCACCGGGCAGGGCGCCGACGTGGCCGGGTGGCTCGGCAGCCAGCTGGAGGTGTCGCGGCGGCTGCGCACCGACCCCGAGTTCGCCAAGCGCTGGGCGGCCCGGTCCGAGGCGGTCGCCGCGGCGACCCGGGACCGGCTGCAGCGCCAGCGGGAGGCGGGGGTGCTGCGCGCCGACGTGCCGATCGGCATCCTCGCGCAGTTCCTGGAGCTGGCGTATGACGGCCTGGTGCTGCACCTGGCCACCGGGCGCCCCGTCCAGGACCTCGAAGCCGTCCTCAACCTGGTCGAGGCCGCGGTCCGCAGGTCGTGAGCGGCCGCGCCGGCACGCATCGATGAGCCGCGTCACAAGGTTTCCTCAAGTGTCCTGACGGTGACAGGCGTTCCCCGACGGCCGCGCCCACACTGGGCCGCATGAGGACATCGATCGTGGCGGGGCCCGGGGACACCTGGGGCATCGCCGGCCCGGACTTCCTGTGGCTGTACGCCGGGCTCGCCGCACTCGCGATCATCACCGCGCTCATCTGGCGGCGCGGTTACCTGCGTGGTCCCTCCCTGCGCAGGGCCCGGGACCTGACCCCAACCCAGGCCGCGCTGCTCAACGGCGACCGGCGGCTGGCCGTCTACAGCTCGCTGGCCGCGCTGCGCGCCGCCGGCGCCGTCGGCACCGACACCCGCGGCACGCTGCGGCAGACCGGGCCCGTCCCGACCGGCGCCGGCGAGCTCGACCGGGCCGTCCACGCCGCCGCCCGCCGCGGCGTCACCTCCCGCACCGTGCAGACCGACACCACCGTGGCGGGCGTGCTGCGGCGCACCGAGGAGCAGCTCACCCTCGCCGGCTGGTTGCTGGACGAGGACCGCCGCCGCGGCGTGTGGATGGCGTCGTTGATCGTCTTCGCCGTCGCCGCCCTCGGCATCACCCGCATCCTCGCCGGCATCGGCAACGACCGCCCGGTCGGCTTCCTGGTGCTGCTGGTCATCCCGGTGGTGATCATCGGGTTGCTGCTCTCGCGGGTACCGCGGACGACCACCAACGGCCGGCGCCTGCTGCACCGCATGCGGACCCAGGCGGCACACCTCGCGCCGCGCCAGGCGCCGTCCTGGTCGACCTACGGCCCCGAGGCGGCGGCGCTCAGCGTCGGGCTCTTCGGCGCCGGCGCGTTCTTCCTCGCCGACCCCGAGTTCGCCGAGGCCGCCGAGCTGCAGCGGCACGTCGCGATGAGCAGCGGCAGCATGGGCGGCGGCAGCGGCAGCGACGGTGGCGGCTGGAGCGGCTCCGACTCGGGCTCGTCCAGCAGCTGCTCGTCGGGCTCCAGCTCGTGCGGCGGCGGAGGCGGCGGCTGCGGTGGCGGCGGAGGCGGGTGCGGCGGATGACCGGGCCGGCGGTCACGGGGGCGGCGAGCACGGGGCCGGCGGCCACCGGGTCGACGGTCGGCATCGGCTGGCGGCCGGAGATCGCCGGATACGTCGCCGCCCTGCCGGGGCTGCGCTTCACCGAGGTCGTCGCCGAGTCGATCCACCTGGCGCACCCGCCGGGGCTGCTCATGGACCTCGTCGAGCGCGGCGTGCGGGTCGTGCCGCACGGCGTGCGGCTGTCCCTCGGCGGCGCCGAGCCCGTCGACGACGCCCGCGCCGCGCACCTGGCCCGCTGCGCCGAGCTGCTGCGCGCGCCGCTGGTCAGCGAGCACATCGCGTTCGTGCGGGCCGGCGGCGTCGAGGCGGGACACCTGCTGCCGGTGCCCCGCACCCGGGAGGCGGTCGACGCCGTCGTCGCCAACGTCCGCCGGACCCAGGCCGCGCTCGGCGGCGTCACCCTCGCCCTCGAACCGATCGCGGCCCTGTTCGACTGGCCCGGGCCGGAGCTCACCGAGGCGCAGTTCCTCACCGAGATCCTCGACCGGACCGGCTGCGCGCTGCTGCTGGACGTCGCCAACGTGTACGCCAACGCGCGCAACCGCGGCGAGGACCCCACCGGCCTGCTCGACGCGCTGCCGCTGGAGCGCATCGCCTACGTGCACGTCGCCGGCGGCGCCGAACACGACGGCTTCTACCACGACACCCACACCGACACGACCCCGCCGGAGGTCCTCGACCTGGTCAAGGAGCTGTGCGCGCGGACCGTCCCGCCGGCGCTCATGCTGGAGCGCGACGGCCACTACCCGCCCGCCGCCGAGCTGACCCGCGAGCTCGACGCCCTCAGCGCCGCCGCCGGCCTGCCCCGGATCACGGTGCCGGCATGACGCTGGCGGACGAGCAGCGGGCGCTGATCGACGCGCTCGTCGGCGGCGGTGCGATCCCCGAGGGGTTCGCCGCGGCGGGTGTACGGGCCACCCGCATCGCCCTGCGCCGCAAACGCGCCGGTGAGGTGGCCCGGGCCTGGCCGTTCCTGGCCGCGGCGTACGGGGACCGGTGGACCGCCACGTTCGCCGCCTGGGCCGACGGCCGCCCGCCGCAGGGGTCGCTGCGCGACGGCTGGGACTTCGCCCGCAGCGTGCGGGACACCCTGCCGCCGCTGGCCCGCGACGAGCTCGCCGAGCGGGAGGCCGCGTTCGCCTACGACGGCGCCGCCGCCCCGGTCCCCCGCGGCCGGGTCGCCGCCTGGCTGCGCCGGCGAGCCGGCGGCCGCCACTAGGATCCCGGCATGGATCTCGGGCTGCGTGACCGTGTCTACGTCCTGACCGGCGCGTCCCGCGGCCTCGGGTACGCCACCGCCGAGGCCCTCGTCCGCGACGGCGCCAGGGTGGTCGTCTCCGGCCGTACGGCCGAAACCGTGGCGGCCGCCGTCGCCGCGCTCGGCGAGGAGCACGCCGCGGGCGTCACCGGCGACCTCGGCGACCCGGACACCGGCGCCCGGCTGGTCACGGCGGCCCGGGAGCGGTTCGGCCGGCTCGACGGCGCGCTCATCTCCGTCGGCGGGCCACCGCGCGGCACCGCGACCGGCACGAGCGAGGAGGACTGGCTCGCCGCGTTCCGGACCGTCTTCCTCGGCACCGTCCGGCTCGCCCGGCTCGTCGCCGGGTCCATCGGCGGCGTCGCCGAGGGCGAGGACGCCGCCATCGGGCTGGTCCTGTCGACGTCGGTCCGGGTGCCCCTGGGCGGCCTCGCCATCTCCAACGGGCTGCGGCCGGGGCTGGCCGGGTTCGCCAAGGACCTCGCCACCGAGCTCGGGCCGCGCGGCATCCGGGTCGTGTCGCTGCTGCCCGGCCGGATCCTCACCGACCGCAACCGGGAGCTGCTGCCCACCCCGGCCGACCGGTCCGCGGCCGCGGCCGCGATCCCGCTGCGCCGCCTCGGCGACCCGGGCGAGTTCGGGCGGGTCGCCGCGTTCCTGCTCTCGCCCGCCGCCGGCTACGTCACCGGCGTCGCCGTGCCTGTCGACGGCGGGGTCATCAGCGCGTTCTGAAATTCATGTATCAGCCGCCGTCCGGATGCCCTCTAGTGAGGTGAGACGGTGCTGTCATCAGTCGGCGGCGCCCGCGGGGACGGAGAGCCACATGCAGTTACGCTGCCGGCGGATGACGGGGGACGCGCAGGCCGACCTCGGCGAGGACAACGACACCACACCGTCGACGCCGTGGCTGCCCACGGCGGCGGTGCTGCGCCGGCACGGCGCCCGGGTGCTGGAGCCGGGGGACGGCGCGTCCGCCCCGACGGTCTACCGCGCCGGCGTCCTGCTGTCGACCGACCCGGCGGCGCCGCAGCCCGACGCCCTCGAGCACTGCAACCGGACCCTCGCGGCGACCGGCATGCGCCTCGCCCCGTCGATGCACGACCACGAAGGCAACGGCCACGAAGGCAACGGCCACGCGGGCGAGCCGGGGCCGGACGGGCCCGACGGGCCGGTCAGGGAGCGGGCGGTCCGGCGGCGGGTGCGGGCCGTGCAGCTCGTCGCGGCGCACGGCGCCGATCCCGAGTCCGTCGACGCGTGGGCCGCACTGAAGGCGCTGCGGGCCGAGGGCCACGGCGCCCACCTGTCCCTGGACCACCTGCTCTTCGGTGCGTCCATCGCCGGGGTACCGATGACCGAGGGCTCTCCCATGACCGAGGGCTCGCCGATGACGGAAGGCTCTCCGATGACGGAGGGCTCGCCGATGACCGAGGGCTCCCCCATGACGGAGGGGTCCCCGATGACCGAGGGCTCCCCGATGACGGAGGGCAGCGCCTGGCGCTTCGCCGGGGACGCCGGCCGCCGCCCGGTCGACCTGATCGTGCCGCCGCCCCGCCGGCGCACCGCCGCCGAGCTCGGCGACCGGCGGCCCGTCGTGGCGGTCCTCGACACGGGCATCGCCCCGCACGAGTGGCTCGACGTGCCCGCACCCGGCGCGCCGCTGCCCGAGGACGGGTTCACCGCCGTCGACGCCGAGCTGCAGGCCTCGATCCTCGCCGGGCAGGAGCGGCTCATCGCCGCCGGGCACCAGCTGCAGCGCATCCGCGACGCGTGGGAGCGGCAGATCAGGACCGGCTCCGTCGCCGGCGAGCTCGGCAGCCACACCGGCCACGGCACGTTCATCGGCGGGCTCGTCCGGCAGGTCGCCCCCGACGCGACCGTCCTGCAGATCCGGGTCATGCACAGCGACGGCGTCGTCTACGAGAGCGACCTGCTCATCGCCCTGGACAAGCTCGCCGACGACGTCGAGGCGGCCCAGGCCGGCACCGGCGGGCGCATGGTCGACGTCGTCTGCCTGTCGCTCGGCTACTACCTGGAGAACGCGGCGGACGGCTCGTACACCATCCGGCTGCAGGAGCACGTGGACCGGCTGCTGGCCGCGGGGGTCGTCGTGGTCGCCGCCGCCGGCAACCACGCCACGTCGCGCGAGTTCTACCCCGCGGCGCTGCGGTGCGACGGGGAGCTGCCCGTGATGAGCGTCGGGGCGTTCCAGCCCAACGACGCGAAGGCCATGTTCAGCAACGACGGCCCCTGGGTCCGGTACTGGGCACCCGGATCGGCGCTGGTCAGCACGTACCCGAAGATCCAGGGCAGCCGCGGCGCCGCCTACACCACCCCGGCCGGCAACGCCGGCGGCCGCCCCGCCCGCCGCGAGACCCTCGACGCCGACGACTACACCCGCGGCTTCGCCTCGTGGAGCGGCAGCTCGTTCGCCGCCGGGCTCGGCGCCGCCGAGGTCGCCGCGCTGCTGCTGGCCAACGCGGCCGAGGACCCGCAGCTGCGCCTCGACCAGCTCGACCAGAAGTCCACCGTGCAACGGGCGCTCCGGGCCCTCGACGGGTTCCCGGGGTAGGACCGATGGACGACGACACGCTCCTCGCCGACCTGCGCCGCATCGCCGGCCGGCTCGACCCGGTCCCCGCCGACCTGCTGTTCTCCCTCAGCGTCACCGGCTTCGACATCGAGGTCTGCCGGCTCGTCCCGCAGCCCCCCGCCGCCGCACTGGCGGGGGTCCGCGGCGACGAGGCGACGACCCGCGCCACGTTCGAGTCCGCCAGCCTCACGATCATGGTCGAGTGGACCCCGGCCGCGAAGGGCACCGTCCGCCTCGACGGCTGGCTCGCGCCCCCGTCGCCGTGCCGCATCGAGCTGCGGACCGTCGACGGCCCGCAGACCATGGACACCGACGAGGGCGGCCGCTTCGCCGCGCAACGGGTGACCCGCGGCGAGGTGCAGATCCGGGTCCACCCGACGACCGACCAAGAGGCCGATGGTGCCCCGACGGTGGTGACGCCATCGTTCGTGGTGTAGCCGAGGAGCCGCCCACCCGGACAGACCCGCGCGCGCCCGCGCGGGCCGTCGGCGTGCCCGCGCCCGGGACGGTGACCGCCACGCCGGTCCCGATGCCGTCCAGCGGCCCCGGCGCGAGCGGCACCAGGTCCAGTGGCGGTACGTGCGCGCCCCCTGCCACCGCTGCGGGCCCGGCTGCCGGCCGCCGCCGCACCACGACACCCGCCGGACGACAGGGCCGCGACACGCCGGCCGGTGCGCTCACCCCACCGCCGGGACCGGGCGCCCTTGCCGCGCGGCCGGCCGGCGACGCTCCTGGTCCCCGGCCTGACGCCGGCGCGCCGCCGCCGGCGGACGGTGATCCGCGGGCCGCGGCGGCGGAGCCGCGGGAGGTGGTCCGGGCGGCGCGGCTGCACCGGTCGGCGGTGCGCGCCGGTGCCGCGGGGCAGCCCGCGACGGCCGCGCGGCGGGCCACGGAGGCGCTGCGGCTGCTCGGCTGGCCCGGCGGCGAACCGTCCAGCCCCGGCCTCGCCGCGCGGCTCCTGCTGACGCTCGCCCACGCCGAGGCCGAGCAGGGCCGCACCGACCTCGGCCTGGAGCTGCTCGACCGGGCCGAGACCCTCGCCGACCTCACCGACGTCGGCACCGTCCTGCAGCAGCGCGGCCTGCTCCTGCTGCGCGTCGGTGAGATCGACGCCGCGTTGAAGCTGCTCGACGCGGCCGTGCCCGTCCTGCAGGAGCACGGCGAGCCGACGATCCTCGCGCGCACCCTGCTCAACCGCGGCGTCGTGCACCTCACCGCCGGCCGGGTCCGGCTCGCCCGCGCCGACCTGCGCCTGTGCCGCGACCTCGCGGTCGCCCACGGGCTGGACCTGCTCGCCGCCAAGGTCGAGCACAACCTCGGCTACTGCGACCTCGCCGGCGGCGACGTGCCCGCGGCGCTGCAGACCTTCGACACCGCCGCCGACTCGCTGCGCCGGATGCGCGCCGACGGGTTCCTCGCCATCTCCATGCTCGACCGGGCCCGCGCCCTCCTCGGCGCCGGCCTCGACACCGCCGCCGCCGACGACCTCGACCACGCCATCGAACTGCTCAAACGCCACCGCCTCAGCCAGGACCTGGGCGAGGCCGAGCTCGCCCGCGCCCAGGCCGCTCTCGGCAGCGGCGACCTGGCGGCCGCAGCCCTGTGGAGCGCCCGCGCCAGGGCCCGCTTCACCCGCCGCCGCAACCGCGCCTGGGCCGCCCTCGCCGCCGCCCTCCAGGTCCGCGTCGACCTCGCCGCCGCCACCCGGCCGGCTCCTGGCACCGACGCCCCGCGCACCACCATCCCGCCCGCGGCCCGCACTCACCCCACGTCCACCGCCGCGCTGTCCTCACCCGGCGCGCAGTCCACCGGCACCGCGAATTTCGCCGGGCAGGCCACGCCCGCCGTGACCACCGTCCCGGCCGCGCGGCGCAAGCTGCTCGCCGTCGCCAGGCGGGCGACCCGCCTCGCCGCGACCCTGCGGAGCCTCGGGCTGCGCCACGACGCCGGCAGCGCCGAGCTGCTCGCCCTGCGCGCCCGGATCGCCGCCGGTGACGCGCCCGCCGCGGAGCACCGGACGGCGGCGCGGCGGGTGTTGCCGGGTGACGTACCCCTCGACACGCACCTCCTGCGCCGCCTCACCCGGGCCGAGCTGCACCGTGCCGACGGCCGGCCGCGCGCCGCCCTGCAGGAGCTGCGCAAGGGCCTGGCGACCCTGCAGGAGCACCGGCGCCGGTTCGGCAGCCTGGAGCTGCAGAGCAGCGTCGCCGCGCTCGGGGCCGACCTCGGCGCGTACGGGCTGGACATCTCCTGGCAGCTCGGCCCGCCGAACCTGGTGTTCAACTGGTCGGAACGGTCCCGGGCCCAGTCGTTCCGCATCCGATCGGTCCTGCCGCCGCAGGACCCGCAGGTCGCCGAGGCCCTCGCGGAGCTGCGCCAGCTGCGCCGGGCGGTGCGCCTCGCCGAGCTGGAAGGGCGGGCCGAGCCGCTGCTCCGGGCCCGCTGCGCCGAGCTCGAGCAGGGGATCCGCCGGCAGGGCTGGTGGGCCGGGCACACCGAGGAGGGGCACGGCGCCGCCACCGACGCGGAGGTCCTCGCCGAGCTCGCCCGCGCCGGCCGGTGCATGGTCAGCTACCTCGTGCGCCGCGACCGGCTGCACGCCCTCGTCCTGGCCGGCGGTTCGATCACGTCCGTCGAGCTCGGCGCGTACCTGCCGGTGGCCGAGTCGGTCCGCCGCCTGCTCAGCGACCTCGACGCCGCGGCCGACCGGCGCCTGCCGGCCAGACTCGCCGCGGTCGTGCGGGCCAGCGCCGACCGGCAGGCCGCCACCCTCGACCAGGCGTTGATCGCGCCCGTACTGGCCGCGCTCGGCGGTCACGACGTGGTCCTCGTGCCGACCAGGCAGCTCGCCGTCCTGCCCTGGGGCCTGCTGCCCAGCCTGCGGGGCCGCCCGGTGTCGGTGGCGCCGTCGGCGTCGGTGTGGCTCGCCGCCCGTACCGTGGACAACGCCGGCGCGAAGGGGGCACCGCTGCTGGTCGCCGGCCCCGACCTCGTGCACGCCGACGCCGAGATCGACGCCATCGCGGCGCTCTACCCGCACGGCCGGGTCCTGCGCGGCGCCGCCGCCACCGCGACCGGCGTCCTGGCCAGCATGGACGCCGCGCAGGTGGTCCACGTCGCCGCGCACGGCCACCACGACACGCAGAACGTCCTGTTCTCCCGCCTGGAGCTCGGCGACGGGCCACTGCTCGCGTACGAGCTGCAGCGCCTCGGCACGGCGCCCGCCCAGGTCGTGCTGTCGGCCTGCGACGTCGGCCGCGCGGTGGTGCGGGCCGGCGACGAGCTGGTCGGGTTCACCGCCGCGCTGCTGCACGCCGGCACCGCCAACGTCGTGGCCAGCGTCGCCAGGATCCCCGACGAGCTGGGCCCGGCGGTCATGGCGCACTACCACCGCGCCGTCGCCGCCGGCGTCTCCCCCGCCCGCGCCCTGGCCGACCTGCCGGAGGCGACCCCGTTCGTCTGCTTCGGCGCCGGCTGAACCTTCCGGCCCCTCCGTGACGCCTTCAACTACAGAAGGTTCACACCACGGGGGTACACGATGAAACTCGCACTCTGCATCGGCATCAACGACTACCCGGGCGTCTCCAACGACCTGTACGGCTGCCGCAACGACGCCGCGGACTGGACCGGCGTCCTGGCCGCCCGCGGCTTCGCCGTGCGCACCCTGCTCGACAGCGCCGCCTCGGGCGCCGCGATCCGCACCGGCGTGGCCGACCTGCTCACCCAGGCCACCCCCGGCGACGCGGTCGTCGTCACGTACTCCGGCCACGGCACCTGGGTACCGGACCTCGACGGCGACGAGCCCGACGGCCGCGACGAGGCCATCTGCCCGCACGACATCGCCGCCAACGGCCCGCTGCTGGACGACGAGCTGTCCACCCTGTTCGCCACGGCCGCGCCCGGCGTACGGACGGTGCTCATCTCCGACTCCTGCCACTCGGGCACGCTCACCCGGTTGAGCCGTCCACTGGGCGACGGCCGCGGCTCCAGCCGGTTCCTGCCACCGTCCACGTTCCTGACCGGCCCGGCGCTCACGGCCGGCCGCGGCCCCGTGCGGGCCCGCCCCCGCTCCGCCGCGCTGCTGCTGTCGGCCTGCCGCGACAGCGAGTACTCCTACGACGCCACGTTCGCGGGCCGCCCGAACGGCGCGTTCACGTACGTGGCCCTGACCGCTCTCGCCGCCCTGCCGGCGGGTGCGACGTACCGGGACTGGCTGCGCGCGATCAGGGCGCAGCTGCCGAGCCAGAACTACCCACAGACGCCCGCGCTGCTGGCCAGCACCGCGCAGCTCGCCTGGCCGCTGCTCGCATGACCGCGCCCGTTGGCCTTTTCCACCCGATCTGACGCATTCCGAAACCGCCGCTTGTTTGCGCCACCGGCCACTGTACGCATTGACGAAAGTCGACCTCGTGCCAGGCGACGTCGAGCTTTGTCGATCAAATGGACTTCCCGGGTTTGCGGCGGAGGAGTGGCCCTGATCACGATTTCCGCTTTGCTCTTGCCAAGCCGGCTCCGGACAGTTCCAGCGACGACCCGGCGGATCACTGACCCCATGGAGCCTGTTGCGTTTTCGGTGGTGGGGTTGGGTTGCTGAATGAGGGGGCGGCGCGAAGCGCCGTCCCCTCATTCAGGTGCTGGTGGTGAGGGTGTG
>NZ_JNYJ01000034.1 GCF_000716715.1 Dactylosporangium aurantiacum | reverse complement strand
TCCACACCCTCACCACCAGCACCTGAATGAGGGGACGGCGCTTCGCGCCGCCCCCTCATTCAGCAACCCAACCCCACCACCGAAAACGCAACAGGCTCCTTACCGTACACCTTCGACCACGAGCCCCGGACGGGCTCGATCGTGGTGGTGAAGGCGCATCGCAGTGCGTGGGTGCCGGAGCCGGTGGCGGTGCGGGTGAGCCGGTGCACGTTCCTGGAGCGGGGGGCGTTCGCGGGGACGACGCCGGTGCTGGCACAGGCGTTCCACGTCGCCGGGCTCGACTACGGCTGGCACCGAGGGGTCCGACGGGACGTGCCCGACGCGGCAGCCGGCGGCCGGCGGTGAGCGGCGTCGGGCGGATGGTCCGCTACAACTGGCCGACGTACGCCGTGGCCGCCGCGGCGCTGCTGCTCGTCGCGGTCCTTCCGTGGCCGTGGCCGTGGCGGCTGCTCGCGGTGCCGGGCGGCGGGTGCGTCGCGGTCAGCCTCGTCGCCACCTGGTGGGTGTACGACCACAGTCCCCTCTACGCCTGGCGCTGGGCGGTGGACCTGGTGCCGCCACCGCGGAGGTACGCCGTGGTGAGCACGGGGCTGGACGAGATCAGCGCGGCGCTGCGGCAGCTGCTGCCCGGTGCCGAGCCGACGGTGCTCGACTGCTACGACCCGGTCGTCATGACCGAGGGTTCTGTACGCCGGGCGCGCCGGATCAACCCGCCGCCGGACGGGGCGCTGCGGGCCGGGCCGGGTGCGTGGCCGGTCGACGGTGGCGGACAGGACGCGGTGTTCCTCGCGTTCGCGGCGCACGAGCTGCGGGTCCCGGCGCAGCGGCAGGCCCTGTTCGCCGAGGTCGCCCGAGTACTGCGGCCCGGCGGCCACCTGGTGCTGGTGGAGCACTGCCGGGGGCCGGCGACGGTGGCCGCGTACGGGCCCGGTGCCTGGCACTTCTACCCGCGCGGGGAGTGGCTGCGGCTGGCCCGCGGGGCGCGGCTCACGCCGGCCGGCGAGGCCGGCATGACCCCGCTGGTCCGGGCGCTGGTGTTCCAGCGGTGACCGGGCTGCTGGCGGTGGAGGTGCAGCTGCGGCTGGTCGGCGCGGTGCTCGTCGGGCTCGGCGTCGGGCACGTGGCGTTGCCGAGGGTGCTGGCGTGGCGGCCGCAGTTCGCCGGGTTGCGGCCGTTGACCCGGCAGGTGTTGTACACGCACACCTTCTTCATCGGTGTGATGTGTGTGCTGCTCGGGCTCGCGCCGCTGCTGCTGGCCGCGGACCTGCTGGCGCCCGGGCGGGTGCCGGCGGCGGTGCTCGGCGCCGAGTGCGTGTTCTGGGGGCTGCGGTGGGGTGCGCAGTTCGTCGCGTTCCCGCCGGCGACGTGGCGCGGGTCCAGGCTGCACCGGGCCGGGTACGCCGGGTTCACGCTGCTGTGGACGTGGATCGTCGCCGTGTTCGCGGCGGCCCTGCTGACCCGCTGACGGCCCGACCGGCCAAGCCGCGCGGCGCCCGCGCCGCCGGACGCGCAGCGGCATTGTTCACACGCTGACGGCAGGTCGCCGGGGGCCGGTGCGGCGCCGGGCGTGGTACAACGACGCGGTGACGGCAACGACGCTGTTCCAGCGCACCAGTGGACCCCCCGGCGCGCCGGTCCTGCTGCTCGGCGGTTCGCTGGGCAGCAACCTCGACATGTGGCGCCCCCAGCTGCCCGCGCTCGCCGACCTGCGGGTGGTGCGTTTCGACCACCGCGGCCACGGTGCCTCGCCGGCGCCGCCCGGGCCGTACCGCATGGAGGACCTGGGCCGCGACGTGCTGGCGCTGCTGGACCGGCTCGGGATCGCGAAGGCCTCCTACTGCGGGCTGTCGCTGGGCGGGATGGTCGGCATGTGGCTGGCCGCCAACGCGCCCGAGCGGATCGAGAAGCTGGTGCTGATCTGCACGGCGGCGCACCTGCCGCCCGCCGAGGGGTGGGCGGCCCGGGCGGAGCAGGTCCGCTCCGCCGGGATGGGCAGCATCGCCGACGCGGTCCTCGGCCGCTGGTTCACGCCCCGGTTCCGGGCGGCGCTGCCGGCGAAGGTCGCGCCGTACCGGGCGATGATCGCGGCGTGCCCGGCGGAGGGGTACGCCGGCTGCTGCGAGGCGATCGGCGGCATGGACCTGCGCGACGAGCTGCCCCGGATCACGGCGCCGACGCTGGTCATCGCCGGCGCCGACGACCCGGCGACGCCGCCGGAGCACGGTGAGCGCATCCACGCGGGGATCGCCGGCAGCCGCCTCGTGGTGCTGCCGGGCGCCGCCCACCTCGCCAACGTCGAGCAGGCCGACGCGATCGCCCAGCTCATCCACGACCACGTCCGTGTCTGACAGCGGCCGCGCGCACCGCGACGTGCTCGACCACGTCCTGGCCGTGGTCGCCGCCGACCCCGTCGGCGACGACCTGGTGCTGCGCGGCAGCATGACCATGCCGGCGTGGGTCGGTGGCCGGGCCCGCCCGCCGGCGGACCTGGACTGGGTGGTCCGGCCCGCGTCCGTGGCCGGGGTCGACCGCCGCGACCCGTACCCGTACCTGGACCGGATCGACCCGGTGCAGTACTGGCCGGAGGCGACCCAGGGCGCCGGCCGGGCGCAGCCGGAGGCGTTCCTGGACGAGGAGACCGGCGGGGTGCGGGCGAAGCTCCCACCGGAGGGGCTGCGCTGGATGGACGCCGAGGAGGTCGGTCCGGACGACCCGCAGGAGCAGCCGCACGTGCGGGTGCTGGAGCTGCTGGAGCGGCACCCGCGCACGCCGGGCGGCGCGGTCCTCGACGTCGCCGGCGCGCAACCCGACCGCGACTGGGACTACGCCGGGATCCACCGCGAAGACGACGGCGACGACGACGGCCGCGGCACGCAGGCCGGGGCGAGGGTGCTGGTGCCGTGGCGGGCCGGCGACCTGACCGGCACCGTGCAGCTGGACTTCTCGTTCGACGAGCCGCTGCCGGAGCCGCCGGTGCTCACCGCGGTCCCGCGCGGCGCCGGTGGTGTGCCGACGGTGGCGTGGACGGCGAGCCGGGCCCTGTCACTGCTGTGGAAGCTGCAGTGGATCGACGACGACCAGCGGCGCGAGGGCGACGCCCGCGGCAAGGACGTGTACGACGCGGTGCTGCTCGCCGAGCTGGACGTCACCCTGCCGCCGCGGCTGCGCAGGCTGCTGCCGGCGCTGGACCCGGCGGCGGTGCGGGCGATGCGCGTCGACTGGTCCAGCCATCCGGTCCACGACCCGGACAGCTGGCTGGACCGCCTCGCCTGGGCGGTCCAGCACCACTGCGGTGGCTACGAGACGGACCGGTAGACGTCCAGGGTCTGCTGGGCGATCGCCGACCAGGAGAAGTGGTCCAGGGCGCGCTGGCGGCCGGCGCGGCCGAGCTCGGCGGCCCGGGCCGGCTCCTCCAGCAGCTCGTTCATGGCGTCGGCCAGGTCCGCGACGAAGCGGGCCTCGTCCAGCGGGGTGCCGGAGCCGTCGGTGACCTGCTCGATCGGCACCAGCAGGCCGGTCTCCCGGTCGGCGACGACCTCGGGGATGCCGCCGGTGGCGGTGGCGACGACCGCGGTCTGGCAGGCCATCGCCTCGAGGTTGACGATGCCCATCGGCTCGTAGATGGACGGGCAGACGAACAGGGTGGCGTGGGTGAGGACCTGGATGACCTCGCGTTTGGGCAGCATCTCCTGGACCCAGACGACACCGGAGCGGGTGGCGCGCAGGTCCTCGGCGAGGGCGGTGACCTCCGCGGCGATCTCCGGGGTGTCGGGGGCGCCGGCGAGCAGGACCAGCTGCACGTCGGCGGGGAGCCGGCGGGCGGCGCGCAGCAGGTACGGCAGCCCCTTCTGGCGGGTGATCCGGCCGACGTAGACGACGCTGGGCCGGTGCGGGTCGACGCCGAGCCGGTCCAGTACGTCGGTGGCGGGGTCCGGGGCGTACTGCTCGGTGTCGATGCCGTTGTAGATGACGTGGACGCGGTCCGCCTCGACGCGGGGGTACGCCTTGAGCACGTCGGCCTTCATGCCGGCGGAGACGGCGACGACGGCGTCGGCGGCCTCGATCGCGGTGCGCTCGCACCAGGAGGAGAGGGCGTAGCCGCCGCCGAGCTGGTCGGCCTTCCAGGGGCGCAGCGGCTCGAGGCTGTGGCTGGTGATGACGTGCGGGACGCCGTGCAGCAGCTTGGCGGTGTGGCCGGCGAAGTTCGCGTACCAGGTGTGGCTGTGCACCAGGTCGGTGCCGGCGGCGCCGGCGGCCATCTCCAGGTCGACGCCCATGGTCCGCAGCGCGGCGTTGGCCCCGGCGAGCCCCGACGGGTCCTGGTAGCCCACCACCCCGGCCTCGGTGCGTGGCGCGCCGAAACAGTGCACGCGCACGTCCAGCGGCAACCGGCGCAGCTCCCGCGCCAGGTATTCGATGTGGACGCCGGCGCCGCCGTAGACGTCGGGGGGATACTCTCGAGTGAGCAGGTCTACACGCACACCCAAACAGTAATCGGTTTCCGGCTCCGCCGGGCCGGCGCCCGCCGGTTGTGGAGGGGGCTGCGCCACCTCACCCCGGCGTGCCGCGCGATCTCGGCAGTTCGTCTGGCGCAACACGCCGGACACGTTTAGCGTCTCGACCATGGCCGCCAAAAAAGTCCTCGCGATCGTCCTCGCCGGCGGCGAGGGCAAGCGATTGATGCCCTTGACCGCTGACCGGGCGAAGCCGGCCGTGCCGTTCGGCGGCATCTACCGCCTGATCGACTTCGTGCTGTCCAACCTGGCCAACGGCGGCTACCTGAAGATGGTCGTGCTGACCCAGTACAAGTCGCACTCGCTGGACCGGCACGTGACCAAGACGTGGCGGATGTCGACGCTGCTGGGCAACTACGTGACGCCGGTGCCGGCGCAGCAGCGGCTCGGGCCGCGCTGGTTCGCCGGGTCCGCGGACGCGATCTACCAGAGCCTGAACCTCATCAACGACGAGCGGCCCGACTACGTGATCGTGTTCGGCGCGGACCACATCTACCGGATGGACCCGGAGCAGATGATGCGCCAGCACATCGAGTCGGGGGCGTCGGTGACGGTCGCCGGGATCCGCCAGCCGCTGTCCAGCGCCGACCAGTTCGGGGTCATCGAGGTCGCCGACGACGGGCGGCGGATCTCCGCGTTCCGGGAGAAGCCGCGCGACGCCAAGGGGCTGCCGGACGCGCCCGACGAGATCTTCGCGTCGATGGGCAACTACATCTTCACCACCGGCGCGCTGATCGAGGCGGTCACCCGCGACGCGCAGGACCCGACGAGCAAGCACGACATGGGCGGCAACATCATCCCGTACTTCGTCGACAAGCACGAGGCGGCCGTCTACGACTTCAGCAACAACGTGGTGCCCGGCAGCTCTGACCGGGACAAGGGCTACTGGCGCGACGTCGGGACCCTCGACTCGTTCTACGAGGCCAACATGGACCTGATCGCGGTCCAGCCGGTGTTCAACCTGTACAACTTCGAGTGGCCGATCTACACGGGCAACAGCCCGTGGCCGCCGGCGAAGTTCGTGCACGGCTGGGGTGAGCGGGTCGGCCGGGCGGTCGGCTCGATGATCTCCCCCGGTGCGGTGATCTCCGGTGCGCTGGTGGAGAACTCGGTGGTGTCGCCGAACGTGAAGGTCCACTCGTGGGCGCACGTCGAGGGGTCGGTGCTCATGGAGGGCGTCGACATCGGGCGGCACGCCGTGGTCCGCAACGCGATCCTGGACAAGAACGTGATCGTGCCCGAGGGGGCGGAGATCGGCGTCGACCTGGAGAAGGACCGGACCCGGTACACGGTCTCCGAGGGCGGGATCGTGGTCATCGGCAAGGGTCAACGCATCGAGCTCTAGCAAGACGACGCTAACGCTGCCAACGCCGCGCCGATTCGATACGGTGGGGATCATGGGTACCCCGACGCCCGAAGCCACAGTGTCTGCCATCGCCGCCGACGACACCGCGCCCGCCATCGCCCGCACCGACACCGAGACCGCGCTCGCCAGCGACGACCCGGTGGAGGTCGCCGACTCGCCCGCCGGCACGTGGCAGGCGGCCGCCGGGCCGGGTGCCGCGGCGGGCGCCGGCCCCGGCGTGCCGCTCGAGGACCGGTTCCCGATCGAGCAGGTGACGCCGCAGGTGGAGGGCGGCCGGTTCCCGGCGAAGGCCGTCGTCGGTGAGCTGGTGCCGGTGACCGCGGTCGCCTACCGCGAGGGCCACGCGATGATGGGCTGCAACGTGGTCCTCATCGGCCCGGACGGCCGGGAGGGCCCGTTCAGCCGGATGACGCCGGGCGCGCCGGGCACCGACCGCTGGCACGGCACGATGCGGCCCGACGCGGTCGGCGCGTGGACGTTCGCGGTCGAGGCGTTCTCCGACCCGTACCTGACGTGGCACGACGCGGTCACCAAGAAGATCGGCGCCGGGCAGGGCCTGCAGGAGCTGGGCAACGACCTGGCGGAGGGCGCGGCGCTGCTCAACCAGGCGGCGACCGGCGTACCGGCGGCGGAGCGGCCCCGGGTCACGGGCGCGGCGCAGGCCCTCGCGGACACGTCGATCCCGTTGTTCGCGCGGATCTCCCCGGCGCTGGGGCTGACCGACGTGCTGTGGCGGTATCCGGTGCGCCAGCACGTGACCCGTTCCCGGGAGCTGCCGCTCTGGTGCGACCGGCAGCGGGCGCTGTTCTCCGCCTGGTACGAGTTCTTCCCGCGCTCGGAGGGTGCCGTCGTCGACGAGCACGGCAAGCCGGTGCGGCACGGCACGTTCGCCACGGCGACGCCGCGGCTGCGGCAGGTCGCCGACATGGGCTTCGACGTGGTGTACCTGCCGCCGGTCCACCCGATCGGCCGGGTCAACCGGAAGGGGCCGAACAACACCCTCGTCGCCGGGCCGCAGGACGTGGGCTCGCCGTGGGCGATCGGCGCCGAGGAGGGCGGGCACGACGCGATCCACCCGGACCTCGGCACGCTGGAGGACTTCCGGGCGTTCGTCGTCGCCGCGCACGACGCCGGTGTGGAGATCGCGATGGACCTGGCGTTGCAGTGCGCGCCGGACCACCCGTGGGTCACCGAGCACCCGGAGTGGTTCACCACCCGGGCCGACGGTTCGATCGCCTACGCGGAGAACCCGCCGAAGAAGTACCAGGACATCTACCCGCTGAACTTCGACAACGACCCGCGGGGCATCCGCGACGAGATCCTGCGGGTAGTGCTGCACTGGGTCGCGCAGGGCGTGAAGATCTTCCGGGTCGACAACCCGCACACCAAGCCCGTCGGGTTCTGGCACTGGATCATCAACGAGGTCAAGTCCGTCGATCCGGACGTGCTGTTCCTGGCCGAGGCGTTCACCCGGCCGGCGATGATGCACGGGCTGGGCAAGCACGGGTTCACGCAGTCCTACACGTACTTCACGTGGCGGGTGCAGGCGTGGGAGCTGCGCGAGTACGTGCAGGAGCTGATCGAGGCCGCGGACTACATGCGGCCCAACTTCTGGCCGAACACGCCGGACATCCTGCCGGAGCACCTGCAGCACGGCGGCCCGCCGATGTTCAAGATCCGGGCGGTGCTGGCGAGCCTGCTCAGCCCGTCGTGGGGCATGTACGCGGGCTTCGAGCTGTTCGAGCACCTGCACCGGCCCGGCTCCGAGGAGTACCTCGACAACGAGAAGTACCAGCTGCGCCCGCGGGACTGGGCCGCCGCCGAGGCCGCCGGGGAGTCCCTGGCGCCGTACCTGACGCGACTCAACCAGGTGCGGCGGGACAATCCGGCGCTGCACTGGCTGCGCAACACCGTCTTCCACGGCATCGACAACGAGCAGCTGCTGTGTTTCTCGAAGCGGGACCCGGACAGCGACAACGTCGTGCTCGTGGTGGTTTCGCTTGATTCGTACAACGTCCAGTGGGGTAACACCACGTTGGACATGCCCGCGCTCGGTTTCGACTGGCACGAGCGGTTCACGGTGCGCGACGAGCTCACCGGTGCGACCTTCGACTGGGGACAGCACAACGCGGTCCGGCTCGACCCCCTGTACGAGCCGGCGCACGTGTTCACGGTGCACCGTCACCGGTAACAAGCAAGGTAGGTGGCAGCATGACGGATCCGGTCGAGGGCACCCACGTTCACGACGGGACGGTCGAGCATCCCTCGGCCAGCGACTTCGGCAACGCCCGGATCCTGCCGGCGGACGAGACGTGGTACCAGCGCGCGGTGTTCTACGAGGTGCTGGTCCGCGCGTTCGCCGACTCCAACGCCGACGGCTCCGGCGACCTGCAGGGGCTCATCGGCCAGCTCGACTACCTGCAGTGGCTCGGCGTGGACTGTCTCTGGCTGCCGCCGTTCTACGACTCGCCGCTGCGCGACGGCGGCTACGACATCCGCGACTTCTACAAGGTGCTGCCGGACTTCGGCACGGTCGAGGACTTCGTGGAGCTGCTGGACGCGGCGCACAAGCGCGGCATCCGCGTCATCACCGACCTGGTCATGAACCACACGTCGGACTCGCACCTGTGGTTCCAGGAGTCGCGGCGGGACCCGACCGGCCCGTACGGCGACTACTACGTGTGGAGCGACGACAACACCGGCTACGCCGACGCGCGGATCATCTTCGTGGACACGGAGGAGTCGAACTGGACGTTCGACCCGGTGCGCCGGCAGTTCTACTGGCACCGGTTCTTCCACCACCAGCCGGACCTCAACTACGAGAACCCTGAGGTCCAGCGGGAGATGCTGGACGTGCTGCGGTTCTGGCTCGGCCTGGGCATCGACGGGTTCCGGCTCGACGCGGTGCCGTACCTGTTCGAGGACGAGGGCACCAACTGCGAGAACCTGCCGGCGACGCACGAGTTCCTGCGCCGCTGCCGCAAGGTCATCGACGACGAGTTCCCGGGCCGGGTGCTGCTCGCCGAGGCCAACCAGTGGCCGGCGGACGTGGTGCAGTACTTCGGCGACGGCGACGAGTGCCACATGGCGTTCCACTTCCCGCTGATGCCGCGCATCTTCATGGCGGTGCGGCGCGAGTCGCGGTTCCCGATCTCGGAGATCCTCGCGCACACCCCGCCGATCCCGGCGAACTGCCAGTGGGGCATCTTCCTGCGCAACCACGACGAGCTGACCCTGGAGATGGTCACCGACGAGGAACGCGACTACATGTACGCGGAGTACGCCAAGGACCCGCGGATGCGCGCGAACGTCGGCATCCGGCGGCGGCTGGCGCCGCTGCTGGAGAACGACCGTAACCAGATCGAGCTGTTCACCGCGCTGCTGCTGTCGCTGCCGGGGTCGCCGGTGCTGTACTACGGCGACGAGATCGGCATGGGCGACAACATCTGGCTCGGCGACCGCGACGGGGTGCGGACCCCGATGCAGTGGACCCCGGACCGCAACGCCGGTTTCTCCCAGGCGAACCCGGGACGGCTGTACCTGCCGGCGATTCAGGATCCGGTGTACGGGTACCAGTCGATCAACGTCGAGGCGCAGAAGGAGAGCTCGACGTCGCTGCTGAACTGGACGCGGACCATGCTCGGGGTGCGCCGGCGGCACGAGGCGTTCGCCGTCGGCACGTTCCGGGAGCTCGGCGGGTCGAACCCGTCGGTGCTGGCGTACGTGCGCGTCCACGAGGACGACGTGGTGCTGTGCGTGAACAACCTGTCGCGGTTCCCGCAGCCGATCGAGCTGAACCTGCAGCAGTGGGCCGGTTGGACCCCGATCGAGCTCACCGGACACGTCCAGTTCCCGAACATCGGCCAACTGCCCTACCTGCTCACGTTGCCCGGCCACGGCTTCTACTGGTTCCAGCTGTGCGGCCCGCCGGCTGAGCAGAGCTGAGGAGAGAGCTTCGTCATGACGTCCCTGCCGTTCACCGACTGGCTGCCGCATCAGCGGTGGTACGCGGGCCGGAACCGCGTCCTGACCGACGTCCGCCCGGCGGTCGTCACCCCGCTGCCCGACCAGGTCGACCACGTGCTGCTCGACGCGCACTACGAGGACGGCGGCACCGAGCGCTACCAGGTGTTCGTGGGGTGGGACCTCAATGTCATCTCGGAGCTGGCGGCCGCGGCGCTGATCGGCGCCGACGAGGACCGCACCGGCTCCGACGCGCTCTACGACGAGCAGGCCGCGCAGCGGCTCCTCGGGCTGATCGACACCGGCGCGACCGTCGAGGGCATCCGGTTCGTGCCGGAGCCTGGCGTGGCGCTGCCGGTGCAGGCACCGGCGCGGGTCGTGGACGCCGAGCAGAGCAACACCAGCGTGGTGTTCGACAGCGCCGCGATCCTGAAGATCTTCCGCCGGGTGACGCCCGGCATCAACCCGGACCTGGAGCTCAACCGGGTCCTCGCCCGGGCCGGCTGCCCGAACGTGGCGCGGCTGCTCGGCGCGATCGAGAGCACCGACGCCGACGGGGCCCCGGTCACCCTGGCGATGGTCACCGAGTACGCGCAGAACTCCGCGGAGGGCTGGGCGATGGCGGCGACCAGCGCCCGGGACCTGTTCGCCGAGCACGACCTGAACCCGGAGGAGGTCGGCGGCGACTTCGCCGCCGAGTCGTGGCGGCTCGGCGAGGCGGTCGCGCACGTGCACCGCACCCTCGCCGTGGAGCTCGGCACGTCGGACGCGCCGTCGCCGGCCGAGGCGATGCTGGAGCGGCTGGAGGCCGCGGTGCGGGCGGTGCCGCAGCTGGCCGGCGTCGTGCCGGGCGCGCAGGCGATCATCCGCAACGCCGGCGACGACCCGATCAAGGTCCAGCGCATCCACGGCGACCTGCACCTCGGCCAGGTGCTGCGCACCCCCGAGTCGTGGCTGCTCATCGACTTCGAAGGCGAGCCGGGGGTACCGGTGGAGCTGCGCCGCCGGCCCGACTCGGTGCTGCGCGACGTGGCCGGGATGCTGCGCTCCTACGAGTACGCGGCGTATCAGCTGCTCGTCGGCGAGGAGGACGACGAGGCCCTCGCCGAGCGGGCCCGGCAGTGGGTCGACCGTAACCGCGCCGCGTTCTGCGACGGCTATGCTGCGGCCGCCGGCTACGACCCCCGCGAGGACCAGGCGTTGCTGTGCGCGTACGAGCTGGACAAGGCGGTCTACGAGAGCGCCTACGAGGCCCGGCACCGGCCGACCTGGCTGCGGATCCCCCTGCAGTCCATCGAGCGGCTGGTCAAGGGCTCGTTGACGGAACCCAGGTGACGGAGCTTATGAACCTCGACGACCTCATCGCCGGCCGGTCGCACGACCCGCACGGCGTCCTCGGCGCCCACCCCGTCGGTGGCGCCGACGCGGACAGCACCGTCATCCGGGCGCTGCGCCGCGGCGCCGGCACCGTCACCGTCGTCGCCGACGACGAGCGCCACCCGATGCGTCAGGTCCACGGCGACGGCATCTTCGAGGTGGAGCTGCCGGGAATCGTCACCGACTACCGCATCGACGCCGACGGGGTGCTGACCGACGACCCGTACCGGCACCTGCCGACCGTCGGCGAGCTCGACCTGCACCTGATCCGGGAGGGCCGGCACGAGCGGCTGTGGACGGTCCTCGGCGCGCAGACCCGCCCCGGCGGGGTCGCGTTCGCGGTGTGGGCGCCGAACGCGCGCGGGGTCCGGGTCATCGGCGACTTCACCGGCTGGGGGCCGCACGACGGCTGGCCGATGCGGTCGCTGGGCAGCAGCGGCGTGTGGGAGCTGTTCGTGCCGGGCGCGCAGCCGGGCCAGCGGTACAAGTACCGGCTGCTGACCCCCGACGACGGCTGGGTCGAGAAGGCCGACCCGCTCGCCCAGCACACGGAGGTGCCGCCGGCGACCGCGTCGGTGGTGTACCGCTCCAGCTACGACTGGAAGGACGCCGACTGGCTCGCCCAGCGCGCCGAGCGGCGCAACCACGAGGCGCCGGTCAGCGTGTACGAGGTGCATCTCGGCTCGTGGCGGCCCGGGCTGTCCTATGTGGAGCTCGCCGACCAGCTGACCGAGTACGTCAGCGACATGGGCTTCACCCACGTGGAGTTCCTGCCGGTGATGGAGCACCCGTTCGGCGGCTCCTGGGGCTACCAGGTCACCGGCTACTACGCGCCGACGGCCCGGTTCGGCAGCCCCGACGAGTTCCGGTACCTGGTGGACCGGCTGCACCAGGCGAACATCGGGGTCATCCTCGACTGGGTGCCGGCGCACTTCCCGAAGGACGCCTGGGCCCTCGCGCGCTTCGACGGCACGCCGCTGTACGAGCACGGCGACTGGCGCCGCGGCGAGCACCCCGACTGGGGCACCCTGATCTTCGACTTCGGCCGGTCCGAGGTCCGCAACTTCCTCGTCGCCAACGCCCTGTACTGGTGCGAGGAGTTCCACGCCGACGCCCTGCGGGTCGACGCCGTCGCCTCCATGCTGTACCTCGACTACTCCCGTGAACACGGGCAGTGGGCGCCGAACCAGTACGGCGGCCGGGAGAACCTCGACGCGATCTCGTTCCTGCAGGAGGCGAACGCGACCGTCTACAAGCACCACCCGGGGATCATGATGATCGCCGAGGAGTCCACGGCGTGGCTCGGCGTGACCCGCCCCACCGACTCCGGCGGTCTCGGCTTCGGCTTCAAGTGGAACATGGGCTGGATGCACGACACCCTGACCTACGTCGCCAAGGACCCGGTGTACCGGCAGTACCACCACAACCAGATGACGTTCGCCACGGTGTACGCGTGGAGCGAGAACTACGTGCTGCCGATCAGCCACGACGAGGTCGTGCACGGCAAGGGCTCGCTCGTCGGCAAGATGCCCGGCGACCTGTGGAAGAAGCTCGCCACCACCCGCGCGCTGCTGGCGTACATGTGGTCGTTCCCCGGCAAGCAGCTGCTGTTCATGGGCTGCGAGCTCGGCGACGAGCAGGAGTGGAGCGAGGAACGCGGGCTGGACTGGGGGCTGCTGCACGACCCGGGCCGTGCCGGCCTGCAGCGCCTCGTGCGGGACCTCAACGCCGTCTACCACCGCACCCCGGCGCTGTGGAGTCAGGACGTGACGCCCGACGGCTTCCGCTGGATCAACAACGAGGACTCCGGCGGCAACGTCTTCTCCTACCTGCGCTGGGGCGCCGACGGTTCCGCGGTCGCGGTCGTGGTCAACTTCGCCGCGCACCCGCACGAGGGGTACCGCATCGGGCTGCCGTTCACCGGCCGCTGGTCGGAGATCCTCAACACCGACGCCGACACCTACGGCGGCTCGGGCGTGGGCAACCTCGGCGCGGTCGACGCGGACGCCGTGCCGTGCAACGGGCTGCCGGCCTCCGCGCAGCTGCGGGTGCCGCCGCTCGGCGCGCTCTGGCTCAAGCTCGGCTGACCAGCGTCTCCACCGTGTCCCGGCGGGCCCCACGGCCGGCCGGGACACGGCCGTGCGCGCCCGGGAACCGCGCACCGTGACCGCGGTGGCCCGCGGCGGCCCGGAGAGGGGTGCGCCACATTCCCGGGCGAAGGGGCGCCGGACGGTGCCGCGCGTGCTGCACAATGACCCGCGGACTGGTCACAGGTAGATCACGTTCACTGGGGGCCGCCAACCGCGCGGCGTGGGGGAAGCGTCGGAGGGTGTGTGAGCCCAACTCTCGGCGGGGTGACGGGGCCCGCCCAGCGGGCGACCCTGCCCACGATCCCGCGTCAACGTGACCGAGCCCACGGCGCCGCCGCACCGGCCGCGCCTCCGAGCCGGAAGGTCCGCCTCGCGACCGCCGGCGCCGTCGCCGCCGGGGTGGCGGTGCTGCTGCTGGGCTACCTGCGCATGGCGGCCGCGACCCCGACCAACAGCGACGCGGCCGCGAACGCGTTGCAGGCGTGGGACCTGCTGCACGGCGACGTGCTGCTGCGCGGTTGGACGCTCAGCGACGTGTCGTTCTTCCCCACGGAGCTCGTCCAGTACGCGCTGATCGAGGTCTTCCTCGGCCTGGACAGCAACGTCGTGCACGTCGCGTCGGCGACCACGTACCTGCTGCTGATCGTGTTCGCGTCGCTGGTCGCCAAGGGTGACGCGACCGGGCGCGCGGCGTGGGCGCGGGTCGCGGTGGTCGTGGCGACCCTGCTGGTGCCGCAGCCGCACGGCGGCTGGGCGGTCGTGCTCTACGCGCCGGACCACACCGGGACCGCGGTGCCGCTGCTGCTCGCGTGGCTCATCGCCGACCGGCGCGGCGGCCCGCCGCTGCGCCGGTGGTGGCCCGTCGGCGTGCTGCTCGTCCTCGCGGTCGCGCAGATGGCCGACCCGCTCGCCATGTTCGTCGGCGCCGTGCCGCTGCTGCTGGTCAGCGCCGCGCGGCTGGTGAAGGCCCGCACGTGGCGCGGCCCGGACGCGCTGCTGCTGCTCGCCGCGGCCGGCTCGACGGCGCTCGCGCACGGCGCCCTCGCGCTGATCTGGTGGGCCGGCGGTTTCTCCGTGCACTCCCCCGTCGCCGAGTTCAGCCCGGTCGCCGAGCTCGGCGACCACGTGGTGACGGCGGTGACCGCGACCGCGCACAACTACGGCGCCTACCTGCCCGACCTCGACGGCCCCGTCGCGCTCGCCGCCGGCGTCGTCAACCTGGCGCTGCTGCTGCTCGCCACCGCCGCCGCCGGCGCGACCGTCGCCAGGTTCCTCCGCCGGGGCGGCGACGGCGACCGGGTCGCCGAGGTCATGACGGCCGCGATCCTGGTCAACCTCGCCGCGTTCATCGCCTCCACCCAGGCCGGCGACATGGGCAGCGCCCGGCAGATCGTCACCGTCCTGCCGTTCGGCGCGGCCCTCGCCGGCCGGGTCTGGGGTGACCGGGTGCTCACCGCGGGCCCGGCGGCGCGGCGGGTCCTGGCGGCCGCGGGCGTGGTGCTCGTCGTCGCGTTCGCAGGGCAGACGGTGTCGGCGAAGCCGCAGCCGCCCGAGGCGAGCGCGGTCGCCGACTACCTCGTCGCCCACGACCTGCGCTACGGCCTCGGCAGCTACTGGGGCTCCAACAACATCACCGTGGCCAGCGGCGGGCGGACCCGCGTGGCGCCGGTCATCGGCCCGGACGTGCGCTCGTTCCGGTGGGAGTCCGACGCCGACTGGTACGACGCCGCCCGGCACGACGCGCGGTTCCTCGTCGTGGACCTGCAGCACCCCCGTTACGGCACCGTCGAGGGCGCGGTCACCCAGTTCGGCCCGCCGGTCGAGCGGCACGACTTCGGCCGCTGGGCGCTGCTGGTCTACGACCACAACCTGCTCGTCGGCCTGCCGGCGCAGTGCGGCGGGCTCGCGGCCGCCACCCACACGCACTGCCCGCCCCTCGCCCCGAAACTTCCCGGCGCCGGCCTGCTCGAGTAGCGGCGCCCGCGACCCGGCCGGCGGTGTGCCCCCGCGGCGCCGCCGGCCCGGCTGTCGGGCGGCCGACAGGCCTACGCTGTCGGGCATGACGATCGAGTTCTCCGAAACGGTGCCCGTCGGCGCCCCGGCCGAGGTGGTCGGCCGCATCATGTGCGACGTGGCGCAGTGGCCGCGCTGGACGGCCTCGGTGTCCACAGTGGAGCGCTCCGGGACGGGCCCGCTGCGCGTCGGCGAGACCGTCGTGGTCAAGCAGCCGAAGCTGCCGCCGTCGACGTGGACCGTGACGAAGGTCGGCCCGACCGGGTTCGAGTGGACGTCGCGCTCGCCCGGCATCCGCAACGTCGCCGGGCACTGGGCCACCGACGCCGGCGACGGCACCTGCACCGCGGCGCTCACGCTGTCCTTCGCCGGCCCCCTGGCCCGCCCGACCCTGCTGTTCTACTCGGGCCTGGTCCGGCGGTACATGGCGATGGAGGGCGAAGGGCTGCGCGCCGAGGCGACCCGGACCGGCTGACCCGGCCGTCCCCGGACACCGTCAGCGGGCCGAAAGTTTCGAGGGTATTTCGTCTATGCTTCGGGAGGTGTACGGTCCCTGATCAGGACAGTGCGTGGCCGAAACTTTCGAAATGCCGCGCCGGTGACGGGAGGGTGCGGCATGGTGACGAAGCGGCCGACCATGGCGGAGATCGCCCGCGAGGCGAACGTGGCCATCTCGACCGTGTCGAAGGTGCTCAACGGGCACACCGACGTCTCCGTCGCCACCCGCAAACACATCGAGCAGCTGCTCGCCGACCGCGGCTACCAGCGCCCGCACGCCTCCCGCCGGCCCGGCCGCCGCAGCGACCTCGTCGACCTGGTCATCAACGAGCTGGACAGCGTCTGGGGCCTGTCGATCCTCACCGGCGTCGAGGAGGTCGTCGAGGCCGCCGGCCTGGGCCTGGTCGTGTCGTCCGTGCACAACCGGGAGAGCCTCACCCGGCGGTGGCTGGAGTCGCTGCTGGCCCGCGGCTCGCAGGGGGCGATCCTGGTGCTGTCCGAGCTCAGCGAGCACCAGCGGGCCGAGCTGTCGCGCCGCAGCATGCCGTTCGTGGTCGTCGACGGGGTCAGCCAGCCGCCGCCGGACGTGCCGTCGATCGGCGCGACCAACTTCGCCGGCGGCTACGCGGCCACCGAGCACCTCGTCGGGCTCGGGCACCGGCGCATCGCCGCGATCGGCGGGCCGGAGCAGCTGCAGTGCACCCGCGCCCGCATCGCCGGCTACCGCGCGGCGCTGGAGTCCGCGGGGCTCGTCGCCGACCGGCACCTGGTGCGGTACGGAAACTTTCACCACGACGGCGGGCTGCGGGCGATGGCCGGCTTCCTGGCCCTGCCCGACCCGCCGACCGCGATCTTCGCCGGCAGCGACCAGCAGGCGACCGGCGTCTACGAGGCGCTGCGGCAGGCCGGGCGCAGCGTGCCGCACGACGTGAGCGTGGTCGGCTTCGACGACCTCAACTTCGCCGAGTGGACGGCGCCGCCGCTGACCACGGTCCGCCAGCCGCTGCACGAGATGGGGGTCGCCGCCGCCCGCACCCTGCTGCGCATCATCGCCGGCGAGCGGATCGAGTCGACCCGCATCGAGCTGGCCACCAGGCTCGTGGTCCGGGAGAGCACGGCCGCGCCGGCGCTGCTGCCGCTGTAACCGCCGTCATGGGAAACGGGGCTGACGCCCACGCCCGGTGAGCGGGAGGATGGCGGCATGGGCAAGGTGTACGAACGTATCGACGGCCGGCTGCGCACCTTCATCGAGGCGCAGCACATCTTCTTCACCGCGACCGCACCGCTGTCCGGCGACGGCACCGTGAACCTGTCCCCGAAAGGGCTCACCGGGTCGTTCGCCGTGCTCGACGAGCACACCGTGGCATACCTCGACTTCGCCGGCAGCAACGCCGAGACGATCGCGCACCTGCGCGAGAACGGGCGGATCACGCTCATGTGGTGCGCGTTCGACGGGCCGCCCAACATCGTGCGGGTGCACGGCCGCGGCGAGCCGGTGTTCCGCGACGACCCGCGCTGGGCGCAGCTGATGCCGCACTTCCCGGGCATCGACACCACCCAGCACGGGCTGCGCGCGATCATCGTCGTGCACGCCGAGCTGATTCGCGACACGTGCGGCTACGCGGTGCCGTTCATGACGTACGACGCCGACCGCGACCTGCACGCCAAGCGCTTCGCCCGGGAGGACGACGCGTCACTGGACCGCTACTTCGCCGGCAAGGAGCACGTCGCCACCAGCCTCGACGGGCTGCCCGGCCTGCCGCTGCCGCTGCCGCCGACACCCGCCGGGTGACAGGTTCCGGTTGCGGACAGAAACTGGCCGCAACCCTGGGCAGGATGGTGTCCATCAGTCCCGCGGAGAAGGGTCACCGCCATGCCAGGTAACGTGCCACCGGTCGCCGACGAGCGCTCAGGGCTGCTCGCCTTCCTGGACCAGCAGCGGCAGGGCGTGCGCAACGCCGCCTACGGCCTCACCGACGAGCAGGCCCGGCTCGCGCCGACCGCGAGCAGCCTCACCGTCGGCGGCCTGGTCAAGCACCTCGCCCAGATGGAGCGCAACTGGGTGTCGATCATGCTGCGGGAGCCCGGTCAGGCCGTCGACTACGAGGACGGTTTCCGCCTCCGCGAGGACGAGACCCTCGCCGAGGTCCTCGCCGACTACGCGAAGGCCGCCGAGGAGACCGCCGCGGCGGTCGCCGGGATCGAGGACATGGGCCGGCCCGTGCCGGTGCCGAAGGGCGTGCCGTGGTTCCCCGACGACGTCGAGCACTGGTCGGTGCGCTGGGTGCTGCTGCACCTCATCGAGGAGACCGCCCGCCACGCCGGGCACGCCGACATCGTCAGGGAGGGCGTCGACGGCGCCACCTGCTGGCCGCTGATGGCCGCCGCCGAGGGCTGGCCGGCGACGCCATGGGTGCAGCCCTGGCAACCCGCCACCGCCGGGGAGCGGCCCGCCTAGCCTGGAGGGCATGGCCGTCCCCGTCCCGGTGACGCTCGCCGCCGCGGCGCTCGCCGCGAGCGGCGCCGCGGCGCTCGCCGGCACGCCCCCGGACCCCGGCGTCGCGGGCACCCCAGGCACCTCAGGCGTCACGGCCGGCGCGGCGCCGGGCGGCCCGCCGGGAGCTTCCGGCGGCGCGGCGGCGTCGCCGTCGATGGCGCCGCCGTCGCCGGGCGCGTCACCGTTCGCCTCGGGCGCGGCCTGGTCCGCGGTGAACTGCGCCGAGGTGCCGCTGCGGGTCGGCGGGCTGGTGCCCACCGACGCGGGCGGTCTCCTCGTCCCGCCCGGCGCCACCACCGTCACCCGGTGCGAGACACCCCTGGCCGCGACCCGGCCCGGCCGCCCCGCGCCCGGCACGACCACGCCACCCGGCACGGGCACGGCCGCGCCGCCGGGCACCGGCGCGGCCGTGCCGAGGGTGCTCACCACCGGCGTCGACCGCCTCACCGCGGTCCTCAACGCGCTGCCGCCCGTCGCGGCGGACCAGGCGTGCCTGCCGATCACGTGGCCGGTCCAGCTCAGCCTGGTGTTCACGTACCAGGGGCAGCCGCCCGTCGCGGTGCTCGTCGACCCGACCTGCTCGGCGCTGATCGCCGGCGACCGGGCCCGGTCGTCCACGACGCTGAACCCGCTGCCGGTCTTCGACGCCCTCTACGCGGCGCAGCCGGCCCCGCCCTGACCCGTCAGACGTCGACCCAGGCGTCCAGCCCGCTCGGCGAGACGCAGTGCACCCGGCCGCCGGGGTGCAGGGCCGGGTCGGCGGCGTAGCGGGCGGCCAGCTCGTCCTCCGCCGCGGCGTCACCCGCGTCGGCGGCGACGAGGCGCTGCGCGACCCAGTCGGCGAGGTCCTCGTCCATCGACCCCCACTCGTCCCACAGCAGCAGCTCGTCGCGCTGGCGGTGGGCCAGCTCGTGGCGGACCTGGTCGAGCAGGAAGCGATGGCCGCGGTACGGCCCGACCGGGTCCGCACCGAAGTTGTCGGGGTCGATCTCCTCGCGGCGGTGCGCGGTCCACGCCTCGGCGGCGGTGATGAACCGGCGCACGTCGAACGGGTCGACGTCGCCGGTGCCCGGGTCGAGCTGGGCGTCGACGCGGACCCAGCGCTCGCCGTTCCAGTACTCGGCCACCACGTGGTCGTAGTGGAACGCGTCGCCGAAGTAGCCGGCGAAGCCGATGCGGGTACGGGCGGCGACCCGGCGGTGGCGCAGCGTGGCGACGGTCAGCAGGGCGAAGTCGCGGGCGCAGCCGACCACCCGGGACTTCGGCTCGCGGGGCGCGCCGAGCGGGCGGGTGTGCCGGGACCGGTCCACGGTCAGGATCCGCGACACCCACCGCGAGTCGACCTCGGCAAGTCGTTCGCCCACAAAGGACAGGCCCTGCGCGTAGTAGTGCACGATCACGTTGCGCACCACGCCGACCAGGCCGGGAACGTCCGTCGGCACCCTGTCGAGCAGCGCCGCGTGCGGTCCCGGGTCACTGTAGGCGGACTGCGACCGGTACCGATCGACCATGCGCCTCAATGTACCGTCACCGGATGCGCATCGACGTTCGCGGGTTGACCTTCGACGTGCGTGCCGGCGGCCCCGCCGACGGCGACCCGGTCCTGCTGCTGCACGGGTTTCCGCAGGACAGCCGGGAGTGGGACGGGATCACCGGCGGGCTGCACGACGCCGGCCTGCGCACGTTCGCCCTGGACCAGCGCGGCTACTCCCCCGGTGCCCGGCCGGCGGGCAGCGCCGCGTACCGGATGGCCGAGACCGTCGCCGACGCCGTCGCCGTCCTCGACGCGCTGGGGCTGCCGGACGCGCACGTCGTCGGGCACGACTGGGGTGCCGTGGTCGCGTGGCACGTCGCGGCCCGCCACCCGGACCGGGTGCGCACGCTGACCGCCGTGTCCGTGCCGCACCCCCTGGCCTACGCGACCTCGGTCAAGAAGGATCCCGCCCAGGCGGTCCGGTCGGCCTACATGCTGTTCTTCCGCACCCCGTGGCTGCCGGAGAAGGTGCTGTCCGCCCGCGGCGGGGCGCTGCTGCGGCGCATCGCGGGCGGCAACCCGACGCTGCCGCCGGACTCCCTGACCGGCGCCCTCAACTGGTACCGGTCGGCCTCCGGCCACGACCTCAAGGGCATCGGACCGGTCACCGTGCCGACCACGTACGTCTGGAGCGACCGGGACGTGGCGATCTCCGGTCACGCCGCCCGGCGGTGCGCGGCGCACGTGACCGGAGACTACCGGTTCGTGACCCTGGAGGGCGTCAGCCACTGGATCCCCGACGAGGCGCCGGACCGGCTCCTCGATGCGGTCCTGGCCCGGGTCAGCCCCCGTCGACCGCGGTGAAGGGCCGCAGCGGCTGCTTCGCCGTGACGGCGGGCACCGTCGTGCGGCTGATGACGTCGAACATGGTCCGGCCCAGCACGGCGTGCGCCTCGACCGCGGGGTGGGTCGCGCCGTAGTTGTCCAGGTCGCCGAGGCCCTCCGCGAACAGCCCGTACACCAGCGCCGGGGCGCCGTCGGCGCCGAACATGACGCCGGCCTCGTGCCGGGACGCGCCGAGGGTGTTGAAGTCCTGGCCGTACTTCGACGCGACCCGGCTGCGCTCCTCGGAGGACATGTTGCGCCGGATGCCGTCGTGGTAGCCGTTGATCCAGCGCAGGATGCCCAGCAGGAAGTCGCAGGACGCCGGGCTCAGCAGCGTCTTCGTGGCCAGCCGCCACAGCAGGTCGTGGATCTCGCGCGGGGTGGTGTCGCCGAGGAAGAACCGGTTCGGGTTGGCGACCGGCTCGACCCGGGTGTGCACGAACCCCTTCGAGGCGAGGATCTCGTTGATCTCCAGGGCGGGTACGACCCGGCCGCACATGCGTACCGCGGTGTTGTCCGACACCAGCAGCATCGCGGTGAGGAAGTTGGCGACGGTGATCTCGTCGCCCCACACGGTGTGCAGGAAGTAGATGCCGGTGCCGCCGAGGATGATGTCGGCCCGCAGGTCGAGCTTCTGGCCGAGGGACAGCTCGCCGCGGTCGATCTTGTCCATGACGGCGGTGGCCACGGCGAGCTTCTGCACGCTGTAGCCCTTGGTGACGTGGTCGGCGTCGTCCTGCACGACGGGCTGCGGCACCCCGGCCGCGTCGACCAGGGCGATGTGGGAGTGCCAGGTGCCGCCGGCCCTGGCCTTCTGCCGCTCGTAGACGCGGCGGATCCGCTCGGCGGGCGGCAGCGAGCGCTCGGCGGACGGCGCCGCCGCGGCCGGGGAGCCGACGATGGGGACGGCGGCGGCACCGGCGCCGAGCGCGATGGCGGCGCGGCGGGTGAGCTGGTTCGTCATGTTCCGGACGCTAACCACGCGCCATGACCGATTCAAGATGACAAATCCCATCTGCCGCGCTTGCAACGTCGCGGCGCCCTGCGGCGTCTGCCTTGTAGCGTTTTCGCATGGACATCGTCGCGGACATCGTCCCGGATCTGGCCGAGGCGCTGCAGCCGATCACGTTCACCGACCGCGGCGCCGAGGAGGTCACCGCGCTCATCGTGGACGCGGTCGTGGCGTGGGGCGAGGCGCGGGGGTGGCGCAGCTACCGCCGGGCGGCGAGCGTCGTGCGGCTGCCCGCGCCGTACGAGCGGCAGCACTCCGTCGTCGACGTCGCGTTCGCCCGGCCGGACGGGCCGCCGGTGGTGGTCGAGGTCGACCACGGCGACCGGCGGCGCACGGTCGACAAGCTCGCCGCGGAGGCCGGCGCCGGGCGCGTCGCGGTGTGGGTGCGGTGGGGCCACGGCCGGCTCGCCGCCCCCGACGGGGTGCACCTGGTGGCGCTGCCGGTGACGGCGCGGACCGGACCCGGCAGCCAGCAGCGGCGGTACTCCCGGGAGCGGGACCGCCCGGCGCCGCGGCACAGCTCGGGCGGCGGGACCTACACGGCGGAGGAGCTCGACCCGGACACCGCGCTGGTGCTGCGCGCCTACGCCGCGTTCGCCCGGGGTGACATCGACGCCGCGGTGCGGGACCTGGCGCCCGACGTGGACTGGGTCGAGCCGGACGAGTTCCCCGGCGGCGGGCACCATCGCGGCCCGGCCGCGGTCGCGGCGTACCTGCGCGCCTCCTACGAGGGGTGGGCGGAGCTGCACTCGGAGCCGGTCGCGCACCGCCGCGGCGAGCAGATCGTCGTGGTGCACCACGTGTGGGGGGTACTGCGCGACGGCAGCCACGCCGAGGCGACGGTCGCCGACGTGTTCACCGTCGAGGACGGCAGGGTCGTGCTGATGATGGCCTACGCGGACCCGGCCGACGCATTCAGGTGAGCGTGCGCGCGCCGGCCGGCGCGGTCAGGGCGTGCGCGCGCCGGTCGGCGCGTTCGGGTGGGCGTGCGCGACCCGGCCCTTGCCGCCGGTCTTCGCCGCGTACATGGCGACGTCGGCGTCGTGCATGAGGGCGTCGATCGGCGCGTCGCCGTCCCACAGCGACACCCCGATGCTCGCCTGCGGGGTGATCGTGGCGCCGTGGTGGCCGGTGGGCACCTGCAGCGCGGTGAGGAGCCGGTCGGCGACGGCGTCGACGGCCTCGCGGGAGTCCATGCCGTCCAGCAGCACCGCGAACTCGTCGCCGCCGAGGCGGGCCACGGTGTCGCAGGGGCGCACCCCGGCGAGGAGCCGCTCGGCGACGACGGTGAGCAGGTGGTCGCCGGCGACGTGCCCGTGCGCGTCGTTGACCTGTTTGAACCCGTCGAGGTCGACGAGCAGGATCGCCACCGGCAGCCCGGCCAGGGCGTTGCCGCGGGCGGCGGCGAGCCGCTCGCGCAGCAGGGCCCGGTTCGCCAGGCCGGTGAGCCCGTCGTGGGACGCGCGGTGGTGCACCTCCTCGAACGCGGTGCGCAGCACGCCGAGGGTCTCGTTGAGGGACCGGCCCATCTGGCCCACCTCGTCGTCGCGGTCCAGCTCGACGCGGCGGCTCAGGTCGCCGCGGGCCACCCGGGCGAGGACGTCGACGACCTCGCGCAGCGGCCGGGAGATGGTGCGCGCGGCGAGCACCGACAGCAGCACGGCGGTGATCGCGCCGACGCCGAGCAGCACGCCCGTGAGCTGGGCGGTGCGCACGCTGTTGGCCCGGGTACGGCGGGCGCCCTCGGCGACGGCGTCGACGAGCTGGTCCAGGAAGCCGCTCGCGCGGTCCTTGACGGCACGGGCGATGGCCTCGGAGCGCACCAGCACGGCCGAGGCGGCTCTGCGCTGGTCGCCGGCGCGGGCGGCGGCCAGCGCGTCGTCGCGGGCGGTGCGCCACACGGTGATGGTCGCGGCGAACGCGCGCAGGCGCTCGTGCTCGGCGGCGGGCAGACCGATGCGGGTGAGCGCCTCGACGTCGGTGTCGATGGCCTCGTCGGTCTCGGCGATGACCGTGGCGTACGAATCGCGGTAGAAGCCGGGCTCGGACAGGATGTAGGACAGCACGGACTCCTGCTGGGCGCCGACGGCGGAGCGCACGGCGGTCATCCGGGCGAGGGCCACGACGTTGACGCGGTACTCGCGGTCCTGCTCGGCGACGAGGCGGCGCAGGTTGAGCAGGCCGACGACGCCGGACGCGGTGAAGATCGCCGTGACGACGAGCGACACGCTGATGATCTTCGTGGCGATCCGGCGGTCACCCGCCCAGCGCCGCATCCGCTGGTACACACCGCAGACATCGGCCCGGCGCGGCGGAAGCTAAGCGGGCCGCCGGGGCCGGGCACGTCCGACGCGGTGCAACGCGGTTGCCGTCGCGGTCCTCCGGGGGTCATCCGCAGCGGTCGGTCGTCCGGTTGGACGGCAGGGGCCGTTCGGGTTGGACATTTCCGGCGATACACGGATCCAGGCGGGCAATGGTGGCTGTGAATGATTTCACGCCCGCCAACGTCCGGCGGGGCGAGTGGTTAGCGTCGCCCACGGCCCTCATGACGGCCGCGCACCATTTCGTCCGTTACGCCCGGTACTTCGGGGCCCGGCCGGCTACCACAGCGGCAGGCATCCCCGAGACACGCATGCGAGCACCGGGCCGACCATGGAGTCATCCTGAACGCACGCCAGCCGCTGCACCGCATCGCAGCCGGCACCACCGCCCTCGCCCTCACCGCCGTCTGGCTCGGACCTTCCGCGGCCGCGGCCCAACCGGCACCGAACGAGCTCAGCCTCGACCCGGCGGTCGCGATCGCCGACCAGGAGGCGCAGCTGGCCGCCTACGAGCACGCCGACAAGGCGTACCGGACCCTGCGGCTCACCGCCCGCAGCGCGCCGAGCGTCCCGGACGCCGACAGCCGCCCCGCGGCCGCGCCCCCCGCGGCATCGAAGCCGGCGACCACGAAGAAGCCGGCGCCGAAGAAGACCTCCGGCTCCAGCGGGTCCACCACCACCGTC
Organism: Dactylosporangium aurantiacum; assembly: GCF_000716715.1. Lineage (GTDB taxonomy): Bacteria > Actinomycetota > Actinomycetes > Mycobacteriales > Micromonosporaceae > Dactylosporangium > Dactylosporangium aurantiacum. The sequence goes on along the minus strand of NZ_JNYJ01000034.1, from coordinate 65,150 downwards.
AAGCCGCCGTCGGGCGCGGCCGGCACCGTGGTGTCCTTCGCCCTCGCCCAGGTCGGCAAGCGGTACGTGTACGCCACCTCCGGCCCCAACACGTACGACTGCAGCGGCCTGGTCGCCGCGGCGTACGCGAAGGTCGGCATCAAGCTGCCGCACCAGAGCGAGCAGATCGCCGCCAAGGGCCGGCGGGTGCCGTCCGGGCAGTGGATGCCCGGCGACGTCATCCACACCTCCGGCCACGTCGCCATCTACATCGGCGGCGGCAAGATGGTCGAGGCCGCCAACCCCAGCTCCGGCGTACGGGTCGCCCCGGTGCGCGGCGGCACGGCGTACCGGTTCCTGTAGCCCCTCGTTCCTGAGGGTTTCGGGCCCGCGTGTCCGAAACCCTCAGGAACCGCTCGGCAACGCCGATGCAACCGGGGTGACCGCATCTGGACGGCCGTCGCTGCTGGTGCCGGCACTCTGGCTCGCGGACCGGGTCCGCACCAGCACCCGCCTCGCGCTGCTGTGCGTGGTGCTCCTGCTGCCCGGGCTCGGCGCGACCTGGGCGTACACCGGATCCGTGAACCGGCGGGTCGACTTCACCAGCGCCGAGGTCGACGGCACCGAGGTGCTCCGCCCGGCGCTGGACGCGATGGCCGAGCTGGCCGGCGGCCACACCCCGGACCTGGCGCCGCTGCGGGCCGCCGTCGCCGCCCACCCGGACCTCGGGCTCGGCTCCGCGATGGACGCGGTCACCGCCGCGCAGGGCACGCTGCCCGCCGCCACCGCGATCGCCGAACTCGTCACGGCGGCCGGCGACACGTCCAACCTCATCCTCGACCCGGACCTCGACTCGTTCTACGTCATGGACATCCTCGTCGTGGACCTGCCCGAGGCCATGCTGGCGGCGGCGGGCGCGGCCACGCCGGACAGCGGCGCCCCGGCCGGCGACCGCATGGCCGCCCAGGCGGTCCTCGCCGGCACCCTCGAGAACACGGCCGCCGGGATCCGTGCGGCGGTCACCACCGCCACCCGCAACACCGCCGACAAGGGCCTCGGCGCCCGGCTCGGCACGCTCGGCCCCGCCGCCGACGCCGTCGCGGCGCTCGGCGCCACGCTCAGCGCCACGCTCGGCACACCCGGCCCGGCCGCGTTCGCCGGCGCCCCGGCCGTGTCCGCCGCCGTGGCACCGACCGTCGAGGCCCTGCACCGGCTGCTCGACGCCCGCCTCGCGCAGCTGCGCCGGGACCGGCTGATCAACCTCACCGCCACCACCGCCGGGCTGGTCGTCGCGCTGTGGCTGGCCGCCGCCGTCTGGTGGCGCACCCGGCACGACGTGAACCTCGCCTGCGCCGGCGTCGTCGCCACCGCCGACGGCGACCTCGCCGAGCGGGAGCTGCCCGACGGCCGCGACGAGCTGGGCGACCTCGGCCGGGCGCTGCGCAAGGCCCGGTCCCGCCTCGCCGAGCAGGACTCCGAGCTGCGCCAGGCGCAGCGGGTCCGGGAGGAGCAGCTGCACGCCTCCTTCGAGCAGCAGCGGGAGGCGCAGCGTCAGCTGCGGGAACGCGCCCAGGGCGTGGTGGACGAGTCCGTCGGCGAGATCTCCCGCGAGCTGCGCGACGTGCGCGCCCAGGTCGACGCCGTCCGCGACGCCGCGCGCACCATCGAGGAGCGCGTCACCGAGGCCGACCACGCCACCGCGTCGGTCGTGGCGCGGGCACAGCGCGCCGAGCAGGTCGTCGCCGCCCTCGGCGAGAGCCTCCGCCAGGTCGACGGCACCACCCAGCTCATCGCCGGCATCGCCGCGCAGACCCGGCTGCTCGCCCTCAACGCCACCATCGAGGCCGCCCGGGCGGGCGAGGCCGGCCGCGGCTTCACCGTCGTGGCGAACGAGGTCAAGGACCTCGCCGGCACCACCGCCCAGTCGACCGAGCAGATCGCCTCGACCCTCACCACCCTGGAACGCAGCGCCGCCGACATGACCGCCACCATCGCCGCGATGGTCGCCGGGGTCGGCGGCATCGGCGAGGCCACCGGCGTGCTGCGGCACGTCGCCGTCGACCAGCACGCGGTCGTGGACGTCCTGGACCGGCAGGTCAACGGCACCATGGACCGCATCGAGCAGATGTCGGCGCTGGCGGAGAAGCTGGAGCGCCGCCACGCCGAACGCATCGCCGCGACCGGGCCGGCACGCCTCGCCCTCGCCGGCGGGCGCGACATCGTCCCCGCCGAGCTGCAGGACCTCAGCCACGGCGGGATGCGCTGCCAGGCCGAGGGCACGGTGCCGCTGCGCGCCGGGGACACCCTCGACGTCGAGCTCACCCTCGACAGCGTCGCGGGCCGGGCGCCGCTGCGCCTGCACTGCCAGGTCGTGCACTGCGTCGCGCAGGGCGGGCACACCGAGCTGGGGCTGCAGTTCCTGGCGCCGCCGCCGGACGCCGTGGACCGCATCGACCGGCACATGAACGCGAACGGCTGAATTCGGGGTACACCACGACATGTCGAAATACCTGCGCGTCACAGCCATCCTGACCGTCGCGGTGGCGACGGCGCTGGTGTCCGCACCGGCGCACGCCTCGAACGGTCCGCAGGCCACCCCGCTGCCGGCCACGATCGACCTGCCCGACGGCTTCCAGCCGGAGGGGATCGCGACCGGGCCGGGCCCGTTCGCGTACTTCGGCTCCCGCGCCGACGGCCGCATCTACCGGGCCGACCTCATCACCGGCACCGGCGCCGTGATCAGCCCGGCGGTCGGCACCCCGTCGCTGGGCCTGAAGACCGACCGGCGCGGCCGGCTCTTCGTCGCCGGCGGCACCGCCGGCAACGCCCGTGTCATCGACGTGCGTACCGGCGCCGTGCTGCGCTCCTACCAGTTCGCCACCGCACCCACCTTCGTCAACGACGTCGTGCTCACCGAGCGGGCCGCCTACTTCACCGACTCCAACAAGGCCGTCATCTATGCGGTGCCGATCGGCCGGCACGGCGAGCTGTCCGCGACGTTCCGGACCCTGCCGCTGTCCGGCGACTTCGTGCTCAACCCCGACGGCCTGAACCTCAACGGCATCACCGTCACCCCGGACGGGCGGGCCCTCGTCGCCGTGCAGTCCAGCACCGGGTTCCTGTTCCGGATCGACCCCGCCACCGGCGTGACCGACCGGGTCGGTGACCTGGTGTTCGTCAACGGCGACGGCCTGCTGACCGTCGGGCGCACCCTGTACGTGGTGCAGAACCGCGACAACAGGCTCAACACCGTGCGGCTGTCCAGGGACGGCCGCGACGGCACGCTGCGCGGCACGGTGACCGACCCGCGCTTCGACGTGCCGACCACCGTGGCGAAGTTCGGCGACCGGCTCTACCTGCCCAACGCCCGCTTCACCACGCCGCCGACCCCGACGACGCCGTACACCGCGGTCGCGGTCCGCGGCTAGGACCCGGCCCGGCCCCTGGCCGAGGCCCGGCCGACGAGGCCACGCACCCCAGGCAGGGCGACCGCGCGGATCATGAGGTCGCCCAGCCAGACGTGGAACCTGGTCGGCGGGGCGTACTGCAGCATGCCGCGGCGGGCCTGCGCCTGGCGTCTGACGACGGCCGGGCGCAGGTCCGCCTCCCACCGCGCGAGGGCCGCCGCGGTGTCCGTGCCGTGCTCGCGCAGGGCGGCGCCGAGCCGGTCGGCGCCGGCCAGGGCCAGCCCCGCGCCGTGCCCGGCGAAGACCGTGACGCACCAGGCGGCGTCACCGAGCAGGACGGTGCGGCCGCTGCTCCACCGGGGCATCACCACCTGGCCGACCGCGTCGAAGTACGCGCCGGCGGGGTCGCCGCCGAGCTGTCGCAGCGCGTCGGGGACGCCGCCGCCCAGGTCCCCGAAGGTGGCGGTGAGCGCCTCGACCGGGCCGCGGCGCAGCGCTTCGAGGGGCGTGTCGCACCGGTACGCGAAGAACGCGCACGCCCGTCCCGGCCCCAGGTCGATCAGCGCCGCGGTGCGCCCCGGGCCGATGAACGTCGCGGCGGACGGCTCCGGCGCCGCGTGGGCGACGGGGAACGCGCCGACCACGTAGGGCAGGTCGACCAGGTGCCCGTCGCCGAACGCCGCCGCCCGGGTCGCCGAGCGCACGCCGTCGGCGCCGACGACGAGGTCCGCGGCGACCGTGGTGCCGTCGCTGAGCAGCACCGTGTCCCCGTCCACCGCCCGCACGGTGGTGCCGTGGCGCAGGTCGGTGTGGTCGCGGACCGCGTCGAACAGGACCGACTCGAGGTCGCCGCGGAACACCGACACGGCCCGCCCGCCGAGGGCCGCTGCGGCCACCTCGGCCGGCACCGTCAGCTTGGGCCGCCCGTCGGCGCGCACCAGCACGGTGCGGAACAGGCCGAGGTCCCGCTCGGCGAGGGCGGGCAGCAGGCCGAGGCGGGCCGCGGCGTCGTACCCGGCGCCGAGGAGGTTCACCGCGTAGCCGCCGCGCCGGCGGGCCGGGGCGCGCTCGACCACGACCGTGTCCCACCCGTCGCGGCCGAGCCGCAGGGCGGCGGCGAGCCCCGCCACGCCCGCGCCGACGATCACCGCACGCCGCACCGCGGCCTCCTCCACCAGAATGAACAGATGCTCAAACTAGTATGAGCAGATGTTCATTTCGGTGGCAAGCGGCGGTAGACTGCCGGCATGCCGCGCGGAGTCGCCATCGCCGAGCCCCGGCAGCAGCTGTTCGCCGCCCTGGAGCGGGTGGTCACCGCGCACGGGCCGGCGCGGCTCACCGGGCGGGCCGTGACCCGCGAGGCGGGCGTCGCGACCGGGCTGCTCTACACCCACTTCGCCGACTTCGACGCGTTCCTCACCGGGTATGCGGTCGACCGCGCCTTCCAGCTCGCCGCCGCCGTCGCCGGGCTGCCCGCCCGTGCCGGGACCGGCACGCCCGCCGGCAACCTCGCCGACGCGCTGCTGAGCACACCCCTGCGGTCCCTCGAGGTGTCGACCCGGCTGACCGCCTACCGCCCTGACCTGACCGCCGGGGTGGAGGCCGTCCTCGGCGCCGGCACCGCCGGGCTCGCCGCCCTGGAGGGCGCGGCCGCCGCCTACCTCGCCGCCGAACAGCGGCTCGGCCGGATCCCGGCCGGCACCGACACCGACGCCCTGGCCCTCGCGGCGGTCGGCGTGGTGCACCACGCCGCGCTCACCACCGCGCCCGGGTCGGACCCCGCCGGCCGGGTCCGCCGGGCACTGGCCGCCATCACCGGCTCCTCCGCCGCCACCCCGTCCTGAGCGCCGGCGCCCTCCTCAGCGCGCGGCGACCACGGGCGCCAGGACCTCGCGGAGCGTCGTGGCGGGGCGGCCGATGAGCCGCTCCAGGTCCGTGCCGGTGCTGGCGAACTCGCCCCGCCGCGACGCGTGGAACATGCCGAGCAGCAGGTCGGCCTGGGCGGCCGGCACACCGTGCGCGGTCAGCGACGCGACCCACTCCTCGTCGCCGGCGACGACCCGGCGGACCGGCCGGCCGGTGAGGTCGGTGAGGATCCCGGCCACGTCCTCGAGGTCCAGGGCGACCGGGGCGGTCAACGGCGGCGTCGGGCCGTCGAAGGCGCCGTCCTCGGCGAGGATGACCGCGGCCGCCTCGGCCAGGTCGGCGTGCGCGGTCCACGACACCGGCCCGTCGGCCGGCGCTACGAGGTCACCGGTCTGCAGGGCGCGGCCCAGCAGGTGCTCGACGGTGCCGGCGTAGAACCCGTTGCGCAGCGCGGTGAACGGGGTGCCGGCGCCGGCCAGGTGCCGCTCCGTCGCGGCGTGGTTGGGCATCGGCGCGAACAGCGAGTCCGCCGCGGCACCTTGATGGCTCGCGTACAGGATGCGCCCGGCCCCCGCCCGGTACGCGGCGTCGACGGCCGCGACGTGCTGCGCGAGGGCCGCCTCGCCGGTCTGGTTGGTCGAGACGATGAGCACCTGCGTGGCGCCCTCGAACGCGGCCGCCAGGGACGCCGGGTCGGTGAAGTCACCGCGCCGCACGCGCACGCCGCGGGCCGCGAGGTCCCCGGCCCGCTCGGGGTCGCGGACGCTCACGCCGACCCGGTCGGCCGGGACCCGGGTGAGGAGCCGCTCGACGATGCCGGCGCCGAGCCGGCCGGTGCCTCCGGTAACGATGATCATGGTTCCGTCCTTTTCGTTGCTAACGCCGTTTCCTCGCTGATGCTATCAGCGTTAGCAACGCGGATAGCAAGGCTGCGTTACCATCGGAAACATGACGGACGGCACATCGGTCGGCGACAGCCGGAGCAGGACCCGGGCGAGCATCGTGGACAGCGCCGCGCGGCTGCTGCGCGAGCAGGGTGCCGACGCGGTGACCACGCGCGCGGTCGCGCACGCCGCCGGCATGCAGGCGCCGACCATCTACCGGTTCTTCGAGGACAAGGACGCGCTGCTCGACGCCGTCGCCGAGCACGTGCTCGCCACCTACGTCAGTGGCAAGACCGTCGCCGAGGACGGCGACCCGGTCGCGGACCTGCGCGCCGGGTGGGACGCGCACATCGACTTCGGCCTGGCCAACGCGGCGCTGTTCGGCCTGCTCGTCAACCCCGCCCGCAGCGGCTCACCGGCGGCCGCGGCCGGCCTGGCCGTGCTCAGCGCGCGGGTGCGGCGGGTCGCCGCGATCGGCCGCCTGCGGGTGCCGGAGCGCCGCGCCGTCGAGCTCATCCACGCCGCCGGCACCGGCACCGTGCTCACGCTGCTCGCCACGCCGCCGCGGCAGCGCGACCCCGCCCTGTCCGCCACCATGTACGACACCGTGGCCCGCACCGTCCTCACCGAGGCGCCGGTGCTGCCGTCCGGCGACACCACCGCCGCCGCCGTCGCGCTGCGCGCCGTGGCACCGCGGCTGCCCGGCCTCACCGGCGCCGAGCGCGCGCTGCTGGGCGAGTGGCTGGACCGGGCCGCCGGCACGGCGTGACAGCGACCCGAGGTCCATGTGGCCGATGGGGTCCGTGAGGCCCATGGTGCGGTGATCACCGGCGATCTACACTGCGCCGTGGCCGCCGCCGGGCGGTCGCCTCACGGGGAGGAACCACCAGTGTCGTTCCAGCTCTCACGGCGTGCCGCCATGCGCGGCGCCGCCGCGGCGGCCGTCGCCGCCGCCGCCGCACCCACCATCGCGTTGCCGGGCCGGGAGGCGCGGGCCGCGCTGCCCGGCGCCCTCGGGAAGATCACCTACCGGGTCGGCAGCGACTACTGGATCGCCAACGCCGACGGCACGTCGGCGAAGCTGCTCGCCGCGGACCCGACCGGGGGCGCCGGCTCGGGCAGCTGGGCGCCGGACGGCAGCCGCTTCTTCTTCGGCACCGCCGACGGGCCGGTGTCCGTGCGCGCCGACGGCTCCGGGCGCTTCGAGTTCCCCTGGGGAAGCGGCGAGGTCGGCGAGCCGGTCGTCTCCGCCGACGGCCGGTTCCTGTTCTACACCGCGTACGGCCGGCTGAGCTACACCGCGACCGACGGCAGCTGGCAGACCGGTGACCAGGTGTTCAGCGTGCCCGACGACGGGCTCAAGGACTTCGCCCCGGCCGTGTCGGTCGACGGCACCATCGTGTACGTGCACGGCACGTACGTCGACCACGGCGACATCTACCGCGTCGACACCTCGAAGAAGACCACGAAGATCGTCACCAACGGCTCGGCGCCGGACTTCTCCCCCGACGGCGCGAAGCTCGCGTTCGAGCGGCTCACGCTCGGCGCGCCGAGCACCCGGCACCTGTGGATCTGCGACGCCGGCGGCGGCAACGAGGTCCAGCTCACCACCGAGGCCCTCGTCGGCGGCAGCTTCTGGAACCGGTACCCGGTCTGGTCGCCGGACGGCAGGTATCTGCTGTTCACGTCCCAGCCGGCCAGCACCGGCATGCCCACGCTGACCCGCATCGACGTGGAGACCAAGCAGGTCACGTACCTCACCGAGTTCGTCGCGAAGCCGACCTGGCAGCCGGTCACCGGCAACTTCGTCGAGCGGGTCTGGGGCCAGACCGCGCTCGGCACGGCGATCGCCACGTCCCGCTACAACTGGGCCGACCGCGGCGTCGACGACGGCATCCGCCCGCAGGCGAAGGTGGTCGTGCTGTCCCGCGACGACATGTACCAGGACGCCCTGGGCGGCTCGGCGCTCGCCGTGGCCAAGGAGGGCCCGCTGCTCATCACCGGCAAGGGCAGCCTCGACCCGGCGACCCGCGCGGAGATCGAGCGGGTCCTCGGCGACACCGGCACCGTCTACCTGCTCGGCGGCACCCTCGCCCTGTCGGCGCTGATCGAGCAGCAGGTGACGCAGATGGGGTACACCGTGAAGCGCCTCTGGGGCAACAGCGAGTACGACACCGCGGTCGCCATCGCCGTCGAGATCACGCCGAACCCGGTCGCGGTCATCGTCACGACCGCCCTGAAGTACTACGACGCGCTCGCCGCGGGCGCCGCCGCCGGCGCGAACCCCGGCACCGTCATCGTGCTCACCGCCGGCGACACGATGCCGGGCGCGACCGCCGCGTACCTCAACACCCTCGACCCGGACCCGTACACCGGCACGATGATGATCGGTGTCGGCGGCCCCGGCGCGCGGGCCCTGGTCGGCGGGTACCAGCACGGGCAGATGCCCTCGTGGGGCTCCCTCGAGTACTGGCCGGTGTACGGCGCGACCGAGTTCGAGACCGCGGTCGCCGTCGCCGAGTTCTTCTTCAGCGGCCCCCGCACCGCGGCCGTGGCGACCGCCTCCACCTGGTTCGACGCCCTCACCGGCGGCGCGATGGTCGGCTCCTGCCTCGGGCCGCTGCTGCTGTCCACCCCCGGCACGCTGAGCCCGCAGACCGAGGCGTACTTCAACCGCACCAGCGCCTCCATCAAGTACGCCGTGCTCCTCGGCGGCCCCCTCGCACTGAAGAGCACCCTGGTCACGCCGCTCGGCGCGGCCATCTCGGGGCCAGCGCAGGCCACGTACCGCGAGTACACCGAGACCTACCGGCCGGCCCTCACCGCGGCGAAACGGTCGCTCACCACCGCCGACACCCGCAAGCGCGCGGTCGGCGGCGACGTGCGCGCCGAGCTGCCCGGCGCCCGCACGCAACGGCCGACGCGGGTCTGAGCACCGCCGCCCCTGTCGCCGCAACCTGGCGCGGGTGTCGTCCGTACCCATAGCAGGACCAGCGCGTCGGGGCTACTCGCTGCGGGGCCGACGACGAGAGGGCGACGGGGGGCACGTGCGGGACGCACAGGCATTCGACGAGTTCTACCGCACCACGGCGGGACGGATGCTGCGCTTCGGCTACGCGGTGATTACCGACCGGGCCGAAGCGCAGGACATCGTCCAGGAGGCGTACGCGCGTGCCTGGCGGCGCTGGGCCACGGTCAGTGTCCACCCGTCGCCGGAGTCGTGGATCCGCCTGGTGGTGACCAGGCTCTCCACGGACCGGTGGCGGCGGCACCGCGGCTGGCTCAGCGTCGCGGCCCGCACCGGCCCGCCGGAGCCGGCCGGCCCGCCGAGCGAGGACGCCGTGCTGCTGCGCGCCGCCCTGCGGCAGCTGCCGCCCCGGCACCGCCAGGCGCTGGCGCTGTACTACCTGGCCGACCTGACCGTCGAGCAGATCGCCCAGGAGGTCGGCGCGTCCCCGAACACCGTCAAGTCGTGGCTGTCACGGGGGCGGCACCGGCTCGCCGAGATCCTCAGCGACCTCGACCCGTACCGCAGCGTGGAGGTGCACGATGCCTGAGCTGGGTCACCTGTACGGCGCCCTCGCCGACGACGCCGACCGCGCGCCGCTGAGCGCGCCGCAGGCCTTGCGCCGCCGCGCCGACCGCCGGGCCCGCGCCCGGGTGCTGCTGGCGGGGGCGGTGACCGTCGTGGCCGTCGGGGCGGCCGGGACGGCGTGGGGGCTGCTGCGGTCCCCGTCGGGCGGCGCGCTGCCGGCGGTGTCGGTGCCGGCGTCGCTCTCGGGTTCGGCCGTGTCACCCTCGGGTTCGGCCGCGCCGCCGCCGGGCTCGGCCGCGTCGCCGACCCGGCCGGTCGCCTCGGCCGCGTTCGTGCCGCCGACGTCGATCCCGGCGACTGCGCTGCTCGCGCTGCCGGCGGCGAACCGGTCCGACGTCGCCGACACCGACACCGGCCCGGTCACGCTCGCCGCTCCGTGCGGAGCCGCCGTGCCCGGCCGCGACCAGGTCGTCGTGCAGCGCAACCGGGAGACCCACTTCCACCACGCCGGCGACCCGGGGCGCACGTCGGCGGAGACCATCACCCAGAACATCAGCGTCTTCAAACCCGGCCAGGCCGAGACGTTCATGACCAGGCTGCGCGCCGCCGCCACGTCCTGCGCCAGCGAACCGGTCACCGCCGGCCGCCTGCGCCGCGTCGTGGTCCCCCTCCCCGACCTGGGCGACGAGGCGTTCCGCGTCGAGTCGACCCGCCCCCTGCTGAACCCCGCCACCGACGAACCCGCCGGCGAGGCCACCTCGTTCACCACGTACATCCGCATCGGCCCGGTCGTGACGGTGGTCGACTTCAGCGGCTCGGAGGGGCACACGACCCCGCGCGCCGCCGACGTGCGGATCGTGACGGACGCGGTGATCGGCCCGTTCCGCAAGTGGCTCACCCCGTCATAGCCCAGCGATGGACCCGGCCGTGGCAACCGCCCCGCTGGCCGCCACTCCTTTCCGGCGCCCCGGTGCGGCGGCCTTCCCGACGCCACCGTGCGGCGGCCTTCCCGACGCCACCGTGCGGCTGCCTTTCCGGTGCTGCGATGCGGCGGCTTCCCGACGCCACCGTGCGGCGGCCTTCCCGACGCCACCGTGCGGCGGGCCTCCGGACGCCACGGTGCGGCGGCCTTTCCGGTGCGGCGGTGCGGCGGCTTCCCGACGCCACGGTGCAGTGGCCTTTCCGGTGCCACGGTGCGGTGGCCGCCGCAACACGACCCGGCAGCACGACCGGCCGCACACCCCCGACGCCACCAACCGATGGCAGCCCTGGACGGCGACCGCCCGTCCCGCCCGTCGCGTGCTACGAAGCCCGTCCGCGTTCCACGGACTTCGCGGCCGGATGGCAGCACCGGCCGTGGCGGCGCGGCACACCACGGCGGCCTCGACGCAGCGGCAGCCTTTCCGGTGCCGCGGTGCGGCGGGCTTCCGGACGCCACGGTGCGGTGGCCGCCGCAACACGACCCGGCAGCACGACCGGCCGCACACCCCGACGCCACCAACCGATGGCAGCCCTGGACGGCGACCGCCCGTCCCGCCCGTCGCGTGCTACGAAGCCCGTCCGCGTTCCACGGATTTCGCGGCCGGATGGCAGCACCGGCCGGGGCGGCGCGGCACACCACGACGGCCTCGCCGGCACGGCTCAGGGCAGCCGCCGCCCGCCTCCCCTGGGCAGCACCGGCCGCCGCCGGCGCGGCGCGCCGTGGCCAGGGCGGCGGCCGCCCACCTCAAGAGCGCACGACCGCCTCCGTGCTTCGCGCGACGCTCCCAGAGCCCGCGCCCCGAACGGCTCAGCGCCGCAGCATGGCCTCCGAGACCGTCCACAGGCGCGCCGCCGAGTCCGGGTCGAGGGCATACGCCGCCACCCCGCGGCGGCCGTTGCCCTCCTGTGCCGGCGCCGCCTCGGCGCAGTCCTCGAAGTAGCGCCCGCCGACGCCCTCCAGCTGTGGTGACGTCGCCAGCAGGACCGATGTGGCGGCGCCCTGCTCGGTGGTCTTCCACTGGAAGTCGCTGCCGCCGCCGGCCGCGGCGCGGAGGCGGGCGAGCTCCTCCTCGGTGACGTGGCGCTGCAGGTTGGTGCGGATGCTGCCGGGCATCACCGCGTTGACGAAGATGCCGTCGGCGGACCAGCGGCGGGTCGCCTCGACGGCGAACAGGACGTTGGCGGTCTTGGACTGCCCGTAGGCCGACCACGGCTCATAGGGGCGGCGCTCGAAGTGGATGTCGTCATAGACGACGTCGGAGCGCAGGTGGGCGCTGGAGCTGACGCTGACGACCCGGGCGCCCTCGGCGGCGAGGGCGGCGTGCAGGCCGGTGGTGAGCGCGAAGTGACCGAGGTGGTTGGTGGCGAACTGCAGCTCCCACCCCTCCGGCGTGCGGCTCAGCGGCGCGGCCATGACGCCGGCGTTGTTGACGAGGAGGTGCAGCGGACCGTCCCACGCCGCGGTGAACGCCCGCACCGACGCCTGGTCGGCGAGGTCGAGCGGGGCGACGTGGACCAGCTTGTTGCCGGTCGTGGCGACGATGTCCTCGGCGGTGCGGTCGCCTGCGGCGGTGTCGCGGACGGCCAGGGTGACCTCGGCGCCGGTGCCGGCGAGGGCGCGGGCGGTCTCGACGCCGATGCCGGAGGCGCCGCCGGTCACGACGGCCCGCCGGCCGGTGAGGTCGATGCCCTCGATGACCTGCGCGGCGGTCGACTCGCGGGTGAAGGCGGTGGTGATGGATGCCATGGGATCCCCCTGTACGATCGGAAGTGGAGGAGCCTCCACTACCCGCCCTCCACGATAAGCGGAGCTTCCTCCGTTTGCCAACCTCCCGGGGGTGTGATGTCCCAGCGACCGCTGCGGGCCGACGCGCAGCGCAACCGTGCCCGCCTGCTCGACGTCGCCGTCGTCGCCCTCGCCAACGCCCCCGAGGTGACGCTCGACGCGATCGCCAAGCACGCCGGCGTCGGCATCGGCACGCTCTACCGGCACTTCCCGACCCGGGAGGCGCTCATCGAGGAGGTGTACCGCACGGAGCTCGCGCGGCTGTGCGACGCCGTACCGGAGCTGCTGGCCGTGGAGGCGCCGGACCGTGCGCTGCGCGCCTGGATGGACCGGTTCGTCGACTACGCGGCGACCAAACGCGGCCTGGCCGACGCGTTGAAGATGGTGATCGCCGCGGGTGGCACACCGTTCGCGCACAGCCGGGAGCGGCTCGTCGCCGCGGTCGGTGACCTGCTCGCGGCCGGCGAAGGAGCGCTGCGCGCCGACGTCGACCCGCTGGACCTGCTGACCGCGCTCAACGGCATCTGCCTCGCCACCGGCGAGCCGGCCCAGCGGGAGCAGGCCGGCCGGCTGCTGGACCTGCTCATGGACGGCGTGCGTGCCAGGACGGACGTCACCGCGCGATGACACCGCACACGGACGGCGGGCGCGACCGTACGGAAGGCACCGCGCGATGACACCGCACCTGGACGGCGGGCCCGCCCGTACGGAAGACACCGCGCGGTGACCCCAGACATCGAGCTCGGCCGGTTCGGCCGGATCGTGGCCGGCGAGGACGAGGGCTACTTCCTGCACGTCGCGGCCGTCGAGGGCGGCTTCATCGTCTACTTCGTGGACGACATCGCCGAGCCGTCCGCCGGCGGCGACCACTGGACCCCCGACCTGCCGGCGTTCTTCGCGCTGCAGGGGTGGCGCGTCGAGTGGCTCGACCAGCGCTGCGAGGCCTGCTGCGGCACCGGCACCGGCACCGGCACCGGCACCGGCACCGGCACCGGCACCGGCACCGGCACCGGCTGAGCGTCAGTCGGCCTGCTTGCGCTCCTCGTCCTTCTCCCGCTGGGCGGCCAGCTCCAGCGCGAGCACCGCGGCGAGGATCAGCACGTGGTTCTCGTTGTCGGCGATGCGCACCGCGTAGCTGTCGCGGATGCTCAGCCACCGCTTCGACACCGAGGCGACCTCCCGGCCGTCGCGCTCCACGGTGTACTCATGGTCGAACAGGTCACCGGTCATCGTCAGGTCGTCGTCACCGGGCACGTCGATGGTGAACTTCTCGCGGAACGGCGTGAACAGCTTCTTGCGCACCTCCGCGGCCTTCTCACCGCCGATCTCGATCTGGTACGTGGGCCGCAACGCGACCAGCTGCCGGTGCACCGACGCCACCTCGGCACCGTGCGGGTCTTCGATCACCAGCTTGTCGCGCAGGCTCAGCACCTTGCCGTCGACGTGCAGGACCACCCGGCCCGAGTCGTCGACGATGTCGAAGTCCTCACCGACGTCGAAGAACCGCTCCTTGATGACATACATGCCCCCGATTGTCCCCCGGTCAGGCCGCCCGCGCCCGCCGGGCGAGCGTCAGGCTGGTCCGCAGGTCCAGCACGGTGCCGCCGCCGAGACGGTCGAGGGTCGCGGCGAGGGCGTCCAGCACCGCCCGCTGCCGCGCCGGGGGCCGGGCCCGGAACGGCCCGAAGGTGCGCACCAGCCGCAGGTACTCGGCGGTGGACATGGGCAGCGACCGCGTCAGCTGTACGAACGTGACGTCGCCGAACAGCCCGGCCGCCGTGACGTCGTCACGCGCCCAGCCGTCCGGCCGCGCCGGGGGCTGCTCGCCGCCGTCGTCGAGGGAGCGGAACGCTGCACCGACGGCGGCGTCGTGGTCGGGGTCGGCGTACGCGTACCGGTGCCCGAACACGGCGAGCGTCCCGCCCGGTGCGAGCGCGTCGAACGCCCTGCGGTTGCGGGTCGCGGGGTCCAGCCAGTGCCACGCCATCGCGCACGCGAGCAGCGACACCCCGCCCGGCGGCGGGCTCCACCGCTCGAACGGCACCACCTCCACCCGCACCCCCGGATGCCGGGCGGCGAGGACCGCGGCCATCCGCGGGTCCGGCTCGACACAGGTGACCGGCGCACCCAGCCCGAGCAGCACTGCGGTGCCGTGCCCGGTGCCGGCCCCGATCTCCGCGACCGTCCGCGGTGGACCCTCCACATAGGACCGGATCGCGTCGGTCAGCCGCGGCGGGTACCCGGGCCGCACCTCGTCGTACACGTCGGCGACCTCACCGAACCGCCGGCCGTCCGCGGCGTCGCTCATCCCTCGATCATGCCAGCCGCTCAGCCGGCACCGACCAGCGCGCCGAACGCGTCCGGCGGCAGCGGGTGGTCGAAGCCCGCGGACAGCTCACCGCGCCGCGTACCGGCTGCGTGTCGCGCGGGCGTCGTCGTCCGGGTCGACCAGGTACACCGGCGGGTCGTCGGCGCCGGTGGTCACCGGGTTGGCGCTGACCGCGGCCAGGCGCCGCTCGCCGCCGAGCGCGAACCACTCAGAAGATGCGCAGGCGGCCGAGGGGTTCGACGAGCTCCCGCTCCTCGTACGCCAGATGGGACAGCAGCGTATCGCCGAGCAGGGCGACCGCCTCCCGGACCGCGGCGATGCCGTCGGGCCGCGACACCATGGCGACGAGCGCCGCGTCGACGCGTTCGAGCACGTCGGCGATGATGTGGTGCTCGGCCTCGAGGCGGTCGACGACCGGCACGAGCCGCGGGTCGGCGGCCCGCAGCCGCGGGAACAGGCTGACGTCCTCGATGGTGTGATGCGTGGTGACGACCCTGCAGTAGCTTTCGCAGTACGTACCGAGCGTCCAGTTGTTCTGCCGCATCGTCATCGTGTTGATCATCGAACGGGCGTCGCCGACGTCGACGCCGCCCGTGGCGACCTGCTCGACGAGGTCGCGCAGCTGCTCCAGCTCCTGCCGCAGGTGGTCGTGCACCTCGACGAGGTGCTGGCCGGACGCCCGCTGCGCGGGCGTGAGCGGCGCGTCCGGGTCGGGTGCGGGCCCGGTCGGGCGCTGCGACTCGTCCAGCATCACGGCCCGCGGCGCGGCACCCGCGGACACGGCCACGACCTGCGCCGCCGCGCCGGACGCGGGCGGCCCGCCGCCGCCGTCGCCGGGCGTGGCGGTGCCCTTTGTGGTGCCGCCAGGTGTGGCGGTGCCCTTCGCGGTGTCGCCGGGTGCGGCGGTGCCGGCCCGGGCCGCGGCGACGAGGTCGCGCACCTCCGGCACCACGTCCAGGGCGAACCGCCGCAGGTCGGCGTCCCCGCCGTTGCCGACCATCAGGATGAACGTGCTCATCCCCTGCTCGAGCGCGAGGTCCGCCAGCTGCGACGCCCACAGCTTCGGCGGTCCCGACAGCGGCGCCTGGCCGGGCACCACGTTGTACAGCCGCCGGATGTCCCGCGGGTCGCGTCCCGCCCCGGCTGCGGCGTCGTCGATACGCCGGTTCGCCGCGTCGAGTTGCGGCGGCGGTACGTACGGTGCGCTCGGCAACCACCCGTCGGCGACCCGCCCGACGAGCCCGAGCATGCGGGGCTTGACCCCGCCGATCCAGATGCCGATGGGGTGCGCGGCCGGCGGCCCGGGGTGGGCACCCCGCAGCCGGTAGTGGGTGCCGTCGACCCGGGCGCTGCGCTCGTCGCTCCACAGCGCCCGGATGACCCGGACCCCCTCCTCCAGGGCCTCGATGGACGCGCCGGGGGTGCGGGTCTCGCCACCCATGCCGGCGATCGCGTCCCAGAACGCCCCCGCGCCGAGCCCCAGCTCGACCCGCCCACCCGTGAGCACGTCGAGACTGGCCGCGGCCCGGGCGAGCACGGCGGGCGGGCGCAGCGGTAGGTTGGCCACGTTCGGGAACACCGTCAGCCGGGTCGTCCGCGCCGCGATCACGGACAGCAGCGTCCACGCGTCGAGGAACCGCGCCTGGTACGGATGGTCCTGCACGCTGGTCAGCTCCAGCCCGAGCTCCTCGGTGAGCAGCGCCAGCCGCACCGTCTCACCAGCGGTCGCCGCCTCCACCGGCAGAAACGTCCCGAAGCGCAGCTCATGTCCGTAGTCGGTCATGCAGATATTCTGCCACACAGACGATCAAACCCCACCGGCACGGCCCGCCGCCGCCCGCCTGGTGTGACACACACCGCAACGGCCGCGCCGAAGCCCGCAGGCACGAACCAGCGGCAACCTCGCCAGGCGCCCGACGAAGCCCGCAGGACGCCACCCGGCCTGGCGGGCGGACGGCGCTTGAAGGACGAGCGGCGGCCTCATCCCGCTACGGGCCGGCGGCGTCGCTGCCGCCGACGGCGACCGCGGTCCACGCCACCTCGACCGCCTCGCACTCAACGGAGCAGTCGCCGCCCAGGCCGACCGCAGACGCACGGCCGAAACCCCGGACCAGATCCACCGCGGCGCCGAACACACCACCTGCCATCACTGCGGTCCAGGACCGATCGGGCGACACAACGACAGGGCCCGGCCACCAGGTGACCGGGCCCGCACATCCTCCGCGCCGGCCGGCACACACCATCCGGCGCAACCCCATCAAGCGGCCCGACGCGGCCCGCAGGAAGGCCGCGCCCGACGCGGCCCGCAGGAAGGCCGCACTTGACGCGGCCCGCAGGACGCCGCCCGGCCTCGCGGACGGGCGGCGCCCCGCGGCCTGCCCGCTACGGGCAGGCGGCGTCGTTGCCCGCCACGTTGACCGCGGTCCACGCCGCCTTGACCGCCTTGTACTCGGTGGAGCAGCTGCCGTACAGGTCGGCGGCCGCGCGCAGCGAGTACGCGCGGGCCGTGTTGCCCGGGTTGGCGGTGTTGACGTAGGAGGTGTTGGACGTGAAATACACGTTCACGGCGCGGAACCAGATCAGCTCGGCCTTGGACCGGCCGATGCCGACGACCGCGGGCGCCGAGCCGCAGACCGGCGACGTGCCGTAGGCGGTGCTGCCGGTGCCGTTGGCGAGGTTGAAGAAGAAGTGGTTCGCCACGCCGGAGGAGTAGTGCACGTCGACGTTCTTCGTGCTGCTCGACCAGCAGCTGTGCGACGAGCCGTCCAGCGACGGGTTGTACATGTACCGCAGCGGCGTCCCGTTGCCCCGGATGTTGATCTTCTCGCCGATCTGGTAGTCGCCCGGGTCGGCGGAGGTGTTGGCGTAGAACTCAACCATCGAGCCGAAGATGTCGCTGGTGGCCTCGTTGAGACCGCCGGACTCGCCGGAGTAGGTGAGGCCGCCGGAGACGACGTTCTCGGTGACGCCGTGGCTCATCTCGTGACCCGCCACGTCGAGGGAGACCAGGGGCCGCGCGTTGCTGGAGCCGTCGCCGTAGGTCATACGGCTGCCGTCCCAGAACGCGTTGACATACGCGTTGCCGTAGTGCACCCGCGACGGCACGCCCGAGCCGTTGCCGAAGATGCCGTTGCGGCCGTGCACGTTCTTGAAGTAGTCGAACGTCTTCGCCGCGCCGAAGTAGGCGTCCGCGCCGGCGGACTGGCGGTTGCTGTTGGCGTTGGTGCCCCACACGTTGTCGGCGTCGGTGAACACGGTGCAGGTGCCGGCCGTGCGGTTGTTCATGTCGCAGGCGGTGTTGTTGCCGTGCGAGGGGTCGCTCATGCGGTAGGTGCCGCTGCTGAGCGTCGTGTCGACCGTGACGTTGCCGGAGTAGATGGTCTTGCCGGTGCCGGCCACCGTCTCGATCTCGTCCCAGGAGCCGAGGACGGCGTTGCTGGTCGCGTCGGTGACGACGTGCAGCACGGACGGGGTCTGCCCGTCGGGCGCCCAGCCCTCGACCACGCTCTCCCAGGCGAGGCGGCCGGTGCCGCTGGAGGCGTCGACCATGAGCTGCGGTGTGCGCGTGGCGGTCACCTTGCCGGCGAACGCCGCCTTCGCGGTGCGCTGCGCGGCGACGGCCGTCACCGACGGGGTGACGCTGAGCCGCAGCGGCGCGTCGAGGCTGTTGGAGGTGCCGGCGTAACCACCCTCGGCGTCGGTGTGCACGACGACGTCGCCACCGTAGACGCGCAGGCCGTGATAGGTGCGGGTGTAGCGCACGTGGGCCGCGCCGGAGGTGTCGACCTCGGTGCGGTAGACCTGGAACGCGTCACCGCCGGCGACCTTCGCGTCGGCGGCGTGCACCCGCAGCGCCCGGTCGGCGGCGCTGACGGCGCCGCCCGACACCTCGAAGCTCGGTGCCGCGAACGCCGGGGTCGCCGCCGCGGGCGTGACGAGCACGGCGCCGATCAGCGCCGCGATGCTTCTTCTCACTGGCCCTCCCTGGATGGGTCGATCCGTGACGGGTGACGTCACGCATCGACGTATATCAGGGTATGAATGTCTCGTGAACCCCTTGTTACAAGGTCATGCGGAACGAGCGGCCGATGAGCTCCCGCAGCACGGCGTCGTCGGCGTCGCCCACCCGCTTGAGATACAGGCAGCTCTTGCCCGTGGTGTGCGGCCCGAGCCGGTCCAGCAGGTCCTGATACAGCTCCAGGCCGCCGCTGAGATACAGCACCGTCTGCGCCTTGCGCGGCGAGAAGCCGACCGCCGGCGTGTCGCCCTCCCGGCCCGACTCGTAGCGGTAGTGCCGGGACCCGAAGCCGACGATGGCGCGGCCCCACATGACGGCGGGCTGCCCGGTGACGGCACCCATGAGCGCGACGAGATGCCGGGCGTCGGCGCGGCGCCCCTCGTCGGCGACCCCGTCGACGAACGCGCCGACGTCACCGTCGCCGGCGATGGTCAGGTTCGTGTCAGCCATGCCGCACACGCTACGGCGGGGGTACGACACTTCCGCCGTCGTTGAGCCGGGCGGCCCGCGTCGTCAGGTACCGGCGCTCCGGCGTGCTCGCGGTGTGCGCGGCCGCGGCCCGGTAGTGCCGCACGGCCGCGTCCGCGTCCCCGGCGAGCTCGTACAGGTGCGCGCGGACGGCGTCGAGGCGGTGCCCGGCGTCGAGGCGCCCGCCCAGGGCCGCCAGCCGGCGCAGCCCGTCCGCCGGGCCGTGCACCATCGCCGCGGCCACCGCCGCGTTCAGCGCGACGACGGGACTGGCGGTCATGCGCTCGAGCAGCCCGTACAGCGCGAGGATCTGCGGCCAGTCGGTGTCGGGCGCGCCCGCGGCGCGGTCGTGCAGCGCGGCGATCGCGGCCTGCAGCTGGAACGGCCCGACCGCGCCCGACGTGAACGCCGCGTCCAGGATCGCGGTGCCCTCGGCGATCAACGGCCGCAGCCACCGGCCGCGGTCCTGCTCGGCGAGCGGCACCAGGTCCCCGGCGGCGTCGACGCGGGCGGGCCGCCGGGCGTCGGTCAGCAGCATCAGCGCGAGCAGCCCGGCGACCTCGCCGTCGCCGGGCAGCAGCGCGTGCAGCATCCGGGCCAGCCGGATCGCCTCGCCGGACAGGTCGGCGCGCACGAGCGGGCCGGTGCCGCTGGCGTACCCCTCGTTGAAGATCAGGTACAGCACGTGCAGCACGCAGCGCAGCCGCCCGGGCCACGCCGCGCGGTCCGGCATCCGCAGCGGCGCGTCCAGGGCCCGCAGGCGCTGCTTCGCGCGGCTGATCCGCTGGCCCATCGTCGCCTCCGGCACCAGGAACGCCCGGGCGATCTCACCGGTGGTGAGGCCGCCGACCGCGCGCAACGTCAGCGCGATCGCCGACGCGTCGCTCAGCGACGGATGGCAGCACAGGAAGAGCACGACGAGGGTGTCGTCGTGGTCGTACACGACCGGCGGCGGCTCAACGGCGAGCACCTCACGGCGCCGCCTGGCCCGGTCGGCGCGCAGCTGGTCGAGCAGCTTGCGCGACCCGGTCTGGATCAGCCACCCCCGCGGGTTGTCCGGCACGGTCCGCCAGTGCGTGGCGGCGGCCAGCAGCGCCTCCTGGGTGGCGTCCTCGGCGGCGTCGAAGTCGCCGAACCGCCGGGCGAGCACGCCGAGGACCTGCGGCGCCAGCTCGCGCAGCAGGTCCTCGACGGCGCCGGACAACGGTTCAGACCTCGGAGGTCAGCAGCTCGAAGTCGGCCGCGTCCATCACCCTGCGCACGCCGATCGGCTGCTGCAGCGGTACCCCACCAGGGCCGGGCACCTGCGAGATCCTGGCCGCGATCTCGATCGCCCGCGCCTCGGACTCGACGTCGACCAGCTGGAACCCGGCGAGCATCTCCTTGGACTCGGCGAACGGCCCGTCGGTCACCACCGGCGGGTTGACCCCGTCGGACGTGACCTCCTTGCCGCGCTCCGGCCCGGTGAGCGCGTGCTGGTCCACCAGCTCGCCGCTGTCGAGCAGCTCGTGCCGCAGCGCCGTGTAGTAGTCCATGTGCGCCGCGATGTCCTGTGGCGCCCACTGCTCCATCGGGGTCTCCACCACGCCGGGTCGGTAGTCCACGATCAGCAGGTACTTGGCCATGTCGGGCTCCTCACGTCAGGCCGCGCGCCGTCCGGCGCGGTCATCATGGGAACGGAGCCGACGAGGCGTTCTCGACATGCTTCCACAGCGGATGACGTACGTCTGACCGAGGCCGAAGCCGGATTCGAACCGGCGTCCACCGCTTTGCAGGCGGCCCCCTTGCCTCTCGGGCATTCGACCGTGTCTCGTGCGTGCCCCCGGCTGGACTCGAACCAGCGACCTTCAGGATCGGAACCTGGTGCTCTGCTCCACTGAGCTACGAAGGCGTCGCGTGCGTGCGGGTGAAGGGATTCGAACCCCCTGAGCGCGCTGCACCTGGGTTACAGCCAGGCCCGACTCTCCCACGTCGGCGCACCCGCATGATCTGGTGTTGCTCCGGCGCCCGGATTCGAACCGGGACCTGGACGGTGAACAGCCGTGTGCCCTGCCGTTGGGCGACGCCGGATCGACGCTGCAGCGCGGACGGGCCTCGAACCCGCACAGTGTCCCGGGTGAAAGCCGGGCGACTCTCCCAATTCGTCCACCGCGCCATGCCGTTGCCGTGCCAGAAGAAGTCGCGGGGGTGGGATTCGAACCCACGATGCTCCGGCGTATGAGACCGGCGAGGACGACCGAGCTCCTCCACCCCGCAGTGCAACGTGCGTGTCCTCGGCTGGACTCGAACCAGCGACCTTCAGGTCCGCAACCTGGCGCTCTCTCCACTGAGCTACGAAGACGTGTGGTGCTGTGCGTGCCCTCGACGCGATTCGAACGCGCAACTACGACGACCTCAACGCCGTGCCTCTACCTTTGGACCACGAGGGCGTGGCGCCCCGGACCGGGGCGTGCGCTGCAGGCGGAGGATTCGAACCCCCAGACCCCGGTCCAGAGCCGGGTGTGTTGCCGGGTTACACCAGCCTGCAAGGCGCCGGGCGGGGTGATGGCCCGCCCGGCCTGAGGAACTGAGCGGCAACCGGGATTCGAACCCGGGACCTTCGCCATGGCAAGGCGACGCTCTGACCTGACTGAGCTACAACCGCGTGGACGTGCTTCGTGCGGGCGCCTGCGCCGGCGCCGGGGTGGACCGGGGTGCCGACAGTCCCCCCGGCTCTGTCGGCACCCCCTCCAGGGGAGCGGTAGCGGGGACTCGAACCCCGTCAACGGTCTGCTTGGAAGGCAGGTGTCCTACCTGTTGGACGACTACCGCACGCAGATAACCGAGCCCCGCCAACGTCTTGCGGCGATGGCAGTTGGCACATCGAACGACACACTTCGCGATCTCGGCGGCGATGCGTGACCAGTCAGCCAGGTGCACCAACGCCGTCACGTTCTCGGTCTTGTGACCTCGGACATGGTCGAACTCCAGCACCAGCGGATCTGCCTCACCGCAGTCGACGCATGGATGATCCGACAGGTACGCAACGATCCTCATCATGTTTCGAATCTTGACGTCGCGCTTCCTGGCGGCGACCTCCCACAGAAGGCGCTGCTTGTTTCGCTCGTAGTGGTCACGGCGAAGCTCGGCCTGACACGGCCGGCACCGAGACTGCCTGCGCCCCGTGCTCCGGCGGCGGATCGCGAACTCCCCCGTCGGAAGCTCCGATCCACATCCCACGCAGCGCTTCATCGCAGCGGATGGATCCCACGAGACGACTGGCGCCGGCAATGCCAGGTTGTGCCGTGCGTATGCCTCGGCGAGTCGGGCGTACATGCTCCGCCCTGGCGTGAGACCCAGCAAGAGCAACGCCTGCCGGCGGCTCCCAGCCTGCGCGACGGCCGCCGCGACCCGCTCCCGATCATCGAACACGTCCGACTTTGCCCCCATCGTACAGGTGTACGACGAGTCGTCGCCCGTCCGGGGGTTGAACCCGGTCTTCCGGATTGAGAGTCCAGTGGTCTACCTTCCTCAGCCTCACGGGCGCTTTGTATTGCACCGTCATATAGACGTACGTCATCCACTGTGGAGTTTTCAAAGAACAGCATTCATCGCGGGAAATGGGCAAAGAAAAACCGCCCGGTTCCCGGTTCGGGAAGGGCGGTGGGGTGCCGTGCCAGCGGGATGCTAGCCGCTCCACCTGCCCTGGTGCTCCAGAAGTCGCTCCTGGCGACATCCGCGATAACCTCGGAGACCGCCCTCGAGCACGGCTTCCCCGCCGCCGAGCGGCGCCTGCCGCTGCGGTGCGTTCGAGGGGAGCCGCTTCATGGCCTGTCTCCTGTCACTTCGTGTTTCATCCGGTGTTGATGAATACGATAAGCCGCCGCCGCGACGACGACAACCCTATTAATCGAAGAATTCCGCGGCGCGATTGCGCTCAGTGGACCGGCGCGTTCCAGGTGCGGATCGACGGCTGGTCGTGCTCGTGGCCGAGGACCGACAGGGTGGCGGTGTCGAGGCTGAGCCGCGCACCGAAGGTGACCGGCTCGCCGAGCCAGCGGGAGGCGAGGGCGCGGGAGGCGTGGCCGTGGCTGACGACGGCGACGTCGCCGAGCACGAGCATCGGGGCGAGGCGGGCCAGGAACCGGTCGAGGCGGTCGGTGACGTGCTGCGGGGACTCGCCGCCCGGGCACCCGTCGCTCCACAGGTCCCAGCCGGGTCGCTCGGCGCGGATCTCGGCGGTGGTGCGGCCCTCGTACTCGCCGTAGTCCCACTCGACGACGTCGGCGTCGACGGCGGTGACGGTGAGGCCGGCCAGCTCGGCGGTGCGCAGGGCGCGCCGGCGGGGGCTGCTGACGACGGCCACGAACGCCGCCGTGACGAACGCGCGGCTCAGCGAGCGGGCGCGGTCCTCACCTTCCGGGGTGAGGTCGAGATCGGTCACCGACGTGTGCCGCCCGCCGGCGCTCCACTCGGTCTGCCCGTGCCGCACCACCACGATGTCGCCCATCCGCATCATTCTGCCCTGCTTCGCTACAGTGCGTCCCGTGGACGAGGTTCTGGTGCTCTGGGATGTTGACCATACACTCGTCGACGTCGATGGGCTGGGTCGCGAGGCGTACGAGCTGGCGTTCCTGCGCCGGTTCGGCCGGCCGGTCGCGCACCGGCCGCCGATGGCGGGGCGCACGGACCGGGCGATCGCGCACGACGTGCTGCGGCTCAACGGCGCGCCGGCCGGCGAGGAGGACCTGGAGGCGCTGCGGGTCGCGGCGGAGACGGCGTTCGAGGAGCTGGCGCACCTGCTGCCGGTGCGCGGGCGGGCGCTGCCGGGCGCCCTGGACGCGTTGCGCACCATGGCCGGGGTGCAGTCGGTGCTGACCGGCAACCTGCGGCGGATCGCCGAGGTGAAGCTCGGCCCGTTCGGCCTGATCGACCACCTGGACCTGGACGCGGGCGCGTACGGCTGGAGCCACGCCGTGCGCGCGAACCTCGTCGGCATCGCCCGGTCGGCGGCGCGGCGACGGTACGAGCGCGACTTCGACGGCAGGCGCACGGTGCTGGTGGGTGACACCCCGCTGGACGTGGAGGCGGCGCTGCTCACCGGTGCCGGGGTGGTGGCGGTGGCGACGGGCCGCTACGGCGCGGACGAGCTGCGCGCCGCCGGTGCGCACGCGGTGCTGCACGATCTGTCGGACACCGCGGGCGTCGGCGCGGCGATCGCCCGCGCCCGCGGCCGGGGTTAGATCTTCGGCGGACGGTGCTCGTACGGCGTCGACAGCACCACGGTCGTGCGCGTGGTGACGTTGGCCGCGGACCGGATCTCCTGCAGCAGCCGCTCCAGCGCGAGCGGGCTCTCGACCCGCACCATCAGCAGGTAGAAGTCCTCGCCCGCGACGGAGTAGCACGACTCGATCTGCGGCAGCTTCGCCAGCCGGTCGGGCGCGTCGTCGGGCTGCGACGGGTCGAGCGGGCGGATCGCCACGAACGCCGTCAGCGGCAGGCCGATCGCGTCGTGGTCGAGCCGCGCGGCGTAGCCGTTGATGACGCCGCGCTGCTCGAGGCGGCGCACCCGCTGGTGCACCGCCGACACCGACAGCCCGACCCGCTCGGCGAGGTCGGTGTAGGACAGGCGGCCGTCCACGGCCAGTGCCGCGACGATCGCGCGATCGGTCTCTTCCACGGCACGAACCCTAACCTGTGGGGTGATCGTGACGCAGGCACGGTTCTCAGAGCGACCGCGCGATCACGAGGCGTTGGATCTGGTTGGTGCCCTCGAAGATCTGCAGCACCTTGGCCTCGCGCATGTACCGCTCGACGGGATGGTCGGCGACGTAACCGGCGCCGCCGAGGACCTGCACGGCGTCGGTGGTGACGCGCATCGCGGTGTCGGTGCAGAACAGCTTCGCCTTGGCGGCCTCGGCGCTGTGCGGGCGGCCGGCGTCGCGCAGCCGGGCGGCGGCCAGGTACAGGGCCCGGGCGGCGGCGATCTGGGTGGCCATGTCGGCGAGCATGAACCCGACGCCCTGGAACTCCATGATCGGCCGGCCGAACTGCTCGCGGTCCTTCGCGTACGTGACGGCGTAGTCGAGCGCGGCCTGGGCCAGGCCGACGGCGCAGGCGGCGATGCCGAGGCGGCCGCCGTCCAGGGCGCTCATCGCGATGCGGAAGCCGCCGCCGGGCTCGCCGAGGAGCCGGTCCGCGGGCACGTGCGCGCCGTCCAGGACGATCTGCGCGACGGTGGAGGAGCGCAGCCCCATGGTCTTCTCCGGCGCCTGCGGCAGCAGGCCCGGGGTGCCGGCGTCCAGCAGCAGGCACGAGATGCCTTCGGGGGTGCGGCAGAAGACGTTGTAGAAGTCGGCCTTGCCGGCGTGGGTGATCCAGGCCTTGGTGCCGTTGATCGTGTACCCGTCGGCGTCGGGCTCGGCTTTCGTCTTGAGCGCGGCGGCGTCGGATCCGCTGTGCGGCTCGGACAGGCAGTACGCGCCGAGCAGCTCACCGCCGAGCATGTCGGGCAGGTGCCGTTTGCGCTGCGTCTCGGTGCCGAACGCGGCGGTCGGGTAGCAGGCGAGGCTGTGCACGGAGACGCCCTCGGCGACGGCGAGCCAGCGGGTCGCGAGCTCCTCGAGCACCTGCAGGTACACCTCGTAGGGCTGGCCGCCGCCACCGTACTCGGTGTCGAACGGCAGCCCGAGCAGTCCCGCCCGGCCGAGCAGGCGGAACAGCTCGCGGGGGAACTGGGCGCGGGCCTCGAACTCGTCCACGCGCGGGGCGAGCTCGCCGTCGGCGATCTCGCGGACCAGGCCGATGAGATCGGCGGCCTCTTCTGTCGGCAAGACCCGCTCAACGACGCTCACAGGATCACCAGCTCGGTCGGCAGGGTGTTGAGCCGGTCGGCGCCGTCGGCGGTGCACACGACGATGTCCTCGATGCGGGCGCCGTGCCGGCCGGCGAGGTAGATGCCGGGTTCGATGGAGAACGCCATGCCGGGCTCCAGCGGCGTGTCGTTGCCGGCGACGATGTACGGCTCCTCGTGCCCGTCCAGGCCGATGCCGTGCCCGGTGCGGTGCAGGAACGCGTCGCCGTAGCCGGCGGCGGCGATCAGGTCGCGGGCGGCGGCGTCGACGGACGCGGCGGTGACGCCCGGGCGCACGGCGGCGACGGCGGCGCGCTGCGCCTCCAGCAGCACCTGGTAGTAGTCGGCGAACTCGGCGGGCGGCTCGCCCACGCAGTAGGTGCGGGTGGCGTCGGAGCAGTACCCGTCGGGCATGCGGCCGCCGATGTCGACCACGACCGGCTCGCCGGCGGCGATGACCCGGTCCGAGGTGCCGTGGTGGGGGCTGGCGCCGTTGGGCCCGGCGGCGACGATGGTGAACTCGACGGTGGCGTGGCCGGCGGCGCGGATCGCGGCCGCGATGTCGGCGGCGACCTCGTTCTCGGTGCGCCCGGCGCGCAGCCACTGGCCCATCTGCGCGTGCACGGCGTCGATGGCCTGCCCGGCGCGGCGCAGCGCCGCCACCTCGTCGGGTGACTTGCGCAGCCGCAGCGCGGCCAGCACGGCGCCGGCGAGGCGCTGCTCGGCGCCGGGCAGCGCGGCGCGCAGGGCGAGCACCTGCTCGGCCCACATCCGGTTGCCCAGGCCGACGGCCTCGGGCTTCCCGCCGAGCGCGGCGGTGACCAGCTCGTAGGGGTCGCTGCCGTCGACGTGGTCGACGATGCGCACGCCGCGGGGGTCGGCGGCCTCGGCCGCGGGCCGCTCCAGGCGGGGCACGATCAGGGTCGGCTCACCGTCGGCGGGCAGCACGAGCAGGGTGAGCCGCTCCAGGGCGTGCGCGTCGTAGCCCGTGAGATACTGCAGGTCGGCACTGGGCGGGATGAGCAGCGCGTCGAGCCCGGCCGCGGTGGCGGCGAGCTGCGCGGCACGGAGTCGCTGTTCCTTCTGGGACACGCAGGCAAGCTTAACGTTCGTTTGGGTCCCGGGTCGACCGCGCGATGGTCGATACCGACGGACGGCTGCAGACGCGCACGCCTTGGGCGTAGTCTGCAATCGACGCGCGGGTACGAGGCCAGGACCCGAGCTGTAGCCGAATCGGGATGAGCAGCGCATCTCATGAGTCACCGCAGCGCGCACGCGCCCGGCGACCGGTTCACCGAGCCGTTCGTCCATGAGGCGTTGCTGTACCACGACCAGGCGAGCTACCTCGACGGCACGATGAAGTTCATCTACGCCGGCATCTGGATCGGCGAGCCCGTCGCGGTCGCCGTGCCGCCGGCCAACATGCGGCTGATCCGCGAGCGCCTCGGCGCGTTCGCCGAGACCGTCACGTTCCACGACATCACGGAGGCCGGCCGCAACCCGGGTCGGATCATCCCGTGGCTGCTGTCCAGGTTCATGGACGAGCACCCCGGCCACCGGGTCCGCGTGGTCGGCGAGCCGATCTGGCGTGAGCGCTCCGACGAGGAGTACCCCGCCTGCGTCCAGCACGAGGCGATGATCAACGTGGCGTTCGCGGGGCGCGCGGCGTCGATCCTGTGCCCGTACGACACCGACCGCCTGCACCCGCACATGGTCAAGGACTCCTACGCGACCCACCCGGTGATGATCGAGCAGGGCGCCCGGTTCCCCAGCGACGGCTACGACCCCTACGGCATCACCGACGCCTACAACCTGCCGCTGTCCGAGCCGCCGCTCGGCGCCTCCACGCTGCGCTTCGAGGTCGACGACCTGGTCAAGGTCCGCCGGGCGGTCGCCGAGGTCGGCCTCGAGGCGGACCTGCCGCCGGACCGCATCAGCGACCTGCAGAGCGCGGTCAACGAGCTGGCCACCAACAGCGTCATGCACGCCGGCGGCTCCGGCACCCTGCGCACCTGGCACGACGACGTGCGGGTGGTCTGCGAGGTCCGCGACTTCGGCCACGTCACCGACGTGATGGCCGGCCGGCTGCGCGCCCCCGACGGCGGCGGCCGCGGGCTCGTCATGGTGCACTACCTCGCCGACCTGGTGCAGCGGCACACCAGCCAGACCGGCACCACGACCCGCGTGCACGTGCTGCGGTAGGGCGGCGGTCCCGGGGCGTCGCTTCGCTCCCGGCCCGGTTCATGGCAGGCTGGCCGGGTGGCCCGTCCCCTGCTGCTCGTCGACTCCGCCAGCCTCTACTTCCGCGCCTTCTTCGGCGTGCCCGAGAAGGCGGCCCTCGCCCCCGACGGCACCCCCGTCAACGCGGTGCGCGGCTTCCTCGACATGCTGTCGACCCTGGTCCGGGGCCGCCGGCCGGACCGCCTCGTGTGCGCCCTCGACGAGAGCTGGCGCCCCGCGTGGCGGGTGGCGCTGCTGCCGTCGTACAAGGCGCACCGGCTCACCCCCGCCGGCGGCGAGGAGGTGCCCGACGCCCTGTCCGTCCAGGTCCCGATCATCCTGGAGTTCCTCGCCGCGCTCGGCATCACCGCCGTCGGCGCGCCCGACTACGAGGCAGACGACGTCATCGGCACCCTCGCCACGCGCGAGCCGGGCCCGGTCGAGGTGGCCACCGGCGACCGCGACCTGTTCCAGCTCATCGACGACGACCGTGCCGTCACCGTGCTGTACTGCGGCCGCGGCGTCGCCAAGCTCGAGGTGCTGGACGACGCCGCGCTGCGCGCCAAGTACGGGGTGCCCGCCGCCGGCTACGCCGACCTCGCGGCGCTGCGCGGCGACCCGTCCGACGGGCTGCCCGGCGTCGCCGGCGTCGGGGAGAAGACCGCCGCGCGGCTCGTCGAGCGGTACGGCAACCTCGACGGCATCCTCGCCGCCCTCGACGACCCCGCGTCAGGCTTCGCCCCCGGCCTGCGCACGAAGATCGCCGCCGGCCGCGAGTACCTGACCGCCGCCCGCGACGTGGTCGCGGTGGCCCGCACCATCCCGCTCGGCGACCTGGACACGAAGCTGCCGACGTCGCCCGCCGACCCGGACGCGCTGCTCGCCCTCGCCGAACGCTGGGGCCTCGCGGGCGCCACGAAACGCATCGTCGACGCCCTGGCCGCCGCCTGAACCGCCGCCTGAACCGCCGCCTGAACCGGGCGGCGCCGGGCCGCCGGCGCGCTACGGGTTGACGCGCACCGGGTCGACCTTCCAGATCCGCTCGCAGTACTCGCGCACCGTGCGGTCGGAGGAGAAGAACCCGCACCGGGCGGTGTTCAGGATCGACATCCTGGTCCACCGCTCGGTGTCCAGCCACGCCTGCTCGACGGTGTCCTGGCAGTCGACGTAGGCGCGGTAGTCGGCGAGGGCCATGTACTCGTCGCGGTGCAGCATCGCGTCGACCACCGGGGCGAACGCGTCACGGTCGCCCTTCGCGAACGCGCCCGAGGCGATCGTGTCGACGGCGAGGCGCAGCTCGAAGTCGGCCTCGTAGTACGCGCGCGGCGAGTAGCCGGACCGCCGCAGGTCGGCCGCGGCCTGCGCGTCCATGCCGAACAGGAAGAAGTTGTCGGCGCCGACCCGGTCACGGATCTCGATGTTGGCGCCGTCGAGCGTACCGATGGTGAGGGCGCCGTTGAGGGCGAGCTTCATGTTGCCCGTCCCGGACGCCTCCTTGCCGGCCAGGGAGATCTGCTCGGACAGGTCGGCGGCCGGGATGACGAACTGCGCCTTCGTCACGTTGTAGTCCGGCGGGAACACCACCCGCAGGTGCCGGGCGAGCACCGGGTCCGTGTTGACCACGCCGGCGACCGCGTTGACCAGCTCGATGAGCTGTTTCATCGCGAGGTACCCGGGAGCCGCCTTCCCGCCGAACAGCACCGTCCGCGGCACGTAGGTGGCCTGCGGGTCGGCCCGGATCCGGTTCATCATCGTGATCACGTGCAGCAGTTTCAGCTGCTGCCGCTTGTACTCGTGGAACCGCTTGATCATCACGTCGGCGAGCGCGTCGGGGTCGATCAGGACCCCGGTGGCGCGTTCGACGGCGGCGGCCAGATCGCCCTTGTTCTGCCGTTTGACGGCCCGCCACGCGGCGCGGAAGTCGGGGTCGTCGGCGTGCGTGCCGAGCCCGTGCAGCCGCTCCAGGTCCGTGAGCCACCCCTCGTCGCCGAGCGCGCCGGTGATCAGCTCCGACAGCCGTGGGTTGGCCATGCGCAGGAACCGCCGCGGCGTGACCCCGTTGGTGACGTTGTGGAACCGCTCCGGCCACAGCACCGCGAAGTCGTGCAGCGTCGTCTCGGCGAGCAGCTTCGTCTGCAGTTCGGCGACCCCGTTGACGGCGGTGCTGCCGATGACCGCGAGGTGCGCCATCCGGACCCGCCGCTCATCGCCCTCCTGGATGATCGACATGCGGCGCGGCATGTCCGTGTCGCCCGGGTACGCCGCCCGCACCTCCTCCAGGAAGAAGTGGTTGATCGCGTAGATGATCTCCATGTGCCGGGGCAGGAGCCGCTCCAGCAGCCGCACCGGCCACGTCTCCAGCGCCTCGGGCAGCAGCGTGTGGCAGGTGTAGTTGAAGGTGCGCCGGGTGATGTCCCACGCCTCGTCCCAGCCCACCCCGTGCTCGTCGACCAGCAGCCGCATCAGCTCGGTGACCGCCATGACCGGGTGCGTGTCGTTGAGCTGGATCACCACCTTGTCGGCGAAGTGCTCCCAGCCGCTGTTGCGCAGCCTGTACCGCCGGATGATGTCGCGCAACGAGCACGCCACGAGGAAGTACTGCTGCTTGAGCCGCAGCTCCCGGCCCGGCTCGGTGCTGTCGTCGGGGTAGAGCACCTTGCTGATGTTCTCGGCCCTGACGATGTCGTCGACGGCCTCCACGTACTGCCCGACGCCGAACCGCGCCAGGTCGAACGACTCGCGGCTGGCCCGCGCCTGCCACAGCCGGATGATGTTCACCGTCTGTGTGCCGTACCCGGGCACGAGCATGTGCCGCGGCTCGCCCCGCACCGTCTCCCCCGGCACCCACACGCGCCGCAGCCCGCCCGGGTCCCGCGGGTCCGGCTGGGTGGCCCCGTAGAACCCGACCAGCTGCCGGTCGTCGGGCGCCGGGAACTCCCACGGGTTGCCGTAGAACGTCCAGTCGTCGGGCCGCTCGACCTGCCGGCCGTCGCGGAACGTCTGCTTGAAGATGCCGAACTCGTACCGGATGCCGTACCCCACCGCCGGGATGTCCAGCGTCGCGAGGGAGTCCAGCAGGCACGCCGCCAGCCGGCCGAGCCCGCCGTTGCCCAGGCCGGGCTCCACGTCGTACACCTCGAGCGCTTCGAGGGACACCCCGAGGTCCTCGGCGATCGGCCTGACCCAGCGTTCCGTGTCCGTGTACAGCAGGTTCTGCCGCAGCTGCCGCCCCAGCAGGTACTCCGCCGACAGGTAGTACACGAACCTCGGATTGGCCGCGTAGTGCGCCGCCGCCGTGCGCGCGTACCGGTCCACCAGCCGGTCCCGCACGGTCACGGCCAAGGTGTGGTACCCGTCGGGGCCACTGGCCGACTCGATCGTCGTGCCACGCTGGTAGTAGAGGTTGGAGATCAGGTCCCGCTCGAAGTCCTCGAGCGAATCTCCGACGGTGCGCCTGGGTCGGTGCCGGGCCTCGGTCACTCCCCCAGTATCCGCCACGCGATCACCCAACACCGAACGTCTTCCCAGATCTCATCACCATCCCCCCACCCACCAGCCCCGACGGTCCCCGCCCCGACGCTCACTCACCGAGGCCGGCGCCATCCACCCGGGACCTCCCCCAGGCCCGTCGCGACGCCCTGCGGCAAGGCGACCCCGGGCGACCCGCCCGAACCCCACCGGCGAGGCCCGTGAACGCGCCTGGGCGCCGCACCGGAGCCGGGCGGACACCCTCGCACCCCCCAACGCCAGGGGCCGGCAGCGCGAACCTGGCACCGCCTCGGGTCGGCCGGACGCAGAGGCCGGACAGCAGCGGGCCCGGCACTGAGACCAACGGCAGCGGCCGGAGTCGATGGCAGCGGCCGGAGTCAATGGCAGCGGCCGGAGTCGATGGCAGCGGCCGGAGCCAGCAGCAGGCGCGGAAGGTGGCGGCGCTCGCCGGCCGGCCGACAGCCGCAGCCGAGACCCGGCTGCCACCGGGCGCGAGCCGACAGACACGTCAGCGGCGACCATGCGGGCACGGGCAGGCGAGCGGCGGGCGGAGCCAGCGACAGACACGCGGATGGCGGCGACCATGCGAGCACGGGCAGGCGAGCAGCAGGCGGAGCCAGCGACAGGCACGCGGATGGCGGCGACCATCGGCCGGGCCGACTCCCGCGGGCGAACCCGACAGCCACGGCGCCGCAGACACCCGAACGGCCCAATCCCGACCAGCGCACACCCAGCGACCACGCGAAACCGACGCCACTCCACCGCTGACATCCAGGCAGCCCGATCGCCACCAGCGGAGACGAACGCCCACGCGCGAGGCGTGACAGGTATCCCGCCACGGACACCCGGGCGGCCCGAATCCCACGAGCGGACCGACCGCCGCAAGTGGGACCCGGCAGCCACCAGCGGAAGCCGACCGCCACGTCAGCAGTGGACGCGCGAGTCGCTGCGCCGGCCTACGGAGGCCGACCTACGGAAGACCGGCGGCCTACGCAGATCGGCGGCCTACGGAGACCGGCGGCAGCGGACGGACCCAGCGGCGGCCGCGAACCGTGCGGCGCCGACCGACAGCCGAGCCACCGGCCCCACCGGCAGCAGCGTCAGCGCGCCCGCCGGCCAGCCGGGTCAGCCGGCGGTGGCAGGGGCCAGCGGCGGCGATCAGCGGCCGCGTTGGCGGCGGGCGTCGGCGATGCCGTTGGCGGCGCGGGCCGAGAACGCCTGACCGGTGCCCGGGGCGGACGGGGTGCTGTTGGAGCCGCCGCCGAAGACGGGGCCGGCGGTGGCCGTGCGGAGGGCCTCACCGGCGGCGATCTTGTCCCGGACGGCGGCGGCCTCGGCCTGCTCGCGCTCCGAGGGGACGGCCATCACGGCGCTGGCCAGGGCGATGACCACGACCAGGACGAACAGGACGATCGGGGCGAGGAACCAGTTGACGTCGACGCCGGGGACCGGGGTGACGGCGTCGGTGGTGATGTTGACGTGCATCGCGTACATGCCGGTGTAGTGCATGCCGCAGACGGCGACGCCCATGACGGCGGCGGCGGCGATCGTGGCGGGGATGCCGCGCACGACGATGGTGAACCACAGCGCGACGGTCGCGGCGACGACCGCGATCGCGTACGAGGCGTAGAACAGGGTGCTCTTGTAGTCGAACGAGCCGTTGATCTGCATCGCGGCCATGCCGGTGTAGTGCATGAAGGCGACGGAGACGCCGGTGATCGGGCCGCCGATGAGGACCTTGGCGATGGAGGGCTTGCCGAGGCCGACGATGAACAGGCCGATGCCGACGGTGATGACGGCGATGAAGAAGCTGGCGACGGTCAGCGGCACGTCATAGCGCAGCGGGGAGCCGGTGACGCTGAAGCCGATCATGGCCATGAAGTGCATGACCCAGATGCCGGTGCCGCCGATCGCCCACGCGGCCAGCACGAGCAGCCACGCACGGCGGCGGGTGTCGGTGGCGGCGCGGGCCCGGGCTGTGCTCACCAGGCCGAGGAGGGATCCGAGGAACGACATCGCATAGGCGAAGATCGGGGTGATAGGCCCGTACGTGAAGTGGTGCAGCTCTCCCACGATGCTTCCTCCCGCGCCGGAACCGTCCAACCGGCGAGTGCATCATGGCGGATCCAAACAAATTTTTCTAATCCGTCCGGATGAAAACTCGCTGTGTGACTACGCCATGACGCTGTACGCCAGGACGCCGCGGGTCATGGCCGCCATCGCCTGACGGGCGGTGCGGCGCACGGCGTCGGAGGCGCCCGGGGCCTCGGCGAGCTGGCCGAGCAGGTCAAGGACCTGCCGGGACCAGCGCACGAAGTCGCCGGCGGGCATGTCGCCCTCCAGGCCGTGCACGCTGCCGAGCACCTTGGTGAGCGACTCGCCGCGGGCCCACCGGTACACGGGCCACACGAAACCGAGATCGAGCTCCCGGGTCAGCTGCAGGCCCCGCGCGTCCTCGTCCTCGCGCAGGTCGGACCACAGCTGCAGGGTGGCGTCGATGGCGTCGGAGACCTCGCCGCGCGGGATCGAGGCGCGGTCGTCGGACTCGCGGCGCGCCTCGTACACCAGGATGCTGGCGGCGGCGGCGAGGTCGGCGGCGCCGAGCTTGTCCCACACGCCGCGGCGCAGGCACTCGGCGACGAGCAGGTCGGTCTCCGACCAGATCCGGGCGAGCGTACGGCCGGCGTCGGTGACGGTGCCGTTCGCCGACAGGTACCCGCGGTCGGTCAGCAGCCCGCAGACCCGGTCGAAGGTGCGGGCGAGGGAGCCGGTGCGGTTGGCGACCTTGCCGCGCAGCGCCTCCGTGTCGCGCTCCAGGCGCCAGCGGCGCTCCGCCCAGCGGGCGTGCTCCTCCCGCTCCGGGCACTGGTGGCAGGGGTGGCGGCGCATCGCGGCGCGCAGCTGCTCCAGCTCGTGGTCGTCGGTGTTGTCCCGGGACCGGCCCCGGGACCGGCCCCGCGAGGGCGGGTCGATCTCCAGCCGGCGCAGCTGCGCGGCGAGGTCCCGGCGGTCCTGCGCGGAGCGGTAGTTGAACTGCTTGGGGACCCGGACCCGCCCGAGGGACTCGACGGCGGCGGTGAAGTCGGCGCCGGAGATCCGCCCGGCCCAGCGGTCCTCGGTGAGCACCAGCGGGCGGGGCTCGCCGAAGCCGCGGCCGCCGACGCCCGGGTCGATGATGATGGCGAGGCCGGCGCGGCGGCCGGTGGGGACCCGGATGACGTCGCCGGGGCGCAGCCGCTCCAGGGACTCCAGGGCCGCGGCGCGGCGCTGCTGGGCGCCCTGCCGGGCCAGCGAGCGCTCCCGCTCGGCGATGCGGACCCGGTAGTCGAAGTACTCGTCGAAGTCCCCGAGGTGGCAGGTGGTCTCCGCGCCGTACGTGGCGATCGTGTCGACGTTGCGCTGCACCTGCCGGGCCAGCCCGACCACCGAGCGGTCCGCCTGGAACTGGGCGAAGGAGCTCTCCAGCAGCTCCCTGGCGGCGGAGATGCCGACGCTGCCGACGAGGTTGACCGCCATGTTGTACGACGGCCGGAAGCTCGACTTCAGCGGGTACGTCCGGGTGGAGGCGAGCCCCGCGACGTGCCGCGGGTCGAGCTCCGGCGCCCAGACCACGACGGCGTGGCCCTCCACGTCGATGCCGCGGCGCCCGGCACGGCCGGTGAGCTGCGTGTACTCCCCCGGGGTCAGGTCGACGTGCGCCTCGCCGTTGTACTTGACGAGCCGCTCCAGGACCACGCACCGGGCGGGCATGTTGATGCCGAGCGCCAGGGTCTCCGTGGCGAACACGGCCTTGACCAGGCCGCGGACGAACAGCTCCTCGACGACCTCCTTGAACGCCGGCAGCATCCCGGCGTGGTGCGCGGCGAGGCCCCGCTCGAGGCCGTCCAGCCATTCCCAGTACCCGAGCACCTGCAGGTCCTCGCTCGGGATGTGCTTGGTGCGCGACTCGACGATGGTGCGGATCTCGACCCGCTCGTCGGGCGCGGTGAGCCGCAGGCCGGCGGCGAGGCACTGCTGGACGGCGGCGTCGCAGCCGGCGCGGCTGAAGATGAACAGGATCGCCGGCAGCAGCCCCTCACGGTCGAGCCGTTCGACGATCTCGGGCCGGTAGGGGCCCCTGCGCCGGCCGTTGCGGGTGCCGGCCAGCTCGGCGCGGCGCAGCATCTCGCGGTGGTACCGCAGCAGCTCCGGGTGCACGTCGTGCTTCTGCGCCGCCTCGGCGTCGTGGAACAGGTCGAACATCCGCCGGTCGATCAGCATGTGCTGCCACAGCGGCACCGGCCGGTGCTCGCTGACCACGACCGTGGTCTCGCCGCGCACGGTGACGAGCCAGTCGGCGAACTCCTCCGCGTTGGACACGGTCGCCGACAGCGAGACCAGCGTCACCGAGTCCGGCAGGTGGATGATCACCTCTTCCCACACGGCGCCGCGGAACCGGTCGGCGAGGTAGTGCACCTCGTCCATGACGACGTAGGACAGCCCCTGCAGGGTCGCCGAGCCCGCGTACAGCATGTTGCGCAGGACCTCGGTGGTCATCACCACCACCGGCGCGTCGCCGTTGATCGCGTTGTCGCCGGTGAGCAGGCCGACGCGCTCGGCGCCGTAGCGCTCGACGAGGTCGTTGTACTTCTGGTTCGACAGCGCCTTGATCGGCGTGGTGTAGAAGCACTTGCGCCCCTGCCGCAACGCCAGGTGGACGGCGAACTCCCCCACCACGGTCTTGCCGGCGCCGGTCGGGGCGCACACGAGCACGCCCGTGCCCCGCTCCAGCGCGTCGCAGGCCTCGGCCTGGAACGGGTCGAGCGCGAAGTCCAGCTCCTCGACGAACTCGGTCAGGGCAGGACGCTGAGCCCGCCTTTGGGCCGCTTCGTACCGCTCGGCGGGGGTGTTCATGACCCCAAGGCTAGGCGAAAGATGCCCGGATCCGCTCATGGGTATCGTGCTGGCGTGCCGGAAAGCGCTGAACCACCAAGTACATGGCGGCCCGTCGAGGCCGTGCTCCTGGACTTCCACGGGACGATCGCGCAGGTGGAGGACCCCGTCAGGTGGGTGACGGCGGCGGCCGCGAGCCTCGGCACCACCCTGGACCGGGGGCGGGCGACCGTCCTCGCCGACCGGCTGATGACCGCCGGCCGGGCGGGCGGGCCGAAGCCGCACCGGGTGCCGGCGCACCTCGCCGAGGTGTGGGCCGACCGGGACCTGTCGGTGCAGGCGCACCGGGCCGCCTACTCGGGGCTCGCCGCGACCGTGGACCCCGACCTCGCCGAGGCCCTCTACGACCGGCTGCTCGTCGCCGACGGCTGGCAGCTGTACGCCGACACCATCCCCACCCTGCGGGCGCTGCGCGAGCGTGGCGTTCCGGTGGCGGTGGTCTCCAACATCGGTTTCGACCTGCGTGACCTGGCGGACCAGCTGGGCTTCGCCGACCTCGTCGACGAGTTCGTGCTCTCGTACGAGGTGGGCCGCTGCAAACCCGACCCGGCGATCTTCTGGAAGGCGTGCGCGGCGCTGCGCACGGACCCGGAGCGCACCCTCATGGTCGGCGACAGCCCCGCGGACGCCGGCGCCGCCGCCGCGGGCTGCTCCGTGCTCGTCCTCCCGGAGAGTGAACCGGGCAGGGTGCACGGCCTCGGCGCGGTGCTGCGGCTGCTTTAAACATCGCCCCTGTTGGGCACCACTGTCGCAACACCGCCTGTGTGCTTGTCGGCTCCCCGCCAGGCAGCGACAGTGCAGGGACACAGACCGTTGACTTCCGGAGGATCATCATGCCGTTAAGCCGTTGGAACCCGTCGGACGCCCTTGCCCGCATCGAGGCCGAGGTCGGCGACGCCGCCGCGCACGCCCACTCCGCCTCCGTGTCCACCGCGACCGAGGGCGACGACCTCGTCATCACCGTCAGCGGCGTCGACCCTTCCGACGTCGACGTCCAGGTCTCCGGCGGCCGCCTCACGATCAAGGGCGGCGGCGGCACCAGCACCTCGGAGCACCGCTCCGAGGGCGGCGCCACGTTCACGTCGAGCTCGTCGAGCTCCAGCTCCTTCAGCCGCAGCTTCTCCCTGCCCGACGGTGTCACCGAGTCCGACGTCTCCACCACCCCGTCCGCCGACGGCGTGACGGTGCGCATCCACAACGCCGCCTAGCCGATCAGGTTCAGCGCACCTGGGACACAGGTGATCGTCACGGGGAGCGGGCAGATCCGCTCCCCGTCGGCGTACGCGGTGACCCCCTCGGCGGCCAGCTCCACGCTCCTCGCCCGGTGCGTCGACACCCGCGGGTCGAGCACGTGGGTGCCCTTGAACACCTTCGGCCGCAGCCGCATCAGGGTGCCCCGCCCCAGCGGCTCGGCGACCACCACGTCCAGCAGCCCGTCGGTGGGGTCGGCGTCGGGCACGATGCGGAAGCCGCCGCCGTAGCTCTCGGTGTTGCCGACCGCGACAAGGACCGAGTCGAACTCGCTCTCGTCGCCGTCCAGTCGCATCCGGTACCGCCGGCTGCGCAGCGCCAGCAGCTCCGCGACGATGGCGAGGTTGTAGCGCTGCGGCCCGCGGGGCCAGCGCATCCGGTTGGCCCGTTCGTTGACGAACGCGTCGAACCCGGCGGCCAGCACCGCCCCGAACCACGCCGAGGTGCCGTCGGCCCCGGTGACCCGCGCCAGGTCCACGCCGCGCGTCCCGGTGCCCGCCGCGATCGCCTCGGCCGCCCGCAGGGTGTCGGTCGGCAGCCCGAGCCGCACCGCGAAGTCGTTGCCGGTGCCGGCGGGCACGATCCCGAACGGCGCACCGGTCCCGGCGACCGCCTGCAGCCCCAGGTGCACCGTGCCGTCCCCACCCATGGTGACGACCGTCCGCCCGTCGGCGACCGCCTGCCGCCCCTGCTCGACCATGCCGTCCCGGGTGCCGGCGCTGACCACGTCGACGGTGTGCCCGCCGGCCCGCAGCCGCGCCACGACCTCGGGCAGCAGTCCCGCCTTCCGCCCTTTGCCGGCGGTGGGGTTGGCGAGCAACGCGATGTTCACGCGAGGATGCTAGGTCCTGCGCCGCCCCACGAACAGCGGCCCGCCCGCATCCCCGCCCGCCACCGCCGGTGCGCGAACAGCGGCCCGCCCGCGCGCGAACAGCAGCCGCCCGCCCGCCACCGCCGGCGCACGAACAGCGACCCGCCCGCACACCCACCACCGCCGGCGCACGAACAGCGACCCGCCCGGCCCGCCCACCGGAAGCCTCCGCTACTCCGGCGCCCGGACCCGCACAAGGCGCCCGGCATCCCGCGCTCGGCAATACCCGCCCGGCAATACCCGCCCGGCAATACCCGCCCGGCACCCCGCGCCCGGCACCTCGCGCCCGGCCTCCTGCGGACAGCAGCGCGCCCGCCGAGGCGTGGCCTGCGGCGGGCGCGATGTGTGGTCGGTCGGATCAGGTGATGTCGTCGTAGCGGCTGTCGAGGGACCTCGGACGCTCGACCGGGGTCGGCGCGTCCACCGGGGTCGGCGCGTCGATCGGGTCGTAGCCGCCGACGGAGGTCGCGGCCGCGACCGGCTCGGGGGCGTAGTCGTCGATCGAGGAGATCTCGTCGTCGCCGATGTCGGCGTACGCGGGGCGGTCGCGGCCCTTGCGCCGGTCGTTGATCAGGGCGACGCCGACCGCGGCGAAGTACAGCAGCGACATCGCCAGGGCCAGACCCGACATGGTGAACGGGTCGGGCGTCGGGGTCGCGACGGCCGCGAAGGCGAAGAAGACGAACACGACGGTGCGCCACCAGCCGAGCAACTTGCGGCCGCTCAACACGCCGGCGAAGTTGAGCATCATCG
This sequence comes from Dactylosporangium aurantiacum, assembly GCF_000716715.1. Lineage (GTDB taxonomy): Bacteria > Actinomycetota > Actinomycetes > Mycobacteriales > Micromonosporaceae > Dactylosporangium > Dactylosporangium aurantiacum. The sequence goes on along the minus strand of NZ_JNYJ01000034.1, from coordinate 25,549 downwards.
CGATCAGCGGGAACTCGAACGCGACGCCGAACACCACCATGCCGGTGGTGATGAAGTTGACGTAGCGCGTGATGTCCAGCGAGGTGTGCACGACGTCCTCGTCCGGCAGCAGGTACTGCAGGCCGTGGCCGAGGGCGAACCAGGCGAGGAACGCGCCGAGCGCGAAGAGCGGGGTCGCGATCGAGATGAAGATGTACGCGTACTTGCGCTCGTGCCGGTGCAGGCCGGGGGCGATGAACGCCCACAGCTGATACATCCACCAGGGTGCCGTGATGAGCAGGCCGAGCCACAGGCCGACCTTCAGCTCGAGCAGGAAGAAGTCGGCCACGCCCAGCTGCACGAAGTCGCACGGGCGGTCCCGGGACTTCATGACGTCGCAGACCGGCTGCTTGACCAGCACGATGGCACGGTCGGACAGCCAGAAGCCGATGGCGAAGCCGAAGACCAGACCGAGACACGCCTTGAACAGTCGGTTACGCAGCTCCCGCAGGTGCTCCATGAGGGTCATGGAGCCGTCTGCGGCGCGTTCGAACTGCGACGGCGCCTTGTTCCGGCGCCGTCCGGCGAGGATGCTCACGACGCTCTAGCGCCTCAGCGCTCGTGAACGCGGTTGACGGGGTCGACGGTCGGCGCGGGCGACGGCTTGTTGTCGTCGATCGTGCCGGACAGCGGCGCGCGACCTGACTGGGCCTCGGCCTTCGCCTCGACGTCGTCGTCGGCGAGCCCCTTGGTCTCGGCCTTGATGATGCGCAGCGAACGACCCAACGACCGCGCCGCGTCGGGCAGACGCTTGGCGCCGAACAGCAGGATCAGCACCACCACCAGCACGATGATGTGCCACGGCTTGAGTGCACCCATGTGAAGCCACCTCACAGTCTTGTATTGCCCGACCCATCGTACTGGTGACATCGGGTGACGGGCAGAGGCCCGGTTGCGCGAAAGCGTCCGGCCGCTGAAGTCCTGACGAGTGTTGACGCTGGAACGCCCGATCGTCAACCATCCGTCCGGACAAAGGCGTTAATTGCCCGGTTGATCCGCCAGGATTCTTAACTGTTACCGGCTGGCAGGGCGCTGATCAGCGTCTTCGAGCTCGCCGCGGCGGGCCTGGATGATCAATGCCTGCTCCTGCATGGCCTGCAGCCGGGGCTGCATCTCCTCCGCGGTCTGCTGCAGGCGGGCCAGATGGGGCTGCAGTCGCTTCTCGCCGTCGAGCAGCCGCCGCTGCAGCGACAGCGCGGTGTTACCGAACTGACGCACGCGGGCCGCCGTGGACATCACGACCGCGATGAACACGACGAGCGAGAGCAGGACGATGCCACCCGAGATCCACCAGAGCACGCACCGACCTTAATGCACCCCCGCAGACCCGGCAGCGCGGCGCACGGACGGCACCAGACATCAGGTGCCCGGTGCCCGGCGCCAGGCGCCGGGCACCGGGCACCGACCGAAAACCCGGAATCCGGAAAGGACAGCACGGGCGGCGGCGGGTCAGGTCACGGCAGGGTCGGCACCGGCGCGTCGTAGGCGGCCAGGGCGGCCCGCGCCTCCTGCGCCACCGACGCGGCCAGCTCCGGCGGCGACACCACCGACACCTCGGCCCCGAGCCCGAGCACCATCCGCCGGGCCCAGTCCAGGTCGGAGGCGCGCAGCGACACCGTCCAGTGCTCCCCCGGCCCTCGGACGACCTCCTCGCACGGATACTGCTCGGTGATCCACCGGGCGCCCCGGCCGACCCGCAGCGTGACCAGCGGCAGGTCGGGCGTGGGGCGGAAGAGGGTGCCGGTGCGGGTGTCCGTCGGCCGGGCCTGCACGGGCACGCGGGCGGGCTCGTCGAGCTCGGTGGAGGCGTCGATGCGGTCGACCCGGAACAGCCGGACCGCCTGGGCGCGGCGGCACCACGCCTCCAGGTAGGCCCACCGGCCGACGACGAGGACGCGCATCGGGTCGACGACGCGGTCGGTGGTCTCGTCGCGGGTCGCGGTGTAGTACGTGATCCGCAGCGCGTGCTGGCGCTCGACGGCGCCGCGCAGCTCCTCGAGGCGGTCGGCGTTGCCGGGCAGGCGCACGGCGACGGGCGCGTCGGCGAGGTCCCCGGCGGCGTGCTCGATCTTGGCGAGGGCGCGGTGGACGCCGTCGCGCTGGGCGACGCCCGGGGTCTCGGCGAGCATGCGCAGCGCGACGATGAGCGCGAGCGCCTCGTCGGGCGTGAGGCGCAGCGGCCGGTCGATGCCGGCGTCGTAGGTGACGGTGACGCCGTCGCCGATGAACGCCATGTCGATGAGGTCGCCGGGGCCGTAGCCGGGCAGCCCGCACAGCCACAGCAGCTCGAGGTCGTCGCGCAGCTGGCGCTCGGTGATGTCGTGGTCCTCGGCCGCCTCGGCGAGCGTGATGCCGGGCCTGGCCTGCAGGTACGGCACGAGGTTGAGCAGCCGGCCGAGCCGGTCCACGGACGTGGTCACACCGCCACCTCCGTCCGGTCGGTGACCTGCGCGGGGGCGTCCGGCAGGCCGGGCGCGCCGGCGACGATGGCCTTGAGCCGCTTGACGACCTCCTCGCGCAGCTCGGGCGGGTCGAGCACGACGACGTCGGCGCCGTAGCCGACCAGCCAGCCGGCGAAGAAGTCGACGTCGGCGTAGCGCAGCGTGAGCCGGTCGCCGTCGGGGCCGGGCACGCACGTCTCCGCCCACCGGCGCACGCCGGCGGCGCGGCCGGAGCGGGCCAGGACGGTGGCGCGGCCGGTGCGCTCGACCGGGCCGCTGGTCTTCGCGACATAGGCGATGAGGTCGACCTTGGGCGGCTCATACGCCCCGCGCCGGCCGACCCGGCGGATGCCGCTGACGATCCGGGACAGCCGGAAGCAGCGCTCGGCGCCGCGCTCCAGGTCGTGGCCGACGACATACCAGCGGCCGCGCCAACACACGACGCCCCACGGCTGCAGCTTGCGGGTGCGCGCGGTGTCGCGCTCGGGCACGTGGTAGTCGAACGTGACCGCCTGCCGGTCGCGCACGGCGGCGGTCAGCGGCTCGAACGCGGGATCGACGGTGACCACGGCCTCGACGCCGAGGGTGGCGTGCGGGTCGACGTCGATGCCGCCGGCGCGCAGCTTCGCCAGGCCGGAGGACGCCGCCGCGGCGAGGCCGGTCTGCTGCCAGAGCCGGGCGGCGATGCCGACGGCGGCCGCCTCGTCGGGCGCGAGGGGGATGTCGGGCAGCGCGTATTCGCGGCGGGCGATGCGGTAGCCGGGCTCGTTGTCCCACACCGACGGCGTGCCGATCTCCAGCGGCACGCCGAGCTCGCGCAGCTCGGCCTTGTCCCGCTCGAACTTGCGCTGGAACGCCTCGTGGTCGCGCTCGTCCTCGGGGTCGTGCTCGTATCCGGGCACGATGGAGGCGATCTGACCGGCGGTCAGGAAGCGGCGTGTCGAGAGCAGGCAGATCACCAGATTGACCAGGCGCTCGGTTCGGGTCCGCGACACGCCAGCGAACCTACCAGCCCCGACGCCCAAACGGCGTCGCCCACGCGGTGACTCAACGTAGCGTCACAGCGCGGACACGGGACGCTGACACGGTAGGTTGTGCCGATGATCCGCTGGCGCTGGGGGACGGTCGTCGCTCCCCGTACATCGTGGCAGGGCAGCGTCGAGGTGCAGGTGGCCGTGGAGGCGCGCCGGCCGGACGATCCCGGGCAGGTGCGGGCCCTGGCGTATCCGGCCCTGGTGGGCGAGCCGCGGGTCGGTGACCGGGTGCTGCTGAACGTCAACGCGCTCGCGTTGGGTCTCGGCACCGGCGGGTACGCGCTGATCGTCGCCATCCCGGACCGCCTGCCCGAGGACGTCGACGCGCCCGGGCACGTGGTGAAGGCGCGGTACACGCCGCTGCAGGCGGTGGTGCTCGCCGCCGACGAAGAGGCCTCGCCGCTGCGCGGCGCGCTCGCCGAGCAGACCGACATATCCGGCATGCCGGTCGTGGTGGCGGACCTGCACTCGGCGCTGCCCGCCGTCCTGGCGGGGGTGCTCGCCGACCGGCCCACGGCCCGGGTCGCGTACGTGATGACCGACGGCGGCGCGCTGCCCGCCTGGTTCTCCCGGACCCTCGACGCGCTGCGCCCGCTGCTGGCCGGCACGGTCACCACCGGCCAGGCGTTCGGCGGCGACCTGGAGTCCACGAACGTGCACAGCGGCCTGCTCGCCGCCCGCCACGGCCTCGGCGCCGACCTGGCGGTCGTCACGCAGGGCCCCGGCAACCTGGGCACCGGCACGTCGTGGGGCTTCTCCGGGGTGGCCGCCGGCGAGGCCGTCAACGCCGTCGCCGCGCTCGGCGGCCGGCCGGTCGCCGCGCCGCGCATCTCCGACGCGGACCCGCGGCCGCGGCACCGGGGCGTGTCGCACCACAGCCTGACCGCGTTCGGGCGGGTGGCGCTCGCGCCGGCGGACCTGGCCGTGCCGGCGGACCTGCCGGAGGAGTTGGCGGCGGTCGTACATGGAAAGCTTCGGCCGTTGTGTCCGCCGCACCGCGTGGTGACGGCCCCGTCCCAGGACCTCGAGGCGGCGCTGCTGGCCCTGCCGGTCAGGCTGTCGACGATGGGCCGCGGCTACCAGCAGGACCGGGCGTACTTCCTGTCGGCGGCGGCGGCCGGACGGGTCGCCGCGGCCGGCCTCGCCGAGCGGGGCTGACCCGGGCGTCGACGAACGCGGCCGCTGAGCCCTCGCGAGGGCCGCCGGCTCAGGCCTTGGCGAGGGCGGCGTTGGCGACGGACTGCAGCTGGCCGAGGTGGTTGGCCTCGGGCGCGGCCGCCGCGACCAGGTAGACCGCGACGATCGCCTTGCCGCGGCGGGCCAGCAGGGTCTTGGTCCGGTCGCTGAGCGCGGCCTCGCCGACGCCGCCGACCGCCTCGAGCGACTTGATCGTCGTCCACAGCTTCTGCGACTGCGCCGCGTCGGGGAACGTCAGCGCGACCACGGTGACCTGGTCGCCGGCGGCGTTGCCGAACGGGCACATCCGGGCGCGCGCGTTGAGGCCGAGGCTCTGCACGGCCTGGCCGTACTGGGCGACCGCGGCGGCGCCGTCGCCGGCGCTGGCCTGCACCGCCAGCCCGGTGGCCTTCTGCACCTGGGCGGCGGTGACGAGACCCTGGCAACCGTCGGAGTTGACCACCGGCGGCAGGCTCGGCGAGGGCAGCGGCAGCGCGGACGCCTCGCCGGTGACGGCGGGGCTGGCGGGCAGCGGGGTGCGGCGCTCGCCGTCGTCGGTGCAGCCGGCGAGCAGCAGGCAGGCGGCAGCGGCGGTGGCCGCGAGGCGCTTCACGAGTAGACCACCAGCGCGGTCATGACGGCGATGATGAGCACGAGGGTGAGCGCGAGGACCCACGTCGGGATGGCCGGGCCCTCGGTGCGGTTGCGCTCGATCTCCTCGCGGATGCGCTGCAACCGGCGGCCGTGGCGGTTGGACCGCGGCTTGTCCGGGTTGTCACTCGCCTTCGGCTTGGGGGCGGGCTGACCGGCGGGAATCTCGTCATCCATAGCGCCGGTCAGCCTAACCCAACGTTCACATACTGGCGATCAGTCGGTCGACGCGCTCGTCGTAGGCCCGGAACGGGTCCTTGCACAGCACGGTGCGCTGCGCCTGGTCGTTGAGCTTCAGGTGGACCCAGTCGACGGTGAAGTCGCGGCGGCGCTCCTGCGCGTGCCGGATGAACTCACCGCGCAGGCGGGCCCGCGTGGTCTGCGGCGGGGTCTCCTTGGCCTCGAAGATGTCGAGGTCGGTGGCGACCCGGTCGACCTTGCCCCGGCGCTCCAGCAGTCCGTACAGGCCCCGGCCGCGGCGCAGGTCGTGGTACGCCAGGTCCATCTGCGCGACCCGCGGGTGCGACAGCGGCAGGTCGTGCTTCTGCTGGTAGCGCTCGATCAGGCCGAGCTTGGTCACCCAGTCGATCTCCCGCTCGACGTCCTTGAGGCTGCCGGTCTCGACCGCGTTGAGGACCCGGCCCCACAGGTCCATGACCCGCTTGGTCGCCGCGTCGGCGCCGCGCCGGTCGAGGAACTCGGTGGCCTTCTCGAAGTACTCCTGCTGGATCTCCAGCGCGCTGACCTCCTTGCCGCTGGCCAGGCGGACCCGCCGGCGGCCGGTGATGTCGTGGGACACCTCCCGGATGGCGCGGATCGGGTTCTCCAGCGACAGGTCCCGCATGGCGACGCCGGCCTCGATCATCCGCAGCACGATGTCGGCGGTGCCGACCTTGAGCAGCGTGGTGACCTCGTTCATGTTGGAGTCGCCGACGATGACGTGCAGGCGCCGGTACCGCTCGGCGTCGGCGTGCGGCTCGTCGCGGGTGTTGATGATCGGGCGGGACCGGGTGGTCGCCGAGGAGACGCCCTCCCAGATGTGCTCGGCGCGCTGCGAGAGGCAGTAGACGGCGCCGCGAGGGGTCTGCAGCACCTTCCCGGCGCCGCAGATGAGCTGGCGGGTGACGAGGAACGGGATCAGGATGTCGGCGAGGCGTCCGAACTCGCCGTGCCGGCTGACCAGGTAGTTCTCGTGGCAGCCGTACGAGTTGCCGGCGGAGTCGGTGTTGTTCTTGAACAGGTAGATCTCGCCCGCGATCCCCTCGTCGTGCAGCCGGCGCTCGGCGTCGACCAGCAGGCCTTCGAGGATCCGCTCGCCGGCCCGGTCGTGCACGACCAGGTCGGGCACCGAGTCGCACTCGGGCGTCGCGTATTCCGGGTGGGAGCCGACATCCAGGTAGAGGCGCGCGCCGTTGCGCAGGAACACGTTGCTGGAACGGCCCCACGACACGACGCGCCGGAACAGATAGCGGGCGACCTCGTCGGGGGACAGGCGGCGCTGTCCCCGATAGGTGCACGTGACCCCGTATTCGGTCTCAAGGCCGAAAATTCGCCGGTCCATGTACGAACATTAGCCGCCTGAACGCCGATCCGGCCCTATTGCGCCCGCAGACTTTGTGTATACGCCTCGCAGGTGGCGAAGTCCGGCAGCCGCCCGGCGTCGCGCATCTCGGCCAGTGACGGCGCGGCGGCGTCGCGGGCGGACAGCTGCGGCTCGTCGACGGGCCACACGATGCCGAGCTCCGGGTCGAGCGGGTGGATGCCGTGCTCCCCCGTCGGGTTGTAGCTCTCCGAGCACAGGTAGGTGATGGTGGCGTCGTCGGTGAGCGCGCAGAACCCGTGGCCGAGGCCTTCGCTGAGGTACAGCGCCCGCCGGTCGACGTCGTCGAGCTGCACACCCTCCCACCGGCCGAATGTCGGGGATCCGACCCGGATGTCGACGACGACGTCGAGCAGGGCGCCCCTGGTGCAGGTGATGTACTTCGCCTGGCCCGGCGGCACGTCGGCGAAGTGGATGCCCCGCACGACCCCCCGCGCGGACACCGACAGGTTGCCCTGCGCCAGCCGCAGCGGGTGCCCGACCTCGGCGCTGAGCTGCTCGAACCGGTAGAACTCCAGGAACAGCCCGCGGGGATCACCGTGCTGCACCGGGGTGATCTCCCAGGCTCCGGCGATCGAAAGCTGTCGGTACTTCACGTATGCGGCCCCACCCGTCGCGATGTCGTTGTGTTGCTCTGTCGGCTCATTGTGGGAGCGCCGCTCAGCCTTCCCAATCCAGCAATTGGATCAGGTACTCGCCGTAGCCGCTCTTGCGCAACGGCTCGGCGAGTGCGCGCAGCTGTGCGTCGTCGATGAAGCCCGCACGCCACACGACCTCCTCCACGCAACCGATCTTGAGGCCCTGCCGCTCCTCGATCACGCGGACGAACTCGGCGGCCTGGACCATCGTGTTGAACGTACCCGTGTCGAGCCACGCCGTGCCGCGATCCAGGATTGCCACGTGCAGTTCGTCGCGCTCGAGATAGGCGGCGTTGACCGCGGTGATCTCCAGCTCCCCCCGGTCGCTGGGCTTGAGCTCGCGGGCGATCTGGACCACCCGGTTGTCGTAGAAGTACAAACCGGGCACCGCGTAGCGCGACTTCGGCCGGGCCGGCTTCTCCTCGATCGACAGGACCTTGCCGTCGGCGTCGAACTCCACGACGCCGTAGTCCTGCGGGTTGGCCACCGGGTAGGCGAACACCCGCCCGCCCTTGAGCTCGCCGTTGTCGGCGAGGCGCTGGCCGAGCTGCGCGCCGTGGAAGATGTTGTCGCCGAGCACCAGCGCGACACTGTCGTCGCCGATGAAGTCCGCGCCGATGATGAACGCCTGGGCGAGGCCCTCGGGGCGTGGTTGCGCCGCGTAACTGAGCTCGAGGCCCCACTGGGAGCCGTCGCCGAGCAGCCGGCGGAACTGGTCCTGGTCCTCCGGGGTGGTGATGACGAGGATCTCGCGCACCCCGGCCATCACCAGCGTGGTGAGCGGGTAGTAGATCATCGGTTTGTCGAAGACGGGCATGAGCTGCTTCGACACCGCTTTCGTCAGCGGCCAGAGGCGGGAGCCGGTGCCACCGGCGAGGATGATGCCACGCACCCGGCCACCTTACGGGTTGTGCGCACCCTCGGTCGACTCAGCGTCCATCGTGGTGGACTAGACTCCCGAACCCGTGAGAATCCTCGTCACCGGCGGTGCCGGGTTCATCGGCTCCCACTACGTCCGCACCCTCCTCGGAGGCGGTTACCCGGCCCACGCCGGCGCGGCCGTGACCGTGCTCGACAAGCTCACCTATTCCGGCAACCGGGACAATCTGGCACCCGTGGCCGGCGACTCCGCCCTGACCTTCGTCGAGGGCGACATCTGCGACACCGACCTGGTCGAGCAGCTCATGCCGGGGCACGACGCGGTCGTGCACTTCGCCGCGGAGTCGCACGTCGACCGCTCGATCCTGGGCGCGGGGCCGTTCGTGACGACCAACGTCATCGGCACCCAGGTCCTGCTCGACGCGGCGCGGCGGGCCGGCGTCGGGCGCTTCCTGCACGTGTCCACCGACGAGGTGTACGGCTCGATCGACGAGGGCTCGTGGACCGAGGAGTGGCCGCTGCAGCCCAACTCGCCGTACTCGGCGTCGAAGGCCGGCTCCGACCTGCTGGTGCTGGCCTACCACCGCACCCACGGCATGGAGGTCGTGGTCACCCGGTGTTCCAACAACTACGGTCATTACCAGTTTCCTGAAAAGGTCATCCCGCTGTTCGTCACGAACCTCATTGACGGCCAGCAGGTCCCGCTGTACGGCGACGGCGGCAACATCCGTGACTGGCTGCACGTGTCCGACCACTGCACGGGCATCCAGCTGGCGCTGGAGAAGGGCCGTGCCGGCGAGGTGTACAACATCGGCGGCGGCCGGGAGCTCACCAACCGTGAGCTCACCGAGGTGCTGCTCGCGGCGACCGGCCGGGACTGGTCGGCGGTGCGCCACGTCGAGGACCGCAAGGGCCACGACCGGCGCTACTCGCTGAGCCACGAGAAGATCAGCAACGAGCTCGGCTACGCGCCGGCCGTGTCGTTCGAGGACGGCATCGCGGCGACGGTGGCCTGGTACAAGGAGAACCGCTCCTGGTGGGAGCCCCTGAAGACGCGCGCGGCCCTGTGACGCGCTACCTGGTCACCGGCGCGGGCGGGATGCTCGGCCAGGACCTGCTCGCGGCGCTGGACGGGCGGGCGGTGACCGCCCTCAAGCGCGCCGACCTGGACGTCACGGACGCCCCGGCGGTGGCCGAGGCGGTCGCCGGGCACGACGTCGTGCTCAACGCGGCGGCCTGGACGGACGTGGACGGCGCGGAGACGGCGTACGAGGCCGCCCTCGCGGTCAACGGCACCGGCGTGGCGGTGCTCGCCTCGGCGTGCCACGCGACCGGTGCCCGACTTGTGCACGTTTCAACCGATTACGTCTTCGACGGGGCGGGCACGTCGCCCTACCCGGAGGACGCGCCGACCGCGCCGCTGAACGCGTACGGGCGCAGCAAGCTCGCCGGCGAGCAGGCCGTGCTGGCCACGCTGCCCACCACCGGGTACGTGGTGCGCACCGCCTGGCTGTACGGCGCGGCCGGCCGCAACTTCGTCAAGACGATGCTGCGCCTCGCCGCCACCCGCGACTTCGTCGACGTGGTCGACGACCAGGCGGGCCAGCCGACCTGGTCGCGGGACCTGGCCCGGCGGCTCGTCGAGCTGGCCGACGCCGACGCCCCCGCCGGGGTGTACCACGGCACCGCGTCGGGGCAGACCACGTGGCACGGGCTCGCCCAGGCGGTGTTCACCATCGCCGGGCTGGACCCCGCCCGGGTGCGGCGCACGACCAGCGCCGCGTACCGGACCCCGGCCGCCCGGCCCTCCTACAGCGTGCTCGGCCACGACCGGTGGGCGGCCGCGGGGATGGCGCCGCTGCGGGACTGGCATACCATGCTGACCGCGGCGCTGCACGACCCCGCGTTCGCAGCCGTCGTGAGCACGACCAGTGGGGGTGCCGGGTGAAACTCACCATCGTCACGGGGCTGACCGCCCTGGCGGTCCTGGCCTTCATGGTGGAGCTGCTGCGCCGCCGGCAGCTGCAGGAGAAGTACGCGATCCTGTGGCTCGTCGTCAGCATCGTCATCCTGCCGATGGCGTTCTTCCCGTTCCTGACGGACAACCTGGCCGAGGCGATCGGCATCGCGTCCGGGGTCAGCCTCGTGCTGTTCCTCGGCATCGTCTTCCTGCTCCTGGTCACGGTGCACCTGAGCTGGGAGGTGAGCCGCCTGGAGGAGGAGACCCGGACCCTGGCCGAGGACCTGGCCCTGCTGCGCAGCGAGCTCGGCCGTCCCCGCGAGTCCTCCGCCGTGCCGGCCCCCACCACCGAGGTCTCCGATGATCAACGGTAAGAAGGTCCTGATCATCATCCCGGCGTGGAACGAGGCCGGCTCCATCGCCGACGTGGTCGCCGAGGTCCACGGCGAGCTGCCCGGCGTCGACATCATCGTGGTCGACGACGGCTCCTCCGACGACACCGCCCTGCGTGCCGCGTCGGCGGGCGCCATCGTGGCCCGGCTGCCGTTCAACCTGGGCGTCGGCGGTGCCATGCGCACCGGCTACCGGTACGCCCGCGACCACGGCTACGACGTGGCGATCCAGGTCGACGCGGACGGCCAGCACGACCCGCGCTACATCCCGAAGCTCGTCGACGCCCTGGACGAGCACGACCTGGTCATCGGCGCCCGGTTCGCCGGCGAGGGCGGGTACAGCGTCACCGGGCCCCGCAAGTGGGCGATGCGGATGCTCTCGGCGGTGTTGTCCCGGCTGTCCCGCACGAAGCTCACCGACACCACGTCGGGGCACCGTGCCTGCAACCGGAAGCTCATCGAGTTCTTCGCGCACTGGTATCCGGCGGAGTACCTCGGCGACACGATCGAGGTGCTGGTGCGGGTCGCCCGGTCCGGCTACCGCATCACGCAGATCCCCGTGGCGATGCGCCCCCGGATGGCGGGCACCCCGAGCGCCTCGCCGATGAAGTCGACGATCTACCTGGGGCGTGCGGGCATCGTGCTGCTCCTGGCGCTGATCCGCACCTGACCTGCCGGCCGGTGGCGGCGGCCGTTCCCTCCCGGGCGCCGCGCCGGCGGTCAGGTCTTCAGGCCGGCTGGGCTCTCAGGCTGGTCGGGCTCCCAGGCTGGTCGGGCTCCCAGGCTGGTCGGGCTCCCAGGCTGGTCGGGCTCTCAGGCTGGTCGGGCTCTCAGGCGGCGGGGCGGAGCTGGGTGAGGGCGCGCAGGGCGTCGGTGAGGGAGATCGGTCGGTCGTTGAGCTCGGTGGCCAGGCACCATTCGACATACTGCCGCATCAGCGTCGACGGCTTGACACCCTTGCTCTTCGCGACGGCGGCGAGCCGCTGCGCCACGTCGGACGGCAGCCGCATCGAGTAGACGGCCATGACCTCGGCGTCGGGCTTCGGCGGCAGGGCCGGCGGCGGCGCGTCCCGGTCGAACGTGAACTCCCCGGCGGCGACGGCCGCGACCATGGCGTCCATCTGCTGCTCGGTGAGCGGGTCGGTGCTCATGCTGCGCTCGCCTCCCACTTCTCGAACTCGGCGAGCTCGTCGGGGCTCAGGTCCCTCGCTCCGAGGATGCCCCAGCTGAACTGGCCTTCCTGCTTCACCACGACGATCAGTGGCCGTCCCGCCTCGGTGCGGGCCCAGATGCTGAGCGCCGGGATGCCGAGCGCGGACCCCGGCAGGGGGCGCCGACGATCGGCGTTCAACGCCTGCAGCACCTCGGTGTCGGTGATGCCGACCAGCGCCGCGAGCGTCGCCGGCCACCAGCGGTACGGCATGCCACCAATGTACGACGCACGTCTGACATCCGTCCACCAACGCCACCACCGGGGCATCCAACTGCGGACGCGGCGGCACTCGCGCGTCCATTCACACCCAGTGCGTCGCCGGCACGGCGTGCAACGCCGCGATCGCCTCATCGGGCCGGCCCGCGCGGATCAACGCCGTCGCGAGCAGGATCCGGTTATGCCCTTCGGCTGCCGGGCCGAGCATGGCGATCGCCTCGTCCGGCGGGCCGGCCTCGGCCAGCAGGGCGGCCAGGCGCTCGCGGGCGTACCCGCCGTCCGCGTCGGGATCGGTGCGCAGCTCGGCGATCGCCTGTTCGTGGCGGCCGCCCGCGACCAGCGCCTCGATCCACTCCAGTCGGACCAGGACCGGGTCCGGCCATCCCGCGGCGGCGATCCCGGCCGCGACGGCTCGCGCCTCGTCCGGCCGGTCCTGGCCGATCAGCAGCACGCACAGCGGGCGGACGAGGGCCGGGTCGGCAGCGGCCGCCGATCGCAGGACCGTGATCGCCTCCTGCACCCGGCCGTGCCGGGCCAGCAGGTCGGCGTGCAGCCACGCCGCGTTCCGGTTGAGCGCGGCCTCGGTGACGGGCCCGTACCACGTCGCCATGCGGTACGGGACGAGGCCGTGCTCCCGCCGCTGCTCCCGCTCCCGCTTCCGCTGCTGCCGCGCGGCGAGGCCCGCCAGCACCGCCACCGCGTCGTCGACACGGCCCCGCTCCTCGCACCAGCGGGCGTAGCGACGCGCGGCGAACGCACGGCGGTGGCCCGCGGCGAGGTCGGCGAGCGCTTCCGGGTCGTGCCGCGCCAGGACATCGGCGAGCTGTTCGGCGTCCTGGACGGCGTACGGCCCTCCGCGGATGCACGCCCACAGCACGGCGACGGCCTCGGCCGGGCGGCCGGCGCGCTCCAGCACGGAGGCCAGCAGACTGTCCACGCCCGCCCCGGCGGCGACCGGCGACCGGAGCAGGCCGATCACCTCGTCGTCGCGGCCCAGGTCCCGGGTCAGCTCGACCACCACGTCGATCGGGTGCAGGTGGTCGGCCAGCCCCCGCCGCAGCATGGCGAGCAGCTCGTCGTCGCGGCCCAGCCCCACCAGCAGGGCGCCGAACCGCTCCACGGCCTCGAGCTGGCCCTCGTCGGCCAACGGGCGCAGCAGCTCCATCGCCGGGCCGACGTCGCCGTCCTCCACGAGGATCTCGGCGATGTGGTCCACCGCCCGCGCCACCCAGTCCGTGTCGAGGAACGGCCGCAGCAGCCTCAGGGCCGCCTCGGAGGGTTCGCCGCGAGCGCGCAGCAGCCGGCCCAGCGCGTCGGCGCACTCGTAGTCGCCGGCCTCGGCCTCCCGGCGCAGCAGGTCCAGGTGACCGTGCTCGGCGAGCGCCCGCACGACCTCCTGCGGGAGCTGCTGCTCAAACGACCGGCGCCGGCCGTCGGGCTCGGCAGTGTCCACACCGACGCACTCTAGAGGCCTGATCGACGGTCTCGCCCGCCCGCGCGTGCCGGTGCAACGAGCGTCGGCCGACAACACCGGAACTCGCCGACGAACGGGCTCCCGCGCTCACCGGCAGACAGGCCCCGGGCTTCACCGCGAACGGGCCCGGCCTCGCCGCAAGACCACAGTTCGCCCGCGGCACCACGCGGACACGGCCGCACGCGCGCCGGCATGCCGCTGCTCGCGCGGACACAGCCACACGCGGCCGCCAGCACAGCGCCGCCCGCACGGACGCGGCCGCACGGCCGCCGGCACAGCGCCGCTCGTATTAAGCGCCCCGCACGCGGCTGCCGGCACGGCGCCGCCCACACGCACAGCCACACGCGGACACAGCCGCCAGCACAGCGCAGCTCGGCCGGACAGGGCCGCCCAGACGGGGCCGGCAGGCACTCCACGCGGACATGGCGAGGCCGGGCGCAGCGGATCGCCGCACCCGGCCTCGAGGTGTCTGTCCGGGGGTCACCCCACGGGCTACTCCGCGGGCTTGTCGCCCTCGGCGGGGGTCTCGCCCGCGGTGCCCTCGCCGTCCGGGGCGGGGCCGCTGGCGTTGTCGGCGGGGGTGTTCGGCGACGCCGGGGGCTGGGGCTTGTCCTCCAGGCCGGCCTCGGGGTCCGCGGCCTTGGCCGGGTCCTCGAGGATCGCGGTGAGGGCGAGCCCCGTCAGGCGGCGGAACGTGCGGCCCGGGCGGCGCCGGTCCAGGACCGCGACCTCCAGCTGGTTGGCCGCCAGCTTGCGCGGCTGGCCGTTTTCGCCGCCGACGCTGCCCAGACCCTCGACCGCGAGCTTGAGCGCCTCAGCGAGCGTCTGGTCGGGCCGCAGCCGGCTCTTCACGGCGCCGGAGATGGCGTCGGACTGGCCGCCCATGGTGACCAGGCCGGGCTCGTCCTGCACGGAGCCGTCGTACGTGATCCGGTAGAGCTCGTCGTCCTCGACGGTGGCGCCGACCTCGGCGACGCAGATCTCCACCTCGTACGGCTTCTGCTCCTGCGTGAAGATCGCCCCGAGGGTGCGGGCGTAGATGTTGGCGACCTGCCGGCCGGTGACGTCGCGGCGGCCGTAGGAGTAGCCGTGCAGGTCGGCGAGGCGGACCCCGGCCGAGCGCAGGTTCTCGAACTCGGGGTAGCGGCCGACGGCGGCGAAACCGATCTTGTCGTAGATCTCGCTGACCTTGTGCAGGGCGGTCGACAGGTTCTCGGCGACGAAGAGCACGCCGCCCTCGTAGCTGAGCACCACGACGCTGCGACCACGCGCGATGCCCTTACGCGCGTATTCCGAGCGGTCCCGCATGATCTGCTCGGGCGAGGCGTAGAACTGCATTGCCACGGTGGCGGGTTCTCCTTCTGGCGTAGGTGAACTGCTGGCTCGGAACAGGACTTGGGGATCAGGCGCCCGGGTTTTCGGCGCGCTCGGCGATGACCGTCTCGGCGACCGCGCGGATCTCCTCGTCGGTGTAGCGGTGCGTGCCTTCGACGGTCGCCGTCATGATGACCGGGAAGATGTTGCGCAGCAGGTCGGGGCCGCCGGTGGCGGTGTCGTCGTCGGCGGCGTCGTAGAGCGCCTCGACGGCGACCTTGACCGCGTCCGCGGTGGTGATGCCGGGCTTGTACCGCTTCTTCATCGACGATTTCGCGAACAGCGAACCGGAGCCGATCGAGTCGTAGCCGCGCTCCTCGTAGACCCCGCCGGCGACGTCGAAGCTGAAGATGCGCCCGGCCTTGTCGACGGACTTCGCGTCGACGTCGAACCCGGCGAACAGCGGCACCACGGCCAGGCCCTGCATGGCGGCGCCGAGGTTGTTGCGCACCATGGTGGCGAGGCGGTTGGCCTTGCCCTCCAGGGAGAGCATGGTGCCCTCGATCTTCTCGTAGTGCTCCAGCTCGACCTGGAACAGCCGCAGCATCTCCAGCCCGAACCCGGCGGTGCCTGCCATGCCGACGAGCGAATACGCGTCGGCGGCGAACACCTTCTCGATGTCCCGCTGGGCGATGAGGTTGCCCATCGTGGCGCGCCGGTCGCCGCCCATGAGCACGCCGTCGGCGCAGGTGATCGCGACGATCGTGGTGGCGTGCGCGCTGACGTCGGCGGCCATCCCCGGCGGCAGCGGCCGGCGGCCCGGGAGCATCTCCGGGGCGACCGCGGACAGGAACTCGCTGAACGACGAGGTCCCCGCGGCGTGGAACGCGGCCGGCAGACGCCCAGAGTGGTCAAGACCCGTCGGCAACGGAGCTCCTTTCACATGATCGAATGTAGTTGACCAAACAATACGCCCGTCGGCCCGGATACACCCGGACCGACGGGACCTTCTCGGTGACGGCTACTGGCCGCCCTTTTGCACGTATCCGCGGACGAACTCTTCGGCGTTCTCCTCGAGCACCGAGTCGATCTCGTCGAGGAGGTCGTCGACGTCCTCACCCAACTGCTCGACCCGCTCGGCTGTCTCCGGGTTCACCTCGGGCGCGGCGACGTCCTCTTCCTCGTCACGCCGGGACTTACCGGATTGGGACTGCCCGCCCGTATCCCTCGTAGCCATGTCTCATCCTCCTCGGGGGGACCACCAAACAACCGCTGCATCGAACTTACCCGGAAGTGATCGCTTCCAGCAGATCCTTCGCGCTCGGGCATTTGTCGAACAGTGCACCGACGTGCTTCTTGGTCCCTCGTTCGGGCTCCATCATCGGCACCCGCACCAGCGACTCCCGGCCCACGTCGAAGATGACGGAGTCCCAGCTGGCGGCAACCACCTCGGCGGGGTATTTCGCCAGGCACCGCCCGCGGAAGTAGGCGCGGGTGTCGTCCGGCGGCTCGACGATCGCGCGCTGGATCTCGTCCTCGGTGAACAGCGTCGCCATCGAACCGCGCGCCACGAGCCGCTGGTAGAGGCCCTTCTCGGCGCGGACGTCGGAATACTGCAGGTCCACCAGCTGCAGTTTGTGCGACGACCAGCCGAGCGACTCGCGCTCCCGGTAGCCCTCCAGCAGGCGCAGCTTGGCGACCCAGTCCAGCTCGCCGGCGCACAGCATCGGGTCGCGGCCGAGCCGGTCCAGCACGCTCTCCCAGCGCTCCAGCACGTCGGCGGTCTGCTCGTCGACGTCGGAGCCCTGCCGGGACTCCACATAGGCGCGGGCCCGCTCGTAGAACGCCCACTGGATGTCCAGCGCGCTGAGCCGCCGGCCGTCGCGCATGCGGATCAGGTGCTTGAGCGACGGGTCGTGGCTGACCGACTTGAGCTCGGTGACCGGGTCGGCGATCCCGAGGTCGGACGGCAGCGCCTTGTCCTCGATCATCGCGAGGACCAGCGACGTGGTGCCGACCTTGAGGTAGGTGGAGATCTCCGACAGGTTGGCGTCGCCGATGATGACGTGCAGCCGCCGGTACTTGTCGGCGTCGGAGTGCGGCTCGTCGCGGGTGTTGATGATCGGCCGCTTCAGCGTCGTCTCCAGACCCACCTCGACCTCGAAGAAGTCGGCGCGCTGGGAGATCTGGAAGCCGGGGGCGGAGCCGTCCTGCCCGATGCCGACCCGGCCCGCCCCGCACACGATCTGCCGGGTGACGAAGAACGGGGTGAGGTGCATGACGATGTCGGCGAACGGCGTCTGCCGGCGCATCAGGTAGTTCTCGTGGGTGCCGTAGCTGGCGCCCTTGTTGTCGGTGTTGTTCTTGTACAGATGGATCGGCAGCGTCCCCGGGATCGTGGCGGCGCGGCGGGACGCCTCGGCCATCACCCGCTCGCCGGCCTTGTCCCACAGCACGATGTCGCGCGGGTTGGTGCACTCCGGCGTGGAGTATTCAGGGTGGGCGTGGTCGACATAGAGCCGCGCGCCATTGGTCAGTATCACGTTGGCGAGGCCGAGGTCCTCGTCCGCGAGGGCCTCCGCCGGGTCGTAGAGGGCGCCGGAGTAGGTGAACCCGCGCGCGTCGCGCAGCGGGGACTCCTCCTCGTAGTCCCACCGGGCCCGCCCGCCCTTGGTGAGCTCTGGCCGGGCACCATAGGCGTTGACCACCTGGGATGACGTCACCATCGGGTTGGCTCCCGGCTGGCCGGGAACGGACACGCCGTATTCGACCTCGGTGCCCATCACGCGCCGCACACTCATGCCCACAACCCTAGTCGCAAGGTACGACAGTCTGCCTCCACCGCGGCGCGCCAGGTTTGCATGATGTCCGATTGTTGCGCAGTGGTCGCCCCCCGTAACATCCACGGATGCGGATCTGCGTGCCGTTCGAGGGTCCCGGCGCGGGTGAGGCCCCGCTGACGTGGGGGCAGCAGGACATCTGGGCGTCGATGACCAGGTTCGGCGAGCAGCTGCCGCTCGGCGGGGTCGACCCGCTGCCGGACGGCACCGGCGTCGAGGACGTCGTGGCCGAGCTGCGCTACCTCATGGGCCGCTACCAGGTGCTGCGCACCCGCCTGCGGTTCGCCGCCGACGGCACCCCGCGGCAGGTCGTGGCGGCCGCCGGCGAGACCGTCCTGGAGGTCCTCGACGCCGACGAGCCGGCCGCCGCCGCGCAGGACATGCTGCGGCGGTACCGTCGCGAACCCGTCGACTTCACCCGGGACTGGCCGCTGCGGATGGGGGTCGTGCGGCACCGCGGCCGGCTCACCCACCTGTGCGCGGTGATCTGGCACCTCGCGATGGACCGCTCGGGCGCGGCGGTGATGCTGCGGGAGGTCGCCGCCAGGGTCCAGGAGCCGGTCGCCGGGATGCAGCCCCTCGAGCAGGCCGGCTGGCAGTCCTCGGCGGCCGGCGCCCGGCAGAGCCGCAGCGCGCTGCGGCACTGGGAGCGGGTCCTGCGGGCGATGCCGGCGCCGTGGCCGGTCCGGTCGCGGCGGCCGGAGCGGCCCCGGCACTGGAAGGGCCGCCTGGTCTCCCCCGCGATCCCCCTCGCCACCCGGCTGCTGCAGGAGCGCACCGGCGCGGACCCGGCCACGACCCTGCTCGCGGCGTTCGCGGTGGCGGTACGCCGCTGCTCCGGTGTCGACCCGGTGCCGGTGCTGCTGGTCACCAGCAACCGCTTCCGCTCCGGGCTCGCCGACGTCGTGGCGCCGGTCGCGCAGCCGGGCCTGTGCCTGGTGGAGGTCGCCGACGCCGGGTTCGACACGGTCCTGGACGGCGCCCGGCGGGCCGCGACGGCCGCGTACAAGCACGCGTACTACGACACCGCCGGCCGGGAGTCGCTGGTGGACCGGGTCGCCGAGGAGCGCGGGCCGCAGTTCCGGGTCGACTTCCACCTCAACGACCGGCGCGGGCCGCAGCCGCCGGCGGCGCGCGGGTCGCTGGAGCGGGCCCTGGCCCGCCGCACGCTGGACTGGACGCCGTTCAAGGACAGCCCGTCGAGCCGGGTGTTCGTGCACGCCGACGACGCGGGGCGGGCGACGGTCCTGACGTGTTATGCCGACACGCACCACGTGTCCCTCGCGGAGGCGTCGGCGGTACTGACCACGCTCGAGTCGGTCCTGACGGACGCCGCGCGTTGACCTTGGAGACTTTGACACGTCCTGGGCGGGGTCAAGGTCTCCAAGGTCAGCCGGCGGTGGGGTTGTCGCGGCCGCCAGGCCGCGTCGCGGCCGTCCGCGGCCGCGTGTGCGCAACCGCACACGGACCTGGCAGGGAGGCCGTTCACGGCCGACCGGTGGCTGGCGGGAGCGACGGCCCGGACCACCGCGGACCCGAGCCATGCACCCTCGACGCACGCGAAGCGGGCGGCGGCCCTGAGGCCACCGCCCGCCCGTGTCGCGGTCCTACAGATATTGGCCGGTGTTGGTGGCGGTCTCTATCGACCGGCCGGCCTCCGCGCCCTTGCCGCCGGAGACGAGCGTGCGGATGTAGACGATCCGCTCGCCCTTCTTGCCGGAGATGCGGGCCCAGTCGTCGGGGTTGGTGGTGTTGGGAAGGTCCTCGTTCTCGCGGAACTCGTCAACGCAGGAGTCGAGCAGGTGCTGGAGGCGCATGCCCTTCTGGCCGTTGCTGAGGAAGTCCTTGATCGCCATCTTCTTGGCCCGGTCGACGATGTTCTGGATCATCGCGCCGGAGTTGAAGTCCTTGAAGTACAGGACCTCCTTGTCGCCGTTGGCGTAGGTCACCTCGAGGAACCGGTTCTCCTCGGTCTCGGAGTACATCCGCAGCACCACCGCGTCGATCATCGCCGCGACCGTCGCCTCGGGCGAGTTGTCGTGCTCGGCGATGTCGTCCTTGTGCAGCGGCACCGTGGTCAGGATGTACTTGGAGAAGATGTCCTTCGCCGCCTCGGCGTCCGGACGCTCGATCTTGATCTTCACGTCGAGCCGGCCGGGGCGCAGGATGGCCGGGTCGATCATGTCTTCCCGGTTGGACGCGCCGATGACGATCACGTTCTCGAGGCCCTCGACGCCGTCGATCTCGCTCAGCAGCTGAGGCACGATCGTGTTCTCGACGTCGGAGGAGACCCCCGAGCCACGCGTGCGGAACACCGAGTCCATCTCGTCGAAGAACACGATGACCGGAGTGCCCTCGCTCGCCTTCTCACGGGCGCGCTGGAAGATCAGCCGGATGTGCCGCTCGGTCTCGCCGACGTACTTGTTGAGCAGCTCGGGGCCCTTGATGTTGAGGAAGTAGCTGGTCTTGCGCTCCTCACCGCGCCGCTCGGCGATCTTCTTCGCCAGCGAGTTGGCGACCGCCTTGGCGATCAGCGTCTTGCCACAGCCGGGAGGGCCGTAGAGCAGGACGCCTTTCGGCGGGCGCAACAGGTGCTCGCGGAACAGCTCCGCGTGCAGGAAGGGCAGCTCCACGGCATCGCGGATCTGCTCGATCTGCGAGAAGAGGCCGCCGATGTCGGTGTAGTCGACGTCGGGCACCTCCTCCAGCACCAGCTCCTCGACCTCGCTCTTCGGGATCCGCTCGTACGCGTACGCCGAGCGGGGCTCGATCATGAGCGAGTCGCCGGCGCGCAGGGGCGCGTCGGCGAGGGTGTCGGCCAGGTGGACGATCCGCTCCTCGTCGGCGTGCGAGATGACGAGCGCGCGGTCACCACCTTCCAGGATCTCCTTGAGCATGACGACCTCGCCGGCCCGCTCGAACCCGAGCGCGTCGACGATGTTCAGGGCGTCGTTGAGCAGGACCTCCTGGCCTCGGCGCAGCTCCTCGACCTCGATGGCCGGGGAGACCGCCACGCGCAGCTTGCGCCCGCCGGTGAAGACGTCGACAGAGCCGTCTTCGTGGCGGGCGAGGAAGACGCCGTAACCGCTCGGCGGCTGTGCCAGGCGGTCAACTTCCTCCTTCAGCGTCACGATCTGGGCGCGGGCCTCCTTGAGGGTGGCCACGAGCCGCTCGTTGTTTTCGGTCAGCCGGGCAATCTGCGCCTGCGCTGCGGCGA
Organism: Dactylosporangium aurantiacum; assembly: GCF_000716715.1. Classification (GTDB taxonomy): domain Bacteria; phylum Actinomycetota; class Actinomycetes; order Mycobacteriales; family Micromonosporaceae; genus Dactylosporangium; species Dactylosporangium aurantiacum. The sequence continues at coordinate 4,465 of NZ_JNYJ01000034.1, read as the reverse complement.
GCCGCTCCTCGAGCTGTCGCACGTGTCGCGGGGTCTCCGTCAGCTTGCGCCGCACCAGGGCGAGTTCCTCCTGGAGGAAAGCGACCTGCGTGGAGAGATCGTGGGCGTCCTTCTCCCATCGTGCGGCGCGCGTCTCCGCGTCGTCGCTGCGTGCCACGTCCCACCTCCCCGGGGGCTTTGAACGTTGTGCTCTAACACTAACCGCTGTTCGCCGGTCTGGGCTCCTTCGAACCCGTGCGCCACAGGGCTTTTACAAATCCTGCGGCCTGGAGGCACTTTCCACCAGCCCTGTAATGTTGCGGCGTGAGCGCTCTTGAGGTGTGGGTTGACCAGGACCTGTGCACTGGCGACGGGCTGTGCGTGCAGTACGCGCCTGAGGTCTTCGAGTTCGACGTCGACGGGCTGGCCTATGTGAAGGGCCCCGACGGCGAGCTCCTGCTGGCCCCGGGCAGCCGCGTCGACGTGCCCGAACACCTCCGCCTCGAGGTCATCGACGCCGCCAAGGAGTGCCCCGGCGACTGCATCCACGTGCACCGGGCGGCCGACGACGTGCCGGTCGCCGGGCCCAACGCCGACTGATTCGTCACAGCATCGGTTTACCCACGAGAGAAGAGACGAGTCGGGCAAACTCCTCCAAGCGGGCAATTTGTCCGGCGCCGCCGTCGTCGAGGGTCTTGCCGAAGCGCAGCGCGTCGTGCCGGATCACCGAGCCGGCCTCCTCCGCGGCGACGTTCGCCTCGTCGAGCGAGGTCAGCAGCAGGTAGACGTCGACGCTGTCGACGCGGGCGTGCCCGTTGGGGTTGCGGCTCAGCCGCCGGCGGCAGCCGACCTCGGTCACCGCGGACAGCGCCACCACCCGCAGCGACGACGTCATCGAGCCCGGCGGGGCCTCCTCCGGCGGGATGTCCTCGCCGTGCCACAGGATGAGCCGGGTGCCGTCGCAGACGACGACCTCCTGCCACACCCCGTTGACGTCGTTGACGAACCGTTCGAGGGTGAAACCGAGCACACTCTGCCCGCGCAGCACCCCGGCCATCGCGTCCAGGGCGATGTCCGGGTCGCGCAGGTATGCCCTGGCCGCCGACTCGAGGTCCGGATACGGCGACCAGTCCGGAAAAACGGCAGGTAGGTCACTGAAGCTCGGACGGCTCATCCTTTGCCTCCTCCTCCCGTGCGACCGCGGCGGCTGCCAACCGCCGCGCCGCGTATGCCTCGGCGCCCTTGCTCGGCTTGCGCCGCCGCGGCGGCGCCGTCACCCCCGGCGCCAGCTTGCGGGCACTGACCAGGAACGCCGTGTGCGCGATCATCCGGTGATCGGGCCGCACCGCGAGTCCCTCGACGTGCCAGTCACGCACCAGGCTCTCCCACGCGCGCGGCTCGGTGTAGCCACCGTCCTCGCGCAGGGCCTCCACCAGCTCGGACAGCTGCGGCGTGGTCGCCACGTATCCGATGAACACCCCACCGGGGATCAGCGCCCGGGACACGAGCGGCAGGATCTCCCACGGGGTCAGCATGTCTAGGATTATCCGATCAAAACCGACATCTTCGCAGCCCGCTACGTCACCTACCCGCAAGGTCCACCCTTCCACGGGGCCGCCGAGGAAGGCCTCCACGTTGCGCCGGGCGATCGCCGCGAAGTCCTCGCGCATCTCGTACGACGTCACGGTGCCGGCCGGACCGACCGCCCGCAGCAGGGAGCACGTGAGCGCGCCGGAGCCCGCGCCGGCCTCCAGGACCCTGGCACCGGGGAAGATGTCGCCCATCGCGACGATCTGCGCGGCGTCCTTCGGGTAGATGACCTGCGCGCCGCGCGGCATGGACAGCACGTAGTCCGACAGCAGCGGCCGCAGCGCCAGGTACGCGGTGCCTCCGGCCGACGTGACCACGCTGCCGTCGGGCGCGCCGATCAGGTCGTCGTGCGGCAGCGCCCCGCGGTGGGTGTGGAACTCCTTGCCCGGCTCGAGCACGATCGTGTGCATCCGGCCCTTGGGGTCGGTCAGCTGGACCCGGTCACCCGGTTGGAACGGTCCCCTGCGGGTCGCTGGCAGGTCGAGGGACACAGTCACGTGCGATTCCTTCTGGTGGGCCGGTCGTCGGACCGGCGTGTTTCGACGAGCGAGAGCAGCTCGGCGCCGCGCAGGACGCCGTGCACATCCTCGCCCGTCACCACCAGGTAGTCGCCGCCCGGGTCGTCACGGATGGCGTGCAGCAGGTCAGTACCCCTCAGATCGCCTGGTAGGACGTGGTGCTCGTCGAGCCGGCGGGTGACGTCGCCGACGGGTACCCACGGCCGGCGCTCCGGCGGGACCGCCCGCGCCGACGCGCCGTGCACGAACCCGAGCATCGCCCCGGCCCCGTCGACCACCGCCAGATGCTGGTGCAGATCGGCCGCGATGCGCTCCGCCTCGGCGAGCGGGGTGTCGGCCGCGACCGGGACGACCGGCCTGGCCAGCTCCCGGGCGTTGAACGGCGGCAGGCTCGCGGCGACCTTCCCGTGCCGGATCGCCTGGCCGGCGCCGACCCACATGGTGATGCTCACCAGCAGGGTGAACACCAGCCCGAAGTACCCGTTGAGCACTCCCTGGGCGAACAGCGCGACCGCCGTGACGGCGGTGGCCACCGCGACGAGCCGGCCGGACCAGCCGGCGACCCGCCGGCCGAGGTTGGGGTCGCCGCTGAGCTTCCACACCAGGGCCTGCAGTGCCCGGCCGCCGTCCAGCGGCAGCCCGGGCAGCGCGTTGAACACGGCGACCACGATGTTGCTCAGCGCCAGCTGGAACGCGAACGTCTCGGCGATCCCGCCGGCGGGCAGGACCACCGCGGCGGCCCCGGCCGCGAGCCCGAGCAGCAGCGACACGACCGGCCCGGCGAGCGACACGAACAGCTCGACCCCGGGCCGCGGCGCCTCCCGCTCCATCTCGGTGTACCCGCCGAGCATCTCCAGCGTGATACCGCTCACACCGATCCCGGACTGCCGGCTGGTGATCGCGTGACCGAGCTCATGCAGCAGCACCGACACCAGCAGGCACACCACGAACCCGAACCCGACCGCGAGACCGGTGGTCAGCGACAGCTCCCGCCGCGAGGTCAGGAACTGGCCATACGTCAGTGTGATCAGCGCGGCGAGCAGCAGCCAGGACGGGGCGAGATAGATCGGGACGCCGAGCAGCCGCCCCAGCGGGATCCCGGAGCCGCGCTCAGGCGGCCGGGTCCGGGCAGCCGACGACGCCGGCGCGGGTGCCGAGCGGTAGTCGTCCATTGCCCATGATGCTACGGGTACCACCCGCCAAGGTGCCGGTCCGCGAAAACTGTCGTACCCGTGGCCTAACCTTCCACGCATGACGGAGACCATCACCACCCTGCCTACGTTGTCGCCGTCGCGGGCCGCGGACTTCAAGACCTGCCCGTTGCTGTACCGGTTCCGCAGCATCGACCGCCTGCCCGAGCGCCCCACGCCCGACCAGATGCGCGGCACCCTCGTGCACGCGGTGCTGGAGGCGCTGTTCGAGGAGCCCACCGGCACCCGCACCCCCGAGCGTGCCGCCGCCCTCGTCGCGCCGCAGTGGCAGCGCCTGGTGGAGACCGAGGAGGGCCTGGCCGACCTGTTCGCCGACACGGAGGCGTTCCTGGAGTCCAGCCGGGAGCTGCTCGGCGGCTACTTCGCCGTGGAGGACCCCAACCGGCTGGAGCCCGCGGAGCGGGAGGCGTTCGTCCAGGCCGAGGTCGACGGCAAGCTCGTCATCCGCGGCTACATCGACCGGCTCGACGTCTCGCCCGCCGGCGACATCCGCGTCGTGGACTACAAGACCGGCGGGGCGCCCCGCGAGGCGTTCGAGGCCCGCGCCATGTTCCAGCTGAAGTTCTACGCCCTGGTCCTGTGGCGCACCCGCGGCGTCGTGCCCCGCGTGCTGCGGCTGATGTATCTGAAGGACCGCGAGGTCTGCGACTTCTCCCCGGACGCCGAGGAGCTGGAGCGCTTCGAGCGGACCCTGCTCGCGCTGTGGCAGGCGATCGAGCGGGCCACGGCGGAGCGCGACTTCCGGGCCCAGCCGAGCCGGCTGTGCGGGTGGTGCGCCCACCAGGCACTCTGCCCGGCGTTCGGCGGGACGCCGCCACCGTTCCCGGAGCCGGCGGCGGTGCCGGCGCCGCCGCTGTCGACGGAGGCGGAGCCGGCCACGGGGCGCGACGAGTAGAGCCGGGGCGGGGCGGGTCGGGTCGGGGCGCCGGTCGGACGGCGCGGTGCTGGTCTGCCGTGTGGCGGGTAGGGGGCGTCGCCGGCGCCCATTGCGCACCATCGCGTGTCCGACTCCGTAGTTGACCGGATGCCCCTCGGGGCGCCGCGAGGCTTGCTCTGTGGATCGCTGTCGTCAGGGAGCCTGTTGCGTTTTCGGTATGTGTGGATAGTTCCGCTTTCGCGGTACTCGATCGATCATTGGGTATGGCGAAGCAGTTCCGTCCGGTGGAT
>NZ_JNYJ01000033.1 GCF_000716715.1 Dactylosporangium aurantiacum | reverse complement strand
GACCGGCCCTGCCCCGGCGGTGGCGTGGTGTCCAACTGCAGCGGCATCGCCCAGAACAACTGGCAGTTCACGCAGATCACGGCCACCTTCACCGGATAGCCGGCAACGACGGGGGCCGGTCCTGCGGGGCCGGCCCCGTCTGCCGGAGCACGTAGCATGTGGCCGATGGGCTGGGAGGCACTCGCGCAGTGGGGCGGAGACGCCGCTCGCATCGAACCACTGAGCGGCGGCGTCGCCAACGACGTGTGGACCGTGCGCGTCGGTGGGCGCCTCGCGGTGGGCCGCCTCGGCGGCAGGAGCGACGCCGACCTTGCGTGGGAGACCGGGCTCCTGCGGTACCTCGACCGGGAAGGCCTGACCGTGCCGGTGCCGATCCCGACCAGGGACGGCCGCCTGTTCGCCGACGGCCTCGTGGTGATGACCCACCTGGAAGGCGGGCCGCCCGAGACGCCGGCCGACTGGCGTCGCGTGGCCGGCACGCTCCGGGACCTGCACCGGTTGACGCGGGGCTGGCCGCAGCGCCCGGGCTGGCGCTCGTCGACCGACCTGCTGCACGCCGACACCGGCACGAAGGTCGACCTCGGCGCGATGCCCGCCGAGGGCGTCGCCCGCTGCCGGGCCGCGTGGGCCCGGCTCGCCGGACGCCCGACCCGCGTCGTGCACGGCGACCCCAACCCCCGCAACATCCTCCTGACGGCGGACCGGGTCGCCCTGATCGACTGGGACGAGGCGCACGTCGACGTGCCCGCCCTCGACCTCGCCCGGCTGCCCGGCAACGCCGCCGGCCTCGACGACGTCGCGCACGACATCGCCGCGCAGGCCTCGGCCGCCTGGGAGGCCGCCGTCTGCTGGGACGACGACTACTCGAAGCGGCGACTCGCCGAGGTCCGGCCGGTCTGACCCCGCCGCGTCCTCGACGGCGGCCCGTCGATGCGACAGCGGTGCGGGAGCGGCTCAGTTGGCCGGCACCGCGCCGCCCGCCTGCCAGGTGTTCCAGGGCACGTTCCAGTCGCCGTACCCGTCCCAGGTCGGCATCGTCGGGCCGCCGGTGCCGGTGTAGGTGATCGGGTCACCGACCTGGGCGAAGTCGAAGTACGCCTTGGCGTTCGCCTCGGTCAGGTTGGTGCAGCCGTGGGAGGTGCTGCGCTGGCCGATGTTGCCGCCGTTCCAGCTGGCCGAGTGGACGTACTCGCCGGAGTTGGTGACGCGTACCGACCACGGCACCTGCTCGTCGTAGCCGTCGCCGACCATGTGCTCGACGGCCTTCTTCTCCATGACCACCTTGGTGCCGTTGAACGTGGGAGTGCTCGCCTTGCCCAGCGACACCGGGAAGTCGAAGACCTGCCTGCCGTCGGAGGTCACGACCATCCGCAGGGTCTTGCCGTCGACCTTGCCGATGTTCGCCGGGCCGGTCTTCATGTCGAGGGTCAAGCTGTTGTCGTACACCAGCCCGGTCCCGCCCGACTTTCCCTTCGTGTCGAGCTTCATGGCGACCTCGGCGTGCGCCGGCCAGAACTCGGCCGGGCGGTAATGTGCCTCGATCGGGTAGCCGGCGTAGATCGTGGACTTCTGGAAGTACCAGGCGCCCTCGGTCGGCGCGCCGTTGACGGTGACCTCGGTCGCCGCGTCGAAGTCCTTGGCGCTGGTGATCGACGCCGACAGGTACGCGATGATCGGCATGCCGACGCCGTACGTCGCGCCGTCCTTCTCGTACAGCCGCACATGCACCGGCTTACCGCTGGGCGCCGGCGACACCGAGGGCGACGCGGCCCCGGCCGGCTGCTGGCCCGACGCCGGCGCCCCTGACCATGAGGCCTTCGGCGCGGAGCCTCCGCCGCACGCCGTCAACCCGAGACCGAGGCCGACCAGCAACGCCACCATCCGCACGTGGTGAAAAGATCGCATAACCTCCGACGATGCCCCTGATGCGCCCCCGCCGCCACCGCTGTGCGGCTCGACCACGTCACAATCGGCCGGGCGGCGGCTTCGACGTGGCGGCAGGCCGGGGTGCCCCACCGCCGCCTACGCTCAGGCGATGATCGACCCTGCGTTGTTCCAGCCGGAGGCCTGGCGGGCGTTCGTGACCGCGCTGCGCGACAGCTCGCCGACCGGCCCGCGACCCTGGCGGAGCTGGGTCCGGACGGCGGGCTGCTGGTGCGGGTCGGATCGCGCAGCGGCAAGACGATCGCCGACGTCCGGCCGATGACCGAGGTGCTGTACGTCAGAGCCGCGGCCGCGCCGTTCGACCTGGCCGTGCTGGCCGGCCACCGGCTGCGCACCCTGATCACCGAATCCGCCGCCGTCGCGGACCTTCCCGCCGTCACCGCACTGCCCGCGCTGGAGTATCTGCAGCTCGACGTCGCGGGCTGGCAGCAGCTGCTGCGCGCCGGGCAGGTCCCGTCGACCCTGCTGGCCGCCGGCCTGAGTGGCCGCGCCGGCTGGACGGCCACCGTCGAGGTGGTCAACGGTCTGCTGGCGGCATGGCACCAGGAGCCGATCCGGGTGATCGACGTCCCGGTGCACCTATGACGGGCGGGTCGGCCGCACGCATCGCCGGGATGCCCACGTTGTCGTCATGCGACGGCGGGGGGATCAGTCCTCGGTGGTGGCGGTCATGGCGATCGCCCGCCAGATGTCGGCGGCGACCTCCGGCATGTGCATCGCCGTCACGCGCTCGGCGAGGGCCGTGAGCCGGGCCAGTGCGTCGCGCTCGCCGAGCCGCATCGCGACGCGCCCGTCGAGGGCCTCCAGCATCACCTGGTCCCGGAACGCCATCAGGCTCGGCACCGCGAGGGCCTCCTTCGCCAGCAGCGCGGCCCGCTCCAGCTCGCCGCGGTGGTAGGCGAGCTGCGCCTGCAGGTACAGGTGCTCCTGCCGGTTGCGGGCGGTGCCGACCAGGGCGAGGGCCGGCGCGACCACGTCCAGCAGCGACTGCGCCTCGTCGATGCGCGGCGGCGACGCCTGCAGCGCCAGGGAGATCGCGGCGAGCCGGATGCGGATCCACAGCACCATGTCGTCGCGGGCGTCGATGGCGGCCATCGCCGCGTCGATGAGGGTCCCGGCCCGCGGGTAGTCGCGCTGCCACGTCGCGACGGTCGCCGCCGTCCAGTACGCCTCGGCGGCGAGGGCGCCACGCTCGGTGGTGAGGCTGTCGCACACCTCGGCCGACAGGCGGGCGGCCTCGGTGATGTCGCCGAGCTCGGCCTCGGCGGAGACGAGCATCAGGCGGGCCCGGATCAGGTCCGACGGCGGGACCATGAACTGGTGCCGCTCGCCCAGCCGCAGCGCCTCGCGGACCGTGTCGCGGGTGGCGGCGGCGTCGCCGAGGTGCCGGTAGCAGCGGGCCAGCTGCAGCCGCGCCTGCGCCTGCAGCGCCGGGCGTTTCAGCTCGTCGCTGATCGCGCACGCCTCCACCAGCGTGTCGCGCTCCCGCTCGTGGTCGCCGAGGATGTTGTACAGCCGGGCCAGCTCGGACAGGGCGAGCCAGCGGGTCGTGGCGTCGGCGCCGGGCGTGCCGTCCAGGGCGGCGGTGAGCAGGTCGCGGGCCTCGGCGGCGCGGGTCGCGTCGCTGGAGGTGAAGACCATGCCGAGCACGTCGGCGAGGTTCGGCCCGGCCAGGTCGTCGAACGCCTCGACGGGCACCTGGAGGGCCTCGGCGAGGTACTCCACCGCCCGTGCGGTCGGCTCCCGGGACCCGGACTCGAGACGGGACAGGTAGGCCGCCGACATGCCGAGCCCGACCAGGTCGGCCTGCGACTTGCCCCGCTCCATTCGCAGCTGGCGAAGCCGCCGGCCGAATTCCGGCTGCTGCAACACGTGACAGGACCGTCCCTGGGATCGACGCGGCTGTGGTCCCTCGGATGGTACCGGTCCCTCGGCGCGTCGCCCCCTCGTGTGTACGGCCGGGCCGCCCGCGCCGTCCGGGTGGCACTCGTCAGACGTGGGTGGCGCTCGGCGGTCAGCCCGCCGCGCGGGCGTGTTTCGGCAGGGTGAGGACCTCCGCGCCGTCGTCGGTGATGGCGATCGTGTGCTCGCTGTGCGCCGTGCGGCAGCCCGTCGCGCTGCGCAGGGTCCAGCCGTCGGCGTCGGTGACGAGCTTGGCGGTGTCCGCCATGATCCACGGCTCCAGCGCCAGCAGCAGCCCGGGGCGCAGCGTGTACCCGCGGCCGGCCCGCCCCGTGTTGGACACGTGCGGGTCCTGGTGCATCGTGGTGCCGACGCCGTGGCCGCCGAACTCGGTGTTGATCGGGTAGCCGGCGGCGCTGAGGACCGTGCCGATGGCGTGGGAGATGTCGCCGATGCGGGCGCCGGGGCCGGCCGCGGCGATCCCGGCGCGCAGCGCCCGCTCGGTCGCGTCGATCATCGCGAGGCTCTCCGCCGGCTGGGCCTCGCCCACGACGAAGCTGATCGCGGAGTCGGCGACCACGCCGCCGAGGGAGACGGCGAGGTCGAGCGACAGCAGGTCGCCGTCGGCGAGCGAATAGTCGTGCGGGCGGCCGTGCAGCACGGCGTCGTTGACCGAGGTGCAGATGTAGTGGCCGAACGGCCCGCGGCCGAAGGACGGCGCGTAGTCGACGTAGCAGGACAGTGCCCCGGCCTCGACGATCATGGCCTGGGCCCACCGGTCGATGTCGAGCAGGTTCGTGCCGACCGTGCTGCGCTGCTTGAGCTCCTGCAGGATGTCGGCGACCAGGGCGCCGGTGTCCTTCGCGCGCAGCAGCTGGGTCGGGTTCATGATCTCGATCATGCGGCGTCTTCCTCGCGGTGCCAATAAGTATCCCGGCCATGTTATCCCGGTATTAGAATCGCAGCCATGGTCAGACTGCCGCTCAGCCCCGCCGAGGTCGAACGGGGACAGCGCCTCGGCGCCCTCCTGCGACGGGCCCGCGGGACCAGGTCGATGCTCAGCACCGCGCTCGACGCGGGCGTGTCGCCGGAGACCCTCCGGAAGATCGAGTCCGGCCGGGTGGCGACCCCCGCGTTCTCGACCATCGCGGCGATCGCCGACGTCCTCGGCCTCTCCCTCGACGAGGTGTGGTCGCAGATCAACGAGCCCGACGGCGCGGCGACCCTCGTGCGGCCGGTCCACCACCCGAGCCGGCGGCTGGCGTCGTAGGCCCGGCGGCCCCCGTTTCGGGACCAAGGTCCCTGGTCGTGGCGCCCGCGCCGGGCGAGGCTGGAGGCATGTGTGAGTACTGCGGCTGCCAGTCGCTGGCCGTCATCGACGAGCTGACCAGGGAACACGACGCGGTCGTGAACCTGATCGGCGAGGTCCGCCGGGCGCACGACGGCGGGAACACCGCCGGTATGGCGGCCGTGGCCCGGCGGATCGCCGCGGTGCTCGGCCCGCACACCGAGGTCGAGGAGCACGGGCTGTTCCCGGCGCTCGTCGGCGAGTTCCCCGACCAGGTCGCGGCACTGGAGTCCGAGCACCGGCGGATCGAGGCGGTCCTGGGCGAGGCCGCCGCCGGTACACCCGCCGACCCGCAATGGCCGCAGCGGCTCCTCGCGGCACTGGACACGCTGCGAGATCACATACTGAAGGAGCAGGACGGGGTGTTCCCCGCCGCGCTGATCGACCTCAGCGCCGCGGACTGGGACGCCGTGGAGGCGGTGCGCGCCCGGGTGGGCACGCTGCTGCCGCCCGCGGTGGCACCCCGATGAGCACGGAGGGACCACGCGTGACGGAGCGTAACGGCTGGCTGGCGTCGATCGAGGCGAACCCGGGCCACTCCCAGTGGTACATCGACCGGTTCCGGTCGATGGCGGCCGCCGGCGCCGACCTGGGCGGTGAGGCCCGCATGATCGACGCCATGCTGCCGCGCGGCTCGCGGGTGCTGGACGCCGGCTGCGGCACCGGCCGGGTCGGCGGGCTGCTCGCCGCGGCCGGGCACGCCGTGGTCGGCGTCGACCTCGACCCGGTGCTGGTCGCCGCGGCGCGCGAGGACCATCCCGGGCCGCGCTGGCTGGTCGGCGACCTGTCCGAGCTCGACCTGCCCGCGCAGGGCATCGCCGAGGGCTTCGACGTGGTGGTCTGCGCCGGCAATGTGATGACGTTCCTCGCCCCGGACACCCGCCGGGAGGTGCTGCGCCGGATGCGGGCGCACCTGCGTGGCGCCGGCCGGGTGGTGACCGGGTTCGGCGCCGGCCGCGGCTACGACTTCGACACCTTCCTCGCCGACGCCGCCGCGGCCGGGCTCGCCCCCGACGTGCTGCTGTCCACCTGGGACCTGCGCCCGTTCACCCCCGACGCCGACTTCCTCGTGGCGATCCTGCGGCAGGCCTGAGGACCGCACGCCCACCCACGTGCTCCCCGTGCCGCGGCGGCGAACATTGCCTGAGATCGGGACGACGACGTCATCGGCGCGGTGTCAGGACTCACGGCGCCGCCACGGGTGCCAGGCGGATCCGGGTCCGTCACGCCACAGGCCCTCGCCGATCCTGACGCCGGCGGCGGCGGTGAGGGACGGGTCGAGACCCACCATCGTGCCGAAGGGCACGACGCGGACGTCCTCGGCGATCACGTCAGGACCGTTACCTGCGAACATCTCCCACTCGTCGTCCTCCCAGCGCGCCAGTTCCGTGACAGGCGTGCCGCGCAGGGCCGGAAGGTTGGTCGTGACGACGGCGGTGCGCGCGACCGGAAGATCCCACGGCCGGTGGATCCACTGCCAGGCCGGCTCCCGGTCCGCGGCCCATTCGACGGTCATGTCAGGCACGTCGTCGGTCATATGGTCCAGGTCCGGGACGACCTGCGAGCAGCGGACGTCGTCGGTGCCGAAGAAGTCCTGCGCGCCGAGGGCGAGCGGCCGGCTCCAGCTGCTGTGAACGGGTCGCAACCTGAACACACCCGCCGCGCCGACGACCAGCGACGTGGTCGCCGGATCTGCGCGCAGTGCGCTCCCGACGGCGTTGATGATCTGGTGCACCTGGGCGCTCGTGTACTGGTACGCCCCGCACATGATCAGCTCGGATCCGGTCACGTCCTTGAGTCCCACCGTGTACGCGTACCGCGGCAGCGCGCCGCCGGCGACAAGGGTCACTGACAGCCCGTGCGTCGCGATATCCGCGTGCATCCTATCGAGACGCTGCCGCCGGTCCGGGTTCGCTGCTCCGTTCATCTACGGTGGATCTCCTTATGGCAGGCATCACACAGCACGGCAAGGTTGTCAGGATCAGTTGCCCCGCCATCGGCATGCCTTTGCACATGATGGCCCTTCGCGTCGCCGAGCTCGAGCGGTTCGCCACATTTCGCGCAGACATTACCGTTCTCGTCCAGCTTGTCCTGGACCTGGCCTCTGCTGAAGAGCCGTTGGGGGTCGCGCTCCGCCGGCGGCACCGATCCCCGTCCCGTGGGCGGCTTCGGCAGATCGCACCCTGGGCCGGTGTTGTGGACCAGAACTCCGTGGATTCCGGTGACCACATAGTACGTGTGGATGGTCGCGACGGTGAGGTTGTACATCGTCCTGGCGCCGGTGTAGTTCGCCCTGGTGAGGACGTCGACCGCGGTGCCGTCGTCGGTCTGCAGCCGCTCGCCGGGGTGGAGAGCTCCGGCGTGCGTCCAGGCGTTGCGGGTGGTGCTCCAGAAGGGGTGTTCCTGGGTGGTGTTGATGACCGCGCCGGCGTCCGTACCGGCGGTGACGGTGAGGTCGGTGAACTCCTTGTCGTCGTTGACGTGGAGCTGGGTGATCTTGTGCGGTTCGGTCGTGCCGCTCACCGGGTCGGTGGTGAGGACCACGTCGCCGACCTTGAGGGTTTCGATGGGTCTCGTGGTGCCGTCCGCGAGCAGCACGAGGGTGCCGGCCTGGAAGCTGTTGGCGCCCCCCGTGCACCCACCGAGGTTGTCGCCCTTCGTGGTGACGGTCTCGGCGACCTCGTCGAGCTTCTTGAGCAGTTTCGAGTTCTTCAGCCAGGCCTTGACGCCGTCGATGAGCTTGTTGACGAGGTTCCAGACCTTGTTGACGAGCTTGACGCCCTGCTTGATGCGGATCAGGTACTTCGCGGCGATCTTGCCGGCGAAGCCGCCGACGAGGGAGAGCACGACGTTGACCGCGGTCTCGGCGCAGGCGCCCAGGTCGCCGCTGAAGAAGCAGTCGAAGCCGGCGGTGATGCCCAGCTCGTCCAGGACGATCTTGCCGAGGGCGATGGCGGCGTCGATGAGCTGCTTCTTGGCGGCCTCGGCGGCCAGCCGCGCCTTCTCCCGTTCGATGTCGGCGGGACTGGCGGAGTCGGGCTGGTAGTCCACGCCGATGCCGTGCGGGCCGGGCTTGGCCTTGACGCCCGTGCTCTGGCCGGGGTTCTGGCCGTAGCCCTCGCACCGGTCGGCTGGGCACAGGCCGCTGGGGTCGCTCAGCGTGACCGGGTTGTGGTGGCTGTAGGCGTAGGCGTTGAACGACTTGGGGTCGTCCGGGTCGACGAGCGGGTCCGGGCTGAGGAAGACCCCGAGGTTCGGGTCGTACTCGCGAGCGCCGACATCGATCAGGCCGGTGGACGGGTTGGTCTGCTTGTCGAGGAAGCCGCGGTCGGTGGGCCAGGTGCCGTTGACCGCGCGGTCGGCGCCGTACGGGGTGTACCAGCGGCGCTGCACCGCACCGGTCGCGGCGTCGACGGTGAGGCTCGCCGAGCCCTGGTGGTCCGCGGCGAGCCAGCGCTTGCCGGCGCCGGTGCGCACCGCCACGACGGCCCCGCCGCTGCTGTAGTAGCGGGTCGCGGAGACGGTCCCGCCGACCGCCTTGTACTCCTGGCCGGCCGCGTAGAGGGTCGTGCCGCCGGGTTCCTTGCGGATGAGCAGGCCGCCGTCGGCGTCGTACAGGTGGTTGGTGACCTGGTCGCCGCTGAGGGCGTGGACGGTCGCGGCGGCGAAGCGGCCCTCGCTGTTGAAGGTGAGGTCCGTGCCGATGCCGTTGACGCTGCGGGTCTTGGTGTTGCCGGCCGCGTCGTAGGTCATGGTGTCGGTGCGGGTGACCGCGCCGGTGTACTTGACCGACGTCGCCGCGTGGGTGCGGGCCGCACCCGCCGCCGGATAGGTGTGGGTGCGGGTAGTCACGTCGGCGGCGCTGACCCGGTGCGCGTCGGTGGTGCGGCGGCCGGCGCTGTCGATCGTCCAGCTGTCCCAGTACGGGTACTTGCCGGAGCCGGCGATCGCGGTGGTCGTCGGCGCCGCGGCGCAGGCGTCGACGGCGGTCCACGCCTCGGTGAGGCGGTGGTGCCCGTCGTAGCGGTAGCACTGGGACTGGTTGTCGGTGCCGTCGGTGATCCGGGTGACGTCGCCGCTGGCCGTGTAGGCGTAGGTGTCCTGCTGCGCGGTGGTGTACTGGCCGGCCTGCGCCTGGTTCGGCAGCAGCGACTTGACGGTGGCCAGCCGCCCGGTCGCCGGTTCGTAGGTGTACTGCCGGGTCAGCTGCGCGATGCCGGACGTGCCGTAGACCCGCTGGCTGAGCTCATTGAGCTCGGTGTAGGAGGTCGCGGTCACGTACGGGTCGATGCCGGAGGCGGTGACCGGCGCGCCGAGCGTCGTGTAGCCGAAGGTGACGGTCTCCGCCGCCAGCCCGCCGCCGGCGGGATAGCCGACGCTGGTGAGGTGCCCGACGCTGTCGTAGCCGAAGGAGGTGGTGTACGAACCGGCGAGGGCGCCCTGCACCATCGGCACGGTCATGGTCTGCCCGGTCGGCTGGTAGCTGTCGTTGTAGCCGGTGACGGCGGTCGTGTACTGGTCTGAACCGACCCAGCGGGTCGACGAGGTCAGCTCGCCCTTGGCGAGGGTGTCGTAGGTCCAGGTCGCCAGCTTCGTGCCGGTGCCGCTGGCGCCGGCCCAGCGGGCCGTCGGCCGGTCGAGGTTGTCGTAGTCGGTGGTGATCTTCTGTGACCGGGCGTCGGTGGTGGACGTGCGCCGGCCCGCCTTGTCGTAGACGTCGGTGGTCGTGCCGGTGTCGGGGTCGGTCGTGGTGAGCAGCTGCCCGTCCCGGTCGTACGTGTAGGTCGTCTGGTTGCCGGCCGCGTCGGTGAGCGTCTTGAGCCGCCCGACCCGGTCGTAGGCGTAGGTGGTGGTCTCGGCGGTGCCGGTCGGGCTGGCCGTCGGGAACCGCAGCACGCTGGTCGTCCGCCCGCCGGCGTCCGTGATCGTCCTGGTAGCGCCGCCGTCGGCCGGCACGACGGTGGTCCGTTCACCGTCGTAGGTGATGGTGGTCTGCGACTTGAGCACGTTGGCCGAGTAGACGCCGACGGTGGTCGGGCGGCCCATGAGGTCGTAGGCGGTGCGGGTCTGCCGGGTGACCGCCGTGTCGGCGAAGGTCACCAGGGTGCCGGACGGCGCGCCGGAGTTCCACAGCGTGCTGCTCCTGCTCGCCAGTCCCCGGCCGTCGTAGCTGACGTCGGTGATGACCCGGCCGCCCGCCGCGCCCAGTGACGGTGTCTGCGTCTGCTTGGGGCGCAGCTTGCCGTCGTACACCTCGAACGTCTCGATCTGCGTGCCGTTGGCGGCGAGTGTCCTGGTCGAGACGCTGTTCGCACCGCCGGCCGTGAGGGCGTAGGTGTACTGCAGGTCCGGCGTGCCGACCGGCGGCGTGTGCGGCTTGTACACCTTCGTGAGCCGGCCCAGCGAGTCGTACTGCATGGTGGTGACCCGGTTGTTCGGGTCGACGATCTGGATCACCTCGGCCCGGGTCAGGTCGACGGTGCTGCTGGTGACGTGCCCGAGCGGGTTGGTGATCGTCATGCCGGTGACGGGGCCGACACCGGCGGGTGTGTAGGCGGTGGTGGTGCCGTGCTCCAGGGCGTCGTACTCGCCGGTGATCCGGCCGAGGGTGTCGTACGTGGTGCGGCTCGCCTGGATCCAGGTCAGCGTGGTGCCGGAGACGTCGGACAGCGTGTTGGTCCGGGTCACAAGGCCCTTTGTCGGCATGGCGCCGACGGCACCGCCGTCGTACTGCGTCTGCAGGCCGGACAGGTGGTTGGCGCCCGAAGGGCTCGCCGCGCAGTCGGTGGTGACCGTCTGCGAGGGGTAGCTGACCAGCCACCTGGCGATGTCGCGGGCATAGGCGATGGTGGTGCAGGTGTCGTCCCCGGCCTTACCGGCGTTGTCCGCCGTGGCGGCGGTGCCGGCGTCGCCGTAGTCGGTGACCTTGACCGGCAGGCCGTAGGTGTCGAAGTCGCGGGCCTGCCGGGTCCATCGCCAGGTGCCGCCGGACAGCAGTGTGTGGGTGGTCGTCTCGTACTCCACAGCCTGGTACGCCTTCGCCGGGACGGCGCCGGCCCAGGTGCCGGTGCGGGTTGCGGTCGGGTTGTCGTAGCCGTTGGGGCCCGCGAACCGCCACGTGTGGAACGTTTTGCCGCGCAGGGTCGTGCCGTCGTACGTGCGTTCCTCGCGCAGGGACCCGCGGACCTGGCCGTAGTCGTAGGTCTGGGTGCCGCTGGAGTCCACCACCCATACCTGGCGTTGCGTGCCGTTGAGCAGCGTGTCTCCGGCCAGGGCACGGTGGTACAGCTTCTCGGTGACGGTCCGTGGACCGCCGACCGGGCCGTGTTCCGTCCGTACGGTCGGGAACCCGGCGAAGTCGTCGTACACGTGCGAGGTCGTGGCCTCGTTACTGCCCAGTCGCCACAGCGCGGGCACGGTACTGCCAGCCGTGGAGTAGGTGTAGGACGTGACCTCGTCCGGCGAGGACCCGGTCAGGTCGCTCGTGGTGATCTTGTCAACCAGATACTTGTGGAACCAGGACCCGTTGCCGGGGAAGCACATGTGGGTGTTCTGGTCCACGGAGTACGTGGCCACGCTGGACGCGGTGCACTCGGCCGGCTTGTAGCTCACCGCGATCTGCTCGCCGGTGCCGGTGGTCACGAACGTCATCCGGAAGTGGTTGCTGGTGCCGTTGTTGACCCGGTTCGCCATCGCCTGGCCGCCGAACGTCATCGCCGGCAGCGTGATGTCCGCGCCGGACGCGCCGGACCGGCCGGTGTGCTGCAGCGCGCTGAACCACAGCGCCGCGGCGGTGCCGTCGCTCGGGCTGGGAAACGTCTTGCTCAGGTAGTAGGAGTCGACCGGGCGGTAGGCGCCCGTCGCCGCGTCGTACACCTCGGTGTTGATCATCGCGAGCTGCCACGGCGTCCAGTACGTCGGCGTGTACTGCGAGCACGGCGTGGTCTGCGTCGTCGGGCAGTACTGGTCCCACGGCACGTCCGGGTACGACGAGCAGCCGGCGGAGTTCGGGTCGCAGCGAGAGTTCTCCACGAGGTTCACCCGGGCGACGGGGGCGGCGGTGCCCTCGCTGCCGGCGCGGGCGCCGTAGTCGATGCGCTTGAGCCGGGCGGTCAGGTCGTACACCCAGTTGTTGGCGCCGTTGAAGTTGCCGTACTTGCCCTGGTAGCGCTCGTAGAAGTACGTCATCGAGTTGCCGGCCGGGTCCACGACGTAGTCGAGGTTCCACCGGTAGGCGCGGTCGCAGCCGGAGTTCCACGGCTGCCCCGCCACGTTGCACGGCTCGCCGGCGTTGTTGCCGTACACGAGGACCTTCTGCACGGAGTTCGTCGCGTCCGGGTCCGTGGCGTAGCGCTTGTGCTTGCCGAAGGAGTACTGGGTGCCGTCCTGCGTGGTGATGCGCCAGTACTCCTTGAAGTAGTCGCCGTTGCCGACGTCGTTGGTCAGCAGCTCGACCTTGGAGCCGTCGTCGGCCTCCGGGTGCCACACGCCGGTGTTGTCGTCCTTGATCAGCCGGGTCGACCTGCCGTTGAACACCATCGTGATCACCTTGTCGGTGAACCAGCACAGGTCCCCGGTCGTGCCGCCGTCCTCCGTGCACAGCCGGTACGACCGCTCGATGTAGCCGGTCTGCAGGTCCCAGCCCTCACCGACCCACGACGCCTGGTTGTTCGTCGACGTCGTCTTGCCGTCCACGGTGGACGATGAGTACTGCAGCGCCAGGGTCGGTTTCGGCCCCGCGGACACCGGCGGCATCGTGATCGGCACGTTGTAGGAGAACTCGCCGCCCTGGCTGCCCGCCGCCCACGAGGACGTCGGCGCCAACGTCGTGTGCGCGAAGTCGCCCTGCGCCGACGCGGCCGTCGCCGCGAGGGCGTACACCGGCTGCTCGCTCATCGACGCGGCGGTGGTCCGCGGCGTGCCGTTCGTGCTCCGCGCCTCCGCCCCGCCGCCCGAGGCCTTGCGGACCTCGGTCTCGCTCGGCCCCCAGGCGCCGGCCGCCGGCACGGTCGGCGTCGCGCCGCCCTTCGCCGCGAAGGTCCGCGCGCCCTGCCCGCCGACGTCGACCGCGTCGACCGACACGACCTTGGTCTCGGCGACGTTGACCACCCCGGGCACCGGGGTCTGGATCCGGCACTGCGGCAGGTCAGGCGTGCTCAGCACGCAGCTGGGCAGCCGCACCAGCCGGAGCCGGCCGCCGTAGTCCGCACCGTACGCGTCGGCGAACCCGGAGTAGTCCAGGTCGAGTGCCACCTTCGACGCGCCGGCCGAGCCGTCGGCGCGCAGCACCGTGAACAGCACGCCCTTGACCCCGGCCGCCTCCGTCGCGGCCCGGTCCGCCACCGACACCTTCACCGAGCCCGGCACCGCCGACGCCGTGCCCGCCGCCGCGCCGTGCACCAGCGCGCGTTCGTTCAGCGAGTCCCCGCCGTTGCCGCGGACGGCCAGCCCGAGCCCACCGACCCGCGCGCTGCCCGAGCCCGCCGCCTGCGCCGACCGCGCCGCGCCGGTCGTCGCGGTGTCGACCGCGATGACGCCGTCGCCACCGGCGGGCCACGACGGCGCGCCCGCGCTCCACCGTGGACCCGTCTCCGACGGCGCCTTCGCCGCCACCCGCGCACCGACCGGCGAGACCGGCACCGACGACCCGGCGGCCGGCGCCGCGGGCGTCGGCCATGACGGTGGGGCGGCGGCCACCGGTGGGGCCACGAACATCGACGCGACCACGGCACCGGCGACCGCGGCACACCACAGGCGCGACCGACCGGTGGTGGCGCTGAGACGACTGAAGGACACGCTGAGCTCCCCGCACGACAACGTCCCGCGCAGACGCGCGGGACGGCGACGGGCAACCTACGCAGGCAGCCGATGCCCAGGCAAGCGTCGGTAAGGACCGAACACGGCCAGTGACGTTACGGCTGTGACGGATGATCCCAGCTCAGCGCGGAGCTGCCGGCTGGCGTACTGCCAGCAGGCGGAAAAAACTACTTTCCGTGAGACCCGGCACCGGCCCCAACCCGGGCCGATCCCGGCAGTTCGCCGCAGGGGTCAACGGCGGGCCGCGGCGCGGGTCCGGCCGTCCCCGACCGCCCCGGCCGGGGCGCGGCCGGCCAGCCCGCTCATCTTCACCGCCGTGTAGACGGCTGGTGTCGTCATTGCGGTACCTCGGAGCGGGTTGATCATGGTTTCCCTTATGCCCACATTTGCGGGTGACGTGCCCGGTTGCAGCCGGAACCCGGATATCCGCGAGAATCGGCCGGGTACCGCCGACTCGAAGGGACCAACGCGATGGCAAAGGTCATCTCCACGCTGTTCATCTCGGCCGACGGCGTGGCCGAGATCGACCCCGACTGGCACTTCCCGTACTTCGACGAGAACATGGGCCGCGCCGTCACCGAGGACTACGCGACCTCCGACGTGCTGCTCATCGGCAGGCAGACCTACGACAGCTTCGCGGGTGCGTGGCCCGAGCGGGAGGCGGCCGGCGGCGAGGACGCGCCGTTCGCCAAGCAGCTCGGCGACGTGCGCAAGGTCGTCGTCTCCCGCCAGCCGCTGGAGTTCACCTGGCGCAACTCCGAGCTGATCCAGGGCGACCTGGTCGAGGCGGTCACCGCGCTGAAGGCCGAGCCCGGGATCAAGGGCATCCTCATCCCGGGCTCGATCTCCGTGGTGCAGCAGCTGCTCGCCGCCGGGCTCGTCGACGAGCTGCGGCTGCTGGTGCACCCGGTGGCGGCGCGCAAGGGCCGGCGGCTGTTCGACGACGGCGACGCGCCGTACCACCTCGCGGTGACGGCGACGGAGGCGTACCCGACCGGCGTCATCCGGGTGATCTACGCGCCGGGCGAGGCGCCCGCCAAGGCGGGCTACGACGACATCAAGGACCAGGTGCCGCCGGGGGAGTAGCCGGCGGCGTCGTCGCCAGCAGGACCGTCGACGCGGCCGCGCACGCGGCCGCGCCGAGGAACACCAGCCCCGGCGAGCCGTGCGCCAGCGACCACGCGAACACGGCGGTGGCCACGACCGGCACCGCCGTCTCGGCCAGGGCACCGATCCCGGTCACCGCGCCCTGGACGGTGCCCTGCTCGTCGTCGCCGGTGGCGCCCGACAGCCACGACTGCGCCGCCGCGCCGCCGACGGAGGCGAGCACCCCGACCGCCTGCAGCGCGTAGAGCACCCAGGGCGCGGCGGCGGCCGCGGTACCGGCGAACGACACCGCTGCGAGCAGACCGCCGAGCACGGCGGCGCGCTTGTCGCCGAGCCGCCGCGCGAGCGGGCCGACGAGCCGTGCCTGGAACGCCGCACCGGCCAGGGCGCCCGCGGCCATGACCACGCCGACCTGCGCGGTGCCCCACCCGAACCGGGCCGTGACGAAAAACGTCCAGCACACCTGCGAGGTCATGCGGGCGACGTCGGCCAGGGCCCGGGCGTACGTGAGCCGGCCGAGGACCGGGCGGCGCAGCACGGCGGCGATCGCGCCCACGGGGTTGACCGTCCGCAACGTCAGCGGGGTGCGCCGGTCGCCGGGCCGCGACTCCGGCAGGATCAGCGCGCCGTACGCGACGTTGGCCAGCGCGAGCGCCGCCGCGGCATGGAACGGCAGCCGGACGTCGACCGCGCCGAGCAGGCCGCCGATCGTGGGCCCGGCGACGAACCCGAGCCCGAACGCCGTGCCGACCAGACCGTAGGCGCGGGCCCGCCGCTGCGGCGGGGTGACGTCCGCGATGTACGCGTTGACGACCGTGTTCGTGCCCGCGCACGCGCCGGCGACGGCGTGGAAGAGCAGCAGCAGCCACGCCGTGGGCGACACCGCGTGCGCCAGGTAGTCCACGCCGAGGCAGGCCAGCGACGCGAGCAGGACCGGCCGGCGCCCGTACCGGTCGCAGAGCCGCCCGAGCAGGGGCGAGGCGAGGAACTGCAGCAGACCGTAGCTGGAGCCGATCACCCCCGACCAGCGGGCGCCGGCGGCGGGGTCGCCGGTGACGCCGGTCAGCAGGGCCGGCGCGATCGGCACGATGAGGCCGAGGCCGAGCATGTCGATGAAGACGGTGACGAGCAGGAAGGACAGCGCGGGTGCCCGGCGCATCGTGAGCTCCTGGGGTCGGAAGGGCCATGGCCCCCTCCGAAGCTCCCGCCGCGCGGCAGGTACGGAGGATCAACGTATCGCGACTGTCAAATGGTTTGATTCGGGCGCCCGTACCGGCGCAAACCCGTTGAGAACGGCTCGCATCGGCGGGCGTGAGGCCCCGTGTGATGCCCCGCGGCCACCGACGGTGGCGTGGCGGACGCCGAGGGTGGTGGTCGCGCGCCACGGGTGGTCTCGTGGTGAGACGTTCCGGGGTCGCCCGCGCGACGGGATGCGGAGCGGCAATCTGGTGATGCGGCACCCACCCAGGTGCCGCTGCCGCCGCTTGACCGCACCGGTCACGCGGCGGCACGGCACGCCCCGGGATCCGCCCCGGCGCGCCGCTTCGTTTATTGCTGTCGCTGGGACCGCGGCCGGATGCACACCGGCCGCGGTTGGCTCCGCCGTGCCCCGGCGACGGCCGCGACACCGGCCCGCCCCGGTGCCGCCGCAGCATCAGCAGAGATGGGGCTGACTTTTGACCCAGGCAACCACCAGGCCCGCCGTGCCGCCGTCCCGGCCGCACGGGTCGACGGCGCGGCGCCTGCACCACGTGTTCGAGGCCGCGTGCGACCGCGACCCGACCGCCGTCGCGCTGGAGTGCGACGGGACCCGCCTCACCTACCGGGAGCTCGACGAACGCGCCAACCGCCTGGCGCACCGGCTGCGCGCCCTCGGCATCCGCGGCGGCGCCCGCACGGCGATCCTGCTGCAGCGCTCCGTCGCGACGTACGTGGCCCTGCTCGCCGTCGGCAAGGCCGGCGGGGCGTTCGTGCCGATCGACCCGGAGTCGCCCGCGGACCGCGTCGCCTACATCGCCGAGGACTCCGCGGTCGCGCTGCTGCTGACCTCGGCGGAGCTCGCCGACCGTGCGGACGGGCTGCCCTGCCCGGTGCTGCGCGTCGACGACGCCGGCGCGGCGGCGGACGGCTCGCCGGCGCGGCGCCCGGACCCCGACACCGGCGGCGACCCCGTCGCGTACATCATCTACACCTCGGGCTCCAGCGGCCGGCCCAAGGGTGTCGAGGTGGCCCAGTCCAGCATCTGCAACTTCCTCGACGTCGTGCCCGGCGTGTACGACGTGCGCCCCGGCGACCGGGTCTACCAGGGCATGACGATCGCGTTCGACTTCTCGATCGAGGAGATCTGGCCCACGTGGTCCGTCGGCGCCACCCTTGTCGCCGGACCCACCGACTCGCGGCGCTTCGGCGGTGAGCTCGCCGACTTCCTCGAAACGTCCGGCATCACCGTCCTGTACTGCGTGCCGACCCTGCTCGCGACGATCCCCCGGGAGCTGCCCCGCATCCGCAACCTCCTCGTCGGTGGGGAGGCCTGCCCGGGGCAGCTCGTGGAGCGGTGGAGCAGACCGGGCCGGCGCATCCTCAACACGTACGGGCCGACCGAGGCGACGGTCACCGCGACCTGGGGCGAGCTGCTGCCGGGCCGCACCGTCACCATCGGCCGGCCGCTGCCCACGTACAGCGTCGTGCTGCTCGACGAGCAGCGCCGGCCGGTCAGCGACGGCGAGGTCGGCGAGATCTGCATCGGCGGGCCCGGCGTCGCCCGCGGCTATGTCGGCCGGCCCGAGCTGACCGCGGACCGGTTCATCGAGCATCCGCTCGCGCCGCCCGGATCCCGGCTGTACCGCACCGGCGACCTCGGCCGGCTCACCGCCGACGGCGAGATCGAGTACCTCGGCCGCGCCGACGCCGAGGTCAAGATCCGCGGGCACCGGGTCGACCTGGGCGAGATCGAGAACGTGCTGCTGGAGGACCCCGCCGTCAGCGAGGCCGTCGCCGCGCTCGTCCCGGTCGGCCCCGGCGACGACGCGCCGAAGGAACTGGCCGCGTACATCGTCTGCCCGGCACCGGACGGGTCACTCGTGCAGCGCCTGTACGAGCAGCTGCAGGAGCGGCTGCCCGGGTACATGGTGCCGGCGTACCTCGACACGGTCGATTCGCTGCCCGCGATGCCGAGCGGCAAGGTCGACCGCAAGCGGCTGCCGACCCCGGTCAACCGGCGCCCCGCCCGCGGCACGATCGTGGCCGCCGACGGCGACCTCGAGGAGCAGGTCCGCGCGGTGTGGGCCGAGGCGTTCGGGCTGGAGCCGCAGGCGCTGTCGGTCGAGGCGCACTTCTTCGACGACCTGGGCGGGCACTCGCTGCT
This sequence comes from Dactylosporangium aurantiacum, assembly GCF_000716715.1. Classification (GTDB taxonomy): domain Bacteria; phylum Actinomycetota; class Actinomycetes; order Mycobacteriales; family Micromonosporaceae; genus Dactylosporangium; species Dactylosporangium aurantiacum. The sequence continues at coordinate 75,549 of NZ_JNYJ01000033.1, read as the reverse complement.
CGCCGCGCGGGTCGTGTCGCTGCTGCGCACCCGCGGCATCGGCGCCAGCGCCGCGGTGCGCGACCTGTACAGCAACCCGACGGTGCGGGGCATGGCCCGCCGGCTCGCCGCGCCCGTCGCCGGGCCGAGCGCGCCGCGCCGCCCGGCGCCGCTGCGGCACGGCAGCCGCCGGATCGCGGCCGCCGGCGCCGGCCAGGCGCTCGTCATCTACCTGCTGGTGCTGCTGATCACGCTGCCGGTGTCCTACGTGTACACCTGGAACAACGGCCGGGTGTCCGTCGAGGTCCTCGTCCAGCTGATGATGGCGATCCTGGTGAGCTACCTCGGCGTGCGCTGGATCGTGCCGGTCCTGCTCGCCCGGCCCGTCGCGGCCGGCATCCGGCCCGGCCGGTACCGGCTGTGGGGCCCGACCTACGTGCGGCTGTGGCTGCTGGACCTGCTGCTGACGATCGGGCCGATGAACGTGCTCAGCGGCTCGCCGCTGATGGCGGGGTACCTGCGGCTGCTCGGTGCCCGCGTCGGCGCCCGGACGACCGTCGCGACCAGCTCCGTCAGCATCCCCACGATGATCGAGATCGGCGCCGACGCCACCGTCGGCTACGGCGTGTCGATGCGGCCCTGGCGGGTCGAGCACGGCTGGGTCGTCGTCGAGCCGATCACGGTCGGGCGGCACGCGTTCGTGGGCGCCAACGCCGTACTGGAGCCGGGTTCGTCGGTGCGTGCCGGGGCCGGGCTCGGCGAGCAGTCCGTGCTCGAGCAGGGCGAGACCGTGCCGGCCGGCGCGCGCTGGGCGGGCTCCCCGGCCCAGCCCGTCGCCGGGCTCGGCGCGACGGTGGAGCTGATGCTCGGCACCGGCAGCCGCGGCGCCGGCCAGGGCTGGCACCCGAAGCACCTCGCCGCCGCCGTCGCCGGCGCCGTCGGCCTGGAGCTGGGCGCCATCGCGACCGTCGTGCCCAGCGTGGTCCTCGTCTGGTGGGCGCTGCTGCGCTGGGGGCTGCTCGCCGGCCTCGCCGCCACCGTCCCGGCCGGGCCGCTGTACGTGCTGTCCACCTGCGCGGTCGTCGCCGCCGGTAAACGGCTCGTGCTGCCGCACGCCCCGGCCGGCATCCACCCGGTCCGCTCCGGCCTCGGCATCCGCAAGTGGATCACCGACAAGCTGCTGGAGTTCAGCCTGCTGTTCACCAACTCGCTGTACTCCACGCTGTACACGGTGCCGTGGCTGCGGCTGCTCGGCGCCCGCGTCGGGCGGGGCGTGGAGGTGTCCACCGCCGCCCACCTCGACCCCGACCTGCTCACCCTCGACCCGGACAGCTTCGTGGCCGACATGGCCAGCGTCGGCGCCGCCACGTTCGCCAACGGGCGGATGGCGCTGCTGCCGACCAGGGTCGGGCAACGGGCGTTCGTCGGCAACGCGGCGTTCGTGCCGGCCGGCACCACCCTCGGCGCCGGCAGCCTCGTCGGCGTGCAGACCGTGCCGCCGGACGACGACGTGCCGGACGGCACCTCGTGGCTCGGCTCGCCCGCGATGCACCTGCCGAAGCGGCAGAGCAGCGGCTCGTTCAGCGAGCAGGAGACGTTCCGCCCGCCGCGCAAGCTGGTCGCGCACCGCCTCGCCGTCGAGTTCGCCCGCGCGACCGTGCCCGCGTCCCTGCTGGGCATGAGCGTCTACCTGTACCTGTGGGTGCTGTCGGCGCTGGCCCGCGGCCGCGACCTGACGGTGCCGGCGCTGGTGTCGCCGCTGGTCGTGGTGGCGGCGTGCGCCGCGGTGATCGGGTGCTGCGCGGCGACGAAACGCAGCATCATCGGCACCTACCGGCCGCGGGTCGAGCCGCTGTGGAGCACGTTCGTGCGCCGCACCGAGTTCGTCACCGGCCTGTACGAGGCCGCGGCGATCCCCGCCGGGGTCGGCCTGCTCGTCGGCACGCCGTTCCTGCCACCGGTGCTGCGCTGGTTCGGCGCCCACATCGGCCGGCGCACCTGGATCGGCACCACCTACCTGACCGAGTTCGACCTGGTCGAGATCGGCGACGACGCCGCGGTGGGCGCCGAGGTGTCGCTGCAGACGCACCTGTTCGAGGACCGGGTGATGAAGATGTCGGTCGTCACCGTCGGCGCCGGCGCGAGCATCGGCACCCGGGCCATCGTGCTGTACGACGCCGTCGTCGGCGACGAGGTGTCGCTCGGGTCGCTGTCGCTGCTCATGAAGGGCGAACAGCTCACCCCCGGCAGCTGCTGGCGGGGCATCCCCGCGCAGGGCGTCGCCACCCTGCCGGCGATCGCCGCCGCCTGACCCCTGCTGTTTGTCCGACCCCTGCTGTCTGACCCCTCAGACGCCCGGCCCGCCCGTACCGGCGTGCCTGACGTCCGCGCGCCGTGCACTGGCTGGCGCGGCCGTTACCGCTACGCGAGATCCATCCACAGACAAGGAGCACACCGCCCGGTGAACACCGAACTGCTGGTTTCCGACGCCGCCCACTTCCGCATCGACTACGAGATCAACCCGTACATGCACACCGACGTGCAGCCCGACCCGGCCGCCGCGATCGCCGAGCACGAGGCGATCGTCGCCGCGCACCTGGCCGCCGGCCGCCGGGTCGAATACGTCGCGTCCGCCCCCGAGTGCCCGGACATGGTGTTCACCGCGAACGCCGCCGTGGTCCGCGGCGACCGGGCCGTGCTGGGCTTCCCGCCGCCGGAACGCAAGGCTGAGCTGTCCTACTTCGAGGAATGGCTGGTCGACCGCGGCTACGACGTGATCGAGGCGCCGTACCCGTTCAGCGGCCAGGGCGACGCCCTCGCCTGCGGCGACCTGCTGCTCGCCGGCTACGGGCAGCGCACCGACCAGCGCATGCACGCCATCCTGGCCGAGGAGCTCGGCTACGACGTGATCCCGCTGCGCACCGTCGGCCCGCGCTGGTACGACCTCGACCTGGCCGTGGCCGTCGTCGACGCCCCGCACACCCTCGCGTACTGCCCGCAGGCCCTCGACGAGCCCAGCCGCGGCACGCTGCGCGCGCTGGGCCTGGAGCTGATCGAGGTCGGCCTCGAGGAGGCGACCCGCCTCGCGCTGAACCTGATCAGCGACGGCCGCACCGTGACCATGACCCGCGGCGCGCCGCGGCTCGCCGCCACGCTGCGCGAGCGCGGCCTGCACGTGGTCGAGCTCGACACGACCCAGCTCGCGAAGGGCGGCGGTGGCGTGCGGTGCACCGCCCTGACCCTGGACAACCCGCCGCCGCGGGGGTCGCGGTGATCGCACCCCGGCGCGCCCGGGCGACCGGCGCGGGGCGCGTCACGGCCGCGGCGTGCCGCGCGCCGGCGGCGCCGTCCGGCGGGGCGCTGGTGGCCCTGGTGTACCGAGGGCCGGCGTCCTTACCGGGCTGCCCCGAGGCGGTGGCCCAGCTGCTGCGCGGCAGCCGCTGGGGTTTCGACGTGCGCTACGTCGGCCCGGACGAGGACACGCAGGTCTCGGCGCGGGCCCTTCCCGGTGCGGTCCTCTACGCGCAGCCCGGCGGCGGCCTGCTCTCGCACGGCTACCGGCACCTGCGCCGGCACCGTGACGAGATCCGCGACTTCGTGCACGCGGGCGGGCGGTACCTCGGCTTCTGCCTCGGCGGGTACCTCGCCGGCGCGACCCCGGGCTTCGGGCTGCTGCCGGGGGACACCGACCAGTACATCGCCTCGGCCGCCGCCACCGTCGTCGAGCCGCACGACACGCTCGTCGAGGTCGCCTGGCGGGGCCGCACCCGGACGCTGTTCTTCCAGGACGGCCCGTACTTCTGGCTGCGGCCCAACGCGGGGGCGACCGTCGTCGCCACGTACCCCAACGGCACCGTCGCCGCGCTCGTCGCCGGCTTCGGGCGGGGGTGGGTCGGTGTCGTCGGCCCCCACCCGGAGGCCACCGGCGACTGGTACGCCGACGCCGGGCTGCACGTCGACCGGCTCGGCGTCGACCTCGGCCTGGACCTGGTGGACGCGGTGATGACGTCATGACCGGCCCGCAGCGGAGCGAGGAGCTGGTCATCATGGGCGCAGTGTTTCGGTCAGGGCGGCGCCGGAGCGCAGCGGAGGTGACGGCATGACCGCGCCCGATGACCCGGTGGCGCCCACACCGCCGCCCGCCGCCGCGCCGCGCGGCCGGCCCCGCCTCATCGCCGTCGACGCCGCCCGGGGCGTCGCCCTGCTCGGCATGATCACACTGCACGCCCTGTACGAGGCCGACGCCGCCGGCAATCCGACCTGGTCGGCGACGGTGTTCAGCGGGCGCGCCGCGGCGCTGTTCGCAGTGCTCGCCGGCGTCGGCATCGCGTTCGTCACCGGCCGCCGCCGGGTCGCGGCGGGCGACCGGGCCGCCGTCGCGGCGATGATGGCGACCAGGGCCGTCGCCATCGGCGCGGTCGGGTTCCTGGTGTGCGCCGGCGACTCGGTGCTCAAGGCGGTGATCCTGCCGTACTACGCGGTGGTGTTCCTGCTGGCGATCCCGCTGGTGTACCTGAGGACCCGGACCGTCGCCGTGGTGGGCCTGCTGCTGGCGACCGGCGGCCCGGCGGCCGACTACTTCCTGCTGCCCCGGCTGCCGACACCGCAGCTGGACAACCCGTCGTTCGACCGGCTCGTCCACGACCCCGTCGGCATGCTCACCGAGCTGACGCTCACCGGCTTCTACCCGTCGCCGGCGTGGCTGGCGTACGTGTGCGCCGGCATCGTCCTCGGCCGGCAGGACCTGACCCGGCGGCGGTTCGCGGCGCTGCTGCTGGCCGGTGGCGCGGTCGTCGCCGTCTGGGCCAACGCGATCTCCAAGTTGCTGCTGTACCGCTTCGGCGGGCTGGCGGCGATCTGGAAGTCGCAGCCGGACAGCGGGCTGTCGGTGGCGGAGACGAAGGAGCTGCTCACGTTCGGCGGCGACGGCAACACGCCGTCCGACACGTGGTGGTGGCTGGCGGTCAACACCCCGCACACCAGCACCCCGGCGGACATGTTCGGCGCCGCCGGGTGCGCCGTGGCGGTGCTGGGCCTGCTGCTGCTCGCCGGGCACGTGACCCGGCGGGTGCTGGGCCCGCTGTGTACGGTCGTGCTGGTGACGCTCGCCTCGGCCGGCAGCATGACGCTGACCTTCTACGCCGCGCACATCCTGTTCATCAACTCCGATTTCGACACGTACAGCGCCACCAACGGCTGCCTCGTGCAGGTCATCGGCGCGGTCCTCATCGGTCTCGCGGTCAGGGGCACGGTCGGGCGGGGCCCGCTCGAGGCGGCGGTGTCGGCGCTGGCCAACCGGGCCCGGCGGTGGGTGTCGGCCCGTGGCGCGGCACCCGCGCCGGTGGTGGTGACCGCGGTCGCCACCGTCCCGAGCCAGGCCCCGCCGGCACCGATCTCGGCCGCGCCGGCGCCGCGGCCACCGGTCCTCGAGCCCCCGCCGGCGGCCCGGGCGCCGGTCCTGGAGGCACCACCGGCGGTCTGGCCACCGATCCCGGAGCCGCCGGTGGCGCCGGACCCGGACCCGGCACCGGCACCGGCACCGGCGTCGGCCTCGGCACCGGAGGAGTCCGCCGCAGCCGAGCCGGCCGCGGGGAAGCCGGCTCCGGCGGCTTCGGAGGCGGCTCCGGCGGCTTCGGCGGCGGCTTCGGCGGCGCCGGCCGGGCAGGCAGCGGTCTCAAGTGGTGCCGGAGCCGGGGGTTCGGTGTCCGGCGGGCCGGCGGCCGGTGGGCCCGGGCAGGGGCCCGCCGCGCGCCGGCCGCGGGATCCCGACGAGGGACGGCGCCGCATCGTCAGGCGGCGGGCGCGCCCCGGGGCCGGGCCGGGCAGCGGCCGATGAACCGGCGGCGGTTCCTGCTCGGCGCGGGCGCCGGGTTGGCCGCCGTGCTCGGCGGGGTGGCCGGCGCCGGATACGCGATGCTGTCCGGTGGCCGGCCCCTCGCCCTCGTCTACCGCGGCCAGGCCGCCTGCGCCGGCTGCTCCGAAGCGGTCGCGGCGCTGCTGCGCGGCGCCCCGGGCGGGTTCCGGACCGAGTTCTGCGGCCCGGGCGAGGACCGGCCGCTGTCCGCGGAGTCACTCGCGGACGCCACCGTGTACGCACAACCCGGCGGCGGCGACGTCCGCCAGGCGTGGCGCCGCCTGCGCGGGTACGCCGACGCCGTCCGCGGGTTCGTGCACGGCGGCGGCAACTACCTCGGGTTCTGCCTGGGCGCGTACCTCGCCGGTGCCGACTCCGGGTTCGGCCTGCTGAGCGGGGTCGGTGTCGAGGGGTACATCTACAGCGCCGAGGCGAAGATCCGCGACACGGACGACACGGTCGTCGGCGTCGACTGGCGGGGGCAGCGGCGGCACATGTACTTCCAGGACGGCGCGCTGTTCCGGCCCCGCGCCGGCGCGACGGTGACGGTCCTGGCCAGGTACGACACCGGCGGCGCCGCGGCGGTCGTCACCGGCTACGGCGCCGGGCACGTCGGGCTGGTCGGCCCGCACCCGGAGGCGGACCCGTCCTGGTACGCCGACGCCGGGCTCACCAACCCCGACGGCATCCGGTACGACCTCGGCTTCGACCTGATCGAGACCACCCTGCGCGGCGGCTGACCCGCCGCGCCCGGCATCGACCGCGCGCCGGCGGGTAGGAGCGGGGCATGACCGGCCCGCAGCGGAGCGAGGAGCTGGTCATCATGGGCGCAGTTTCGAGGTCAGGGCGGCGCCGGAGCGCAGCGGAGGTGACGTCATGACCGACCCGGACTGCGTGATCATCGGAGGTGGCCCGGCGGGGATGGTGCTCGGGCTGCTGCTGGCCCGCGCCGGCGTGCGGGTGAGCGTGCTGGAGCGGCACGGCGACTTCCTGCGCGACTTCCGCGGCGACACCGTGCACCCGTCCACCCAGCGGCTGCTGGACGAGCTCGGCCTCGGCCCCGACTTCGCGGCCCTGCCGCAGACCCGGCTGGACCGGGTCGCGTGGCCCGCCGCGGACGGCGGCAGCGTGGTGCTCGCCGACTTCGGGCGGCTCCGGGTGCCGCACCCGTACCTGGCGATGGTGCCGCAGTGGGACCTGCTGGACCTGCTCGCCTCGGCGGCGCGGCAGGAGCCGGGCTTCACGCTGCGGATGCGCACCGAGGTGACCGGCCTGCTGCGCGAGGCGGGTCGGGTGTGCGGGGTGCGGTACCGCACGCAGGACGGCACCACCGGGCAGCTGCGCGCGGCGCTGGTCGTGGCCTGCGACGGCCGCTGGTCGATCGCGCACGCCGAGGCCGGGCTGCGGCCGCGGGAGTTCCCGGTGCCGATGGACGCCTGGTGGTTCCGGCTGCCGCGGGTCGCGGGGGACGACGTCGCGCTGACCCCGCGGGCCGCCGCGGGCCGGGCCGCCGTGATCATCCCGCGCGAGGGGTACCTGCAGGTCGCGTACCTGGCCCGTAAGGGCACCGACCCGCAGCTGCGCTCGGCCGGGATCGAACGGTTCCGCCGGGAGCTGGCGGCGCTGATGCCGGACCTGGCCGGCCGGGTGGACGCGCTGCGGTCGATGGACGACGTGCGCCACCTCGACGTGCGGCTCAACCGGCTGCGCCGCTGGCACGCCGACGGCCTGTTGTGCATCGGCGACGCGGCGCACGCCATGTCACCGGTCGGCGGGGTCGGCATCAACCTCGCCGTGCAGGACGCGGTGGCCGCCGCGGCGCTGCTCGCCGGGCCGCTGCGGCGGGGCCGGCCCACGCCGGCGGACCTGGCGGCCGTCCGCGCCCGCCGGCTGCTGCCCACGGTCGCGGTGCAGGTCCTGCAGCGGCTGATGCACCGGGCGCTGATCACGCCGACGCTCGCCGGGCGGCGCATCGGCCCGCCCGCGCCGGTGCTGGCGGCGCTGCGCCGGGTGCCGTGGCTGTCGGCGGTGCCGGCGTACCTGATCGGGGTCGGGCTGCGCCCGGAGCACGCGCCCGCGTTCGCGCGCCGGGCGGCGCGGCGCACCGCGGTGCGGGCGAGCGGGGGATGACGGCGAGCGGGGCATGACGGCGTCGTCATGCCCCGCGGTCCGGCCGGTGCGTGCTACTTGCTCTGCAGTGCGCGGATGAGGTCCGCCTTGGTCATGGTGGAGCGGCCCTGGATGTTGCGGCGTTTCGCCTCGGCGTACAGGTCGTCGCGGGAGCGCTCCGAGCGGGGCTGGTTGCGCTGGGACTTCGTCGGCGTGCGCGGCTTGTCCGAGGACTTCTTCGTCGCCGTGGGCTTGCCCAGGTCCTGCCAGCGGGTCTCGGTCATCTCGACGCCGTGCCGCTTCGCGGCCCGCTTGATGCGGCGGAACGCCTCCGCCCGCTCCTCGTCGGAGGCGTCACGGACCTGATCGAACCGCGCGATCGCGTTGCGCACGTGCGAGGCGTCGTTGAGCGGTTCCTTGCGCAGCCGGGGAAACGCGAACGTGCTGTCGGACATGGCGTTGCGCTCCTCGGCGTCCAGTTCGTGCGTGCTCTGTCTGCGTGCAGCCATACCGCCGGTGTACCCAGCGCGGAGTCATCCATGCCGACGTCCGGTGGCACTGTTGCCGGCCGCCGCCCGTCGCCGGGACCGCACGCGCGAGCGGCCGGCGGCGGTGTGCCGTCGGCCGCTCGCTGCGCGGGTCACTCGTCCCGGCCGAGGTGCCGCGGGTCCGCGTCGAGGGGCGGGTCCGGACGGAGTCCGGCCGGCCAGGTCGCGCGGGTCATGCTGGTGAACTCGGCGCGGACGAGGTCGTCGTCATGGCTGACGAGGTCGGTGAACGCCTCGTCGAAGCCACGGTCCCACTCGGGGGAGAGTCCGGTGTGCATGGCAGCTCACCACCTTGTCCTGCCGTGTGGCGGGCCCGATCAGCCGTTGAGGACCTTGTGCTCCTGGTCGGCGTGGCCGCCGACGGTGATCTTGCGCGGCTTCGCCTTCTCGGCGATCGGGATCCGCAGGGCGAGCACGCCGTTGTGGTACGTCGCGTCGATGCGGTCGGTGTCCAGCGCGTCGCCGAGGAACATCTGCCGGGAGAAGACACCGAGGGGGCGCTCCGTCAGCGTCGCCTGCGCGTGCTCGCCCAGGTCGACGGGGCGCCGCTCGGCGCGCACGGTCAGCACGTTGCGCTCGATGTCGATGTCGATCGCGTCCTTATCGACGCCCGGCAGGTCGAACACGATCACGAACTCGTCGCCGTTGCGGTACGCGTCGACCGGCATGGTCGTCGGCCGGGACCACGTGCCCGTGGTCGGGGCGCCGAACAGCTGCTGGGCGAGCCGGTTGACCTCGGTGAAGGGTTCGCTGCGCATCAACATGGTGATCCACCTCCTGGGTCTCGACTGCTTGGTCAATGCGCGTTACATTCGTTGTACCACGTCGTCGTTCCGATGACAACCAAAACGTCAACGAAGTGATGACAAGTAGGAGAGGGAGGTCGCGGGGCATGACGATCAGCCCTCCGGACGGGCCGGACACGCTCATCACCGCCGTGGCAGCGGTCGCGGCGGTCGCCGAGCGCAGCGCCGCCCAGGAGGCCGCCGACGTCGACACCGCCGCCGTGCTCGAGGCCCTGGAGCTGCTGCGCTGGGTGCAGGAGCGGCTGGCGGCGACCGAGCCGCGGCTGATCGAGGCCGCCCGGCGGGCCGGCGTCAGCTGGCAGGCGCTCGCCCCGGCCCTCGGCGTGGCCAGCCGGCAGGCCGCCGAGCGCCGCTACCTGCGCTCCGTGCCCGCCGCCGGCGCGGGCGGCGGCACCCGCGAGGACCGGGTGCGCGCCGAGCGCGACCACCGCGCGGGCGTGCGGGCGGTCGCCCAGTGGGCCGCCGACAACACCGCCGACCTGCGCCGCCTCGCCGGGCAGGTGGCCGGCCTGCGGGACGCGCCGGCCGCGGCCACCGCCGACCTGGACCGGCTGCACCGGGCCCTCGCCGACCCGGACGCCGCCGCGCTGCCCGCGCTGCTCGCCGCCGCCCGCCGCCACCTCGGCCGGCATCCGGGCCTGGCCGAGCAGGTCGACGAGGTCACCGCCAGCACCGACGCCGTGCTGCGGCACACCCAGCGGCGCCGCGACGAGCAGGCCCTGGCGGCCCGCGCCGGCGAGCAGCGATGAGGCGCGGCGCCGCGTTCCGATTTGCGTGATGTGTGCGTTTGCCCTCCTGGGCGCCGGGTATCGGGTCGTACCTGCATGTTTTCCGCCGCATGGAGGTGCCGCACATGGGCAGCAAGCCCGGCAACGTCATCAAGAACGCCGTAGAAGCCGCCGCCGACAAGGTGGTCGACCTGCTGACCCCGGACATCCCCGGCAAGCCCGGGGGCGCCACCCCGACCCTCGAGGAGCCCACCGCCCCGGTCGATCCGCTGCCGCCGAAGCAGGAGCAGGGCAGCCCCGACACCCGTACCCCGACCGGCGCGAAGACCGGCCTGCCGCCGACGGCGAAGGGCCAGCAGGGCGCCTACCTCACCACGGCACAGGGCGCCCGCCTGCGCGACACGGACCACTCGCTGAAGGCCGGACCGCGGGGCCCGATCCTGTTGCAGGACCACCACTTCCGGGAGAAGATCACCCACTTCGACCACGAGCGCATCCCGGAGCGGGTCGTGCACGCCCGGGGCGCCGGCGCGCACGGCGTCTTCGAGGGGTACGGCACCGCGGAGGGCGTCACCAGGGCCGGCTTTCTCAAGAAGGGCAAGAAGACCGACGTCTTCGTGCGCTTCTCCACCGTCCTGGGCTCCCGGGGGTCCGCCGACACGGTCCGCGACACGCGGGGCTTCGCCACCAAGTTCTACACCGACGAGGGCACCTTCGACCTGGTCGGCAACAACATGCCGGTCTTCTTCATCCAGGACGGCATCAAGTTCTCCGACATCATCCACGCCGGCAAGCCGCACCCGGACCGGGAGATCCCGCAGGCGCAGAGCGCCCACGACACGTTCTGGGACTTCGTCTCCCTGCACACCGAGGCCCAGCACCACACCATGTGGAACATGTCGGACCGGGGCATCCCGCGCTCGTTCCGGATGATGGAAGGCTTCGGCGTGCACACCTTCCGCCTGGTCAACGAGGCGGGGGAGACGGTGCTGGCGAAGTTCCACTGGAAGCCCAAGCTCGGCGTGCACTCCCTGGACTGGGAGGAGGCGCAGCTGATCAGCGGCATGGACCCCGACTTCCACCGCCGCGACCTGTACGACGCGATCGAGGCCGGCGCACACCCCGAGTGGGAGCTGGGCATTCAGGTCTTCCCGGACACCCCGGACGAGACGTTCGAGGGCATCGACCTGCTGGACCCGACGAAGATCGTGCCCGAGGAGCTGGCGCCGGTGCAGCCGATCGGCCGGATGACGCTGAACCGGACCCCGACGAACTTCTTCGCCGAGGTCGAGCAGGTCGCCTACCACCTGGGCAACCTGCCGCCCGGCATCGACGTCACCAACGACCCGCTGCTGCAGGCCCGGCTGTTCTCCTACCTGGACACGCAGATCACCCGTCTCGCCGGGCCGAACTTCCCGCAGATCCCGATCAACCGGCCGCACGCCGACGTCAACGACATGCTCCGCGACGGGTTCCACCAGCACGCCGTGCACGCCGGGGTCGCGCCGTACCGGCCGAACTCCCTCGACGGCGGCAACCCCTCCGTCGCCGGCGACGCCGAACACGCCTTCCTCGACGTCCCGGTCACCGTGACCGAGGCCAGCAAGGTGCGCGCCAACCCGGTGTCGTTCGACGACCACTACAGCCAGGTCCGGCTGTTCTGGCGGAGCATGTCGGCGGTCGAGCAGGAGCACATCATCCGCGCGTACACCTTCGAGCTCGGCAAATGCTACGAGCAGGCGATCAAGGAACGGCAGCTGCAGTGCCTGGCGAACATCGACCCGGTGCTGTGCGCCCAGGTCGCGACCGGCCTCGGCCTGCCCGCGCCGCAGCCGACCGAGCCGCTCGCCGAACCCGCCCCGAGCCCCGCGCTGTCGCAGGTCGGCGCGGTATGGCCCACCGATGGCCGGATGGTCGGCATCGTCGTGGACCCCGACGGTGACCTCGACGGCATCAGCGCCCTGCGCGAGAGCGTCTTCGCCGCCGGCATGGTGCCGCTGCTGATCGCCCCGCACGGCGGGATCGTCGGCGGCCTGCCGGTGCAGCGTACGTTCGCGACCGCACGCTCGGTCGAGTTCGACGCGCTGCTGGTCGCCGGTGCGCCGGTGCCGGCCCCTGACGCGCTGCCGGCCCGCGACGCCAAGGCCGGTGCCCCCGCCGCGGCGAACATCGACCCGCGGGTGCTGCTCATGGTCGAGGAGTGCTGGCGGCACGCGAAGGCCATCGGCGGCTGGGGCGCCGGCGCGGCCGTGCTCACCGCGGCCGGGGTCGCCGGCTCACCCGGCGTCGTCGACGGCGACGCGGCCGCGGCGGTGTTCCCGCAGGTGCTGCAGCTGATGGGGGCGCACCGGGTCTGGGAGCGGTTCCCGACCGTCGTCGCCTGACGCGTCGTCCGGACGCCGCGTCCGCCGGCCCGCCGTTACGGTGGGCCGATGGACGCGGCGTTCGTGCTCGTGCACAGCCCTCTCGTCGGCCCGCTGACCTGGGCACCGGTGGCCGCGGCGCTGACCGCTTCGGGTTCCGCCGTGGCGGTGCCGTCGCTGCTCGGCGTGACCGGCGGCGACCCGCCGTTCTGGCCGTCCGTCGCCCGGCGGGTCACCGACGCCGTGACCCGCCTGCCGGGCGGCGCCCCACTCGTCGTCGTGGCGCACAGCAACGCCGGCTACTTCGTGCCGGTGATCGTCGCCGGCCTCGCCGCGTCCGCGGGTCACGCCGTGGCCGGGTGCGTGTTCGTCGACGCCGCCCTGCCCGCCCGTACCGGACCGACCCGCGTCGTCGCGCCCGCCCTGCTGGACCGGCTGCGCCCCCGCGCCGTCGACGGCCGGCTGCCGCCGTGGATCGACTGGTGGGACGAGGATCCGTCGCCGCTGTTCCCCGACGAGCCGACCCGCCGCGCCGTGTGCGCCGAGCTGCCCCGCCTGCCGCTCACGTACTACGACCAGCGGGTCCCCGTGCCGTCCGGCTGGGACACGGCGCCGTGCGCGTACCTGCGGTTCAGCGACCACTACACCCCGGCCGCGCGGGACGCCCGCGAGCGCGGCTGGGCCGTCACCCACCTGCCCGGCCTGCACCTGCACCAGCTGGTCGACCCGGCCGCGGTCGCCGCGTACCTGCGCACCACGGCCGCCCGGTGGACACCGTGACGATGTTCTGGATCGGGGGCACCCCGGGCTCCGGCAAGTCGACGATCGCCCGCCGGCTCGCCCGCGAACTGGACCTCCCGCTGCACCCGGTCGACGCCTACACCTACGACCACCTGGAACGCCTCGGCCCCCTCGGGCCACCGCTCGGCGACGTGCTCGCCCTGGGCCCGGTGGCCGCGGCGGACGAGTTCGAGCGCACGTCCGCCCTCAGACTCCCCACCGTGCTGGACGATGTCCGGGCGGCCCAGGTTGCGGGGGTGCCGACCCTGGTCGAGGGGCCGCAACTGCACCCGCGGGCGGCCGCGACGTGGTCGCCCGCCGGCGCGATCTGGCTGGTCACCACCGCCGAGTGGACGCGCGCGGCCAGACTGCGCCGGCTCGCGGCGGGGGAGGATGCCGCCGCCCAGCGGGTCGAGGCCCTGGTCGAGCGCGATCTGGTGATCGACGCACGCCTGCGGTCAGCGGCCCTGGCCGCCGATGGTCGCGTCGTCGAAGTGCCGACCGACGTCGACTGGGATCAGGTCCTGGCGGCGGTGCGCGCGGCCGTCAGCACCGCCACGGCGCCGTTCGCGCGGCTACGACCGGGGCGGGAGCTGTCGTCACGCCGCCGTCATGAGAACGACGTCATCCACCGCCAGATCGCGGCGCACGAACGGCACACCGGCGCGACCCTCCCGGCGTTCCCGTACGCCTGCCTGTGCGGGCGCAGCGGATGCACCGACACGACCCCTGCCACGTCGGCCGAGTACCGGGCGCGCCACTGACGGGGCCCGCCGGCGGGGTCGGTCCGGCGGGACCGGGCGGTGGTCGCGGGTGGCTGTACAGATAACGGCCGACGCCGTGCTGGTCGACGGTCCACGTGCCGTCGTCGTGCCGGTGCCAGGCCACCGCGCTGCGCTGCCCGTCGACGCGGTGCAGCCAGTCCCGGGTGCGCGGCCACCACGGCGTGACGGGTGCCGGCGGGCCGAAGTCGATCGGCAGCTCGGCCCAGCGCGGCGCGTCGGGGTGCCATCGCGCCCGGTCGTCCCACCCCAGCTCCAGGGTCCCGGCCGCGTCCGGGGTGCGCATGCCCAGCTTGATCATGCTGAAGCCGGCGCCGATGTCGAGCCCGAGGGCGTAGCCACCGCCCACCGGGAACTCCGCGACGATCGGCGACCCGTGCCGTTCCTCGTCGTCCTCTGGGTCGTCGTGAGGGTCGTTGTCAGGTCGTTGTCGGTGCTGTCTCGAAGCAGCAGGCATGACCAGCGCCACAGTCGCGGAGCGGATAGCGCATCCGATTTACTGCTACGGTCACCTCAAGTGGATGGACTATCCGATTTGAGGAGTGACTGTGCGACAGCATGCGATCGTCACGGCGGGGACCGGTGGCATCGGGTTGGAGACGGCGGTCGGGCTGGCGGCGCACGGCTTCGCCGTCACGGTCGTCGGCCGCGACGGCGGCCGGGGTGCCCGGGCGGTCGAGCGGATCGCGGCGACGGCACCGGCGCATCCGGCCCGCTTCCTGCCGGCCGACCTGTCCTCGCTCGACGAGGTCCGTGCGCTCGCCGCGCGGGTCGCCGCCGAGCACGCCGGCTCGGGGGAGCCGCTGAAGGTGCTGGTCAACAACGTCGGCGCGATGTTCGCCGAACGCCGGGACGTCGGGGGCGTCGAGGCGTCGTTCGTGGTCAACCACCTCTCGCCGTACCTGCTCACCGAGCTGCTCCTGCCGACCCTGTCCGCCGGCGCGCCGAGCCGGATCGTGAACGTCACCTCGGGCGCGGTCGGGGTGGCCAGGCGGGTGTTCGACGCGGTCGAGCCGCCCGGTGGCTACTACGGCTTCCACTGGTACGGCCGGGCCAAGCTCGCGAACCTCGTCTACACCCTCGATCTGGCCGCGCGGCTGGACGGGTCGGGCGTGTCGGTCTTCGCCGCCGACCCCGGTGGCGCGGCCACCGACATGACCACCGGCACGATGGACGACCCGCGCATCGTCTCACCGGGCCTGCGCCTGCTGTGGCCGCTGGTCCGGCGCAGGTTCGCCCGGTCGACCGCCGGGCCGGCGTCCGTGGCCGCCGTGCCGTCGATCGTCGCCGGCACCGCGGCCGCGCTGGAGGGCCGCACCGGCGTCGTGATCGGCGCGGCGGGGGAGCCGGTGCCACCGTTCAAGCCCGCGACGCGGCCCGGCGTCGTCGCGGCCGTGCGCCGACTGAGCGAGCGGCACGCGCCGCTGACGGCGGCGTAGCGGCCGGCCCTCGGGCAGGCGGTCGAAATATGCTGATCACATGACCAGGCCGCCGCTGCGCAAGGACGCCGCCCGCAACTGGGACCGCATCGTCGCCGTGGCCCGCGAACTGGTCGACGAGCACACCCCGCTGCAGCTCAACGACGTCGCCCGCCGCGCCGGCCTCGGCGTCGGCACCGTCTACCGGCACTTCCCCACGCCGGAGGCGCTGCTGGAGACCGTCGCCCTGCCGTGCCTGGAGACGCTCGCCGGGCACGGCGAGGCGGCGCTGCGCGACACCGACCCCTGGCGGGCGTTGACCGGCTTCCTGCTGCACACGGTGCAGGCCCAGGTCACCGACCCGTCCCTGGCCACGGTCTCGGCCGCCGCCAGTGACGCCCTGCCGCGCACCACGCAGCTCAAGGAGTCGCTGCGCTCGGCCGGCACCACCCTGCTGGCCCGAGCCCACGCCGCCGGGGTGGTGCGCACCGACCTGACCGCCCCCGACCTGGTGCCGCTGATGTGCGGGATCGCCTACGCCGCCGAGGTTCACTGCGAGACCCCGGCCGAGCGGTCCGCCACCGCCCGCCGGTACCTCCTCACGCTGCTGGAAGGCCTGCGGACCCCACCACCGGCCGCCTAGGTCGTCACCTGCTCGGGTGGCGGACGCGGGCTACGCGAGGCGGCGCAGCTTGGCTGGATCGACCACGAGGTACAGGTCGGTGATCAGGCCGCCGGCGAGGTCGACGGCCAGGACGCCGAGGACCGTACCGCCCAGCTCCAGCACGTAGCCCGGGCCGCCGGCGAGTCGCACCGGGCGGGCCCGCGCCCCGGCGTACCGGCGGCCGAGGCCGGACAGCAGCGTCAGGACCTGCTGCGGGCCGTGGACCGGGCGGCGCGCCGCGAGGACTTCGCCGCCGCCGTCGGATCGCAGCACGACCCGGGGGTCGAGCAGGGCGAGGAGGTCGGTGAGGTCGCCGTCGGCGGTGGCCTTGAGGAACGCGGCGGTGACCCGGCGGTGCTCGTCGGCGGTGACCGGCGTGCGGGGCGGGGCCTCCTGCCTGACCCGGCGGCGGGCCCGGGAGGCGAGCTGCCGGCAGGCGGCGGGGGTGCGGCCGACGACGTCGGCGAGCCGGTCGAAGTCCATGCCGAACACGTCGTGCAGGACGAACGCGACCCGCTCGGCGGGTGACAGGGTCTCCAGGACCAGCAGCACGGCGGTGCGCACCGACTCGCGCAGCGCGACCTCGTTGCCGAGGTCGGTGTCGTCGTAACCGGCGAGCGGCTCCGGCAGCCAGGTGCCGGGGTAGGTCTCGCGGCGGGCGCGGGCCGAGCCGAGCATGTCCAGGCAGATCCGTGAGATGACGGTGGTCAGCCAGGCCCGGGGGTGCTCGAGGTCGTCGGCTCCCGAGGTGTACCGGCGCAGCAGCGTCTCCTGCACGGCGTCCTCGGCGTCCGCGGCGCTGCCGAGCAGTCGGTAGGCGACCGCGAACAGGTACCGGCGGTGCTGCTCGAAGCGCTGCCCGGCGTCCATGTCACACGATTGTGGGCTACGTCGTCTGACCGCCATGCAGAGGATCAGGAACGGGGCATCGCCGAGGGTCACCGTGGTCGGCGGCGGGTTCGCCGGGCTTGTCGCGGCTGTCACCTGCGCCGAGGCCGGCGCGCGCGTGCGGCTGCTGGAGGCGCACCGCACCCTCGGCGGCCGGGCCCGCGCGACGACCGGGCCGTACGTCGCGCATGACGGCCCGCACGTGCTGTACCGCGACGGGCCCTGGTGGCGGTGGCTCGCCGACCGGGACCTGATCGGCGCCGCCGGCGGGGTGCCGGCCGCGGGGCTCGCCGGGTTCCGCTTCCGCCGCGGCGGCCGGTTGCGGCGCACCCCGCCGGCGGCGCTGCTGCCGGTCCTCGCGGCCCGGCGCCGGCGGGCACCGGTCGACGCCGACTTCCGCACCTGGATCCGCGACCGGCACGGCGACCCGGCGGCGGACGCCGCGGCGAACCTCATGGGCGTGGCGACCTTCGACGCCGACCCGGGACGGCTGTCGGCCGCGTTCGTCTGGCCACGCCTGCTGCGGGTCTTCGCGCCGAACCCGCCCGCACAGTACGTCACCGGCGGCTGGAACGGCCTCGTCGACCGGCTCGCCGCGCACGCCCGCACCCTCGGCGGGACCGGCCGGCCGTCGACCGGGGCGACGGCGTGTACCTCGCCGGGGACATGGTCGCCGCGCCCGGGCTGCTCAGCGAGGTGTCGTTCCACAGCGCGGTGACCGCCGCCCGGCTCGCCTGCCGGATGTGACTTTCACCCGGGCCGGCCACCGTCCGCGCTGCGGGCGCACCTGGACGCCGCGCTCGCGCAGGGTACCGGCTACGTCCAGCTGGTGCTCAACGACCTGCCGGGCCGCGACTGCGAACGGGCGTACTCCACCGGCGACTTCGCCCTCGGCGAGCTGACCCGCTACCGGGCCGAGTTCGTCGACCCGTGCACCGAGGCGGCGACCAGCGGCGTGTACGTGCGGGCGCTGCGCTACGCCCCCGACCGGCTGCGCCCGCCGGTCGCGGTGGGCGGACTGGAACACGGTCGTCGACGAGCTGTCCTTCGCGCAGGCGCTGCGGACCCGGCTGGTCGGTGAGGGCTTCGCCACCGGCATCGGCATGCTCATCGACACGTCCCGCAACGGCTGGGGCGGCCCGGCCCGCCCGAGCCTGGCGAGCACGTCGACGAACCGCAACGTGTTCGTCGAGCAGTCCCGCGTCGACCGGCGGTACCGCATCATGAACTGGTGCAACCAGGCCGGCGCCGGGCTGGGGGAGCGGCCCCGATCGGCCCCCGCCGCCGGGATCGACGCCTACGAGTGGATGAAACCGCCGGGGGAGTCCGACGGCTCCAGCGACCCGCTGCGCCCGGACACCGACAACCGGGTCGTGCAGCCGATGTGCGACCCGCTGTACGGCGGCGGGATCCGCAACGGCTACAACCCGACCGGCGCGCTGCCGCTGGCCCCGCCGGCGGGCGAGTGGTTCCCGGCGGCCTTCCGCGGCCTGCTCGCCAACGCCTACCCGCCGCTGCCGTGACGGGGTCAGTGCCCCGCGGTTGAGCCCGCCGGCGCGCCGTAGACGACGATGTCGTCGGCCTCGCCCAGCCGCTTCCAGCCGCACCGGTCGTAGAACGCGACCGCCCCCGGCGCGAACGTGGCGGTGAGCAGCCACGCCGGCCGGTCGGCGACGAGGGCGGTGAGCATGCTCCGGCCGGTGCCCTGCCCGTGCGCGTCGGGGCGCACGGCCAGCTCCAGGACCTCGAACGTGCCGCTGAGGGTGTCCGCGGCACGGTCGCCGACCGCGGCGCGGACGCTGTCGTAGCTGCGGCCGGTCGGGAACGGTGACGGGGTCAGGTAGCCGTAGCCGAACCCGGTGAGGGTGCCGCCGCCGTCACGGGCGACCACGGCCCGGAACCCGGGTTGCCCGGCCTCGTCCGGCAGCCGGTCGGCGAACGCCTGGGCCGCAGCGGGTGGCTCGCTCCACGGCGCCCGGCCGAACACCGCCCGGTAGACGTCGGCGAGCCCGGCGCGCAGGGCGAGGAACCGGGTGGCGTCGAGCAGCTCGGTCATCCGGGCGTGGTCCTTTCCGGGGACGTGGCGGCGCCCGGTCCGGTTGAGGACCATCGCGCCGGGCGCCGCCGCGCCCGTCAATTGCGAGTCTGCCGTAATTGCCATCGAGTTGCAATAAGAGGTGGCCGTACAGTGCGCCGGCGGCCGGACTGGGCATCGTCGTGTGTCTGCCGCCGTCGGCGGGCGCGGACCTGGCCGGCGCGCTCGGCGCCGCGATGGCGCCCTTCGAGGCGATGTGCGGCTACCCGGCCGAACGCGACCAGTGGCAGCCGTGGACGATCGCCGCCAGCCACGGGTTCCGCATGCGGCCGGGCGCCGCGGACGACCCCCGCACCGTGCTGCCGCGGCCGGACGGCACCTGCGCCGGCGGGCCGGGCGAGCTGCTGGACCTGGCCGGCTGGTGGATCGAGCGCAACTACCGGCCGGTGCACGGCGCGTGCGACAGCCTCGCCGGCTGCCCGCACCGCGAGGGGCGCACCGAGCCGTGGACGTGGGTGGACATCGCGGCGTACCTCGAGCGGCTGCCCGGCGACGTGCTCATCGTGCGGCTGCGCTGCCACGTGTGAGGCCCGGCGCCGAGCGCTGCCGGTCGAGCAGCACGCCGAACTCCCCGGCGGTCATCGGCCGGGCCAGGTGGTACCCCTGCCCGACGGTGTAGCCGAGGTCGCGCAGCACCGCCGCCTGTTCGGCGCTCTCCACGCCCTCGGCGACGGTGTCCAGGCCGAGCGCGTGCGCCAGCTGGACCACGGCGCGGGCCACCGCCTGCCGGGCGTCCGCGGCCGCGGGCCGGCCGTCGTCGATCTCGATGCCGTCCACGAACGACTTGTCCAGCTTGACGATCGCGGCGGGGAACGCGCGCAGCAGGCTCAGCGACGACTCGCCCGTGCCGAAGTCGTCCAGCGCCAGGCGGATGCCCATGCGGTCCAGCTCGTACAGGGTGCGCGACACCTGCTGCCCGCGCAGGACCGCGGACTCGGTCACCTCGAGGACCAGCCGCCGGCAGGGCAGGCCGCTGTCGGTGAGGGCGGCGGTCACGTCGGCGACGAAGTCCGGGTCGTGCAGCTGCCGGGCGGACACGTTGAGGCCCGCCTCCTCCAGGGCGTCCGGCCCGTACTCCGCCAGCCACGCGGCCGCCTGGTGGCAGGTCTCGCGCAGCACGTACCGGCCCAGCGGCACGATCAGGCCGGTGCGTTCGGCGGCCGGGATGAACTCGGCCGGGCTGATCACGCCCCGGGTCGGGTGGTGCCAGCGCACCAGGGCCTCGACGCCGATGACCCGGTGGTCGGCGAGGCGCAGGATCGGCTGGTACACCACGCGCAGCTCACCGTCGTCGAGGGCGCGCCGCAGCTCCCCGCCGAGCTGCATGTGCGCCAGCACCGGCTCGCCCATGCCCTCGGTGTAGCGCACGAAGCTCGCCTTGCCGCGCTGTTTCGCCGTGTACATGGCGACGTCGGCGTCGCGCAGCACCGCGTCGACGGTCGCGCCGGGCTGGGCGTCGGCGATGCCGATGCTCGCCTGCACCAGCAGCCGGTGCTCGCTGATGGGCTGGTTGAGCGCGGCGAGGAGCCGGCCGGCCAGCTCCTCCGGGTCGGCGTCGGGGGCGGTGAGCAGCACCGCGAACTCGTCGCCGCCGACGCGCACCGGCAGCCCGTCGTCGCCCACCTCGGCGGCCAGCAGCTGCGCGACCGACACGAGCAGCTGGTCGCCGACGCCGTGGCCGAGCAGGTCGTTGACGGTCTTGAAGTCGTCGAGGTCGACGAGCAGCACCGCCGCGCGGCCGGTCCTGGCCAGGGCGGTGGTGAGCCGTCCGCGGAACAGCGCCCGGTTCGCCAGGCCGGTGAGCCCGTCGTGGCTGACCTGGTACTGCAGCCGCTCCTCCTGCAGCCGGGTGTTGCGCAGCAGCAGCGTGTTCTCCCGGAACGCGAGGAACTGCCGCACCGTGACCAGCCCGGTGACGAGCACGGCGGCGATGACGACGACCCGGCTCGGCCAGTGCAGCGGCGCCCCGCACGCCAACGCCAGCAGCGGCAGGTCCACGGCCACCACCGCCAGGTACGGCAGCAGCACGCCGCTGCGTCCCTGGTCGCGGCGCGGCCCGAGGTCGGCGCGGCGCTGGGCGGCGACCCCGAACGCGACGAGCGCCGGCGCGAACGGCATCACGATCGCCTGCGCGGGCACCCCACCGGCGTACCCGTACTGCACGGCGAGCACCGCGACGATACCGGCGGGGACCCCACCGGCGGCCGCGACGAGCCGGATCGCGGTGCGGTCGACCGGCCCGCCCATCACGTACGAGACCTTCGTCGCGGCGCCGACGGTGACCAGGAACGCCAGCCCGACCAGCACCATCGCCTGCCGGCTCCACGGTTCACGGGCCGACAGCATGGGGGCGAGGCCGACGTACCACAGCACGGCCGTACAGCCGAGGAACGCGATCGTGCGGTCCAGCAGCATCCGCCACCGCTCCGCCCGGCCGGTCGCCGCGACCGGCACCCGCGCGACGGCCCAGATGGCGACGCAGAACCCGATCGCCACGCAGGCCGCGGCCGGCACCGGCATGGTCCGCGTGCGCGCCTGCGCGGCGTGGGTGAGCATGTCCAGCGCCAGCCACGCGTACCCGACGGTGATGACGGTGACGGCGAGCAGCGCGGCGCGCCAGAAGCGGCGGGCCACCGGGGCGAGGTCGCCGCGCCGGGCGAGCCGGTGCACGGCCACGGCCGCGAACACCCCGCCAACGGGCGCGAACGTGTACGCGAGCGCCTCCGTGCCGGCGCCGACGGTGAGATAGGCGACGCACCAGGCGGTGCCGGACACCGCCACCGCGACGGTCGCCACGACGCAACGCCGGACGGTCCGGTCCACACCGGCCCCGGGGCTCGCCGAAGATCGAAGCGCGTCCCGCGTCACGGCCCAGAGACTATCGTGGCGGTTGTGTACCGGATCTCACCCGAACGTTCGACCTTCGCCGATACGCGCATCGACCGCACCGGCGTTCGTGCCGCCGGCCGGCCATGGTCCGACCGGCGGTTCGGATGAGCCTCCGGCTGGCCGCCTACGCCGTGTGCGTCGAGGACGGGCGGGTGTTGCTGGCCCGCCACGTGTCGCCGGCCGGCGACACCACCTGGACCCTTCCCGGCGGCAAGGTGGAGCCCGCCGAGGATCCGTTCGACGCGGTCATCCGCGAGGTCGCGGAGGAGACCGGCTGCGACGCGCTCGTCGAACGGCTGCTCGGTGTGGACTCGCGGGTGATTCCCGCCGCCGAGGCACGGCTCGGCGTCGAGCACCAGAACGTCGGCATCTTCTACCTGGTGCGCATCACCGGTGGCACGCCGCGCCCCGAGCCCGGTGGCGACATCGCCGAGTCGGTCTGGACACCGGTCCCGGACGTGGCCCGCCTGCCCCGCTCGTCGCTGGTCGACGTCGGGCTGGCACTGGCGCGGACCCTGCCCCCGACCGGCCACGTCGCCCCGGTCCCGGTCGGAGGCCTGCTGCGGCACTGAGCCCACCGCGCGACGGCGCCCTTCGGTACGCTGCTGTCTGACCTCGAGGAGCCGCCGATGCCGCACGTGACGCTCTACGCGCTCGAGTCGGAGCTCGCCGGGCACGAACCCGCCGTCATCGGCGCACTGACCGACGCCGTGGTGTCCGTGTACGGCGAATGGGCCCGACCCTCGGTGGACGTCAGGCTGATCGGCATCCCCGCCGGCCGGTGGGCCCGCGGGGGAGCGGCGCTGAGCACGGCCGCGCCGTCGGTCACCTTCGGCATGCGCGAGGAGGTGTTCGCCCGCCCGGACGCGGCGGGCGTCGTCGCCCGTCTCGTGGCCGCGTTCACGGACGCCGTCACCGCCGTCTTCGGCGACGACTGCCGCGACGACGTGCTCGTCGAGCTCGTCGGCCAACCAACCTCCCGGTCCGGCCTCGGCGGGACGGTCATCGCCGACCGCGGGCGGTAAGCGCCGGCGGCTGACGTCAGGCGCGGTCGCGTTCTTCCGTCCTGAACGCGCGCAGCCCGCGCCGGTGGTAGTCCGGCAGGGCGCTGGGATGATCGGCCGACGACGTGTGCTGCCAGACCCGCCCCACCGCCGGCGCCGAGCATGACCCGGGGCCGGAGGTCGAGGTCGTCGGCGACGATCTGCGGGTCTGGCAGGACGGCCGTGGCCGGTGGGCGGGCCGGCACCGCGAACCGGCCCGTGGACGACCTGGCACGATCTTGCCATGGCTACCTATGAGGTCGCGCTCGTGCTCCTTGTCGACCCGTCCGGCGCGGTACTCATGCAGCATCGCGACGCCGAGGCGCCGGTCTCGCCGAACCAGTGGAGTCTGCCCGGCGGCCACATCGAGCCGGGCGAGACGCCCGAACAGGCCGCGCACCGGGAGCTGCTGGAGGAGACGGGCCTGACCGTGGACGAGCTGCGTCCGGTGTGGAGCGGCCCGCGCCCGTACGAGGCGGGCTTCCCGCACACCGTGACGGTGCACGTCTTCCGCGGCACCACCGACGCCGGGCAGGACGACGTGACGCTCGGCGAGGGCCGCGCGATGGTGTTCGTCCCCCGGGAGCGGGCGCTGGATCGCGACCTGGCGAGCACCACCGCCGCCGTCCTGCCGCGCCTCCTCGCCGCGAGCTGATCGTCCCGGCCGGAAACCTGGTGGAGGACGCGCCACGGTTCCGTACGCTGGCGTCGTGATCACCTGCGTCGTGCACTACACCATCGATCCCGGTCAGATCGGGGCGTTCGAACGGTTCGCCCGGGAGTGGATGCGGCTCGTGGCGAAGCACGGGGGCGTCCACCACGGCTACTTCCTGCCGGCCGAGGGCGCCAGCGACCGGGCCGAGGCCCTGTTCAGCTTCGAGAGCCTGGCCGCCTACGAGCGGTACCGATCCAGGTTCGGCAGTGATCCGGAGTTCGTGGCCGCCGACAAGATCCGCGACGAGTCCGGCTGCGTGCTCCGGTACGACCGGACCTTCATGCGGCCGCTCCTGCCGGACTGACCTCCGCGGGCGCCGAGGGCGGCGAACGGTCGCCCGGGCGTGGAAGTTCCACACCGTACAGCGGCATCAATCGATATCTGTCATGCTCTGCCGTCATGTCGACCACCATGAGATTCGCCGCCACCGCGCTGACGGCCGTCGCCGTCCTGGCAGCCGGCGGCGCCGCCAGTGCCAGCAACGGACAGCAGCCCAGAGGGTGTGCCGACCGGACCCTGCTGTTCTGCGAGGACTTCGAGCGGCTGCCGCCCGGCGGGCCGGCCACGCTGGACTGGGGCGTGGACACCAGGCACGGCCTGCTGCGCGTCCAGCAGCAGCGGCACAACCGGGTGCTCAACGTGCACACCGAGGGCAACGGTCGGGCGTTCCTGCGCGTCGACGACTTCGCCGCGCCGGGCAACGCCTTCTACGGCCGGGTCCGGCTGAAGGTCGACGCGTTCCCGACCGCGCCGGACTGGGCCCACTTCACGCTGGTCGAGATCACCGGCAGCGGCAGCAGCGAGGTGGTCCGCCCGGTCGGCGGCCAGTGGGCGCCGCCGTTGCAGGGCTCGTTCTGGGGCGTCGGCGCCGACGGCGGCCCGACCGGCGACTGGACCGACTGGCGGGAGAGCGCGCCGACCACCGCCGACCGGTGGCAGTGCTTCGAGTGGCAGTGGGACCCGGCCGACAACCGCGTGGCGCTGTGGATCGACGGCGTCGCCAGGCCGGACCTCAGCGCCACCACCACCCGGCACGGCGGCAACCCGGTCGACTTCGTCCTGCCGAAGGCCGACACGGTGAAGCTCGGTTGGCAGCTGTACCAGCCGGGCCCGACCCCGGCCCACTTCGACGTGTGGCTGGACGACATCGCACTGGCGACGCGCCGCCTCGGCTGCTGAGCCGCCTTTCGGATGATCCCGAACGGTGCTGGTGGCCAGGCCCACCGGAACCGTTCGGGATCCTGAGAGAGGATCGGGCGGTGCAGACCCGACTGCTCTTCATCCGCCACGGCGAGTCCGTGCACACCGTCGAGGGCTTCATCGGCGGGCCGCGGGCCTGCCGGGGCCTGACCGACCGCGGGCACGACCAGGCCCGCGCCGTCGCCCGGCAGCTGGCCGACGAGCTGCGCGGCGTCCGCCCCGTGGCCGTCTATTCCTCCACGCTGCCGCGTGCCACGCAGACCGCGACCACCATCGCCGCCGCCCTGGAAGTCCCCGCCGAGGAGGACTGCCGCTTGTGTACGTGGCACGTGCCCGCCTACGCCGACGGGCTCACCCACGCGCAGCTGCGGGAGCACGCGATCACCGGCGGCGGGGTGTACCGCCCGTTCCAGCGCGACAACGAGACCTGGGCCGAGCTGGTCACCCGCGGCAGCCGGGCGATCCTCGACATCGCCGAACGCCACGAAGGCTCGACCGTCGTCATCGTCGGGCACTCCGAGACGGTGGAGGTGTCGTTCCACGCGCTGGGGCTGCTGCCGCTGTACCGCTCGTTCGACCTCGCCGTCGGACCCGCCTCGGTGACCGAATGGCGCACCGGCGAACCACCGACCACCTGGCCGCCGCCGCGGTGGACCCTGGCCCGGTTCAACCAGCCCGCTGCCCTGGTACGGCAGCCGCCATTGGCGGTCTGAACTCTCCGGCGCGGACCGGCCAAAACGCCCGCGGGGCGGATCGGCCACTGACTGGTAGCGGCCGGCACCGGTCGGCGTCTGGCACTATGGGCCAATGAGCGACGACGCCGCACTGCTGGAGGAGGCAATCGCCCTGGCCTGCCGTGCCCACCACGGGCAGCGCTATCCGAGCCCCGAGCGGGAGCCGTACATCCAGCACCCATTGCGGGTCATGCTCGCGGTTCGCCCTTTTCGTGCGCAGATGGTCGCGGTGCTTCACGACGTCCTGGAAGAAACCCCGGTAACCACCGCCGACCTGCGGGCCGCCGGGCTTCCTGACGTGGTCGTCGCGGCGGTCGAGGCGATCACTCACCGACCGGAGAACACCTACGAGGAGTACATCGAACAGGTGGCCGGTAACCCGCTGGCTCGCCAGGTGAAGCTCGCCGACCTCGCGGACAACCTCGCCAACAACCAGCGCCTGGCCCGTACGCCGGACGTGGTCGACCGGATCGACCGCTACGAGCGGGCAGTCCGGCGACTGCGCGGCTGAGATCGGTTCCGGCCCGAATCGGTCGCTGTGGCGGCGGTCATCCGCGCGGCCGGGTTGCGCTGGCCGGTGGAAGATTTCGAGTTCAGCGTGGACGGCTTCGGCCTGGACCAGTGCCAGGCCCGGCTGTACACCGCGATTGCCCGTCATGCGGTGCTGGTCATGGCCGCGCTCGCGGTGTGCGCGGTCGCTACCGCCCGGTGGAAGGACCGCACCGTTCCCCAGGCGTCGCCACCGAGAACCCCCGACCAATCTGTCGGGCACACCATGGCACGAGCCCTGCGCCGCTCGACCATGCGCTGCGAGGGGATCAACGTCCTGCTCTGTGACGGCGCAGCCGCCTTCCAGACCGTCTTCCACTTCCACCTGCACGTCATCCCCCGGTACACGGGAGACGGCTGGACCATCAAGGCCACCCCGCCGGAACGCGAACGGTCGCTGCTGGACCGCGACGCGCAAGCCATCCGGGACGCCGTCGCGGCGGCGGGCTGACCGGGACAGCGCGGACGCCGCCGAGTTCGACCCCGGCCGGCTCGTGCTGGCTCACCGTGGTCCGTGACGGCCGGCTGCCTGCACCGGACGGCCAGCCGGGCGACGAATGGCACATCGAGGGTCAGAACTTCGACCCGCGCCTGCGCGCGCACCGGTTCACGCAACATCTCCGGCAGCCACCGCGCCACGTCGGCAGGCAGGTCCTGACGACGGCCGAGCGGGGCGGGCAGAGCTTCGCCGAGCGGTCGTTCGCGGAGCGGCGGC
Source organism: Dactylosporangium aurantiacum (assembly GCF_000716715.1). Lineage (GTDB taxonomy): Bacteria > Actinomycetota > Actinomycetes > Mycobacteriales > Micromonosporaceae > Dactylosporangium > Dactylosporangium aurantiacum. The sequence continues at coordinate 48,690 of NZ_JNYJ01000033.1, read as the reverse complement.
GCACGATCCGGCCGCCGCTGGGACAATCCGGGGGTGGGCGACCCAGGAACGCCGTGGCGCAACACGACGCACGATGGGCGGGCAGCGTGGACGCCGGGCATCTCGCCGAGGTCCGCCGGCAGCCGGCGACGTTCGCGTGGACCCGACGCTACGAGCACGGCGTGCCCGTCACCGACCTGGTCCCCGTCCCCGCCGACGGCGCGACGGGGACGACCGTGCGGTTCCGCGCCGACGCGGCGGTCGGTGCGGCACGGCCGGTGGCGGCGGTTGAGCTGGCCCGCGCCGCCTGGCCCCGGCTGAGCGTGGGGATCCTGGACGAGCGGTTCGCGGCGTGAGCGTGGGCGTACTACCTTCTGTGGGCGTGGGTGCACTCGGGTGGGCTGGGCGGAACTTCGTGGCGGGGCCGGCGCTGTCGCTGCTCGACGGGCGGGTCACCGTCGCGCCGCCGGAAGGGGCGCGGGTCGAGGCGCGGCAGCAGTCGCTGATGGGGGTGGCGACGTCCGACCGGTCGGAGACCCGCGTGGTGTACGACCTGGACGGGGAGCGGCTGGTGCTGCTCGCGACCGAGCTGTTCCGCACGGTGCCCGGGGACCTCGCCGCACACGTCGGCGCGGTCGTGGCGTCCTGGCCGCTGCCCGCCGGGCAGCAGCTCACCGGCCTTCCCGTGGCGGGCGACGCGGTCGCCTACGGGTACCGGCCGCTGGACACCGGCCGCCGGGCCGTCCCGGTGGCCGACGCGTTCGTGCGGACCGGCGACACGAGCGTCGTCCGGGTGCAGCTGTTCGCGTCGCCGAACGCCGTCGACGACCCCGACGGGCTCGCCGCGCTCGCCGCGGGGATCCTGGCCACCGTCGCCCCGGGCGGCCGCGGGTCCGGCGCGGCGGCGGGGACCAGGACCCTGACCGGGCTCGACGGCACGCCGGTCCTCGCATTGGACGCGCCGGCCGGGTGGGTGGCGTTCCAGGAGGCCGGACTGTCGTTCGTCGTGCTGCGTCTGTACCGGATGACCCCGCTGGGCGGGCCCTCCGTGTCGGCGAGCGTGTACCGGGGCAGCGCACCGTCGCTGGTGCACACCGCGTTCCCGGCGGAAGCGGTGACCCGGACCGGCGGGCGGCTGCTCGGCCTGCCGACGGATTGGGTGCACGTGTTCCCGAAGGAGCCCGGCACCCCGCCGCGGCACCTGCGGGAGGCGCTCGTCGAGGCCGACCACGGCCAGCTCGTCCACGCCCTGGCCGACACGGAGGACCCTGCCTACGAGCGGGAGATCGACGCTCTGCTGGCCTCCATCAGGCGGTGCTGACAGCGCCGGTGATGTCGGTGGTGAGCGCCAGGGCGTGGCCGGCCGACAGGTCGGCGGTGAGCGCCCGGACCTGGGCGGTGGCCAGGTCGTGGGCGTCGGAGCCGAGCACCTGGTGCAGCGGTGCCGTCCCCTCCCGCGCGACGGCGATGATCGCCGCGGCGGCCCGCGCGGGGTCGCCGAGCTGGGTGCCGGGCATGGCGAGGTGGGCGTCGGTCATCGTCCGGATGCCGTCGTAGCCGTCGGCGACCCGCGACGGCAGGCGCAGGTTGTCGGTGTGCAGGAAGTCGGTGCGCAGGTAGCCCGGCTCGATCAGGTTGACCCGGATGCCGAGGTCGGCGACCTCCGCGGCGAGGGCGGCGGTCAGGCCCTCCACGGCGTACTTCGCCGCGCAGTACGCGCCCCAGCCCGGGAACGCGGTCAGCCCGAGGATCGAGGAGACGGTGATGATGTGGCCGCTGCGCCGTTCGCGCATGCCGGGCAGCACGGCGCGCAGGACGTTCCACGCGCCGAAGACCTGGACGTCGAACATGGCGCGGGCCTCGGCGTCGGTGACCTCCTCGACGGCGGCGAGCAGGCCGTAGCCGGCGTTGTTGACCACGACGTCGATCGCGCCGAACCGGTCGGTGGCGGCGGTGACGGCGGCGGCGACGTCCCGCTCGTCGGCGAGCTGGACGGGCAGCGCCAGCAGCCGGTCGGTGCCGGCGGCGGCGCCGAGCGCGGCGTGCAGCCGGTCGGTCGAGCGGGTGGTCGCCGCGACCCGGTCGCCGCGCCGCAGCAGCTGCCCGACCAGCTCGAGCCCGAGCCCGTGCGAGGCGCCGGTGACGATCCAGGTGGCGGGTCCGGTGGTGGGGTACGGCATGAGGTGCTCCTTCAAGGTGCAGCTGGGACTTGACGGTCCCCGGTGGGACGCCACCCATGCTGCAAGCGGACACCCGCCCCCGGACACGGCCGGACCGGCCCAGCCCTGCCTGGGAACGGCATGCCCACCCAACCGGTGGGCGGCGGGCCACCGGGGCGGGAGCATGGAGGGCATGGCCGGGCGTACAGATCTGGGAGACTTCCTGCGGGCGTGCCGGGCGGCCACGAGCCCGTCCGCCGTGGGCGTCGCCGACGGCACGGGCGCCGGCCGGCGGGTGCGGGGGCTGCGCCGCGAGGAGGTCGCCCGGCTCGCCGGGGTGAGCGTCGACTACTACACGCGCCTCGAGCAGGGCCGGCACGCCAGCCCGTCGGAAGCGGTCCTCGACGCCCTCGCCCGCGTGTTCGGGCTCGACGCGGCCGCCCGGGCCCACCTCAGCGACCTGGCCCGGCCGGCCCGGCACCGCGCGGGGGAGCCGCCGGCGCAGCGGGTCCGCCCGGCGATGCAGCAGATGATCGCCTCCATGGTCGACCACCCGGCGCTCATCATCGGCCGCCGCACCGACGTCCTGGCGTCCAACACCCTGGCGCGGGCCCTGCTCACCGACTGGACGCAGCTGCCGCCCCGGCACCGCAACTACACCCGCTGGATCTTCCTCGACCCGGCGGCCAGGGCCGCGTTCCGCGACTGGCCGACCGTCGCCGCCGAGGTCGTGGGGACGCTGCGTCGGTACGCCGGCCGCCACCCCGACGATCCGCGGCTGACCGAGCTCGTCGACGAGCTGGCCGTGCAGAGCCCGCAGTTCCGGACCTGGTGGAACGGTCACCAGGTGCATGAACGCACCCACGGCACGAAGCACATGGCGCACCCCGCGGTCGGTCCGATCACCATCCGGTACGAGGCGCTGACCCTGCCGGGCGACGAGGACCAGACCCTGTTCATCTACACCGCGGACCCCGGCAGCCCGTCGCATGACAACCTGCGCCTGCTCGCGCTGTGGGCCGCGCAGCAGCCGCACCCGGGCGACCGGAGCCTGCAGACGCGCCGATCATGATGAATTTGCGCCCGTGCAAACGAGGCGACTCCTTACCGTACATGTGTGAGCACGCAGTCACATTCAGTGCCGGGCGCCGGCCGGAGCAACTGGTTCGCCGACCGTGGGGTCCAGACGAAGATCCTCACCGGCATCGCGGTCGCCGCGCTGGTGGCGCTCGTCGTCGGGGTCATCGGGCTGGTGGCGCTGTCCGACGCGAGCGCGCGGGCGCAGCGCCTGTACGCCAGTAACGTGGCCAGCGTCAGCGCCGTCGGGCAGATCAAGGCCGCGGCCCTGCAGGCGCGGGTCGACCTGGCGAACCAGGCGATCTCGCAGGACGCGTCGACGGTCGCGAAGTTCGCCGACGCGTTCGAGCAGGACCTGGGCGCCTTCGACGCGGCGATGACCACCTACCGGGGCAGCTTCCCGGCCGGGGACCCGCAGGTGATCGACCACCTGCAGGCGACCTGGCAGAGCTGGGTCCAGATCGCCAGGGCGAAGCAGCTGCCCGCGGGCGCGGCCAACGACATGGCGGGATGGCAGCGGGTTCGCGACACCGAGCTGGCGCCGGTGATCACGGCGCTCTACCAGGACATCGACAAGCTCGCCGCGGCCGAGACCGCCGACGCCGCGAAGTCCGCGGCCGCCGCCCGCAACGGCTACGAGACCAGCCGTACCCGCTCCGTCGCCGTGCTGGTCGTCGGGATCCTGCTCGCCCTCGGCGTCGGGCTGTTCGTCGCCCGGGGCATCGTGCGGCCGCTCGCCCGCGTGCAGGCGGTGTGCGAGGGCCTGGAGCGCGGCGACCTGACCGGCACGGCGGGGCTGGCGTCGGCGGACGAGCCGGGCCGGATGGGGCGGGCGCTGGACAGTGCGATGGTCCGCCTGCGGCAGACGATCGTCACCATCGACGGCTCCGCCACGTCCCTCGCGGGCGCGGCGGAGGAGCTGACCGGCGTCACCACCCAGATCTCCTCGTCGGCCGAGGAGGCGTCCGCGCAGGCGCAGGCCGTCTCCGCCGCGGCGGAGGAGGTGTCGCGCAGCGTGGACACCGTCTCCGCCGGCAGCGAGCAGATGGGTGCCTCCATCCGCGAGATCTCCCAGAACGCCGCCGAGGCCGCCCGGGTCGCCAGCGAGGCGGTGGCCGTCACGGTCGCGACCTCCTCGACGATGGGCAAGCTCGGCGAGTCCTCCGCCGAGATCGGCAACGTCGTGAAGGTCATCACCTCGATCGCGGAGCAGACGAACCTGCTGGCGCTCAACGCCACCATCGAGGCGGCCCGGGCCGGGGACGCCGGCAAGGGCTTCGCGGTGGTCGCCTCCGAGGTCAAGGACCTGGCCCAGGAGACCGCCCGGGCGACCGAGGACATCGCCCGGCGGGTCGAGGCGATCCAGGGCGACACCGCCGGCGCGGTCCACGCCATCGAGCAGATCTCGCAGGTGATCAGCCGGATCAGCGACTTCCAGACGACGATCGCCTCGGCGGTCGAGCAGCAGACCGCGACCACCGGCGAGATGACCCGCAGCGTGTCCGAGGCCGCCTCCGGCGTCGGGGAGATCGCCGCGAACATCACCGGCGTCGCCGAGGCATCCCGCATCACCAGCCAGGGCGTCACCGAGTCGCAGCAGGCCACCAACGAGCTGGCCCGCATGTCCTCGGAGCTGTCGGCGCTCGTGTCGAGCTTCCGGTACTGAACCGGGCGGTCAGTGCGGCCCGGTGCCGTAGCGGGCGAGGGCGCGGGCCAGCTCCGCGGGCGGCTCCGCGTCCGGTGTGTCGCGGGTGTACGTGTCGCGCTCGGCCGCCAGGTGCGGCAGCAGCCTCGGGTCGCCGGTCGCGGCGGCCAGCGCGTACAGGGCCTCGACGAGGACCGTCCGGTCGCCCTCGGGCTCCGGGGCGGTCAGGTGCCGCAGCAGCTGCGGCAGGGCTCGCTGGTCGCCGCGGACGGCCAGGCCGTGGATCGCCTCGGTGAGGGTGTCGGGGTCGTCGTCGCCGAGGCGGGCGGCCAGCGCCGCGCGCAGCTCCGGGAAGTCCGCGTCGGTCTGGCGGGCCAGGCCGAACGTCGCCCAGTCGCGCACGTCGTCGTCCGGATCGGCGGACAGGCTGATCAGCGCGTCCAGCGCCGGCCGCTGCGGGCGGCCCAGCAGGCCGAACACGACGCCGCGGCGCACGTCGACGTCGGGGTGCGCGCGCAGCCGCACGAGGGGCTCGACGCTGCGTTCGTCGCCGATGTGGCCTAGGCCGACGGCGATCGAGTTGAGCACGTCCGGATGCTCCTCGTGCTCGATCATCGCCAGCAGGATGGTCAGGGCGGCGGAGTGGAACGGGCCGTCGGTCGCCGCCCTGCCGGGTCCGGCGCCGAGCTGGCCGAGCACGTCGGCGGCCAGCTCGCGGTGGGACGGCTCGGGGTCGTGCCGGAGCCGGTCGGCGAGGTCGAGCGCCTCCTGGCCGCCGCTGACGTGGAGCTGGGTGACGAGCTCCCACCGGCGGTCCGCGTCGGCCTGGAGCGCTTCGTGCATGACCTGCGCGACGGGTTGCATGCCGCTCATCGTGGGTCGTCGGGGCCTGCGCCGCAACGCCCGCGGGCGGCGAACGGGCAGGATTGGCGCATGGTGGACGCTCCGGCACCGGACTGTTGGCTGCACGACGATGTGGCGGTACACGCCTCGGCGATCGCCGGGGAAGGGTTGTTCGCCGTCGCGCCGATCGCCGCCGGGACGGCTGCGATCCGAACCTGTGGTGGATCGACGCGTACACCCTGGCGGCCCGGCGGGACATCGCGGCAGCGGAGGAGCTGACGAACGACTGTGCGACCAGCACCGCCGACGCCACCTTCCCGCTGGAGTGCCGGTGCGGTGCGCCGGGGTGCCGCGGGGTGGTGACCGGCGGGGACTGGCGCCGGCCCGAGCTGCGGCAGCGGTACGGCCGGCACTGGGTGCCGGCATGGCTCGCGCTGATCGACGGGGAGCCGGTCACAGCTCGCGGGTGACCTCGATGACGCGGGTGAGGGCGGCGTGCAGCCGCAGCAGCTCGTCGAGGGGCATGCCGAGCCGGTCGACGACGGCCGCCGGGATCTTCTCCGCCTCGGCGCGCAGCGCCTGACCGGTCTCGGTCAGGGTGACGGCGAGGGTCCGCTCGTCCTGCGGCGCCCGCTGCCGGCGCACCAGACCCGCCGCCTCCAGGCGCTTGAGCAGCGGTGACAAGGTGCCCGGGTCGAGCTGCAGCAGCCGGCTGAGGTCCTTGACCGACAGCGGTGAGTGCTGCCACAGGGCGAGCATCACCAGGTACTGCGGGTGGGTGAGGCCCATCGGCTCCAGCAGCGGGCGGTAGAGCGCGATGACGTTGCGCGAGGCGACGGCCAGGGCGAAGCACACCTGCTGATCCAGGGCGAGGGGGTCGCGGCCTTCCGCCGTGAGGTCTGCGGTGCGGGTCACGTCGTTCAGTATTCCTCGCGTCTCGCCGGCGTGTCACACTGATGGTACCCCAATAGTTGGTACACCAAGGAAGTGGCGGCCATGTTCAAGCGTTCCCGTGCCGGGCAACCGAAGCCGAAGAAGGACCGCGTCGGCGAGTTCTTCTTCCAGATCTTCGGCCCCGCGACCGTCGAAGGGGCGATCCAGGGCTGGAGCCCGCAGGCCCGCGACCAGTACAAGCAGATGCGGGAGCGGCAGAAGCGGGCCGCGGAGGCGCGCCGGCAGCCCGGCGGGTAGCCGCCGCCGGGTGTTTTCGGGTCCTCGGCGCGGGTAGCCGGTGCGCAGGACGCCCACGAGGACACGGAGGTCGCGGTGACGGCAGTCGCACACCCCGCGCGCGTGCTCGACCTGTGCCCACCCCTGCCCGACGCGCTGCAGGTCGAGGTCACCTCGGCGTGCAACCTGCGCTGCGCGATGTGCCTGGTGCGGTACCGGCCACCGGTCAACAAGATCACCGGGGCGATGCCGATGGTGATGTTCGAGCGCCTGATCGGCGACCTGCCCGACCTGCGGCAGCTCACGCTGCAGGGGCTGGGTGAGCCGCTGCTGGCCCCGGACCTGCTGGCGATGATCCGGCTCGCCAAGGGCGGCGGTGCGCGGGTCGGCTTCAACTCCAACGCGACGCTGCTCAACGCCCGCCGCGCCGCGGAGCTCGTCGACTCCGGCGTGGACTGGCTGCACGTGTCCCTCGACGGCGCCGACGCCGGCGCGTTCGAGGCGATCCGCGACGGCGCGTCCTTCGACACCGTGGTGGGCAACCTCGCCGGCCTGGTCGCGGCGAAACGGGCCGCCGGCAGCGACACCCCGTGGATCCGGGTGGTGTTCGTCGCGATGCGCCGCAACGTCGCCCAGCTGCCCGACCTGGTGGCGCTGCTGGGCCGCATCGGCGTGGCGGAGCTGCGGGTGCAGAACCTCTCGCACACCTTCGGCGACACCGACCCGTCCGGCGCCTACCGCGAGATCCGTGACTACGCCGCCGCCGAGGCGCTGTGGACGGGTGAGGACCGGGCGGCCGCCGACGCCGCGTTCGCCGCCGCCCGCCGCGCCGCCAAGGACCACGGCGTCATGCTGCGGCTGCCCAGCACCGGCCCGCACCCCGGCGGCTGCACGTGGCCGTGGGACGCCGCGTACGTGACCAGCGACGGCGTCGTCCAGCCGTGCTGCATGGTGATGGGTGACGACCGGGTGGCCCTCGGCCGCCTCGACGAGCAGTCGTTCCCCGAGATCTGGTCCGGCGCCCACTACCAGGAGTTCCGCCGCCGCCTGGCCGGCGACGACCCGCCGGACGTGTGCCGCGGCTGTGCCCTGTACCAGGGCACGTTCTGACCGGGATCAGGGCCCGGGCCGGGTTGCCGCAGCAGCGTCACGGCCTCCTCGACCCGGCCGAGGTCGATGGGCAGCTCCGCCCGCTGCCGGTGCGCGGCCACGCACCGCAGTCCCGCGTCACCGGCGCCTCGAGGCGGGCGGTCGGCAGCGCGGCCGCCTCCTCGTCGCGGCCCACGACCTGCGCCACGTCGACCAGCGCGGCGGCGGCGGTCCATCCCGCCTATGATCTGGCCGGCTCCTCCGTCCGTCCGGCGGTGCTGTAGCCGGCGGCGCGTTCGCCGGCGGCGAGGGCGGCCAGCTCGTCCTCGACGTCCGCCGGCACCGGGCGGCGGCGGGCCAGCGCGGCCGGCAGTCGCGCCGCCAGCCCGGCCGCCGCGCGCCGGGCCGCGGGGTCGGTGCGGGCCGCGCCCAGCAGCGCCGCCGACAGCTGCGCGGCGACGGCCAGCGGGCGGCGCATCCACGCGGTCAGCGCGGCGTTGCGCGCCGCGAGGGCCCGCTTGCCGGCCCGGCCGTTGCCGGGCGCCGGGTGGTGGTGGGCGACGACGTCGTCGCAGTACGCCAGCCCGCGGCCGGCGACGCGCAGGTCGAGCGCTACCCGCGCCTCCTCACCCATGAAGAACACGACCGGGTCGAAGCCGCCCACGGCGAGGAAGTCGGCGCGGCGCACCACCGCGGCGCAGGCGAGGAACCCGAGCACGGACGGGCCCGGCAGGTCGGCGGCCTCGCCGAGCGGGCCGGTGGCCATGAACGCCGCCATCGGGTCCAGGCGCTCCCGCGGTCCGACGAGGGTCCGGGCGGCGAGCAGCGCCAGGCGCGGTGCCGCGTCGAGGTGCGCGGCCGCCCGGTCGAGCGCGCCGGGCGCCCACCACGAGTCGTCGTCGGCGAACGCCACGTAGGGCGTGCCGGCCGCCGCCACCCCGTGGTTGCGGGCGACCGCGCCGGCGTTGCGCCGCAGCGGCACGACCAGTACCTGCGGAACTGTTCGGCGAGCAGGTCCGGCATGCCGTCGGTGGAGCCGTTGTCGACCACCACGACCGGGGGCGCGTCGCCGTGCCCGGTGAGCAGGCGCAGCGTCCGCTGCAGGCCGGGCCAGCGGTTGCGGGTGGCGATCACGACGGTCACCTTGTGCATGGCGTCCCCTGTGTCCCGGCCGCGGCGGCTCAAACACCGTCGTGCCGCCGGCGGCGGAAACGCCGTCGTGCCGCCGGCGGCTCAAACGCTGTCGTGCCGCGGGCGGCGCAGGGACGGCGCCACCAGGACCGTGGCCGCGCCGGCGACCGCGATGGCCACCGCCGGTGAGGTCACCTCGGCGACGGCGCCGAGGACGAGCGGGCCGACGCCCTGCAGCGCCATCAGGCCGGTGGACAGCAGCGCGAACAGCTGACCGCGGCGGTCTTCCGGGGCCGCGGCGAGGAACGCCCGTTGCAGGCCCAGCCCGTACGCGAACCCGGTGCCCGCCACGACGAGCAGCCCGACGGCGACCGGCAGCGGTGGCCCGGCGAGCAGCGCGATCAGTGGCGTGCCGAGCACCAGCAGGAACCAGGGGGAGGAGCGTTCCCGCAGCGACGGGCGCATGCACCGGCCGGCGCCGAAGTTGCCGGCGAGCATGCCCAGCGCGGGAGCTGCCATCAGCAGCGCGCCGCTGCCGGCGGCGAAGCCCCGGCCGGCGCCGTACGCGACGAGCAGCGCCTCGGCGCCCGCGGCGAGCGCCGACGGCAACCACTGCGCCAGCAGCAGCCGCCGGATGGTCCGGTCCGACAGCAGCGCGACGGCGCCGGTCCAGCTGTCCCGCACCGCGCCGCCCCGGCCGGCGCCGTCCTTTGCGCCGGCCCCCGACGCGCCGGCCGCGGGCAGGCCGAACCGGACGATGACGGCGGCGGCCACGTGGCAGCCGGCCGCGCACAGCAGCGCCGTACGGGCGCCGAGGGTGGCGACCGCGACGCCGCCGCCGGCCAGGCCGAGCAGCTGCGCCGTGGACGAGGACATGTTCGACACGGACCGGCCCAGCACGTACGCGTCGCCGGTCAACCGTTCCGCGATCACCCGGGCCGCGGCGCCGGCGAACACCGGGGTACCGCAGGCGACGACCGCGACAAGGGTGAGGCTCGCCGCCACCGGCAGATCGAGCCAGCCCAGGGCGGCGGCGAGCCCGGCCTCCACCGTGTAGCCGGCCACGATCAGCGGTCGCGGGCTCAGCCGGTCGGTCAGCGAGCCCAGCAGCATCCCGCCGACGACCTGCGGCAGGAACCCCGCCCCGAACGCCAGCGCGCTCAGCAGCGGCGAGCCGGTGCCGGCGTACACGAGCACGGACAGCGCGAAGATCTGCAGGGAGGTGGCGCCGATCGCCAGCGTACGGGCGGTGAACAGGGCCCGGAACGACGGCTCCGCGAACACTTCGCGGTAGGTGGCCGGGCGGTCGACGACGGTCATGCCAGCAGCCTGCGGGCCCGGCTGGACGGCCACGAATGATTCGTCCTGTGGCGTAAGGTCGGGGCATGCTGCGGTTCGTGGTCGGCGCTGAGGACCTGCTGCGCACCCGGTTCGCGCTGTCACCGGTCTTCGAGCTGCACCACCTGATCCGCGCCCTGGCCGGCCCGGACCGGCAGGGCGTGCCGCAGGCGTGGCTGGACCGGCTGCGGCCCCGGTTCGCGTCGCTGCGCGCCGACCCGGCCCTGGACGCCGTCCTGGCCCTGCACGGGCCCGGGTCCGGGGCGACCTTCTTCTCCCCGCCGCCGCGCGGGCTCGACCAGAGCATCGACGACGACCTCGCCGCGCTGCGCGCCGCCCCACCCGCCGAGGCCCGCGCCGAGATCGACTTCTACCTGCGGCGGCGTGCCGTGCCGCCGGCCGCGCGCGCGGTCCTCACCGCACCCGACGTCCTGGACCGCCTCGCCGCACTGCTCGCCGCCGCGTGGACGGCGCTGCTCGCCGACGACTGGCCACGGCTGCGGCTGCTGTGCGAGCGCGACGTGGTGCACCGCGTCGCCGCGCTCGGCCGGGCCGGCTGGGCCGCCGCCCTCGCCGGCCTGCATCCGAAGGTCCGGTGGCGCGACGGCGGCATCGACGTGCTCGTGCGGTCCCGCGGCGAGACCGCCCTCGACGGCGCGGGGCTGCTGCTGGTGCCGTCGGTGTTCGTGTGGCCGCAGCTGGCCGTGTACGCCGACGCGCCGTGGCCCAAGGCGATCGTGTACCCGGCCCGCGGCGTCGCGACGCTGCTGGAGCACGGCCCGCCGTCGGCGCCGGCGCACCTGTCGGCGCTGCTGGGCCGCTCCCGGGCGCTGCTGCTGGTCACCCTCGCCGACCCGGCGAGCACCAGCCAGCTCGCCCGCGCCCTCGGCATGGCCACCGGCGCCGTCGGCGACCACCTCGCCGTCCTGCACCGATCGAGGCTCGTCGAACGCGCCAGGTCCGGCCGGTCGGTGCTCTATCGACGCACCCCGCTCGGCGACAGCCTCGTCGGCTGAGCCGGTTGTCGTCGAGCTGTCATATTTCCGAAGGATTGTCGCCATGCCACCGCGTGACCATTGGGGCAGTTGACCTGCCGCCGTTCGAGGTGTACGGAGGACCGCCATGACAGCGGTGCACGGGCCGGACGGGACCGACTTCAGCCTTCGCTGCGACGGCTGCGGCCTGCTGCTGCGCGGCCTCGGCGCCGTGCTGCACCGGTGGGACCTGGCGTGGAGCGTGCTGCGCCGGCACGGGTGGATCGGCGCGCGCACCGCCGACGGCCCCCACGGCTGCCCCCGGTGCGTGCGGCACGGCACGTCGACGGTCCATGACGACCTGCCGGACCGGCACACTTGACCGGCCGATCGTGCGTGCCGCCCACCGCGTCCGGGACGGTACCGTCGGCTGGTGAACGACGGCCTGCTCGTGAACCGTGACCAGCCGCCGCTGCAGGTGCTCGTCGTCGAGGACGACCTCGGTGACGTGGCGCTGGTGGAGAGCGCCTTCGCCGATCACAGCATCGGCAGCCAGCTGCACCACGTCGCCGACGGCGGTGAGGCCCTCGCGTTCCTGCGGCGCCAGCCCCCGTACGCCGACGCGCCCCGCCCGGATCTGATCATGCTGGACCTGAACATGCCCCGCGTCGACGGCCGGCAGACACTGACGGCGATCAAGGCCGACGAGGACCTCAAGTCGATCCCGACGATCGTGTTCACCACCTCGGCGGCCGCGGACGACGTGGCGGCCAGCTACACCGCCCACGCCAACGCGTACGTCACCAAACCCATCAACCTCGACGACTACGACCGGGTCGTCATGCAGATCCGCAACTTCTACGGCCACACCGCGGCCCTGCCGCGCCGCACGCCCGAGGCCCCGGTCAGCCGGTGAACTGTCCGGGGCCGAAACGCCCCCACGCCACGAAGATCGCCAGGGCCAGATAGAGCAGGTCGGGCACGATCGTGGCCCGCTCGCCCCGGCGCAGCCGCATCGTCGCCGCGCCGGCGAACAGGGCCGCCACGCACGTTGCCGTGACCGGCACCAGGACCGGCGCCACGTCCAGCGCGGCGGGCAGGATCAGCCCCGCCGCGGCCAGCAGCTCAAGGGCGCCGATGACCCTGAGCCGGACGGGGCTGAAGTCCAGCACCCACTGCGCGGCGGGCCCGCCCATCGCCGCGATCCGCTCCCGCGGCACCACCATCTTCGACGTACTGACCAGCAGGACCGCGGCGAGCAGCCCGGCGGCGATCCACAGTGCGACGTGCATGAGAAGCTCCTGTCCGGCGTCGGTTCGTGACGCCCATCCAGATGCCGCCGCCCCACGGTCCGTGACGCGGGCGCGGCGTGACGGGCGCCACGCTCGGCGGGTGTCACACGGCGCCGCCGGCCGGCATCGGATGGGCGACGCCGGGAAAGGAGCCACGATGACGGAGCCGGACACCGCCACGGAGGCGTTCGTCGCCCACCGCGACCTGCTGTTCACCGTCGCCTACGAGATGCTCGGCTCGGCCGCCGACGCCGAGGACGTGCTGCAGGAGACGTGGCTGCGCTGGTCGGAGGTCGAGCTGGACCAGGTGCGCGACCCGCGGGCGTACCTGGTGCGTGTCACGACCCGGCAGGCGCTGATGCGGCTGCGGACGCTGCGCCGCCGCCGCGAGTCCTACATCGGCTCGTGGCTGCCGGAGCCGCTGCTCACCACGCCCGACGTGGCCGAGGACGTCGAACTCGCCGACAGCGTGTCGATGGCGATGCTGCTGGTCCTGGAGACGCTCACGCCGACCGAACGGGCGGTGTTCGTGCTGCGCGACGTGTTCGCCGTCGACTACGACGAGATCGCCGCCGCGGTCGGCAAGACCCAGGCGGCGGTCCGGCAGATCGCGCACCGGGCCCGCGCGCACGTCGCCGCCCGCCGGCCGCGCGGAGCCGCGTCGGCGGCGCAGACCCGCGCGGCGCTCGCCGCGTTCGAGGCGGCGGTGCGCACCGGCGGGCTGCAGCAGCTCCTCGACGTCCTGGCACCGGACGTGGTGCTCCTCGGCGACGGCGGCGGCAACGTGCAGACCGTCCGGCGGCCGGTCGTCGGCGCCGACCGGGTGGGCCGGCTGCTGCTCGGCGGCATGCGCAAGGTCCCCGGCACGGCGGCGCTCACACCGGCGTTCGTGAACGGTCACCCGGCGCTGCTGCTGTACCTCGACGGCCGGCTGGACTGCGTGATCGCCGTGCGCATCGACGACGGGCGGATCAGCGGCCTGTACGCGGTCCGCAACCCGCGGAAGCTGCCCCGGACCGACCGGACGACACCGGTCCGCCGCTGAGGTCACGCTCAGACGGCGACGTTGTGGTCCAGGTACCAGCCGTACGGCCCGGGCTGCGCGCCCTGCTCGGATCTCGGCCTGTAGTGCTGGTGGTAGAGCGCCGCGACCAGCTCGCTGCGGCTGCGCACACCGACCTTCGAGAACGCCGACTTCAGGTGGTCGCCGACCGTGAAGGGGGAGATGTCCAGCTCGTTGGCGATCTGGCGGGTGCTGCGGCCGAGCGCCGCCAGGCCGGTGACGTCGCGCTCCCGCGGGGTCAGGCCGTGCGCCGCGACGATGGCGTCGCTCAGCACGACCGGGCGGGCGCTCTCGATGATCACCGCGACCAGCCGGTCCTCGACCGTCGTGCCGGACACGGGCGAGCCGTGCAGCACCACGTACTGACCGGCACGGCTCGGCACCGCGGCGCGCGCCATCGGGTTGCCGGCCCGCACGGCCGCCGCCACGGACTGCACGACGGACGGGACACGACCCCGGTCGTCCAGCAGCGACAGCCACCGCTCGGCCGTCTCCGACACCGGGCCGAGGGCGCCGTCGGGGTGGACCAGCAGCATCCCCGGCGGATGCTCGAGGCCGCCGGGCACGTCGAGCGCCGCGCGCAGCAGCGTCAGCCGGAACACGTCCGCCATCGCGGTGCCCGCGTCCGCGACGAGCGCGACGTCCTGCGCCGTGAAGGCGGGCGCGTCGCCGGTGCGGTACAGCGTCAACGTCCCCCAGCACTGCCCGGCGGAGCGCAGCACCGCCCGCAGCTCGTCGGTGACCCCGAGCCCGTGCAGCAGCAGCCGCCAGCGGGCGGCCTGCGCCAGGTCACCCCCGGTGGCCTCGCGCAGCGTCGCCACGGGAACGCGGCGGGTCGCCAGTTCGGCGTAGCCGTTGAGGTCCTCCCCGCAGAACTCGAGGTCGAACAGGAGCCGCTCGCGCTCGCGGGAGCCCGCCTCGTCGATGCCCGACACGTAGCAGCTCGTCCACAGCATGGTGGCCGGATCGACCGTCGAGATCGCCGCGATGTCGTAGCCGACCGCGCCGCGCAGCAGGGTGTCCAGCCCGCGCCGCGCCGCGTCGAGGTCGCCCGCCGCGAGGTGCCTGACGGCTGACCGGAGGTGCATGCCCCCCATTGTCGTCGGCCCACGACCCGGCGCCACCCCCGCGAAGCAGGGATGGTGACGCGCCGCACGCCCGCCGTACGTTGCCCGGGACCGCACCGACGATCGGAGACCACCTCCCGTGAACGCACCGCACACGCCCCGTGTCGACCTTTTCACCGGCATCCACAAGGCGCTGCGCGCCGGCCTGTTCGACCTCACCGCCCGCGCCGGCGCGACCGACTGGAGCGACCCGGCCGAGGTCGCCGAGCTCGGCACCCGCTGGGACGCGATGGCCGAGCTGCTGCACAGCCACACCGAACACGAGGACAAGTACATCTTCCGGCTGCTGGACGGCCACGAGGCCGCCCTCACGCTGCCCGAGGACGACCACCGCGACCTCGACGACCTGCTGCACGACCTGGAGGAGCGCTTCGCCGTGCTGCGCGCCGGCGGCGACCCGGACGCCGGACTCGCCTGGTACCGCGACCTCGCCCGCTACGTCGGCACGACCCTGCACCACCTGCACGAGGAGGAGACCACCGTCATGGCCGCGATCTGGCGGGTCCGGTCGGACGAGGAGCTGAGCGCGTGCCGCGAGCAGTTCCTCGCCGCCACGCCCGCCCCGGTGACCCGGACCAGCATCCGGTGGCTGCTGCCCGCGATCGAACGCCCCGCCCGCCTCGGCTGGCTGGCCGGCCTCGCGGGCGCCCCGGCGCCGGTGCGCGAGATGGTCGCCGACACGGCCCGGCAGGTCCTCGCCCCCGCCGACGCCGCCCAGGCCCGCGCGGCCCTCGGCCTGGCCTGAACGCACCAGGCCGCCGGGCCCGGCGGTGCGCGCGACGACCCCGACGGCGGTAAGGTGCGTCGGCGGGAGGTCGGCTTGGTGCTGCGTGATCCGTCGAACAACCTCGGCGCCCTGCTGCGCCACCTGCACCTGGACGGCCCGGTCTCGCGGGCGGTGCTGGCCGAGCGGATGGGGCTGAACCGCAGCACGATCCTGGCCGCGACCGCCGAGCTGAGCGCCGCCGGCCTGGTCAGCGAAGAGGCCCCGGGGGACACCGGCCGGCGCGGCCGCCCGTCGCTCGTGGTGCGGCCCGAGCCCGGCCGGGCCCACGTGCTGGCCTTCGACGTCGCCGTCGACCGGGTGGTCGCCGCCCGCGTCGACCTGGGCGGCACGATCGTCGAGCGGCACGAGGCCGTGCGCCCCCGGGCCGGCGCCGACCTGGACCGGGTCGTGGAGGCGCTGACCCGCTTCGGCCGCCAGCTGCACCGCTCGGCCCCGGCCGGCTCGACCTGCGTCGGCCTCGGCGCCTCGTACTGCGGCATGATCCGGCCGGGCGACGGCATGGTCCGCTTCGGTCCGGAGCTGGGCTGGGTCGACCAGGCCTTCGGCGCCGAGCTCGGCCGCCGCCTCGGCCTCGGCCGGCCGGTGATCGTCGGCAACGAGGCCCACCTCGGGGCGCAGGCCGAGCAGCGCCGCGGCGCCGGCCGGGGCCTGCGGAACCTGGTCTACCTGCACGGCGACGTCGGGGTCGGCGGCGGCATCATCGTCGGCGGCACGCTGCTGGACGGGGACGGCGGCTACGGCTGCGAGGTCGGGCACATGGTCATCAACCCGTACGACGGGCGGCCCTGCGGCTGCGGCTCACGCGGGTGCTTCGAGGCCGAGGTCGGCGAGCGGGCGCTGCTGGACACCGCGGGCCGGCCGGCGGACGAGTTCGGCCGGGACGCGATCAGGGCGGTCGTCGACGACGCCGTGCGAGGCGACCCGCGGGCGAGCGACGCGGTCCGCCGGGTCGGCGACTGGCTCGGCATCGGCGTGGCGAACCTCATCAACCTGTTCAACCCGGCCATGGTCATCTTCGGTGGGATGCTGCGGGACCTGTACCCGGCCGCGGCGGCCACGGTCCAGCGCCGCATCGCCACGAACGTCCTGCCGGTGGCCCGCGAACGGATCCGCCTGCGCATCTGCGACCTCGGCGACGACGCCACCCTCATCGGCGCGGCCGAGCTCGGCTTCGAGGAGCTCCTGAGCGATCCGCTGGCCACCCTCGCCCGCACCGGGGACCGCTCGCTGGGCTAGACCTGTGGCCCGGGCTCGTGGCCCGCGGTGGGTGCCCGGGCTCGCCGCCCGCGTGGCAGCGCGGCGAGCCGGGGCGGGCGGTCAGCCGGCGAGGGGGTGCCCGCCGTCGCCGTCGACCTTGACGTCCATGACGCCGTCCTCGTCGAGGTCCACCATCGTGACGTTCACGGCGCCGTCACCGTCGCTGTCGAGCTGGAACAGGTCGGCCTTGCCGTTGCCGTCGGTGTCGATCGCCAGCACGTCGGCGACCCCGTCCTGGTTCGTGTCGACGGCCAGCAGCTCGTCACGCTGATCGCCCCGGGTCTCCACCGATTCGCTCATATCCGTCGCCTCTCCTACCGGTCGCTGAAGGACCGCATCGTAGCCCTCCGAGGTGACCGGCGACGGCGACGCCGCGGGCTCACGGCGATTTGGCGACCGTCAACAGCACGACCGCGTCGTCCAGCGCGTGCAGGGCGTGCCGGGCATCGGGGATGACGAGGAGCTCGCCCGCGTCGGCCTCGACGCTGTCGTCGGCCGTGCTGAGCCGGACACGACCGCGCAGGACGTGGAGGGTGGCCTCGCCGGGGCTCTCGTGCTCGTCGAGGCCCTGCCCGCGGGCCAGGGCGAGCAGCACCTGGCGCAGGGTGTGCTCGTGGCCGCCGTACACGGTCTGGGCGCTGCGCCCGCTGGAGGCGCCCCGCGCCGTGGCGAGGTGCTGGTCGGCCAGCGACGACAGCGGCAGCGCGCGCATGGCGGGTCCTTCCGGTCGCGGGACCTCCCGCAGCGGTTGGGACCGCGGACCCGCCTCGGACTGTGACATGGCACCTCTTCCGGTCTTTCTCGCCGTTGCCCGTGCCGGGACGGTGCGCTCCGGCATGACCCCCCGCGCCGCCGCACCGCGGCCGCGCAGGGGGCTGGTCGTGCTCGAGATTCTAGGCGCCGGGTGCGCGGAAGCCGACCTTCTGCCGGGTCGCCTGATCGATCTCGTCCGGCGTGAGCAGCGCGATGACCTCGGTCTCGACCGCGCCGGAGGCGGTGACGGCGAGGCGGATCGCGGCGGCCGTCATGTTGTCGGGCAGGTCCGCGATGACGTACGTGTCAGCGCTGCCGAAGCCGAAGTACAGCGACTCCAGCCGGCCGCCGAGACGGGCGATCAGGTGCTCGGTCTCCGTGGCGCGGCCGCTGCCCCCTTCGTCGAGGAGCCCTCGGACGCCTTCGGTCGTGTAGGTGCTTCGGAGCATGTACTTCGCCACGCTGGTCACCTTCTTCCAGGTTCGCTGCCGCTGTCGGCAGCACACTTCCCCGCTCAGGCGCCGCAAACCTGCCGGGCGCGGATTCCCGGCCGGCGCTGGGGCCGAGACGCCACATGGTGGGCGGCGTGACGGGACGCCGCTGGACGGGTCCCAGATCCAGCTGTTGAGCGTCGCGTACCGCCGTCCGTCGCCGCCCTACAGGCGTCCTGGATGCCGACCTCCGCCCGGCTGCCGGCCGGCGTACCGGCCCGGTCGCGGTCGCCCCTTGCGGAGGAGCACTGTTCAGCCGCGTCGCGGCCGCACCGACGACGTTCCGGGGGGTACGGGCCCGGCGGTCGTCAGGTGCGCAGCCAGGCCAGGACGGTTGCCGGGTTCAGGGCGGGCATGCCGCCGTCGATGAGCAGATGTGCGCGGTGGAAGGGCTCCGGCAACGGTGGGTCGGGCAGGTAGGGGATGGCCACGCAGCGCATGCCGGCGGCGAGGGCGGCGCGTACGCCGGCTTCGGAGTCTTCGAAGACGACGCAGGAGGCGGGGGGCACCGCGAGGCGGCGGGCGGCCTCGAGGAAGAGGTCGGGGGCCGGTTTGCCGTGGGGGACCTGCTCGGCGGAGACGACCGCGTCGAATGCGTCGTGCAGGTCGAGCGTGGTGAGGATGACGTCGATGACCTCGGGGGAGGAGCCCGACGCGAGCGCGGTGGGCAGGCCGTCGGCGCGCAGGGCCAGCAGGATCTCGCGGGTGCCGGGGTAGCCGGTGACGTGGCGGCGGGTCAGTGACAGGTAGGTGGTGTTCTTGCGGGCGACCAGCGCGTCGACCGGATCGTCGATCCCGTGCCGGGCGGCCACGTCGATGAGCATGTCCCGGGTGCCCCAGCCGATGTAGGGACGTTTCATGTCTTCGGTGAAGTCGATGCCGTACCCGGCGAGCAGCTCCCGCTCGGCGGCGAGATAGTTCGGTTCACTGTCGACGAGGACGCCGTCGAGGTCGAAGATCGCGGCTGAGAGCACCCGGTCCATGGTACCGACGGCGGTCAGGGCAGGCTGGCCACGACACGTGAGCCGGTCGGGACGAAACTGACGGGCATGCGGCGCAGCTCCGGCAGGGCGGCGGCCACGCGGGGGTGGGCGCCGGGTGGGGCGAGGAACAGGAAATAGCCGCCGCCGCCCGCGCCGAGCAGTTTGCCGCCGTAAGCGCCGGCTCGCAAGGCACGGTCGTACCAGTCGTCGAGCTGGTCGTCGTTGATGCGGGCGGAGAGCTGCTTCTTGCGCTGCCAGCCGTCGTGCAGCAGGGCACCGACGCCGGCGATGTCGCCGCCGAGGAGGCGGTCGCGGCCCGGGTCGACGATCTGCTTGATGGCGTGCAGGTGATGTGCGGTGTGCGGGATGCGGGCCTTCTGGTCGCACAGCACGTCGTTGGTGCGCCGGGTGCGGCCGGTGGCGAAGACCAGCGCGTGCCGGGCCAGGTCGGCCAGGCCGGTGCCGGGCAGCGGCACCGCGCTGACCGACACCCGCTCGTCGGGATGGAACGCGTACTCGTTGCAGCCGCCGACCGCGACGGCGTACTGGTCCTGCTTGCCGATCGGGGCGCCGAGCAGCTCGATCTCGACCCGGCAGGCGAGCTCGGCGAGGACCGACGGCGAGGCGTCCCGCCCGCTCGCGGTGAGCAGGGCGTGCAGCAGCCCGACGGTGAACGCGCTGGAGGAGCCCAGGCCGCTGCCGCCGGGCGGCACGTCGGACATGCTGGCGATGTCGCAGCCGCCGGTGATCCCGGTGACCTGCAGCGCCGCCCGCACGATCGGGTCGCTGACCTGCTCGGCGCCGTCGGCGAGGGTGCCGGTCCAGCTCAGGCCGACCGCGCCGTCCCAGCGGGCGCGGACCGTCACGTAGACGAACTTGTCGATGGTCAGGCTGAGCACCTTCCCGCCGTGCCGCCGGTAGTAGTCCGGCAGGTCGGTGCCGCCCCCGAAGAGGCTGACCCGCAACGGTGTACGGGTCAGCGTCAACGTCCGCACGATCGAACCCCCTTCACGCCCGAACCGGTGCCGAGAGGTGCTCCTTGAACAGCGCCATCATCACGTGGTTGACCACCAGGTGGATGTCCTCGACCTTCTGCATGTCGTACACCGGCACGTGGATGCAGTGATCCGCCAGCTTCTTGAGCTGCCCGCCGTCGAAGCCGACCAGCCCGATCGTCTCGATGTCGCGGTCGCTGGCGTACCGGACGGCCTCGACCACGTTCGGCGACTCGCCGCTGCCGGAGATCGCCAGCACCAGGTCGCCGTCGACGAGGTAGTTCTTCAACTGCAGGGCGAAGACCTGCTCGTAGCTGATGTCGTTGGCGACCGCCATCACGGTGGCGACGTTGTCGTTGAGGCAGTAGAACCGGAAGCCCTGCTCGAGGTGCTCGCTGACGCCCTTGTTGAAGTCGTTGACGAAGTGCGAGGCGGTCGAGGCGCTGCCGCCGTTGCCGAACACGTACACCGAGCCACGCCGCTCATAGGTCGCCAGCAGCCGCCGCATCACGTGCGTGATCTCCTCGACGTCCACGGTGTCGATGACGTCCTTGAGTTCGGTGAGGTAGTCGTTGACGCCGGGAGCGAAGTCCAGCGTTTGCGAGTCGGTCATCACTCGGCCCCTTTCAGGATCATTGCCACCGCGTCGGAGACGGTGGATGCGCGCAGGTCCGGTTCGGCGCCGGGGCAGCGGCCGTCGCGGCCGCCCTCGCCGGTGTCCAGCAGGACCGTGCGCATCCCCGCGGCCCGTCCGGCCTGCACGTCACAGGAACCGTCGCCGACAAGGTAGGAACTGGACAGGTCGATGTGGTGCCGGGCCGCGGCCCGGTCGATGAGCGCGGTCCCGGGTTTGCGGCAGGCGCAGGCCACCTTGAGCTCGGTGACCTCGCCCGGGTACCCGCGGTCCGGGTGGTGCGGACAGGCGTAGATGGCATCGACGTACGCGTTGCGCTCGCCGAGCAGGGTCTCCAGCTTCGCGTGGATGGCCGCCAGCTCCACCGCAGTGCACAGTCCTCGCGCGACGACCGGCTGGTTGGTCACGACGACGGCGAGCCAACCCGCGTGGTTGACGGCCGCGACGGCCTCCGCGGCCCCGCCGGCCAGACGCAGCTCGTCGATGTCGTGCAGCAGCCCGGCGTACTCGTTGAGGGTGCCGTCCCGGTCGAAGAACACCGCCCGCTGCGGCCGCGCCCGGTGCCGGGCCGCGATGAGCCCCGCCTCGGCCGCGGCGCTCACCTGAGCGTGCCGTTCGGGTGTACCCATGTCCTTGAGGTACTCGGCCGTGAGGTACGCGTACACCGTCCGGTGCGGGATCGCCGGCCTGACCACGTCGCGTTCCAGGTCCGCGGCTCGGCCCGGGACCAGCCCGGCGAGGGCCCGCGGCTCCAGGACGAACACCCCGGCGTTGACCCGGTTGGCGTACCAGCCGGCCCGCGGCTCCCGCTTCGGCAGCAGCCCCGTGACCCGGTCCTGGCTGTCCAGGACGAGCACGTCGCTGTCGTACGGGTGGTCGTTCGGATGCGCGACGAGGGTCACCGCGCCACCGTGGCCGGCGTGGAAGTCCAGCAGCGCGGTGAAGTCCATGTCGAGCATGACGTCGCCGTACATCACGACGGTGGGACCGCCGAGGTCGTCGCGCAGCGAGCCCAGCGCACCCGCGGTGCCCAGCGGCCGGTCCTCCAGGTGGTAGTCGATCCGCATGCCGTGCCGTTCGCCGCGGCCGAAGTGCTCGACGATGTGACCGGCGAGGTGGCCGACGACGAGCGTGACGTCGTGGATCCCGCTGGCCCGCAGCGATGCCAGCTGATGCTCCAGCACCGGCCGGCCGGCGACGGGGACGAGGGGTTTCGGGATGTCGCCGAAGCGCGCCGCGAGCCGGGTGCCGCGGCCGCCGGCCAGGATCACCGCTCGCACGGCGCCGGACCGTACAGGCGGAACTGCGCGTTGAGGTCCCGGTGCGCCTGACAGAAGCGGGCCCCGTGGTCGTGGTGGCCGTTCCAGATCTCCGGTGTCCAGCCGCCGGTGTGCCCGCCGAAGACCTCGCAGACGGCGCGCCAGTCGATGTCGCCGGTGCCGACCCGGATGCCTTCGCCGTCGATGCCGGTGGCGTCGGAGAAGTGGATGTGCCCGACGACGGGCCGCACGACCTCCATGTACTCCCGCAGCGACAGGCCGGCGTGGTTGCAGTACAGCTGCGCGTGGCACAGGTCCAGCGTCATCCGGTAGCCGTGCTCCTCGACGAACGCCCGCATCGCGTGCGGGTCGAGGAAGCTGTTGCTCACACCCTGCCGCGGCGACCAGTCGCCGGCCAGGAACCAGGCGAACGGCGTCATGTTCTCCACCAGCACTTCCAGGCCGTCGGTGTTCATGCGGCGCATCGCGTCGGCGAACAGCTCGTACTGGCGGCTCGGGTCGGCCAGCGGGTCGGGGTGGGTGAGCGCACCGGGGTGGATCACGAACCGGACCAGGTCGCCGCCGCGGGTGAAGCGCGGCCGCAGCGCGCGGGCCTTCGCCATGACGCGGTCGATCACCTCGATGGAGAAGCGGCGCAACGCCTCGTCGTAGGCGCACAGGTCGAGCAGGACGCCGTCGGCGTACTCGGGCACGTGCACCACGACGTCGAGGTCGTACTCGTCGAAGGTGTCCGGCTTGCCGATGTCGCTGGCCGCGTAATGCACCTCGACGTAGTCGAAGTCGCGACCCGCGGTCATCTCGTCGATGTCCTTGAGCCGCACCACGACCCCGCGCTCACCGGGCACGACACCGCGCTCGCCGAGGTCGTCGTCGCGTTGGCCGCCGACGTCGGCGGTGAACAGATAGTCTCCGGCGGTCAGGTCACGGGCGGCGGGCAGGCCGAGCACGTCGAACCACTCCTCGGCGAGCACGCCCTTCGGCGGCAGCTGCAGCGCCAGGTCCTCGGCCGTCAGCGGCTGCCCACTCGGCACGGCGCGGGCCAGCACCAGGCCCTTGGCCAGGACGTCCCGGTTGGCCATCTCGCCGCGGGACTCGTGCTTGCGTTCCTCGCCGCTCGCCGCCTCGAACTCGCGCAGCGTCGCCACCAGCTCAGCGAGCTCGCCGACGGTGATCGAGGCGCGATGCGCGGGCCCGGCACCGTCAAGGAGGTGGACGTGTTTGCCGATGACGGTCGCGCCGTTCGCCACGGCCGCGAGCGGGGCGGTGGGCACCAGGTCGTTGCTGGAGTAGCCGACGTGTGGGTGGTACCGCTGCAACACCTGCAGCGCACGCAGGTTGAGCGTGCTCAGCGGCGCCGGGTAGGCGGTCACCGCGTGCATGAGCACCGCGTCGCGCCCGGACAGCTCCAGCGCCTCGACGAGGCGTTTCACCTGGGGCTCGCCGAGCCCGCCGGTGGACAGGTACGACCGGCGGGCGGCGGCGAGGATCCGCTGCGCGGCCGGCAGGTTGTAGGCGTTGATGGAGTTCACCGCGTAGTCGGTGACCCCCGCCGCCTGGAACACCTCCAGCGACGGCAGGTCCCAGGGCGTGCCGATGAGGTCGAGGCCGAGCTCGCCGCACAGGTCCAGCACCGCCCGGTAGCCGTCGGCGTCGAAGAGCCGCTCCGTGCGGAACGGCAGCTCCAGCGCCAGGGACCAGGCGCGTTCGGCGCCGGGCCGCAGGGCGTCGGGGTGCACGCTCGCGTCGAGCGAGAAGTGGGCGAAGCGCACCGCCTGGGCACCCGCGCGGTGCACGGCGCGTACCAGCTCCGCGCACCGGCCGAGGTCGCCGTCGGTGTTCTTGCCGATCTCCGCGATCACATAGACCATTGCCCTGCTCCTTCCGTCACCGCTCGGCGCGCAGTGCGCGCAGGCTGACCTGCGCGCGCCAGTAGTCGAGGATGTCCTTGAGCGTCTGTTCGAACGGGATCCGCGGCGACCATCCGGTGGCCTCGCGGAACTTCGTGGTGTCGGGGACCTGCCGGGTGACGTCCGAGGCCCGCAGCAGCGCCGGGTCCACCTCGGCCTTGACCGTCACGTCGGTCAGCGAGGCGAGCACGTCGAGCATCTCGCCGACGAGGCAGGTGGTGTCGCCGGCGATGTTGTACACCTCACCCGCCGGGCAGCGCTCGGTGAGCAGCCAGTACGCCTCGACCATGTCGCGGATGTCGAGAAAGGTGCGGGTCGAGTCGAGGTTGCCGACCTTGACGATGCCGTCGGGGCGCAGCCCGGCCTCGATCTCCGCGATCTGCTTGGCGAACGCCGGCGCGACGAAGACCTCCTTGCTGCGCGGACCGGTGTGCGTGAACGACCTGGTGCGCAGGGTGTGCATGCCGTAGGACATGAAGTACTGGTACGCGGTGAGGTCTTCGGCGACCTTGCTCACGCCGTACGGACTCTGCGGGCGGAACGGGGTCGCCTCGGTGATCGGCAGCTCGTCGCTGGGGACCTCGCCGTAGACCTCCGAGGACGTGCAGATGTGGATCACGGGGTCGCCGCCGACCTCGCGCAGCGCCTCGAGCAGGGCGACGGTGCCCAGCGCGTTGGCCCGGATCGTGTCCACCGGGGCGCGGAAGCTCATCGGCACGTAGGACTGCGCGGCGAGGTGGAAGACGCGGTCGGGGCGGACCTCGCGGACCGCCGCGTAGACGGAGTGCGGGTCGCCGAGGTCGAAGTCGATCAGGGTGATGCGGTCCCGCACGGGCAGGATGTCGGTCATCGGGCTGTTCCAGCGCTTGAGCCCGTACACCTCGACGCCGGGCTTGTCGACGAGGTGCTCGGCGAGGTAACTGCCGGCGAAGCCGGTCACCCCGGTGATCATGACACGCATACGCTCCTCCGATCTGCTGCGGAAAGGTTTTGTGCGCACGCCGGTACGCGCGCACGCCGACGTCGTGCGGCTCGCTTTGCCGTGTGATGGTGGTGCCGTGCCTGTGGTGTTCGGCCGCTTATGAGAACGTGCCGAACAGCACCCCGGCGGCCGTGGCGAGGGCGACCCCGCACAAGGTGATCCTGGCGGCGCGGGTGCCGGGCTTCGGCTCGTTATATAAATAGATGCCAACCAGTGCGTTGACGACCAGGCCGAGCTGCGCGACGGTGAATCCGCGGCCGGCGCCGACGTCCTGGACGAGCAGCAGCATGGCGACGTTGCCCACGCCCCACAGCGCGCCGGCGGCGGGCAGCACCGCGTAGGCGCGCCGGTGTGCGGGCCTCAGGCGGTGCGGCCGGCCCGGCGTCAGCAGCAGCGCCACACTGCCCACCACCATGCCGGCGGCCAGGGGGATGTTGGCCACCCACGGCGACACCCCGGAGGCCTGCACGGGCACGAAGTAGCTGCCCCACAGCACGCCCGCGCCGACCGCCGCGGCGAGCCCGCCGGACGCCCACGCCCGGACCTCGCCGTCGTCCTTGGCCATGGTGACCAGCACCAGGCCGCCGATGACGCCCAGCAGCACGACCGCGTTAAGCGCGAGCCGGGCCGGGCCGAGGCGGGAGAACTCGCCGAACAGGGCGGCGCCCCAGACCACCGCGAGCGCGATGTTCAGGCTGGTCCAGACCGCCGCGGCACGGGCGATGCCGAGCCGTCCGGCGGCGCTGAGCGCGCAGACGTTGCCCAGTGCCCAGATCACGCCGCCGAGGAACGGGATCCACCACGCGGCCAGGGTGAAACGGAGGTCGCCGGCGCCCGGCCTGCCGAGCACCGCCGGCGCGATCAGGGCGAAGGCGAGCCCGCCGGCCGTCACGTACACGGTCTTGAGGTGGGCGTCGGCCTCGCCGGCGTACTGGGCCAGCCCGATCCAACTGCCCCATGCCAGGACGGTGACGACCGCGCACAACACCGTGGCCATAACGGCATCCCCCGTGACGAAGTAACGAACGGACCATCGACTGCAGCTTCCATGGAAGGCGATACGATGTAGCCTGTCAAACCCAACACGCGAAAAGTCTGCAAAGTCTGCGTGGTCTCCATCGTATTGACGCAGATGAGTGCCGAGATCACCGGCGTGGATGATCGTCAAATTGATTTCGGATGATCTCGGAATTCGTTCTCCCAACCGCGCACGGCCCCGGGCGGCGGCCACCTGCCGCCGCCGCGTGGGTGCACCTTCCGGGCCGCCACGGTTGCGAAATCCTGTGTACGTTCTGCGCAGCGTGGTTCGTTGACGAAGGAGATCGATGCGGATGCGGGACCGGTTGGCGGCGGCGGTCGGCGCGGGGGAGGTCGACGGGCTGCACGGGGTCGTGGTGACGCGCGGCGGTCGCACGGTGCTGGAGCACTACGGCGAGGGTGAGGACTTCACGTGGGGGCAGTCGCTCGGCGTCGTGCGGTTCGGGCCCGAGACGCTGCACGACCTACGGTCCGTCACGAAAAGCGTGACGGCGCTGTTGTACGGCGCCGCGCTCGCCGACAGGCTGGTGCCCGAGCCGGAAACGCCGCTGCTGGCGCGGTTTCCGCAGTACCCGGACCTGCGGGCGGAGCCGGACCGGGCGCGGCTCACCGTGGAGCACGCGCTGACCATGTCGTTGGGGCTCGAGTGGCGGGAGGAGATCCCGTACGACAGCCCCGCCAACGCCGAGATCGCCATGGAGCTTGCCCCGGACCGGTACCGGTACGTCCTGGAACGGCCCGTCGTCGAGGCGCCCGGCCGACGGTGGAGCTACTGCGGCGGGGCCACGGCGCTGCTCGGCGGGCTCATCGCCGAGGGCACCGGGCGGCCGCTCGACGAATACGCCGACGGTGCGTTGTTCGAGCCGTTGGGCATCCAGCGGCACGAGTGGCTGGCCGGTCAGGACGGGGTGCCGTCCGCCGCGTCGGGGCTGCGGCTGGCGCCGCGGGACCTGGCCAGGATCGGGGAGCTGGTGCTCGCCGAGGGGGAGTGGCGGGGACGGGCCGTGGTCCCGGCGGGCTGGATCCGCACGATGGTGCAGCCGCGGCTGAGGACGGACTGGGGCGCCGGCTACGGCTACCACTGGTACCTGGAGACCGTCGCCGGGCGGCGGGTCGTGATGGCCGCGGGCAACGGCGGGCAGCGGCTCGCCGTCGTGCCGGACCAGGACCTGGTGGTGGCGGTCGTGGCCGGCAACTACGACACCCCGGACCAGTGGCGCACCCCGCTCACGGTGCTGGAGCGGGTCGTCCTGGCCTGAGCTGTCGTCCGGCCGGGTGGGCAAGGTGCCGGACGGCGAGCCGCCTGCCCTCGTCACGCACGGGGGCCTGTGACGCGGCCCAGGTAGGCGGCGAGCCGGTCAGCCGCGGTCGCCCCCTCCGGACAGGGCTGTTCGGGGCCGAACGACCCGGCCGACGTCCTGGGCAGCGGGCCGTACATGGCGCGGACCGCCGGCAGCATCGCGTCGGCGACGTCCGGGGCGAGGTCCGTGGGCCGGCCGGTCGCGGTGGCGAGGTCCCAGCCGTGCACGAGCATCTCGACGACGACCTGCTCCACCAGGCGCCAGCCGGGTGCTTCGCCGTACCGCTGCGACAGCATCCCGGGGCGGCGGAACGCGGCGAGGGTGTCCCGCGAGGCGGCCCGGAACGCGGCCACGTGGTCGTCGCCGAGGTGGTCGGCGGCGAAGTCGGCGCGCGGGGCGCCGGCGGCCAGGCTGGTCCACAGCAGGTTCTCCCACACGAGGTGCTCCAGCAGCGCGCGGACGTCCCAGCCGGCGCACGGCGTCGGCGCGCCGAGCCGCCCGGCCGGCACCGCGGCGACCAGCTCCTCCACCTCGGCGAGGACCCGCTCGCAGGCCGGCAGCAGCCACGCCGGGTCGGGGTCCTCCTCGGCCAGCAGCGCGGCGATGCCGGCGGCGCGGGCACCCGGCGCCGGGTTCGCCCGCAGCGCCGTCATCAGCCACCGCCCGGGTGCCTGCAGGCTTGCCGGCACCGGCCAGCCGTTGATGACGCACAGCAGCTGCCAGTACCGCTCGACGTCCCGGTCGGCGGCGACCTCCAGCTGCTCCAGCAACAGGCGCCGGGCCGGCGCGCCGTCGACGCCGGTGCCGGCCTGGGTCGGCAGCCACGCCGCGACGATGTCGGCGACGACCGGGTCGGCCGCCGGGGAGTCGGTCATGATCCCGCCGTCGATCGCCGCCGTGACCCGGCGCACCCACAGGTCGGTGACGTCCCTGGCGGCGGCGACGGCCCGCTCGTCGTGCTCGCCGGGGGCGTGTTCGGCGGCGTACCGCGCGATCCGCGCCAGCGACGCGTGCAGCCGCGGTGTGCGTACCAGCGCCGCCAACTCGATCCACGCGTCGAGCTGCTCGGGGGACGGCTGCTCCGGCAGGTCGGGGGTGGCGGCGAGCAACCCGGCGCGGTAGGTGGGCACGTCGAGGTCGCCGAGCGCGGCGGTGACGAAGTCGTGGATGACGGCGGTGCGTTCCCGCGCCGACAGCCGGGCCAGCCGGGTCAGGTCGGCGAGCTCCGCGGCGGTCGCCCCGCGCCGCGACACCGACCGCAGCACCGCCTGCTGCAGCCGCAGCGTGCGGACCTGCGTCTCGATCGCGTCGGCGTGCACCGCCGCCGCCTCCGCCACGGTCCGCTCCCGGTCCACGACGCCGCGGATCGCGGTCAGGCCGAGCCCGAGGTCCCGCAGCGTGCGCGCCAGCTCCAGCCGGGCGAGGGCGCCCGCGTCGTAGCGGCGGTAGCCGGACGCGGTGCGGATGGTCGGTGGCACCACGCCGACGTCGGACCAGTGCCGGATCACCTTCACCGGCAGGCCGGTGCGTGCGGCCAGGTCGCCGATGCTGAACAGTTCACCCACCCGACCAGGATCGGGTCTCCCACGGTGGGAGAGTCAACCGCCGCGCTCAGCGGGTCGACTGCGGCCCGGTGCCGGGCTGCTCGGTGATGTAGCCGACCTGCGGGGCGGCCTCGTCGCGGCACTCGGCGGGCGACAGCGGCTCGGACGTGGTGCCGCCGCGGGTGCCGACGCGGAACGTGCCGGGCGCGCCGGTGCACGACTCGGCGGTGTAGGTGATCGAGGTGCCGTCCGGTGTCCAGGTGGGTGCGGTGCCGGTGCGGTCGCTGACCTGGTGCTTGCCGGCGCCGTTGGCCTTCATGACCCAGATGGTGCCGTTGTGCACGTAGGTGATCTTCACGCCGTCGGGGGAGAGGCTCGGCTGCGCGTTGACCTCGTCCTCGGTGAGGCGCACCTCGCGGTGGCCGTCGTTGACGTAGATGACACCGGCACGGGCGTACACGTCGGGGTTCGTGGCGGCGTGCGCGGCGGCCGGCGCGAGCATCGTGCCGAGCCCGGCGACGGCGGTGAAACCGGCGAGCGTGAGCGCCTTCGTGATCGCGGTGCTGTTCATCCGTGCCCCCTGTGGTGCGTCGCGTCCGTGTGACGCTGAGACCATCGGCGCAACCTCGCGGCACCTGAACGGTTCCCGGCAGGAAATTGCCGGGCCGCCCTACGGCAGGTAGAAGGTGAGCAGGTCCGAGGTGACCGGCGGGAACAGCGCCCGCATCAGCGCCGCCCGCGGCCCCGGGTAGACGTCGGCGTGCCGGGCGGCGAGCCCGTCGATGCCGTGCGGGCCGAACAGCAGCGGCCCGACCAGGTCCGGGGCCACGCCCGCGCCGCCCAGCGCGGCCGGCCCCTGCATCGGCCCGCCCGCCGCGACGTCGGTGACGGCGCCGTCGGTGCGGTGCAGGCGTACATGATGGCGGAAGAACGACACGACGACGTCGGCGTCGCCGTCGTGCCCGGCGAGGCGCGCCGACAGCACGGGCCGCAGGTGCCGCAGCAGCGCCGCCACGTCCGGGACGCGCACGTAGTAGTCGGCGGCGTCGGGGCGCGCGGGTGCGAGGTGCGCGGCCAGCAGCCCGGCGCGGTCCTTCGCCTCGAACGGCGCGCCGCCGGCCAGCCCGGCCGCATGGGCGAGCAGCGCGGCGACCCCCGCACCGCCGTCGCCGGCCACGGCGACCTCGCCGACGACGACACCCTCGTGGGGTGGCGTGACCCGGGCGGTGCCGATCACCGCGCCGGCCCGCTCGGCCACCACCTGCGTGCTGCCCGACCTGGCGACGAGGGCCCGCCAGCACATCGGTGAGTGCGGCATGGACACGTCGTGCCGGCGCTGGACCGCGTCCTGCAGCCGCGCCATGGCCGCGATGTCGTCCGGCCCGGCCACCCGCACCGTGCAGCCGTCGGGCATCGCCGGCACGTCCAGCACCGCCCGCCGCTGCGCGATCGGCATCGTGTACTGGTAGCCGAACTGCCGGTAGAAGTACGGGATCCCGATCATCACCTGGACGAGGTGCCCACGGCCGGCCGAGCGCTCGTGCGCCCAGCCCATCAACGCCCGGACCAGGCCACGGCCCTCGTACTCGCGGTCGGTCGCCACCAGCTCCACCTGCCCGGCGGGGACCGGGCGGCCGGCGAGCACGACGGTCTCGTCGAGCAGCGTCGCGGTGGACACGACCCGGTCCCCGTCGACCACCACCCCGCAGGCGTCGAACCCCCCGTCGGCGTCCTCGACCACGAGGCGGTGATCCTCGGCGTCCGCCGGCGCGCCCCGCGCGGCCAGCAGCGCACCGATCTGGTCGAGGTCGGCGCGGCGGGCGGCGCGCAGGAGCAGTCCACCGGGCAGTTCCACCATCCGATCCTCACCCGGCGCGCACCCCGCGTCCACGCATTTCGCGCCCGCCGGCGGCCCGGGCATCACCGCACCGCGATGACCACCTTGCCGAACGGCGCGGCCGTCTCGTAGTGCCGCAACGCCTCCCGTGCCGCCTCGAACGGGAACGTCCGCGCGATCACCGGCCGCAGCCGGTGCGCGGCGACGACCTCGGCCAGCTCGGTGAACTGGGCGTGGCTGCCGACCGCGACGGCCCGCAGCGTCCCCGCCACCCCGAACAGCAGCCCCGGATCCAGCGGCGCCCAGCCGCCGGTCGAGCCCTCGGTCGAGCCCTCGGTCGAGCCCTCGGCCGAGCGGCCGGATGCGCTGCCGAGGGAGCCGACGAGGGCGAGGTGCCCGCTCACGGCCAGGCACCGCGCCGACTCCTCCAGCGGCCCGGCCGTGTGCACGACCCGGTCGGCGCCGCGCCCGCCGGTCAGCTCCCGGACCGCGGTGTGCCAGGCGGGCACCGCGGCAGAGTCGACGACCTCGTCGGCGCCGAGGTCGCGCAGGCGCCGCGCCCGGTCCGGCCGGCCCGTCGTGGCGACCACCGTCGCGCCGAGCACCTTCGCCAACTGGATCGCGAACAGCGATACGCCGCCCGAGCCGGTCGTGACGACCGTCTGTCCGGGCCGGACACCGGTGCCGTCGCCGGTGAGGGCGTTCCAGGCGGTGACCGCCGCGCACGGCAGGGTCGCCGCCTCCGCGTACGACAGGTGCCCCGGGACCGGCACCAGGGCCTGCTCCGGCAGGACGGCCAGCTCGGTGAGCAGCCCGTCGAGCGACCCGCCCAGCTGCGGCAGCCACTGCGGCCGCAGCGGGCCGTCCCGCCACAGCGGGAACAGCGCCGCGGTGACCCGGTCGCCGGGCCGCACCCGCCGCACGCCGGGCCCGACGGCGACGACCTCGCCCGCCCCGTCGGAGACGGGCACGACGTCGGGGCGCACCGGCAGCACGTACCGGCCGCGCAGCACCAGCAGCTCACGGAAGCTCAGCGACACGGCGTGCACCGCGACCGCCACCTCGCCGGGTCCCGGCCGGCGCGGCGCGCCCACCCGCAGCGTCAGCCCGTCGATGCCGGCGCCGCTGGTGACGTGGTAGCTGCGCACGGCCCCGGGCAGCGCGGTCGTCATGCCTCGATGAACTGGTAGTCGCGGGCGATGCGGCCGTCCGTGCCGAGCACCAGCACCTCGAGGCCGGCCCCGGCCGGGTCGCCGCCGGCCCGCGGCACCATCTCCCACCGGAAGGTGACCACGTCGCGGAGCCGCTCCCCGTCACCGCGGGCGCGGAACGTGAACGTGCCCGGGGCGACGAACTCCCGGTACGCCCGCGCCACCCGCACCTCCAGCTC
The DNA here is from genome assembly GCF_000716715.1 of Dactylosporangium aurantiacum. Taxonomy (GTDB): domain Bacteria; phylum Actinomycetota; class Actinomycetes; order Mycobacteriales; family Micromonosporaceae; genus Dactylosporangium; species Dactylosporangium aurantiacum. The sequence goes on along the minus strand of NZ_JNYJ01000033.1, from coordinate 16,624 downwards.
GGCGTGCCCGCGCGCCTGCAGCTCCAGCCGGTCGAACCCTAGCGCCGCGGCAGCCTGCCGCAGCTCCTGCGGCGCGCGCAGCACGTGGAACGCGTCGTCGGTCCACAGCGCGCGGACGGCGGCGGCGCGCCGCCCGTCGTCCGCCTCGCCCCACACCGCGACGTACCGGTCGATGAGGTCCTGCGTGTCGTTGTCGGTCATGGCCATCGTCATGGTCATGGACTCTGCCGGCGCCCGGCGGACCCCGGCAATTCCCGGCAGGGAATCGCCGGACGGCGCCGCGAACCGGTAGACAGGAGCCATGACCACCGAACCGGCCGGCGGGCTCGCGGTCGCGCTGCGCACCTGGCGCACTCGCCGCCGCGTCAGCCAGCTGGAGCTGGCCGCCCGCGCGGGCACCACCCAACGGCACGTCAGCTTCATCGAGAGCGGCCGGTCAACCCCCGGCCGTGCCATGATCATCCGGCTGGCGGAGTCCCTGGAGGTGCCGGTCCGCGAACGCAACGCGCTGCTGCTCGCCGCCGGGTTCGCGCCCGCGTACCCGCAGCGAGACCTCGACGATCCGAGGCTGGCGACCGTGCGGGCGGCCCTGGACCGGATCCTGCACGGGCACCTGCCGTTCCCCGCCGTGGTCGTCGACCGGCACGGTGACCTCGTCGCCGGCAACGCCGGCTTCGGCATGCTCACCCGCGACGTGGACCCGGCGCTGCTCACCGCGCCGGTCAGCGTCCCCAGGGTGCTGCTGCACCCCGGCGGCCTCGCGCCGCACATCGTCAACCTCGACGAGTGGGCGTGGCACGTCGTCGACCGCGTCCACGCCGAGAGCGTGCGCAACCCGAGCGACCGGCTGCGCCGCCTCGCCGACGAGCTCGCCGCGCTCGCCCCGCCCCGGCGCGTGTCACCGCAGCACCTGGGCTTCGCCGTGCCGCTGCACCTGCGGACCGGCGGCCGGGAGCTGCGGCTGATCACCACCCTCACCCACTTCGGCACCGCCACCGATGTCACCGTCGCCGAGCTGCGCCTCGAGGCGTTCCTGCCGGCCGACGAGGCCACTGGCGCCGCCCTCAACGATCTGGTGCGATGGTGAGCCTGGTGCGGGCGGTGCGGGCCGGCGACGGAGCCGGCCGGGCGCGGGTGTGGCAGGACGCCGGCCGGTACTTCGCGGCGCTCGACCCGGACACCGCGCGCGAGCCCGACCCGGAGGGCCTCGCCGCGTGGCACGAGGAGCTGTACGAGCGGTACGCGGCGGACCCGTCGGTGCTGATGCTGGTCGCCGAGGCCGGCGGCGAGATCGTCGGCACGCTCGTCGCCCGGCTGCACGCGCCGGTGCCGACGGCCGCCTGGCAGCTGCAGCGCGACCTCGGGCAGCGCCGGGTCCACGTCGACGCCCTCACCGTGACCGCCTCGGCGCGCCGGTCCGGGGCCGGCACGGCCCTGATGGCGGCGGCCGAGCGGTGGGCGATCGAGTGCGCCGCGGCCGTGATCACGCTCGAGACCGGCGTGGACAACCCCACCTCGATGCCGTTCTACGAGCACCGGATGGGCTACACGCGGCACGAGATCGTGTTCCGCAAGCCGCTGCGCTGAGGGCGTACCGTCGACGCGTGGCGATGCAACCGTCGGACGCCGATGCCGAGCCGGCGCGGCTGCTGGCGACCCTGCGCCCGGACGAGCTGTCGCTGCTGCACTGGGTGCGCACCCGCGTCGACGCGGCCATGGTCGACGAGATCGCGGCGCTCGACTACGGCATGCACGTCGAGGAGTACCGCGGTAGCATCGAGGACCTCATGGGCGTGCGGCGGCTGCCGCAGCGGTTGCCGTGGAGACCGGGCGCGGTGCTGGGGCCGGCGAGCGGCCGCGAGCCCGCCCCCGACGACCCGCGCGGCCACGTCGCGCGGCTCTTCGCCTGCCTCGTCGTGGTCTGCACCGACGACGTCGTGTGGGCGGCCGGCACCCTCGCGGGGCTGGTCGAGTCGGCGCTCGTGCTCGGCCCCGAGCCGACCGCGGAGGCGCTGCGCTTCGTCGCCTGGTGCCACCTGCACCACCCCGGCACGTGGCGGGACGAACCGCAGACGCGGCCGTTCCTCATCCTCGGCCTGCTGCTGCTGTACGCCGCCGCACACGACGACCCGGCCGGCGAGGCGGCACTGCGCGACGCGTTCGTCGCCGGGGCCGGTGCCGCCGGCGAGTGGCGGGCGGTGTTCAAGCACGCCGCCGACGGCGACCGCCGGCAGACCTGGCGGATCCTGGTCGCCGACTACCTGGCCGGCCGTGACCCGCAGGACGACGCGGCACGGACGATGCGCACCTGGTTCACCCCGCTGCCCCGCGACGCGCGCCGCCACCGGCACTGACGGGCGCCGGTGCCGCGGGACGGGCGGCCCCTTGTTGTGCGCGGCGCGCGGCGCGCGGCGGCACTGACGGGCGGGCTGGGCGCGGACGGGCCGGCCGGGTTCAGCGGCGCGGGGACGCGGCGTGCAGGAGGCGCTCCAGGTCGCCGACCGGTAGCGCCGGGACGGCCGCGGCGGCGCCCGCGACCCACGGCACGGGGTCGCGCAGCATGGCGCGCAGCGTGCCGACCGGCAGGCGCGGATGGTCGGCGACCGCCTTGCGCACGGACGGGTCCGGGTCGGCGGCGAGGCGTTCGGCGAGCGCGACCGGCAGGTCCGGGTCGCGGACCGCGAGCTGGCGCATCCTCGGGTCGGGATCGGCGGCGAAGCGGCGCAGCGCGTCCGGCGGGAACGGGTAGCAGTCGGCGGGCCGCCACCGGCTGTGCTTCACCGGGCGGAACTCCCGGTCGATGCGTGCCGCGGTCGCCACGTCGGCGAGGTGGGGCGCCCGCGACAGCGCCGCGGCGGCCACGTCGCTCACCTCGTCGGCGAGCAGCCGCGCCACGGCCTGCGGCGGCAGCGCCGGGCTGCGGGCCGCGGACGCGCGGAAGCACGGGTACGGCGACGACACGTGCGGCAGCGGGTCGTCGGTGACCCAGGCCAGGCGCAGCGTCCGCAGCTCCAGGTCGGCGAACATGTGCTCCAGGCCGTCATCGTCCAGGTCGGCCAGCGGGTCGACGACGCGGATCCCGGCGACAACGGCCGCCCGCGCCGGCTCCGGGGTGTCCGGCCGGGCGAACACGCCGACGCGCACCCGTGGGTTCGGATCCTCGGTGAGCCGCTCGCGCAGCTCGGGCGGCAGGTGCGGATGTCCGGCCAGCTCCCGGCGTACCTCCTCGTCCGGGTCCTCGGCGAGCCGGGCGGCGAGCGCCGGGGTGAGGGCGGCGTGGCGGACCGCGCCGGCCCGGGTCACCGGGTCGTCGAGCAGTGCGGGGAGCAGATCGGCGGGCGGCACCGGATGCGGCAGCCGGGCGTAGTACGTGGCGCAGGCGGCGGCCCGTACCGTGTCCGCGGCATCGGTCAGCAGGACCCGCCGCACGTGCTCGGGCGCCGCCGGCCACCACCGCGCGAGGGTGGCCCGGACCTCCGGGTCGGGGTCGTGAGCGAGGCGGGCGCGCAGGCCGGCCGGGACGTTGTCGCCCTCGGCGAGGTAGCGGCGGACCTGCGCCGACGGGTCGTCGATCAGCCGGGCGAACAGGTCCGGGTCGCCGTCGCGCCCGCCGATGACCAGCGCGGCGCGCACCCCGTCGTCGGGGTTGCGGGCCAGCCGCAGCCGGATGTCGTGCGGCAGGCCGCGGTTGAGCGCCAACGCGTGCAGCAGCCGGTGGTCGCCGGTGGCGATGACGGCGTCGGCCAGGTCGGCGCTCGGGGCGGTGCGCTGCGTCACCCATCGGCTGTCGAGCCGCAGCTCGATGACGCGCCGGATGAGGCGGTCCGGCAGCGCCGGGTTCACGGCCAGGCCGTCGAGCACGCTGTCCGGCACGTACCGGCCCCTTCCCCGTTCAGTCGCTGACGCCCAGGTGCAGCAGCCACACCCGGCCGTCGGCGAGGACGACGACGTCGACATAGGCCGCCTCGTACCAGTCGCGGGACCGCACGGTCAGCTCCCACGCCTGCGCCGTGGCGGGCCACAGCCGGGCCAGCAGCGCGGTGACCCAGGCGCTGAGCGCCTCGGCGAGCACCCGCGGCGCCGCCTGCGCGGCCCATGCCTGCGGCTGTCGCGACGGCACGAAGAACCCGGGCAGCGCCGCACCGACCACTGTGGACCATACCGGCACCGGCGTGAGCCCGGCCACCTCGCAGGACGCCGGCAGCAGGGCCCGCACCGCCGCGTCCAGGTCGCCGGTGAGCGGTGTCTCCTCGAGGGTGAACGTGCACGCGTGGTCGGCCTCCTCCAGGACGTCCTCGAGGACCCGCAGCGCGTGCCGGACCATGTCGGGCACCGCGTCGAGCCGCGCCTGCCGCGCCGCCGACAGGGTGCCCCACTCGAAATCCGTCACGGCGCCAGGGTAGCGGCGGGCCGGCCGCGCCACGTGCCACGGCCGGCCCGCCGGGCCCGGGCCGGGGACGGGCAGGGCATCGGCGAGAATCGGCGCATGGACGTGGTCGCCGAAGAGCCGTGGGCATGGATGCTGTACGTCGACGGGGACCGGCACGTCCTGTGTGTGGTGTGCGGGACGGTGGCGATGTACGAGCTCGCCATGCAGCTGCGGCCGGACGAGATCGGCGCGTACCGGGCCGGTGGTGCGCCGGCGCTGGACCGGTTGGCGCGGCAGGCCGCCGACGCGCCGCGGCAGTTTTGGGCCCGCCACCTGCCCGGCTTCAACGACGAGCCGGGAGTCCGCGAGGCGACGGGGCGCTGGGTCGCACGACGCTGAGCCTCGCGGTAGCGCTGTTTCGCGGCGGCGCTGTTTCCCGGCGGCGCTGTTTCCCGGCGGTTTGCGTAGCGGCGGCGCTGTGTCGCGGCGGTTTGCGTAGCGGCGGTTCAGTGTCGCGGCGGTTCAGTGTCGCGGCGGTTCAGCGTCGCGCGGCGGCGACCAGGGTCGGCAGCACCTGTGCCGCGGTGCCGCGGAGGTTGGCGGCGCAGACCGGGTCCAGGGGCGTCGGGTCCGGGTTCACCTGAATGACCGTGGCGCCGTGGAGCATGGCGACGCGTGGGATCTCGGCGGCCGGGTACACCACGCCGGACGTGCCGACCGTCAGCAGCACGTCGCAGGTCGTGGCGGCCTCGATCGCCGTGGTCAGCGCGGCCCGCGGCAGCGCCTCGCCGAACCACACGACGCCGGGCCGCACCGGCGCCCCGCACCGGGTGCAGGCGGGCGGCGGGATGCGGCCGCCCGCTGCCGGGTCGCCGTCGGCGACGTCAGCGTCCGGCACGACGTCGGCGTCCGGCACGTCGGCGGCGTCCGGCACGTCGGCGGGGTGCGCGGCGGTGCCGGTGCAGCGCGGCGCGAACAGGCTGCCGTGCAGGTGGACCGGCGCCCGGGAGCCGGCCCGCTCGTGCAGGTCGTCGACGTTCTGGGTGACGACCGTCGTGCCGGGGACCAGTGTCTCCAGCTCCGCGACGGCAAGGTGCCCGGCGTTCGGTGCGGCCCGGCGCACGCGGGCGCGGCGCCACTCGTACCAGCCCCACACGAGGTCCGGGTCGGCCCGGTACGCCTCGGGGGTGGCGAGCTGCTCGGCGTCGAAGCGGGCCCACAGGCCGGTGAGGTCGTCGCGGAACGTCGGCACGCCGCTCTCCGCCGACATGCCGGCGCCGGTGAAGACGACGACCCGGGTGGCCGCGGCGAGGGCGTCGGCGACGCCGGACGGCAGTTCGATCCGCATCCGGGTCATCCTGCCGGATCAGCGCACGGCGGCGTCGAGCAGGGCGCGGGCCGTGCGGCGCACCGTCTCCGCGGCCTCGGCCCGCGACTGGCCGGCGATGTCGACCAGCCAGATCAGTGACTCGATGCCGGTCGCGGACCGGATGGCGACCGCGAGAACGTGCACGTCGACGGCGGGGTGGCTGTCTCGCAGGGGCTCGAGCGCGTGCTCGATCCAGCCGATCGCCCGGCCCTGCCGCAGCGCCGGCTGCGCGCCGGACCGCTCCAGCGCCAGCCGCAGGGAGGTGCGCAGCTGCGGCTCCCATTCGAAGTTGTACCGGGTGAACGCGGCCATGAACGCGTCGAGGCGGGCGGTCACCTCCCGCGGCGCGTCCGCCGGCAGCAGCGTGTCCGGGGAGATCTGCGGGTGCGCGGCGAGCAGGAGGCTGCGCTGGTTAGGAAAGTAGCGGTACGCGGTGGTGCGGGACACCCCGGCGCGCTCGGCCGCGTCCTCCACCTGCGGTGTCGACCCCTCGGCGAGCAGCGCCCGGGTCGCGTCGACCAGCGCCTCCCTGGTGCGTGTCTTCTGCTGGGTGCGGCCGGTCGCTTCGTATGGTGTCTCCATCGTCCTTCATGGTACCGTAGTCCCATGGTACTGGAGTCCCATGAAGCGGATCCGGTGGTCACTGACCCCGCGCTCTACTCGGTGCTGTTCGAGAACGACCGGGTCCGGGTCCTGCAATACCGCGACCACCCCGGCGACACGACCCACCGCCACCGCCACCCCGACAGCGTGATGGTCACCCTGAGCGGCTTCCGCCGCCGGGTGTCCGCCGGTGACCGGCAGGTCGAGGTCGAGCTGCCGGCGGGCCAGGCGCGGTGGGTCGGCGCCCAGGAGCACGCCGGCGAGAACATCGGCACGACCGACACCCACAGCATCTTCATCGAGCTGAAGGAGCCGGCGCCGTCGCCGACGGCGGCCGCGCCGCTCGGACCGTCCGGCGGCTGACGACCCGGCGGCCCGCTGGGCCTCGTCTCCAGCGGCCGGCTCGGCGGTCAGGCGTGTGGCCCCGCGTCCCGCGGCTGACCGGTGCCCGGTGGCTTCGGGGCCCGGTCGCGCCTCCGGTGCCGTGGCCGCGGGGTCGACCCGCCGGCTACAAGGCCGGTGGTGGTGGCTCCGGCAGCGGGTGCGCGCCCTGGGGGCGCAGGCCGTCGAAGAGGATGCCCAGGTAGCGCCGCCATAGCTCGGGGGGCGCGCCGGGCGCGTAGCTGGCGACGTAGTTCGGCGCGCACATCAGCAGGATGACGTCGGTGCCGGTGACGTCGGCGCGTACGGCGCCGTGCCGGCGGGCCCGGTCGACGAGTTCGTGCACGGTCCGGTACATCCGCTCCCGGGCCCGCGCCACCGCCGGATCCACATCGCCGGCGCCGTGCAGGAACGACAGGTCCCGCTGCTGGCGCTGGTGCGCGGCGACGGTGAGGAACTCCAGCAGCGCCGCGCCAGGGTCCTCGGCGTCCAGCAGCCCTTCGCCCGCGGTCGTCAGCTCGTCGATCCGGTCGAGCACGATCGCGGCGATCAGGTCGTCCTTCGTCGCGAAGTGCCGGAACACCGTGCCCTTGCCGACGCCGGCCCGGCGGGCGATGTCGGCGACCGACGCGTCCATGCCGCGCTCGGCGAACTCGTCCGCGGCCGCCGCCAGCAGCGCCGCCCGGTTGCGCACGGCGTCGGCGCGCGGCGGGCGGGTGTCGGTCATGGCGCCCATCGTACAAGTTGACCGCCCGGTCCGTTTATGGCTAATGTCGGCGGGACAACATGACCGGGCGGTCCGTTTACGGGAGGGCGCATGCAGGCAGTCGTCGTACGGGATTACGGACCGCCGGAGCAGTACGCGGTCGCCGAGCTGCCGGTGCCGCGACCCGGGCCCGGGCAGCTGCTGGTGCGGGTGGCCGCGGCGTCGATCAACCCGGGTGACGTGGTGATCCCCAGCGGCCGGTTCCGCGACGCCGCGCCGCTGACGTTCCCGCACGTGCCCGGCAACGACTTCGCCGGCACGGTCGCCGAGGTCGGGCCGGCCGTGCGCGGCTACGTCCCCGGGGACGAGATCTTCGGCTACGCCGCGCCCCGGGCGCTGCGCCCGATGCTCGGTCCGCGCCCCTCGATGAGCACCGGCTCCCTCGCGCAGTACACGGTCGTGGAGGCCGACACGCCGTTCGTGACGCACCGGCCCGCCGGCCTCACCGCCGAGCAGGCCGCCGCCCTCGCCACGACCGGGCTCGCCGCCCGGGCGGTGCTCGCCACCGCCGGCATCCGGCCCGGCGAGCGGGTCCTGGTCGTCGGCGCGACCGGCGGCGTCGGCACCACGCTGCTGCCGCTGCTCGCCGCCGCGCGGGCGACCGTCGTCGCCACCGCGACCGAGCACGACGCCGACCTCGTCCGAGACCTCGGCGCCACCGAGGTCGTCGGCTACGACGAGCGCGGCTACCCCGAGGGCGTCGACGCCGCGTTCAACCTCACGCTGCCCAGCGACCGGCTCACCGGCGTGGCCCGGGCGGTGCGGCCCGGCGGCCGGCTGCTGACCATCACCTACCCGGTGCCGCGGCAGGACTGGATCGGCCGCGACGACGTCGACCTGCGCTTCGTCCTCGACATGGAGGGCGCTCTCGGCGGCATGCGCGAGGTCGCCGACCTGGCCACCAACGGCCCGCTGCGGGCGACGATCGGTCGCCGGTACACCCTCGGCGAGGGTGCGCAGGCGTGCGTCGACTTCGAGCGCCGGCACACCACCGGCAAGCTCGTCGTCGTCATGTGACCGCCGCGGCGGCCCGTCAGGTCTTCGGGCCGGCCGCGACCCAGGACAGGCCCCAGCCGTAGGCGAGGTCGACCGCCTGGTTCCGGAACTGGCCCGGCTCCGGGATGATGTACCGCGACTCCCGCCGCACGACCAGCTCGCCGTTGACGTTCTCGATGAGGAACAGCACCCCGGCCCGCGACTGGACGGTGCACTCGTCGAGGCGCATCTCGATCGGGGCGCCGTGCTGCGGGTACAGCGTGGCGACCGCGTCGAGGCCGGCGAACGATTCGGCGCCGTCGTAGATGTTGGCGTAGATGAGAATCCGGCGGAACTCGCGGGCGTGGTCGAGGTTGATCGTCAGGTTCTCGCCGGTCTCGACGGCACCGGTGCGGTCGTCGCCGTCCAGCAGGATGTACGGCGCCTGGTGCAGCGCCCCGAACTGGTTGTCGAGCGGGTGCACGATGCCCTTGCGGCCGTCGACCAGCTCCCACAGGCAGCACAGGTCGAGGTCGAGGTCGGGCAGCTGGGCGGACTTCCGCTTGCCGAACAGGCCGCGCTTCTCCAGCCCCCGCATGCTCCAGTTGAGGTTGACCCGCATCGACCCGGACGAGCCGCCCTGCTTGGTGAGCGACACGGTCGGCGCCTGCTTCGTCAGCGTCACCTTGGTCAGCCGCACGGGCGCCGCCGGTGCGGCCGGCGGCCCGGGGGCGACCGGCGGAGCCGGCGGAGCGACCGGGGGAGCGAACGGGGCCATCGGCGGCGCGGGCGGGGGAGTAGGCGGGGCCATCGGCGGCGCGGGCGGCGATGGCGGCGCGACCGGGGCAGCGGGCGGGGCCATCGGCGGTGGTGGCGGCGCGACCGGCGGCGGCACCGTCGCCGGCAGCCCGATCTGCCGCGGCTGCCCATCGGGGCCCGTCACCGTCACCGAAGGCCAGCCACCAGTCGAGGGTGCCGGCGCGGCGGGTGGCGGCGCGGCGGGTGCCGGTGCCGTGGGTACCTGTGTCGCGGCGGCGGGTGCCGGCTCGTCGTCGACGGAGATGCCGAAGTCGCGGGCCAGCCCCGCCAGCCCGGAGTCATACCCCTGCCCGACCGCGCGGAACTTCCACTGCCCGGCCCGCCGGTACAGCTCGCCGAAGATGAACGCCGTCTCGGTCGTGGCGCCCGGGCTGTCGAACCGGGCCACCTCCACCCCGGACCCCGCGTCGAGCAGCCGGATGTGCAACCCCCGCACCGACCCGAACGTGCCGCCGTCCGCCGACGCGGCCAGGATGATCCGCTCCACCACCGGCTCCACCCGGGCCAGGTTCACGAAGAGCGTGTCGGTCACGACCCCGCCGCCGCTGGTCTTGCCCTCGTGCCGGACCGCGCCCGCCGGGTGCGCCGGCTGGTTGTAGAAGACGAAGTCGTCATCGTTGCGGACCTTGCCACCGACCAGCAGCAACGCCGAACCGTCCGCGTCGGGCACCCCGGCACCGCTGGACCAGCCCAGCACCGCACGCACCGCCGCCACCCGCACCGGCAGGTTCGCGCCTTTGAGCATCGACACCTGAGCACTCCTCCCCGTCGAACCCCACAATACGACCCGCCAGGGACCACCTGGCGCACGGCCACCGGTCGGCTACGCGGCGCGATTCCGGCCGGTGCCGGCGCGGTAGACGCGGGCCGGATTGGGCAGTGCAGGCGCTGCCGCACGGCTCAACCGAGGAGTGGACATGCAGGATCTGAAACTGGAGATCGTGGTGCTGCCGGTCTCGGACGTCGACCGGTCCAAGGAGTTCTTCACCAGGGCCGGCTTCCGGGAGGACGCCGACTTCTCCGGCGAGGGCGGGTTCCGCGTCGTGCAGGTGACGCCGCCCGGCTCGACCGCGTCGATCATCTTCGGCAGCCGGGTCACCGACGCCGCGCCGGGCTCGTCGCGCGGCGGCGTGTACCTGGTCGTGGACGACGTCGTCGCCGCCCAGAAGGATCTCAGCACGCGCGGGGTCGACGTCAGCGAGGTGTTCCACGACGCCGGTGGCATCTTCCACCACGCCGGCACCGAGGCGAGGGTGCCCGGACCCGATCCGCAGCGGCAGTCGTACGGGTCGTTCGCGTCGTTCACCGACCCCGACGGGAACCTGTTCGTGCTCCAGGAGGTGACCCGGCGGCTACCGGGACGGGTCGGGCACGCCATCTACCACTCGGTGGGCGAGCTGGAGCAGGCGCTGCGCGACGCCGCCGCGGCGCACGGCCGGCACGAGCAGGAGATCGGCCGCGAGGACCCGGACTGGCCGGCCTGGTACGCCGCGTACATGGCGAAGGCGGCGGGCCTGCCGGCCTGACGGCCCGTTTCAGCCGTCGCGCAGCGCCGCGGCCAGCTCCCGGCGGGAGGCGATGCCGAGCTTGCCGAACACCTTGCGCAGGTGCCACTCGACGGTGCGCGGGCTGAGGAACAGGGTGGCGCCGATCTCGGGGTTGGTGTGTCCCGCGACGACCAGCCGGGCGATCTGCGCCTCCTGCGCGGTCAGTTCCTGCGACGGGCCCTCGGACCGCTTGCGGACCGTCTCGCCGGTGGCCGCCAGCTCGCGGGCGGCCCGGGCGGCGAACGCCTCGGCGCCCATGCCGGTGAACGCGTCGTGCGCGGCGCGCAGCTCGGTGCGGGCGTCGGCGCGGCGGCCCTCCCGGCGCAGCCACTCGCCGTGCAGCAGCCGGGCCCGCGCGGTGAGCAGGTCCAGGCCGGCGGCGGTGTACCGGTCGACGGCCCGCCGGAAGTGCCCGTCGGCCGGGGTGACGAGCGCGTCGGCGAGGGCGAGCGCGGCCAGGCTCCAGTCGGTGCCGGCGGCCGTGGCCCGTTCGGCCAGGCGGTCCCGGGCGTGCGCCGCGGCGGCGGGTTCGCCGGCCCGGGCCGCCGCCTCCACGAGCTCACCGAGCGCCGCGCCGGTGACGGCCAGCTCCTCGTGCGCCGCCGCCTGCCGGGCGGCCTGCAGCGCCGCCGCGGCGTTGCCGGCGCCGTTGCCCAGCACGGCCCGCGCGGTCAGGGCGTGGCCGGGCACGCGGTCCTCGGCGTCGTGGCACAGCCGCAGCGTGCCGTCCTCGTCGCCGCGGTACGCGGCCAGCAGCAGCGCCGCGGGCGACGGCGGTGCGGCCGGCGGTGCGCCGGTCAGGGCGGCGCCCTGCGCGAGGGCCGCGGCCGCGTCACCGAACCGGCCCATGAGCAGCAGCGTGCCGGCGTGCAGGTGCAGCGCCGCGGGCAGCAGCGACAGCGCGCCGGCGGTGCGGGCGAAGGTCATCGCCCGCTCGCAGAGCCGGTGCGCGACGTCGGCCCGGTAGAGCTCGTGCGCGGCCGGCGCGGTCAGCCACAGCAGGTCGGGGTCGCCGGTGGCGTCGACGGCGCGCCGCAGCGCGGGGACGGCCGCCGCGTGCCCCTCGAGGGTCCAGGTCGCCAGGGCGCCGAGCAGCAGTCCGGTCGCGTCGTCGGCCGCCGGCACGGCCAGCGCCGCCTGCGCGGCCCGCCGGGCGGTGTCGCGGCCGCGCCGGCCGGCGTGCAGGGCCGCGCCGAGGGCCGCCAGGTACGTCTCGCGGGCCGCGGCCGGGTCCAGCCCTTCGAGGCGGCCTGCCGCGTCGAGCAGCGCCGGGACGGCGGCCGGTCCCGGCTCGGCGGCGAGGACCGCCTGTGCCCGCAGCCGCTGGGCGCCGGCCTGCTGCAGCGGATCCAGCGGGCCCAGCTCGGCGGCCGAGAGCAGATCCGGCACCAGCGCCGGGGCACCCGCGGCGAGCCGGGCCCGGGCGGCGGCCAGCAGCGTGGCCGAGCGGCGCTTCGGATCCTCGGTCAGCGCGGCGGCGCGCTCCAGGAACGCCGCGGCCGCGGCCCGCCCGCCGCGGGCCAGGGCCCGGTCGGCGCAGCGTTTCAGCTCGGCGGCGACGTCCTCGTCGGGGCCCGCGGCGGCGTGCGCCCGGTGCCAGGCGTGCCGGTCGGGGTCGAGGTCGGGGTCGGTGACGTCGGCCAGGGCCCGGTGCACGTCACGCAGGGTCGCCGGGTCGGCGGCCCGCCACGCGGCGGAGCGCACCAGCGGATGGCGGAACCGCACCAGCGCGCCGAGGTCGAGCAGGCCGGCCGCGACGGCGGGCGCGGCGGCGTCCATGCCGACCCCGAGCCGGGCGGCGGCCCGCCACAGCAGGGGCACGTCGCCGACAGGCTCGACGGCCGCGGCGAGCAGCAGCAGCCGGGTGGCGGCCGGCAGCGCGGCGATGCGCCGGCCGAAGCCCTCCTCGACCTGCCCGGCCAGCGCTGCGCCCCGGCCGGCGGGTGCGCCGGACGCCGGCACATCGCCCCGGTCGGTGGGGGCGCCGGGGCCGAACGCCAGCTCGGCGGCGCTCCAGGCGCGCGGCAGCTCCAGCAGCGCCAGGGGGTTGCCACCGGTCTCGGCCACGATGCGGTCCCGGACGCGCTCGTCGACGGGGCCGGGCAGCACCGAGTCGAGCAGGGCCCGCGCGTCGGCCGCGGGCAGCCCGCCGACGCGCAGCTCGGGCAGGCCGGTCAGCAGCCGGTCGCCGCCGGGGCTGCGGGCGGCGAACACCAGCGCCACCGACTCCGCGTCCAGCCGGCGGGCGACGAACGTGAGGATGACCTCGGACATCCGGTCGAGCCACTGCGCGTCGTCCACGACGCACAGCAGCGGCTGCACGGCGGCGGCCTCGGCGAGCAGGCCGAGGACGGCGAGCCCGACCAGCAGCGCATCCGGCGGGTCGCCGGCGGCGAGGCCGAACGCGGTGCCCAGGGCGCGGCGCTGCGGCTCGGGCAGCGCGTCGAGGTGGCCCAGCAGCGGCACGCACAGCTGCTGCAGCGCGGCATAGGCGATCTCGGTCTCCGGCTCGACGCCGGCGGCGCGGGCGACGCGCGGCGCGCCGGCCCCGGCGGTCAGGTGCTGCAGCAGGGCCGACTTGCCGGCGCCGGCCTCGCCGCGAACGACGAGGACCCGGCTGCGACCGGCGCGCACGTCGCGCAGCAGCTGGTCCAGGAGCTGCCGCTCCTGCCGCCGGCCGCGCAGCTCAGGCCGGTTGGTGTCCGCCCACACATGATCCTCCCCGCCGGGCGAGCGTACCTCGCTCTTGCGGTGTCCGGACGGGTCTGGCACGCTCGGCACGGATGTGAGCGCTCACGCTGATCAATCCGAGTCCGCCGACTGCTACGGATGGTTAGCGTACCCCCGCCATGTGAGCGTTCACATGCACCGCCGACCTGGAAAGGATCACACCCCCGATGGCCCACCCCAGCGTCAGCCGGCGACGGCTGCTGCAGACCACCGGCGTGCTCGCCGCCGCCTCCGCCGCCGCACCCCTGCTCGGCGACGCGACGGCCGGCGCCGCCGTCGCCCCGGCCCGCGCCGACATCGGCGTCTCGGCGTACCCGTTCGACCTAGGGCAGGTGCGGCTGACCACCGGCCGCTGGCTGGACAACCAGAACCGGACCCTCGCGTACCTGCAGTTCGTCGACGTCAACCGGATGCTGTACAACTTCCGCGCCAACCACCGGCTGTCCACGGCCGGCGCCGCCGCCAACGGCGGATGGGACGCGCCGAACTTCCCGTTCCGCACCCACATGCAGGGCCACCTGCTGACCGCGTGGGCCCAGGCGTACGCGGTGCTCGGCGACACGACCTGCCGGGACAAGGCCAACGCGATGGTCGCCGGGCTCGCCGCGTGCCAGGCCAACAACGGCGCCGCCGGGTTCAGCACCGGCTACCTGTCCGGCTTCCCCGAGTCGGACTTCACCGCGCTGGAGAACGGCACGCTGAGCAACGGCAACGTCCCGTGGTACTGCATCCACAAGACCCTCGCCGGCCTGCTCGACGTGTGGCGGCTCATCGGCAGCACCCAGGCCCGCGACGTGCTGCTCGCCCTCGCCGGTTGGGTCGACTGGCGCACCGGCCGGCTCAGCGCCAGCCAGATGCAGAACACCCTCGGCGTCGAGTTCGGCGGCATGAACGCCGTGCTGGCCGACCTGTACCAGCAGACCGGCGACGCCCGTTGGCTGACCACCGCCCAGCGCTTCGACCACGCCTCGGTGTTCAACCCGCTCGCGTCCAACACCGACCAGCTCAACGGGCTGCACGCCAACACGCAGGTGCCGAAGTGGATCGGCGCGGCACGCGAGTACAAGGCCACCGGCACCACCCGCTACCGCGACATCGCCGCCAACGCGTGGAACATCACCGTCGCCGCGCACACCTACGTCATCGGCGGCAACAGCCAGGCCGAGCACTTCCGCGCGCCCAACGCGATCGCCGCGTACCTCACCAATGACACGTGCGAGCAGTGCAACACGTACAACATGCTGAAACTGACGCGCGAGCTGTGGCTGCTGAACCCCGACAACGCCGCCTACTTCGACTTCTACGAGCGGGCCCTCATCAACCACCTGATCGGCGCGCAGAACCCCGCCGACAGCCACGGCCACGTCACCTACTTCACGCCCCTGAAACCCGGCGGCCGGCGCGGCGTGGGCCCCGCGTGGGGCGGCGGCACCTGGAGCACCGACTACAACAGCTTCTGGTGCTGCCAGGGCACCGGCGTGGAGACCAACACGAAGCTGATGGAGTCCATCTACTTCTACAACGGCACCACGCTGACCGTGAACCTGTTCACCCCGTCGGTGCTGAACTGGTCGCAGCGCGGGATCACGGTCACCCAGAGCACCACGTACCCGGTGAGCGACACCACGACGCTGACGGTCACCGGCACCGCCGCCGGCACCTGGACGATGCGCATCCGCATCCCCGCCTGGACCTCCGGGGCCACCGTCAGCGTCAACGGCACCGCGCAGAGCATCGCGACCACGCCCGGCACGTACGCGAGCCTCACCCGCTCCTGGACGTCCGGCGACACCGTCACCGTCCGGCTGCCGATGCAGGTCGCCGTGCGCCCGGCCAACGACAACGCCAACGTCGTCGCCGTCACCTACGGTCCGGTCGTGCTCGCCGGCAACTACGGCGACACCGCCCTGAGCGCGCTGCCGTCGCTCAACACCGCCTCGGTCACCCGCACCGGCTCGACGTCGCTCGCCTTCACCGCCACCGCCAACGGCGCGACGGTCGCCCTCAACCCGTTCCAGGACGCGCACGGCTACAACTACACCGTGTACTGGAGCGCCGACGGCCAGGGCACCGGCTCCGGCGTGGCCAACTACCGGCTCGTCAACGCCGCCAGCGGGCTGGTGCTCGGCGTGCAGAACATGTCCACCGCCGACGGCGGCCTGGCGCTGCAGTGGACCGACAACGGCACCGCCGACCACAACTGGGAGCTGGTCACCGACGGCACCGCCGTGCGGCTGCGCAACGTCAACAGCGGCAAGGTGCTCGGCGTGCAGAACATGTCGACCGCCGACAACGCCGTCGTGCTGCAGTGGGCCGACAACGGCACCGCCGACCACCGCTGGACCGTGGTGGACAACGGCGACGGCTCGCACAAGCTGCGCAACGTCAACAGCGGCAAGGTCCTGGCCATCCAGGGCAACTCCACCGCCAACGGCGCTCAGGCCGTGCAGGCGCCCGACGACGGCGGCACCGACAACCTGTGGCGCTTCGTGCCCAACGGCAGCCGGCGCATCCAGAACCTCGGCAGCGGCCTGGTCCTGGGCGTGCAGAACATGTCCACGGCCAGCGGCGGGCTGATCCTGCAGTGGGGCGACACCGGCACCGCCGACCACCTGTGGACGGCCGTGGTCGACTCCGGCGGCTACCTGCGGCTGCGCAACGCCAACAGCGGCCTGGTCCTCGGCGTCGAGAACGGGGGCACGGCCAACGGCACGCGGGCCGTGCAGCTCGCCGACACGTCCTCGGCCGACCGTCGCTGGCGGCTGCGGTACGGCACAGGAGGCTACTTCCGCATCCAGTCCGCCAACGGCGGGCGGGTCCTGGGCGTGAACGGCGCCTCCACCGCCCAGGGCGCCCAGGTGCTGATCTGGGACGACAACGGCACCAACGACCACCTGTGGCGGTTCATCTAAGCGCCTGTCCAATAGTTATGTCCGTAACTCGCCCGGATTGATAGACGTGCCAACGAGTTGGCCTCGTCGGGGTTGGATTCGGTTACCACACCAGTACCCATCCACGACGAGGCCGACGTCAGTATGCGCCCTGCGCACGTGTACGCCAACGTG
>NZ_JNYJ01000032.1 GCF_000716715.1 Dactylosporangium aurantiacum | reverse complement strand
CTCCTTCTCCTTCTGGTACGTGATGGGCAACAAGGCCGTCACCACCGCCGCGAACATGCTGTACAACTGCTACCTCGGCGACCTGGAGACCTGCTTCAAGCTGCACCGCCCCTACGAGGTGCCGATCAGCTACCGCGCCCGCACCCGCGAAGAAGGCAAGAAGATCACCTGGAAAGACGGCGTCGAAGCCCTCTGGATCCTGTCCCGCGAGCGCGTCCGTAAGCCCTCGACCAAGCGCTGACCGTATGGCTGAGCTCCTCACGATCGGTGAACTCTCGGCGCGCAGCGGGGTCGCCCCGTCGGCGCTGCGCTTCTACGAGAAGCTCGGCCTGATCCACTCGACCCGCACCGGCGGCAACCAGCGACGGTATGAGCGCTCCGCGCTGCGGCGGGTCGCGTTCATCAGGATCTCCGCGCAGGTCGGCATCCCCTTGGAGACCATCAAGGACGCCCTGGCCTCCCTGCCGGCCAACCGCACCCCGACCCGGGGGGACTGGGCCCGGCTGTCGCGCAACTGGCGGGTGCACCTGGACGAGCAGATCGCGCTGCTCGAGCGGCTGCGGGACACGTTGACGGGGTGCATCGGGTGCGGGTGCCTGTCGCTGACGCACTGCCAGCTGGCGAACCCGGAGGACCGGCTGGCGGCCCGCGGGCCCGGGCCGGTGATCCTGGCTTCCTCGCCCGCTCCTGCGCCTTCGCCTGCGCCCTCGACGCCGGTGCCGGTCGTCTTCGGGGTCGGGCCGTCGCCTTCGCCCGCGGCACCTTCCCGTTCTGCGGCCGCGCCCGTCACGGACGGGTGAGGATGATCTTTCCGAAGTGCCCGCTCGACTCCATCAGGCGGTGCGCCTCGGCGGCGTCCGGCAGCGGCACCCGGCTGTCCACGACCGGACCGATCAGCCCTTCGTCGATCAGGGGCCAGACCTCCTCGCGGACGCCCCGGATGATGGCCGTCTTCTGCGCGATCGACCGTGACCGCAGCGCCGTGGCGAACACACTGCCCCGCTTTGCCAGCAGCGCCGCCAGGTCCAGCTCGGCCTTCCGGCCGCCCTGCATCCCGATCACCACGAGCCGGCCGCCCTCGTTGAGTGCCTTCACGTTGGCCCCGAGGTACGCCCCGCCGATGATGTCGAGGATGACGTCGGCCTTCACCGTCGCGCTGAAGTCCTCGGCCGTGTAGTCGATCACCCGGTCCGCCCCGAGCGCGGTCAGCGCGTCGTGCTTGGTCTTGCGCGCCGTCGTGACCACGTGCGCGCCGAGTGCCTTGCCCAGCTGCACCGCGAACGTCCCGATGCCGCTGCCGCCGCCGTGCACCAGCAGCGTCTCCCCCGGCTTGATCCCCGCCACGTCCACCACGTTGGAGAACACCGTCGCCGCCACCTCCGGCAGCGCCGCCGCGTCCTCCAGCGTCACATTCCGCGGCACCGGCAGCAGCTGCCCGACGTGCGCCACCGCCAGCTCGGCGTACCCCCCACCCGGGATCAGCGCGCAGACCTCCTGCCCGGCGTGCCAGTGGTGGGTACCGGCGCCGGCCCCGACGATGCGACCGGACACCTCCATGCCCGGATACGGCGGCGCCCCCTCCGGCGGCGGGTAGAACCCCTGCCGCTGCAGCACGTCGGCCCGGTTCACCCCGGCCGCGTGGACCTCGATCAGCACCTCGTCCTGCCCCGGCACCGGATCCGGCACCTCGGTCCACCGCAGTACCTCAGGACCACCCGGCTGCTCGATCGTGATCGCGCGCATGCGGACCATTTTGGACCATGGTCGCGGGCCGTGCTCCCGTACTAGGGCGTGGGCGGGGTCCGCTCCCACGGCCAATGCCCCCGGCCTTCGTGGTGATGCCACCCCGGGCGCCAGGCGGTCGGCTCCATGACGGGCGCTTCGCTCGCCGGGCCTGCTGTCGGCTCCTGTGTCGGGTCTACGGTCGGCTCGACTGTCGGGCTTGCTGTCGGGCTATCTGTCGGGCTACCTGTCGGGCTGGCTGTCGGCTCTGGTGTCGGGCTTGTGGTGGGCTCCGTGGGCGGCTGTGCGGTCGCCGGCCGGCTCACGGGGCCTGTCGTGGTCTTCTCGATCCGCCGCACCGGCGCCTTGACCGGTCCCGGCGCCCGCGGCCCGGCCAGCACCCGGGCCGGCGAGCCGGTGGGACCCAGGACGGGCTGGGGCGCGGCGGGCACGTCGTACAGGTGGATCTCCCGCACCGGGTCGGGCGTCACCATCCCCCGCGGCACCTCCCCCTGCGCCCCCGCCCCGCCGCCGTGCCGCGGCGGCTCCCACCCGGCCGAGCCGATCGCCACCCCCAACGCCGCCACCCCCACCCCGCCGGCGATCAGCGCCAGCAACGGATGCCGCACGACGCGCCGGTGCCGGGTGACGTACGCGACCCGAGGATCGTTGAAGAACACGTGCATGACCTTGGCCCCCGCCTGTAGCTCCCACCTGCAGCCCTGAGTCTGCGCAGGTCACCTTTATGCCGCGCGGCATTTGCAGCGGAGTGTCAAGATGTCATCTGGTCGCGGTCGCCCAGTCCGCCACCGCCCGCCTGACGTCCGGCCTCCCTCACACGGGTGACCACCGACGCGGCGAAGCGATCTGGCAGACTGGTCCGCGTTCCACTGGAGGGCTCGCCTAGTGGCCGATGGCGCTGGTCTTGAAAACCGGTATGAGGAAACTCATCGTGGGTTCGAATCCCACGCCCTCCGCAGTGTCTCCTCAGCAGACCGCTGCTGTCCGGCCCGTTCAGGCAGGGGCGAAGGACTGCCCCGTCAGCACCGGCACCGTGTGTGAGGTGCCTACCTGGACGGCGAGCTTCACGTCGTCGGCGAAGCCGCGCTGGATCAGCTCCTGGCCGCTCACGCACCGTCGCACCGCGGCCGGCACGTTGCGGACCGAGGCGAGCGCCGCCAGGCTGACCGCGGCCTCCACGGACAGCGGGACCCCGAGCATCGACAGGCCGTCCAGGACCGCCGCGGCGCCCAACAGGTCCTCGACACACGGGCGGAGAGTGCCGTCCGGCCAGAGCTCGCCGGCGGCCACCACGCCGACCGGGCGGGTCGGTGTGCCGAAGGCCTGGGCGTGCAGCCAGCGGGCGACGGCGGGGGCGTTGCGGAGGCAGGCGGCGACCACCGGCACGCCCGTCGAGGCGGCCGCTGAGCAGATCGACGCGCCGTTCGGGGACGGCAGGACCAGTTCGGCCACGAAGGGGGCGTTCTGCAGCGCGGCCGGGGACAGGGACCACGGTGAGGCGTCCGAGGCCTGTTTGCGGCCCACGGCGACCGCGGCGCCGATCCTGTCGGCGTACGCGCGGGCCTGGTCGCTCCACGGGAACGGGTGGACGCGCATGCCGCGGCCGACGGCGATGTCGACCGCGGTGGAGAAGGACAGGACGTCGACGACGACGAGGACCGAGCAGACGCGCGCCAGTTCGGCGGCGCCTGCTGGTCCCCAGTCGAAACGGGCGCCGGAGCCGGGCTGGCTGAAGACGCCTTCGGTCATCGTCAGGCGTCGGGATCGGCGGGCGGCGCGGAGTCCTCCGGGCCGTCGGCGTCGGCGTCGGTACCGGCGTCCGTGGCCTTCGACAGGGAAGGCGTCGACGGCACCTCGGGCACCTCCGGCGCCGCGACCGGCTCGAAGATGCCACCACCCGAGACCGGTTTGTCCGAAATGTCCTCAACTCCGGACGCAGCCGCGGCCTCAGGAGCGGCGTACGACGGCGCCTCCGTCGACACGTCGCCGAACAGGGCCGGCAGCGTGCCCTTCCACGCCGACCGCAGCTCGTCCAGCGAGATCGTGAACTGCCCCCGCACGTCCAGGGCCCGGCTGCGCCCGTCGACGGTGCCGATGACCGTGGCCGGCAGGCCGTGCTGGGCGCACAGGGCGGTGAACGCCTTCTCGTGGCCGCGCGGCACCGAGACCAAGGCCCGGGCCGTCGACTCGGAGAAGAGCGCGACGAACGGGTTGAGCCCCTCCGGCAGCGTGATGTTGGCGCCGTGGTCGTAGCGCAGCGTCGCCTCGACGAGGGCCTGGGCGAGGCCGCCGTCGGAGAGGTCGTGCGCGGAGGACAGGTGGCCGCGCTCGCACGCCTCGGTGAGGACCGAGGCGAGGATGCGCTCGCGGACCAGGTTGACCCGCGGCGGCTGGCCGCCGAGGTGGTTGTGCGTCACCCAGGCCCACTCGGAGCCGGACAGCTCCTCGCCGGTCTCGCCGAGCAGGACGATGACGTCGCTGTCGCCGCCGAAGCCCATCGGGACGCGGGTGCCCACGTTGGAGATCACGCCGAGGACGCCGACGACCGGGGTCGGGTGGATGGCCTGCGGGCCGGTGGAGTTGTAGAAGCTGACGTTGCCGCCGGTGACCGGGATGCCCAGCTCGGCGCAGCCGTCGGCGAGACCCCGGACCGCTTCGGCGAACTGCCACATGACCTGGGGGTCCTCCGGCGAGCCGAAGTTGAGGCAGTTGGTGACCGCGAGGGGCGTGGCGCCGGAGGCGGCGACGTTGCGGTAGGACTCCGCGAGGGCGAGCTTCGCGCCGTTGTACGGGTCGAGCCGCGCGTACCGGGCGTTGCCGTCGACGGACAGGGCGATGCCGAGGCCGGTCTGCTCGTCGATGCGGATCACGCCGGAGTTCTCCGGCTGGGCGAGGATCGTGTTGCCCTGCACGTAGCGGTCGTACTGCTCGGTGACCCAGCTCTTGTCGCACAGGTTGGGGCTGGCGGCCAGGCGCAGCAGCGTCTCGCGCAGCTCCACGCCGCTGCGCGGCCGGGGCAGCGTCTCGGCGCGGTCGGCCTGCAGCAGGATCAGGTCGGCGGGCTCGCGCATCGGCCGGGCATACACCGGGCCGTCGTCGACGAGCGAGCCGGGCGGGACGTCGACGACGACCTCGCCGTGCCAGCTGATGACCAGCCGGCCACCCTCGGTGACCTGGCCGATCGCGGTGGCGATGACGCCCCAGCGCTCGGCGACGCGGAGCACCTCGTCGAGCTTGCCCGGCTCGACGATGAGCAGCATGCGCTCCTGCGACTCGCTGGCCAGGACCTCCTGCGGGTCCATCGACGCCTCGCGCAGCGGCACCAGGTTGAGGTTGATGTCCATGCCGGTGCCGGCCGACGCGCTGGTCTCGGTCAGCGCGCAGGTGAGCCCGGCGCCGCCGAGGTCCTGGACACCGACGATGAGCTCCCGCTCGTACAGCTCGAGGCAGCTCTCGATGAGCAGCTTCTCGATGAACGGGTCGCCGACCTGCACCGACGGGCGGCGGGCCGGGCCGTCGCTGTTGAAGGTGGCGCTGGCCAGGACCGACACGCCGCCGATGCCGTCGCGGCCGGTCTTGGCGCCGAGGAGGACGACCACGTTGCCGGGGCCGTGTGCCTCCTTGTTCTGCAGGCGGTTGACCGGCAGCACGCCGACGCACAGCGCGTTGACCAGCGGGTTGCCCTGGTAGCAGGGGTCGAAGACGACCTCGCCGCCGATGTTGGGCAGGCCGAGGCAGTTGCCGTAGCCGCCGACGCCGGCGACGACGCCGGGCAGGACGCGCTTGGTGTCCTCGTGGTCGGCGGCGCCGAAGCGCAGCGGGTCCATCACCGCGACCGGGCGGGCGCCCATGGCGAGGATGTCGCGGACGATGCCGCCGACGCCGGTCGCCGCGCCCTGGTAGGGCTCGACGAAGCTCGGGTGGTTGTGCGACTCGACCTTGAACGTGACGGCGATGTCGTCGGAGATCCGGATCACGCCGGCGTTCTCGCCGATGCCGGCGAGCATCAGGTCCGACTTCGGCGCCTTCTCGCTGAACTGGCGCAGGTGGACCTTGCTGCTCTTGTACGAGCAGTGCTCGCTCCACATGATCGAGTACATGGCCAGCTCGGACGAGGTGGGCCGGCGGCCGAGGATCTGCCGGATCCGCTCGTACTCGTCGTCGCGGAGGCCGAGCTCCTCGTAGGGCTGCTCTTCGTCAGGGGTCTCGGCGGCGTGCGAGACGGTGTCGAAACCCGTTGTGGCGGTCATACACGAGCTCCCAGGTGTGCGAGCACGGACGTGAAGATGCCCAGCCCGTCGATCGACGGACCGGTCAGCACCTCGACGGCGTGCTCCGGGTGGGGCATGATCCCGACGACGTTGCCGGCAGCGTTGGTGATGGCGGCGATGTCGTGCAGCGAGCCGTTGGGGTTGCCGCGGATGTACCGGGCGACGACCCGTCCCTCGCCTTCGAGCTCTTCGAGCGTGCGCTCGTCGGCCATGTAGCAGCCTTCGCCGTTCTTGACCGGGATGACGATCTCCTGGCCGTGCTGGAAGCCGCCCGTCCACGCGGTCGCGGTGCTCTCCACGCGCAGCGCCTGGTCACGGTTGCGGAAGTGCAGGTGCTGGTTGCGGGTCAGCGCACCCGGTAGCAGGTGGGCCTCGCACAGCACCTGGAAGCCGTTGCAGATGCCCAGCACGGGCAGGCCGTCGCCGGCCGCCTTGATGATCGACTCCATGACCGCGGAGAACCGGGCGATGGCGCCGGCGCGCAGGTAGTCCCCGTAGGAGAAACCACCCGGCAGGATGACCGCGTCCACCCCGTACAGCTCGGAGTCGGCGTGCCACAGTGAGATCGGCGCGGCGCCGGTCAGGTGGACGGCACGGGCGGCGTCGCGGTCGTCGAGCGAGCCGGGGAAGGTGACGACACCGATCCGGGCGGTCACTGGCCCTCGCCCTCGGCCGGCGTCTCCTCGACCCGCAGGGTGAAGTCTTCGATCACCGGGTTGGCGAGGAGCTTGTCGGCGATCTCGCGGGCCCGGTCGAGGTCGGCGGCGCCGGCGAACTCGATCTCGATCCGCTTGCCGATGCGCACGGATGCCACGTCGGCGACGCCGAGGCGTGGCAGCGCGTTCGCGACCGCCTGACCCTGGGGGTCCAGGATCTCGGGTTTGAGCATGACGTCCACCACGACGCGGGCCACGGGGCACTCCTGACAGTTGAGTCGGGCGCTCGAGGGCGAGCGACACGAGCCTACCGGGCGGGGCAACGCCGCAGATCACCGCCCGTGTCACGGTTCGGTCGATCATGCGGCGCGGCCCGAAAACATCGCCCGAGACGCATCTTAGCGGCCCCCGCCGGCGCCAAGATCCAAGCGACGGAGCGGCTCACAGGATGGGCGGCGGCACATAGCCACCTGCCTCCGGGTGCTTCGCGACGATCTCGGCGATCTTGCCCACCACGGCGCTGACCTGCGCGGATGCTGCCCCGACGAACTCCTTCGGGTCCGCGACCAGGGCGTCGATCTCCTCCCGGGACAGCCGCAGCCGCCCGTCGTCGGCGAGCCGCTGCAGCAGATCGTTGTCCTGGATGCCCTTTTCGCGCATGGCGAGCGCCACTGCGACGGCGTGCTCCTTGATCGCTTCGTGAGCATCCTCACGGCCGACGCCCCGTCCGACGGCGGCGACCAGTACCCGGGTCGTCGCCAGGAAGGGCAGGTACCGGTCGAGCTCCCGGGCCACCACCGCCGGGTACGCCCCGAACTCGTCCAGCACGGTGAGGAAGGTGGCGAACAGCCCGTCGACGGCGAAGAACGCGTCGGGCAGCGCCACCCGGCGCACCACGGAGCAGGACACGTCGCCCTCGTTCCACTGGTCGCCGGCGAGCTCGCCCACCATCGACAGGTAGCCGCGGGTGATCACGGCGAGCCCGTTGACCCGCTCGCAGGAGCGGGTGTTCATCTTGTGCGGCATCGCCGAGGAGCCGACCTGCCCCTTCTTGAACCCCTCGGTCGCCAGCTCGTACCCGGCCATCAGCCGGATCGTGGTCGCCAGGCTGGACGGCCCGGCGACCGCCTGGGCGAGCGCCGACACCACGTCGAAGTCCAGCGAGCGCGGGTACACCTGGCCGACGCTGGTCAGCACGTTGGCGAAGCCGAGGTGCTCGGCGACCCGCCGCTCCAGCTCGGCGGCCTTGTCCGCGTCCCCGCCGAGCAGGTCCAGCTGGTCGGCCGCGGTGCCGACCGGCCCCTTGATCCCGCGCAGCGGGTAGCGCCCGAGCAGGTCGTCGATGCGCTGGTACGCGATGAGCAGCTCCTCCGCCGCGCTGGCGAACCGCTTGCCGAGGGTGGTGGCCTGCGCCGGTACGTTGTGCGACCGCCCGACCATGACCAGCTCGTCGTGCTGCCGGGCCCGCGCCGCGAGCCGCGCGAGGGCGGCCACCATCCGGTCCCGGACCAGCTCCAGCGACCTGCGGATCTGCAGCTGTTCGACGTTCTCCGTCAGGTCCCGCGACGTCATGCCCTTGTGGATGTGCTCGTGCCCGGCGAGCTCGGAGAACTCCTCGATGCGCGCCTTCACGTCGTGCCGGGTGACCCGCTCCCGCTCGGCGATGCTGGTCAGGTCGACGTCGTCGAGCACCCGCCGGTAGTCCTCGACCACCCCGTCGGGCACCGCCACCCCGAGGTCCCGCTGCGCGGTGAGCACGGCGAGCCACAGCCGCCGCTCCAACCGGACCTTCTCCTCGGGCGACCAGATCGCCACGAGCTCAGGCGACGCGTACCGACCAGCAAGCACATTAGGAATCACGAGCTGATTCTCCCCCGGCCGCCCGTCCGCCGGAAAAGCGGTCCGCCGCCCAGTAGGGACGCATCCGGTCCAGGACCTGCGTGCCGCGAGGTGGGGGCGGGCCTGGTCCAGCATCGCGTCGGCCTGGGTTCTGCTGGGTGAGCCGGACGTTGCCGAAGCGGCGCTCCAGCACGAGGCCGGCGGCCGCGAGACGGTCGGCCTCCCGGCTCGCGGTCGCGTGGGATACCCCGAGCCGGCGGGCCAGCTCGATCAACGGATACTCGGCCCCGGGGTGCAGGCAGAGCCACGCCAGCAGCTCACCCTGGAACGGCGACCGCAACAGGGTGTGCAAGTTCCCGCGTCAGGTGCGTGGCGGGTGGTCGCGCTCGGGGAGGCCGACGCGCAGGGCGACCCGCTCCACGTACAGCAACTGCGCGGCGATCACGACCAGGAAGAGCAGCACGAGCAGCCACAGCGGCAGCAGCGGCGCGTACGGCAGCGACATGTCCGCGGTGCGGCCCCGCACGAACAGCGCCTGCACGAGCTGGTTCTGCGCGGTCGGATGGTCGCCGGCGGCGCTGATGAGCGGCCAGATCAGGTCCTGGGCCTGGACCAGCCAGGTGGCCAGGTACGCCAGCGCCAGCATCGGCAGGGCCGGCAGCAGCACGCCGGCCCAGGAGGCGCGGTGGCCCTCCTGCAGCAGCACCTCGCGGCGCTGGGCCTGGCCGCGGAACAGCAGCGCGAGCAGGAACAGGGCCGGGATGGCGACCCGCGACGGCGGGATGAGGCCGATGAAGGAGTCGAGCCGGTCGGCGGTGACGCCGGCGGCGAAGTTGCGCAGCGCGAGCGGTGCGGAGCCGACGAAGAGGAAGAGCCCGAAGGGCAGCAGCAGCCACTCGCTGTGCCGGCCGAAGGGGCGCAGGCCGCTGATGCCGAACGCGGCGAGGGCGGCGACGGTGACCCCGACGAGCGTGGAGATCATCGGGGGGACCCAGGTGTTGACCCAGGTGGAGGGGGCGTCGCCGCGGCCGGTCTCGGTGATGTTCGACAGCCATGGGCCGAGGCCGGAGATGACGGCGCCGAGGGTGAACACCAGCAGGACGCCGGCGACGATCCAGGCGACGATCGGCTGGCCCTTCGTGGCGGCGGGCAGTCTCGGGTCGACCTCGAGGCGGGTGCCGGGCAGGATCACCAGGAGCGTGGCGATCAGGCCGAGCAGGATGAGCGGCACGAGGAGGGTCACCGAGGTGGCCGCGCCGACCCCGAAGCTCATCGTGCGGAAGGACGTCTCGTACATGAGGCGGGCCGGGGTGACGTCGTCCCTGGTGCCGAAGCCGCCGATGAACGCGAACGTGAAGTCCTGCAGCGCGACGGCGACGACGGTGAGCACGGCCAGGCCGCCGACGACGAGGACGGCGGGCACGGGGCTTCGGGTGGAGTCCAGGGTGCGGCGGCGCAGCGCGGCCAGGTAGGCGGTCGCGGCGAGGGCGACGATCAGGCCGAGGGTGCCGAGCCAGTACGCGGTCCGGGTGGACGACTCGCGCAGCCCGACGGCGATCGCCACCGGGGCGAAGGCGGCCAGCGGCAGCGCGAGGGCGACCCGGGTGACCCACCGGGCCCAGGTCCCGCCGGCGTGCGCGGCCCAGGCGATGGCGGGGGCGAGCAGCAGGACCAGCAGGACCGGCACGACGGCGAGGCTCAGCGCGTACCAGTGCGCGCCGGCGAGGTCACCCTTCGCGTACGCGGTGTCGTAGTTGTCCCAGCCGACGCTCTTGCTGCCCTCGGTCAGCCGCAGCCCGCTGAACTGGCGGAAGCTGGACGTGACGGTCCAGTACAGCGGCTCGACGTAGGACGTCAGCAGCAGTACCAGCGCGGGCAGGACGAGGATCAGACCGACGGCGACCTGCCAGCCGGGTCGGGACGGTGGCGGCCGGAGCATCGTCGGCTGGATCGTCATGCGTCAACGATATGGGTGGATCGAGCGCCGCGCTCACCTGGACAGGATCGCGGTCACCCCTTGCCCACCTGCGGCACAGATGGAGATGAGGCCGCGGCCGGAGCCCCGCTCGGCGAGCAGCTTCGCCAGGGTCGCCACGATCCGGCCGCCGGTCGCCGCGAACGGGTGCCCCGCCGCCAGGGAGGAGCCGTTGACGTTGAGCCGGGTGCGGTCGACGGCGCCGAGGGGCTCGTCCAGGCCGAGGCGCTCCTTGCAGAACGCCGGGTCCTCCCAGGCCTTCAGCGTGGCGAGCACCTGCGAGGCGAACGCCTCGTGGATCTCGTAGAAGTCGAAGTCCTGCAGCTTGAGCCCGGCGCGGGCGAGCATCCGCGGCACCGCGTACACGGGAGCCATGAGCAGCCCGTCGCCGCCGTGGACGAAGTCGACCGCGGCCGTCTCGGCGGTGTCGAAGTACGCCAGCACCGGCAGGTTGCGCGCCGCGGCCCATTCCTCGCTGGCCAGCAGCACCACGGCGGCGCCGTCGGTCAGGGGCGAGGAGTTGCCGGCGGTCATCGTGGCCGACGCCCCCCGGCCGAAGGCGGGCTTGAGCGTGGCGAGGCGCTCCAGTGTGGTGTCGGGGCGCAGGTTCTGGTCGCGTTGCAGGCCGAGGTACGGGGTGACGAGGTCGTCGAAGAACCCGCGCTCGTACGCCGCGGCGAGCCGCTGGTGGGAGGCGAGGGCCAGCTCGTCCTGCGCGGCGCGGGTGATGCCGAACTCCAGGGCGGTGATCGCGGCGGAGTCGCCCATGGACAGCCCGGTGCGGGGCTCGCTGTTGCGCGGGATGTCCGGTTTGAGCTGGGTGGGGCGCAGCTTGCCCACGGCGCGCAGGCGGGCGCCGAGCGACCGGGCCCGGTTGAGCTCCATGAGGACCCGCCGCATGTCCTCGTTGACGCCGAGGGGTGCGTCGGAGGTGGTGTCGACGCCGCCGGCGATGCCCGACTCGATCTGCCCGAGGGCGATCTTGTTGGCGACGAGGATGGCGGCCTCCAGACCGGTTCCGCAGGCCTGCTGGACGTCGTACGCGGGAGTCCGCGGGTCGAGGCGGGAGCCGAGCACGGATTCACGCGTGAGGTTGAAATCGCGGCTGTGCTTGAGCACCGCACCGGCCGCGACCTCGCCGAGCCGCTCCCCGGCGAGGCCGAACCGCGCCACCAGTCCATCTATAGCGGCCGTCAGCATGTCCTGGTTTGATGCAGTGGCGTAGACACTGCCCGAGCGCGCGAAGGGGATGCGATTACCGCCGACGATCGCCACTCGTTTCGGGGCCATCGGAGTCTCCTTCAGTGCGACAGGGCAGCCTGGCGCTACCCTACTGGTGAGTAGGTTAGCGCGTTTGTTGTGACTGGGGAGGCACTGCAATGACCGATCGCTACGCCAACTTCGCGCATTCGGGAGCCGGGAAGTTCTTCGTCCGGCGGCTCGGCCTGCCCGACCCGCCGAAGTTGCGCCGCCACGACCCGGACGGCCCGCTCATCGACGGGCAGGTCGTCGTCAACGGCGGCGGCCGCCTCGTCGAACCGGTCCGCAAGCTGCTGGAGAAGCTCGGCGCCCCCCTCGAAGGGCCGACCGCCGCCCTGGTCTTCGACGCGACCGCCATCGTCGACACCGGGGGTCTGCGCGGCCTGTACGACTTCTTCCACCCGCTGATCCGCACCCTGCGCTCCTCCGGCCGGGTGATCGTCCTGGGCACCCCGCCGGAGCTGTGCGCCGACGCCCGCGAGGCCACCGCGCAGCGGGCCCTGGAGGGCTTCGTGCGTTCCGTGGGCAAGGAGCTCGGCCGGGGCGGCACCGCGCAGCTGGTGTACGTCTCCCCCGGCGCCGAGGAGGCGATCGAGTCGACGGCGCGGTTCCTGCTGTCGGGCCGTTCGGCGTACGTGTCGGGCCAGGTCATCCGGGTCGGGCCGGCCGCCGTCGACGTCCCCGAGGACTGGGACCAGCCGCTCGTCGGCCGGACCGCGATCGTGACCGGCGCGGCCCGCGGCATCGGCGCCGCCATCGCCGAGGTGCTCACCCGCGACGGCGCGCACGTGGTCTGCCTGGACGTACCGGCCGCCGGGGAGGACCTGACCCGCGTCGCCAACGCGCTCAAGGGCACCGCGCTGCAGCTGGACCTGACCGCCGAGGACGCCCCGCGCCGGCTCGCGGACTTCATCGCCACCCGGCACGTGCACGCCGACATCTTCGTGCACAACGCGGGGATCACCCGGGACAAGACGCTCGGCCGGATGGACGCCGCCCAGTGGCAGTCGGTGCTGGACGTCAACCTCGGCAGCCAGGAACGGATCAACGAGGTGCTGCTCGCGGAGAACCTGCTCGGCGGCAACGGCCGCATCGTCGCGGTCTCCTCCGTGTCCGGCATCGCCGGCAACCGCGGTCAGACCAACTACGCCACGTCGAAGGCGGGCGTCATCGGGCTCGTCCAGGCGCACGCGCCGGCGTTCGCCGCGGCCGGCCTGACGCTCAACGCGGTCGCCCCCGGCTTCATCGAGACGAAGATGACCGCCGCGATGCCCATGTTCATCCGCGAGGCGGGCCGGCGCATGAACAGCATGTCGCAGGGCGGCCTGCCGGTCGACGTGGCCGAGACGATCGCGTGGCTGGCCCACCCGGCCTCCGGCGGCGTCAACGGCAACGTCATCCGGGTCTGCGGGCAGAGCCTGCTGGGTGCCTGACCGTGCCTGACCTGGACCGGATGCCGAGCCTCGGGCCGCTGTACCGGGCGGCGGCGCTGCGGCGCGGGGTCGCGGCGGACCCCGCACTGCCGGCGCGTGAGGTGGCCCTCGGCGGCGTCACCGTCGACCGGGGGCACCTGGCCGCCTACAACCGGGTCTGCGGCTTCCGGCTCCGCGACGAGCTGCCCGCCACCTATCCGCACGTCGTCGCGTTTCCCCTGGCCATGACGTTGATGACGGCGCCGGACTTCCCGTTTCCGCTGCTGGGACTGATCCACGTGGCGAACCGGATCGAGGTCCTGCGCCCGCTGCTGCTCCTGTCGTCGTCGTTGTCGTTCGCGGTACGGGCCGAGGCGCTGCGACCGCACGACCGCGGGACGCAGCTGGACGTGGTGACGACCGCGGCGGTCGACGGGGAGGTGGTGTGGCGCGACACGTCCACGTATCTGCGCCGCACCGCGTCCGGCGGCTCCTCGGGCGGATCCTCCTCCGGTGGATCCGCCGCGGCTCCCGCGCCGGCGCCGAACGCCGTGTGGCGGGTGCCGCGGCGGGTCGGTCCCGACTACGCGGCCGTGTCCGGCGACCGCAACCCGATCCACACCTCGCGGCTGCTGGCGAAGGTGTTCGGCTTCCCCCGCACGATCGCGCACGGCATGTGGACGAAGGCCCGCTGCCTCGCCGCGCTGGAGGGTCGGCTGCCCGGCACGTACACCGTCGACGTCGCCTTCAAGCTGCCGGTCCTGCTGCCGGCGACGGTCGGCTTCAGCGCCGTCACGCACGGCGACGGCTGGGATTTCGGGGTGCATGATGAGCGTTCCGGCAGACCGCATCTGTCGGGAGCTGTCAGGTAACCTGCTCAGCGCCACAGCCAGAGTTTCGGGGGGCCACACGTGCAGACGCCGACCGAAGCCGCCGACCCCGACGTGACGGACACCGTCCAGGAGCCGGCGGTCGCGCGCCCACGGGGCGTCCGCGCCGTGCTCACCTCCGGCTGGCTGCCGGTGTCGCTGCTGTGGGCGGCGACCACGGCCGCGCTGTGGTTCTTCGAGGTCTCCCCGCTCACCACGGTCGTCTTCACCGTGTACCTGGCGCTCGGTGTCACGCTGCCGGGCACCCTGTGGTGGCGGCTGCTCAGCCGGTCGAAGGGCTTCTTCGTCGCCGACGTCGCGGCCGGCCTCGCCCTCGGCTACGTCGGCGAGGTCTTCGTCTACATCGGCGCCCGGCTGCTCGGCCTGCCGCTGCTCGTGCTCGCCTGGCCGGCCGGCACGGTCGCGGTGTTCCTGCTGGTGCCGTCGCTGCGCCGCTACTGGCGCGGCGCCGCCGACGCGCCGGTCCCGCCGCTGCTGTGGCGCTGGTGCCTGACGCTGATCGCCGGCATGACGATGCTGTGGAGCTTCAAGTTCTACCGGCTGTACGGGTTGCGGTACCCGTACAACTCGACGCCGGACACCGACTCGACCTTCCATCTGGCGCTGGTCGGCGAAGCGAAGCACCACATGCCGATGGTGGTCCCGTGGATCACCGACGAGCCGCTGTATTACCACTGGTTCGTCTACCCGCAGATGGCCGCGTCCAGCTGGGTCACCGGGATCGAGCCGCAGGTGCTGCTGCTGCGCCTGTCGATGCTGCCGATGCTGATGGCGTTCGCGGTGCTCGTCGCCGTCCTGGCCCGCAAGGTCACCGGCGGCTGGTGGAGCGGCGTCGCGGCGAGCGTGCTGACCCTGTTCGTGCTGTCACCCAACCCGTACCAGTGGGTGAGCTGGGAGTTCTACACGAACCTCGCGTTCAGCACCCTGGAGGACGGCTCGTCGCTGCGGCTCACCGTGTGGAGCGGCCCGACGCAGACGTTCGGCGCGCTGCTCATGGTGCCGCTGATGATCGTGCTGGTCGACCGGCTGCGGGAATGGCGCGACGGCCGCGGGTGGGCGCTGTTCACGGTGCTGCTCGCCGGGGTGATGGGCGCCAAGGCCACCTACCTGCCGCTGCTGTTCTGCGGCCTGCTGCTGGTCGTCGCCGCCGAGCTGCTGCTGCACCGCACGCTGCACCGCGGCGCGCTGATCGGGCTCGGCATCACCTTCGCCGGGTTGGTCTTCTCCCAGGTCGTGCTGTTCGGCGGCACCAGCCAAGGCACGGCGCTCAAGCCGCTGACCACGCTCGTCACCGGCGCGCTGGGCACCACCACCGGCTACGCCGCCGGCGAGGTCACCAGCCGGCTGCTCGTGCTGACCGTCCTGCTGCTGTTCTGCTGGGTGTGCATCTGGGCCGGCCTGGCCGGCCTGCTGCGCCGCCGCCTGCCGGAGCCGGCGGTGCTGACCATGATCGGCATCGGGGTCGCCGGGGCCGGCGCCACGATCCTGACCGGCCAGTCCGGTGACAGCCAGCGGTTCTTCATCGAGGCGGCCCGGCCGTACCTGTCGGTCGCCGCGGTCGTCGGACTGTATTCGCTGCTGCCGGCCGGCCGGCTGGCCGCGCGGCGGGCGTGGGCCCTCGCCGGCTTCGTCGTGCTCGGCCTGGTGATCACGCAGGCGGTCCAGGTCATGGGCCGCGGCGACGTGCCCAACATCGGCAACACCGGCTCGTATGCGGCGCTGACCCGCGCGATCGTGCTGCCCTACGCGGCGCTCGCCGTGGCCGCGGTCGCGGTCGCCGCCGCGCTGCTGCTGGCCCGGCGCCGGGTGCCGGCCGTCCGCGGCATGGTGCTGGCGCTGGTCGTGGCGCTGCTCGCCGGGTATGGCATCAACACCAGCTTCCAGAACTACTACAAGATTCTGTGGGACTCGACACACGTCGGCTGGAAGAACGTGGTCAAGGGCGAGAAGATCGTCTCCGAGGGTGTCCTGGAGGCCGGCCGGTGGCTGCGCGACCACTCCGACCCCGACGACCTCGTCGCCACCAACGCGCACTGCCAGCGGTGGAACAAGGACTGCACGGATCTTCACTTCTCGATGACCGCGTACAGCGAACGGCGCATGCTCGTTGAGGGCTGGGGCTTCACCACGACCGCGCACGTCGAGGCCGCGAGGCTCGACACCTGGGTCGGCTACGTGCCCTACTGGCGCCCCGAGATCCTGGCCGACAATGACGCAGCGTTCAGCAACCCATCACCCCAAACGGTAGGTCTGCTCCGCGACCGCTACGGGGTACGCTGGCTGTTCGTTGACGAAAGCCAGGACAACGTTTCACCGCAGTTGGCGGCCTTCGCTACCGAACGTTATCGGTCGGGGGTCGCTGTGGTGTATGAACTGCCGTCGGCATGACCGCACACCGTTAGGTAGGCTCCAGCAGTGACCCCCACGAACCAGCTTGCAGTTCCATTCAACAGGGCCTATCTGACCGGCGACGAGACCGGCTATATGCAGCAGGCGATGACGAGTGGACCGCTCACCGGGGACGGGCCGTTCACCAAGCGCGCGAGCGCCCTGCTCACCGAGATCCTGGGGGCGCAGCACTCGCTGCTCACCACGTCGTGCACGCACGCGCTGGACATGACCGCGCTGCTGCTCGACCTCGAGCCCGGCGACGAGGTCATCGTCCCGTCGTTCACCTTCTGCTCGACGGCCAACGCCTATGCCCTGCGCGGCGCCGTGCCAGTCTTCGTCGACTGCCGCCCCGACACGCTCAACCTCGACGAGCGCCAGGTCGAGGCCGCCGTCACCCCCCGCACCAAGGCGATCGTGGTCGTGCACTACGCCGGCGTCGCCGTCGAGATGGACGCGATCGAGGCGATCGCCCGCAAGCACGACCTCGTCGTCATCGAGGACAACGCGCACGGCATCGGCGGCACCTACCGCGGCCGCAAGCTCGGCTCCATCGGCGCGATGGCCACCCAGAGCTTCCACGAGACGAAGAACGTCCAGTGCGGCGAGGGCGGCGCCCTCATCTTCAACGACGACACGTACTTCGAGCGCGCCGAGATCATCCGCGAGAAGGGCACCAACCGCGGCCAGTTCTTCCGCGGCATGGTCGACAAGTACCGCTGGATCGACATCGGCTCGTCCTACCTGCCCTCGGACCTGCTCGCCGCGTTCCTCACCGCGCAGCTGGAGCACTTCACCGACATCCAGCGCCGCCGGATGCACATCTGGGACAGCTACCACCAGCGCCTCGCCACCTGGGCCGTCGAGCACGAGGTCGCCCAGCCCACGGTCCCCGACGACCGGGAGCACCCCGCGCACCTCTACTACCTGCTCCTGCCCGACCTCGACAGCCGGCAGGGCATGCTCAAGCACCTCCTCGGCCACGGCGTCCTCGGCACATTCCACTACCAGCCGCTGCACGTCGCGCCCGCCGGCGTCAAGTTCGGCCGCACCGGTCCCGACGGGTGCCCGGTCACCGAGGACGTCGCCGACCGGCTGCTGCGCCTGCCCCTCTACGGCGGCATGACCGAAGCCGACATCGACCTGGTCATCAGCGCCGTCGAGTCCTTCCAGCCCCGCGGATGACGGAGACCATGGACGCCGCTTCTCCTGCGGCCGATTCTCCTGCGGCCGCTTCGGCTGCCGGACCGTCCCGGTCGTGGCCGGTGCGCACCGTGGTCATGCTGTACAACGACCGGCGCGTGCGGTATCTCGCCGTCGGCGGCGTGTCCGCGGTCTCCTACTACGGCTTCTTCGCCGCCGTGTACCTGCTCACCCGCGACCACCTGCACTACCTCATCCCCACGATCATCGCGAACTTCTTCTGCGCCGTGGTCACGTACCCGCTGCAGCGCCACTTCGTCTTCCAGTCGAAGGGCCCGATCATCGCCGGGTTCCTGAAGTTCTACGTGATCTGCCTGTGGGCGCTCGCGTTCACGCTGCTCGGGCTGCCGCTGCTGGTCGAGGTGTTCCACGTGCCGGTCCTGATCGCCCAGGCGATCCTGATCGTGGTCGCCCCCGTGATCAACTACCAGCTCAGCAAGCTGTGGGCCTTCCGGCGCTGAGTTTCGCTCTTGTCCGGCGGCCGGACCCGGCTGTTCCTGACGGCCAGATCCGGTACTTGGTCACGGCCAGCGGCACGAGGTCGCTCCTGGCGGCTGGCGACCGCCGTTTGTAGCCGGGATCGCGCCTGGCCGGGACCGCTGCCTGGCCGGGACCGCTGCCTGGCCGGGACCGCTGCCTGGCCGGGACCGCTGCCTGGCCGGGACCGCTGCCTGGCCGGGATCGCTGCCTGGCCGGCTGGGCGGTCGGAGATCGCTGTCCGGGGCGGCTGGGCGGTCGGAGATCGCTGTCCGGGGCGGGAGTCGGCGTCTGATCACGGTCGAGCGTGATGTTCGCGGCCATGCCGCCCGCACTGCTCGGCTCCGGCCCACGACCGCGCCGCACGCCTACGCCGCCCACACTGCTCGGCTCCGGCCCACGGCCCACACCGCACGACCGCGCCGCACGCCTACGCCGCATGGTCTTATGTGCTGCTCGGGCCCACGACTGTCTGTGCTGCTCGGGCCCACGACTGTCCGGACACGCTGTCCAGGCCCATCGCCCGCGCGGTCGCTGCCGTGTCCCGCGCCTGGCCACCCCTGTCGCCTGGCCACCCCGGTCGCCTGGCCACCCCGGTCGCCTGGCCACCCCGGTCGCCTGGCCACCCCGGTCGCCTGGCCACCCCGGTCGACCGACCGCAGTTCCGGAAGATTCACCGCTGGCCTGCCGGTTGGGCACCTGAAATCGCCGTCACCAACCGAGATCGCTGTTCGGCGGCCGGCAACCGCGATCACACGTTGGCAGCCGGCAACCGTGATCGCCGTTTTGGTGGGCGGCAACCACGATCGCCGTTTGGTGGACGGCAACCGCGATCGCAGCCCTGCCTGAAGCTAGCCCGGATTCGGTCAGTCCCGAACCTCGGTCAGTCCCGAACCTCGGTCAGTCCCGAACCTCGGTCAGCCCTGGACCCGGTCGGCCCCGACCCGGTCGGCCCCGACCCGGTCCGCCCCGACCCGGTCGTTGCCGTTCACGTGTTCGCGGATCACGTACGTGGGCCGGCCCATACCGTGCGCGTGGACCCGGCCCAGGTACTCCCCCAGCACCCCGATCCCGATCAGCTGCGCCGACGAGAACACCGTCACCAGCGACGCG
This sequence comes from Dactylosporangium aurantiacum, assembly GCF_000716715.1. Taxonomy (GTDB): domain Bacteria; phylum Actinomycetota; class Actinomycetes; order Mycobacteriales; family Micromonosporaceae; genus Dactylosporangium; species Dactylosporangium aurantiacum. Next base: position 75,453 of record NZ_JNYJ01000032.1, on the reverse strand, counting down.
ACCGTCGTGAAGCCGGCCACTGTCGTGTCGCCGCTGAAGTACAGGTAGATGAGGCGGATCGTCAGCACGAGACCGCAGATGCCGATCAGGAACCCCAGGTACGTGACCAGGCGCAGCGGCTTCGTCGAGTACCCGAGGATCATGTTCACGGCGTGCTTCATCAGCGACCGGAACGTGAACCCTGACCGGCCCTCGGTGCGCTGGTCCATGCGGACCGTCGTGGAGCCGACGCGGGTCGTGGTCCAGGACAGGACGATGTCGACGGACACGTGGGGGCCGCTGACCTGGTCGAAGCCGGCGCGCAGGAAGGTGCGGAAGATGCGCAGCGCGCCGAGCACGTCGGCGTTGGGGATGCCCATCGTGCGGCCCATGACGAGGGTCTTCGCGCCCCAGGAGGTGATGTTGCGGAAGACGCCGTGCTCTTCCTGCTCGGAGACCGCGTAGACGACGTCGAGGTCGTCGGTGAGCGCGTCGACGAGCTTGGGCAGCTCCTCCGGCGGGTGCTGGAGGTCGTCGTCCATGGTGATGATGCGCTCGAACGAGGCGGCGCGGATGCCGGCGATGAGGGCGTTGTGCTGCCCGTAGTTGCGGGCCATGCGGATGGCCTGGACGTGCTCGTACTTGCCGGCGAGCTGGCTGGCGACGTCCCAGGTGTTGTCGGTGCTGTCGACGACCAGGATCACCTCGTGGTCGGGGGTGATGCCGGGCAGCACGCCGTTGAGCCGCTCCACCAGCGTCGGAAGGATACGCGCGGAGCGATAGCACGGAACGACGACGGACAATGACACGTTGTGGAGCTCCTCACAGAAACGTGTACGGCGAGAGTACTCCGTCAGGCCTGGATCGTGATGATGCGCGTGAACTCGTGGAGCAGGTTGAACCCGTCCCAGGTACCCGCGAAGGTCAACGCCTGACCGAACGGCACGATCCGGTCGATGCCGCGGCCGGCCAGGGTGGTGACGAAGTCGTCGAGCTCCGACATGGTGAAGCCGTACTGGCTGAGCGTCTGGTCCTTGCGCTGGATCGCCGGGGCGAGCTCGGCGAGGGAGCCGATGGTGACGTGACAGATGGTGCCGGCGCCGAGCCAGTGCCGCTGCACGTCGTCGAGGCCGGCGAGGGACACGTTGGCGACGGCGTTGCCGTTGAACGTGACCTGGGTGGCGGCGCCGGTCGCGGCGAGGCCGTAGGTCGCGACGTACTTCTCGACGGCCATGGCCGGGTCGACGCCCCAGCCGCGGCGGGCGACGACCTCGGCGAGCAGCTCGTCGAACTCGGCCCGGGCGGCCGCCACCGCGTCGCCGGAGCCGATCCAGAACAGGTCGCGGGGCGAGGAGCAGGCGGCCTGGTCGAACCAGTACAGGTCGTTGGCGAACCCGTCGGCCGCCGCCCGCCGCTGCTCCGGCGTGGACGCCTGCCAGCCGGCGACGGAGATCGCGGCGAACGAGGAACGGTCGGGGAACGCGAGGTCCCGCGCCAGCGGCCGGATCGGGTGTTTGCGCAGCTCGTTGACGGACTGGTCGCCGCCCCACAGCACGCGCAGGTCGCAGGCGCCGATCAGCGCGCCGGTGATCGCGTCGTCGCGGTCGTACGTGACCATGCGCTGGGTCTGCGCGATGGCCGGGTGGGCGTCGGCGAGCACGTCGTTGAGCGCCTCGAGGACGGTCTGCGCGGCGCCGGCCGCCCGGGCCGAGACCCGCACGATGTTGTGGTTGCCGGCGAGCGCGGACAGCGCCCACGAGTAGACGAAGATCGTATCGACGTTCGCCGGCGGGAAGTGCAGGACGAGGCCCCGCGGCGCGCGGCGCTGGCCGGCGACGCCGTCGCCGAGGCGTTCGACGGCCCGGGCCAGCTCGCCCTTGCGCAGGAAGAAGCCGAGCGAGCCGAGCTCCGGGTGCCGGCGGGCCAGGTCGGGCTTGAGCAGCCGCCGGGAGAACGCGATCAGGAACTCGCGGACCCGTTCGTCGCCGACGGTGAGCCGGCCGTCGGCCGGCTCGTCGGTGATCTCGGCCAGGAGCCGCTCGACGCCGAGATCGGCGGCGACCGGGAAGACGCTTTTCATGACGCACTCACAAACGTGTCGCTGCAGCCCCGGGCCTCCGCGCGGGGCAGCCGGCCCAGGATGGAGAAGCGCTTGCCGGGCCAGGCGCCGTCGTCGATGCCGTTGATGACGCCCATGTCCTCGGTCAGCAGCAGGTGGCCGGGGTACGACTCCGGCAGCGTGCTGATCACCTCGACGAGCCCCGGCCTGCCCGGCGGCAGCGGCTCCCACGTCTCCGGGTCGCGGATCACGACGTCGGCGAAGTCGGGGCAGTACAGCGAGTTGCCGTCGGGGCCTTCGAGGTACACGACGCCGATCTGCTCGACCATGCCGTAGAAGTTGTGGATGCGGGTCAGCCCGGTGTCGGCCTGGAACGCGCGGCGGAACTCGGCGTTGTCCACCTGCTGGTCGACCAGCTTCTTCCAACCGCCGGAGTGGACCAGGATCCCGTTGCTCAGGTCGAGATCGTTGTCGCGGGCCAGCTCGTACAGGTAGAGCCACACCATGAACGTGAAGCCGAAGACCAGGAACGGCTTGTCGCCGTGCTTGGCGAGGAAGCCGCGCACGGCCTCGAGGTCGGGCTTGCTGTCCTCGTCGAGGGCCCAGACGTGGTCGCGGCCGAACGTGATCATGCCGAGGACGCCGGCGCCGCGGGCGCTGAACGAGCGGCGGTTCTTGATGATCGCGGTGGTGTCGACGATCAGCATCGGCAGCCGCTTCGGGCCGAGGACGGCCTGCAGGGTCTGGCCGAGCATCCTGGTCTGCGCCGCCGCGGCCGCCTTGTCGAGGTAGATGCGGCTGACGTCGCCGGTGGTGCCGCTGGAGGTCAGGACCTTGAAGACCTCGTCGTCGGGGATGCTCTTGAGCTGGTGGGTCTTGAACAGGCGGACCGGCAGCCAGGGCAGGTCGCTGATCCGCTCGTAGGAGCGGCCGGGGTCGTGCCCGGTGGCGGCGAGGATGTTGGCGTACGCCGCGCTCCGCGCCCGGTGCTGCTCGGTCAGCTCGACCAGGCGGGGCAGCAGCTGCGCCTCGCGGTCCGGCTGCGGCAGGGTGAACACGCTCATCGTGCGGACTCCAACGCTCGGTAGTCGACCTTGCCGTTGCTCAGCAGCGGCAGGGCGGGGACGCCGCGCATCTCGAAGCCCGACCAGTGCAGTTTCAGCCGGTCGGCGAGCTCGTTGACCCGCGGTGCGAGGTCCTCGGCGGTGGCGCCCTCGACGAAGACGATGACCTTGTCGTCGCCGGCGACGGCGGCGACCGCGCCCGGGCCCGTCGCGGCGGCCAGCTGCTCGATGTCGTCGAGGTTGAGCCGGACGCCGAACACCTTGCCGAAGCGCTTGAGCCGGCCGTCGATGAAGAGGTAGCCCTCCTCGTCGAGGTGGCCCAGGTCGCCGGTCTCCAGCAGCCCGCCCTGCTCGTCGCCGCGGGCGAGGTCGGCGGCGGTCTCCGCGTAGCCCATCATCACGTTGGGGCCGCGGTAGAGCACCTCGCCGACGACGCCGGGCGCGGTGGTCTCGGTGCCGTCCTCGAGCCGCACGGTGAGCCGGCCGCCGGGCACCGCGGGCCCGACCGAGCCGAGCTTCTCCGCGAGCCGGTCGGCGGGCAGGGTGGTGAGCCGCGGAGCGGCCTCGGTCTGGCCGTACATGACGAACAGCCGCCCGCCGACGGTTGCCATGCGCTCGTGGAAGTCCTGGACGAGCTCGGCCCGCAGCCGGCCGCCGGCCTGGGTCAGGGTGCGCAGGCTCGGGTAGCGCCGGGGGTCGAAGCGCAGGCGGCGCAGCATCTCGTACTGCGACGGCACCAGCGCGAGCGAGGTCACCTCGTGCTTCGTGATCGCCGGCCAGAACGACCGGGCGACCAGGCCCTCGGACTCCACGACGACGGTCGCGCCGGCGGCGAGGTGCGTGTTGAGCACCGACATGCCGAAGCTGTAGTAGAACGGCAGGCTGCTGACCGCGACGTCGGCGCCGGTGATGCCGAGCGCCTCGATGATCGAGGTGGTGTTGGCCAGGATCGCGCCGCGCGAGAGCCGGACGAGCTTCGGGTTGCCGGTGGAGCCGGACGTCGCGAGCAGCGTGGCGAGGTCGGGGTGCGCGACGGTCGCCGACGGCGTGTCACGCTCCCACAGTTCGTCGTTGCGGCGCGTGTACCCCTTGTGCACGTCCGACGGGAGCGGGCCGCAGACGGCGGCGGGCTCGAAGCGCTCCACGAAGTCGGCGAGGGTCTCGGCGGGCAGCCCCGGGTCGAGCAGCGCCAAGGGGCGTCCCGCCTCGAAGGCGCCGATGTAGCGGACGATCGCCTCGACGGTGGTCGGTGTCCTGAGGAACAGCACGCCGGGGGTGAGCTCGGCGTAGCCGGCGACGGCGGCGTGGACGGCGTCGCGGAGCGGCACGCCACTGAGCTCGGCGCCGGTCGCGGCGTCGATCAACCTGGCATCGGGGTGCAACAGCGTCACGCTGTCACCTCCGCAGTCCCGGACCGTCGAGGCGGACACGGATGCTCCTCACCGTACTCCACCCAAAAAAATCGGCCCGAGTTCCGTACATGACCAATCACGCAGCGTTCCAGATGCGGCGCCGACGGGACCGCGTGCGCCGCTTCGCCGCGGACCGTCATACGACCAGACCGCCGTCGACCTCGATCACCTGGCCGGTGACGAACCTCGCCGCGTCGGAGAGCAGGAACGCGATCACGTCGGCGACGTCCTCGGGCTCGCCGAGGCGGCGCAGGGCGGTCGACGCGACCCGCTCGGCGCGGCCGGCCTCGTCGAGGGAGTCGAGCATCTCGGTGGCGATGAACCCGGGCGCGACCGCGTTGACCCGGATGCCGGCCGGGCCGAGCTCCTTGGCCGCGGCGCGGGCGAGCCCGGCCACGGCGGCCTTGGTCGCGCCGTAGACGGCCTGGCCGGCGGCGCCGGAGGTGCCCATGACGGAGGAGAGCAGGACGACCGAGGGCGACTTGCCGCGGCGCAGCAGCTTGACGGCGCCGTTGACGGTGTGGGTGGCGCCGACGGCGTTGACCGCGAACAGCCGCTCGACGGCGGTGTCGCCCATCATGCCGAGCAGGCCGGCCTCGTGCACGCCGGCGTTGACGACGAGGGCGTCGAGGCGGCGGTGCCGCTCGAAGACGAGCCGCAGCATCGTCTTGACCTCGGCGACGTCGCTGACGTCGCCGTGCACGACGAGCGGCTCGACGCCGAAGTCGGCGGTCAGCTCGTCGGCGGTGGCCTTCGCGGAGCCTTCCCGCATGCCGTGGAGGACCAGTTGGTAACCCTCGGTAGCGAGTTTGCGCGCGACGGCCCGGCCGATCCCCCGCGAGGATCCCGTGACGAGCGCGACCCTGGCGTCAGCCGGAGAAGTCAACGTCGTGCTTTCCGAGGATCTCGACGGCCTTGTCGAACGAGCTGAGGTCGATCACCTCATCGGTGTCGATCATCACGTCGAACGTGTCCTCGATCTCTCCGACCAGGGAAAGGTGGGCCAGTGAGTCCCATTTTTCGATGCCCCGGTATTCGAGCTTGTCGACGTCATAGTCCTCGGGCAGCGCCAGCGCGGTGCGGAAGGCGACACGAAGACGATCGAGGTTGCTCATCAGCTCAGGGTCCTGTTCGATCGGGAAAGCGGGCTGGCATCCGCGAGCGAGTGTACCGTTGGCCGGTCTTTCAATGACTCACGCCTGCCCCACGGGAGGTTTCCAGGTGCTGCGCGAAGCCGACGAATCGGACGTCGAAACCATCCGCCGCTGGCGCAATCACCCGAAGACCCGCGGTGCCAGCATCTACACCGCGTTCATCACCCCGGAGGGTCACGCTCAGTGGTGGGCGAAGGTCCAGGCGGACCCGTCCCGGCGGGTGCTCATCTTCGCGTACAAGGGCAATGACTGCGGTGTTGTCACGTTCAACGACCACGACGAGGTCGCCGGCACTGCCGAGTGGGGGTTCTTCCTCGACGTCGACGGGCTGGAGGAGCGCGGCGAGCTGCTGCCCGCGTGGATGGAGCTGGAGAAGGCCGCGGTCGCGTATGCCTTCGACGAGATGAAGCTCACGTCCGTCGGCGGCCGGACCCTGGCCTGGAACAAGCAGGTGATCGCCCTACACCGCCGGTTCGGCTTCGTGGAGGTGCCGTCGCGGCAGTACACGACCGAGATCGACGGCGTGGAGCAGCTGGTGGTCTGGACGGAGAAGACCCGCTAGCAGGTGGGCAGCCGGCCGGGGGCCATGCGCTCCTCGGGGTCGAGGGCGAGCTTCAGGCGGACGGTCGCGTCGGACAGCCGGCCGGGGCCGTAGGTCTCCACGAGCTCGCGCAGGTCGGCGGGGGCGCGCAGCAGGGTGCAGCCACCGCCGCCGCGGGCCAAGAGGACGGTCCGGGCGGCGGTCAGCATGCCCGCGAGCCGCTCCGGCGGGACCGTGGCGGGCAGCGCGACGTGGGCGATGCCGGCGCCGACCGAGCCGCGGACCGGCACGGGGATGCCGGCGGCGTCGCGCAGCGCGTAGACGACGGCGAAGAGTTCACTCGGCTGACCCCAGATCTTCAGCGCCACGTCGTCGGCGTCGAACGGGTAGCGCCCCCACCAGTCCGGTGGGGTGTGCTCGACGGAGGCGCCGCCGCCGAGCAGGTGGGCGGCTCCCTCGGCACGGGCGGCGCTGCCGGCCCGGCTGCCTTCGAACAGGGCGGCGAGCTCCGCGGGGCGGCCGGTGCCGCCGGGCAGGTCGGCCTCGATCGCGGCGGCGCCGAGCGAGGAGCCGACGAGCGCCTCGGTGAGCTGCTGGACCTCCCGCGGGGTCGACACGGGGCGCACGACCCAGGCGCGGGCGGACGGCATCGGCTCCAGCCGGACCGTGGCCTCGGTGATCACGCCGAGGGTGCCGAACGATCCGCAGATGTGCCGGGCCAGGTCGTGGCCGTCCAGCTGGCGTTCGAGGCTGCCTTCGTCGAGCGCCACCCGCACGCCGGCGACCAGGTCGCGTGGGGTGCCGAACCGGTGGCGCAGCGGGCCCGCCTCGTTGGTGGCGAGGACCCCGCCGAGGGTCGCGCCGGGTGAGGCGACGTCGAGCGGGATCCGCTGGCCCTTGCGCAGCAGGTGGGCGCGCAGCGCCCGCATGGGGGTGCCGGCGGCGACGGTGGCGGTCAGCTCGTCGGGCTCGTGGTCGAGCACGCCCGACATGCGGCCGAGGTCCATGAGGATGTCGACGTGGGCGGGTGGGAGCCCCCAGTCGAGCTTGGTGCCGGCGCCCGACGGCACGATCGACAGGCCCGCGGCGGCCGCGGCGCGCAGCACGCCGGAGACCTCTTCCGCGGTGCCGGGCGCGACGACCCAGCCGGCCGGCACACCGTCCACCCGGTCGCCCGGGCCGGCCTCCCACACGTGCTCCGGCCCGCACGCCTCCGCCAACACTTCGATCACGCTCACCGCAGCCCACGCTTCCCTGCTCACGGTCCGGCACCAGCTGGACCGTCCGACGAGACGACCACACGGGGAAGTGCTCGCCGGCGGGATTCGCGGCAGCCAGGGCCAGCCGGTGCAGGCTTGATCCAGGCTTTCCCAACGACGCGTTCAAATATGATCGAGCGCCGGAACCATGCACATGGTGCACCAAGCGACATCGAACATGTGTTCGAAAGCGTAACGGGTCGTTACTTCAGCCGCAACTGCTTGCGGAGGAACGCCACCCGGTCGGTGCGCGCCGCCTCGAACGCGACCAGATCATGGCCGGTGTCATAGTCCTTGCGTTCCTTCGGGCCGGCGACACCGTTCGCCAGCTCGGCGCGCTCGGCCTCCGGCACCACCGTGTCCTGCTTGCCGAACTGCAGCAGGACGGGTTTGCGGCCGGTCACCGCCACGTACGGCGGCGCGTCGAACCTCGACAATGCGTCAAGGTAGGCGTGCCAGTCCTTCGGCACCGGATGCCGGACCATCCACCGGGAGATCCGGCTGGTCCCCGACGCGAGGACGCTCGCCGTGATGCGGGAGTCGATGCCGTAGAGGACGGCGCCCTGGACGGCGCCCCAGCTGTGCCCGGCGAACCCGGCCCTGGAGCCGTCACAGTCCGAGCGGCGGATCAGCAGGTCGAAGGCGCGGCGCAGGGCGACCACCGAGTCCGCGACCACCTTGCTGTCGGCGACCGGGTCGCCGGACGGCTTGAGCGGCAGCTCCGGCACGCAGACCAGCGCGCCCAGCCGGGCGACCGCCATCGCCTCGGCCAGCAGGGTGTCACGGTTGCCGTCGCTGCCGTGCGCGTAGACGATCGCGGGCAGCCGGCCGGTGAACTTCTCCGGGCCGACCACGTACGCCGGGATCTCCTCGCGCCCCCTGGTGTCGGAGTACGTGATGTCCTCGAGGATCACGCCGTCGCCGGTCCGTTTGTCGGTCAGCTGGGCGTTGAGCGTGGCCTTGGCGTCGTAGTTGTACAGCTTCTTGAGCTCGGCGATCGGCACCGGGGCGGGCACGTACGCCGAAGGGTCGAACGTGGAGGCCGGTTGGACCGCGCCGGAGGAGCCCGGCGCCGCGCCGCCCTTCACGTCAGGTGCGTTCGACTCCTCGGCGCACGCTTGGACCAGCATCGCTGCCAGTCCCGCCACCCCAATCTGCAACACCCCGCGACGCCGCACCGCGCTCCTCCATGGGCTCGCCCGAACTTCGAGACCATGACGGTACCGGCGTCGCTTTCTCCTACAGGACAGACCGGCGAGGTACCCCCCTGGTTGCCTTTTTGTTTTCCCGTGGGGTGCCGTCGGGGGCCCCGACGCGGCGGAAAGTGTCAGGGGTTGCGGGTAACGTCTTGGAGCGTGACTTCAGGTGTGACGGGCGTTCAGCCGCCGACGGCGAAGCAGGTTCCGCACGAGCGGACGCACCACGGCGACACCGTGGTCGACGAGTATTTCTGGCTGCAGGACAAGGAAGACCCAGACACGGTCGCCTATCTGGAGGCGGAGAACGCGTTCACCACGGCGGCGACCGCGCACCTGGAGAGCCTGCGCGAGACGGCGTTCAACGAGATCAAGTCCCGCACCAAGGAGACCGACCTGTCGGTGCCCACCCGCAAGGGCGCCTACTGGTATTACACGCGCACCGAAGAGGGCAAGCAGTACGGGATCCACTGCCGGGTCCCGGCCGCCGCGGGCCAGACGACCCCGCCCGACCTCGGCGACGGCGGCGCCCTCCCCGGCGAGCAGGTGCTCCTCGACGGCAACGAGCTGGCCGGCGACTCCGAGTTCTTCGCGCTCGGCACGTTCGACATCAGCCCCGACAGCCGCCGCCTGGCCTACAGCACCGACTTCGCCGGCGACGAGCGGTTCACCCTGCGCGTGAAGGACCTCGACACCGGGGAGCTGCTGCCCGACACCGTCGAGGACGCGTTCTACGGCTCCGCGTGGTCCGCCGACGGCTCGACGCTGTTCTACATCACCGTCGACGAGGCGTGGCGGCCCTACCGGGTCTGGCGGCACACCATGGGCACCGCCGCCGGCGAGGACGTCATCGTCCACGAGGAGACCGACGAGCGGTTCTGGGTGGGTGTCGAGCTGACCCGTTCCGAGCGGTTCATCCTCATCGACATCCACAGCAAGATCACCAGCGAGGTCCTGGCCGTCCCGGCCGACGCGCCGACCAGCCCGCCACTGTCGATCTCGCCCCGCCGCCAGGGCATCGAGTATTCGGTGGAGCACCACGGCCACCGGTTCCTGATCCTGCACAACGACGGCGCCGAGGACTTCGCGCTGTCCTACACCTCCGCCGACGCGCCCGGCGCCTGGACCACGCTCATCGAGCACGAGCCCGGCACCCGGCTGCTCGGCGTCGACGCGTTCTCCGGCCACCTGGTCGTCTCGCTGCGCCGCGACGGGCTCACCGGCATCCGGGTCGTGCCGCTGCAGGGCGCCGCGCCGTATGACATCGCGTTCCCCGAGCCGATCTACGCCGTCGGCCCCGAGGCCAACCTCGAATACGACACCACCTCGTTCCGCCTGCACTACGTCTCGCTCGTCACGCCCGACTCGGTGTTCGACTGCAACCTCGACAGCGGCGAGCTGACCCTGCGCAAGCAGAAGCCGGTCCTGGGCGACTTCGACCCCGCCCGCTACGAGCAGCACCGCGAGTGGGCCCTCGCCGAGGACGGCACCCGCGTCCCGATCTCGATCGTGGCCCGCGCCGGCACCCCCCGTGACGGCTCCGCCCCCGCCGTCCTCTACGGCTACGGCTCCTACGAGGCCTCGATGGACCCGTGGTTCTCCATCCCGCGCCTGACGCTGCTCGACCGCGGCGTCGTCTTCGCCGTCGCCCACATCCGCGGCGGCGGCGAGATGGGCCGCCGCTGGTATGACCAGGGCAAGCTGCTGGCGAAGAAGAACACGTTCACCGACTTCGTGGCCTGCGCCGAGCACCTGGTCAAGGCCGGCTGGACGTCGTCGGACAAGCTCGTCGCCCGCGGCGGCTCGGCCGGCGGGCTGCTCATGGGCGCCGTGGCCAACCTCGCCCCGGAAGCCTTCGCCGGCATCGTGGCCCAGGTCCCGTTCGTCGACGCCCTCAACACCATCCTCGACCCGTCGCTGCCGCTGACGGTCACCGAGTGGGAGGAGTGGGGCAACCCGCTCGAGGACCCCGAGGTGTACGCGTACATGAAGTCGTACACGCCGTATGAGAACCTCTCGGCCCGCCCGTATCCGGCGATCCTGGCCGTGACCAGCCTGAACGACACCCGGGTCCTGTATCACGAGCCGGCCAAGTGGGTCGCCCGCCTGCGTGCCCTGTCCCCGGAGTCGGACGTGCTGCTGAAGACGGAGATGGGCGCCGGCCACGGCGGCCCGAGCGGGCGGTACGACGCCTGGCGCGAGGAGGCCTTCATCACCGCGTGGGTCCTGGACCGGGTCGGGCTCGCCTGACCGGGTCGGTGCCGGCTCGCTGAGGCGCTGGGGTCCGGCGCTCGTACCGTCGCGCGCGGCGCGGCTGACGGGTGCCGGACCCGGCTCGCCGGCGAGGACGCCTGCCCTGGTCGAGGCAGGGTGGGCGCGGACGCCAGCCGAGCAGGACGGCCGCTGACGCCCGGCCGAGGAGGACGAACGGCAGGCTGCCTCAGGCCGGCCGTGGGACACCTGAACGCACGCGCCGCCGGCCCGGGGCCCGCGTCCGGCAAGGCCTTCCACACGGCGGGGTGACACCCGAAAGGGTGGGGATAACCCGGACCGGTTTCCACAGCGATCTGTCCCCAGCTGTGGATAACTCCGCGCGGGCCTGTGGATGGATGTGTGCACGCCTGTGGATAACCACGTGGGGTACGCCTGGGATCCGCCTGCGTGTTGCCTGGTGGTCACCGGGTCGGCGGGCGCTGGGGGTGGCGATGCCCACAGGGGTTACCCACAGCCTGTGGATAACTGTCAGGTGGTGAAGAGGGTGGCGGCCAGGCGGGGGTCGATGTTGCCGCCGCTGACGACGGCGACGGTGCGGCCCGCGGGGAGCTCGTCGCGGTGGTGCAGGACGGCGGCGGTGGCGGCGGCGCCGCTGGGTTCGGCGATGAGGCGGCCGCGGCGGGCGAGGACCTTGACCGCGTCGAGGATCTCGTCCTCGGCGACGGTGACGATCGCGTCGAGATGGGCGCTCAGGTGCGCGAGGGTCAGCTCCGACAGCGGGGTGCGCAGGCCGTCGGCGACCGTGCTGAGCATCCGCTGCTCGGGCCAGATGCGCACGACCCCGGCGGCGAGGCTCTCGGCGGCGTCGGCGGCGACGGCCGGTTCGACGCCGATCACGGCGACGTGCGGGGCGAGGGCCTTGACGGCGGTCGCGACGCCGGAAGAGAGGCCGCCGCCGCCGACGGGGACGACGACGACGTCGACGTTGGAGAGGTCCTCGAAGATCTCCAGGCCGACGGTGCCCTGGCCGGCGATGATGTCGGGGTGGTCGTACGGCGGGATGAGGGTCATGCCGCGTTCGGCGACGAGCTGCTTGGCGACGGTCTCGCGCTCGGCCTGCGGCACGAGGATGACCTCGGCGCCGTAGCCGCGGGTGGCCTCGATCTTCAGCGGGGTGGACACGTCGGGCATGACGACGGCGACGGGGACGCCGAGGGCGCGGCCGGCGTAGGCGAGGGCCTGGCCGTGGTTGCCGGAGGAGTGCGTGACCACGCCGGCGCGGCGCTGGTCGAGGTCGAGGCGGTGCAGGGCGTTCGTGGCGCCGCGGAGCTTGAAGGCGCCGATCGGCTGGAGGCTTTCGGGTTTCAGCCAGAGCTCGTCGGCCCAGGGACACGGCAGCAGCGGGGTGCGGACCACGAGCCCGGAGATCCGCGCGGCGGCGTCGCGGATGTCGTCCAGGCGGACAAGGTCCTGTGCGGTGGCGGTCACGAGGTCATCTTGACAGCCCACGGGCTTGATCACCCTTCTCGCATCGGCTGAATGAGAGATCCATAACGTCAGTTGTCAGCCGCCGCTGTAGAACCTCGCGGCGCCCGGGTGCAGGGGCACCGGGTCGGTGCCGGATGCGCCCTCCTTGTCGTAGTTGGCGCCTTCCGGGTGTACGCGGCTGAGCTCGACCTGGTGCTCGAACAGGATCTTCGTCAGGTCGTACGCGAGCTGCTCGGGCATGTCCGGGGAGACCAGCACCAGGTTGCCGATCACGATCGTGTCGATGTCGGTCGGGGTCTGGTAGGCGGACCTGGGCAGCTTGCCGCTGCCGTAGACCGCGCCGTGCCGGGAGGTGAGCGCCCGGTAGACCTCGCCGAGCGGCAGCAGGGAGTACTGCCCGGGCGCGCTGGCCAGCAGGTCGGCGATGCCGGGTGTGGGCAGGCCGCCGGTGAAGATGAGCGCGTCGAGGGTGCCGGCCTGCATGCCCTTGGTCGTCTCGGGCAGCGACAGCCGCTCCCGGACGATGTCGGTGTCCGGGTTGAGGCCGCCGGCGGCGAGCAGCCGGCCCGCGAACACGTCGGCGCCGGAGCCGGCCGAGCCGGTGGAGACCCGTTTGCCGCGCAGGTCGGCGAACTTGGTGATGCGCGCGCTGTTGCGCACGACGACCTGGGCGTAGCTGCGGTACACCTTGGCCAGGGCGACGACCTTCCGCGGTCCGCCGTCGAAGGCGCCCTTGCCGGCGACGGCGTCGGCGGCGGTGTCGGCGATGCTGAACGCGACGTCCATGTCGCCGGTCGCGACGCGCTGGATGTTCTCGCCGGAGGCGCCGGTCGCCTCGGCGCGCGCCTCGTAGCCGGGCACGTACTTGGTGATCAGGTCGGCGTAGCCGCCGCCGATCTGGTAGTACACGCCGGTGGTGTTGCCGGTGGCGATGTAGATCCGCCCGCCGTGCCACAGGCCGGCGCCGGCCCGGGGTGGTGCCGTGGCGCCGCAGCCCGCGAGCACGGCCACGACCGCCAGTACGAGCGCGAGCCGCCTCACCGCAGCATCGCATCCCGCGGCAGGGGGTCGAGCGCGTCGGCGACCCGGTGGACGAGCATGGCGGTCTCGTAGCCGACCTGGCCGAGGTCGCAGCCGGGCGCGGCGAGGACGCCGAGCAGCGCGCGGTCGCCGACCGCCATGACGATCATGACGCCGCCGTCCATGTCGACGATGGTCTGGCGCACCTGGCCCGCCTGCATGACGCGGGCGGCGCCGAAGGTGAGGCTGGCCAGGCCGCTGATCACGGCGGAGAGCTGGTCGGCCTGGTCCACCGGCAGGTCGGCGGAGCAGGCCAGGCGCAGCCCGTCGCCGGAGACGGTGATCGCGTGCGCGACATCGGGGACCTGCCGGGCGAAGCTCGCCATCAGCCAGTCGAGCTGGCCCGCGCCGGTCGGGTTCTGAGCGTCTTGCATCGCGATCACTGGTCCTTCTGTCCTGGGGTGGTGCTGTTCCTGCGGCGCGCGGCGGCCGACACGCCCTCCGCGAACGCGGACAACCGGGACCGGACGGTCTCGGGGTCGACCGCGGTGCTGCGGGTGGGCGGTGGCTGCGGTTCGGTGGCTCCGGGTGCGAGCTGCGCTCCGGGGCGGCGGCGGGGTAGGTCGCCCTCGGTCATCGCGGCACCTCCGGCACTGGACAGGACCCCGGACCGTGGCGGCCAGGCGCCGGGGGCAGGCGGAAGGAGCGCGGCGGAGGCGGGTGGCTGTGGGGTCTCGCCACCGCTGAGGTACGGGCGGAACCAGGGTGCTGGCGGCCCGGACGACGCCGGCGGCCCAGGAACAGCCGGCGGCGCGGAAAACGTCGAAGGCGGCGAAGCGGACGACGCCGGACGGGTCAACGGCGCCGGACGGGTCGACGGCGCGGGACGTGCCGGCGGCGCGGGGGCGGGCGGCGCCGGCGGCGGCGGGACGAACGCGGACGACGCCGCGGCCGGCGCGGGCACGGCCGGCTGCGGCACGCGGGGCCGTCCGAGCGGCGCACCGACCGTCGACGGCACGACCACCGGCGGCGGCCCGGGCCGCGGCGAGGCGGACACCGGCACGGCCGAGATCGGCGCCGACGACACCGGCGCGGCGGAGACGGGCACCCCGGAAACCGGCGCCGACGAAACGGGGGCGGAGGACACCGGGGCGGCGGCCAGCGAGGTCACCGGCGCGGAGGTCACGGTCGACGGCGGCAGCGCGCTGACCCGCTCCAGGGCCCGGTGCGGCAGCGCCACGTACGCGACGGTCCCGGTGCCGGTGGCGTGCAGCTCGACCCGGATCCGGTGCCGGGCGGCGAGGTGCGACACCACGTGCAGCCCCATCGTGCCGGCTGCGGCGCTGCTCAGCGTCGTCGGCGTGGCGAGCCGCGAGTTGATCTCGGCGAGCCGCCGGGGTGCGATGCCGATCCCGCTGTCGTGGACCCGGATGATCGCGCCGTCGACGGTCGGCCGGGCGTCGACGCGGACCTGCTGCGTCGGCGGGGAGAAGGCGGTGGCGTTCTCCAGCAGCTCGGCCAGCAGGTGGACGAGGTCACCGACGACCGGCCCGGCGATCGCCAGGTCGGCGGGCTGGACCTCGACGCGCTGGAAGTCCTCGATCTCGGAGGCGGCGGCGGTGATGACGGCGCCGATACCGACGGCCTGGGTCGCCGGCCGGCCCGGCTCGCCGCCGGAGAGGACCAGCAGGTTCTCGCCGTTGCGGCGCAGGCGGGCCGCGATGTGGTCGAGCGCGAAGAGGCGGGCCAGGACGTCGGGGTCGGTCTCGTCGCGTTCGAACTCGTCCAGCAGGCGCAGCTGCCGGGTGATGAGGGTACGGATGCGGCGGGCGAGGACCTCGGCCATGCGTGACACGTCGACGCGCAGCTCGGCCTGTTCGCCGGCGAGCCGCAGCGCGGTGCGGTGGACGGTGGCGAAGGCGTCGGCGACCTGGCCGATCTCGTCGTTGGTGGCGGCGATGCTGCGGGTGGCGGCCGCGGCGGCGGTGCCGGTCGGCATCGCCGCGCCGGTGGTCACGGAGTGGATGACGTCGGGCAGTTCCTGCCGGGCGACGGTGAGGGCGGCGGCGCGCAGGCGGCGCAGCCGGCGAGCGGTCCGCACGGCGAGGGTGATCGCGATGGCGAGCGCGGCGAGCCCGATGAGGGCGGTGCCGATGATGGTGGCCCAGGCGCGCCGCTGCGCGGTGACGGCGATCTGCTCGGCCCGCCCGTCGAGCCGGTCGGACAGGTCGAGGCTGACGGTGTTGAGCCGGCGGATGAAGCCGGACTGCGCGACGAACCAGGTGTCGGCGTCGACCTTCAGCCCTTCCGGTTCCTTCTCGGCGTTGCGGGCGGCGGCGCTGAGCTTTTCGGCCCGGTCGACGTCCATGCCGCGGATCTCGTCGTCGTACACGGTGCGCCCGGCGAGCGTCGCGGCCCGCTGGAACTCCGCGAGCCGCTGGTCGCGGGCGCCGCGCAGCTCCGACATGGCGCCGAGGTCGCCGGGGTCGACGGCGCCCCGGGAGAACACGGCGCGCAGCAGGTCACGTTCGAGGGCGGCGAAGTGCTCGATTGCGCCGACGGACGCGACCGCGCGGGCGGCGTTGGCCAGCTCGATGTCGGCGATCTGCGCCGGCACGGCGTCGGCGATGGCGAGCAGGGCCTCGGCGAGCGGCCGGTACACGGGGTCGGTCATGAGCGTGACCGCCGGGTTGGTGTCGGCGGCCTCGCGGGTGGCGCCGAGCCGGCTGTAGATGTCGCTGACGGCGCGGACGGCGAGCTCGAGGGCGGGTACGGCCTTCACGGCGGCGCGGCTGTCGTTGAGGTAGCGGGCGGCGGCCGCGTCGGTGCGCTGCCGCTGGGCGACGACGAGGGAGACGCCGGACTTGCCGCCGCGCTGCCGCAGCGCGGCGGTCTCGGCGACCTCGCGTTCCAGCTCGTAGACGAAGCCGACGGCGCTGGTCGCGGTGGAGGCGAGGGTGCGGGCGCGCACCGCGTCCTGCGCGGCGGACGTGGCGGTCGTGGCCTGCGCGGTGCTGAGCACGGCAAGACCGATCATGGCCACGGCGATGGGGGCGAGCAGCTGGGTACGGACGGAGCGCAGGCGGCTGGGGCGGGCGGCGCCGCCGCGGCGGTGACCGGCGACCGACGTGTCAGGCGGGCCCGACCGCCGCTTGCCGCCGGCGCCGATCGCCCGGGGCGTGTCGGCTCCGGTTGTTCGGGGGGAGCTGTTGCCTGCCACCGTCATCCCCTACCTGTCACAGAGGACACGCGATGTCCGCACACGGATGCGGAGAGTGAAGACGAGCGTGCTCCCCCAGCCCACTGGAGCGGGAAAGGTTGTTAAGGAGCACGAAAGGGCACGCTACTGGAAGAGTGCTTCCCCGATAAGACTTCATTCGCCGAACGGCGCCCGGCACAAGCCAAACGGCCCGCGAAATGCGACTACGTGTGACGGCGCCGTCGCAGAACCAGCAAGGCGACGGTCGCGGCGATCACGATGACGACGCCGAGGCCGATCCACCCCGACGAGCGGCGGCTGGTCCTGGTCGTCTCCGCGGGGCCCGGCGTTGAGGTTGTCTTAACGTCCGGGCCGCCGGCCGGGGGCGGCGCCGCGGCCGAGCCGGACGGCGCGACGGACCGCCCGGACGGCTCGCGCAGCGACGGCAGGTCGTTGAGCGTCGGCAGCGTGGAGGGCGGCGCGCCGGGCTCGATGACGGCCGGCGGCCCGGGCAGCGGCGGCCCGGGCGGCGGCGACGGTTTGCCGCTCGCGCCGGTGAGCAGCGCGACGAGCAGCACCCCCGCGACAGTGAACGCCTTCACACCGGACGAAACGGCACCGACCGCCCGTTCCTGAGAACTTCTGGGCGGCCGGTGCCGTCGGTGGTGCGGTGGCTACGCGGGCTGGACGAACACCGAGACGGTCCTGGCCGGGACGGTGAACGTGCCGCCGGCCGGGTCGAACGTCGCCTGCCGCGCCAGCGGGTCCGCCGAGGCGGCCTGGACGGGGTGCAGGACGAACCCGGCGCCCGCCAGACCGGCGACCGTCTGGGTGGCGGCCGCCGGGCCGGCGTTGAAGACCACGACGATCGTGCGGTAGCGCTGGTCGAGGCCGCGGGCATCCAACGTCATCGTGATCACGCCGGGCGTCGCCGACGGGCCCGACAGCGGGAACGCGACCCGCTGCTGGACCTGCGCGGCGGTGCCGAGGGCGAACACCGGCGAGCTCGCCCGGATCCGCAGCAGCTCCTGGAAGCGGGCCGCGGCGAGGTCGACCGCGGCGCAGTCCGGCACCAGGGCCGGGTCGGCCAGCAGCGGCCGCGCGTAGGGCCACTTGTCCTGGTTGTCGGCGGCGGGTGGCAGGCCGGCGCCGAAGCCGTTGCCCATCGTGCAGTCCCACCGGATCTGGTTGAACCAGTCGCCGGAGTTGAACGAGTTGCGGTCCAGCGACTTGGAGCGCAGCCGGTCGGAGCCGGTGGTGACGAACCCGGTCCCCTGCCCGAACACCGTCGTGGACAGCGCGAGCACCTGCAGCCTGGCCCGCTGCTCGGCGGTCGTGCCGGTCGGCAGCTTGTAGGCGAGGGCGTCGTACAGGATCTCGTTGTCGTGCGCGTCGACGTACGTGACCCCCTCGGCGGGCAGTCTCGTGTACCCGGCGGGTGAGCCGTTGTAGTCGACCTGCGCGCCGGTGACGTGCCGGCCGGTGGAGTCCACGAACTCGTAGGCGGCGAGGTTGCCGGTGAGCCCGACCTGGATCAGGTCCTGGTAGTGCAGCAGCCTGGCCCGCTGCTCCGCGGCGGTGCCGTTGGCCGGGTCGCCGTTCGGCGCGGTGTACAGGCCGGACGCGAAGCCCTGGATGCGCGGGTCGCCGTCGAACGTGCCGCCGCCGCGGACCGCGTCGCGGAGCCGGTCGTTGAAGGTGCCGATCCCGGTGCCGGCCATGTTGGCCTGGGTGGCCTGGACGAACCGGGCGTCGTTGGCGACCTCGCCGAAGTTCCAGCCCTCGCCGTAGATCAGGATCTTCTTGCCGTCGACGCCGTCCTTGCCGATGGTGAGCTGGTCGAGGGCGGCCCGCACGGCGAGGATGTTGGCCTTCGGGTGGTGGCCCATCAGGTCGAAGCGGAACCCGTCGACCTTGTACTGCTTGGCCCACAGCACCACCGAGTCCACGACGAGCTTGCCCATCATCGCGTTCTCCGGCGCGGTGTTGGCGCAGCAGGTCGAGTTGGCCACGGTGCCGTCGTCGAGGAGCCGGTGGTAGTAGCCGGGCACGATCTGGTCGAGGACCGAGTGCGGGTCGGTGCCGGCGGCGGTGGTGTGGTTGTAGACCACGTCCACGACGACCCGCAGCCCGGCGCCGTTGAGCCCGGCGACCATCTGGCGGAACTGGTTGATCCGCGCGGTGCCCTGCGGGTCGGTGGCGTAGGAGCCTTCCGGGGTCGAGTAGTGGAACGGGTCGTACCCCCAGTTGTAGCCGTCCCGCTCGGCGATCTGCGCGATGCACGCCTGCTGCTGGCTGGAGTCCGGCGGCAGCGTGGCCAGGTCGCACGGCGGCTGCTGCTGGTCGGCCCGCCGCTCGGGGATCGAGGAGATGTCGAAGACCGGCAGCAGGTGCACGTAGGACGTGCCGGCGCGGGCGAGGTCCCGCAGGTGGGTCATGCCCGCCGACTGCGCCTGCGTGAACGCGAGGTACGTGCCGCGCTGCTCCTGCGGCACCGTGGTGTCGGCGATGGAGAAGTCCCGGACGTGCAGCTCCTGGATCTGCGGCCGGGCCGGCGCCGGCGGCTTCCTCACCGCGGACCAGCCGGGTGGCTGCAGCGCGGCGTCGGACAGGTCGGCGATCTGGCTGTGGGTGGAGTCGGCGGCGAGCGACACCGAGTACGGGTCCGTCACCGACGCCGTCGTCACGCCCCGCACCGCGGGCTGCCAGGCGGTGACCCGGAAGCGGTAGTAGCGCCCCTTCCAGCCGCGGTCGCCGGTCGCCGTCCACACTCCGGTGTGCTCGTCGCGTTTCATCGGCTTCAGCACCGGCTGCGCGCCCGGGTCGTCGAACAGCTCCAGCGCGACGTTCTGCGCCGTCGGCGCCCACACGCTGACCGCGACCCGGCCACCCTCGAAGTGCGGCCCGAGCTTCGCGCCGACCGCGCCGACGTACAGGTCGTCGAGCGCCCCGGCGAGCTGCACGGCGCTGGCCTCGGTGACGGTGCCGGCGGCGTCGCGTTCGACCACGACGACCTGCCCGCGCAGCGCCGCGGCGATCGCCGCCCGGTCGCCGGTGACGTGGAACGCCTGGTAGGCCCACAGGTGCGGGTACTTCGCCCGCTGCGGCTCGGTCAGGCTGCCGGTCGCCCGCATCGGCAGCGCCGTCGCCGCCCCGACGACCTGCCCGTCGACGACGGACAGCCCGCCGGCGGGCGCGGACAGCAGCTCGTAGGTGTGCCCGTCGGTCGGCCCGGCCCGCCAGGCGACCGTGTCCCGGTCGACCCAGACCGCCTTGGCCTTGGTCAGGTCGGTGTCCGGGGTGCCCTGCGGCGGGACCGGCAGCAGGTACCGCTCCCGGCCGGAGAGGATCCACACCTCGTGGCCGACGGTGACGAGGTCGAGTGCCTGGTCGGCGGGCAGGTCCTTGGTGTCGCCGTTGTGCACGATGTAGTTGAGCGTCGTCGCGTTGTCGGCGAGCGGCACGCGGAACGTGGCGCCGAACGCGTCGGTGCCCTCCGGCGGCAGCGGGCTCGCCCACTGTGTCGGCGTCGCCGCGCCGGTCCACACGTGCAGGCCCCACCCGGCGTAGTCGCCGGCCGGGCGGCGGTAGTGCAGCACGGCGGTGTGCTCGGCGGCGGCCCGGGTCGGGTGGACGGTCGCCTCGCCGGAGCGGATCCACGCGGCACCCTGCCGGCCCGGCAGGACCGACTGGTCGACGCCCGGGTCCTTCACGTCGCCCTTGTGCACGATGAAGTTGACCGGTTTGCCGGGGTCGCTCACTGGTACGTGCCAGAACGCGCCGAACGCGTCGGTGCCGTCCGGCTGGCGGGGCGCGGTCCATTCGGTCGCCGTGCCGGGCGCCAGACCGTCGCCCCACAGGTGCAGGCCCCAGCCGGTGTAGTCGCCGTCGGGTCGCCCGTAGTGCACGGCGACGGTGCCGGTGGCCGCGGCCTGTGAGGTGTAGATGGTCGCGTCTCCTTGCTTGAGCCAGATCTCCGGCGTCTTCGTCGGGTCGAGCGAGCGGTCGACGGCGACGTCCTTCACCCCGCCCGAGTCGACCACGAGGAAGCCGACGTTCGTCGCTCCCGGTTTCAGCTTGACCCATGCGAAGCGCCCGTAGGAATCCTCGCCGGCGAACGGGGCACCGGCCGGCCACGTCATCGGGGTCTCGATGTCGCCCCACGCGTAGAGGCTCCACGGGTCGTAGCCGCCGGTCGGGCGCTGGTAGTGCACGACCGCGTAGTCGGGCGCCGCCGCGCTCGGCGGTGTGCCGACCTTCGCCGTGACCCTCGTCTCAGCGGCGCGGCCGGAGCCGTCCCGGACGACCGCCTTGTACTCCAGCGGCGTGCCGGCGGGCAGCCCGTCGAGGTCGTGGTAGACGGCGTACGGCGCGGCGGTGTCGGTGCCGAGCAGCTTCCACGGGCCGTCGCCGACCTTCGCGGCGAACGTGACGGTGGCCAGGGGGTCGCCGGTGACCTCGGCCCTGACCTCGGCGCGGGCCGGGACGCTCTGCCCGGCGGTGGGCGCGACCAGCGTGACGGTCGGTTTGCCGGCCGGCTTGGCGATCGCGCCGCGGGCCTTGAACACCACCGTGCTCAGCGGCGGGACGTCCAGCCGCAGCCGGCCGTCACCGGCGGACGCGGCGATGCCGCCGCCGGCCGGGTAGATCCGGTCGAACGTGGTGCTCGCCATGGCCGTCGGCACGGTGACGGTCTGCGTCGTGGTGGCGTTGTTCGTCGCGACCAGGTACTCGACGCGCTGCTTCGGGTCGATGCGGGAGAACGCGAACACGCCCGCGCCCTGCGCCGCGTACCGGGTCACCTGGATGCCCTGCTTGAGCGCCGGGTGCGCCTGCCGCAGCCTGGCCAGGTCGGCGATGGTGCGGTAGATGGGGTGGGTCTGGTCGTAGTGCGCGGTGGCGTGGGTCGTGTCGGTGCCGAGCAGGTCGTCGTCGAGGTAGTCCGGCGACACGCTCGGGAACATGTCCTGCCGGGCGTCCTTGTCGCCGCCGGCGCCGGTGAAGCCCTGCTCGTCGCCGGAGTAGACGACCGGCTGCCCGCGGGTCAGGAACATCAGCTCGTGGCCGAGCAGGTCGCGGCGCAGGTGGGTGGCGGGGTCGGTGCCGCCGCCGGCGACGAACATGCCGATGCGGCCCATGTCGTGGTTGCCCAGGAACGTCGGCAGGGTGCCGGCGCTGGTGCCGGCCGAGGTGTACAGGTCGTCCTTGGCGTACACGTTCGCCAGGCCGGCGGCGGAGCCGCCCCGCGCCACGTAGTCCGTCGCCGCCTGCTGGAACGGGAAGTCCAGGGTCGCCGGGAGCCGCCCCTTGCGCACGTAGACCGAGTCGAACTCGGGGTCGGCGTCGTACACCTCGCCGAACATGAAGAAGTCGGGCTTGGCGACCTTGTCGATGCCGTCGACGAACTGCGGCCAGAAGTCCAGGTTGACGTGCTTGGTGGTGTCGATGCGGTAGCCGTCGATGCCGGTGTCCCTGACCCAGTCGGCGTAGATCTTCGTCATGCCCCGGACCACCTCGGGACGCTCGGTCCACAGGTCGTCGAGGCCGAAGAAGTCGCCGTACTCGCTGTTCTCGCCGCTGAACGTGGAGTCGCCGCGGTTGTGGTACATGAGCGGGTCGTTGAGCCAGGCCGGCTTCTTGGCGGTCTTGTCCGCCTCGTTCGCGAACACCGGCGTGTAGGGGAACGACTGCGTGTTGACGGGCGGGAAGCCGTGCCGGCCGTCGGCGAAGGCCCGGTCGTCGAACTTGTTGCCGGCCGCGTCCTTGTACGGGTAGTCGGTCTTGTTCCGGTACGAGTACTGGTCCTGCGCGTACCGGATGACGTCGGCGGTGTGGTTGGTGATGACGTCGAGGTAGACCTTGATGCCGCGCCCGTGCGCCAGCCGGACCAGCCGCCGCAGGTCGTCCCGGGTGCCGAAGTGCGGGTCGATCTGGGTGAAGTCGGTCGTCCAGTACCCGTGGTAGCCGGCCGAGATGTCGGCGCCGCTGCCCTGCACGGGGCGGTTCTTCAGCACCGGCGCGAGCCAGATCGCGGTGGTGCCGAGCCCTTCGATGTAGTCGAGCCGGTCGATGACGCCCTTGAGGTCGCCGCCGTGGTAGAAGCCCTTGTCCGCCGGGTCGTAGCCGGTGCTGAGCCGGTCCCCCGGCAGGCCGCCGGTGTTGTTGGCCGGGTCGCCGTCGGCGAAGCGGTCCGGCAGCACGAAGTAGAACTGCTCGGCGTGCTGGGCGGTGCTGCCGGCGAGCAGGCTCGCGATCGACGGCTCGCCCTCCCACTGGGGTATGCCGCCGGCGTAACCGCTCGGCGCCTTCGCCTGGTCGGGCAGCGTGGGGACGCTCCCCGGCACCGCGGCGAGCACGGCCACGGCGAAGGCCGCGGCGGCAACAGTTTGCGTGAGTTTCAGACGCTTCATGGCGGGGCCTCATCATCTCGCGGCAGGCCGTGAACGTATCGACACACAATGATCGACACAAGGCTTGCCGGGATCGGTCAGTCCCGTCGCAGCGTCGCGGTGATGGCCTCGCTGATGGCGCGCAGCTGCTCGATCTGCTCCGGGGTCAGCGGGTCGAACAGGTGCGTGCGCACCGTCTCGACGTGCCCGGGCGCGGCGGCCTCGAGCGCGGCGAACCCGGCCTCGGTCAGGTCGGCGAACTGTCCCCGCTTGTCGTCGTCACAGTCGCGCCGGCGCACCCAGCCGCGGCCTTCGAGCTTGGTGACGGCGTGGCTGAGCCGGCTGCGGGAGGACCTGGTGAGGTCGGCGAGCTCACTCATCCGCCGGGTGCGCCCCGGCGACTCCGACAGCACGACGAGGATCTCGTAGTACGCGTGCGGCATGCCCGCGTCGTGTTGCAGCTCCCGGTCGAGCCGGTCGAGAAGCTGGGTCGCGGCGGTGTAGAAAGCACGCCAGGCACGTTGCTCGTCGGCGTCGAGCCAGCGGGTCGGTGGGCTCACGTCACTCCCTCCACGAGTGCGCGGCGCGCACCACGGCGTTGCGCGAAAAGTCTTACTGATCATGTTGGAGAGTGCCAGCTTTTCCGGACGGGGAGCCCGTGAACACCTACGATGACCTGGTCAACGACTATCTGCGCGCTGTCGAGCAGGCGCTGGACGGTGTGCCCGCCAGCCGTCGCGACGAGCTGCTCGCCGACCTGAGCGACCACATCGCCGCCAAGCTGGCCGAGACCCGAGCCGTGGCCTCGCCTGCCCCGCCCGAGGTGGCCGAGGCCGAGGTGCGTTCGGTCCTGGACCTGCTCGGCGACCCGGCGGACGTCGCCGCCGACCTGGAGGCCGGTGCGTTCGACCCGCCGCCGGCCGACCCGCCGCCGATCGAGATCACCGCGGGTCGCAAGGTGGGCGCCCTCATCTGGGTCCTGATCACGGCTTCGACCGTCTCACTGCTGTGCGTCGGTGTCGTCCTGGCGGCCGCGTTCCTCTTCTTCACCGGCCGCTGACCGCCGCTGACCGCCGCAGACCGCCGCACCGGCCGTTGACCACGGCGTCGTCGTCACGCATCCGGCACACCTGCGCAGACGTCGGCTCCGGCCTGTTCACCCGTGCGGGCGAACGGCCGCGGGGCCCGGCGAGACCCCGCGACCGCGGCTCGTCACCGACGCCGCCGGGCGGGACGCGCACTGCGGCGCGATCCGCCCGGCGACCGCCCGTCCGCGTCCTCCCCCTGTCCCCCATGTGAACGCGGACGTGCCGATGGCTTCGGCCGGAGCTGGACGATGCACGGCCATGCATCGTCCACTCCGAACACCCCCCGTTGAAGCCGTCTGGCCGGCGGGTCCAGATCAGCGTATCTAGACGTCTAGGTTCGCGCAATTGTTGATTTGCGGAACGGTGGTCTAGATTTGCCAGGTGCGTGGCCGGCTCCTTCCAGTCGCTGACGGCTGGTATGAATGGCGCCAGGAGCCGCCCCTGGCGCAGAGCGTGCAGGTGCGGGTCGGCGTCGCGGCGGGTGGCCGCCTGGTGCTGACCGGGCTGCGCATCGACGGCAGCCCGAGCGCGGAGCTGCTGCGGGCCATCCCGGTCGGGCGCATCGAGGCCACCGCCAACGCGCAGCTCGCCGTGGCGCACGAGGCGATCGACACGCCGCCGGTGCTCAACCCGCGGGCACGGCCCGTCGCACCGCCGGTCACCGCCGGCGGCTGGGACATGATCGAGCCGGCCCTGGCGGTGCCGCGCGCGGCGACGACCGCCGGCACCAGGTCCCGGGGGCGGCCCGACGTGTTCTACCGCGAGGTCGCCGACGTCTATCTCGACTTCGCGCAGGACTCGCCGCGGCCCGCCTGCGACCTCGCCGACCAGCACGGCGTGCCGGTCAGCACCGCGCACCGGTGGGTGAAGGAGGCCCGCCGGCGCGGGTTCCTGCCACCGGGCCGCCCCGGCAAGAGCGGCTGACGACCACGCGGTTGCGAAGACCCGGCCGATCGGCTGGCGGCCACGCGGTTGCGAAGACCCGGCCGATCGGCGGGGAGCCGGCGGGCGTGCGGCGGTTCGATAGGGTGGCGGCGTGTCGATCGACGCCGCTGTGCGCGCCCGGGTGCACCGCCTGCTCACCGACTACCTCGGCGGGCAGTCGGTGCCCGCCGACCTCAGCGCCACCCCGGCCGCGATCCGCAGCGGCACCGCCGTGGTCTACCTGCGCCTGGTGGCCAACGATCCGCCGTTCGTGCGGGTCTTCTCGCCGCTGCTGCGCCACCTCGAGTGCTCCCCGCAGCTGCTGCGCGAGCTCAACGACCTCAACGGCCGGCTCAACTTCGTCCGGCTGTTCTGGCGCGACGACTCCGTCATCGCCTCCTACGAGCTGATGGCCGAGACGCTCGACGCGGTCGAGCTGAGCAACGCCTGCGACTGGGTCGCCGACGCCGCCGACTACTACGACGTGCGGCTGCGTGAGCAGTTCGGCGGCGAGCTGGCGTTCACGCCGCCGCCGGCGTCGCAGCACCCGGCGGACACGCCCCACGGCAAGATGGAGGCATGAGCACCCTCCTCGTCTCCACCGTCGGCGGCAGATCCGTCGACGCGCCCGGCGAAGCCCGTTTCGTCTCCACCGACCCGGCCCGCCTCGATCAGGTCGTCGCCGAGGTCGCACTGGCCGACGCCGACACGTTCGTGGCCGCGTGCCGCTCCGCCCGCCGCGCGCAGCGGGACTGGGCCGACGTACCGGCGCCCGTCCGCGGCCGGGTGATCGCCAACCTGGGCCGCCTCGTCGAGGCGAACTTCGAGGCCCTCGCGGCGCTGGTCACCCGCGAGGTCGGCAAGACGGCCGCCGAGGCCCGGGGCGAGGTGCAGGAGATCGTCGACACCTGCGACTTCTTCCTCGGTGAGGGCCGCCGCATGTACGGGCAGACCGTGCCCAGCGAGATGCCGGACAAGCAGCTGTTCACGTTCCGGGTGCCGGTCGGAGTGGCGGCAATCATCACGGCCGGCAACTTCCCGGTCGCGGTGCCGAGCTGGTACCTGGTGCCCGCGCTGCTGTGCGGCAACGCGGTGGTGTGGAAGCCGGCCGAGTACTCCGCCGCCTGCGCCGACGCGTTCGCCCAGCTGATCCGGCGGGCGGGGGTGCCCGACGGGGTGTTCGACGTGGTGTACGCCGACGGTGCGACCACGTACGCCGGCCTCGAGCGGGCCCTGGACGCCGGCCTGGTCGACAAGATCGGGTTCACCGGCTCGTCGGAGGTCGGCGCGCGCATCGGTGAGCTCGCCGGCCGGCACCTGCAGAGCGCCTGCCTGGAGCTCGGCGGGAAGAACCCGATGATCGTCACCGAGGACGCCGACCTCGACCTCGCCGTGCACGGGGCGCTGTTCGCCGGGTTCGGCACGGCGGGCCAGCGGTGCACGTCGCTCGGCACCCTGATCGTGCACGACAGCGTCCTGGCCGACTTCACCGCCCGGCTCGAGGAGGCGGTACGCCGCGCGCCCATCGGCGACCCCACCGACCCGTCGGTGCTCTACGGCCCGCTGATGACGGAGCGGTTCGCCGCCCGGTTCGAGGACTACCTCGGCTGGGTCGAGGACCACCACCGGGTGCCGGGCCCGACCGGCCGGATCAGCGCCGCCAGCCCGCGGGAGGGGTTCGTCGGCGACCCCGAAAACGGGCTCTTCTACCACCCCGTCCTGGTCCACGGCGTACGACCGGAGGACAAGATCTTCCAGCAGGAGACCTTCGGCCCGCTGGTCGGCGTGACCGGCTACACCACGCTGGACGAGGCGATCGAGCTGGCCGACGCCCCCGGGTACGGGCTGTCCGCGGCGATCTACACGACCGACCCGCGCAAGGCGTTCACGTTCCGGCGCCGCACCCGGGCCGGCATGGTGAGCGTCAACAACTCCACCTCCGGCGCCGAGGCGCACCTGCCGTTCGGCGGTAACGGCAAGTCGGGCAACGGCAGCCGCCAGTCCGGCGTGTGGGTGCTCGACCAGTTCACCCGCTGGCAGTCGATGAACTGGGACTACTCCGGCCGCCTGCAGCGCGCCCAGATGGACACCCTGGAGATCACGCCGGACCTGGAGTATCGGCTCAGCCAGTAACGCACGAGACGCCGGCCGATCGTGCTCGGCCGGCGTCCTCGTGGGTGGTCAGGCGGCGGCGACGGCCACCGGCGCGGGGACCGGCAGGCCGCGCCGGGCCCGGAAGAGCAGCAGCGACAGCGCGGCCGCCGAGATCGACAGGCCGCCGGCGACGTACCAGGCGAGGTCGTAGTTGCCGAGCCGGTCGCGCAGCAGGCCGGTGGTGGTGGCGGCGATCGCCGCGCCGAACTGGTGCGAGGCGAACACCCAGCCGAAGACGACCGGGCCGCTGGCCCCGAAGTACTCCCGGCACAGCGCGACCGTCGGCGGCACCGTCGCCACCCAGTCCAGGCCGTAGAAGAGGATGAACACCACCATGCTCGGCCGGACGGTCGCGGCGAACAGGGCCGGCAGCACGAGCAGCGACGCGCCGCGCAGCGCGTAGTACCAGCCGAGCAGGATGCGGCTGTCCATCCGGTCGGTGAGCCAGCCCGACGCGATGGTGCCGACGATGTCGAACAGGCCGATGAGCGCGAGCAGTGACGCGGCCACCGGCTCGGTCATGCCGTGGTCGTGCGCGGCGGGGATGAAGTGGGTGCCGATGAGGCCGTTGGTGGTCGCGCCGCAGATCGCGAACCCGCCGGCGAGCAGCCAGAACGCCGGCACGCGGGACGCGTCGCGCAGCGCGCCGAGCGCCCGCCGGGCCGCGCCGCCGGGCGCGACCGGCGCGGGCGGCAGGTCGCTGTCGGCGCCGTAGGCGGTCACGCCCAGCTCGGACGGGTGGTCGCGGAGCCGCCACAGGACCAGCGGCACCACGACCAGCGCGGCGGCGGCGACGGTCAGCGCGGCGGCCCGCCAGCCCCGGGCGTCGACGAGCAGCGCCAGCAGCGGCAGGAACACCAGCTGCCCGGCGGCGCCGCCGGCGGTGAGGACGCCGGTGACCAGGCCGCGCCGCTTGACGAACCAGCGGCCGGTGATGGTGGCGACGAACGCGAGGGCCATGGAGCCGGTACCGAGGCCGACCAGGACCCCCCAGAGCGCGATGAGCTCCCAGCTGTGCCGCATGAACACCGTCAGGCCGCTGCCCGCGGAGACGAGCAGCAGCGCGTAGGCCACCACCCGCCGGATGCCGAAGCGCTCCATGAGCGCGGCGGCGAAGGGCGCGGTGAGCCCGAACAGCAGCAGGTTGATCGACACGGCGAGGGAGATGGTCCCCAGCGACCAGCCGAACTCCTCGTGCAGCGGGTGCAGCATCACGCCGGGGGTCGCGCGGAAGCCGGCCGCGCCGACCAGCGCGACGAACGCGACGGCGGCGACCAGCCAGGCCGGATGGATTCGTTTCACGAGACCATGATGTTGGACTCGGTACGGCCGGACGAGTGGCCCGACAGCCATAGTGCGCAAGAATTGGGCCATGGAGAAGCATCTGGTGGCCGTGCTCGCGCTGGACGGCGTCGTGGCGTTCGACCTGGGCACCCCGCCGCAGATCTTCGGGGCGGCCCGCGGTGACGACGGCCGCCGCAGGTACCGCGTCCAGGTCTGCACCCCCGGTGGCCGCCCGGTCCGCAGCGCGGCCGGCTTCCAGGTGCTGCCGGACCACGGCCTGGAGATCACCGAGGTGGCCGACACGGTGGTCGTGGCCGGTATCCACCGCGGCGGGCCGGTCGAGGACGCGAGCATCGAGCCCGAGGTCGCCGCGGCGCTGCGCGCCGCCCAGGCCCGCGGCGCCCGGGTCATGTCGATCTGCACGGGCGCGTTCGTCCTCGCCGCGGCCGGCCTGCTCGACGACCGCCCGGCGACCACGCACTGGGGCTGGGTCGAGCAGTTCCGGGCGCTGTACCCGCGGGTCAAGCTCGACCCGGACGTGCTGTTCATCGACGACGGCGACGTGCTCACCTCCGCCGGCGTCGGCGCCGGGGTCGACCTGTGCCTGCACGTGGTGCGCACCGACTTCGGCAGCGAGGTCGCCAACCGGGCGGCCCGCCGCAGCGTGGTGCCGCCGTGGCGGGAGGGCGGCCAGGCGCAGTACATCGAGCGGCCGCTGCCGCGGGTCACCGACACCACCACCGCACCGACCCGCGCGTGGGCGCTGCAGCGGCTGAGCGAGCCGTTGACCCTGCAGGACATGGCCGCGTACGCCACGATGAGTGTGCGGACGTTCACCCGGCGTTTCCGTGAGGAGACCGGGGTGAGCCCGGCCCGGTGGTTGCTGCAGCAGCGGGTCGACCACGCCCGCGGCCTGCTGGAGAGCACCGACCTGGCGGTCGAGCAGATCGCCCGCCGCGCGGGGCTCGGCACCGCCGCGTCGCTGCGTCAGCACCTGCAGACCACGATCGGGGTCGCGCCGAGCGCGTACCGCCGCACGTTCCGGGTTGTGCCGGACGCGCCGGGGCGGTAGGCAGGAGGAGCGATCACCGTCGATCCTCGGGAGGCACCGTGCGCAGGCTCGTCCCGCTCGTCCTGATCCCCGTCCTGCTCGTGCCCGCCGCGCCCGCGCAGGCCGGCGCGCCACCGGCCACCGGACCCACCGCGAGCGGCTACGGCGGCGCGGTGAGCTCTGTCGATCCGACGGCCACCGCGGTCGGCCTGGAGGTGCTGCGTCGCGGCGGCAACGCGGTCGACGCCGCCGTGGCGGTCGCCGCCACGCTCGGCGTGACCGAGCCGTTCTCGGCCGGCATCGGCGGCGGCGGCTTCTTCGTCTACTACGACGCCCGCAGCGGCAGGGTGTCCACCCTCGACGGCCGCGAGACCGCGCCCCGGTCGATGACGCAGACCGCGTTCGTGAACCCCGCGACCGGCCAGCCGTACGCGTTCCAGGAGGCCCGGGTCAGCGGCCTGTCCGCCGGTGTACCGGGGAGCCTCGCCACCTGGGACACCGCGGTGCGCCGCTGGGGCAAGCGGTCCCTCGCCACGAACCTGGCGCCCGCGACGGACGTGGCCCGGCGCGGGTTCACCGTCGACCAGACGTTCGCGACCCAGGTCAACGACAACGCGGCCGCGTTCGCGCAGTTCACGCCCACGGCGGCGCTGTTCCTGCCGGGCGGGCAGCCGCCGGCGGTCGGCAGCACGCTGCGCAACCCCGACCTGGCCGCGACCTACGACCTGGTCGCGCGCCGCGGCATCGACGCGTTCTACGGCGGTGAGGTGGGCCGCGACATCGTCCAGGCCGTGCAGCACCCGCCGGTCGCCGCCGCGCCTTCCCGGCCGTGGCAGTACGAGATCCGCCCCGGCGGGATGACCCTGGCCGACCTGCGCGCCTACGAGGTCCGCCAGCCCGCGCCGACGCACATGGTCTACCGCGGCTACGACGTCTACGGCATGGCCACCCCGTCCTCGGGCGGTTCCACCGTCGGCGAGGCCCTCAACATCCTCGAACGCTCCGACCTGGGCTCCCTCGATCGCACCCAGGCGCTGCACCGGTACCTGGAGGCGAGCGCCCTCGCCTTCGCCGACCGCAACCGCTACGTCGGCGACTACACCCCGCGGCGGCTGCTCGACGCGCTGCTGACCAACGGGTTCGCGGCCGAGCGCGCCTGCCGGATCGACCCGCTGCACGCGGCGACCAAGCCGGTGCCGCCCGGCGACCCGGACGGCCGCTACGACACGTGCGCCACCACCACCGGCGGCGCGAGCACCGACTACGGCAAGTCGACGACCAACCTGACCGTCGCCGACAAGTGGGGCAACGTGGTCGAGTACACGCTCACCATCGAGCAGATCGGCGGCAACGGCATCGTCGTGCCGGGCCGCGGCTTCCTGCTCAACAACGAGCTGACCGACTTCAACTTCACCAACACCCAGGGCACCGCCGACGACCCGAACCTGCCGGGCCCCGGCAAGCGCCCGCGCAGCTCGATGGCCCCCACGATCGTCCTGCGCGACGGCCACCCGTTCCTCGCCCTCGGCTCCCCCGGCGGCTCGACCATCATCACCACCGTCCTGCAGATCCTGATCAACCGGATCGACCTGGGCATGACGCTGCCCGAGGCGCTGGCGGCCCCGCGCGCCACCCAGCGCAACACCGCGGCGGTGGTCGCCGAGCCGGCGTTCATCGCCGGCCCGGGACCGGCGCTGGGCGCGCTCGGGCACACGTTCACGCCGATGGCCGAGATCGGCGCCGCGACGGCGATCGAGTTCCTGCCCCGCGGCAAGCTCCTCGCCTGCGCCGAGCCGGTCCGCCGCGGCACCGGCTCCGCCGGCACGGTGCGCTGACCGCTGCGGCCCTGACGGCTGGGGCCCCTGTCGACCTTGGCGACTTTCGGCACGCCAGGACGTGGCGAAGTCGCCAAGGTCGACGCGGCGGTCCCGGCGCGTGGCATCTTGGACGCCGTGGGGGTCGAGGAGGAGCTGCGCCGGCTCGCGCCGCAGGTGCTCGGGGTGCTGGTGCGCCGGCACGGACAGTTCGACGCCTGCGAGGACGCGGTGCAGGAGGCGCTGCTCGCGGCGGCCGTGCAGTGGCCGGCCGAAGGGATGCCGGACAACCCGCGCGGCTGGCTGATCACCGTGGCCGGGCGGCGGCTGACGGATCAGTTCCGCAGCGAGGACGCGCGGCGGCGGCGCGAGCTCGCCGTTGCCCACGAGGTTTCACATGAAACATCGGAACCGCCGGACATCTCAGACAAAGACGACACCTTGCTGCTGTTGTTCCTGTGCTGCCACCCCGCGCTGTCGAGCGCGTCGCAGCTCGCGTTGACGTTGCGGGCCGTGGGCGGGCTCACCACCGCGCAGATCGCGCACGCGTTCATGGCGCCGGAGGCGACCGTAGCGCAGCGCATCAGCCGGGCGAAGCAGAAGATCAGGGCGGCCGGCGCGCAGTTCACGTTGCCGCCGGCGGACGAGCGGGCCGGCCGGCTGCAGGTGGTCCTGCAGGTGCTGTACCTGATCTTCAACGAGGGCTACACGGCGTCGTCGGGCGAGGACCTGCACCGGCCCGAGCTGACCACCGAGGCGACCCGCCTGGTCCGTGAGGTGCACCGGCTGCTGCCCGACGACGGGGAGGTCGCCGGGCTGCTCGCGCTGATGCTGCTGACCGACGCCCGCCGGGCGGCCCGCACCCGGCCCGACGGCACGCTGGTCCCGCTCGCCGAGCAGGACCGCTCGCGGTGGCACCGGGCGATGATCGCCGAAGGGGTCGACCTCATCACGCGGACGCTGCCGAAGGGGCCGCCCGGGCCATACCAGCTGCAGGCCGCGATCGCCGCGATCCACGCGGAGGCGCCCTCGGCGGCCGGCACCGACTGGCCGCAGATCGTCGCGCTGTACCAGCTGCTGCAACGGGTCGCCCCGAACCCGATGGTGACGCTCAACCAGGCGGTGGCCGTGGCGATGGCGCAGGGCCCGGCGGCCGGCCTGCGGCTGCTGTCGACGCTGGACGGCGACGACCGGCTGGCCCGGCACCACCGGCTCGCCGCGGTCCGCGCCCACCTGCTGGAGATGTCCGGCGACGCCGCGGCGGCCCGGTCGGCGTACGAGCTGGCCGCCCGCCGCACGACCAGCCTCCCCGAGCAGCGTTACCTGCTGTCCAAGGCGGCGGCGCTGCGAAGCTGACCTCAGTGCACCGGCAACGGCCGCGCCTTGTCGGTCGCGAGCCGCACGGCGATCATGCCGAGCAGCGTGCCCGTCACATACCGCTGCACCCGCAGCCACGCGGGCCGCTTCGCGAGGAAGACGGCGATCGTGCCGGCGGCCAGCACGATGCCCGTGTTGACCAGCAGGCTCACCGCGATCTGCACCCCGCCGAGCAGGAAGCTCTGCGCCATGAGGTGGCCGGCGGCGGGGTCGACGAACTGGGGGATCAGCGACGCGTACATGATCGCGGCCTTCGGGTTGAGCAGGTTGGTCATCAGGCCCATGGTGAGCAGCCTGCGGGTCGAGTCCGGCGGCAGCTCCTGGTGCGTGAACACCGACGTGCCGCCGGGGCGGACCGCCTGCCAGGCCAGGTAGGCGAGGTAGGCGGCGCCGGCGAGCTTCACGGTGACGTACAGGGCCGGGACGGTCGCGAAGACCACCGACAGGCCGGCGGCGGCGAGCGCCAGGTAGGCGAGGAACCCGGCGGCGACCCCGCCGAGGGAGATCAGCCCGGCCCGCCGGCCCTGCGAGATGCTGCGCGAGACCAGGTACATCATGTTCGGCCCGGGCGTGAGCACCATGCCCAACGCCACGAGCGCCACCCCTGCCGCCGCCCCGAACGTGATCACGGTGCCGAGGCTGCCAGCCGGCGGGTCGCGGGTCGAGTGCCAATCGGCGGTCAGAGGCTCTTCACCCAGCGCCGCCACTCGTCCTGCGGCGCGTATCCGGCGGCGGCCCACGCGCGGTGGGCGAGGCCGTTGTCGTCGAGGACCATGGCGTCGGCGCGGCGGCCGCCGAAGCCGCGGAAGCGGTCCTCCGCGTCGGCGAGCAGCATCGCGCCGATCCCCTGCCGGCGCCGGTCGGGGTGCACGGCGAAGCGGTACAGGTGGCACCGCCACCCGTCGAACC
Source organism: Dactylosporangium aurantiacum (assembly GCF_000716715.1). Classification (GTDB taxonomy): domain Bacteria; phylum Actinomycetota; class Actinomycetes; order Mycobacteriales; family Micromonosporaceae; genus Dactylosporangium; species Dactylosporangium aurantiacum. The sequence goes on along the minus strand of NZ_JNYJ01000032.1, from coordinate 41,878 downwards.
CGGCGATGAGCGAGCCGACGATGTCGCCGCCGTCGACCGCGAGCCGCAGCGCCGCCGGGTCCCGCTCGATCAGCGCCCGCACGGCGGCGGTGTCGTCACCGCCCCGGTTGGTGTCCTCGGCGGCGAGCTTCCAGAAGGCGAGCACGGCCGGCACGTCGTCCAGGGTGGCGAAGCGCAGGATCATGCCGCCGACCGTACGACACGACGGTCAGGCCGGTTCCCCGGCGGGCTCGCGGGCGGGCAGCGGGTCGGGTCCGGCAGGTTCGGGGTCGGGTCCGGCGACGGGGTCGGGGGTCAGCGCGGTGACGCCCCAGCAGGCGGCGCTCGCGCAGGCCAGCACGGCCACGGCGATCACGACCCGGTCGACGGAGGTGCTCAGGTGCCAGTGGATGTCGTACGGCGTGATCAGGTAGATGAAGATCAGCCCGGCGGTGTGCACGGCGGTGACGGCCCACAGCCAGCCGTCGGCGCCGAGCTCCAGGCCCGCCCGGGCCCGGCGCAGCAGCAGGTGCCCGAGCAGCGCGGCGGCGAGGGTGAGCAGGAGGATCCAGCCGACCCGGCCGGCCATGAACTCGATGATCATCGGCAGCCGGCCGAGGGTGTCGGCATCGCCGTGCAGCAGGGCGGAGAAGCGGCCGCCGGCCAGCACGTCGGTCTCCGCGCCGAGCAGGCGGGCGGTGACCGACCAGATCCCGGCGACGCCGACGGGCAGCCAGAGCAGGGCGGCGCGGCGCCGGTCGCGCCACCACCTGACGGTGCCGACCAGCGCGAGGGCGACGACCAGGCTGAGGCCCTCGTTCTTCATGAGCGCGGACGCGGACAGCAGCAGCAGCGCGAGCGGCAGCGTGCCGGGCCACGGGCGGGCGAAGAGCACGAGCACCGCCCCGGCGGCGAAGGCGCAGGCGCACATGGCGTCGCTGAAGCCGGCGGTCGGGATGACCCACAGCGGGGTCCAGGCGGCGTAGCCGGTGGCGATGGCGGCGGGCCAGGACAGCAGCGGCCGGCCGCGCACGGTCGCGACGCGGACGGCGTACACGAGCATCGCGATCGCCGACCAGTTCAGGAACCCGGTGACGAACCCGGCGGGGTAGAAGTCGCGGATGCCGAGCAGCTGCCACACCAGTGCGACCGGCGCGGACGCCAGCGGCGGGTAGTCGGGGTGGCTGAAGACGAGGACCGGGTTGCCGATGGATTCGCGGGCGAAGTCGCCGCCCTGGGTGAAGTACCCGGCGTGCAGCCACCAGATGAGGTGCGTGTCCCAGTTGACGGGCTCGGTGCCGAGCCGCAGCAACGGCGGCACCAGCGGCAGGGCGGTGAGCGCCGCGTCGCGCCAGCGGCTGACCGGCAGGCGGGGGCGGTCGCGCAGGCGCCAGGCGAGGTACCCGGTCGCCAGGTACACCGGTACGAACCACAGCAGCAGCGGGCCGGTGAAGGCCAGCATGAGCAGCACCGCGGCGGTGGCGACGGCGGCGCCGGCGACGGGCGCCAGGACGAGCGCGAGCGGCACGGCGCGGGTGAAGGCGTAGCCGAGCGGCAGGCCGGCCACGAGCAGGACGAGCACGGCGAGCAGGGTCTGGGTCACGCGGCCGGCTTCCGGGTCAGCAACCGCACGCCGTGCGGGGCCGCGGGGTCGGGATGCAGGTACACCTCGAGGTCGGCGCGGCCGGTGCGGTCGACGACGACGATGCCGTGCATGGAGGCGAACTCGACCAGGCTCAGCTGCAGGTCGGGGACCTCCTCCACGATCAGGACCCGGGTGCCGGCGGGGACCTGGCGGTGCAGCTCGCGGCTCAGGTACTCCAGCTTCTCGCGGTACTGCCGGGCCGGGTGCTGCTCCCCGGCGGTCCGCACGGTGTCGATGCCGACCCTGGTCGAGTAGACCGCGGGGCGCATCGCCTGCAGCAGCGCCAGCGCGCACAGCGCCGCCACGAGCAGGCGACCGGCCGAACGGAGGGATGACAACCGTCGCATCGCCCTACCCTAGAAGAGTGGCGGCGGGCCGACCCTGCCGGACCAGGCTCGCCGATTCGGCTTCGCGCCGGTTGGTCGGCGAATAGTGTCGGGCGGTCGGACCTCGCAGCCAAGGGGAGTTTGTGATGGCGTCTCGGCTCAACCCGTACCTGAACTTCCAGGGCAACGCCCGCCAGGCGATGGAGTTCTACCAGGGCGTCTTCGGCGGCACCCTGCGGCTGAACACGTTCGGCGAGTTCGACCCGGAGGCCGGCCCGATCGCCGACAAGATCATGCACGGCCTGCTGGAGACCCCCAGCGGCTACACGATCATGGGCGCCGACACGCCGCCGGAGATGGCGCACAACCTGGGCGACACGATCACCGTCAGCCTCAGCGGCGACGACGGCCTGGAGCTTCGCCGGTACTGGGACAAGCTGTCCGCGAGCGGCAAGGTGAGCGTGCCGCTGGAGAAGCAGATGTGGGGCGACGAGTTCGGCGCCTGCACCGACCAGTTCGGCATCCCGTGGATGGTCAACATCGTCCAGCGCTAGCCGAGGGTGGCGCAGACGGCGTCGAGGACGGCCGTCTTGAGCTCCTCCTTCGGCACGCCGGTGAACATCACCGTGCAGTCACCCAGGCCGCCGACGGCCACCCTGGCTCTGGTCTGCTGGGCGAGGGTCGGCGCCGGGCCGAACAGCAGGGTGGTGAGGCGGCGGCCCCAGTCGGTGACGGCCGCGGCGAGGTTCAGGTCGGCCAGGACGCTCGGGTCCTGCATGACCATCTTCGTGATGTCGCGGTGGGCGTACGTGACGTCGAAGTAGGCGCCGAGCACCGCGCGGCGGTCGGTGAGGTCTCCCGGCCAGCGCCCCGACTCCAGGTCGTCGAGCAGCGCGGACACGTCGTCGACCAGCGGCTGGAACAGGCTGCGGACCAGGTCCTCGCGCGAGGCGAAGTGGTAGTACAGCGCGGGCTTGCTGATGCCGACGCGCTCGGCGATCTCGCGCAGGCTGGCCTGCGCGACGCCCTTCTCGGCGATCAGCTCCATCGCGACGGCGCGGATGCGGTCGGCGGTCTCTGTGGTCCTCACCCTTGGCACGCGTCACATTCTACTTTACTTACCGGAAGGTAAGTGATTCCCTTTACCTATCGGTAAGTAAACCAACGTAGGGGGAGTCATGCACGTGCTCATCTGCGGTGCGAGCGTCGCCGGCCCCGTCCTCGCCTACTGGCTGCGCCGCAACGGGCACCGGGTCACCGTCGTGGAACGCACCCCTGAGCTGCGGGTCGGCGACGGCGGGCAGGCGGTCGACATCCTCGGCCCGGCCGTCGAGGTCATCGACCGGATGGGCCTGCTGCCGCAGCTCGAGGCAGCCCGGACCAGCACCGACACGATGACGCTGATCCGGCCGGGCCGCCCGGACGTCACGATCGAGGCCGCCCAGCTCCTCGCCGGGGTCTCCGACCGGCACGTCGAGATCATGCGCGGCGACCTGGCGAAGATCCTTTACGAGGCGACCCGCGAGCACGTCACGTACACCTTCGGCACCACCATCGAAGGGCTGCGCGAGCACGACGGCGGGGTGGACGCGACCTTCTCCGACGGGACCCGGGGCACCTACGACCTGGTCGTCGGCGCCGACGGGCTGCACTCCGGGGTGCGCCGGCTGGTGTTCGGCCCGGAGGAGGCCTACAGCCACTTCCTCGGCGGCGGCCTCGCCGTGTTCAGCGTGCCGGACTTCGTCGGGCTCGCCGGGCGGGTCCTCGGCTACCACACCGTCGACCGGGCCGTCGCCCTCTACCCGACCCGCACGCCCGGCCGGGTCCGCGTCGTGATCCTCTTCCGCGGCCCGCGGCCCGACCACCGCGACCCGGCCGCGCAGCGGCGCCTGCTGCGCGAGGTCTGCGCCGGGCTCGGCTGGCAGGTGCCGCGACTGCTGGAGCACCTCGACGCCGCCGACGACTTCTACCTCGACGGGATCAGCCAGATCCGGCTGCCGTCCTGGTCGCGCGGCCGGGTCACGCTCGCCGGCGACGCCGGCTACGGGCCCGGGCCGGCGGTCGGCGGCGGCAGCAGCCTCGCGGTCGTCGGGGCGTACGTGCTCGCCTCGGAGCTGGCCGCCGCCGGTGACGACCACGCGGTGGCGTTCCCGGCGTACGAGCGCGCCATGGCCGACGCGGTCGCGGCCAGCCGGACCATCGGGCCGTCGGTGCTGGCGACCCTGATCCCGCGCAGCGAGCTGCAGGTGTGGACGATGGCCCAGGCGATGCGCCTGCTGCCCCGGCTGCCCGGGTTCCTGCAGCGGAAGCTCACCTCGTTCGGGGGAGGCCCGGCCGCCATGCTCAACGGGGTCGACCTGCGCCCGCCGGTGGCCCCGGCCACCCTCTAACCTTGCGCACATGACTGACGGGGTGGTCGCCGCCGACGCCGCCGGGCTGCGCCGGGCCGCCGAGCTGCTGCGGCAGGAGTCCGTCTGCGTGTTCCCCACCGAGACCGTGTACGGGCTCGGCGCGCACGCCTTCTCCGCCAAGGCCGTCGCGGAGGTGTACCGGCTGAAGCGCCGCCCCTCGTGGAACCCGCTGATCGTGCACGTGGCGTCGGCGGCCGACGCCGAGGCGCTCGCGCACGAGTGGCCGGAGGCGGCGCGGCGGCTGGCGGCCCGGTTCTGGCCCGGCCCGCTCAGCCTCGTCGTGGAGCGGGCCCACCACCTGCCGGCCAACGGCGGCCCGTCGACGGTCGCGGTCCGGGTCCCCGCGCACCCGGTCGCGCTCGCGCTGCTGGAGGAGTGCGGGCTGCCGCTCGCCGCGCCGAGCGCGAACCGGTCCGAGAGCATCTCCCCGACCACCGCCGAGCACGTGATCCGCAGCCTGCCCGACGTGCCGCTGGTCCTCGACGGCGGCCCGTGCCGGCTCGGCATCGAGTCCACGGTCGTCGACGTGACCGTGTCGCCGCCGCGCCTGCTGCGCCCCGGCGCGCTGAGCCTGCGGGCGATCCGCGACGTGGTCGGCGCGCTGGCGCTGCCCGGCGACCCCGGGCCAGGTGCCGACCCGACCTCCGGGGTCCGCTCGCCCGGGCTCGCCCACCGCCACTACGCGCCCCGGGCCCGGCTGCACCTGGTGGACGACCCGGCCGTGCTGGCCGAGCGGGCCGAGGACGCCGACCCGGGCACCCTGGGCGTCCTCACCCACCTGCCGGCGGCGCCGCCCGGGGCGCACGTGGAGCTGCTGTCCGCGGATCCGCTCGAGTACGCCGCCGACCTGTACGCCGCCCTGCACCGCCTCGACGACGCCGGCGTGACGACGATCCTCGCGCAGGCCCCGCCCGAGGGCGACGACTGGCTGGCCGTGCGCGACCGCCTGACCCGGGCCTCCGCCCGCTGACCCGGGCCCGCGCCCGCTGACGCGCCGGCGCCGCCGGTGAGCGGGACGGCGACCCCCCGTTGCGTCGCCGGCCCGTCCCGACTGCCGGAATGCTGCCGGTTCCCACTGCGGTGCCGCTGCCGATGTGCTGCCGTCCGACCGCCTGCTGTTCCTGCCCCCGCCGCCGGCGCCGGAGCAGCCGCCGGTGCTGCAGGACTTCTAGCAACGGCACGCGGCGCGGACCGGGACCGGCGTCGCCGTGCCGGCCGCCGCGGCCACCGCGTCGAGGATCGCGTCGCGGCGTTCGGCGGTGATCAGCTGCCCCCGCACGACGACGGCGTGGATGTGCCGGGTGTTGCGGATGTCGGCGAGCGGGTCGGCGTCCAGGACCACGAGGTCGGCGGCCGCGCCCTGGCGGACGGTGCCGGAGCCGAGGCCCAGGAACCGGGCCGGGTCCCGGGTCGCCGCCTGCAGCGCGCGCAGCGGCGGCAGCCCGGCCCGCACCAGCAGCTCGAGCTCGTCGTGCAGGCTGAAGCCGGGGTACACGTACGAGGTGCCGGTGTCGGTGCCGGCCAGCAGCGGCACCCCGGCGCGGTGCAGCGCGCCGACGAAACGGCCCCGGTGCCCGAACAGCTCCTGGTGCTCGGCCTGCTCCCGCGGCGTGCGCCCGTCGAGGTAGATCTCCCGCATCGCGAAGTCCCAGACGGCGCGGACCTCGGCCGGGATGTACCGCAGCCGCGGGTCGTCCTGGTCGACGCTGCCCGGCAGGTCCAGCACGCGGTGCATGGCCAGCGTCGGCGTCTGGTGGGCGTCGGCGGCCCGCAGCCGGGCGAAGACCCGCGCCGCGCGCCGCGGGTCGTAGCCGCGGGCGGCGGCCAGCTCCAGCGGGTGCACGCGGTGCAGCCAGCCGTTGTAGTCGCCGGCCTCGACGGTGAGCCGGGACAGCTCGCGGCGGATCTCGTCCTCGTGCCGGGAGGTGGCGTACCAGGTGGTGAAGACGTGCTCGAAGCTGCGCTGCCCGTGCTCGGCGGCGACGGTGACCGGCACGTCGTCGGGGCAGTGCCCGGCGAACTCCAGCCCCAGCCGGGCCGACTCGTCCGCGATCGCGGCGAACGACTCCCGCGACAGCCGGCTGTACACCTTGACGAAGTCGGCGCCGTCGGCCGCGACCTGCCGCACCGCCGCCCTGGCCTGCGCGGCGTCGGCGACCTCGACGTACGGCGCGCCGAGCCCCGTCCACAGCGACGGCGAGCCGTCGATGAGCGGGCTGGCGATCACCGACCGCGGCCCGAGCAGCGTGCCGTCGGTGACCCGCTGCCGCCACTCGTGCAGTGTCGGGTACCCCGACATCTCCCGGACCGTGGTGACGCCGTTGACGACGTACAGCGGGGGGTCGAGCGTGTCGACGCCGCTGCTGTGCACGTGCATGTCGGTGAGGCCGGGGATCACATAGCGGCCCCGGCCGTCGACGACCGCGGCGCCGGTGGGGACGCGGACGCCGCGCGACGGGCCGAGCGCGGTGATCCGGTCGCCGCGGGCGAGGACCGTCATGTCCTGGCGGGGCGGCCCGCCGGTCACGTCGATGACGGTGCAGCCGACGATCGCGACGGCCTCGGGTGTGGCGCCCGCGGCATTCGTACCGGCGGCTGCGGGTGCGGCGGCTCCGGCGGGTGCGCCGACGACGAGGCCGGCACTGAGACCGACGCCGGTGCCGAGGACCGCGCGACGGGAAACGGTGATGTCCATGGCGTCGACTCTTCGCCATCGGCGGGCGCGGGTCACTGCCGCCAGCGGGCCGGTTGCCGGTGGTGAAAACCCCACCGGACAAGGAGGGGCGGGCGCCCTCCGGACGCCCGCCCCTCGCTTACTCTCGCTCCGTCACCACGGCGCGGGCGCCGGGGGCACGACGACCGGCGGGCGGTCGTCGCAGGTGATGGTGTTCGGCAGCTCCCACGGGGCGAGCCACGGACCCGTGGTGCCGCCGCCGTCGTTGCCACCCAGGTCGACGACCGAGAACTCGGAGCCGGCCGGGGTGAAGTGGAACGTGCCGCAGTTGTTGATGCCGACGGCGCCGACGTTGCGGGCGTCCACGTTCTGGAACGTGGCGGAGCCCGCGGCCCGGGCGCTGAGCACCGAGGTGCCGGTGCCGTCGACCCGGATGTCCTTGAAGTGGACGTTGGTGATGGAGTACAGGTCCTTCACCGGCCAGTCGGCGACCAGCATGATCGCGTTGTAGGTGTTGTCGAGGAAGTGGTCCCCGACGACCTGGATGTCGGCGTCGATGTTCTTCTCCAGCGCGAGGAACCAGATCGCGCCGAGGCCGATGTTCCAGTTCAGCTCGTACGTGCCGGCGCGGACCGTGGTGTTGTCCGTGACCTTCACGTAGCCGGTGAACGGCTCGGCGCCGAAGCGGGAGCCGATGTGGATCGCGCTGCCCTCACGGATCGGGTCGGCGATCAGGTTGTTGGACACCGTGGTGTCCTTGCCGCCGTAGATCGCGATGCCGTTGGCGAGGACCGGCGTCTGCACCGTGTTGTGGTCGAACGTGTTGCCGGCGTTCGCCGTCTTCTCCGACCACATGGCCAGACCGTCGTCGCCCGAGTTGCGCACGAAGTTGTTCGACACGGTCGAGTTGGTCACGCCGGTGTGGAAGTTGAGCCCGTCGGCGATCTGGTCGACGATCACGTTGTTGGTGATCTTCGTGTTGGTCATCGGGCCGTCGAACCACAGGCCGACCTTGGTGTGCTGGATGTACAGCCCGTCGACGGTCGAGTTGCTCAGCGCGCCGCCGATGCCGTTGACCTGGTCGGTGTCGATGCGCTCACGCACGTCACCGATGATCGAGAAGCCGGACAGGTGCACGTTGCTGCTGCCGCCGTCCTGGGCGTACCTGCCGTAGAACCCGACGCCGGTGTGGATCGAGTTGTCGGGGGCCGGCTCGCTGAGCGCGACCTCCTTGCCCTTGATGACGGTGTACCAGGACCCGGCGCCCTCGATCGTGACGTTGTCGACGATGATGTGGCGGTTGACCTGGTACGTGCCCGGCGGGATGTAGACCTTCAGGTGCGTCTTCTTCGCGAAGGCGACGGCCTTGTCGATCGCGTCGGCCGAGTCCCGGCGCCCCGTCGGGTCCGCCCCGAACAGCAGCACGTTCGCCGCGATGATGCTGATCTTCGGCGGGCCGACCAGCTCGGAGTCGAGCAGGTCGATGACGGTCCACGCGGCGCTGTTCGCCGGCGCCGTCAGCCGCACCTTGTCCCCGGCCTGATACGTACGCCCCAGCAGCAGCCGCTGCTCGTCGTAGAAGTGGTTCGGCCGGAACGGCGTGGTGATCGTCGGCGCGGGCGTCGTGACGGCCGGCACGCACGCGCACTCGGTGATCCACCAGTCGGGGTGCAGCAGGCCCGCGTTCGGGTCGTTCGAGAACGGGTACTGGTTGTACAGCCACGAGTACTGCGACGTGAGCGTCATCGTGGTCTTCTTGCCACCGTTGACCGTCACATCCAGCGGCGACGTGATGCCACCGCCGTTGGGTGCGTCGGGAATGCTGTACCGGACGTTGATGGCATTGGCCGACTTCGGCAGCGTGAACTCCACGTACTGCCCCGGCGTCAGCTTGACCGCGCTGCGCCCGGACGCCTCCGCCGGCAGCGTGTACGCGGTGCGGTCCGGGCCGATGACGGTGCCGTTCGTCTTGGCCTTCTCGGCCTCCTGCTCGACGAACGCGACGGCGGCGCCGCGGCCCGCGGTCAGCGCTGGGTCGAGGGCGGCGCGGGTCACCGCTGGTGATGCCCCGGCCGCGGCGGCCGGTGCGGCACCGGTGACCACGACGCCGAGACCGACGGCTGCGGCCGTCGCCGCCGCGGCCCACCGCGGCGGTCCGCTGGACCACCGCGGTAAGGGTCCTGTGCTCCGTGACATCGATGACTCGATTCTCTCGGGAGGGGGGCGGACGCCCGAGACGCTCTACGGCGGGGCGGCGCCATGAGGTGAGGGTGAGGTGACATTAGGACCCCCGTCCCCCGCTCCACAAGGTCTTGCGAAATATTTACGCAACGAACGGGACGGAATTGTCGTCGCCTTGTCGGTTTGTTGCACAAAACTGCCGCCATCATTGCGACGCTTCCGGCCGACCCACGGCGGGCCAGCCGAGGCGTGGACGGTCGAAGGCACGGACACCGCGACCTCCACCGCGAGGCAGGCAAGAGCGGTCCCGAGTGTTCAGCCCCTGGCGATCCTCGTCAGCCACTCGTCGAGCAGGGCCCGCTCGGCGTCACTCAGCACCGTCACCTCGGGCAACACCGCCCGCAGTGCCTCCGCCGGACCCGCCGAGGCCGCCGCCGGCGCATCCGCGGCCGGCGGCGGGTCGCTGGTCACGGCCGCCAGGACCGACTCGCGGGCCAGCACCGACAGCGCCGGGTCGCGGCGCTGCGGGGGCAGCGCGATCAGCGTCAAGGTCAGCCCGCACCCCGCCGCGTGGATCAGGTGCGCCGCGCGCTCCTCGCTCACCCGCAGCCGCCCGGCCGCCGCGATCCGCCGGACCTGCCCGGCCAGGATCTCGGCCGCGGCCCGCGCCGCCGGCGACTCGACCCCCGGGCGGGGCTCGCCGTAGATCAGCGTGTAGACGGCGGGGTGCGCCAACCCGAACGCCACGTGCAGGTCCCAGCCCCGCCGCAGGTCCTCGACCGCGTCCTCACTGTGCTCCAGCGACATCTTGCCACTCAGGTACGACACGAACCCGTGGCTCGCGACGGCGTCGAGGAGCCCCTGCTTGTCGCCGAAGAGCCGGTAGATGGTCGGCGCCTGCACGCCGGCGGCGGCGCTGACGGCCCGGGTGGAGATCGCCTCGCGACCACCCTCGTTCAGCAGGGTCGCGGCGGCTTCGACGATCCGGTCGCGGGTAGCGGTCACGGTAACAACGTTAACACTTGCACGTTAGCGAGTTAGTGCTAACGTCGAATTGTTATCGGCGCTAACACGCAGGAGGTAGTCATGAACCGGGTTGCTGTCGTCACCGGTGGGTCGCGCGGGATCGGGCGGGCCGTGGCGCTGCGGCTGGCGGCGGACGGGCAGGCCGTGGTCATCGCGTACGCCCACGCCTCGGACGCCGCCGAAGCCGTGGTGGCCGAGATCGAGGGCAAGGGCGGCCAGGCGGTCGCGGTGCGCGCCGACGTCGCCGACGAGGCCGCCGTCGCCACCCTCTTCGACACCGCCGAGCAGCGCTTCGGCGGGGTCGACGTGGTCGTGCACGCGGCCGGCGTCATGGTGCTCGCCCCGGTCGCCGAGCTCGACCTCGACGCCCTCGATCGGATGCACCGCACCAACGTGCGCGGCACGTTCGTCGTCGGCCGCGAGGCCGCCCGCCGGGTCCGCCGCGGCGGCGCGATCGTCAACTTCTCCACCTCGGTCACCCGCCTGTCGCTGCCGACGTACGCCGGATACGCGGCGAGCAAGGCGGCCGTGGAGGCGATCAGCCCGATCCTCGCCAAGGAGCTGCGCGGCCGGGACGTCACCGTCAACGCCGTCGCGCCCGGGCCGACCGCCACCGACCTGTTCCTCGACGGCAAGGACGAGGCCACGGTCGAGCGCATGGCGAAGATGAACCCGATGGAGCGCCTGGGCACCCCGGAGGACATCGCCGAGGTCGTCTCGTCGCTGGCCGGGCCGGCCCGCTGGGTCAACGGCCAGACGATCTACGTCAACGGCGGCGCCGCATAGCAACGGCCGGGAGCCGCCCGGAAAGCCACCCGGACCCGCGAAACCCGACCGCGAAACAGTGGCGTCGGACTCTTGTCCCATCGCCGGCAGACGACAGCTGCGAAGGGGATGTACCGTGTCGGGCACGAGGATGAAATCGAGTTGTCACGACGCCGGGCGCGGCACTGCCACCGCCCCTCGGCGCGCGCGAGACGGGGAGCCGACATGGGACGTGGACGGGCCAAGGCCAAGCAGACGCGGATCGCCCGGGAGCTGAAGTACTTCACCCCGCCGACCGACCTCACCGCCCTCCAGCACGAGCTCGCCGGCGTACACCTCCCCGAGCCGGAGGACACGGACGCGGTGGACTACTACACGCGCGACCGCGACGACAACGCGACCCGCTAGACACCACGGTCAGCCGAGCAGCTGCAGCTCCGCGAGCTGCAGCTGCCCCGCGCCGTGGTTGGCGGTCACCTGCAGCCGCACCCACGCGTAGGTCTCGCCGCCCGCCACGCCGAACGCCCTGGTCTGCCGCCGGTCGGCGAAGTCGACGTCCGTGCGGGCGTCGACGGTCGTCCAGGTGACCCCGTCGGCGGAGCCCTGCAGCACCCAGCTGCGCGGGTCCCCGCCGGGCAGGTCGTCGGCGGAGGTCAGCGTGTACTGCCGCACCGCCACCGGCGCGGCGAGCCGGCAGGTGATCGTGGCGGTGGCGCCCTCCGTCACCCACTTCGTCATGGACGTGTCGTCGACCAGTGCGGGCGGGGCGCCGGTGGCCCGGTCGACCAGCTGCCGCGGCGGGGCGGTGCCGGTGGTGATCGAGCCGGGGACGTCCGCCGCCCCGGTCCCCCAGCCGGACGGGTCCGGGCCCATCACGAGGTCGAGCGTGCCGCCCTTGGTCAGGTCCGCGTGCGTCAGGTAGTTCTTCGGGTACGGCGCACCGTTGAGCGTGGCGCGCTGGATGTACCGGTTGACGTCGCTGACACCAGGCGCGGTGACCGTGAACGTCCGGCCGTTCTCCAGGGTCAGGGTCGCCTTCGGGTGCAGCGGCGCGCCGATCGCGTAGTCGGTCGAGCCCATCCGTGCCGGGTAGAAGCCGAGCGCGGAGAACACGTACCACGCCGACATCTCACCGTTGTCCTCGTCGCCGAAGTACCCGTTGCCGGTGCCGGCGCCCGAGTCGTACAGCGTGGTGAGCACCCGCCGGACGCGGTCCTGGGTCTTCGCGGGGACGCCGGCGTAGTTGTACATGTACAGCATGTGGTGGGTCTGCTCGTTGGCGTGCGCGAACTGGCCCATGTCGCTGGCGTACACCTCGCGCATCTCGTGGATCGGGTCGCTGTAACAGCCGGGCAGGTAGTCGCGGGGCGCGGCGAACATCGCGTCGAGCTTCGCCGCCAGACCCGCCCGGCCGCCGTACAGGTTGGCCATCCCCTGCGGGTCCTGCGGCGCCGGCGTCGCGTAGTGCCACGCGGCGCCCTCCACGAACTCGCAGCCCCACAGGTTGGGTCTGAAGTCGGCGTCGCTGGTGCGCCACGCGCCGTCGCCGCGCCGGCCCCGGAAGAAGCCCACCGACGGCGAGAAGAGGTTCGCGTAGTTGAGGGCCCGGTTGCGGAAGTACGCGGCGTCCTCCGGGTAGCCGAGCGCCTCGGCCAGCTGCGCGATGCCGAAGTCGCTCGTGGCGTCCTCAAGGGTCCACGAGGCCGAGTCCCCGCGCACGTCCGAGGGCAGGTAACCCTTGAACGTCGACACGTCCAGCCCGGGGCGGCCGTCGACCGCGGGTGAGTACACGGTGGCGTTGCGGACCATCGAGGCGTAGGCGGCCCGGTAGTCGAAGTTGCGCACGCCCTTGACGTAGGCGTCGGCGAAGGCGAGGTCCTGGTTGGTGCCGGGCATCACGGCCCGGTTCCACGGCCCCGACCAGCTCGGCGTCCAGCCCACGGTCTTGTACGCGTTGACGAAGCCGTCCAGCATCTCACCGGTGCGCCCCGGCTCCAGCAGCGCCAGCAGCGGCCACTCGGCGCGGGCGGTGTCCCAGAACCCGTTGTTCACGTACATCTGGCCGTCGTGCAGGAGGCCGTCGTACGGGCTGCGGTACCGGCGCACCCCGCCGACGATCTCCGCGCGGTTGTTCGGGTACATGAAGGCCCGGTACAGGTTCGAGTAGAACGTGACGAGCTGGTCGGCGGAGGCGCCCTCGACCCTGACCTTGCCCAGCACCGCGTCCCACTGGGCGGCGGCCTCGTCCCGCACGGTGTCCAGGCTCTTGGCGCCGACCTCCTGGTCCCGGTTCGCCGCGGCCTGCGCGACGCTGATCCACGACGTGCCGATCCGCAGGGTGACCTGCCGGCTGACCGGGGTCGCGACCCGGATCCAGCTCGTCGCGCCCTCGCCGGTGACCGCGCCGGACGCGGCGATCCCGGCGTCGACCGTCGCGGAGAAGTACAGCTTCTGCCCGCGGTGATCGGCGTAACCGGAGATCGTCCGCGCGGCGGCGTCGACGCCGATCTCGCCCCCGGCGCTGTCGACGGTGTCGAACAGGATCGTCGGGGCGGATGTGGATGATGACGCCGCGGGGAACGTGAACCGCATGACGCCCGCGTGGTCGGTCGGCGCGAGCTCCGCGGTGATGCCGTACGTGTCCAGGCGCGTGCGGTAGTAGTGCGGCCTCGCGATCTCGGCGGCGTGGCTGAACGACGACCGCCGCGTGTCGGGGCTCGTCCTGACGCCGCCGTTCATCGGCATGACCTGCAGCTGGCCGTAGTCGCCGAGCCACGGGCTGGGCTGGTGGCTGACGGCGAAGCCCTGAACGGTGGTGTCCTGGTACTGGTACAGCCAACCGTCGTGGTTGCCGTTGGTCACCGGGGTCCAGAAGTTGAACCCGTGCGGGACCGCCGCGGCGGGGAACGTGTTGCCGCGCGAGTACGCGAAGTCGGAGTTCGAGCCGCGCCGGGTGTCGACGAGGTCGGACAGCCCGCCGGCGGTACCGGCGCTGATGCGGATGTCGTCGAAGTAGCCGCGGAACCTGGCGGTCCCGTCCGGGTTGTCATACCCGATGAGGATCCGGTCGATCGTCTTGCCGGCGACCTTGGCGCCGATGGCCGACGTCACGTAGTTCCACGTGTCGAACGACAGGACCCCGCCGCTGCCCTGCTCGCGCGGGCCGGTCCCGACGCCGTGCTGGTCGACGGCGCCGGAGTCGCGCAGGTACGTGCCGTCGGTGAACGCGAGGTCGACGGCCACGTCGAGGTTCCCGCCGGACTGCGGGAACACCCAGTACGACAGGGTGGAGGCGGCGCCGACCGGGATGTCGACGTCGAAGACCCGGTTGTAGGAGGTGGCGCCGGCGCCGGAGTACATGAGCGCGGCGCTGCCGGTGTGCGCGGCCTCGGCCCGGACCCCGCTCTCCATGCTCGTGAGGCCGCAGCAGTACCCGCCGGCGCCGGCACCGCGCTCGGCCGTGTTGGTCCAGGTGGGCTGGGCGTCGCCGGCCTCGAAGCCGGAGCTGAAGTCGCCCGCTGCCGCCGCCGGGGCGGGGATGACGGTGACGGAGCTCGCGGCGAGGACGGCCGCGGTCATCCAGACCGAGGCACGGCGACGCACAGACATGCGGGACCCTTCCGGGTGTCAGCTGAACACGCGCAGCTCGTAGATGCGGGTGGCGATCTCGGTGGTCTGGGTCGGGGTACCCACGTTGAGGCGCACGTAGCGGCCGGTGACGCCGCTGACCGGGTGGGTGGTGTTCGCCGCGGTGTTGCCGGTGACGTTCACCACCTGGGTCCAGCTCGCGCCGTCGTTGGACACCGAGATCGTGAACGCCCTGGTGTTCATGCTCGCCGCCTCGCCGCCGGCCTGCGCGTGCGCCAGCTCGAACCGGCTGATGCTCCTGGCGCCGCCCAGGTCGACCTGCAGCCAGGCACCGGCGACCGACGAGCAGAACTTGTCGGCGTTGCCGCCGCTCACGCTGCCGTTGACCGCCTTCTCCGGCCCTTCCGACGCGGCGCAGGGCGTCGTGCCCGTGGCGGGCCTGCCCTGCGCGACGTTGACCCCCGCGCCGACCGGCGCCCCCACCACCACGTTGTCGAAGGTAGCCGCAGCGTTGAAGACGCGCACGCCGTCGCTGCCGGAGGCGTACGTGCCGTCGGTAACGTTGATCTTCGGGGTGGCCAGGTCGTCGACGTACACCTTGATCGACGAGCCGATCGCGGTGACCCGCAGGTGGTAGCTGGTCCCGGTGGTGACGGTCAGGTTCGCGGCGCCGAGCTGGGTCCAGTTGTTGGCGGCGCGGCCCAGCACGACCCGGCCGGCCGGGCTGATGCCCGCGTAGTAGCCGTTGTAGCCGTCGGTGCCGGTGGTCGGGTTCGTCACGCGGAACGTGAGGCCCGCGTCGCCGCCGCCCGAGGTGACGCTGACGTCGGCGTCGTAGGAGAAGTCGCCGAAGTTCGTGTCCAGCTGCGCCTTGCCGCCCAGGGAGCTGCCGGCGGTGTACCTGCCGTTGGCGGTGCCCCACGAGCCGCCGAACGTGCGCCAGCCCAGCGCGTTGCCGTCGGCGAAGTTGTCCTTGACCCGCATGACGATGCGCTGGATCGTGCCGTCGGCGTTGAACGTCATCCGGTCGTAGGCGAGCTGCCGGTGGTTGCCGTCGGTCTCCGACAGCGGCCGCCGGTGGTAGAGGATGTACCAGGTGTCGGTGCCCGGCACGTTGATCACCGAGTTGTGCCCGGATCCCTTGGCGACCGCCGGGTCCTGCGCGAGGACCTTGTCCAGCTTGGTGAACGGCCCGGTGGGCGAGCTCGACATGGCGTAGGACACCGAGTAGTCCGGCCCGGTCCAGCCGCCCTCGGACCACATCAGGTAGTACCTGCCGTTGCGCTTGAACATCTGCGGGCCTTCGACGTACCCCGCCGGCGTGATCTCCTTGAACGTGCTGCCGTCGCTGAACGTCCCCAGGCTGACCATGTCGGCGTTGAGCTTGGCCACGTTCGCGTGCCCCCAGCCGCCGTAGTAGATGTAGGCCTGCCCGTCGTCGTCGATGAACACGTCCTGGTCGATCGGCTGCGCCCCGTTGAAGAACTGCCCGATCAGCGGCCGCCCGATCGCGTCCCGGAACGGCCCCGCCGGGTTGTCGGCGACGGCCACCCCGATCCCGCCGAGCGCGCTGTTGCTCTGGATGTCGTTCGCGGCGAAGTACAGGTAGTACCTGCCGTCGCGCTGGACGGGCGCCGGCGCCCACATCGCGTAGCCGGCCCATGCCACGTCGGCCTTGGTGAGCACATTGGGATGCTTCGTCCAGGTGACCAGGTCCGTGGAGGAGAACGCGTCGAGGTAGGTCTGCTCCGAGTACCCCTTCGACGTGGTCGGGTATACCCAGAACGTGTTGTTGTAGACCGCGACGTCAGGATCGGCGTACCACCCGTCGACGAACGGGTTGCCCGCCTCGGCGGTGCTGTAGTCGGGGATCGCGGCGGCGGCCGGGTCGGGCACGAGGGTGGTCGCGAGGAGGGCGGCGGCGGTGAGGGCGGCGAGTCGCTTGGCTGTGGTGTGCATCGGTGCGGCTCCGATGGTGAAGCGCTGGCGGGCGCTGGACTGAATCCCCCATGTTCCGCAAATATTGAACAGAACGCCCCATTGAAGTCAAGAATTTCGATCCCTGTAATGGTACTATTTGCCTGTTTCCCGGCGTGCTTGCGGAAACTTTTGACAGAAGGAGTTGGATGAGGTTCCGACCCGTCGCGCCGTTCGGGGCCGATCTGGACCGGGTGCTCGCCCTCACCTCGGTCGAGCCGGTCTGGTCGCTGCCCGCGGACCGGTACCGCGCGGAGGCAGCCGCCGGGCAGTACCGCTCCGAGTGGACGTGGATCGCCGAGGACGACGGCGGCCGCGTGCTCGCCCGTGCTCTGTGGTGGGGCCAGCGGGACAGCACGTTCCCGCTGGCGCTGGACTGCCTGCTCACCGCGGACGAGGTGCCCGCCGCCGAGCGGGCCGCCCTCGCCGCCGCGCTGCTGGACGCCGGCCACGCCGCCATCCAGGCACCCCACCCGCCGCTGTACAACCTGATGGGGCTGCCCCGCTCCTGGCGCACCGACCCGGCCGTCGCCGCCGGGGTCGCCTGGCGCCGGGAGGCCGCCCACCGGGCCGGCCTGACCAGCGAGGTGGAGCGGCTCCAGTACGAGTGGACCCCCGCCGCCGGCCTCCCCGCCGCCCCGTCACGGTTGGTGTTCACCCCCGAGCCGGACGACGAAACGTTCCTGGCCGCGATGGTCCGGGTCGCCGAGTCCACCCTCGACGCGCAGACCCAGGAGAGCCACGCGGCGCACGGCCCGGTCACCGCGGCCCGCGAGGCGCTCGCCTTCTACCGCGACCGCCCCGGCGAACGCGACTGGTGGCGGCTGGCGCACACCGCCGACGGCGCACTCGCCGGCCTCGCGATCCCGTCGGCGACCCCGTACCACCGCAACATCGGCTACCTCGGCGTCGTCCCGGAGCTGCGGGGCCGCGGCCACGTCTCCGAGATCCTGTCCTACCTGACCCGCTTCCACGCCGCCGCGGGCGCCGACCGCGTGACCGCCACCACCGACCTGGGCAACCACCCGATGGCCGCGGCCTTCGACCGGTGCGGCTACCACACCACGGAGGTCCGGCTGATCTTCTCCGCACCGCCCTCCGCCTGAGCCCTGCCACACTGGGCTTCGTGGCTGCCTACCTGCTTTCCTCGCCGCTGCCGGTGGACGAGGCGCGCGGCCGGCTGCACGACGGCCTCGCCGGGCGTTCGTTCGGCGCCGCCCTCGGCCCGGCCGGCGTCGTGCGGGGCGACCTCCGCGGTGACACCGTCAAGCTGGTCGCCATGCACGCCGGCCTCGGCTCCGGCTCCCCCACCGTCCTGCGCGGCCGGCTCACCGCCACGGCCACCGGCTGCCAGGTCCGCTACACCCTGACCTGGCCCCGCCACGTCCAACTCTTCGCCGGCGTCATCCTCGGCGCGCTCACCCTCGTCTTCCTGCTCGCGGCGGTCACGGCCGCTCGGCAGCTCGCCAAGGGCCACCTCGACGCCGCGGGGAACGCGGCGGTGGGCGCGGGCGCCGCACTGGGCCTGGCCGCCATGATGTTCGTGCTGGCAGCCGTCGTGCGCGTGCTGAGCCGCGACCAGGTCGCCCTGCTGCACTCCTGGCTGGCGGACCGCCTCCACCCCCAGCCTTCGGGACCTCGGGCGCCGTCACCCGCTCCGGCACGAGACGGGCGGCGGCGAGGTGAATGCCCCTGATCGAGGACATCCGGCATCAGGGCATCGTCAAGCCGCAGCAGCTCCGCGGCACCCCGGGCCGGGACCTGGTCGCGGCGCATCGATCAGCTGGCGGCTGATCATGTAGCAGCGGACCCTCCAAGAGCCGTCTTCCCGGCAGCGGGCACGATGCCGAGGGCCTCGTCGACGCGGCCCGGACGCCGAGCACGCGGGGGCAGGCGACCCTCTCAGAGCTACGGGCCGCGACCGCGCACACAAGCGCAGACCTGGTCCCATCCGAGGGCAGCGACCTGTTCCTCAGCGAACAGCGTCAAGCGGTCGTGGCCTGCGCCCAGGACACCGGCGACTTGATGAAAGCGCTGATCCGCTTCGGGGTGACGGACGCATTCCAGGCTCCGGCCGCGGCGCTGTTCAGACGTCTACCACGGGACTGGGACGAGGCATGGCTGGTTGGCACCATGCCTCCGGATGACGTGCGTCAGGTGTCGGCATTGTTCGCTGAGGCCCCGCTTGACCGCTGGGTCGAGGAACATCGTGTCGCGCTCGACGCCGAGATCGTGGAGTTGGGGT
Organism: Dactylosporangium aurantiacum; assembly: GCF_000716715.1. Lineage (GTDB taxonomy): Bacteria > Actinomycetota > Actinomycetes > Mycobacteriales > Micromonosporaceae > Dactylosporangium > Dactylosporangium aurantiacum. Next base: position 23,061 of record NZ_JNYJ01000032.1, on the reverse strand, counting down.
GACCCGTCCGGGTGGCTACGGGGCTGAGGGGGTGTGGGTGGAGCGCGGCTTCCCCGCCGGGGAGCGCGGCGGAGCCGTGCGCGGACAACCGGTGGTGCACCCGGCGCCACCGTGCGATGTACTCGTCGGGACCGGTACCCACAGGTGGAGGCGTCGATGACGGACACGCCCCTGGCGCGGCTGTGCGCGCATCGTGGGGTCGCGCTGCCCGGCGACGGTCAGCTGCTCGCCCTCGCCCCGGTCCTGCGGATGCGACCCGCCGACCTGCTGGCCATCGCCGGCGGTTCCGTACCAGCCGAGTTCGTCCCCGCCGACCCTGACGCGAAGGACGTCGTCGAGTCGCTGTTGCGCAACCAGCTGCACCGCGCGGACCTCACCGCCGTCCGGGACCACGCTCTGGCCCTCCCGGCGGCCGGCGGGCCGGACGACCTGCCGCCGCTGGAGCCGGTGACGTTCGGAGGCGTGTTCAGCCGGCTGATGCAGCTGCGGAACCTCACCGTCAAGGGCATGGCGTACGCGACCGGATCGGCCATGAGCACGGTGGCCAAGGCCCGGGGCGGCGGCGTGCTGAGCCGGGAGCGGTACGAGCTCATGGCCGCGCTGCTGTGCCTGCGGGCCGATGACGTCGAGGCGATGGTCGCCCGGGAGACGCCGGGACCGCCGCCGGGTGACTGGGTGCGCGATCAGATACCGGGCCTGCGGGCCGTCGGTGCGCTGCTCCTCGCGCTCGCGCCGCTGCGGGCGGAGCAGATCAGGGCGGTGTCGCGGTTCGCCGGTTGATGCCGGCCGCCCGTAGCAGGCCGTGCAGGCGCGCCGCCCGGGTCGGGTGCCCGTGTGCCGCCCACGCCACCAGGCCGGTGAGGTGGGCGGCGAAGTCCGGGTGGCCGTCGCGGTTCGCGGCGTCGAGGCCGTCGCGGGCGGCGTGGTGCAGGACCGCGCGGAGCCGGTCGTAGTCGGCGCGCGGGACCGCCGGACGGTCGTTGACCACGAGGCCCGCGAGCCGTTGCTGGTCGCCGCGGCCGCGGACCCGGGTCTTCGCCGGGTTGACCCGGAACCCCTCCTCGGCGGCGACCGCGGTCACGGCCGCGACCAGCCGCGCCGGCTGCCGCAGCGGGCCGGAGAACGCGAGGTCGTCGGCGTAGCGGCTGTACGTGGCGCCGAACCGGGCGGCGAGGCCGGCCAGCCGCCGGTCCAGCCGGAACGTGACCAGGTTCGCCAGGGCGGGCGACGTCGGCGCGCCCTGCGGCAGGTGCGGCGTGCGGTGCTCGACGCGGCGCGACACGGCGTGCGGCGTGGCGGTGGTGCACAGCGCGGTCAGGGCGTGCGCGACCGGCTCCGGGTAGCCGGCGGTGCGCCACAGCCCGTACACGCGGCCGGCGGTGACGCTGGAGAAGTAGCCGCGCAGGTCGATCCGGACCACGGTCACCTGCCCGGCGTGCGGGGCCGCGAACGTGTGCACCGACCGCCCGGGGACGAACCCGTGCGCAAACGGGTGCACCGGCAACGGCCCGAGCAGCTCGTCCAGCACGCGGCGCTGCAGCGCCTTGAGCCGGGATTTGGGCGCCTCGATGAGCCTGTCGCCGATCCAGGTGTACGCGTAGTGCCGCACCCTCGGGTCCGGGTGCCTGCGGTTGAGCCCGCGACGGTCGGCGAACCAGTCCAGCTCGTCCGGGGTCACGGCCAGGAATTCCGCGAGCGCGGCCAGGTCGTCGACGCGCGGGGAGTCCCACCGCTGCCGGACGGTGCGGGTCGCGGTCGCCCGGCGCACGCGGATCGGCTGGCGCCCCGGCGCGCTGATCAGCTCGGCCAGCTCGCGGGGCCGGTCGGCGGGTGCCTCCCGGTAGGCGCGCAGGACGGCGGTGACGACCGGGCCGAGCCACCGCGGCCGGCGGCCCAGCACCTCCCGGCCCACCTCGAGCAGCGGCCCGCGCGCCCAGTCGACGGTCAGGAACGCGTCGGCGAGCGCGCCGGCGACGGCGCGGGCAGCGTGCCCCGACGAATCCCGGTCGTGCCTGCGCAGAGTCGCGCGAAGCGCGGAGGCGCGCCGGCGATGTGCTGCCGTGCTCAATCCTGCGTCCCCGGGGTTACCCCGGAGCGACCATCGCTGGTCTGCTCGGGACACGCTGCCACCCGGTCACGATAGCCGTCACGGCAGGTGCTGCCGGTACTCCTGCAGCGCGCGTCGGGCGAACACCTGCTGGAAGGTGGCGACCCGCTCCGAGCGGCCGCGGCCGATGAAGCTGACGAACCAGTGCAGGACCGCGGTGACCCGGTTCTTGAAGCCGACCAGGTACAGCAGGTGCACGGCGAGCCACATGAGCCAGCCGATGACGCCGGAGAAGTGCAGCTTGCCGACGCTCGCCACCGCCGAGAAGCGGGAGATCGTCGCCATGCTGCCCTTGTCGAAGTACTTGAACGGCTGCCCCGTCGGCTGCCCGGCGAGCCGCTGCTTGATCTGCCCGGCGGCGTGCCGGCCGCTCTGGATCGCGACCTGCGCGACGCCCGGCAGCCGGTCGAGCGACATCATGTCGCCGATGGCGAAGATCTCCGGGTGGCCCGGGACGGTGCAGTCGGGGTTGACCTCCAGCCGCCCGGCGCGGTCGGTGCTCGCGCCCGTCGCCTTCGCCAGCTGCGTCGACAGCGACGGCGCCGCGACGCCCGCGGCCCAGATCTTCGTCATCGACTCGATGCGCTGGTGACCGTTGCGGGTCTCGACCTCGATGCCGGTCTCGTCGACGTCGACCACCTTCGTGCCCAGCTCGACCTCGACGCCCATGGTGTGCAGCTGGCGCAGCGCCTTCGTCGACAGGTGGTCGCCGAAGCTGGACAGCACCGTGTCGAGCGCGTCGATCAGGATGATGCGCGCCTGCTTGGGGTCGATGTTGCGGTACTGCCCGGGCAGGTGCCGGTGCGCCAGCTCGGCGATCTGGCCGGCCATCTCGACCCCCGTGGGGCCCGCGCCGACCACGACGAACGTCAGCCACCGCTCGATCGCGGCCGGGTCGGTCTCCAGCTCCGCCAGCTCGAACGCGCCGAAGATCCGCCCGCGCAGCTCCAGCGCGTCGTCGATGCTCTTCATGCCCGGCGCGTGCTCGGCGAACCGGTCGTTGCCGAAGTACGACTGCGACGCGCCGGCGGCGACGATCAGCGAGTCGTACTCCACGGTGTAGGAGGCGCCGGGCGCGACCGCGGTGACGGTCCTCGCCTCCGGGTCGACCTCGGTGACCGTGCCCAGCAGCACCTTCGCGTTCTTCTGCCGCTTGAGGATCTCCCGGATCGGCGGTGCGATCTCCCCTTCGGACAGGATGCCCGTCGCCACCTGGTAGAGCAGCGGCTGGAACAGGTGGTGGGCGGTGCCGTTGATGAGGGTCACCTCGACCGGCGCGTTCTTCAGCGCCTTCGTCGCGAACAACCCGCCGAACCCGGCGCCGACGACCACGACGCGATGACGTCCTTGTGCACGCTCGTCCATCTAAGTCTCCCGATCAGGGTGTGGATCGTGCAGATCAAGTACACCACCGGATCGCGCCGCCGGCCGTGTGTCGTCCATGACGTTTCCGCCGATGACGTCAGGGAATGAGTCCCCGTACATATGCCGCCTGTCCGGCGTGCTGCGTGTCGTCGTCCAGGACGCTGACCAGCCGCACCCCGAGCGTCACCGGCGGGTCCCAGGCCTCGTCGACGACCCGGTCCAGGTCCTGCTCCGTGAGCGTCGCGAGCCACTCGACCGTGCGCGCCGACACCGCCTCGAAGTACCCGATGAGCGCCTCGGGGCCGTCCGGCCGCACCGCCTGGACCTGCGCCGCGGTGTGCCCGTAGCCGGTGTTGTCCGGGTCCGGGTCCAGCCCGAAGCGCCCCGCCCAGTCGCCGGTCACCCACAGCTGCTCGGCGCCGTCGATCAGCTCCGCGACGTGCCCGTCCTGGACCCGCGTGAGGTGCCAGACCAGCCAGCCGACCGTGTTCGCGCCGGGCGCCGGGGCCCAGGTCAGCTGCTGCGCGCTGAGCCCTTCGACCGCGCCCCGCACCAGATCCGGCAGCCGCCCGAAGCCTTCGACCAGCAGTTCGCCCACCCGCATCGGCACTTCTCCTCGTGGCACGTTTTCGGGATTTGACCCTCCTGCGGGGTCCGTAGTGTTCAGCACATCGCAAGAACGCACCGCACACCACATAAAACCTAGCTTTCACAACAAGGGGAACTGACATGAGCGAGTACGGCGACTTCTCGATGGGCGAGCAGCACGAGGCCCTGGACGAGCTGCACCAGGTCGACGCGGGCCAGGAGAACTACGACTCGCAGTTCGGCGTGTTCCAGCAGGACCACGCGGCCGCCGAGTCGACGTCCTTCGACCAGGGCCACAGCGTCGAGTTCACCGGCGCGGACGGCTCGCACTACGCCGAGCAGGACTTCACCTCCTACGACCACTCGGCCGCCGAGACCGACAGCGTGTTCGCCGCCGAGGGCTCCGAGTCCTACGACGCCAGCCAGTTCCACGAGCTGGAGGCGCTGCAGGCGCGCTTCGACGCCGGGTTCGCCGAGGGCACGTACGCCTCGAACTGAGCTTGAAAGCCAAGGGGGCCCTCCGGGGCCCCTTTTCGTCGTTCGGTCAGAACTTCGCCGGGATGATCGCGGCGAGCGCGCTCACCACGAACGGGCTGATGATCACCAGCCCGGAGCGCAGCTCACCGAACGTCGTCTGGTCGATGCCGAGCAGCTTCTCCAGCCGCGAGCGCTCCTCCGCCTTGTCGACCAGGTCGTCGAGGGCCACGTCCGTCAGCGGGAAGTGCCGGTCCACGAACAGCGCGCAGCGCCGGCGCAGGGTGGTGCTCGCCGGGACGTACATGACGCCGACGACGAACGACGCGACCGCGCCGGAGAACAGCACCGCCGCCTTCGGCAGCTCCGCGCCCCAGCCGGTCGCGGCCCCGTTGACCAGCGTGACGAGCAGCACGAGGAGCCCGAGCTGGTTGAGCAGCCGGCTCACCAGCCTGCGCAGGCTGAGCAGCGTGTTGAGCTGCTGCCCGGGCGAGCCGTCGATCCTGCGCCGCGCCACCCGCTGTACCGCACCCAACGTCGCCGCCGACGGCAGCGCCCCGCAGATCGCGATCGTGGACAACGCCAGCCCGCGGCTGGTGAGCCCCTGCTCACCCAGCACGAACGGGGTGGCCGCCACCAGCCCGATCGCCACCGCCACCGACGCGAGCACCAGGTGCAGCACGTGGAAGAGCCGGACCCGGTGCACCGTGCCGAGGTCCCGCCACCGCGCCGCCCCGAACCCGAACGCCTCGCCGCTGGCCGCCCCGAGCACCGCCGCCAGCACCGCGAACAGCACCCATCGCGGCTCGTGCCCGTGCTGCGGGCTGGTCCACGCGATCCACGTGCCGAGCACCGCCCCGAGCAGCATCGCCAGCAGCCGGAGCTCCCCGGTGATCGTCTCCTCGGCATCCTCCGTCACCGCCACGCCGGACAGCTTCTCATCCACCGCTATGGTCGGACCATGATCCCCGTGGCCAAGCTCTCCCCCGAGGACCGTCCCGCCTGGGAGGTCCTGTTCACGGGCTACAACACGTTCTACGAGCGGGTCCTGCCCGCCGACCGCTTCGACACCGCGTGGTCCGGCTTCCAGGACGACACCCGCATCCACGCGTTCGGTGCCAAGCTCGACGGCGAACTGGTCGGCATCGCCCACTTCCTCACCCATGCCAGCACCACCACGGACGACGTCTGCTACCTGCAGGACCTGTTCACCGCACCGTCGGCGCGGGGCAAGGGCGTGGCGTCGGCGCTGATCGCCGCGGTCGCCGACTGGGCCCGTGCCCGGCGCTGCAACCGCGTGTACTGGTCGACGCACGAGAGCAACGCGACCGCCCGGCGCCTGTACGACCAGGTCGGCGTCAACCGCGGCTTCATCCTGTACCAGATCCCGCTCTGATACGCGTCCGCCGCCCTGCGCGACGCGGCGCAGGGCGGCGGTCCCGTCCCGGTCAGGCCGGCCCGGCCCAGGCCCCGGCGCTCACCGGCCGTCCCGCAGCCAGTGCCAGGCCAACGCGCCGACCCACAGCTCGTAGCCCAGCGTGCTCAGCGCCAGCAGCGGGAACATCGCCCCGGACACGACGGTCGCGCTGCCGAACAGGCTGAGCAGGATGAGCACGCCCGCCGAGCGGACCAGCCACGGAGCGGTGCCGGTGGCGCGCAGGCCCAGCGCGATCGCGCCGATGAAGAACACCCGGGCGAACACCGAGAACGCCAGGCTGAACGGCGCCACGGAGTCCCAGCCGGCGAGGATGCGCAGATCGGTGCCGGCGGCCGCGGTCTCCAGGGCGACCTCGTGCAGCATGGCGGCCATCGGCCAGATCAGTGCGAGGAGGATGCCCGACCCGACCGCGACGGTGGCGAGGACGCCGCTGCTGTCGGCCCGGCGCAGCCGCGCCCAGACGGCGCCGAGGAAGCCCAGCAGCAGCGACCCGGCGGCCATGAAGACGAAGTTGCCGACGCGGTACAGCTCGGCCGCCTCCTGCACGCCCTGCCCGCGCTCCAGGGCGGGGTCGGACGGCGAGCCCGCGTGCGGCAGGACGAAGACCGCCATCGCGATCATCACGAGCAGCTGGCAGACGGTGAAGGCGAGCCCGAAGCGGGTGCTGTTGCGCACCGGCCCGGCGGTGATGTCGGCGGCGGGCAGCGTCACGGACGAAGTCATCGAGGTTCCTCTCAACGGTGATGGGTGTGAGCAACGTACGGACGCGGGCACCTGGGCGGCATCGACCCGCGGGCGGCTTCGCAGCTCAGCCCGTGGGATGAGGCGGCGCGTGACGGCGGTGTCCTACGCTCGCCGTCGTGAACGCGTGGGTGGCCCGGCTACGGGTGGCACGGTCGGACGCCGTCCTGGCCGCCGTGCTGACCGCGGTCGCGCTCGCCCAGACGCTCGCGTTCCCGATCGCCCACCGGGGCATCGGCGAGCTCTACGTGCTCGGGTCGATCGTGCCGCTGGCCTGGCGCCGGCGGTACCCGCTGGAGTCCGCCGCCGTGTCGAGCGCGTTCTGGCTCATCCCGCTCGACGGCTATCCCGTGCTGGGATTCGTCGCCGTCGTGCTGCAGTTCTTCGCCGTCGGCGCCTACGGCGCACCGCGCGCCGCCGTGTGGGCGGTCACCGCGTGGGGCTGTGTCGCCGGGGCCGCCGGCACGCTGCTCGGCCCGGAGCTGCCGGTGGCCGTGATCGGCGCGGTGCTGTCCGTCGTGGCGCCGGTGGCGGCCGGGCAGCTCGTCGCCCACCAGCGCCAGCAGCACCGGGTACTGCTGCAGCTGGCCGCCGAGCTGGAGGCCGAGAAGCGCAAGGTACGCGAGGCCGCGGTCAGCGAGGAGCGGGCCCGGATCGCCCAGGAGCTGCACGACGTCCTCGGCCACGAGCTGACCCTCATCGCCGTGCAGGCCGAGGCGGCGGCCGCGGCGCTGCGGCTCGCCCCGGACCGGGCCGCCGCACCCGTCGAGGCGATCCGCGAGACCTCGCACCGGACCCTGCGCCAGATCCGCTCGGCCCTCGACGTCGTGGCACCGCCGACCGACCCGACCGACGCGACCGCCGAAGGCCTCGCCGAGCTGGCCCGCCGGGCGGACGCGGCCGGGGTGGCCAACTCCCTGTCCCTCACCGGCGTGCCGCGGCCGGGCGAGACCCCGGTCTGGCTGGCGGTGCACCGCATCGTGCGGGAGTGCCTGACCAACGCCGGCCGGCACGCCCCCGGCCGCCCGGTCACCGTCGGCGTGCACTGGGCGCCGGACACCGTCACCGTCACCGCGGCCAACCCGGTGGACGGCGGCCGGGCGCAGCCGGTGCCGGGCCGCGGCCTGCTCGGCATGCGCCACCGGGCCGAGCTGCTCGGCGGCACGTTCACCGCTTTCATCCGCGACGGCGCGTTCGAGGTACAGGTGCAGCTGCCCGCCGGTGGCTCGCGATGACCCGCGTCCTGGTCGTCGACGACCACGCCCTGGTGCGGCAGGGCCTGCGGCTGATGCTCGAACTGGCCGGGTTCGACGTGACAGAGGCGGGCGACGGCGCCGCCGCGGTCACGGCCGTCGACGAGCAGCCGCCCGACGTCGTCCTCATGGACCTGCGCATGCCGGTGCTGGACGGCGTCGAGGCGACCCGGCGCATCGCCGCCCGCACCCGGGTCATCGCGCTCACCACGTTCGACGCCGACGAGCACGTCGTCAACGCCCTGCGCGCCGGCGCCGTCGGTTTCCTGCTCAAGGACGTGACGTCGGAGAGCCTCGCCGACGCGGTCCGCCGCGCGGCGGCCGGCGAGCCGGTCATGGCGCCGAGCGTGCTGGCCCGGCTGATGGACCACTTCGCGGCCCGCCCACCCCGGCCACCGGCACCACCCGCCGGCGTCGCGGACCTCAGCGAGCGGGAGCTGGAGGTCCTGACCCGCATCGGCGCCGGCCTGTCGAACGCCGAGATCGCCGCCGACCTGTTCATCAGCATGGCCACCGTGAAGACCCACGTCCGGCACATCCTGGCCAAGCTCGACGTCCGCGACCGCGCCCAGGCGATCGTCGTCGCCCACGAGGCCGGCCTGCGCGGTTGATTCCTCTAGGGCCCTTACCCGGCTTTACCTGCGAGAATGCTGGGGATCGAGTATCGCGTGGAACGGCTGACCGCGCACAGGTACCCTGTCAAGGCGCGGGCTGCTAGCTCAATGGCAGAGCTGCGGACTTTTAATCCGTAGGTTCAGGGTTCGAGTCCCTGGCGGCCCACACGAAGTGCAGGTCAGAGCCGGTGCGACGAGCGCCGGCTCTGCCGTTTGAGGCCTCGTACAGCAGCAAAGTACAGCAGCAGGCCGCCGCGTCCTGTCGCATGATCCGACTGACAGGCGGCGCGGGGTTGTCCGGCTCGAAACCCGTTCGCGCGAGCACACCGGACAATGAACAATTCATCTATGCCTCCTGTGAGTCGCCGAGACCGAGATCGTCTCCGTCGCGAGACCGTGGAGCGCATCCACATCCTCAAGGACGCCGGCGAGGAGTACGAGCGCCGCAAGGCTGCGGCGACTTCGCCCGAGGAACGCGACACCCTGATGAGGGAGTTCGCGGAGTTTCGTACTCGGCACCGCGAGGAGGACATCCGTCGCGGTAAGCGACTGCCTGGGTTTCACCTTCAGACTCAGCAGATCATGTGGGCGCGTTGGATCGAGATTGCTGCTTCGCATGAGCGCGATGCGATGAAAGCACTGGATGCGGCACGCGCTGGTGAGCCGCAACTGGCCGAAGAGTTGCGGCAGTCTCTTGTGGCGATTACGGCAGCTGCATGCGCTGTCGAAGCGCTCTATGAGGACGTCAAATACCTGATTGACGATCGGCGCCGCATCGACGATGCGGCCGAACGCATCACGGATTGCTTGAGCGAGGCGTTCGGCCTTCCTCGGACCGAGCACGATCAGCTGCTCGACAACCTGACGTGGCTCTTCGAACGACGTAACGAAGGGCTGCATCCGTACAGCGAAATGGCGCCGACCGAAGTCCACCCTGCTGGCCTCAACACTAGTGCTGAGATGGCTCATTTCAACGGTCAGGAGAGCCGGAAGGCTCTGGTGGTCGCCCTTGGCGCGCTGGAGTTGGCCGCCAACCCTCCGTCGCCAGCCAACAGACGTGTCGAGCGCTGGATAGACGATCGCCGTACCTACCACGAGCAGGTTGTCGACCCGATTCGGAGCACCATTACTGGTCATTGACCTGACCGAGCTAACCAAGACTTGCGCCGAGACGCTTCAAGGCGTCCCGGGTCTTCTTCGATGAGACCTGCGTGTAGATCTCCATCGTGATCGAAAACTTTGCGTGACGCAGGATTTGCATCGCCACCCTCGGGTGAACGTCCAGATCCGCCAGCAGCGAGCCGCATGTCCGTCGAGCATCTCGGACAGTGATACGCGGAACGCCAGCTGCGAGGCATCGCCGGTCCCAGTAGCGGTTGAAGTTCCTCGGCTCGATCGGCGTGCCGAACCGCGTCGTGAAGAGCAGGCTCAGACCGTGCCAGAGCGGGCCGGCCTCTGCGCTGTCGCGTTCGGTGTCGAGGTGGCGTTGCCGAACGGCTACGGCGCAGATCGGTGGAAGTGGGAGGCCGGCGTCGGACGTCGGAGTCTTCGTCTCGCGGTGAAGCAGCTCCGTGCCGATGCGCTGGAGTTGCCGATCGATTTGGAGCGTGACGTCGTACTCGGCGACGCAGTCCACGCAGAAGGTCTCTCGGTGTTCCTTGCAACGCCTGTCCCAGCCCGCCCAGTCGATCGCATCATCGGTCAAGCCCAGCATCTCGCCCTTGCGGAGGCCGAGCACGAGGACCAGGACGTACGCGGCGTACAGCGGGTCGCCGTCAGCGCGAGCCGACTCCAGGAACTTCCGTGCATCGTCCGTGTCCCATGACTTGCGCCGGGCAGCACGCTGCACCGGTAGCCGCAGGTGCTTCGCCACGTTGCGCGAGGCGGTCTCCTCTACCATCGCCTGGCCGAGCATCGACCGGAGTGTCCGACGGATGTGGCCGAGCGTCGAAGGGGACAGCGTCGACTTGCAGCAGCGGCGGACCGCGCAGCAGCGGCGTTTGCCCTTCGGCCGGCGCTCGTCGCGGCCCTGGGCGCAGCACTGGCAGGTCCGGGCGACCTCGTTGATCCAGGTCTGTGCGTCGCGGGCCGGGAGGTTCAGCTTCTTCTTGCCGAGGCCCGGGACGATGTACAGGCGGCACGCCACCTCGTACGCGACGTACGTCCCCGGCGACAGGTTGGGCTTGACGATCTCCTCCAGCCAGTACGCGGCGTACGAGGCGATCGTCGGGGTCTTCGTGGCGACCGGACCTTTCGCGGCCTCCGCGTGGAGCTTGACCCACTTCTCGTGGACGTCTTCGCGGGTCTTGCCGTAGACGTACTTGCGGGTGCGCTTGCCGTCGGGCTTCGTCACCCACACGTACGCGGCGAAGCCGTTGCGGTGCGGGTAGATCGAGCCCTCTCCGTTGGCGCGGGCACGGGCGGGCATCAGGCGGCCTCCTGCCGTTCGACCTGTTCGCGGATGTAGTCGTCGACCCATTCCGGCAGGACGCGCCGGTACTTGCCGTCCTTCACCGACCGCAGCTCACCCGTTGCGATCTTCATCTTGACCTTGGACAACCCGAACCCCAGCAGGAGCGCCACCTGCGCCGGCGACAGCCATTTAGGAGCGAACGGACGGTCATCCACGCTGCACTTCCTCCCCGTTGTTGTGCGTTGCCGAAAGAACTCCGTCGTACTGGGCAGCCCGATCGCGGGCAGCGTTGAGCGCGTTGCGCCACTGCATGCGTTGCGCCAGTGCGCGCAGGAGGCGATGCCGCATCGGCGGCATGTCCGGGTCGTTCGGTTTCGCCAGCTCCCACGCCACTGGTGCCGGTGTTCCGTCGTCGGATTCGGTGACCGGGACCTGGTCGACGCCGCCCGAGACGCCGAGGAGTGCCTTGACCCAGGCGCGGGCGTCGTGGCGATGGTCGGCAAGGGTCTTGCCGGACCAGTCGCGGGACACGAGGATGCGCCGGCCGCCGATGCCGAGCGTGGCGCGTTGGTGGACCTTGCCTTTGCAGTTGCCGGGGCGGAGCTTGCCGTGCGCCTTCTTCGGTTGGATGCCGTAGAGGAGCCAGTTCGCGCAGCGTTCCGAGCAGGGCGTGACCCGCAGTTCTTGCCAGAGCCGTTCGAGGTGCGCCCGTTGCCGGTCGGTGGTGACGATGTGGCAGTCGGCGGCGGACTTGGTGATGTACTTCGTGATGTAGCCGACCGTGCGGTCGATGTCCTTGCTGTCGGCCGCGACCCCGCGGGCGTCGACGTGCTTGCCGAACCGGATCACGTGCGCCGGTTCCGCGTCGGGGTCGGCGTCGATCGCGTCGAGCGCCTCGTCCCACGTCTGCAGCGGCAGGCCGTCCGCGTCGCACCAGACCTCGGCGTCTGCGTCCCAGACCGGCCGGCAGGTGGGCGCGTCCACGCGAGGCCACCAGACCTGGTGGTAGGTGGCCGCCGCGACCTCGCGCAGGACGGTGCGCGGGATGGTGCCGCGGATCGCGAAGTGAGCGTGCGGGGCGAGGCGGCGTTGTGGCTCGACGCAGCCGGCGTACTGGACGTTCCAGCCGACGCAGCGGCGCAGGTTCTGCCAGAACCGGTCCAGCAGCCGAGGGAACGTGATCGCGTCCCAGGCCGCGCGCCGGTAGTCGTAGCGGGACGGGTCCAGCGGCGAGCCGTCCTCCCGTACGGGGCCATACGAGTCGAGGGTCATCGTCAGCCACATCGACGGCCGGTGCTCGGTGCCGTCCGGGGCGGTGTAGACGCGGCCGACCGTACGCGGCTGCACCTTCTGCCGCGGAAGTGCCGGGGCGTCCTGGCGACGGCGGGTCGAGCGCTGCCGCTTCGGTTCCTCGTGCTTGCTGTGCGCCGGCGCCACCGTGCCGCGGAGGCCTTCCGCTGCGATGGCCTCTTCCACTTCGCGGATCGCTTCGTCGACCTCGCCGACCTCGTCCCACTTCGACTCCCGGACCGCCTGATCCCGGAAGTACTCGAGGTGCGCCCGAAGGCTGATCAGCGACCGCTGCTCCTCCGTGGCCGGGTTCGGTGCCGGGGCGGGTTCGTCGGCGCGGTGCCAGCCCTCCCGGATCTGCGTCTTGCGCAGCCTGCGAGCCCGCTTCGCGCAGGGCACGCACTTGTCCTCGCGGGTGGCGCCGCACGGGACGTCGATGATCTCCGTTTGGCCGGTCGCGAGGTCGGTGCGGCGCAGGCCGATCGGGCGGAGGCAGACGCCGTACTCGGTGGCCATGTCCTTGACGACGTCTGCGGCGAGGGGCATCAGCATGCGGGCGGCGCGGGAGCCGGGGCGTGGCCCGGCCTCTGGTTCGAGGCCGGGCAGCGCTTCGGTGGTGACGGTCAAGGTTGTCTGGGTCTCCTTCATCGGATGACACCGGAGGGGATGACGCCGTTCGCGCGGGCGAGCGGCGTCGGGATGTGCTCGACCGGCCTGGCCGGCTCGACGGGCGCCGGGCCGGGCAGCTTCACGGGCGCCGGGGCGATGGTGGTCGGTTTGGTGGAGAGGACGAGCTTCACGAGCGCCATGAACGCCAGCGCCGGTACCGCGGCGAGGAGGCCACCGGAGAAGCCCGGCTTGGCGACCGCGAGCTGAGCGGCCAGGGACAGCGTCACCGCGGACAGCAGGACGGCGAACGGGTACACCACCGACTCCCCGGTCCGGCGGCGGCGCCGGATGACCAATGCGCAGGCGATCGGGACGAGCTCGGAGATGACGGCGTTCGCCCAGCCGAACCAGTCCGGGGTGCCGGCGGGTGAGTTGGTCATCGTCCAGTCGTGGACGTGGGCGAGCGAGGCCGCGCCGGCCACGGCCGCGACGACGAGCAGGATCAGCACCAGGACGACGTTTTCGGCGTGCCGCATCAGAACCGGTCCTCAGCGTCGAGCCGTGCGTGGAGCCGCCGGGCGGTGTTGACGATGTCGGCCTGGTCGTCGGTGCAGTACGGGCAGGGCAGGTGCGTCGAGCGGTGGGAGAGGTCGAGGCAGCCGCGCCGGTTGGGGCGAGGACGTCGGGTTCGCATGGTCGGGTCCTCTCGTTATCGGCAGGCGGGGTTGATGGGGACGCGGACCCAGTCCGGCGGTTGGCCGGTGGAGGCGACCGCTTCGGACAGGCACCGCCACAGCGCCCACGCTTCGGCGGGCGTGAGGTACATCCGCCGGCGGCCCGCACCGACGGCGAGGTAGAGGTCTTCGCCGTCGGTGACCCGGACGGTCACGGCGGACGAGCCGGCCGTGATGTGGGGTGCGCGGAGCCGGTAGAACCGGCGGTCGTCGGTCATGCCGGGTCCTCGTCGAGCAGGCCGGCGAGACTGTCGGGCAGCAGCGGTCCGGCCGTGTGCTTCTGCTTGTTGGTGTGGCGTCCCTGCCGCGGGATCGGCGCCGGTTTCGGCTTCACGACCTCGGGTGCGGCGTAGGCAACCGCCATGTCGCGGATCTCGTCGTCAGTGACGTACGCGAACCGGACCCGCTCCGGTTCCGGCCGGTCGTCGAGGACGACGTACCCGATGCCCCGCATGGACGGCCGCGCCGAGAGCTGGTCGCACAGCGCGCCGCGTGCCCGGGAGCCTTGCCCGAGGACGAGGTCGACGTGGTTGGGTTCGTTGAGCCGCAGCGCGATCCGGGTCGGGAAGAAGTCGCGCAGCTCGACGACCTCCTTGCGCGGGTCCTGCGTCGCGCCGACGACCAGCACGCCGAGGCCGGCGCCCTGCGTGAGCAGCATGGCGAGCGCGGCCTTGGCCCTGGTACGAAGGTCGACGTCCTGCAGCAGCGCGACGAGCGCGAGGATCTCGTCGACCATCAGCACGTAGAGCGGTTCGTCGAGGGTGGGCGTGTGCGCGCGGGTCTTGCCCTGCATGCGGGCCTGCCGCTCCCGCATCACCGCAACGAGTTCCTCCAGCATGGCGACCATCGGCGGGACGGTGGCGTACTCGTACCGGCTGAACAACTGCCGGCCAAGGGACAGCTCCACACCGCCCTTGGGGTCGATGCCCCACAGCCGCACCAGCCCGGAGCGGATCGCCGGGGCGAGCGCGCGGATCAGCGACCACTGCACCGAGCCCTTGCCCGCCCTGGTCGCGCCGACGATCAGGACGTGGGTTGCCAGCAGGCGCAGCACGTACCGGACGAGATCCTCACGCAGCCCGAGCGGCAGCGCCTCCAGGTCAGTGGTCTCCGGGACGTCGAACGCCGGGACGGTGCGGCGCAGCGGGTCGCGGCGGACGAACACGAGCCAGACCACCCGCGGACGGTCCCGGTAGCGGACCCGGTCAACCAGCCGCAGCAGCCACGCCCACCGGCCGCGCCGAGTCGGCGGCATGTCTCGCCGGCCTGAGTAGACCCGGCAGATCCGCGCGCCGAACGAGTACGCCAGGTTCGCCGCCGCCGCGTGGTAGTCGTCGGGGTTCTGCCCGCGCGGCATCCGCAGCACCACCTCATCGGTGGCGTACGTGCAGCGCACCCGCAGCAGCCGCGGGACGTTGAGCTTGCCGTCGAAGCGTTCCGCCAGGCGGCAGACGGTCATGGCCTCGCGCCAGTGCAGCTGGTACACGAACAGCCGCTGCCACCACGAGAGCGCCGGCAGCACGACGAACCGCTCGCACCACGGCCGCCACTGCCACCACCAGACGCCGACCGTGGCACCGGCGACCCCAGCGACCAAGGCCAGGACCTCCCAGCCGTGCCGGTGCCATAGCCACACCGCCAGCGCGGCGAGGGTGACGGAGGTGCGGTTGCGCCACAGGACCGGCATCAGCCGGACCGTGGCCTTCGCGACCTGCCACAGCAGGTACGGCACGACAAACCACATGACCAACCACCACGGCATCGGCAGCGACAGCCGGCGGAAGTTGACCAGCGGGACGTTTGTCTTCAAGGTTCGACCCTCCCCAGAGACGCTGCTCAACCAGCCACCGCCAGGCACGCGAACCGACCACGGGCATCGCGGCGGAACGCGAGGAGCTGGAACGGCATGCCGGCGAACAGGCGTGTGAATCGACCGCGCGCATCGCGCGCAACAGGCATGAGCAGCTGTGTCTGGCCGGGGCAGGGTTGGCTTCTTTTGCGCGGCCAACCCGATCTGGGCATGATGAAACCCGCCTTCCACACCTCAGCAATGGGCTTGGTTGGCAGCGGGCGGTCCGGCTTCCTACGGCATACAGACCGCCCCGCGCTGTCTTCCTTGTCAGGCGGCCTTCCGCGCCTGAGCCGACGAGCGGAAGCCCGTCGCGCGGTACGAGTACGCGAGCCGACCGGTCGGACCGACGTACGGCGTGACCGTCATCCCCTCGAACTCCACCGGCGCGAACGGCGCACCGTTGGCCGGGACCGGCTGCACCGGGGCGGAGATCTTCACCGCCACCTCCCGCGACCGGCCGGCGAGGTCGGGGTCCATGTCCACGACCCGGACCGTCCACACCCGCGCGCCGGTCAGCTTGTCCAGCGCGGGCGTACGGGCCTTGGTCACCTCGTTGTAGTCCTGCGCCTCGACGATCGAGTCCGGCACCAGCACGCAGCCAGCAGGGAAAACGTCCTCGAACCGGATCGAGAACCGACTACCACCCTTGAGCGCCACAACACTTCCTCTCAGACAACCACTTAACTTGTTATGTGCAACTCAAGTGTAGCGACGGAACCTAGCTTGTTAAGTGTTCGGACTGAGAAACTTGTGGATGGCTCGCATTCGAGTAATGCGAGCCATCCACCTAAGCAATCGAGAACGAGTCCTCGAACTCATGGCGGGCCGGCGGCACCGCGATGTCCAGCGCGAAGGCTGGCCTGCCTCCCCGGGCGTACACGGCGAACAGCGCCGTGAGCAGCCAGCCGTTCGGGTCGATGTCCAGCAGGTCAGCCTCTTCCTCCGTGGCCGGCCGTGCCGAGATCCGCTCGGTGACATGATCGAAGTGCATGCCCTTGCGGGTCGCCAGATGCTGGAGGACGCCTTCAGCGAGCGGCGTCGTCGAGCCGATGCCGGTGCCTTTGGCGAGATCGAGCGGCACGTACACCGTCCCCAACTCAACCGGACCCAGCCCATCGACGCTGACCAGCCGACGACGGACCACGACCAGCTCGCCCTCGTCCAGATCCAGCGCCGACGACGCTCGCGCCGGAGCGGGCAGCTCGCCAACGTCGAGGATCCGCAGCCGGCCCTCAGCCTCACTGGCGAGCAGCGACGCCGCATGCGCCGGCAACGACCGCGGCTCAGCTGGCTTCGACCGCACGAAACGGCCTTTGCCCTGCTGCGTGTCGATCCAGCCGGCCTGCCTGAGGATCTCCAACGACCGCACGACCGTGGGCCGTGACGTGTCGAACTCGTTCATGAGCGCGGTCTCGCTGGGCAGCATCTCGCCGGACGCATACGTGCCGTCCTCAATGCGCGCCTGGAGCGCGTTGACGATGGTTATGTACTTGGGAGGTCTGTACTCGATCGGCACGGAGACCCACCATTCGAAGACGACAACATAGCTTGTCAAGACCTTAACTGTGTGAGCGCCGCGCTGTCGATCCTTCGGAAGGACGAGCGCGGCGCGGTGAAGCCTCGACACCATACGATGCCGAGGCCCTGATCAGTTCGTGTTTGCTGCGCGCAGAGCGTCAGCGTGCCTTCGCCACAGCGTTTCCATCGCGCTCTCGTACGTGCGTGCATCCGCCTCGTCGAGGTCGGGACCGCTGGCCTCGACCGCTTCGACGTAGTCGCAGGTGTACGCGTACAGCGCCGCTCTCAGATCCGCGCCGTAGCTTCGCTGCTGCGTCGCGCCGAGCGCTTCCCAGCCGCGGGCCGCGTCGTCGATGACGAGCCGCCGGTCTTCCTGGTCGGTGAGCCGGTTGCCCCGGTTGCCGAGCACCCGATCGTTGCCGTCGACCTGTTGCACGCGGCCGACGAGGGGCAGGAGCGCGATGGCGATCTCCAGCCGGAGCGCGTCACCGCGAAGGTCGTCTTGCACGATCGTGCTGCGCCGCCCTTCCACGTGTTCCGGGTGTCGCCCGGAGGTGTCACGATGGGTGGCGGTCCCTCGGTGATACCAGCATCGAGGGGCCGCCTCCACGCCATCACGCTGCTACTGGGTCCGGTTGAACTCGCCGCCCTGCGCGCCCGCGACGAACGCGTTCCACTCGTCCGGCGTGAACGCCAGCACCGCGCCGTCCGGGCTTTTGGAGTCCCGTACCGCGACGAGCGGGCCGTCGAGGCCGGTCACTTCGACGCAGTTGTCGGAGTACGGACCGCTCTTGCTGCTCTTGACCCAGCTCGCGGCGGCCAGGTCGACGGTCACGCCGTCCTTGGTCACCTGCATGGTTCCTCCTTGTTCTCTTGCGCCAGCTCCTTGTCGGCCGGCGTCTGCTGGGCGGCCATCAGTTCCCGAAGCTTCGACGCGTACGCCAATGCCTCGTCACTGAGCCGTTCGGCTGCCCGGATCGCGGTGTCCCATGCGCCGCCAAACCCGAAGTCGATGACCACGGTCACGTCGTCGTCTTTGAGCACGAGGACCGGGTCGCCGTCCTCGTCGACCGCGCCCCAGCACCGCAGCGTTCGGACATCCAGGTCGAGGTCCGGCTGTGGCGCCACCGGCACTGTCGCCACGCGGAACGTCGTAGCTCTCATTCGGTCGCCTCCGTCTCCTGGCCAGAGCCGTCCTGATCCAGAGCCGGAACGCCGCCGCAGTCGACGCACGGCCGCACCGCGTACACCACACCGTCCTCGGCCATCGTCAGTGACCCCCGTCGACTGACCAGCTTCACCCCGCGCCCCTCACACGAACGGCACGTCGAAGTCGAAGCGCGGTGAACCGTCACGTGCCACCGCCGCTGGCACCCTGGACCAAGACCGCCCGAAACATAGATGAAGCGTCTACCCATCCACGCCCTTCACCCCGGAAAATTGTTCCGGGGTCAACTCGGAGGGTGGTGCGACGCTAACCGCATGCGTGGGATGACGAACACCTTGACCATCGGCGAACGGGTCGCCTGGTACCGCCGCCGGCGCGGCATGTCGCAAGAGGTCCTCGCTGGTCTTGTCGACCGCACCGAGGACTGGCTGAGCAAGGTGGAGAACAACCGCATCCAGCTCGACCGGCTCTCCGTCATTAAATCCCTCGCCGACGTGCTCGACGTCGCCCTCGCCGACCTGGTCGCCGAACCATCCCTCGTCTCCTGGACCAGCGACAGCGGCATGCGCACCGTCCCCGCTCTCCGCGCCGCCCTCATGGACTACCGCAAGGTGACGCCGTTCGGCACGGGTTCGTCGGTGGAGCCACCGCCGATCGACGTTCTGCAGCAGGAGCTGAAGACGCTCTGGGACGCCTACCAGGACGCGCGGTTCGGGTACGTGACCGGCCGCCTGCCGAGCCTCATCGCCCACGCCGAAGCCGCAGTAAGCGCGATGTCTGGTGACGCGCTCGACGACGCGCGACGGGTGCTCGGCCTCGCGTACCAGCTGGCCGCCGTGCAGCTGACGAAGATCGGCGAAGCAGACCTGTCCTGGATCGCCGCCGACCGAGGTCTCGGCGCCGCCCGAGCCGCCGGCGACGTGGTGCTGACCGGGACGCTGCTGCGCTCCGTCGCTCACGCGCTCCAGGCGACGGGCCGCTACCGCGAGGCCGTGCAGCTCACCAACGACGCGGCGAACTACCTGGAGCCGCACCTGTCCAACGCGACGCCCGAGCTGCTGTCGGTGTACGGGACGCTGTTCCTCGCCGGCTCGATCGCAGCCGCCCGTGCCAACGACGCCATCGCCACCCGCACGTTCCTGACAGCCGCCGATGAGGCTGCCCAGCGTCTCGGCCATGACGCGAATCACCTGTGGACCGCGTTTGGCCCGACCAATGTCGCCATCCACCGCGTCGCCACCGCCGCCGAGCTCGGCGACATCCAGGTCGCCGTGGACCTCGGCCCGCGCGTCGACACATCTGGCCTGCCGATGGAACGCCGCGTACGCCACTCACTCGAAGTGGCCCGCGCCCTCAGCGCCTGGAACCGAGCCGACGAAGCCCTCGACACCGTCCTCGCCGCCGAGAAGATGGCCCCCGAACAGGTCCGCTACCACGTCCTGAGCCGCCAGCTGGTTCTCTCCTGGATCCGCCACCAGCGTACGAAGCCCTCAACGGTGCTGGTCGACCTGGCCCGCCGGCTCGACGTCATGGACTGAGCGCGCCAGCCCGTCCCCGCCTACTGTGTTGGCGTGACGCATGCCGACCAGAGCACCCCGGCGACCACCATCCCCGCCGAACACCGCGCCGACGTCGAAACCCTGTGGGACTACCACAACATGCACCACGAACTACGCCCCTGCGACATCGGCATCGGCCTCGGCAGCCACGACCTGGGCGTCGCCATCATCGCCACCGACCTCTACCACCGCGGCTACTTCCCCCGCATCGTCTTCACCGGCGCCAACGCCCCAACCACGATTGACCGCTTCCCCCGCGGCGAAGCAGTCCACTATGCCGAATACGCCATCGAGCACGGCGTTCCCGACAACGCAGTGTTGGTTGAACCTAACGCCGCCAACACACAGCAGAACTTCGAACTGACCCGCAAGCTGCTCGACGAACGCGGAGCCCGCGTGCAATCGGCAATAGTCATGTCCAGGCCATACCAGCAGCGTCGAGCGTACGCGACTGCCAAAAAGATCTGGCCCGACTTAGACGTAGTGTGTGCGTCTCGGCCTTTGTGTTTGGATGACTATGTGCGGAGCATCGGAAGTCCTACCAAGGTGATCGATATGATAGTTGGCGATACGCAGCGAATCGACGTCTACGCGGTCCGAGGTTTCGCCGTCGCGCAGGAAATGCCAAGTTCGGTTCGCGCTGCATTGAACAATCTAGTTAAGGCCGGCTATACGAGTCGCCTGATAAGCTAAGCGGCCGAAGCGGCATCCAAATTCAATCCGCTCCCAGTGTCGATGCGTCTAGAACCGAGCGGGCACGAGATGATCCGTAAGACAATAGATTTCCCATGATTCGCAGATCAATCAAGTGTGCATCTGTCGCCAAGAAGTGGCCAACCTCATCCCCTCCGGCCTCCGGTGTAGAGAGACGAGTTTCGCTGCTGGAGGCATCGCGGACCACCGTCGTGTAAGCCCCCGTATTACTGCGACGCTTTGTTTTCGACTTTTCGGGCGGCGAAACGACCAGCATGAGCCCAGCAACTACCGCTCCGTCGTTAAGGCGGCCACGCCAAACATCTAGGTTCCGCGATACGCGCTCTATGTCCTGCTTGCCAGCTTCGAAGAGTGCGCCATCGCAGCGGAGATCAGACGAGGCGTTGTTCATCCGGTGGTAGCTGCCGGGGCCCCACGGAAGCAAATATACCATTACAATCTTGGTACCGCAGATAACTGCGTAACTTGGTCCAATCTGACGGTCTGGAGCATCAATCTGCTCCCCAAAATCGAATCCGCTGCTAGGTGAGACTCCGGAGCGAGAAGCAGCTAGTGAGAATCTGGCCGGGATTTCAATGAATCGAGCAGAAGGAAGATGGGCTAAATGGTCAAAAATTGGAAGGTCCGAAGGCCGTCCAAACCAGCGAGAGTTGCGGATGGCGTTCGTTAGTGGAGTTGCTTCAATCCGCATTTGCATGATGGAGTCGGGGTCCAGTTCCCGTTCGACGGCCCGTCTCTGCATATCATCTTCTGTTTCTGCTCCCATAGCGATACAGAAGATTGCCGCAATGGAGAAGGCGACAACCTCGATTGCGGAGAGAGTCATGAGCGCCCAATGGTCTGACATGCCGCTGGAGATCGACAGCCAGATGTAACCTGCCGTTGTACCAAGCGCGAGAACGCTCCCAGCAATTTTTCGTTTCCTCGAAAACCATGCCGTTGCTACCGTGACGCAGGCCGCTATTGCACTTAAAGAGAGGGCCGTAGAGGGTTTGCCAAACCCGTCAATCCAGGCGATAAACAAAGAAAGAAAGAGGGCAATTGTGGTGGAAGCGAAAGCGGCGCAGCCCGCCTCTCCGGTCGTCGTGCGCTCTGGCGGGTTTACGAAAGTCAGCTCGGCCGAAGTATCGATACCGTCGAGCCATGAGCCACTGGAAGCCTGCCGTGTACGCGACGGTTCATCGCGACGAGACCGAGGACCTGGCGAACTGTGATGCGATGTGGCTCGACTGTCGAACGCAGGATTCTTCGTGAGTGCAAGGCTGCCAATCGTTTGGAATCCGACTTGTAAAGGACTCGGTAGTCCCTTAGCGCTCAACGAGGCGCGAACGACCGGGTACAGATCCGAGCTCAATCTAATCAGCTCTGGCCCGCCCTGAATTCCCTGGCGCAACGTGGAAATTAGCTCACCGGAAAACGCGGTAAACTCTGCCCCTTTTGGCGCTACCGAGAGTCGATTGCCGTCAGAAGAGGTTAGTGTGTACGTTCCCTCGATATGGACCTGCCCCGCAACGGCGCCATCGCGGTCAGACATGAATGAGTCAATTGCGCGGCCACTGTAACAGCAATCTAAAATGACGACGCGGCGCTCTGCGGGACACTCTGCCAAGATTTCCCGAACGGCCTCAAACGTAAATGCCGTATGCCGGAGGTCGCTTGGGTCTGTCTCTTTGAGTGCCAGAAACAGCTCACCCTTAGAGCTTACAAGGCCATGCCCAGAAAAATATATGATGAGAGTATCTAGCGCGGATGAGGCGGTTTCCCTGATCTGCCTGTAAAGGTCCACTGGATTTGCCGGATTGCGAACTACTTCGCAATTCTTGTGTGCAAGATGTCCATGAAGGGGATCGGTAAATATTGCGGCGAGAGCGGTTATATTATTCGTTACCGCAGGAATGTTTATCAGCTTCCGGGAAGAGTAAGTAGAAGATCCGATCAATATCGCTCGTGAGCGGTCACGATGTGGCAGCGTCACCGCGATCTCCGCTCCTATCCTCGATTTCAGTACGGGAAATCTCTAAGACGCGATTGACGACCTCCTCCGGATTTGCAAGGCGCTTGCCTGAAAGGCTGACCACACGGCCCTGTGCGTTTGTAATTGTCACCTCAACATCAGAGTGGCGGTTCTGAAACCAAACGGGAAGAACCCGTACAAGCACCGGCGCCACGGCCGCTGTGACCGCAAGAACAATCTCCAGTGGTGCTCCCATGGCCTGCTCATCGTTGCTGGCTGCGGATTCCACGCGGAGCCGGCAGCCTCTCAGCTCCGTTTCGCGGCGCAGCCAGTCATAGAGGGAGCGCACTTCAGCCCCTGATCCACTTACTCCGATTCTAAGATCCACAGATTCTCGCCGTCGTGTTGAAGTTGGTCTGCGTCGATTGCATCGACTCGCCGCATCATTGCAGCATCGTGCGTCTGGCGTGAAGAGGGTTGCCTCGATCGATGCGGCTTGTGCGCCAATAGTGTCGACTCGGACCGGCCAGAGGACAGGCGCTGGTGTCTGGCGCTGGTCGTTGCCGAATCTGGCTGTACTAGATCAAGGCGCCTTCGGCGCAGCCCGGACGTGGTCGCCCGGCTCGGCGTGCAAGCGGCGCCCGGCGCAAGCGCCGGCGCCGTAAGCCCG
>NZ_JNYJ01000031.1 GCF_000716715.1 Dactylosporangium aurantiacum | reverse complement strand
GTCTTCGCCGCCGAAGGCCAGGAGTCCTACAGCGCCACCGAGTTCAGCCAGATCGACGCCCTGCGCGCCCAGCTCGACACCGCCTTCGCCTCCGCCACCGAACTCAGCGCCAACTGACCACGGCAACACCCGCGACCCGAGGCCGGTCACCGAACACGGTGACCGGCCTCGGCCGTGTGCGGTTACAGGGTGCGCAGCGCGTCCGCCGGTGGGAGCCGGGCCGCCCGCACCGCCGGGTAGCCGCCGGCGAGCGCGCCGGCCACGAGCGCCGCGGCGAGACCCGCGAGCGGGGCGAGCGGCGGGATGGCGACCGGGTTGCCGGCCAGGCCGGCGGCGACGGCGGTGGCGAGGCAGCCCAGGCCGACGCCGAGGACGCCGCCGGCGCCGGCGAGCAGGGCCGACTCCAGCAGGAACTGCACGGCGACGTCGCGGCGGCGGGCGCCGAGGGCGCGGCGCAGGCCGATCTCGGCGCGGCGTTCCAGCACCGAGATCACCATGATGTTGGCGATGCCGACGCCGGCGACGAGCAGGGCGACGCCGCCGAGGCCGAGGAACAGGCCGACATAGGCGCCCTTCGCGGCGATGCGGGCGAGCAGGATGTCGGACGGCCGGCGCACCTCCACCGACCGGGGATCCTCGGGCGCGGCGGTGAACGCGAGGACCGCCGCGACGTCGGCGACCCGGTCGGGCTCGACGCGCAGGTAGACCCGGGTGGGCCGGCCCTGCTGCCGGAACAGCTCGTCGGCGACGCCGAAGCTGATCAGCGCGGCGGTGTCGATCTCGGGAGCGACCGGCACCGGGTCGAGGACGCCGACGACGGCGAAGTACGTCCCGCCGAGATACACCCGGGTCTGCGCGTCGAGCGGGCCGATGCCGAGGATGCGCCCGGCGGCGTCGCCGAGCACGACCTCGGGGAGCGCGGGCCGGGCCAGGTACGCGCCCCGGGCCAGCGTCACACCGAGTGTGTCCACAAGGGACGGCTGGGCGGCGACGACGGTGATGCCGCCGGTCTGCCGTTCCGGGACGGCCGCGGTACGCCGCACCGTCACCCCTTCCACGGTGCCGACCGCGGTGACCGCGCGCACCGGCGGGATCTGGCCGATCATCGCCGGGGCCGTCGCCGGCAGCGGTGTCGGCGTGCCGTCGAACGTTCGGCCGGCGGCGACGGTCAGCAGGTTGCCCTGTTCGCCGAGCTCGGCGAGCAGCTCCGCCTTCGAGGACTCGGCGACGCCGAGGACGGCGACGAGCGCGGCGATCGCGATCGCCGCCTCCGCGGGACGCGCCGCCTCCGCGGGACGCGCCGCCTCCGCGGGACGCGCCGCCTCCGCGGGACGCGCCGCCTCCGCGGGACGCGCCGCCCCCGCAGGACGCCCGGACCGTCCGGACCGCCCGGACCGCCAGGATCGCCAGGACCGCCCGGACCGCCAGGGCCGCGAAGGAGGCCAGGACCACGGGCGCCTCACCGCACACCCACCGGCGCGCCGCCGTCCACAGTGGAGTCCGACACGACCCGGCCGTCGCGCAGCTCGACCCGCCGGGCCATCGCCGCGGCCACCTCAGCGTTGTGGGTGATGAGCACGACCGTCGTGGTGTCGCCGAGCCCGGCCAGCAGCGCCGTGATCTCACCGCCGGTCGCCGAGTCCAGGTTGCCGGTCGGCTCGTCCGCGAGCAGCACCGCGGGCCGGCCCACGAGCGCCCGCGCGATCGCGACGCGTTGCCGTTCGCCGCCGGACAGCTGCGCCGGGCGGTGCCGCAGCCGCCCGGCGAGGCCGACCCGGTCGAGCATCTCGCCGGCCCGCGCCCGGCGCACAGCGGCGGGCACCCCCCGATACAGCAGGCCGGTCGCGACGTTGTCCAGCACCGACAGGTGCTCGAGCAGGAAGAACTGCTGGAAGACGAAGCCGAGGTGCCAGGCCCGTACACCGGAGAGGTCACGGTCGGACAAATCGGTGGTGTCGGTGCCGGCGATGCGCACCACCCCCGCCGTCGGCCGTTCCAGGGTACCCAGCACGCTCAGCAGGGTCGTCTTCCCGGCGCCGGACGGGCCGGTGACGGCGACGGTCTCGCCGGCGCGCACCACCAGCGACACGTCGTGCAGCGCGGTCACCGTGGCCGGCGGCGGGTAGGTCTTGCTGACGAGGTGGAGCTCCAGTGCCGCGGTCATCCGAGCGGCACCTCCACCGGGTCGCCCTCGCGCAGGTCGCCGCGGACCTCGACGAGGGTGTCGGCGAACAGCCCGGTGGTGACGCCGGTGAGCCGCCGCCCGCCGGCCGCGCGGACCCAGACGGCGTAGCCGCCGCCGGCGAGCGCGACGAGCGCGGTGACGGGCACGGCGAGGACCCCGCGCACCGCCTGGCGGGTGACGTCGACCTGCACGGGCGCGTGGTCGAGGCCGCCGGCGGCCGCCGGGTCGTCCAGGGTGACCAGCCCCGGCACCGTCGCCTGCGGCGGTCGGCCGTCCATGCCGGGCGTGGACTCCGCGACCGCGGACAGCGACGCGACGGTGCCCTTGGCGACGGTGCCGCCGGGCAGCGTGACCCCGACCGGGTCGCCGGGGTGCACCAGGTACGTCAGCGCCGCCGGCACCGCGACGGTGACCGCGGCCGTGGTCGACGTCGCCGACAGCACCGGCTCCTCAGCGCGGCTGGCGGCGCCGAGCGCGGCGGTGACCGCGGCGACCCGCACCGGCCCGGGTTGGAACGTGACCGTGCCGAGCGCCACCCGGCCGGTCACCGGCTGCCCGGTCGCCCGCTGCCAGCGGCGGACGGCACCGGCCGTCGCGGCGTCGAACCGGCCGGGCACGCCCGGCGCGCGGCCGTGCCCGAGCGCGACGAGGTTCTCCTGCAGGGCGCGCACGTCGGGACCGTCCGCCATCCCGGCGGCGAACGGCCGCCACGCCGGGCGGGGACCGTACAGCAGCCGCACGGCGACACCGTCGAGCTCGAACACCGGCTCGCCCCGGTTGATCACGCGCCCCGGCTGGGGGAGCGCGGTGACCGTGCCGCCGGGCCCCTGCGCGAACACCGTGTACGTGTCGCGGAACCCGAGCGTCCCGGTCACGCGGGCGGTCGTGGCCAGGTCGGTCCGCACGACGGCGGCGGTGCCCACGGCCGGCGCCGCCGCGGCCCGTGGCGGGGGCGCGCCGCGCAGCCACCAGCCGCCGCCGGTGGCGCCCGCCGCGGCGAACGCGGCCGCGCCGGCGAGCACGACCCGCCTACGCATGGCCGAGGTTCCCGAGGCTCGACACGCGCGCCGCCTCGTCCAGGACGGTCCGGCACTCGGTGAGCGCCCGCTGCACGACCGGGTTCTCCTTGTCGCCGGGCAGCTCGTCGGGGTTCATCCCGAAGCCGTGCCCCGGCGTGAACTCGGTCGCGGCGGTCGGGTCGCTCACGTCGGGCAGGCCGTGCGCCCGCATGCACTGCGCCGCGCGGACCCCGGCCTGCACCAGCGCCGGCGGCGCCGGTGCCTGCTCCGTCGGCTGGAACTGCGCCGCGGTCATCAGCGCGCCGCACGCCTGCTCGACGGCGGCGATGGTGGCGTCCTCGGCGGCGCGGTAGCTGCGGGAGTCCGTGTACACGTGGCCGTCGGCCGTCAGGACCGGATCCTGGTAGGTCGGGATGCCGTGCTGCCGGACGCACTCGGCGGCCGCGTGCAGCGCCGCCTTCCGCTCCGGGCCGGTCCCACCGGCGGGCCGCCCGGGCGTGCCGGACAGCCGGGGCACGCCGGGGGAGGCCGGCGGGCCGCCGCAGGCGGCGAGCGCGAGCACCGCGACGCAGACGATGAGGATTCTCATGCAGCCGGTGTACCGGGGTGCCGGTGACACGGCCGCTACCGCGCATGTCGGACGGATGTCATGCCCGGCGCGGCACAATGGGCGCCATGCGGGTGCTGGTCGTGGAGGACCACGCGACCCTCGCCGCGCGGATCGGTGAAGGGCTGCGTGACGCGGGCCTGGCGGTCGACGTCGTCACCGACGGCGCCGCCGCCCTGACCCGGGCCGCCGAGACCGCATACGACGTCGTCGTGCTGGACCGCGACCTGCCGGTCGTGCACGGCGACCAGGTGTGCCGGTCCCTCGCCGGCGGCGCGGCGCGCATCCTCATGCTGACCGCCGCCGCGGCCGTGGACGACCGGGTCGACGGCCTGGAGCTCGGCGCCGACGACTATCTCGGCAAGCCGTTCGCGTTCCACGAGCTGGTCGCGCGGGTGCGGGCGCTGGCCCGCCGGGCGCCGTCGGCGCCGCCGGTGGTGCGCCGCGGCGACCTGACCGTCGACCGGGCCCGGCACCGCGCCAGCCGCGGCGGCCGGCCGCTGCAGCTGACCCGCAAGGAGTTCGGGGTGCTGGAGATGCTCGTCGCCGCCGACGGCGCCGTGGTCAGCGCCGAGGAGCTCCTCGAGCACGTCTGGGACGCCAACGCCGACCCGTTCAGCAACATCGTCTCGGTGACGCTGACCCGGCTGCGGCGCAAGCTCGGCCCGCCGGCGCTCATCGAGACGGTCGTCGGCAAGGGGTACCGGATGTGAGGCTCACCGTCCGGGTCCGCCTGACCCTGCTGTACACGCTGCTGTTCGCGGCCGGCGGCGCGGTCGTCGTCGCGGTCACCTACGGCCTGCTCGCCGCGAACCTGCGCACGCCGGAGCGCACCGTCGAGGTCGAGATGTCCCCGGAGTTCCGCGACGCCTGCCTGCGGGTGCTCGGCGGCGGCGCGGAGACCGAGCCGGGTCTGCGCAGCAAGTGCCGGCTCGCGTACGACGAGGGCGTCCTGGCCGGCGCGCAGTCGCAGCGCGCGACGATCCTGGACAGCCTGCTGCGCTTCTCGCTCGCCACCCTCGGCGTGTCCACCCTGCTGTCCGCCGCCGGCGGCTGGGTCGTCGCCGGCCGGGTGCTGCGCCCGGTGCACCGCATCACCGCCGCGGCCCGGGCGGCCTCCGAGCACAACCTGGCGGCGCGGGTGGCGCTCGGCGGCCCCCGCGACGAGCTGCGCCGCCTCGCCGACACGTTCGACGCGATGCTGGACCGGCTGGAGGCCGCGTTCACCGGGCAGCGCCGGTTCATCGCCAACGCCGGCCACGAGCTGCGCACCCCGCTGACGGTCATGCGGGCCACCATCGACGTGGTGCTCGCCAAGCCGGCGCCGTCCCGGGAGGAGCTGCTGCGGATGGCCGACGACGTGCGGTCCGCGGTCGGGCACGCCGAGGCGCTCATCGAGGCGCTGCTGACCCTGGCCCGCAACGACGCCGGCCTCACCGTGCGGGAACCCGTCGACCTCGCCACCAGCGTCCAGGACGTCCTGGACGGCACCGACCCCGCCGGGCGGCGGCTGCACCTGGACCTCGAGCCGGCGCTGACGGCCGGCGACCCGGTCCTGCTGGAGCGGCTCGCCGCGAACCTCGTCGACAACGCCCTGCGGTACAACGTCGACGGCGGCGACGTCTGGGTCAGCACCGGCACCGACGGCGGCGGCGCGGTCCTCGCCGTCACCAACACCGGACCGGTCATCGACCCGGCCGACACCGACGGGCTGTTCGCGCCGTTCCACCGGCACACCCGCACCGGCAACGACGGGCTGGGCCTGGGGCTGGCCATCGTCGCGTCGATCGCGTCCGTCCACGGTGGACACGCCGCGGCCGTGCCCAACCCGGGCGGCGGGCTGCGGGTCACCGTGCGGCTGCCCGCGCCGGTCTGAGCGGCGGCTACCGCACCTGCGCGACCGCGGCGACCAGCCGGTCCACGTCCTCGGCCGTCGTGTAGTGGTAGACGCCCGCCCTGACCGCACCGCCCGACCCGCGCAGCCCCATCGCGATGAAGTACTCCGCGGCGTAGTAGTCGCCGGAGAAGACGCAGATACCCTGCCGGCCCAGCAGCTCGGCGGTCCGCGCCGGGTCCTGGTCGCCGACCCGGAACGACACCGTCGGGCAGCCGCCGGCGGGCGCCGGGAGGATCCGGACCGCCGGCACCGCCCGCAGCCCGTCCAGGAGCCGGTCGAAGAGCCGCATCTCGTACGCGTGGACCGCCGCCATCGAGCGCAGCACCCGGTCGCGGCGCGAACCGGCGGCGTCGTCGTCGAGCGTGGCGAGGAACCCGACCGCCGCCTCGACCCCGGCGAGCAGCTCGAAGCTCGGCGTGCCCAGCTCGAAGCGCTCCGGCACCGCGTCGGAGGACGGCAGCAGCTTCAGCATCGCGGTGCGCTCCCACAGCCGCGGCGCCGCCACGCACGCCGCCAGGTGCGGACCGGACCACTTGTAGGCGCTGGTGACGTAGAAGTCGGCGCCGAGCGCGGCCACGTCGACCGGCAGGTGCGCGGTGGCGTGCACACCGTCGACGTAGACCAGCGCCCCGGCGTCGTGCGCGAGCCGGGCGACGGCGGCCACGTCGGGGCGGGTCCCGATCGCGTTGCTCGCCGCGGTCACCGCCACCACCTTGGTGCGGGCGTCGACGAGCGGCGCGAACACGTCCACCGGCAGGGCCCCGGTGCCGGGGTCGAACGCCGCCCACCGCACCTCGACGCCGGTGCGCTGCGCCAGCTGTACCCACGGGCGCACGTTCGCGTCGTGGTCGAGCCGGGTCACCACGACGTTGTCGCCGGGCCGCCACTGCTCGGCGAGGCCCCGCGCGACGGTGTACGTCAGCGCCGTGGCGCTCGGACCGAACACCACCCCGGCCGGGTCGGCGCCGAGGAGGTCACCGACGGCGGCGCGGGCCGCGTCGACGATGCGCAGCGCCCGCCGGCCCGGCTCGAACGCGGTGGTCCGGTTGCTCACGGCGCCGCCGAGGACCCCGACGACGGCCCGCGCCACCGGCTCCGCGACCAGGGTGCCGGCGGCACCGTCGAAGTGGACGAACCCTTCGGCCAGTGCGGGGTACGCCCGCCGGGCCCGTGCGACGTCGAACGGCATACGGCGACGATAGCGGGCTCAGCGCTGTCCGCGCGCCGCCCGCCGCACGGCGTCCTCGAGCGCCGCCTGCCCGGCCTGGTCCAGCGCGGCCGTCGCGGCCGGGTACGCCTCGGACAGGTCGACCAGCACGTCGAGCACGACCTCGTCGAGCAGCGCGCCGGGCGCGGTGCCCGCCTTGGACCGGGCGCTCGCGATCCGGGGCGGGTTCACCATCGCCGCGGCGATCCGGGCCAGCTGCGTGGCGTCCAGCCTGGTGTACGGGTCCCAGGGCAGGCTCTCGCCGAACCGCCGCTCGTCGAACTCGTCGATCTTGACCTTGACGGCGGTGCGGTCCTGCGGGGCGAGCGCCGCGTCGGGGCGCAGCACGACGCCCTCGGCGAGGTTGCCGTCCAGCGGCGGCAGCCCCAGCCGCCGCGGCACCCGGGTCTGGAACCGCACCGGCACCGCGTCGAGCGACGCCCGGGTGCCCCGCCCGAGCAGCGGCACGACGTCCAGCCCGGCGGCCGCGGCGACCTCGGCGACCTCCGCGTAGGTCCGGTACGTGCCGGGGTGCTCGGGGGCTTCGGGGTTGTCGTGCGCCAGGATGTCGAACAGGGCGAACCGGACGTCCGGGCTGTACCAGACGCCGGTCTGCACCGCGGACGCGCCCGGTGCCGGCGCGACGTCCGGGTGCGGGTAGTGACCGCCGTACAGCTCGCCGTAGATGCGCACCGCCGCGGCGCCGCCGGCGAGCGCGGCCCGGGCGGCCTGCTCGAACTGGGCGCGCAGCAGCTGCCAGCCGAAGAACGGCTCGTCGTCGTCCAGCCACGCCTTGCGCTTGCCGACCCGGACCCGGCCGCGGCCGTCGGCGGCGACGACCAGCTGGGCGCCGTGCACCTTCTCGGTGGCGATCCAGGTGCCGCCGCCGGCGCGGCCGCTGCCGAGCTGCCGCGCGGTGGGGATCTTCGGGTACGCCAGGTGCCGCATCGCAGCAGTATCGCCACCGTCGCCCGCGGACGCCGCCTGGTTTCGCCGCCGCCCCGCCGTCAGGTCGCGCTGATGACACCGCCCCACAGCAGGGCGACGATGATGCCGCCGACCGCGGCCCGGTAGTACACGAACACGGCGATGGAGTTGG
Source organism: Dactylosporangium aurantiacum (assembly GCF_000716715.1). Classification (GTDB taxonomy): domain Bacteria; phylum Actinomycetota; class Actinomycetes; order Mycobacteriales; family Micromonosporaceae; genus Dactylosporangium; species Dactylosporangium aurantiacum. The sequence continues at coordinate 88,760 of NZ_JNYJ01000031.1, read as the reverse complement.
TCGCGACGAACTTCAGCAGCCAGGCGATCGACGCGTACGCCACGACGAAGCTGACGACCGTGCCGATCGCGGCCGGCACCCAGCCGACCGTCTCGCTGATCTCGCCGGCCCGCTGCACCCCTTCCAGGATCCCGGCCGCGGCGAGGGCGGGGATGCCGAGGAAGAACGACAGCCGGGTCGCGGTCACCCGGTCGAGGTGCCGCAGCAGCCCGACGCTGATCGTCGCGCCGGACCGGGACACCCCGGGGATCAGCGCGATGCACTGGGCCAGACCGATGATCAGCGCGTCCTTCCAGGTCAGGTCGTCCTCGCCGACCTTCTGGGTGGCGAGGTGCTCGGCCAGGACCATGACGAGGCTCCACACGACGAGCGCCCCGGCGACGAACCACAGGCTGCGCAGCTCGCCCTCGATGAGATCCTTGAACAGCAGCCCGATGACCGCGATCGGCAGCGACCCGATGATCACGTTGATCGCCATCTTCCAGCCGGTCTCCCGCCGCGCCTCGGCGCTGCGCAGACCCTTCACGAACCCGGCGATGAACCGCCCGATGTCGTTGCGGAAGTAGATGATCGCCGCGATGATCGCCCCGACCTGGATGACCGCGGTGAACGCGGTCACGCCCTTGTCGTCGATCGGGATGCCCATCAGCTTCTCGGTGATGGTGAGGTGACCGGTCGAGGAGACCGGCAGGAACTCCGTCACCCCCTCCACGACGCCGAGCACGACCGCTTGCCAGATCTCCACGGGATCCCCCCTCGTGCCGCCGACGTCCGCACGATCCTAAGCGCCGCCCGCGGGGCATTGCGCTCAGGTCCCGGCGCGGGCCGCCGATCGTGCGGGTCATGAGTGGCACAGCGGTAATCAGCGCCGACCGGGTCGAGGCCGTGGTGCTGGGCATGGAGGTCGACCGGCGCACCGCCGACCGGGAGCAGGCCGAGGCCGTCGAGCGCGCCGCGGTGGAGCTGGGGCGTGACGACCTGGCGGCGCGGGCGCGGCTCGTGCTCGCCGACGCGCTCGCCCGTGGCGGTGAGCTGGCGGCGTCCGCGCCACTGCTGCACGAGGTGCACCGGTGGGCGGTGCTGGAGAACGACCAGTAGGTGCTGGCCCGCGCCCACTTCCTGCTGTCGGTCCTGCACACCTGCCTCGGCGACAACGCCCAGGCGCGGCGGCACGCCCTGCTGTCCGTCGACCACCTGCCCGACCACGTGCCGCCGCTGGTCCGCGGTGCCCACCTGGTCATCCTCGCGCTGTCCGTCGACGTGGTGTCACGGTCCGACGCCGCTCCGTACCACGCCGAAGCCCTCGACATCGCCGCGGCCGCCGGCGACCACGAGCTGAGCCGTTCGGTGCTGAACAACATGGCGTATGCCGCGTACCAGGCCGGCGACACGCAGGCCGCCGGCGAACTCGTCGAGCGGATGCGCCGCCTGGTCGAGCGCACCGGCGTCGAGCTGCGCCCGCCGGACCTGGACACGATCGCCCGCGTGCAGCTGCTGCAGGGCCGGTACGCCGAGGCCGAACGCACCCTGCTGCCCCTCGTCGAACCGGGCACCTCCCGGCGCGACGCCGAGGGCAACATGCTGCCCGAGGTGCTGCTCACCCTCGCCGAGGCGCAACGGCTCGGCGGCGCCCTCGACCGGGCCACGGCCACCGTGGCGCGGTGCCGGGCGCTGAGCGAGCAGCGCGGCATGGTCGACGTCGGCGCCCGAGCCCGGCGCGAACTGGCCCGCCTGCACGCCGCGAACGGCCGCTTTCGGCAGGCGTACGAGGAGCAGTGCCGCTACGACGAGGAGTCCCAGGCCCTGCGTTCCGCCGAACGCGAGGAGCAGGCCCGCCTGGCCCAACTGGTGTTCGAGAGCCGGGAAGGCCAGCGCGAGACGGTCCGCTTCCGCGAGATGGCGCTGCGCGACGCGTTGACCGGCCTGTACAACCGGCGCTTCGTCGACGCCCAGCTGCCCGCCCTGCTCAGCCGTGCCGAGCAGCGGGGCACGGCGGTGTCCGCGGCCCTTGTCGACATCGACTTTTTCAAGCGGATCAACGACACCCTGTCGCACGAGGTCGGCGACCTGGTCCTGCAACGGGTCGCGACCGTCATGGCGGGTGCCGTCGACGAACCCGCCACGGTGGCCCGGCTCGGCGGCGAGGAGTTCGTCGTCGTCCTGCCCGGCGCGGCCGCCGAGGAGGCCGTCGCCCGCTGCGAACGCATCAGGTGCGCGATCCAGCACCACTCGTGGCCCGAGCTGACCGGCGCCCTGCCGGTGACGGTGAGCATCGGCGTCTCCAGCACGGCCGACGGGCGCATCACCGCTGCGGCCCTGCTCAGCCAGGCAGACCGCAACCTCTACGCCGCGAAGCGCAGCGGTCGCAACCGCGTCCTGGGCGACCCCGGCTGAGACGGACCGCCACCGAGCGGACTGCGCCGCGACGAGCAGGACGGTGAACACCCCTGCCGTTGCACTTTCAACACCGCGGTCTCCGCGGGCCGCGACCAGGCCGGGCTGCGACCGATCCGGCTGCGACCGATCCGGCTGCGACCGATCCGGCTGCGACCAAGCCGGTCATGACCGAGCCGCGGCCGAGCTGAGCCGCGGCCGAGCCGAGCCGCGGCCGAGCGGGCGCAGGTCAAGAGTGGCCCAGGCCGCGGACCCCCTCCTCGAGTGCCCCCGTGAACGCGGGATGCCGGGCCGCCACCCGCAGCGTCGCCTCGCCAGACAGGACCGTCGCGGCGAACGCGTGCAGCGGGTCGTCCGGAGGCCGCAGCTCGGTCAGCCGCCGCAGCACCGCCACGACCACCGGATCGCCGACCACCGGGCCGCCGGTCACCGCATCGCCGGTCACCGGGGGACCGCCGGGTGCCGGTACGGCTCGACGGACGGCAGGCGGGTCACCTCGGCACCCGCCCGCACCGCCTCGATCTGCGCCGCGATAAGCCGGAACGTGGTCTCGGCCACCCCGTACAGCCGGGAGATCTCCTGATACAGCCGGTACGCCTGCCAGGTGTAGTAAGCGGCCGCCGCGTAGCCGGTGAGGGCGCCGACGCCGGTCTCGATGGTGGCGGTGCCGACGATGCCGGCGACGTTGACGATGATGAGCGCGTCGACGAGCTGGCCGAGGAGGTTGCCGGTCGCCGCGTACAGCTGGTGGCAGGCGTCGACGGCCAGCGGGTAGAGCCGGGCGTACTCGTCGCACGCCGGGCCGAGCGCGGTCGCGGCCCCGCCGAGCAGCAGCTGGAACTCCTGCTCGGCCTCGGCGGCGTGGCCGCGCCACGCGGTCGTGGTGTCGGCGGCGCCGGTGACGAGGTTGCCGCCGAGCGCGGTCGCGGCCGCGCCGATGTGCGGCCACGCGTGCATGCAGTGCTCGTAGGCGCGCCAGTCGCCGCTGTACGCCATGAGCCACGGCTCGAACGGGTCGGTGCCGAAGAGCCAGACCGCCACCTGCCGGATCCACGCGGCCGGGCTGAGCAGGTCGGTGAGCGGGTTGAGCGTGAAGGCGTCGGTCTGCGGCGCGTAGCTCGGCGCCGGCAGCGTCACCTGGGCCGCGTCGGTGAACGGGGCCCGGGCCGGCAGCAGGTCGGGCCGGGACTGGTGCAGCGTGCCGCGCAGCCCGCCCGGGTCGGTGGCGCCGGGATACGTGGCGTCCAGCGCGGCGGCGGTGGCCCGGTCGGCCGCCGCGTACCCGGCGGCGGCGCGGGTGACCTGCCCGGCGGCGCCGTCACTCAGCTCGCGCAGCCGGTCCAGGGCCCCGGTGACCCGCCCATACGCCTGGCCGTGCGGGTCGGCGACGAGCATCAGCAGTCCCCGCTGCTCCCAGCGCAGCGTGCAGTGCCGTCGCGTGTAGTCCAACGCGTCGCGGGCGTCCCCGGCCGCCCGCGTGAGCAGCCCGCTGAGCGCTCGCAGCCCGCTCGGATCGACGCAGAAATCGTTCACCCCGGCCTCCCCCTGACCTCGGTTGCCGGCGACTCTAGCGCCTGCACGCGCCGCACCCCGGGGGTCTGCACGTTCTGTTCCAGCAGCATCGCGCGCAGTGCCCGGGCGGCGTGGGACAGCACGGCGTCGCGCGGGTGCGCCAGCGCGATGGTGCGGTGCACGCCGGGCGCCGCGAGGGGGGTGGCGCGCAGCAGCGGCCGGTTGACCAGGGCCATGCTGGGCACGAGGGCGACACCGAGGCCGGCCTCGACGAACGCGAGCACGGCGTCCAGCTCGCCGCCCTCGACCGCGTACCGGGGGGTGAAGCCGGCCCGCCGGCACGCCTCGATGGTGACGTCGCGCAGGTCGTACCCGATGCGGAACATCACCATGGGGGTGTCGCGCAGGTCGGTGAGGGTCAGCGACGCCGGCAGCGGGTGCACGGAGGCGACGACGAGGTCCTCGCGCAGGATCGGCACGACGTCGAGGGCCGGGTCGGTGCCGTGCGCGGACGCGACGATGAGCGCCAGGTCGAGCTGGCGGGCGACGAGACCGGCGACGAGGTCCTGCGAGCCGCCCTCGTCGACGTGCAGGGCGATGTCGGGGTGGGCGGCGTGGAAGCGGCGCAGCACCGCCGGCACGAGCGACGTGCACAGGCTGGGGGTGGCGCCGACGCGGACCCGGCCGCGGCGCAGGCCGACGACCTCCTGCACGGCGTCGCGGGCGGCGTCGGCGTCGGCGACCATCCGGCGGGCGATGGGGAGCAGGGTCTCGCCGGCGGTGGTGAGCATGACCCCGCCGCGGGAGCGGTCGAACAGGGGTGCACCGAGCGTCGCCTCGAGGGTGTGAATTTGTTTACTGAGTGTCGGTTGGCTCACTCCGAGCGCCTCGGCCGATCGGGTGAAATGTCCCGATTCAGCCACGGACACGAAGTATCGGAGCTGTTGGAGCTGCACCGCAATAGCCTACGGCTATCGACACTACGTACATGATGCATTGGACGAATGAAAGTGACCGTCCTTAGCGTCGATCGGGTGGCGGTAGATACAGTAGATACAGCGGTAAGGCCCACCCAGACCTCAACGGCGCCGAAGGCGAAGCCGAAGAAGCGCCGGTCGTCGGTCGGCCTCAAGCTCCTCATGGCAGGCACCGGCCTGCTGCTCGTGCTGTTCCTGTTCGCGCACATGGCCGGCAACCTGAAGATCTTCGTCGGCGGTGACGCCTTCGACCACTACGCGCACTGGCTGCGTGACATCGGCACCCCGCTGCTGCCGCACACCTGGTACCTGTGGATCCAGCGGGCCGTGCTCACCGTCGCCGTGCTCGGGCACATCGCCGCCGCGGTGATCCTCGCCCGGCGCGCCAGGCTCGCCCGCCCGGTCCGCTACGCGCACCGGCCCAAGGTGCAGGGCAGCTACGCGGCCCGCACGATGCGCTGGGGCGGCGTCATCATCCTGCTGTTCGTCATCTTCCACATCCTGGACCTCACCACCGGCACCGTGAACCCGGTCGGCGACGCCCGGCACCCGCACGCCAACGTCGTCGCGGACTTCGCGCCGTCGCGCTGGTACGTGACGCTCTTCTACACCCTGGCGATCGTGGCCGTCGGCTTCCACCTGCGCCACGGCATCTTCAGCGCGCTGCGCACCCTCGGCCAGCAGTCGCCACGCGGTGAGCGCCGCGCCCGCACGATCGCCCTGGCCCTGTCCCTCGTCCTGGTCGTCGGCTACCTGTCGGTGCCGTTCGCCGTCACGATCGGAGCGATCAAGTGAAGCTGTGGAGCGAGGGCGAGCCGATCGCCGACCGGGCCGCACCCGACGGGCCGATCGAGACCCGCTGGGAACGCCGCCAGTTCGGCGCCAAGCTCGTCAACCCCGCCAACCGGCGCAAGCTCAGCATCATCGTCGTGGGCACCGGCCTGGCCGGCGGCTCCGCCGCCGCCACCCTCGCCGAGGCCGGCTACAAGGTGAAGTCCTACTGCTACCAGGACAGCCCGCGCCGCGCGCACTCCATCGCGGCGCAGGGCGGCATCAACGCCGCGAAGAACTACCGCAACGACGGCGACTCCGTCTACCGGCTGTTCTACGACACCGTGAAGGGCGGCGACTTCCGCGCCCGCGAGTCCAACGTCTACCGGCTCGCGCAGGTGTCGGTGAACATCATCGACCAGTGCGTGGCGCAGGGCGTGCCGTTCGCCCGCGAGTACGGCGGCCTGCTGGACAACCGGTCCTTCGGCGGCACCCAGGTGTCGCGCACCTTCTACGCCCGCGGCCAGACGGGCCAGCAGCTGCTGCTCGGCGCGTACCAGGCCCTCGAACGGCAGATCGCGCTCGGCAACGTCGAGATGCACGCCCGGCACGAGATGCTCGAGCTGATCGTCGTGGACGGCAAGGCCCGCGGCATCGTCGTGCGCGACCTCGTCAGCGGCGCCGTGACCACCGAGTTCGCCGACGCCGTGGTGCTCGCCTCCGGCGGCTACGGCAACGTGTTCTTCCTGTCCACCAACGCCAAGGGCTGCAACGTCACCGCGTCGTGGCGCGCGCACCGCAAGGGCGCCCTGTTCGCCAACCCGTGCTACACGCAGATCCACCCCACCTGCATCCCCGAGTCGGGCGCGCACCAGAGCAAGCTCACGCTCATGAGCGAGTCCCTGCGCAACGACGGCCGGGTGTGGGTGCCGGTCCGCGCCGGCGACGACCGCGTCCCCGCCGACATCCCCGAGGACGAGCGCGACTACTACCTCGAGCGGATCTACCCGTCGTTCGGCAACCTCGTCCCGCGCGACATCGCCTCGCGCGCCGCGAAGAACGTCTGCGACGAGGGCCGCGGCGTCGGCCCCGGCGGCCTCGGCGTCTACCTCGACTTCGCCGACGCGATCGCCCGGCTCGGCCGCGACGCCGTGGAGGCCAAGTACGGCAACCTGTTCGAGATGTACGAGCGGATCACCGGCGACGACCCGTACGTCACCCCGATGCGCATCTACCCGGCGGTGCACTACACCATGGGCGGGCTCTGGGTCGACTACGACCTGCAGTCGACGATCCCCGGCCTCTTCGTCGTCGGCGAGGCCAACTTCTCCGACCACGGCGCCAACCGGCTCGGCGCGTCCGCGCTCATGCAGGGCCTCGCCGACGGCTACTTCGTGCTGCCCAACACCATCAACGACTACCTCGCCGCCGGGCCGTTCCCAGCCCTGTCGACCGACCACCCGGACGTCGTCGCGGCACGCTCCACTGTGGAGGACCGCATCCAGCGGCTGCTGTCCGTCGACGGTGACCGTACCGTCGACTCCTTCCACCGCGAGCTCGGCCACATCATGTGGGAGTACTGCGGCATGGAACGCACCGAGGAGGGCCTCACCAAGGCGATCAGCCTCATCCGGTCGCTGCGGGAGGAGTTCTGGACCCGGGTCAAGGTCCCCGGCACCGGCGAGACCCTGAACCAGAACCTCGAACGCGCCGGCCGCGTCGCGGACTTCTTCGAGCTCGCCGAGCTCATGTGCGTCGACGCCCTGCACCGCGCCGAGTCCTGCGGCGGGCACTTCCGCGCCGAGAGCCAGACCCCCGACGGCGAGGCGCTGCGCCACGACGACGAGTTCTCCTACGTCGCCGCGTGGCAGTTCACCGGCACCGGCGAGCCGCCCGTGCTGCACAAGGAAGCGCTCGAATTCGAATACGTCCACCCGAGCCAGCGGAGCTACAAGTAATGAACCTCAAGCTGCGCGTCTGGCGCCAGACCGGCCCGTCCGACAAGGGCCGGATGGTCACGTACGACGTCACCGACATCTCGCCCGACGCGTCGTTCCTGGAGATGCTCGACGTCCTCAACGAGCGGCTCATCCTCGCCGGCGAGGAGCCGATCGCGTTCGACCACGACTGCCGCGAAGGCATCTGCGGCATGTGCGGCATGATGATCAACGGGGTGGCGCACGGCCCGGCCCGCGCCACCACGACCTGCCAGCTGCACATGCGGCACTTCCAGGACGGCGAGACGATCGACGTCGAGCCGTGGCGGGCCGCCGCGTTCCCCGTGGTCAAGGACCTCGTCGTGGACCGCGGCGCGTTCGACCGCATCATCCAGGGCGGCGGCTACATCAGCGCACCCACCGGCGCCGCCCCCGACGCCCACGCCACTCCCGTGCCGAAGGCCGACGCCGACGCCGCGTTCGAGGCCGCCACCTGCATCGGCTGCGGCGCCTGCGTCGCGGCGTGCCCGAACGGCTCGGCGATGCTCTTCACCGCCGCGAAGGTCGGCCACCTCGGGCTGCTGCCGCAGGGCCAGCCGGAGCGCGACACCCGCGTCGTCGGCATGCTCGAGGCGCACGACGAGGCCGGCTTCGGCGGCTGCACCAACACCGGCGAGTGCACCACGGTCTGCCCCAAGGGCATCCCGTTGACGCTCATCGGCCGCCTCAACGCCGACTACCGCAAGGCCGTCACGAAGCGCTGAGCCGCGGCCCTCAGATCCGGTGCACGACGGCGTGCCCGGTGTCGACGTTCACGGTGATCGTGTACGGCGACGCCGGGTCCCGGGCCACGTCGACGGAGGACAGGCCACGGTCGCTGTGCACCGCGTACGACGCGCCGCCCGGCACCCGCACCTCGACCTCGCCCGTGTCGACGGTGGCGACGACGTCGGTCGGGGTCGTCGCGTGCCGCAGCTCGACCCGGCCGGTGTCCACGACCAGCCGGTAGGTGGCGCCGCGCAGCCCCGAGCCGGTCACGTCACCGGTCGACACCGCGGCCGACACGTCGCCGGACAGGTCCCGCAGCGTCAGGTCGCCGGTGTCGATATGGATCTCGGTGCTGGTCGCGGCGGGCACCGTGACCGTCAGCGTCACCTGGCAGCGGCGGCAGCCGGTCGAGCTGAGCTCCAGCCGGCCCGCCACCGTCCGGTGCGCCGTCCGCGGCGCCGCGCGCCCGCCCGGCCAGCGCAGCCGCTCCACGACCGTGACCGGACCGTCGCCGGGCTTCACGGTCACGTCCACCGTGGCGCCGGTGATGAGCACGCCGGTGACCGGCTCCTCCACCTGGTACTGCCGCGACACGGTCTCCCGCGGGCCGAGGCCGCACCCGGCAAGGCCGGCAGAGCTCACGGTCAGGCCGCCGGCCAGCAGCACCGCGACGGCGGCGGGCCCAGCGCGCATCCTCGTCCTCCCCACGGTGGCGAGGCTCCAGCCTCTCCCGGATCGGCGCGCGGCGCATGCGGGATCCTCACTGACGCTGCCCCTAAGGGGTACGGCAGGTAACGCCACGGGGGGCCGTCCCGCTGCTTTCCGACGACGGGTCGTCACGCGACGGCCCGTTACCGGACAGCCCGACGGAAGGAACACCGTGAAACTTTCTCGTCGTAAGGCGCTGGCGGTCGCGTCGATCGCGACCATCGGTGCCGGGGTCCTGGTCAACGCCGTGTTACCTGCACGCGCGGTGGCCGTGGGCCCGGACACCACGTTCATCGTCCTCGCACCGCAGGGGCACTCGACCGCGAAGGCGGCCGCCCGGGTCGCGGCGGCCGGTGGCGTGGTCGTGGCGACGTACGACCAGATCGGGGTCCTCGTGGCCCGCTCGACCAACCCCGCGTTCCAGACCGCCGTCGCGGGCGCCGGGGTCGACTCGGTCGCCTCCACCACGGGCCTCGGCGCGGCGGTGGACGACGACACCACCGTGGAGGTCGTCGACTCGGCGGCGCAGCAGGCCACCGGCGACCCGACCGGCGAGCCGCTGTTCAGCCGCCAGTGGGACATGACCCAGATCCACGTGCCGCAGGCGCACACGGTCACCACCGGCAGCCCGAACGTCGTCGTCGGCGTCCTGGACAGCGGCATCTCCAGCACCCACCCCGACCTCGTGACCCAGATCGCCAAGGACAAGAGCGCGTCGTGCATCGGCGGTGTCGCCGACACCACCGAGGCCGCCTGGAACCCGACCACCTCCGACCACGGCACCCACGTCGCCGGCACGATCGCCGCGGCCGTCAACGGCGTCGGCGTCGCCGGTGTCGCGCCCGGCGTCAAGGTCGCCTCGGTGAAGGTCGTCAACGACGACGGGTTCATCTACCCGGAGGCGGCCGTCTGCGGCTACCTGTGGGCCGCGGAGCACGGCATGCAGATCACCAACAACAGCTACTTCATCGACCCGTGGGAGTTCAACTGCCGCAACGACGAGCGGCAGCGGCCCGTCTGGATCGCCGTGCAGCGCGCGCTGCGGTACTCGCAGGGCATGGGCGTGCTGACCGTCGCCTCCGCCGGCAACTCCAACGTGGACCTGCAGCACAAGTTCGTCGACAGCGGCAGCCCCAACGACGGCAGCTTCCCGGTGGAGGACCGCACCATCACCGGCGCCTGCCTGGACCTGCCCGCCGAGGCACCCGGCGTGGTGACCGTCTCCGCGGTCGGCCCGACCCGGCTGAAGAGCTACTACTCCTCCTACGGCCAGGGCGTCGTCGACGTGACCGCACCCGGTGGCGACACCCGCTTCCGCACCGGCGGCGCCGTGTCGACGAGCACCGACGCGGTGCTGTCCACCACGTTCAACACGGTGACGAAGACCAACGGCTGGGGCTACAAGCAGGGCACCTCGATGGCGGGTCCGCACGCGGCCGGCGTCGCGGCCCTGGCCCTGTCGGCGCACCCCGACCTGACCCCGGCCGCGCTCGCCACCACCCTCGAGCGCACCGCCGAGGCGCTGCCCTGCCCGGCCGGCGTCTACAACCCGGTGCCGGCGCTGAGCGGCTACGAGGCCACCTGCACCGGCGGCGACCGCAACGGCTTCTACGGCGCCGGTGAGGTCGACGCCTACAACGCCGTCCGGTAACGACGGGACCGGCCCGGCGGCTGGCACCTGCCCAGCCGCCGGGCCACCCGGATCAGTCCAGGTTCAGCAGGGCGCGGTAGTAGCCGAGGAACAGGTCGGCGCCCTTGGCCTCGGCGGTCTGCGCGGCGCCGAGCAGGCCGAAGCCGGGACCGTAGCCGGCGCCGCCCTTCGGCCCGAGCGGCAGCACCAGCATGTCCGGCGCCGGCTCGTGGGTCGTCAGGTCATCCTCGGTCCACGCACCCTTCGTCAGCAGCGTGCGGATGTTCGCGGCGACGACCTCGGCGTGTGCCTGGGCGAGCCGGGCCATCTTCAGCTCCGGCACGTCGGTCACGTCGCCGACCGCCCACTGCCCGGGCCGGTCCCGCACCCGCAGGTACGCGTCGACGGGCAGCGAGGTGCGCGGCCCCGTACCGTGGCAGCGGAACCAGATGTCGGCGTCCACGCCGGCCACGCTGAACCGGCCGGCCCGCCCCGGCGACGTCGGCGGCTGCGCGACGGTGGTGCCCAGCAGCAGCCGCACCCCGAGCTCGTCCAGCTGCCGGTGTACCTCCGCCCGGAACTCCTCCGGGTAGCGGCCCGGCAGCAGGGCCGGCGACGGGTCGGCGACGATGACCTCTTTCGTGGGCCAGGCGGCGGCGATCTCGCCCGCGAACTCCAGCCCGACCGGCCCGGCGCCGAGCAGCAGCACGCGGTCCGCGGCGGCCAGCTCGTCGTGGGTGGCGCGCAGCCTCGCCTGCGCCGCCGCGCGGTCGGTGCCGTCGATCTTCGCGGGGTACGGGTACCCGACGCCGGTCGCGACCACCACGTGTGCGCCGCCGAGCGTGCCGCCGGAGGCGAGCTCGACCCGGGTGCCGTCCACGCGCACCGCCCGGTCCCGCACGAACCGGCCGCGGGTCAGCAGGTGGTCGTACGGCAGGAAGATGCGCTCGATCCAGTCCGGGTCGACGACGGCCCGCAACGCCGCCACATGGTGCACGAAGGTGTCGCGGGGTTCGATGACGGTCACGTCGGCGACGTCGTCGAGGGCCTTGGCCACGGTGATGCCGCCGTACCCGCCGCCGACGACGATGACGTGCGCGCTGTCGTTGCTGTCCATGCCGTCCACCGTCGCCCCCGGCGCGCCGCGGAGGGAGCCCGCGCCCAGGCTGGTAGCGGCGGGGACACGATCCGCCGGCCGCCGCGCGGTACGGTCGGGGACGTGAGCGACAACGAGCTGGGGGTGCTGCTGCGATCGCGGCGGGAGGCGCTCGACCCGGCGGTGGTGGGGCTGCCGACCGGCCCGCGCCGCCGTACGCCGGGGCTGCGCAGGTCCGAGGTGGCCGCGCTCGCCGGGGTCAGCGTCGAGTACGTGATCCGCCTCGAACAGGGCCGCGACCGGCGCCCGTCACCGCAGGTCCTCGCGGCGCTCGCCGACGCGCTGCGGCTCACCCCGGCCGAGCGCACCCACCTGCTGATCCTGACGAAGGCCGCGGACGGCGCGTTCCGGTGCCGCGCCGCGGCCGGTGCCGCCAGGACCGTGCGGGCCGGGGCGCGGGCGCTGCTGGAGCGGCTGGAGCCGTCGCCCGCGGTGCTGCTGAACCGGCTGGGGGAGCTGCTGGCGTACACGCCGGCGTTCGAGCGGCTGGCCGGCCCGACCGGGCTGCTCGACACCCCCGCCGCCGAGGAGGCGGCGCCGCCGAGCCTGCCGCGGTTCGTGTTCACCGACCCGCGGGCCCGCGCGGTGTTCCCGGACTGGGAGCACGTCGCCGACGAGCAGGTCGCCGCGCTCAAGCAGGGCCCGTTCCGCGCCGACGGCGCGGTGGCCGCGCTCGCCGACGAGCTGACCGTGACGGCGGGTGAGCCGTTCGCGCGGCGGGTGGCGACGCTGCCGGGGCTGCCGCTCGCGCACGGGGTGCTGCGGCTGGCGCACCCGGCGGTGGGGGAGGTGCGGCTGGCGTACGAGACCCTCGACCTGCCGGCCGACGACGACCAGCGCATCGTCGTGCACCTGCCCGCCGACGCCGCCGCGGCCGCCGCCCTGGACCACCTGACCGGCCGCCGCCCCGGCGCGCTGCGCGCCGTGCCCGCCTGAGCGCCGGCGCCTGCCCCGGACGGGTCTGGTGCCCGCCCTGAGCCGCCGAGGCTGTCGCTGCCTGCCTGCCTGCCTGCCTGCCCGCCTGCCTGACGCGCCGGGCCGGGTCGTGTCGCTTGAGGCGCCGGGCCCGATTGGGCCCGCCCTGAGCCGCTGAGCCTGTCCGCGTCCGCTTGAAACGCCGGGCCTGTCCGCGTCCGCTTGCGGCGCCGGGGCTGTTTGCGTCCGCTTGCGGCGCCGCGGCCTGTCTCCGGACCGGTCCGTGCGCACCTGGGCCGCCCCGTCTGCCGGGCCGGCTGCGTGCGTCGCGGTCGCGGCGGCCCGCGGCGCCTCGCCGGGCGCACCGGCCCGGGCACCCGGCCGACGGTGTGGAACCACTGAGCGGCGCCCGGGAAGCCCGGGCGCCGCTCAGGTCGATCGATCGTTCAGCTCGCCGGCGGTGGCGGCGGCTCGCTGCCGCCGAGGACCGGCGGCGGGGCCTGCTCGTCGTCGCTCCACACCATGTCGTCCTCGGTGAGCCAGGTGTCGTAGCGCTCTTCCTCGTCGCCGTCGCCGTTGCCGCGGGCGGCGGCACCCGTCCCGCGCTGCTGGCCGAACATGCCGTCGCGGCCCGGGACACCCATGCGGTTGGCCCGGCCGGCGCCGGGGCCACGCTCGGCGCCGGGGCGGGCGCCGGCGGTGCGGCCGGTGCTCTCCCGCAGACTGCCGGTGGAGCCGCGCTGGCCCGTCGTCGCGCCGCCGTCGCCGCGGCCCGCGCCGGGCTGGCCGAGGACGCCGCCGGGCGGGACGCTGCTGGCGAGGCCGGTGCTGATGCCGAGGGTCGGGCCGCCGCCGCCGAGCGTGACGATCTGCCCGGCGAGCGCCGTGCCGGCGACGAGCGCGCCCGCGCCGACGACACCGGTCTCCACACCGAGCAGCGACGTGCCGGTCGGCTGCTGCCCGACCACGGTCTGCGACGGGTCGCCGCCGCCGTTGCCGCCGGGACCGGTCGACACCGTCCCGACGGCGTCGGTGGTGCTGGTCTTGACGTTGCCGAACGTGTTGACGCCGGGGCCCTTGCGCGGGACCGAGCCGCCCGGGCCGCCCTTCGGGTCGGAGGTGTTGCCCGGGTCGCCGCCCGGCAGCTCGACCGGCGGCGGCAGCGGCTCGAGGATCGTGCTGTTGTTGACCGCGTAGTCGACGGCGAGGTCGGCCATGAGCTTCACCATCCGCTCCTTGGCCTCCTTCTTCTGCTGCTCGTCGCGCTCGTGGCCGAGGTAGCCGCCGACGAGGGCACCGGGCAGGCCGAAGGTGGCACCGCCGATCGCGGCACCGCCCCACATGCTGTCGCTGTCGTCGGTGTCCTCGGGGTTGTCGGCGTTCTTCTGCGCCGTGCGCAGCGCCGCGCCGATCGTGTTCAGCGCCTTCTTGACCTCGCCCTGGTCGTCGGCGAGACCGCCGGAGAAGGTGCTCACGAGGCCGAGGCGGTGCCGGTACTCCTGGCCCGCGTCGCCCTTCCAGTCGAGCTTCAGCAGATCCTTCTCGATCTCGCTGGCGATGTGCCGCGCCGTGGTCGCCGCGGTGTGCCAGTCGGTGGCGACACCCTCCACCTGCCCGGGGTCGCCCGCCATGAGCTGGTCGTAGAGCTCACGGTGGCTCTTGCCCGCGTAGTGCGCCGTGTACTCATTGCCCATCGCTGCGGCCCTCCAGCTCGAGGGTGACGTCGCCCAACGCCCGGCGGATCTCGGCCTGGCTGGCCGCGTTGCGCGACTCGGTGGTCTTGTAGTTGCGGATGATGCTGTCCGTCGCGCTCTGCGCCGCCTCGATCGCGGACACCAGCCGGCTGGCCCGCTGCACGTGCTGACGGTGCACGCGGTCGTAGTCAGCGGCGGTGGTCTTCGCGTCAAGGAACGTGCCCAGCGCGGGTTTGCTCATCGCGTTGAGCTTCTGCAGCAGCTCCTTGGCGTTGTCCAACCGGTCGTTGAGCCGGCTGCGGAACTCCTCAAGGGTGAGGAGGTCGACTCTGTTCGTGCCGTCGCCCATCAGATCCCCGTCTCGGTCCTCTTCTTCGGTGCCGCTCTGTCAGGCTACTGGGTCGATACCAGTGAAATCGACCCTATCCGATCGACGCCATCGCCGCGCGCCGCGCCTGGCCTGCGCCGCCCGCCGGCCGGACCGCGACGTCGCCGGGCTCGACGGCGCCTTGCTCGTGGGCGGCGCGGAGGACGGCGGCTTGGCGGTGCTGGTCGCCGGTGCCGGGGTCTTCGTCGTGCTCGCCGGTGCCGGGGCCGCCGGGGCCACGAACTTGCGGGCCACCTCCGGGTCCAGCGTCGGGCCGCGCGGCACCAGCGCGAGCAGGCTCGCGGGCACCCCGACCGGCGTGACGCCCTCGTACCCGAGCGCCGCCTGCGCCTTCACCTCGCCGGTGTCCTGCAGCGGGTACCGGATCCCCTGGTCGGTGATGAGGTAGACGGTGCCGGTCGCCTGCCCGTCCCCGCCCGGCAGCGCCTGCGCGAGCGCGCCGTGCCCCTCGGCGAGCGTGACCTGGTCGGCGGTCGTGGCGGTGCGCACCGTGGACCGGTCCGGGTCCAGCGTCAGCTGCTCCGAGCCGGGCCCGTACAGCGTCAGCGCCGGCGTGCCCCGCCCGCCCGCGGCGGCCGTGCCGAACTGCGCGCACAGGGTCGTGTCAGCGGTGTCGGCCCGGATCGCCGGCTTCGCCTGCGGGAAGCCCTCCGGCTCCACCGGCGTGGTGTCGAGCACCTGCGCGGTCTGCGTGGCGGAGATCTCCACCGCGGGCTTGCCGTTGGCCAGCAGCAGCGCCGCGGACACCGCCCCGATCGCGGCCAGGCCGGTGCGGGTCACGACGTAGTACTGCTGGCCGGACCGGTACACGGCGCCGACCTCGGCGTTCGCGCCGGCGACCTTCTTCGGGCTCGGCTGGCCCGCACCGGGCAGCCGCGGCGCCGCGAGGTCCGGACCGGCGGTGACCGCGTCCAGCAGCGCCGGGTCGATCCGCATCGGCGTGATCGACGCGAGCTCCAGCGCGGTCAGCGTCGTGCGGTCCGCGATGCGCAACCGGTGGTCGTGCCACAGCAGGTACGAGGGCAGCTCGCCGTTGGCCGAGGTCGACACCAGCAGCGCCTGCTCACCCAGCGGCACACCACCGGACGGGGTGCGGCCGATGACGAGCTGCGTCGCGGCCTCACCGGCCCCGGTGACCCGCACGCCGCACACGTTCCAGGGCAGGCCGAGCAGCGCGTTCTTCGGCGGCGGCGGGTCCGGCGCGTCGCGGATGCCCACCGGCGGGCCGACCGGCACGTTCACCAGCGACTTGTGCGACATCGTGCGCACCTTCGGGCTGGGGTTGCCGACGATCAGCCGGGCCGAGGCGAAGTTCAGCACGGGGTGCAGGCGGCCGTCGATGAACACGTACCGCGCGCCGCTCTCGCGCTCGATCACGATGTCGTTCTCCGCGGGCTTGCCGCCGGAGGGGTTGATGAACCCGTAGACGCCGACGACGGCCAGGACGATCATGCCGACGAGCAGGCTGCCGAACAACGACATCCCGAGCCGCCGCACCGGCAGCTCGTTGCTCTCCGGCTCGCCCGAGAGCATCGCCGAGACGATCCGGCGCGTGACGAACCGGTACGCCCGCACCTGTTCGTATCGCGCGACCATGCTTGGCGCCTCCCCGACTGCCGCCGTGCCGCGCGCCGCGGTCCAGCGGCGCCTCACCGAGTGGCGATCGTAACCGGTCGGGCTGCCGGCCGCGGTACCGAGGACCGCGCGCGGACGGTCCCGCCCGTACACTGTGGGCGCCTCGGCTCGGACCGGATACCTCTCGGCGGGCGCAACGCAGCGGAGGGAGCACGGGAACAGGTGACATCGGCAACGGCACAGGGCAGGCCACCGGCGACGGGCGGTCCCGGCCCGGCTCCCGGCGCTCGCCCACCGGACCGCACCGCCCCGGTGCGCCGGCTGCGTCCCGCCCCCGGCGGCCCCGGCGAGTTCGGCACCGCTCAGCTCGTCGCGATCGAGGTGTCGGCCGTCGCGGTCGGCGCGGCCGTGTTCGCCGGCGGCCCCGTCGCGATCGGTGTCGGCGCCGCCGTCGCCGCGGGCGCGCTCGCCACCGGCCTCAGCCGCTCCGGCGGCCGCTGGGCGTATCAGGCGCTCGGCCTGCGCGCGGCGATGCGCCGCCGCCGCAACGCCGGCCCGGCCGCGCTGCCCGCCCCCGCCTTCCAGGTGTACGGCTACGACGACCGCGGCGCCGAGCTCGGCATCGGCCAGGACCGCGACGGCTGGTTCATCGCCATCGCCGTCGGCGGCGCCGACGAGGTCCTCGGCACCCGCCGGCCCGCGCTGCGCCTCGACCGCCTGCTGCGGATGCTCGACGAGGGCACCGCGAAGCCGTCGGCGCTGCAGCTGGTGAGCCTGCGCACCCCGGCGCCCGCCGCCGGTCCGGCGCCCAACAGCCCCGCCGCCAGCTCCTACCGCGAGCTGCTCGCCCTGACCACCGGCCGGCAGACCGGCCCCGCCGCGCACCTGACCTGGGTCGCGGCCCGGCTCGACGCCGCCGACGCGATCGAGGCGGCGGCGGACCGCGGCGGCGGCGTCGACGGCGTGCACCGCGCGCTGGCCGCGATGGCCGGCCGGCTCGGCAAGGCCCTCAACACCGCCGGCATCACCTACCAGATCCTGGACTCCGCCGCGCTGTCCGGCGCCGTGCGCGCCGCATGCGGCCTGGACGGCCTGCCCGCCGGCGCCCCGATCGCGGCCCGCGAGCGGTGGCAGGGCTGGCAGGCCGGCAACCGGCAGCACGTCGCGTTCGAGGTCGAGCAGTGGCCGGTGCCGTTCGACCCGGCGGCCGTGCAGTCGCTGATGAGCATCCCCGCCGGCCAGCTCGTGGTGTCGGCGGTCGCGGCCCGCCGCGGTGTCGAGGTCGGGCTGCGCACCGTGGTGCGGGTCATGGCACCGCCGGACCGCCTCGCCGCCGCGATCGGCACCGTGCGTGAGTACACCAAGACGCTCGGCATCAAGCTGCGGCCGATGCACGGGCAGCACCAGCTCGCCGTCTACGCGTCGGCGCCGACCGGCGGGGGGACGCTGTGAGCGGACCGGAGCGCAGCGGAGGGACGCGAGCCGTGGGCTCAGGGCGGGGCTCGCGTCGGCGCCGGAGCGCAGCGGAGGTGACGGCGTGAGCGGACCGGAGTGCAGCGGAGGGACGCGAGCCGTGGGCTCAGGGCGGGGCTCGCGTCGGCGCCGGAGCGCGGCGGAGGTGACGGCGTGAGGCGGCGCGCGGGCCTGGAGTTCACCGGTGACCAGGGCACCGTCGGCGGCGTCGCGCTCGGCACCGAGCCCGGCGGGATCGTCCTGGGCTTCGACCAGCACCAGAACCCGGTGACCCTGCAGCTGTTCCGGGCGCAGCCGACCCGGGTGCTGCTCATCGACCGGGGCTGGGTCGAGCGGCTGCTGATGCTGCGGGCCCTCGCCATCGGCGCGCGGGTCGTCGTGCACACCCCCGACGAGCCGCTGTGGAACGGGTTCGGCGAGTCCGTCACCGGCCGGCCCGACCTGTTCCGCGCCGCGCCGCCGTACCAGACGCTCGACGTGCCGGGCACGGTCGCCACGCCGGTGCTGTTCGTGGCCGAGCGGCACCCGTTGAGCGTGCCGGAGCTCGGCCCGTGGCAGGCGCTGCTGACCGTCGCGGGCTGGTTCGGTGAGTACGTGGCGCAGTCGCTGTTCGAGGCCGACGTCGTGATCCTGCGCCGGTTGACGGAGCGGCAGCTGGCCGCCGCCGCGACCCTCATGCGCCTCGACGCGATGCAGGCCGCGACGCTGCAGGCCACTCCGCCCGACGGGCTCGTCGTGTATCAGGCGGGCACGTGGCGGTACCTGCGGCTGGCGACGACACAGATCGAGCAGCAGCTCTTCGGCGGGCCGCAGTGACGGTGCCGCGACCCGGCCCGGTTCGGTGGCCCGCGTGCGGGCCTTCCCGGTGGCCCTTCGCGGGGCGCCCTGACAGCACTGGAGTCGTAGATGCGTGCGGTCCGTAAGGCCGCGGTCGTCGTCGCCGTCCTCGTCGCCGCCGCGCCGGTGCTCGCCGCGCAGCCGGCCTGGGCCGAGACGATGCGCGACCGGCAGTGGTACCTCAAGACCCTCGACGTCGCCGCCGCCCAGAAGGTCACCGCCGGCGACGGTGTCGTCGTCGCGGTCCTGGACAGCGGCGTCGGCACCCACCCCGACCTCGACGGTCAGGTCCTGGACGGCACGTCGTTCGTCGGCGAGCCCGGCTCGTTCCGCACCGACAACGACGGCCACGGCTCGTCCATGGCCGGCATCATCGCCGCCAAGGGCGGCAGCGCCGACCACCTGCTCGGCATCGCGCCGAAGGCGAAGATCCTGCCGGTGCGCATCTCCGCCAGCGGCACCGCGATCGGCGCCACCAACATCGCCGACGGCATCCGCTGGGCCGTCGACCACGGGGCGAAAGTGATCAATATCTCCACCGGCGGCACCGTGATCGAGCGCACCGCCGAGGACGCGATCCGGTACGCCCTGGACCACGACGCCGTCGTCGTCGCCGGCAGCGGCAACGCCTCGCAGTTCCCGTCCGGCAGCGGGGTCCTGGCCCCGGCCCGCTTCCCGGGCGTGGTCGCCGTCTCCGCGATCGACCGCGACGGCAACGCCTGGGCCGGCGCGATCCGCGGCCCCGAGGTCGTGCTGACCGCGCCCGGGGTGGCCATCCCGGTCATCTCCGCGTCCGGCGGCGGCCGGGTGGTGGGCTACTACCCGAGCTCCGACGGGACCAGCGCCGCGACCGCGGTCGTGTCCGGCGCCGCGGCGCTGATCAGGGCGAAGTACCCGCAGCTGCCGGCGAAGGACGTCATCCAGCGCCTGATCGCCACGGCCGACGACGCGGGCACCCCCGGCCGTGACCCCGACTACGGTTACGGCCGGCTCAACCTGGTCAAGGCCCTCACCACCGACGTGCCCGCGGTGCCGTCCAACCCGCTGCTGGCGGCGTCACCGACCGCCGGGGCGGCCGACGACGGTGGCCCGGCCGGCGGGGTCGACCTCGTGCTCGTGGCAGCGGTCGCCGGGGGCGTGGTGCTGCTGCTGGTGGTCGTGCTCGGCGGGTGGCTCCTGCTGCGCCGCCGCGGCTGACGCAAGCCGCCGGGTCGCGGAGTCGCCCCGGCGGCGGTGCCCCTCGTCACCGCCGTCCCATGGATGGCGGCGTCAGCCTTCGCGGATGGTGCGGATCCAGCCGTACAGGCCGCTGACCCAGAACGCGAGCGGGATGATCGCCAGGATCAGGATCGTCTCGAAGATGTCCAGGGCGCGCCCCCACATCGGCGAGCGTCGCTTCTCCGCGCCCACCACCGCGTAGGCGATGACCGCCGCCGCGACCGCGAGGGTCCCCGTCACCCCGACCGCCAGGCGCAGCACCTGGTCGGCGGCGGCGTACGCACCGACCGCGACGACACCCAGCGCGACCAGGCCCGACACGAGCAACGGGATGCGCTGCCGGCGGCTGATGAACCAGCGCGCCCGGGCGACCATGACCAGGCCGAACACCGCGGCGAGCGAAGCGCCGGGCACGCCGCCGTCCCAGGCGAGGGTCAGCGAGGCCAGGCCGCCGATGACGGCGAGGGCGCCCAGCATGCCGGCGAGGATCTCGTCGGCGCGTTCGCTGAGGGCGAGGACCTGCCGGCTGGAGACCATCTCGGTGTCGGTACGGATGTCCGCGGCGTCCGTCGGCACCGACGGGATCGGCAGGCCGGCCATACGGTAGGACAGCATCGGCATCAACGGCAGCGTCGAGAAGGCCAGGGCGGCGACGACGGCGGCCGCGGCGGCCGGGGACGCGTCCCAGATCATGCAGACCAGCGCGGCGGCGCACAGCGCGACCGCGGTCATGCTGGTGCCGAGGAAGACGGCGACGGCGCTGGCCACGCCGACGGTGGCGACCGCCGAGGCGAGCAGGACGGCGGTGCCGGCGACGAGCACGTTCGCGGCGTCGAGGTCGGTGAGGCTGTGGTCGCCGGCGAGCACGAGGAGGCCGCCGACGCCCGCGTACGCCAGCGCGACCACGCCGAACACGACACCGGTGCGGCTGTTGCGCAGGGCGCGCGACAGGACCGCGGCCGCGGCCAGCAGCAGCGCGGCGACGCCGAGGCCGACGATGCCGGCGGGCAGCTGCGGCGGGCCGGAGAACAGCACCATGACCGCGCCGACGGCGAGGGTCGCGACGCCGACGGTGAGGCCGAAGCGGCGGGTCGACGCGGGCCGCCAGCGGCCGGCCCGCTCCTGGGTGGAGGTGGCCACGGCGTCGACGACGTCGTCGAAGATGGGCTCGGTGAACTCGTCGCCGCGGGGTCGCAGGTACAGCATCTCGCCGTCCTCGACGTCCAGCTGCATCGGCGATCGGTCGATGGCCAGCGGCGCGCCGCCGAGGCGGGACAGGACCCAGCCGTCGCGCCCGGCCGGGTCGTCGGCGAGGCCGTCGCCGGCGTACCGCAGCACGGTGGGCAGCAGGTCCGCGAGTGGCACGTCCGAAGGCAGGGCGAGGTCGACCCGGGTCTTCGGTGCGACGATCGTCACCCGGCTCATGCCGCCGCCGGTCGTAGTGGCCACGTTACGGATCCCTTCGTCGGTCGTGCCGGACCCGCCCCGCCCGTCGGACGCGGGGCATCACGTCCTGGGCAGACTACATACGATGGCCCCATCACGCGGTGCCCCCGCCTGTCCCTCCGCCCGACCCCCGGGCGGAGCCCGCCCGAACCTCCGGGCGATCCTGGACGCCCTCGGGCGGACCACGAGGCGCCGCGACGCACAGGAGGACGCACGTGAGCACCGTTGTCTTCCGGCGGCCGCCCCGCCGTCCAGGGCCTCAACTGCCCCGCGGCGAGCTGCTGCTGGAGTCGCCCCCGGAGCTTCCGGAGCGGCTGCCGAAGGGCTTCGGGCAGCTGCTGATGATCCTGCCGATGATCTGCGGCGTGGGGGCGATGGCGTTCCTGTACACCGGCGGCGGCCGCGGCGCCGGGCCGATGATGTGGATCGTCGGCGGCCTGTTCGGCATCTCGATGATCGGCATGGCGGTCGGCTCGATGAACGCCGGCGGCGGTGACTCGAAGGCCGAGCTGGACGCGGAGCGCCGCGACTACATGCGTTACCTCGCCCAGGTGCGCCGGCAGGCCCGGCGGGCCGCGGCGCAGCAGCGGGCGGCGCTGCTGTGGCAGCACCCGGCGCCGGACGTGCTGTGGTCGGTCGCCGCGTCGAAGCGCCGGTGGGAGCGGCGCGCCACCGACGACGACTTCGGCCAGATCCGTATCGCGCTCGGCGCGCAGCGGCTCGCGGTGGCGATCATCCCGCCGGAGACGAAGCCGGTCGAGGACCTGGAGCCGATGACGGCGATCGCGCTGCGGCGCTTCATCCGCGCCCGGCAGACGGTGCCGGACCTGCCGATCGCGGTGTCGGCGCGCTCGTTCAGCCGGATCGTGCCGCGCGGTGACCGGGCCGTCGTGACCGACCTGGTCCGCTCGATGCTGTGCCAGCTCGCCACGCTGCACTCCCCGGACGACGTGAAGATCGCCGTCGTCGCCGCACCGGAGCGGCGCGGGGAGTGGGAGTGGGTCAAGTGGCTGCCGCACGCCCAGCACGACCGGCAGACCGACGCCGCCGGGGCGGTGCGCCTCATGTTCGACTCGATGACCGACCTGGAGGAGGTCCTCGAGGACGAGCTGCACAGCCGGTCCCGGTTCGCGCCGGAGCTGCGCCCGCTGACCAC
The DNA here is from genome assembly GCF_000716715.1 of Dactylosporangium aurantiacum. Classification (GTDB taxonomy): domain Bacteria; phylum Actinomycetota; class Actinomycetes; order Mycobacteriales; family Micromonosporaceae; genus Dactylosporangium; species Dactylosporangium aurantiacum. The sequence goes on along the minus strand of NZ_JNYJ01000031.1, from coordinate 66,205 downwards.
CGCGCCGCATCTGGTCGTCGTCGTCGACGGCGGCGAGGTCGCGCCGACCTGCCAGCTGCTCGGCATCGGCCTGCACGGCACCACCGTCATCGACCTGTCCGGCACGGTGCCCCGTGACTCCGGGCGCTGGCTGCTGTCACTGCAGGTGACCGCCGCCAGTATCGCCGCCGACCAGGGCAAGCGGGTCACGCCGCTGGGCGTGCCGGACCGGGTCAGTGTCATCACCGCCGAAGGCCTCGCCCGGCAGCTCGCGCCGTACCGGTTGTCGCAGCAGACGACGTCGGAGGAGCCGCTGTCGCGCAGCATCGAGCTGCCGGACCTGCTCGGCATCGGCGACGCGGCCGCGGTCGACCCGCTGCTGACCTGGCGGCCCCGGCCCAACCGGGAGAAGCTGCGGGTGCCGATCGGGGTCGGCCCCGACGGCCAGCCGGTCGACCTGGACTTCAAGGAGTCCGCGCAGGACGGCATGGGCCCGCACGGCCTCATCATCGGCGCGACCGGCTCCGGCAAGAGCGAGCTGCTGCGCACCATCGTGGTGTCCCTGGCCATCACGCACTCGTCGGAGGAGCTCAACTTCGTCCTCGTCGACTTCAAGGGTGGCGCCACGTTCGCGTCGCTGGACGTGCTGCCGCACACCAGCGCCGTCATCACCAACCTGTCCGACGAGCTGCCGCTGGTCGACCGCATGCAGGCCGCCCTGAACGGGGAGATGGTCCGCCGGCAGGAGCTGCTGCGCGCCGCCGGCAACTACGTGTCACGGTTCGAGTACGAGAAGGCGCGGATGGCCGGCGAGCCGCTCGCGCCGCTGCCGAGCCTGCTCATCATCTGTGACGAGTTCAGCGAGCTGCTCGCCGCGAAGTCCGAGTTCATCGACCTGTTCGTGATGATCGGCCGGCTCGGCCGCTCGCTCGGCGTGCACCTGCTGCTGGCCAGCCAGCGCCTCGAGGAGGGCCGGCTGCGCGGCCTGGACACGCACCTGTCGTACCGGGTGGGCCTGCGGACCTTCTCCGCCGTGGAGAGCCGCGTGGTCCTCGGCGTCCCCGACGCCTACGAACTGCCCAGCGCGCCCGGGCACGGCTACCTGAAGACCGACACCACGACGATGACCCGCTTCCGGGCCGCGTACGTGTCCGGCACCTACCGCCAGGCCGGTCTGGTGCCGCGCTCGCAGGCGACGGTACGGCTGCAGATCGTGCCCTACGGCACCGAGCACATCCCGGTGCCGGTGCTGCCCCAGGAGGAGCCGGAGGAGACGCCGGAGGCCGAGTCCGGTCGCGGCGAGACGATGCTCGACGTCATCGTGGGCAAGCTGCGCGGCCGCGGCGCGCCCGCGCACCAGGTGTGGCTGCCGCCGCTGGGCGAGCCGGCCACCCTCGGCGAGCTGCTCGGCGCGCTGACCGTGGACGAGCGCCGCGGCCTCGTCGCCACCGGCTGGCCCGGCACCGGCCGGCTGTCCGCCCCGATCGGCCTGGTCGACCGGCCGTTCGAGCAGCGCCGCGACCCGCTCGTCGTCGAGCTCGACGGCTCGGCCGGCAACGTGGTCCTCGTCGGCGGGCCGCAGTCGGGCAAGAGCACCGCGCTGCGCACCCTGATCAGCTCGCTCGCGTTGACCCACAGCCCGTGGCAGGTCCAGTTCTTCTGCCTCGACTTCGGCGGCGGCGCCCTGCGCTCCCTGGCCGGGCTGCCGCACGTCAGCGGGGTCGCCGGCCGCCGGGAGGGCGAGGCGGTGCGGCGCACCGTCGCCGAGGTGACGGCGCTGCTGGACGAGCGGGAGGCGCGCTTCACCGAGCTGGCCGTCGACTCGATCGCCACGTACCGGCGGGCCCGCGGCACCGGCGAGGTCACCGACGACCCGTTCGGCGACGTCTTCCTGGTCATCGACGGCTGGAGCGCGATCCGGGAGCACTACGAGGAGCTGGAGCCCCGCATCACGTCCATCGCGGCCCGCGGGCTCGGCTTCGGCATCCACGTGGTGATCGCCGCGAACCGCTGGGGCGAGGTCCGCACCAACCTGCGTGACCTGCTCGGCACCCGGGTCGAGCTGCGTCTCGGCGACCCGACCGAGTCCGAGATCGACCGCCGCGCGGCGGTGAACGTGCCCGAGCGCACGCCGGGCCGCGGCCTCACCCACGACAAGCTGCACTTCCTGGCGGCGCTGCCGCGCATCGAGGGCGGCAACGGTGTCGAAGACCTGGCCGCGGGGGCCGCGGACCTGGTCCGCCAGGTGCGGGAGGCCTGGCCGTTCCAGCCCGCGCCGCCGGTACGGCTGCTGCCCAAGCTGCTGCCCCGGGCGGAGCTGGTCAAGCTCGTCGAGCAGCGCCCGGCGCAGCCCGGCGTGCCGATCGGCATCAACGAGACCCACCTGGCCCCGGTGCACCTCGACTTCGCCGCCGAGCCGCACCTGCTCATCCTCGGCGACGCCGAGTCGGGCAAGACGGCGTTGCTGCGCCTCATCGCGCGCAACATCATCGAGACGAAGACGCCGCACGAGGCCCGGCTGTTCGTCGCCGACTTCCGCCGCGGCCTGCTCGGGGTCGTGGACCGCGAGTACCTGCTGGACTACGCGCCGTCGCACTCGGCGCTCGGCGAGATGATGCCCAACATCCGCGGCGCCATCAACGACCGGCTGCCGGGCCCCGACGTCACCGCGGAGCAACTGCGCAACCGCAGCTGGTGGCGGGGGCCGGACCTGTACATCCTGGTCGACGACTACGACCTGGTCGCGCTGCCCGGCAACAACCCGATCAGCCAGCTCATGGAGCTGCTGCCGCAGGCGCGGGACGTCGGGCTGCACCTCATCATGACCCGCCGCGTCGGTGGCGCCTCGCGCGCCCTGTACGAGCCGGTCATCCAGCGTCTGCGGGAGCTGGACGCGCCGGGCTTCCTGATGTCCGGCAGCCGCGAGGAGGGCCCGCTGTTCGGTGACCTACGCCCCAGCCCGCAGCCGCCAGGTCGCGGTACGCTCGTGCGCAGAAGCGACGGCAGGCAGCTCGTCCAGACCGCGTGGATCGATCCTGTGCCATGATGTTGGCGGATCAGGGCTGCGCAAACTTGCCGGACTCCGATACCGTCGCAGGAGAGACACCATCGTCGATGACCGCGGTGCCACCGTACGGGGGCTTTTCCAAGTGCCTTGTCCCGCGGGACGGACTGAGAAGGGGTGAATTGGCGTGACGCAGCCGACGAGAGTCGATGCAGCGACCATGCACGCTGCCGCGAAGGATGTTCGTGCGACGCACGGCACCGTCAACGGCAAGCTGACCGAACTGCGGGGCGCGATCGATGATCTCGTCGCCGCGTGGAAGGGTGAGGCCTCCTCTGGCTTCGCGCAGGTGATGACGCGCTGGGACCAGGACACGGTCAAGCTGCTCACCGCCCTGAGCGACATCGCGGACCTCCTCGACAAGGGTGCCAACACGCACCAGGCCAACGAGGAGCAGCAGGCCGCGATGATGAACAAGTACGGCAACTCACTCAACTACTGACGGCCTGAGAAGCAGAGAGGGATAGCGATGTCGTACTTCCAGACTAACTACGCCCAGATGGAGACTGCCTCGCAGACCATCCAGGGCATTGCCAAGACGATCGACACCGAGCTGGACACGCTGCGCATGAAGCTGCAGAACATGACCTGGGACGGTAAGGACCGCGAGGCCTACAACCAGCACCAGGCCAAGTGGGACGCCGCTGTCAAGGACATCAACGCGCTGCTCAACGAGATCGGTGGGGCCGTGGGCATCGCCCGGGCCAACTACATCACGACCGAGATGAACAACGCTCAGGTCTGGTAGTTCGTAGCCACGACCGCTGCATCTGGTCGGATCGGCGTGGCACCCCGGTGCCACGCCGATCCCGTTTCACCGGTCGTGCGCCGGTGCCGCCAGCACGTTCGAGAGGAAGGCCGCCATGGGGGAGCCAATCGCACTGCCGAAGGACTCCGAGGTCAATGTCGAGCAGATCGAGAAGCTGCCGGCGTTGCTCAGGACGCTCCAGAACTACGTGGAGACCGAGTGCATCGGGCAGATGACGAACATCCGTGATCACCTGGACATGTCCGGGCTGGACATGGACAGCGTCGACATGAAGCTCAACGGGCAGGCGACCCCCTTCGGCGGCTTCTACAGCGCGTTCGGCATCCAGGCGAAGGCCGACGGGGCGTACAAGTCGGTGAACAAGTCGCTGCACGAGCTCGCCAAGCACCTGGGCAAGATGATCGGCCCCACGGAGAAGATCGCGCAGAACTACCGCACCACCGAGGAGCGCAACCAGGCCGGCATGGCCGACATCAAGAAGCTCCTCGACGAGGGCAAGTACGTGCCGATCGACCAGGCGGCGGTGGACAACCGCAACGAGACGGCCCCGGCGGCGCAGGACCCGCACACGATCACGCAGCACGGCACGACGACCCTGGCGCCGGCGTCGTTCGACGGTCAGCAGCCGGGCTCCGGCACCGGCAACAACTCCGAGGTGGTCTAGGGCCATGGCCGACGAGACGAACCCCGGAAGCTACGACGACTACACCGACAAGCAGTACACGGAGCCGACGAAGTCCCAGGACACCGGCTGGTTCGGCGACTCGTACGCCAACGAGTCCGACCCGTCGTGGGAGGACGTCATCGCGATGGTCGTCATCCCGGGCAGCCCGGCGCGCATCAAGCAGGCCGCGGACGAGTGGAGCGTGCTGCTGTCGCGCCTCTCCGAGGTCGAGCGCGTGCTCACCGCGATCAAGGCGGACCTGGAGTCGTGGAAGGGTGCCGGCGGTGAGCAGTACCGTAGCCATCTGACCTCGATGATCAGCAACCTGCAGACGCTCCGTGAGGACAACACCAGCCTGCCGCACCACCTGCACCTGGCGGCCGGTGACCTGGAGAAGGCGATCGCGAAGATCCCGATCCCGGACGACATGATCGCCGAGGTGATGGCGGCCAAGCAGGGCTACATCGACAGCGGCATGATCTCCGACACCTGGGGCCCGAACGCGATCTACCAGTATTTGCTGCCGGTGTACGGCAACAAGTGGTTCGACGAGGCGCGTGAGTTCTTCACCTGGGACTGGGCCTCCAACAAGCTGCGGGACTGGATCTCCTCCCAGGACGACAAGGCCAAGGACGCCTACCACGAGCTGGCGGGCAACCACGTCAAGACGATGGCGCTCATCCCCGGCCCGAACCCGGTCGAGTTCGGCCAGGCCCGCGACCCCGGCTTCACCACCGACGACTTCAAGGGTCCCGGTGGCGGCGGCGGTGGCGGCCTGCCCGGCGGCGGGAAGATGCCCGGCGGCGGTGGCCTGCCCGGCGGTGGCGGCCTGGACGACATGGCGGGCCCGCCGTCGAGCAACATGACCGACCCCAACCTGACCAACCCCGGCTACGGCGACGGCTACGGCGACGGCTACGACCCTGACGACATGCCCGGCAGCGGCCTCGCCGGCGCGGGCGGCGGCCTCACCGGCGCCGGCCCCGGCGCGGGTGGCCTCGGCGGCGGCGGTCTCGGCGCCGGTGGCATCGGCCCCGGCGGTGGCGGCCTGGGTGCCGGCGGTCTCGGCGCGGGCGGTCTCGGCCGTGGCGCCGGCGGCGGCATCGGTGGCGGCATGGGCATGATGCCCGGCATGGGCATGGGCGGCGCGGGTGCCGGCCGCGGCGCGGGCCGCGGGGTCACCGGGGCCAACGCCGGCAAGGGCGGCGTGCGCGGCGCCGGCGCGGGTGCCGGGGCGCGCGGCGGCGCGGGCGGCTTGCGCGGAGGGATGATGCCGGGCGCCGCCGGCGGGCACGGCGCGGGAGAGGGCGAGGACCACTCGACGTGGCTCCAGGAGGACGACGACCCGTGGGGCTCCGACAGCGAAGCGCCACCGTCGGTGCTGGGCTGATCCCGGTGCCCGGCTCGGACATGCCGGCCACGCCGGCGCGGCCGGCCGCGCCCGACCGGTCTTCCCGGCCGGGCGCGCCGGCGCAGCCGTCGCGGCTCGTGGTGGCAGCGCCGGTCGATCCGAGGGCCGCCGGCCCGGCCGTTGCGTGGCGCGGCGGGGCTGCTGCTTCGCCCGGTCCGGCTGTTGCATCGTGCGGTCCGGCTGCCGCGAGGCCCGGTCCGGCTGCCGCTTCGCCCGGTCCGGCTGTTGCATCGTGCGGTCCGGCTGCCGCGAGGCCCGGTCCGGCTGCTGAACGGCGTTCGGCGGGGACGGCTGGGGGACGTGGGGCCGTGGGGCGGTTCGTGCGGCGGATGACCGCGGTCGTGGTGGCCGGGATCGTGCTCGGCGTGGCCGGTGGTGTCGCGTCCGGTCTCGTCGCGCCGCGGGCCGCACACGCCGACTCGGTGCGTGAGCGGCAGTGGTGGATCAACTCGCTCAAGGTGGCGCAGGCACAGAAGGTCGCGCAGGGCGACGGTGTCGTCGTCGCGGTCATCGACTCCGGGGTCGACGCCACCCACCCCGACCTCAACGGCGCCGTGCTCGCCGGCACCGGCATGCTCGGCAGCACCAGCGCCAAGGGCTGGGACGACCCGAGCGGGCACGGCACCGGCATCGCGTCGATCATCGCGGCCCGCGGCGGCACCAGCAACATGCAGATGCTCGGCATCGCGCCGAAGGCGAAGATCCTGCCGATCGCGCTGCCCGTCCAGTACAGCGGCACGCTCGCTGGCCCGATCCGCTACGCCGTCGACCACGGCGCGAAGATCATCAACATGTCGCTCGGCCGCAAGGGCGCGCCCATCCAGGAGGAGATCGACGCGATCGCCTGGGCGCGGTCGAAAGGGGTCATCCTCGTCGCGGCCGCCGGCAACACCACCCAGGGCGACACGCGGATCCCGACCCCGGGCAGCTACCCGGGCGTCGTCACCGTCAACGGCACCGACCGCACCGGTAACCTGTGGAGCGGCGCCCTGCAGGACGACGGCATGGACATCGGCGCGCCCGCGCAGGACGTCATCAGCGCCAAGCCCAAGTCCCTGGCCGCGTCCGGCTTCGGCACCAGCTCCGGGACCAGCGAGTCCACCGCGATCGTGTCCGGCGTGCTCGCGCTGATCTGGTCCAAGTACCCGCAGCTCGACGCGGCCAACGTCGTCAACCGCCTGTTCAAGACCGCCGCCGACAAGGGCCCCGCCGGCCGCGACGACCAGTTCGGCTGGGGGCTCGTCGACCCGCTCGCCGCCGTCAGCGCGGACGTGCCGGCCGTGACCGCCGACCCGCTCGGCCCGGCCGCCGCGGGCAGCGCCGGCGCCGACCCGGGCAGCACCGCCGGCTCGGGTCCCAGCGACGACGGGTTCGGCACACCCGCCACCCGCACCGCGATCGCCGCCGCGGTCATCCTCGTCGGCCTCGTCGTCGTGGTCCTCGCCATCGTGCTGCCGATGCGGGCGCTGAGCCGCCGCCGCGCCGCGGCCCGGGCCGGCTACGGCGCACCACCCGGGGCGGGCCCTCCAGGCTTCCCACCGCCGGGCTATCCGCCGTCAGGGCCGCCACCGCCGGGCTATCCGGCGTCCGGGCCACCGCCCGGCTATCCGACCGGGCCCATCACCGGTCAGCAGCCGCCCGCGGGGTATCCGACGGGCCCCATCACCGGTCAGCAGCCGCCCGCCGGCTATCCGACCGGGCCGGTCGCGGGCCAGCCACCGGCCGGTCAGCACCCTGGCGGCAACCCACCGACGAGCCCGACCGGGTTCCGGCCCGGCGGCACCGCGCAGTTCCCCGCGACGGGCCAGCCGCCGCCCGGACACCCGCCGGCGAACACGTCCGCGTTCCCGGCGACGGGCGCGCAGCCTCCCGCCGGGCAGCCTCCCCGGCCGCAGTGGTTGCCGCCGCAGGACGGGCGCTGACACCACCCCGGTCCAGGGTGGGACCCGTCGTCCCGGCCGGCATCACACGCCCGATCCGGTCCGGTGTCGCACTGCGCCCCGCCGGTGTCGCACTGTGTCCCGGCCGGCCTGGCACTGCGCCCCGCCGGTGTCGCGCTGTGTTCCGGCCGGCCTAGCACTGTGTTCCGGTCGGCCTGGCACTGCGTCCGGCCGGCCTCGTGCGCCGTCCCGCCGGTGTCGTACGCCCGATCCGGGCCGGTGTCAGCGGGAGCCGCTGCCGCCGGCGCTGGAGGTCGGCATGCTCAGCGAGCGGGACGCGTTCGCCAGGCCGCGGGACGCCGAGGTGCGGTGCACGGTGGGGGCGCGGACGTTCATCGGGCCGACCGTCGGCTCGAACCGGTCCCGCGACGGCTGCCTGGACTCCGAACGCGGCGCCGGGACCACCGGCTCGCCGCGCTGGCCGCGGCGCACCCGCCGCACGAGCAGCCCCGCCCAGATGAGCGCGGCGACGACCACCGCACCGAACGCGGTCCAGATCGCCGGCAGCCGCGACTCCTCCTGTGCGCCGCCGGTGTCGAGGCCGAGACCGGCGGTGGCGGGCACGGGCACGGCCGCCGCCTCGGTGCCGGTGAGGGCCGCGACCGCCCGGTACGGGTTGACCGTGCCGAACCCGACCTGCGGGTTGCGCCCGCTCGGCGGGTGGTCGGCGGTCGACGTGATCCGGTCCGCGATCTGCTGCGGCGTCAGGTCCGGATAGTAGGCGCGCAGCAGGGCGGCGGTGCCGGCCACGTACGGCGCGGCGAAGCTCGTCCCGCCGCCGGAACGCAGGCCGAACCCACCGCCCTGCGGTGCGGGGCCCTGGATCCGCACACCGGGCGCGGCGACGTCGACGTAGTCGCCGGACGTCGACGTGGAGACGTGCTTGTCCTGCTCGTCGACGCCGGCGACGGCGAGCACACCGTCATACGCGGCCGGGTACGCGGGCTGGTTGGGGTTCTGGCTGGCGCCGTCGTTGCCGGCTGCGGCGACCACGACCACGTTCTGGCTCAGGGCCCGGCTCACCGACGCGGCGAGCTTCGGCGTCGGCTGCGTCACCAGCGACAGGTTGATGACGCCGGCGCCGTGGTCGACGGCGTAGTCGATGGCGGTCGCGATCGTGTTCGGCAGGTTCTGGTCGAAGGACTTCTGGTCGTCCTCCATCACCCGGATCGGCAGGATCTTCGCGCCGGGGGCGACCCCGTAGAACCCGGCGCCCGGCAGGCGCAGGCCGGCGATGATCCCGGCGACGAACGTGCCGTGCGCGACCTGGTCGCAGTCGCCGACGCCGTTGGCCTGCACGAAGTCCTTGCCCGGCAGGACCTGGTCCTTCAGCGACGGGTGGGTGGTGGCGACGCCGGAGTCGATGACGGCGACGATGACCCCGTCACCCTTCGTCATCGGCCACGCGAGCTCGGGATGCAGCCGGGTCAGCGGCCACGGCGTGTCGGTCAGCTTGTCGGTGAAGCTCGGCCCGCACGCCGACGGCGCCGCGGCCGCGGGCGTCGCCACGCCCGGCACCGCGGCGAGCACGCCGGCGGCGAGCGCGCCGGCGACCGCCTGAGCGCCGATCCGTCGAATGTGCCGCACGAGCGAAAGGGTATCGCGCCCCGCCCGGCGACCGCGGCCCGTGGCGGGGTGCGGTCACGGCAGCGACGGGTCGATGTGCACCTTCGGCGCGGCGCCCCACGCGGCCGGCCGGGACCCTGACAGCGCGGCCGCCGCCTCGGACAGCCCGATCGTCGCCGCGACCAGCGGGCGCGGGTCGACGGCACCGGAGGCGTAGAGCTCGACGGTACCGGCGAGACCTCCGGACGCACTGAGCACACCGACCGCGGTCACGTCCTTGAGTGCCAGGCTTCGCGAGTCGAGCAGGCTCGGCGTGCCGGACAGGCCGATGAACACCACCCGCCGGCCCGGCTCGACGAGGTCCAGCGCCAGGGCCGGCGAGGTCGCGGCGTTGGAGGCGTCGACGACCGCGTCCCACCGCAGCGGCGGCAGCGTGCCGGCGGTCCAGACCTGGCCGTGCCCGAGCCCGCGGGCGAACTCGACCGACGCCGCGGTGACGCCGAGCAGGTGCACCTCGACCCCCTGCGCGGCCGCGATCTGCGCCACGAGCAGCCCGATCGTGCCCGGGCCGAGGACGAGCAGCCGCTCACCGGGGCGCAGTCCGGCGCCACGGACGGCGCGCAGCGCGTTGCCGCCCGGCTCGACGAGCGCGCCCGCCGTCGGGTCGACCGGCGGCGGCAGCGGGTGCAACGCCGTCACCGGCACCGGGAGCCGCTCGGCGAGGGCGCCCGGCCAGCCGTTGCGGATGCCGATCTCGTGGCGGGTCGCGCAGAGGTGCTGGCGGTTGGACGTACATCTGCCGCAGACACCACAACCGAGCATGGTGTCGCCGGTGACCCGCCGGCCGACCCACCCCGGGTCGACGCCCGGCCCCGCCGCGCGGACCACGCCTGACCACTCGTGCCCGATCCGGATCGGGTATCGCGCCTGGCCGTCATGCAGGTAGGACATCTCGCCGGTGAAGAACTCGACGTCCGTGCCGCACACACCGGCCCGCTCCACGTCGACGACGACCTGGCCCGGCCCGGCGACAGGTTCCTCGACGTCCTGGACCTCAGCCCGGCCGGGGCCGATGATGACGAATGCGCGCACGGGCTCCATCTTCCGGGAAGCAGGTCCGATGTCACGACTGCGCAGTGCCGAGTGGTACGCCGGCGACGACCGCAACGCCTACATCCACCGTGCGTGGATGCGGCGCGGCCTGCCCGACGACGCCCTCGACGGCAGCCGCCCCCAGATCGCCATCGCCAACACCGCCTCCGACCTGACCCCGTGCAACCGCCACCTGGACGAGGTCGCCGAGCACGTCAGCCGCGGCGTCTGGGAGGCCGGCGGGGTGCCGCACAACCTGCCCGTCGTGTCGCTCGGCGAGACGCAGGTCCGCCCGACCGCGATGCTGTGGCGCAACATGGCCGCGATGGCGATCGAGGAGATGCTGCGCGCCAACCCGATCGACGGCGTCGTGCTCCTCGGCGGCTGCGACAAGACCATCCCGGCGCTGCTCATGGCCGCCGCGTCCGTCGACCTGCCGGCCGTGGTCGTGCCCGGCGGCCCCATGCTCACCGGCACGTTCCGCGGCGTACCCCTCGGCTGCGGCACCGACGTGTGGCGGCTGTCGGAGGAGGTCCGCGCCGGCACGCTCAGCGAGCAGGCGTTCCTCGACTCGGAGTCCTCGATGATCCGCAGCCGGGGCCACTGCAACACGATGGGCACCGCCTCGACGATGGCGCTGCTTGCCGAGGCCCTCGGCATGACGCTGCCCGGCACCGCGGGCATCCCCGCCGCCGACAGCCGCCTGCTGGCCCGCGCCCACGCCAGCGGCCTGCTCGCCGTGGACATCGTGCACGCCGGCCGCCGGCCCAGCGACGTCATCACCGCCGCGTCGCTGCACAACGCGATCGTCACCCTCGCCGCCACCGGCGGCTCCACCAACGCCGTCGTGCACCTGCTCGCCGTCGCCGGCCGGCTCGGCGTGCCGCTCACCCTCGACGACTTCGACCGCGTCGGCGCCGCCGTGCCGCTGCTGGTCGACCTGCAGCCCGCCGGCCGCTTCCTGATGGAGGACCTGCACCGCGCGGGCGGCCTCGCGGCGGTCCTGCGGGAGGTGTCGCACCTGCTCGACCCGTCCGCGATCACCGTCACCGGCGCGCCGCTCATGGCGACCGCCGCGTCAGGCACCATCTGGGACGAGTCCGTCATCCGTCCGTTCGCGTCGCCGGTACAGCCGGACGCCGGCATCGCCGTGCTGCGCGGCAACCTGGCCCCCGCCGGCGCGATCATCAAACCCGCCGCCGCGACCCCTTCGCTGCTGCGGCACCGCGGCCCGGCCCTCGTCTTCGACTCGATCGAGGACTTCCACGCCCGCATCGACGACCCCGCGCTCGACGTCGACGAGAACACCGTCCTCGTGCTGCGCGGCTGCGGCCCGAAGGGCTATCCCGGCATGCCCGAGGTGTCCAACATGCCCCTGCCGGAGAAGCTGCTGCGCCGCGGCGTGCGCGACATGCTGCGCATCTGCGACGGCCGGATGAGCGGCACCGCGTACGGCACCGTCGTGCTGCACGTCGCCCCCGAGGCCGCCGCCGGCGGCCCGCTCGACCGCATCCGCACCGGCGACCCCGTGGTGCTGGACGTGCCGGCCCGCACGCTCGACGTCGACGTACCCCAGGCCGAGCTCGACGCCCGCCCGCCTGCGCAGGCGCTGCTGGACGGGCTGGCCCGCCCCCGCCGCGGCTGGGAACGCCTCTACGTCGACACCGTCCTCGGCGCCGACACCGGGGCCGACTGCGACTTCCTGCTCGGCTCGTCGGGCCCCCGGGTCAGCCGCGAGTCCCACTAGCCGCCGCTGTTCACAGGCGATCTGCATGCTTCCGGGAGGGTGCGCACAGCCGCGCCGGTGACGCTCGGGCGATGACCTCACCTACCTCGCCCGGCGCCGGCCCGAACCCGACGCCTGTCCCGCCGCCGTCTGCGGGTGTTCCCGCTGCGGCGCCCTCGCCTTCGCCGGCGCCTCCGTGGGCCGCTGCCGCGGTGCCGTTCGTCCCGGCCGGCCGCCCGTCGCGGTGGAAGCTCGGCGCGGTCGCCGTGGTGTCAGCGGTGGTCGTCATCGGGGGCGGGGCCGCGGTGGCCAACGCCGGCCCTTTCGTGGCCAACCAGCAGGGCCAGAACGGCGCGGGCCGGCCCGGCGGCTACGGCGGCTCTGCCCAGGGCGGCGGCGCTGCCCAGGGCGGCGGCGCTGCTCAGGATGGCGGTGCTGCTCAGGATGGCGGTGCTGCTCAGGGTGGCGGTGCTGCCGAGGGTGGCGACGGTCAGGGTGGTGCGGGCGGTCAGGGTGGCGGTGGCGGCGCTGGTGGTCCCGGCGGCATGCCTAGCGGTGGTCAAGGTGGCATGCCCCGCGGCGGTCAAGGCGGCGGCGGGGGCGTGCCTGGCGCTCGCGGGGGAGCGGAGCTGTCCCGCGCTCTGCACGGCGACTTCGTGGGCAGGGACAGCACCGGCACGTACGTCACCCAACGCCTCCAGTCCGGCACCGTCGCCGCCGTCAGCGTCACGTCCATCACGGTCAAGAGCGAGGACGGGTACGAGACCACGTTCGCCGTAAACGCGACGACGAAGGTCAACGCCGGCGACGCCGCCATCGCCGACGTGAAGACCGGCGACCAGGTCACCGTCATCGGCCTCCTCTCCGGCACCACGGCCACCGCCACCGCCGTCACCGACGCGAACCTGCGCACCACGGGCGGATCCGGCTCCCGCGCCAGCGGACCAACGGCCCGCCCAACCGCCAGCGCCCGTCCGGCCCGCTGACGCCCCAGGGCAAGTTGACGCCACGCGGCCCGATCACCGACGCCATGCGACGGATCCCTCGGCGCGGACCAAATGCTGGAAGCGTTCCGGGCGAGGCGTTGTGCGCGCGGCGGTCGTTGCGTCAGGTGTCGTATTCGCCGTCCCAGGGCGGGTCGAAGCCGAGCTCGTCCGGGAGGAACTCGGCGTGGTCGGCGTCGTAGTCGTCGGACTGGTCGACGAGGCCGAACACGTGCCCGTCCACCGTGACCTGGAAGAGCTTGACGGCGATGTCGCCGAACCTGCGCTCGGGCAGCGCCGCGATCCACGTGTCGAGGCGCCGCTCGGCCAGCTCGACGGAGGCCTGCTCCTGCTCGCTGGTGCCGGCGAACCAGATGTCCGAACCGGTGTGCGTGCCGTCGCCGGCGAAACGGTGCAGCACCGCATACCAGCGCTTGTGCCGCGGCCAGTCCGCGGAGTCGGTGGCCGGCGCGCCGTCGTCGAGGGTGGCGGTGACCGACCCGAAGAACTGCCCGCCGGAGTAGTGACCGATGTGGCTGGTGCGGTAGTCGGGCTCGTGCGTGATCGGCACGCGCTCTGGGATCGCCATGGCCGTCACCGTAACCCCGGGGTACGACAGAAACCGCCGCCCGCAGCCATCCCCGCAGTCCGGCGACGGCGCCATCACCGGCCGCGCCACCGGCATGCAGCGGCCGTCGCGCCCGCGCCACGCTCACCGCGACACGAGGAAAGGCGTCAGGCGTTGGCGCGTGTCCGGTGCAGCGGCAGCTTGAACCCCACCGCTACCAGCCACGCCAGCCCTGCGAACCTCGCCACCGGCAGCAGGTACGCGGCGCCCTCCACCAGCAGGCTCAGCGTGGCCAGCTCGGCGACCGCCGCGCCGGCCAGCCCGGTCCACGCGAGCCACCGCGGCAGCAGGCCGGCGAGCAGGCCCGGCACGGCGATCCCGGCGAGCAGCAGGCCCAGCGGCACCACGTGGCCGGGGCCGCCGGCGGCGAACGCGAGCAGCTGCAGCGGGCGGATCAGGTCGGGGGCGCCGGTCACGGCGGGCTGGGAAAGGGTCCAGCAGGTCAGGCCCGAGGCGGCCAGGAACGTGGCGGCGAGCAGGCCGCCGGCGAGGGCGATGGTGGCGCCGGGGGCGCGGATGCCGAGATGGTGCAGGCGGGACGAGGCGGTCGCGGCGTAGATGGCGAGCGGGATCGCGGCGGCGAACTGGAAGGCGCCGCCGACGCGGACGGCGAAGGCGTGGTCCTGGAAGTACGCGACGATCGGCGCCGCCTCGCCGAACGGCGACGGGAACGGGGAGCCGCCGGCCAGGGCCGTGCCCAGGACGAGACCGGCGACGAACAGGGCGGTGACGACGACGCCGAGGACGCCGAGGGGTGGGCCGCCCTGGGCGGTGCGGGTGGCGGTGACCTGCGTGGCCATCGGAGCATCCCTTCATGGAGTGAATGGTTCACTGTGGTGAATTGTTCAGTAGACTAGCGCTGTGGGTAGTCCCGGGCAACCTCCGCAGGGCGCGGCGTTCCTCATCGCGCAGGTCGGTGCGCACGCCGCCGGCCGGTTCGCCGAGCGTGTCGAAGCGCTCGGCCTGACGCCGCCGGAGGTGGGGTTGCTGCGGATGATCGCCGGGGCGCCGGGGCGCAGCCAGCAGTCGGTCGCCGCCGACATGGGTGTGGTGCCGAGCCGGGTGGTGGCGATCCTCGACCTGCTCGACCACAAGGGCCTCGTCGAGCGGCGGCCGGGGGTGAGCGACCGGCGCCACCACGCCCTGCACCTCACCGACGAGGGCCGGCAGGTGCTCATGGAGATGCGGCAGCTCGCCCGGGCCCACGACGACGACGTCTGCGCCGCGCTCGACCCGCAGGAGCGCGCGCAGCTCGCGGGGCTGCTGCAGCGCATCGCCGACCAGCAGGGCCTCACTCCGGGTGTGCACCCGGGCTACCGTCAGCTCGGCCGGCGGAAGCGCTGACGTCCCCCGGGTGGTGAGAAGAAGCCCGGGCTGGACGGCGGACCCGGTGCATCCACTACGGTCTACGACCATGACCGCACCACAGCGCGCCGAGTTCTCCTTGGCCGGCATGGGGGCCCGCGTCGTCGCGCTCGTCGGCGCCCTGGGCGCGGTGCTCGCGATGAGCATGCCGTGGGCCAGCGAGGACAACACCGGCGTCGCGGAGAGCGGCGAGGTGCTGCTGCTGCGCGGCGGCGTCGAGTGGACCGGCTGGGGCATCTACGGCGCGAGCCGCCTGGACGGGCACCGGCCCGTGTCGCTGACCGTGGCGATGATCCTGATCGCCGGCACGGTGCTGGTCGCGATCGGCGCGTGGGTGGCGTTCGAGCGGACCCGCCGCCGGTGGCTGCCCCCGGCGACCGCCGCCGCGGCCGCGGTCATGCTGATCGTCAGCTTCCCGGGCCTGGAGGGGGTCAACGGCCGCTTCGGCACCGGCCACACCACGGTGACGGAGTTCGGCATCATCGTGTGGCGGCTCGCGGTCGCCGCGGTGCTCCTCGGCTCGACCCGGCTCGCCCTGCTCCAGGAGGCCGCGCCGCCACTGGGCCCGGACGCCGTCTGACACCTCCGGCCGGCACGCGGCTGGATCCCTGCCGCATTGCACGGTTCGCCGGTACGCCCAAATCCCGCGACCCGCAGTAACCGGCCCGGCACGATGCGGGTATGGCTGTCATCCGACCGGGCCGGTCGGGTGCCACTCGGTTGCTGACAACCTTGCCGCACCCTGGCGGCTACCTTGAGTGGACCAGCCGATCACGGCTGGCGGGGAAAGCGATGATCCACCGGGCGTCCTTGGTCGCCAATTGGTCCGGTGGGGAGCCAGTGGCGAAACCGGACCCGTCTCAGGTGACTACCGCGGGAGAACCGGTGTGCGTACCGACGCGCCCTCAGGCGCATTCATGAACCGCTGAACCAGCGCATTCTTCTGCTCGCATCACATTCTTCACCCTCGACATCTCGAGGGTTTCTCAAGCATGCCGTGCCACGGCGGAAACGGGGGTCTTCCGTGCTGAAGAAAGCAGTGTTCGGCGTCGGTGCCGCGGTCGCCGCGGTGGCCCTCGCCGCCGTGATCTACCTGGCCGCGGCGCACCGTACGCCCGCCGCCGACGCCGGAGTCGTCTCCCGTCCCGCGAGCCGCAGCGAGCTGCAGCCACCGCCGGACCCGCAGCAGCTCAAACCGTCCGAACGCGTCGTCGTCATCAGCGAATAGCGAAGCAAGCCGTCACCGACATACGTACCGCCCCACATTAGGAGAACTGCGTGTTCCGCTCGAAGAAGCAGAAGATCGCCGCCATCGGCGCGACCGCCGCGGCCGTGCTCGTCGGTGTCGGCAGCGCCGCTTTCGGTGCCATTCCCGCCAGCAACACCGGGGTCATCACCGGCTGCCGCGACAAGAACACCAGCGCGCTGCGGGTCATCGACTACCAGTCCGGTACGCGCTGCCGCAACAGCGAGCAGATGGTCCAGTGGAACCAGAAGGGCGCGACCGGCGCGACCGGCGCGACCGGCGCCACCGGCCCGCAGGGTCCCCAGGGCGCGACCGGCGCGCGGGGCCTCCCCGGCGCGACGGGCCCCGCGGGCCAGCCCGGCCCCGCCGGCCCGAAGGGCGCGACGGGCGCCACCGGTGCCACGGGCGCGACCGGCGCGACGGGCGCCACCGGCGCCAAGGGCGAGACCGGCGCCAAGGGCGAGACCGGTGCGCAGGGCGCTCAGGGCGTCCAGGGTGAGAGGGGCGAGACCGGTGCGCAGGGCGCTCAGGGCGTCCAGGGTGAGAAGGGCGAGACCGGTGCGCAGGGCGTCCAGGGCGTCCAGGGTGAGAAGGGCGAGACCGGTGCGCAGGGCGTCCAGGGCGTCCAGGGTGAGAAGGGCGAGACCGGTGCGCAGGGCGCTCAGGGCGTCCAGGGTGAGAAGGGCGAGACCGGCGCGGCCGGCGCCCAGGGCGAGACCGGTGCGCAGGGCGCTCAGGGTGACAAGGGCGAGACCGGAGCCCAGGGCGTCCAGGGCGAGAAGGGCGAGACCGGGGCGCAGGGCGCTCAGGGCATCCAGGGCGAGACCGGCGCGACCGGCGCTCAGGGCGAGAAGGGCGACACCGGCGCCCAGGGCGAAAAGGGCGAGAAGGGCGACACCGGCGCCCAGGGCGAGCAGGGCGAGCAGGGCCTCCAGGGCCTCCAGGGCATCCCCGGCATCAACGGCAAGGACGGCGACCCGGGCCCGAAGGGCGACACCGGCGAGACCGGCGCCCAGGGTGCGCAGGGCGTCCAGGGTGAGAAGGGTGAACAGGGCCCCCAGGGCATCCAGGGTGTCCAGGGCATCCAGGGCATGCCCGGCCTGAGCGCGTACGACCTGGCCCTCGCCAACGACCCGACCATCGGCACGGTGCAGGAGTGGCTCGCCTCGCTCGTGGGCGTGAACGGCGTCGACGGCAAGGACGCGTACCAGCTCGCGGTCGACATGAACGCGTTCACCGGCACGCCGGAGCAGTGGCTGGCCTCGCTGAAGGGCAAGGACGGCGTCGACGGCGCGGCCGGTGCCCAGGGCGCACAGGGTGCCCAGGGTGCCCAGGGCGAGAAAGGCGAGGCCGGCGCGGCCGGCGCCCAGGGTCCCGCTGGCACGCCCGGCGCGGTGTGGCTGACGGGCGCGGGCGCCCCCGCCGGTGCCCTCGGCGCGGTCAACGACATGTACCTCGACACCGCCACCGCCGACGTCTACAAGAAGACCGGCGCGACCGCCTGGACGAAGACGGCCAACATCAAGGGCGGCGCGGCCGCCGTCACGCAGACCGTGACCACCGCGACCGGCGGCGGCACCCTGGCCAACAGCACCGGCACGCTGAACGTCACCTGCACCACGGGTGTCGCGATCGCCGGCAGCTGGTACCAGGGCGCCAGCGGCACCGTGGGTCTGTCGTCCAGCGGCCCGGCCTCCGCGGGCTCCAAGACCTGGGTCTTCAACTTCACCCACACGGGCCAGACCAGCACCGTCTCGGCCGTCGTGAGCTGCCTGACCCTCAGCTGAACGACCGAAGGAGCGGCCCCGGCAAGCACGCCGGGGCCGCTGCGTCCGTACACCCGAAAATCCAAGCGAAAGCGAGCACCTGTGCGCACTGTGGTGAAGCTGGTGGCGTCGACGATCGTCGGCGCCATCGCCGCCGGTGGCCTGGGCACGGCGGCACACGCCGCGGGGCCGGCGGTCAGCGGGGTCACGCCGAAGAACGGGACGACCGGCGTTGCCGTCGGCGTCCGCCCGACGATCACCTACGCCGACGCGGTCGACCCGTCCGCGCTGCGGTACTCGTTCGTGAAGACCAGCGGCGGGGCGGCCGTCGCGTCCTACTACGCGTACGACGCGCCGACGCACACGTTCACCTTCACGCCGCGGGCCGCGCTCGCCGAGCAGACGAAGTACACGATGACGGTGAAGCTCGCCACGTCGAACTACGTCTGGTCGTTCACCACGGGCGTCACGGACCGGGTCGCGCCGACGGTGCCGGGCGCGCCGGGCGTCACCGACGTCACCACCACCGGTGCCACGGTCAGCTGGGGCGCCTCCACCGACGCGGTCGGCGTCACCGGGTACCAGGTGTTCGACAACGGCACCCTGAAGGCCACGGTCACCGGCACGTCCACGACCCTGGCCGGGCTCGAGCCCGGCACGGCGCACAGCGTGACGGTCAAGGCCCTCGACGCCGCGAACAACGCCTCCGCCGCGTCGGCCCCGGTCGCGTTCACCACGCTGACCCCGCCGCCGGCGCCGGACACGGCCGCGCCGAGCGCGCCGGGCGTCCCGGTCGCGAGCGCCGTGACGTCGACCGGCGTGACCCTCACCTGGGCCGCCTCGACCGACGACGTCGGCGTCACCCAGTACACGGTGCTCGGCGGCCCGACCGTGGTGACCAGCACCGTCAACAGTGTGACCCTGACCGGGCTGGCGCCGCTGACCGCCTACGGCTTCACCGTCCAGGCGTCCGACGCCGCCGGGAACGTCTCCGCGGCGTCCGCCCCGACGGTGGTCACGACGCCGGCCACGCCGGTCGCCAACGGCGTCAACGGCGCCGGCATCCCGGGCGCCACCGGCAGGACCCTGGTGCTGTACGACAGCACCGGCCCGTACGGCTTCCTCGGCGAGCTCTACGCGATGGCCGCCGCCAACCTCAGCTCCCACTTCGGCGACTGGACCGCGCAGCCGGTGACCAGCTATGCCGCCGGTGAGCTGGAGCAGTTCCAGGCCGTGGTGTACCTCGGCAGCACGTACGACGAGCCGCTGCCCGTGGCGTTCCTCGACGACGTGACCGCGACCACCAAGCCGGTCGTGTGGATCTACGACAACATCTGGCAGCTGACCGCCCGCGACCCGAACTTCGTGGCCGACCGCGGCTTCACCTGGACCGGCTTCGACGTGTCGGCGGTCTCCAAGGTGGACTACAAGGCCAGGTCGTTCACCCGGGACCCGCGCAACGGCGCCGGCATCATGAACACCACGATCAGCGACGCCACCAAGGCGACGCCGGTGGCCACCGCGGTGCGCGCCGACGGCACGACGCTGCCGTGGGGCGTGCGGTCGGGCAACTTCACCTATATCGGCGAGATCCCGTTCGCCTACATCAGCGCCGACGACCGGTACGTCGCGTTCTGCGACTTCCTCTTCGACGCGCTCGCCCCGTCGACCGCGGAGCGGCACCGGGCCCTGGTCCGCATCGAGGACGTCGGCCCCGACGCCGACCCCGCCGAGCTGCGGGCGATCACCAACTACCTGTACGGCAAGAACATCCCGTTCTCGGTGGCCGTCTACTCCCGCTACCGCGACCCGCTGGGCGCCGGCAGCGGCGGCGTGGCCGAGGACTACACCCTCGCCGACCGGCCCCAGGTGGTCGCCGAGCTCAAGTACATGCAGTCGCACGGCGGCACGCTGCTCATGCACGGCTACACGCACCAGTACGAGAGCATGCTCAACCCGTACAACGGCGCCAGTGCCGACGACTTCGAGTTCTACACCGCGCACGTCGACCCGGTCACGAATAACGTCATCTACGACGGCCCGGTGCCGGCCGACTCGCAGGTCTGGGCGCAGGGCCGCATCGACGGGGCGTTCGCGGCGTTCAAGGCGGCCGGGCTCACCGCGCCGACCATCTTCGAGTTCCCGCACTACGCCGGCTCCGACGCGGCCAACCGGGCGGTCGCGGCGACCTTCAAGACCCGCTACGACCGTGGCCTGTACACCTCCGGCGCCCTGCGCGGCG
Organism: Dactylosporangium aurantiacum; assembly: GCF_000716715.1. Lineage (GTDB taxonomy): Bacteria > Actinomycetota > Actinomycetes > Mycobacteriales > Micromonosporaceae > Dactylosporangium > Dactylosporangium aurantiacum. Next base: position 45,764 of record NZ_JNYJ01000031.1, on the reverse strand, counting down.
GCGCGCTGGACAACTCGCGGATCTTCGGCCAGTTCTTCCCGTACACGGTGCGCGACATCTACGGGGTGCTGACGGTGCCGGAGAACATCGGCAACGTCGAGCTGGAGCCGTTCAACAACCACCCGGCGCACCTGCCGGCGGACATCGTCGCCTCCGCGCAGCTCAACACCGCGGTCCGCGACGGCGTGGCGAGCTTCTTCTTCCACCCGTACGTCCCGCTGAGCTACCTGCGGCAGACGGTCGAGGGCGTGCAGGGGGCCGGTTACACGTTCGTCCCCGCGTCCGCGATGTAGGACCGCCCGACACGGAAAGGCCGGTGCCCCCAGCGCCGGCCTTTCTGGCTGCCCGGGGGACAGCTCCGCACCACGATTGCCCCTAAATTCGACATGTCAGAAATTTTCGCGCTTGTACCCGCAGGAGGCCCGCGTTGGCAGCGTCCCTGGAGACCGTCCCGACCGCCACCGCACCGGAGCCTCGGCCGGCGGAGGCCGGGCCGGCCGAGACCGAGCCGACAGGGACCGGGCCGGCGGAGGCCGAACTGGCGGAGGCTACGCCGGCGGGAACCGGGCCGGAGGGCGCCGGCCCGTACGCCGGGGCGTCGCGGCCGGCGCGGTCCGGGGCCGGCCGCGGGCGGCTCGCCGCGGGCTTCGCGCTCGTGGCCGTCGCCGCCGGTGTCGCCGGCTGGCAGGCGCCGCGGGTCGCCGCCGCGCTCAGCAGGCCCGCCTACCTGGGCGAGCCGGCCGCCGCGATCGCCGCCGACCTGCGCTGCGACAACTACGCCCAGTCCACCGACCACGACGAGTCGGTCTACCGGTACCACGACCAGGGCACCTGCTCCCTGGCGGGCACCGTCGTCACGATCACCACGTTCGACCGGGTCAGCGACGGGCAGGCGTTCGAGTCGGTGATGAGGGCCCTGATCCCCGTGGTCCACCCCACCTGGCAGGGCGCCACGTACGCGGCCGGCGAGGCGTGGAACGTCGCCGACGCCCGCAACCTGACCCCGGAGACCGCCACCCTCGTCGTGCAGCGCCTCGGCACCGGCGCCACGAAGGTGATCCCCTTCGGGAGCAGATAAGCGCGTCGCGTGGCACCATCTGCGGATGCTGGAGCTGGTCGCCGGGGACATCACCGAGCAGCGGGTCGACGCGATCGTCAACGCCGCGAACTCGTCGCTGCTCGGCGGCGGCGGGGTCGACGGCGCGATCCACCGCAAGGGCGGCCCGGAGATCCTGGCCGCCTGCCGCGCGCTGCGGGCCGCGCACCTGGGCAAGGGGCTGCGGCCGGGCCGGGCGGTCGCCACGACCGCGGGGCGGCTGCCCGCGACCTGGGTCATCCACACGGTCGGCCCCGTCTGGAGCGCCACCGAGGACCGCTCGGCGACGCTGCGCGAGTGCTACGTCAACAGCCTGGCCGTCGCCGCCGAGCTGGGGGCGCGGTCGGTGGCCTTCCCGTTGCTGTCGTCCGGGGTGTACCGGTGGCCCAAGGACGACGCCGTCCGGCAGGCCCTCGCCGTGCTGCGGGACCCGCCGCCCGGGGTCGACCCGGTGCGGCTGGTCCTGTTCGACGAGCCCACCCTGCGCCTCGCCGAACAGGTCCGCGCCGCCGGGGCGTGAGCGGCCGCTCAGACCCGGGCGGGCACCGGGGTGGTGACGGTGGCCGACCAGTCGATCGGGTGGTCGAACTGCCAGCGCCACTTCTCCGGGTTGTTCAGCAGCCGCATCGCCGTCGGCATCAGCAGGTCGCGCAGCACCCGGGCGACCGGCCCGGCGGCCTTGTCGCTGTTGGTGCGCGCCGCCGCGGCGATGACCCGCTCGACCCGGGCGCGGCGCAGCTGCTCGTACGCGGCGAAGGCCGCCGGCACGGGCAGGTCGCGCAGGCAGAGGGCGAGCTGCACGGCGCTCTCGGCGGCGAGTGAGGCGCCCTGCCCGGAGCTCGGCGAGGTCGGGTGGGCCGCGTCGCCGATGAGCACGGCGCGGTCGCGGTGCCAGACCGGGACCGACGGGATGTCCTCCAGGCCGCCGGTGACGACCAGGTCGGCGGGGTCGGTGCGGCGGATCAGCTCCACGGCCGGCACCCGGTCGCCGGCGAACGCGTCGGCGAGCACCGGCAGCCACTCGGCGGGCGTGCGGCCGGCGCCGTACGACGGGTCGCGCGAGGGCAGGTTGACGAACCAGCCGCCGTCGCCGCCGCCGGTCACCTGGTAGCCGAAGAAGGCGCGGCGGCCGAAGACCAGGTGCATCTTGTCGCCGGTGGGCGGCACGCCGTCGCCGGAGCAGCGGGCGCCGAAGCCGAGCAGCCCCACGTACCGGGGCGCCGGCGCGGCCGGGTCGATGAGGCGCCGCACCGTGGAGCGGATCCCGTCGGCGCCGATGACGACGTCCGCCTCGGCGGTGCTGCCGTCGGCGAACTCCGCCACGCCCCCGCGCAGGCCGACGAGGCGCTTGCCGTGCGCGATGCGGATGCCCCGGCTGACGGCCTCGTCGTACAGGGCGCGGTACAGCTCGTGCCGCCACACCAGCTGCATCGGCGGCAGGTCGTCGAACGAGCCGAACTCGGCCAGGCGCTTGCCGGTCCAGCTCTGCATGACCATGCCCGACATCGGCGTGCCGACCCGCTCGACGACGTGGTCGGCGTCGACCGCGGCGAGGGCGGTGCGGCCGTTCGGCGCGATGCTGAGCGCCCCGCCGACGCCGTCGGCGAACCCGTCGTGCCCCTCGAAGACGGTGACGGCGATGCCGGCCTTCCGCAGCGCGAGCGCGGCGACCGGACCGGCGATGCCGCCGCCGATGACGATCGCGGACGTGACTGTACCCATGACGTACCCCCGACGCGATGATTGGTTGATGCCAACTATCCGCCGTCAACTAGTCAGAGTCAACTATTGGGTGTCGTGGTACGCCGCCCACATCGGTCCCCACCCCGTCGCGGGGTCGGTGATCTGCTCGATGAACCGGTGCACGAACGCGATCTCCGCCTCCAGCAGGCCCTGCCGGTACACCTCCTCGACCAGGAACAACGGGTGCGGCGTGGCCGCCTCGGCGAGGGCCGCGGCCGCCGCGCGCTGCTCCTCCAGCAGCACCAGGCGCTGCCGCAGCAGCTCCACCACGACGTCCGGGTGCAGGGCGCTGACCAGCGACAGCGCCGAGCCGAACGCCGGATACTCGTGCCGCGGCGTGCCCACCAGGTCGCGGAGCCACTCCTGCAGCTCGGCCCGGCCGTCGGGGGTGATGCCGTACACGGTGCGCTCGGGGCGCTGCCCCTCCCGGCTGGTCTCCTGCTCCGCGATCAGCCCGGCCTTCACCAGCTGCTCGACCACCATGTACACCGAGCCGTGGGTGAACTTGATGCTGCGGTCGTCGCCGTGCGCCCGCAGCGTCTTGGACAGCTCGTAGGGGTGCATCGGCGCCCGGCCCAGGTAGGCCAGCACGGCCAGCGCCAAGAGGTTCGCGACCTTCCGCCGGCTCATGCTGGGCTGAGCGCCTTCATCGCCTCGTCGTCCAGGGCGACGTGCCCGGCGGCGACGTTCTCCTCGAGGTGCTCCAGCGACGCGGTGCCCGGGATGAGCAGCGTGTTCGGCGCGACCGCCAGGATCCACGCCAGTGCGACCTGCGCCGGGGTGACGTCCAGCCGGTGCGCGGTCGCCTTCACCGCCGGGTGCCCGAGGACCCGTTCGCGGCCGAACGCGGCGCCGAGCGGGAAGAACGGCACGAACGCGATCCCGCGGTCGGTGCAGGCCCGCAGCACGTCCTCGCCGCCGCGGTCGACCAGGTTGTACGGGTTCTGCACGCACGCGACCGGGGTGCGGGTCAGGGCGTGCTCCAGCTGCGCGAGGGTCACGTTGCTGAGCCCGACCGCGCCGATCAGCCCCTCGTCGCGCAGCGCGATCATCGCGTCCAGCTGCGCGTCGAAGTCGACGTCGCCGTCGGCGCCGGTCACCCGCAGATTCACCACGTCCAGCCGCTCCACGTCCAGCGACCGCAGGTTGTCCAGCACGCCCGAGCGCAGCTGCTCGGGCCGCTGCGCCGGCAGCCAGCCGCCCCGCTCGTCGCGCTTCGCGCCGACCTTGCTCACCAGCACGAGCCGGGAGTCGTACGGGTGCAGCGCGGTGCGCAGCAGCTCGTTGGCCACGTCGGGGCCGTAGTACTGCGCGGTGTCGATGTGGTTGACGCCGAGCTCGACCGCGCGCCGCACCACGGCCAGGGCCTCGGCCCGGTCCCGGGGCGGCCCGAAGGCACCCCGGCCGGGCAGCTGCATCGCCCCGAACCCGATGCGGTGGACGGTGCGCTCGCCGAGCGGGAAGGTCTTCACCGGGCCAGCCTACGACGGCGCCCGGTCCCGGCGGCCCGCGCACGACATCTGCACAACTCGCACACCCGCCCGCCCCCACCTTCCGCCCTCGGCCACCCGTCTCACCGGGCTGCCCGACCTGGTGGTGATCCAGGTGCGCGCCGCCTCGGCGTGGCGCGGCTACGAGCTGACAACCGGCGCGTTGCCGCCGCGCAGTCCGACGGGGTGCGCGGCATGGGCCGGGTCTGGCCGGCGGCTGGGACCGTCGCCTCGATCCTGCGGCCGGACCTGCTGGACCGCGCCGCCGACGCGGGCCTGCGCAGCTCGCGTTGCCGCTGCTGGAGGCGGCGCCGTCCAGCTTCGGGACCCGGGCCCCAGCCGAGCGGCCGCGGCGCCGTGGTGCGACGATCGAGGCGGCGGCCTCGTTCGGAGGCGCGCGTGTGAAGGGGGCGGCGGGATGACACTGGCGGTGCTGGGGACCGGGATCATGGGCGCGGCCGTCGCCCGCAACTGGCTGCGCGCCGGCGAGACCGTGCGGGTGTGGAACCGCACCGCCGAGAGCGCCGAGGCCCTGGCCCCCGACGGCGCCGTCGTCTGCGACACGCCGGCCGCCTGCGTCGAGGGTGCCGACGTCGTGGTGACCGTCCTGTTCGACGCGGCGTCCGTCGAGACCGTCGTCACCGCGGCCGCACCCGCGCCCGGCACCCTGTGGCTGCAGCTGAGCACCGTCGGTGTGCCCGGCGCCGACGACCTCGCCGCCGTCGCCGCGAAGCTCGGCCTGGTGTACGTCGACGCGCCCGTCCTCGGTACCCGTCAGCCCGCCGAGCAGGGCAAGCTCAACGTGCTCGCGTCCGGCCCCGCCGACGTCCGCGAGCGGGTCGAGGCGCTGTGCGCGCCGATCGCGGCGAAGGTCACCTGGCTCGGCGAGGCCGGCGCCGGCAGCCGCGTCAAGCTCGTGGTCAACAGCTGGGTGCTGACCAGCATGGCCGGGCTGGCGCAGAGCGTCGCGCTCGCCGACGGCCTCGGCGTCGACCCGAAGCTGTTCCTGCAGCTGGTCTCCGGCGGCGCGCTCGACATGCCGTACCTGCACGCGAAGGCACCGTCCATGATGGAGCGTTCGTACCCGGTCGCGTTCCCGGTCAGCGGCGCGGCCAAGGACGCCGCGCTGATCGGCGACCTCGCCACCTCGGTCGGCGTCGACCGGTCGGTCGTGGACGCGGCCGCGGCGCTGCTGGCCACCGCCGCCGAGCGCGGGTTCGCCGAGGACGACATGGCCGCGCTGTACGAGGCCGTGCGGTCCCCGCGGGAGTGAACCGCCGGGGCCTGCTGAGCCGGCTCGGCCTGCTCGGCGGGGGCCTGCTCGCCGGCTGCTCCGCCGCGCCCGCCGCACCGTCCGTGCCGTCCGCGCCCTCACCGTCGCCGTCACCGGTGTCGCCGTGGACGCTGCCGGTGGCCACCCCGGCGCCGTGGCGGTCGGGGCGGTCGCGGGCCGACCGGCTGCGCGCCGCCGTCACCCGGTACCTCGCGCCGAGCCCCGTGCACCCGATGTTCCCCGGTGGCGTGCTCTTCGCCGCCGTCGACGGTGCCGTGGTCGCGCACTTCGCCTTCGGTGACGCCGTCCGGTACGACGCCGCCAAGGCCGAACTGCCGGCGGAGCAACGGATCCCGGCGACCACGGACACCCTCTACGACCTCGCGTCGCTGACCAAGACGTTCACCGCCGTGCTGGCGCTGCGCCTGGTCGAGCAAGGCGCGCTGGCCCTGGACGCCCCGGCCGCGAACCACCTGCCGTCCTTTGTGGACAAGCCGGCGATCACCGTACGGATGCTGCTCACCCACACGTCAGGGCTGTCCAGGGACGTGCCGCTGGTCGGTGCCACCGCCGCCGAACGCGTCGAGCACGTGCTGCGCGAGCCGCCGGTCGGGCCGCCCGGCGGCGGCTACCTGTACGCGGACCAGAACTTCATCGCCCTCGGCGAGATCGTCGCCCGGCTCGCCGGCGAGCCGCTGGACCTGCTGGTCCGCCGGCAGATCGCCGGGCCGCTCGGCCTGGCCCGCACCGGCTTCCGGCCGCCGCCGTCGCTGCCGGTCGCGGCCACCGAGGGCGGCCTGCGGGGCACCGTGCACGACCCGTCGGCGGCCGCGTTCGGCGGTGTCAGCGGCCACGCCGGGCTGTTCGGCACCGCGGCGGACGTCGCGGCGTTCGCCGGCGCGCTGCTCGCCGGCGGCGGCCCGCTGCTGCGACCATCCACAGTGGACCTCATGCGGGCGGACGCCAACGCGCGGTTCGGCCCGGCCGCCGCGCACGGCCTCGGCGTCGACGTCGACCAGGCCTGGTACATGGGGCGGCTGGCCGGGCGCGGCGCGTACGGCCACACCGGCTTCACCGGCACGTCGATGCTGTGCGACCCGGCCCGCCGCATCGTGCTCGTCCTGCTCACCAACCGCGTGCACCCCGACGCCACCTGGGGCAACAACAACGCCGCGCGGCGGGCTGTGGCCGACGCCATGCTGTCCTGAGCCGCCGCGGTGAGGTACGTTGGTGGGGATGTGATCCGCTGACACCTTCCCGACCCGCGCCCGAGGCCATCGCCCGGCGGGTTTCCGACGTTCCTTGCCGGTGGTGTCCGCATGTCCTTTTCCCCTTTGCTCGCGCATGACCTCGTCCGCACGTTCGGCACCCGCCGGGTGCTCGACGGCGTGTCCCTCACCGCCGCACCCGGCCACCGCATCGGCCTGATCGGCGAGAACGGCGCCGGCAAGTCCACGCTGCTGCGGCTGCTCGCCGGCGTCGACGAGCCGGAGACCGGGACCGTCGAGCGGCCGGCCGACCTCGGGTACCTGCATCAGGAGATGCCGTTCGACGCGGGTGCCACCGTCGCCGACGTCATCGACGACGCCCTGCGCGAGGCCCGCGAGGATGTCGCCGCGCTCGAGTCGCCCGACGCGCTGAGCCTCGCGGAGTACGGCGAGCGGCTCGAACGCGCCCAACTGCACGACGCGTGGGACGCCGACCGGCGCGCCGGGCTCGTCCTGGACGGCCTCGGCCTCGGCGGTGTCGCGCACGAGCGCACCCTCGGCACGCTCTCCGGCGGGCAGCGGGGCCGGCTCGCGCTCGCCGCGCTGCTCATCCGCCGCCCGTCCGCGCTGCTGCTGGACGAGCCGACCAACCACCTCGACGACGACGCGGCCGCGTTCCTGGAGGCGCAGCTGCGCGACCTGCCCGGCGCCGTCGTCCTGGCCAGCCACGACCGTGCCTTCCTCGACGCCGTCTGCACCGACCTCGTCGACCTCGACCCCGCCGTCGACGGCCCCACCAGGTACGGCGGCAACTACACCGACTACCAGGCGGCCAAGCGCGCCGAACGGGAACGCTGGCAGCGCCGCTTCGAGGAGGAGCAGGAGGAGCTGCACGACCTGCGCCGCGCGGTCGCCGTCACCGCCCACCAGGTGGCGCCGGGCCGGGAACGCCGCGACAGCGAGAAGATGGGGTACGGGCACACCGCCGGACGGGTCCAGCAGCAGATCTCCCGCCGCGTGCGCAACGCGACCCGGCGCCTCGACGACCTCACCCGCACCCAGGTCCGCAAGCCCCCGGCGCCGCTGCGCTTCAACGCCGCCGCCCTGGCCGCGGCCCCGTCCGCCGTGGACGGCCTGCTGGTGTCGCTGCGCGACGTGTCGGTGCCGGGCCGGCTCACGCTGCCGTTGCTCGATCTCGCCGCCACCGACCGCCTGCTGGTCACCGGCGCCAACGGCGCGGGCAAGTCGACCCTGCTCGCGGTCCTCGCCGGACGGCTGGCCGCGACCGGCACCGTCCAGCGGCGCCGCGGCCTCACCGTGGGGCTGCTCGCCCAGGACACCGTGTTCGACCGGCCCGACCTGACGGTCGCCGCCACGTACGAGCAAACCCTCGGCCCCGACCGCGCCGAGGCGGTGCCCCTGCGGTCGCTGGGCCTGCTGGCGCCGCGGGACCTGGCCCGGCCGGTGGGGGAGCTGTCGGTGGGGCAGCGGCGGCGGCTCGGGCTGGCGCTGCTGGTCGCGAACCCGCCGGAGCTGCTGCTGCTGGACGAGCCGACCAACCACCTGTCGCCGCGCCTGGCGGACGAGCTGGAGGAGGCGCTCGGCACCGGCCCTGGCGCGACCGTGGTCGCCAGCCACGACCGGTGGCTGCGCGCCCGATGGGCCGGCCGCTCCCTGCGCCTCTGAGCGGCGTCGCGCTGCGCCTCTGAGCGGCGTCGCGCTGTGCCTCTGAGCGGCGTCGCGCTGTGCCTCTGAGCGGCGTCGCGCTGTGCCTCTGAGCGGCGTCGCGCTGTGCCTCTGAGCGGCGCCGCGCGGCCCGGTGGATCGCCGATCCTGTCTTGGCGACCCACCGGGCCGTGCGGTCAGCCCCGGCGGGCGCGGACGGCGGCGGCCAGGTCGGCCAGCAGCGTCTCGGTGGTGTCCCACGACATGCACGCGTCGGTGACGCTCTTGCCGTAGGTCAGCTCGCCGCCGAGATCCTGGCGACCCTCGACGAGGAAGCTCTCCAGCATGACGCCGGCGATGCCGTCCTGCCCGGCCGCGATCTGCGCGGCGATCTCCCGCGTCACCGTCGCCTGGCGGACGTGGTCCTTGCCGCTGTTGCCGTGGCTGGCGTCGACCACGAGCCGCTGCGGCAGGCCGGCCTTCTCCAGCCGGGCGAGGGCGTCACCGACCCCCTCCGGCCCGTAGTTCGGACCCGAACGGGCACCGCGCAGGATGATGTGGCAGTCCGGGTTGCCGGTGGTCTCCACGACTGCGGCCCGGCCGTCCTCGTCGACGCCGAAGAACACGTGCCGGCTGGCGGCGGTGGTGCAGCCGTCGATGGCCACCTGCACGTCGCCGTCGGTGGCGTTCTTGAACCCGACCGGCATCGACAGGCCCGACGCGAGCTGCCGGTGCACCTGGCTCTCCGGGGTCCGCGCGCCGATCGCGCCCCACGACACGGCGTCGGCGATGTACTGCGGGCTGGTCGGCTCCAGGAACTCGCAGCCGACCGGCAGCCCCAACCCGAGCACGTCCAGCAGCAGCCGGCGGGCCAGCCGCAGCCCCGTCGGCACGTCGAACGTCTCGTCGAGCCCCGGGTCGTTGATGAGGCCCTTCCAGCCGACCGTGGTGCGTGGCTTCTCGAAGTACACCCGCATCACGACGCACAGGTCGGCCTCGTGCTCGGCGGCGGCCGCCGCGAGCCGGCGCGCGTAGTCGACGGCGGCGACCGGATCGTGCACCGAACACGGCCCGACCACCACGAGCAGCCGGTCGTCGGCGCCGGTCACGATCGCGTGGACCTCGTCCCGCGATCGTCGCACGACCTCGGCGCGGGCATCGTCCATCGGTAGCTCGGCCTGCAGCTCCCGCGGCGTGACAAGCGGCCGGTACCCCGTGACGCGCAGATTGCTGGTGTTCATCGCCGTCTCTTCTCCCAGGTAGAGGCGGGTCCGGTGGTCCAGCCCGCCGTGTGACACGACAAAGGGCAGAGACGTTGGTCTCTGCCCTTGCTGGCTCCGGGTGATTAGGTCAGCGCAAACGACCGCCGGCTCCACCCGGAGCCACGGTAAAACGCCGATAACCCTGCATCACGCCGCCATCGTAGCTCATCCGCGTCGCCTGTCCACGTGACGGCCGCCTCACTGTGCGCTCACGGGGCTCGGAGCTCGACCAGCGTCACGTCCGGCGCTGCGCCGACCCGCACCGGCGGCCCCCAGAACCCGGCGCCGTTGGTCACGTACACCGGCATCCCGTCCACCTGCCCCAGTCCCGTGGTCACTGGCTGGGACGCCCGGGTCACGTAGTGGAACGGCCACAGCTGCCCGCCGTGCGTGTGCCCGGACAGCTGCAGGTCGACGCCCCGCTTCGCGGCCTCGTGCGCCTGGACCGGCTGGTGCGCCAGCAGCACCACCGGCCGCCCCGGATCCCGCCCGCCGAGGGCCAGGTCGTAGTCGGGCGGGTCGCCGACGCTGCCGCCGGTCGCGTCGTTCACCCCGGCCAGGTCCAGCCCGTCGACCTCGACCCGGGCGTTGCGCAGCACCCGCAGCCCGAGCCCGCCGACGTGCCCGATCCAGTCCTCGTGCCCGGAGAAGTACTCGTGGTTGCCCGTCACGAAGTACGCCCCCCGCCGGCTGCGCAGCCCCCGCAGCGGCTCCGCCGCCGTGCCGAGGTCGCCGACCGTGCCGTCGACGAGGTCGCCCACCACGGCCACGATGTCGGCGTCGAGCGCGTTGACGGCGGCCACGACCCGCTCCGTGTGCGCCCGTCCGAGCAGCGCCCCGAGGTGCACGTCCGACACCAGCGCGATCCTGGTCCCGTCCATGCCGCGGGGCAGCTTCGCCAGTGGGACACGCACCCGCCGCGTCGCGGGCGGCCCGAGGGCGCTGGCCATCCCGGCGGCGGTGACCCCGGTCGCGGCGAGCCCGGCCATGATGGCCGCGCCCCGCGCGATCAGCAGCCGCCGCTGCCGATCGACACCGCCGTCGGCCGCGGTGATCGCCCCGCCCGGTGCGGTGCCGCCCGGTGCCGTGCTGCTCGGCGCGGCGCCCGCCGGTGCGGCGCTGTGCTCGACCGGCCTGCTCAGCAGCACGACCCGGGCCGCCCACCGCGGCAGTTCCAGGACGACGAGCGCCAGCACGAGATAGGCGAGCACGGCCAGCCACACGTACCCGGGCCAGCCGACGATCCGTTCGAGGACCGGCTCGTACCGGCGCGGCAACGCCCGGTTGCCGACCGCCGTCACCGCCGCGAGCACCCCGAGCGCCGCCACCACCCACGCCCCGGCGCGGCGGACCCGCCGGCCGGTGCTCGTGTCCCGGACGACCCGCACCCAGACGTACCAGTGCACCACCCCTACACCGACCACCACCAGCACCGCGAACAGCATCCGACGATCGTCCCAACCCGCCGCAACGCGCCGACGGCGATCAGCCCGTCACGTCGCGTTGATGCGGCGGGCGACGGCCGGGTCGACTGGGAACGGCCGCTCCGCGGGCAGGAGCCGCTGCGCCTCGGCGGCGCGGCCGGTCTGCACGAGGCCGGCGATCTTCCGCACGGTCGGCGTGAGGTCGGTCAGGCCGACGACCCATTCGGTGGCGTACTGCCGGATCAGGTCCCGGCCGATCCCCACCTGGATGCTGTAGTGGTTGAGGGCGGCGCCGCGCAGGGAGCGCTCCGGGTCCCACTGCACGTGGACCCGGGCCTGCGCGAGGGCCGGGTCGCTGGTCGGCACCGCCTCCGACAGCGCCCGGTGCCAGCCGTCGCGGGTGATCCGCACCGCCAGGATCCGCTCCTGCCCGGACTTGCGGCCCCAGTTGCTGCGGTGCATGAGCCACAGCAGCGACGGCTTGATCCAGGTCATCCTGGTGAACGAGAACGGCGCCACGAACGTCCCGGCGGCGAGTGCCGCATCGGCCACCGCGGTCGGATACGCCTGGTACACCACGATGGTGGCCGCGTCGTAGCTCGCCCGGATCTCACGCATGGCGGTCATCGCCCACCTCCACGATGGACGATCGCCCCCGCCGCCGTCTCCCGGCAACCCGATTCCCGCCGCCGGTCCCGCATCGCCGTGGAGCCCGCCGGTCCGGCGGGTCTGGCGGGTCTGGGGGTCTGTGGGTCTGGCGGGTCTGGCGGGTCTGGTCAGAAGCACGAGCCGAGGTCGCGGAGCAGCTCGGACGCCGTGGCCGGGTCGAGCGTCGAGAACGGCACGGCGTGCTGGCGGGTCCACTGGTTGCCGCCGGCCGGGCAGATCCAGACGTCGTCGAAGACCTGCTCGGGATACTGTGTCGGCACGCCCATCGCGATGCCCGGGTCGAGGTCGACGATCAGCAGCGCACCGCCGGGCAGGTCACGCTCGACCCGACTCTGGTGGCCGCCCTCCTGGCCGGACCGCTGCCAGCCGCGCCGCTCCAGGGCGAGGAGCTTCACGGTGAGCGCCTTCCGCCCGTCGAACCGCTCCAGCCGCGTCGCGGCCGCCTCCTGCGCCGTGAAGCGGTGCACGTCGCGGGCGAGCTGCCGGAACGGTTGCAGGATCTCGTAGTCGGCGAACACCTCGGACCAGGCCGGCACGTCGAGGTGCACGGGATGCGCCACCGACACGACCGCGTCGTCGGCGAGCGCGACCGGCTGGTCGTCGACTCCGGCCAGCGTCCGGTCCTCCGCCAGCCGCACGGCAACACCGACCCCGCCAGCACCAGCGCCGCCGACAGGACCGCCGCCGTCAAGACCGCCGCCGACAGGACCACCGCCGACAGAACCGCCGCCGACAGGACCGGCGCCGGCGGGGCCGGCCTCGCCGGGCGGGGGAGCGACCAGCCACACCACACGGCGGGCGATCGGCCACAGCAGCGGATGCCGCAGGAACGTCCGGCGGAACTCGGCGCCCGTCCACTGCCGCCCCGTCGCCATCGCCCGCTCCAGGCGCGCCACCTGCTCCGTCGAGACCTTCCGCACGACCTTTTTCATGTCGGTGAAGCGTCGCTGCGCGGCCGGCGCGAGGCGGGCGTCGTCGCTCGCCGCCGGGTCCGGCAGGTCCTTGCGCCGGGCGCCGGTCTCGTCGAGCACATACGGCTTCAGCTGCTCGTCGAAGCCGACCGTGAACCGGCGCGGGCCGTAGTCGAGGGTGGTGGTCGCGTCCGGGGCCAGGTCGAGGTGCGGCACGAGACGGTCGGCGAGCTGGTCCGCGGTCAGCTCCAAGGCCTCGGCCACCTCGCGCAGCTTCGACTCGGCGCGGGCCCTGACCGCCTTCGCCTTCATCTTCGCGGCGATGTCCTGCAGCTGGATCAGGGCGGCGTCGGTGCCGAGCTGGGCGAGCACGTCGAGGCCCGCGGCGGCGCGCTGGTGGGCTCCCTCATACGGCCACACCCGCACCGCCGCGGCCAGCATGGCGGCGGTCTCGTCGTCGCCGAGCACGGCCTGCGCGTCGAGGGCCCAGCTGCCCGCCGGTGGCGCGTCGGCGGCCTCCCACCGCTGCAGCAGCGCCCACGCGAAGCGGGCCAGGTCGGACGGCTCGCAGGCGGCCCGGACCAGGGCGATCCCGGCATAGGGGTCGCCGGGCTTGGACAGCATGAGCATCGTGACCAGGTGCCGGACGGCGTCGGCCGGCAGGACGTCGGTGGAGTCGCGCAGCCGGACCGGGGGCAGGATGACCGGGTCGGCCCAGACCGGCGCGGCCGGGATGCGGGGCGGCAGGACGTCGAGCGGGTCGGTGTCGAGCAGGTCGCGGATCGCCGCGCCGGCGGCCGGCCCGTAGGCGTCGGCCGCGGCGAGGACCGGGTCGCGGTGGCCGGCGGCGGCCAGCGCGAGCAGGGCCTGCCCGGCGTGCCGGCGGCCCACCCCCGGCTTGGCCAGGGCGGCCGGGACGAGCGCCCGCGCCGCGGCGGCGGGATGCCGGCGCAGCCAGTCGAGCGCGATCGTGCGGGCCGCCTTCAGCCGGCCGAGCCAGTCGGCGACCAGCAGCGCCACCTCCGGCGCGGTGAACGGCAGCAGGTGCGGCCCGCCGTCCAGCGGGCTGCGGCGGGCGATGCGCAGCACGAGGGGCAGCGCCGGGAGACCGAACCGCGCGGCGATCCTGGGCAGCCAGTAGTGCACGCCGGTCAGCCGGTGCGGATTCCACACCGGCAGCAGCGGCAGCACGACCTCCTCGGGACCGTCCTCGAGCAGGTCGGTGGCGACCCAGTCGTCGATCGTGCCGTCGTGCACCTGCCTGGCGAGCTCCCGCGGGTCATGCATGGGCGACAGGGTGCGGTGCCAGGACAGCAGCCGCTCCCGCTCGCCCGCCGGCCAGGCGACGGCCGGCTCGTCGGTGCACCGCAGGTCCGCGAGCACGACCGGCTTCACCGCCTTGCGCCGGACCGTCCACGGCGGTGTCACCAGCACGGCCGGCAGGGGCCCGGTCCCGGCCGGACCTTCGGCGGGGGAGGCCGCGGCGCCTTCGGGCGCCAGCTCGGGATGCCGGGCCACGTGCCGCCGCAGCAGCTCGGCCACCCTCGGCCGGTCGGCGGACGCGGCCAGCAGCCGCATCGCCCGCTCGGGGAACCGCCCGGCCGCGGTCTCGATCGCCTCCTGCGCGCCCTTGACGTCGAGGCCACGCAGCAGCTCCTCGAACGCCCGGTCGGTCGGGATCGCCGCGAGCGTGGCCAGCAGCGAGCGCCGGTGCGCGGCCGAGCCATAGCCCCGCTCGCGCCAGCGGTCAAAGATGTCGAGCAGGCCGTCGCCGAGGCCCTCCGCGAGCGTGTGCACCATGATCGTGCTGCTCAGCGACCACCAGCCGCCATAGTCCTCGATCCACGGCCGGATCAGCGCCGCCTGCGTCGCGGTGTGCGCCGCCGCCATGAGCAGCTCTGCGTCCTGGCGATCCCTGCGCTGGCGGGCGACCTCGGCGGCGTCGGCGTCGACCCAGCGGGTCTGCGCCGGGTCGAGGAACGACGTCACGATCCGCCGCCGCAGCGAGCCGGTGCGATAGGGCAGCAGCGCCTCGACGACGGCGGCGTGGACGTCGTCGGGGGCGGCCGCGACCGCCGTGCGCACCCTGGCCAGCACGGTGTCCAAGGCGACCACCGAGCCGCGGTCGTTCGGCGCGACGCTCAGCCGCCGGATCGACAGGTGCCCTGCGCAATACCGCTCGCCGCATTCGCCGTCGGGGACGGGCTCCGGGCCGCGCCGGACCGGGCAGCCGCGGCGGCTCACCATGAGGTCGCTCGCCTCGACCGCCGCGGCCGCGGCGAACGGCAGTCCGAAGCGGGTGATCCAGCCGTCGGCGACGGCCTGCCGGTTGAAGCGCGGCAGGCTGGTGTCGCGCAGCAGGACCGTGCCGACGGCCGCGACGCCCAACGGGGTCGGAGTGCCGTCGAGCGTGGCCAGCCCCGCGGCGGTGACGTCGGCGTCGGCGCCCGGGTCGGACAGCACCGTGCGGGTCACCGACCAGTCGGGCACGTTGCCGGTCACCGGGACCCATGGGACCTGGATGCCGCCGCGCCGGGGATAAATGCTGCGCCGCCACGAGCCCGGCACCACCATCGCCACTGCTGTCACGGCCGACACACTAACCAGACCCACCGACATTTTCCGCCGCCCCGACGCCGAAGGCGACGTCCAGGTGGTACCGCTCGCCGGCGTACCGCGACTCGGTCAGCTCCAGCGGCACGTCGGCGGCGTCGAGGATGAGCCGCCGCTCGACCAGCAGGGGCGCGCCCGCGCGGACCGACAGCAGCCGGGCGTCGGTGCGGGTCGCGGCGGCCGCGGTCAGCGTCGCGGTGCCGCGGGTGGGGGTGCGGCCGAGCGCGGTGACGGCGGCGTGCAGC
Source organism: Dactylosporangium aurantiacum (assembly GCF_000716715.1). GTDB lineage: Bacteria > Actinomycetota > Actinomycetes > Mycobacteriales > Micromonosporaceae > Dactylosporangium > Dactylosporangium aurantiacum. The sequence goes on along the minus strand of NZ_JNYJ01000031.1, from coordinate 30,165 downwards.
GAGCCGCCGGCCAGGTCGGCCTCCAGCACCGCGGCGAGCGCGCCCGGGAAGACGGCCCGTTCGACGGCGACGGGGGTGCCGTCGGCGAGCCGTACCCGCGACACGGCAACGACGTCGACGCCCGTGGGCAGCCGCAGCCGGGCGGTCTCGGCCTCCGTCGCCGGCCGCACCGACGCGTCCACCACCAGCGACGACGGGGTCCTGCCCTGCCGGCGCATCTCCTCGCTGAAGCGCACGAGGTTGTCGGCGCGGCGCGGCGCGGCGGGCACGGCGACGAACGTGCCGCGGCCGGGGGAGCGGTACGCCAGCCCCGCGCTCACCAGGTTGGTGACGGCGGCCCGGGCGGTCATCCGGCTGACCCCGTGCTCGCGCGCCAGCTCCGGCTCCGACGGCAGCGGGTCGTGCGGCGCCGAGCGGGCGACCAGCGCCCGCAGCGCCTGCTCGATGCGGTGGTAGTGCGGCGTGAAGTCGGTCACGGGATCCGACGGTACACACGAAGCTGTATAGACAACTAGACTGGGGTGCATGGAGAACGTGGCAAAGACGATCGACCACTCGCTGCTCCGGCCGGAGCTGACGCTCGACGAGGTGCGCGCCGGCTGTGCGCTCGCCGCCCGCTACGACGTGGCCTCGGTGTGCGTCCGCCCGTGCGACGTGCCGGAGGCGGCGGCGCTGCTGCGGGGGACCGGCGTGCTCGTCGGCACCGTCGCCGGGTTCCCGCACGGCGACGCCACCACCGCGACGAAGGTCGCTGAGGCGCGGCGCGCGGTCGCCGACGGCGCCGCCGAGATCGACATGGTGCTCAACATCGGCCGGCTGCGCTCCGGCGACCTCACCACGGTCGAGGCCGACATCCGCGCGGTCGTCGATGCGGTGGACGGCGCGACGGTGAAGGTAATCCTGGAGAACGCGTACCTCACCGACGCGGAGAAGGTCGCCGGCTGCGAGGCCGCCGAGCGCGCCGGCGCGCACTACGTGAAGACGTCCACCGGCTTCGCGCCGGGCGGCGCCACGATGGAGGACCTGCGGCTGATGCGCGCCGCCGTCTCGCCGAAGGTGAAGATCAAGGCGGCCGGCGGCGTGCGGACCCTCGACATCCTCCTCGCCATGGCGGCCGTCGGCGTGACCCGGTTCGGCGCCACGGCGACGGCCGCCATCCTCGACGACCTGGCGAGCCGGTCCTAGACGATCACCGCGAAGGCGACATCAGGGCACCGTGACCGGGATGACCGCCTCCGGGTGCTCGATGACGACCTGGCCGTCGTACGGGGTCAGTTGCCGGATCGCCACGTAGTGGTTGCCGAGGTTGACCGGGTCGTCGACCGGCGCCGGGCGCCGCGCGGCGAAGAACGTCAGCGGGTACGCGACCGTCGCCCCGGCGCCCGGGCCGTCCAGCTCGCAGACCACCGCGTTGTGCCCCGGGTCCGGGCGCACCGCGCAGGACTGCCAGCCGTCGCCCGCCGGGCGGACCCCCTCGGGCAGGATGAGCAGGAGCTCCAGGCGGGCGACCGGGACGTTGCCGTCGTTGCGCACCGTGACCGTCGTCGAGCCGGTGAAGGCGCGGCCCTGCAAGTGGAAGGTCAGCGCCGACGCGGTGACGGTCAGGCGCGACGACGGCGCGTCGGCCGGGAACGTGGTGGGGCCGTCGACCTGGCGGAAGCGGCCGTCCTGCAAGGCGTACGTGCGCCACTGGTTCGGGACCGCGTTCTGGCCGGCGTCGGAGTACTGCTCGGAGACCAGCACCGCGATCCGGCCGCCGTCGCGGGCCTGCAGGTGGTCCATCATCGCGAAGCCGTCCTGCGGGCCGATGACCTGGCCGATCGGCTGCAGCTCGGACGGGTCGGACGGGAGCCGGCGGTACGCGACGATCTGGCCGCCGCCGGACTCCGGGCCCTCACCGCAGCGCAGATACGCGACGTAGTCGCCGATGTCGTCGTGGTCGACGTCGGTGGTGGCGTAACCGAGAACGTTCACGGGCCGGCGCGTACCGCTGACCCCCTGCCCGCTCTCCAGCGTGACCTTGCCCTTGGTGCAGGTGGCGTCCAGGGTCGCGCCCCAGCTCGGCACCGTGATGGTGCCCGAGGCGAACGGGCCCAGGTCCGGCCCCCGGTACGCGACCTCGCTCGGCAGGGTCGTGGGCGAGGCCACGGCCGGCGGCGGGCTCGCCTCCGGCGTCGGCGCCCGGTCGTCGCCGCGCACGGCGGTGGTGCCCAGCGCCACGGCGAGGACGGCGACCCCGGCCAGCGCGGTGGCGCCGACGCGCCGGTTCCGGATGCGCCGCGACTCGGTGAGAGCCCGGTCACGCAGGTCGACGGGGGCGACCTCGCCGGCGATGTCGTCCAGCGCCCGGCGCAGGTGGTCGATCTCGCTCATCGGGCATCTCCGTTCACGCCGGCGCCGGCGAGCTCCGGCGCGAGGATCCGCAACCGCTCCAGGGCCTTGGCGGTCTGGCTCTTGACGGTGCCGACGCTCACGCCGAGGACCTCGGCGGCCTGCGCCTCGGTGAGGTCGTCGAAGAAGCGCAGCACGACGACGGCCCGCTGTTTGGCGGTCAGCCGCGACAGCGCGCTGCGCAGCGACAGCCGTAGCGCCGTGTGCTCGGCATGGTCGGGTCCCGCGCCGGCCCGGTCGGGCAGCTCGCCGGGGAACGCCTCGGCGACCCGCCGGCGCCGCCATCGCGAGACCTGCAGGTGATACATCGTCTTGCGCACGTACGCCTCGGCGTTGCCCTCCGCGTGCAGCCGCCGCCAGGCGCGGTGGGTGAGCCCGAGGGCGCTCTGCACGAGATCCTCGGCGAGGTGCTGATCACCGGTCAGCAGGTACGCCGAGCGCAGCAGCGCGGGTGTTCGCGTCCGGACGAACGCGTCGAAGTCAGCGGCGAGCGGCTGACCTGTGGGAGCCATACCAGCCAAGACGACAACTCCCGCCGGAAGGTTGGGACCTCCGCGAAGATTTTGCCCGCGATCCTAGGCGAACACCGGCGGCTGGCCGGTCGCCTCCAGCACCGACATCCACAGGTCGCCGCCGGGGTCGACGAGGTTGCGGGAGCTGATCGCCAGGGCGATCGGCACGTGCACGAAGCGCCCCCGCCAGCGCCCGACGACCATCTCCGTGCGCCCGGCCATGGCGGCGTGCACCGCGGCGTGCGCGAGCCGGATGCAGTAGACGCTGTCGTACGGGTTCGCCGGCACGCTGCGAATGGTGTAGCTCGGGTCGATGTACTTGAGGTTGGCCTCGACGCCGGCGGCGGCGAAGTCGTCGGCGATGCGGTGGCGCAGGTAGCGGCCGAAGTCCTGCAGGCGCACGTTGCCGGAGGCGTCCAGCGTGGTGGCGGAGTCCAGCAGGTACTCCTGCCCCGCGCCCTCGGCCACGACGATCATCGCGTGGCCGCGCTCGACCACGCGGGCGCGCAGGTGCGCCAGGAAGCCGCCGGGGCCGTCGAGGGAGAACGGCACCTCCGGGATGAGCACGTAGTCGGCGTCGTTGTTGGCCAGGGCCGCGTAGCAGGCGATGAACCCGGAGTGCCGGCCCATCAGCTGCACCAGGCCGATGCCGTTCGGGAACGCGGTCGCCTCGACGTGCGCGGCCCGGATCGCCTCCGTCGCCTTGGCGAAGGCGGTCTGGAAGCCGAAGGAGCGCTCGATGTACGGGATGTCGTTGTCGATCGTCTTGGGCACCCCGACGACGGCGATGCGCCGCCCCCGCTCGGCGACGACCTCGGCGATCTTCAGCGCGCCGCGCATGGAGCCGTCGCCGCCGATGACGAACAGGACGTTGACCGACAGCTGCTCCAGGCAGTCGACGATCTCGTTCGGGTCCTGGTTGCCGCGCGACGTGCCGAGGATCGTGCCGCCGTACTCGTTGATGCCGGCGACCACCTCCGCGTCGAGGTCGACGACCTCCCGGCCGTAGCGGGCGGTCATGCCCTGGTACCCGTTGCGGAAGCCGAAGATGCGCCGCACCCCGTAGTGGTTGGTCAGCTCCAGGACCAGGGCACGGATGACGTCGTTGAGCCCGGGGCACAGCCCGCCGCAGGTGACGATCCCGACGCGGGTCTTCGACGGGTCGAAGAAGATCTTGCGGCGGGGGCCGCCGGGCTCGAAGCCGGGCAGCTCGTCGACGGGCACGCCCCGGGCCGCGACGAGCGCGACCGTGTCGTCGAGCAGCACCCGGTCGGACTCGTCGACGTAGTGCTGGGTGGTGCGCCCGGTGCGCAGCAGCGCGGCCAGGGGCGAGTCGATGCGGCTCTCGCCGAGCGTCTTGACCTCGAGCTGGGCCCGTTCGTCGACCATGGCTCCATGCTGCTGGATCCTCGTTTCGTACCGGTGAAATCGGTTGAGCGGGCGGTCGCCGCGGTGGATGGTGGAGCGATGCGAGTCACCTTCCACCGGTTGCCGGACCATCAATGGGCCGACGTGCTGATCCAGCGCGACGACGGCGTGGTCTACCGGATGCACGCCGGTCCGGTGACCGCCCACGCCCCGCACGACCTGGTCCACTTCACCGTCGAGGACGCCCTCGGCATGTCCGACGGCATCTGGGGCGCGATCGCCGGCGGCGTCGTGTTCCGCAGCATGACGCACGTGTCGGGGCGCCGGCCGCCGCACGCCGCCGAGCGGTCGGCGGAGCTGATCCGGGCCAACCGTGACCGGCTGCAGCGCGCCGAGCTCATCGGCGGGTTCGTCGAGCGGGCCGCCGCCGTGCCGGACGCGGACCTCGACCGGCTCGCGGCGCAGCAGGGCGCCGACCCGTTGAACGGCGCCGACAAGGTCGCGGTCCGCCGGGCGGTCGCGGCGCTGCGGGCCGCGCAGGAGACGTGGGCCGCCCTGCCGGTGGGTGCGGAGCTGACGCTGACCTGGCCGCGGCACCGCCGGCTGGCCCCGCTGAAGCGCAAGGTCCAGCGCCGCGCCCCGACGCTGCGGCGGGCGTCCTAGGTGTAGGCGCTGTAGCCGTAGCCGTGGCACAGCCACAGCAGCACGAGCGCGAGCAGGAACGAGACCGCCAGGGTCCACGCCGCCCGGCGGGCCAGGCGGGTCTGCGGGTCGGCCGGGCCCGCGGTCTTCACCGGCCGCGGGTCGGCGGCGGGCGGGCGGCCGTCGAGCGGGTCGACCCAGTGCGCGGCCTCGGTGGCGAAGCGGTCGCCGTAGGCTGCGTGGTCGGCCGGGATGCGTCCGGCGAGGCGGACCGGCAGCGCGTCGAAGTCGCCGCCGTCGCCGACGACGATCACCGAGCCGGGCACCTGCCGGCGGTCGAGGGCCTCCAGGAAGAGCATGGTGTGCCCGGTCGCGTCGGCGTCGGTGCCGGTGACCACGACGACGGGCGCGCGCACGGCGGTGGCCAGGTCGGCCGCCGTCCAGCCGGCACCGGGTGGGGCGACGACCCAGGCGTCGACGAGCACGACGACGCGGTGGTGCCGGGCGCACAGGTCGGCGACGACCGCGGCGACGGCGTCCAGGCCGGTCCCGACGGGCAGCTGCACCACCTCGGCCGCCTGCGCGTCGATCAGCTCGGGCACGGCGCCGAACACGACCGCCGCCGCGGTGCCGTCAGCGGTCGCGGCGAGGGCGGCGGCGGCCACCACCCAGTCGACCGTCGAGGAGGTCGGGGTGACGACCCACGGGCCGCGGACAGGCAGAGACATCGAGACGCATCCTAGGCCCGCGGCGGCGCGGTCGAGCCCCGCACCACCAGGTGCGTGGCCAGCTCGACGTGCAGCGCGTCGAGCTGGTGCCGCTCCAGCAGCCGGACCAGCAGCGACACCGCCATGCGGCCCATCTCCGGCAGCGGTTGGCGCACCGTGGTCAGGTCCGTCGCCTCCGCCAGGTCGATGTCGTCGAAGCCGGTGACCGACAGGTCGTGCGGCACCCGCAGGCCGCGCTCCGCCGCCGCCTGCACCGCGCCGACCGCGGCCTTGTCGTTGAACGCGACCAGCGCCGTCGGCGGCCGCGGCAGGTCCAGCAGCGCGCCGGCCGCGCGGCGGCCCTGCCCGGTGGTGGGCTCGATGGCCCGCAGCAGCTCGCCGTCGGGCAGCACGCCCACGTCGGCGAGGGCGGCGTTGTGCCCGGCCAGCCGGGCGTCGCTGGCCAGCCACTCCGTCGGCCCGCCGATCACGCCGATGCGCCGGTGGCCGAGGCCGACCAGGTGCGCGGTGACCTTGCGGGCGCCGGCGAAGTGCGCCGCGGACACCGACACGATGTCCGGCGGCAGGGTGGTGCGCGGGTCGACGACCACGAACGGGATCCGGCGGCGCTGCAGCTCCACCAGGTCCGAGCCGGGCTCCGGCGGCAGGATCACGATGATCCCGCCGATGCCGTCGTGGCGGTCCAGGTCGCGCAGCAGCGGGGTGCGCTGGGCGGCCTCGCCGGCGGTGAGCACCAGCTGCCGGCCGTGCAGCTCGACGGTCTCCGCGATCGACGACACGATCAGCCCGAAATAGTCGGTCAGCACGTACGGGCAGCGCAGGTACACCCGGTCGCCGGCCGGGCGGGCGCGCTCCGGGCGCTGCGCGCCGAGCCGCTCCGCCGCCTGGCGCACCAGGTCCCGGGTGTGCGGGGCGACCGTGTCGTGGTCGTTGAGCGCGCGGGAGACGGTGGCGATGGACATACCGGTCGCCGCCGCGATCTCTCTGACCGTCACCTTGCGCATCCGTTGCAGTCCCCGTTCCGCAGTTTCTGTGAAGACTCTTGACAGTTCGACGATCCTGGCTGTTTCCTGGTCCCAGGCGATGTTACACGGCGTTTCATTTGTTACATCGGCCGAACGTAGGAGCGCGGCCCGGGACGGCGACGGTGGGGTGGTCGTCCGGGAGCCGGAAATGGTGGGACGGCCGGTCGGGACCGGCCGTTCCGCCAGCGGCACGCCGGCGAGCTACGCCCGCTGCTTCCAGCTCATGGCGTGCGACGACCGCACGCCGCTGATGACATGGATCGCCAACCGGTCCGACCTGGTCGACTTCGGGGTCGTGCCGGTCGTCACCGGGCCTACGCCGCCGCCGCGCTCCCGCCCGCGGCAGGTAGGCCTTTTCGTGACCTCGGCGCCGAGCGCGTGCGGTAGCGTACGGAAGGTCATCCGCGTGTTGTCGTGATCACCTCCGGTGAGGATGCGTCCATTGTCACGCAGACCCTTGTCCGTCCCGCTCGCAGTCGCCGTGGCCGGGGTGTTCGGGGCCGTCGGCCTGGGCGGTTCGGGGCTGCTCGGTCCGTGGTGGTCGCAGTTCGTCGACGACCTGGCGCAGGTCGGCGCCGGTCTCGCCGCCACCCTCACGTGCTGGATCACCGCCCGCCGGCACACCGGCGCCCAGCGTCGCTGGCGGCTGTGGATGGGCGCCGGCGCCTGCGGCTGGACGATCGGCCAGTGCATCTGGTCCTGGTACCAGCTGTTCCGCGACGACGCGCTGCCCTCGCCGTCCCTCGCCGACGCCGGCTACCTGACCCTGCCGGTCTTCGCCCTGCCGGCCCTGATCGCCCTGGCCGGCGACCGCCCGCCCGCCGTCGGCGGACCCCGCCGCATCGCCGGCCAGCTCGTCATGGTGCTCGACGGCTTCATCGTCGTCGGCGCGCTGTTCGTGCTGACCTGGGCCACCTCGCTCGGCGCCGTCGTGCGGGCCGGCGCCGGCACGCCGTTCGCCTACACCGTCGCGATCGCCTACCCCGTCACCGACCTGCTGCTCACCGTCATCGTGATCCTGCTGCTGGCCCGCTCCGCCGCGGTCAACCGCCGCCAGCTGTCGATCCTCGGCGTCGGGCTGTTCTGCCTGTCCTTCTCCGACAGCGTCTTCGCCTACCTGGTCGCCGCCGGCGCCGAACGCATGCCGCCGCTGGCCGACGCCGGGTTCATCGCCGGGCAGGCGCTCGTCGCCGTGGCCGCCGCGACCCCGACCCGCGAGGCGCCGCCCGAGTCGCCGCGACCGCACCACCGGTGGGGGCACCTGCTGCTGCCGTACGTGCCGGTCGCCGGCACCGGCGTGCTCTTCATGATCCAGCTGGCGCAGGGCCGCACGATGGACACCTTCGAGATCGCCGTGGAGACGGCGGTCATCTCGCTGCTGATCATCCGGCAGGCGGTCACCCTGGTCGAGAACGCGGTCCTGCTCGACCGCCTCTCCGAGAGCCAGGCCAGGCTCAGCCACCAGGCCTTCCACGACGGCCTCACCGGGCTGTCCAACCGGGTGCTGTTCCAGGACCGGCTCGGCCACGCCCTCGCCCTGCACCACCGCGACGAACGCCCCCTCGCGGTGCTCTTCCTCGACCTCGACGACTTCAAGGCGGTCAACGACCGCTACGGCCATCACGCCGGCGACCGGCTGCTGCGCCTGGTCGCCGACCGCCTGCGCGGCGCGGTCCGCGACGGCGACACGATCGCCCGCGTCGGCGGCGACGAGTTCGCGGTCCTGCTGGAGGGCGGCGGCGACCCCGGCGTCCCGGCCGAGCGGATCATGAAGGCCCTGCGCGAGCCGTTCGACCTGGAGGGCGCCACCGTCACCGTGGCCGCCTCCATCGGCCTGGTCGAGGCCGGCTCGCACGGCCCCGTGCACACCGCCGACATGCTCCTGCGCCGCGCCGACGCCGCCATGTACGCCGGCAAACGCCAGGGCAAGGGCACCCTCGTGCGGTACCGGGTCGACCTGCCCGACGGCACCGGCAGCTCCGACCTCGCCGAGATGCTCGCCGACACCCTCCGCGACGGGCGCGGCCTGGACGTGCACTACCAGCCGATCGTCCGGCTCAACGACGGCACCGTCGTCGCCGTCGAGGCCCTCGCCCGCTGGACCCACCCGAGCCTCGGCCCCGTCTCGGCCGACATGTTCATCGCCACCGCCGAGGAGATCGGCCTGATCCGCCTCGTCGACGACTTCGTGCTCGACCGCGCCTGCCGCGACGCCGCCGCGTTCCGCGGCCCGTGGGCGAGCATCGCCGTGCACGTCAACACGTCCGCGGCCCGCCTCGGCCGGCCCGGGCACGAGGAGACCGTCCGCGCCGCGGTCCTGCGCCACGGCCTCACCCCGCACCGGCTGCTGCTCGAGCTCACCGAGACCGCGCCGCTGCCGGACCTGTCCGCCGCCGCCGGCGCGGTGCGGCGCCTCGGCCGCTTCGGCGTCCGGTTCGCCCTCGACGACTTCGGCACCGGCTACAACGCCCTCGCCCAGCTGCACGCCATGCCCGTCGACGAGGTGAAGCTGGACCGCAGCTTCACCGTCGCCGACGGCGGGCGCAGCGAGGCCATCTGCCGCTCCATCGTCTCCATCTGTGCCGGCATGGGGGTCACGGTCGTCGCCGAAGGCATCGAAACTGATCGGCAGGCGGCGACCATGGCCGCGCTGGGCTGCCGGTACGGCCAGGGCCACCGCTACGGCCTGGCCGGACCGCTGCACGAGGTCGCTCCCCCGGGGGCGCTGGACCCCGAAAACAGTCTGGTGTGACGTAAGGTCCTTCACGTGTTGGGCCTGATCGTCGCCGCGCTGCGGGCCCGGCGTGCCGCCGCCGTCGTCATGCTCGTCCTCGCCGCGGTCACCATGGGCGCGGCCGTCGCCGCCGGCACCGTCGCCGGACGCGCCGAGCGGACCGCCGTCGCCGCCAGGGTCGCCGCGGCCACCCCGGCCGAGCGCACCCTGAGCGTCCGCGGCGCGGTCGCCCTCGGCACCCGCCCCGACGACATCGTCGGCAGGTTCCGCTCGATGATCACCGGCGTGGTGGCGGACCGCACGGTGCTCGGGGTCCGCTACTCCGGGGTGCTGCGCGCCGGGTCGCTGCGCCTGCCGGTCGACCTGCGCGCCGTCGACGGCTTCTGCGGCAACGCCACCATGCTGCAGGGGCACTGCCCCGAGGACGACGGCGAGATCGTGCTCGCCCCCGACGTCGCCCGCCAGCTCGGCCTCGCCGTCGGAGACGAGCTGCTGCAGGACGGCGGATCCGGCACCACCCAGGTGCCGCTCACGCTGGTCGGGCTGTTCACGCCGGCCGACCCGCTCGGCTGGTTCTGGTCCGGGCTCGACGGCGTCGCCGCCTACACCACCCGCGGCACCGTCGCCAAACCCGGCGGCACGGCCGTGGCCACCTACGACGCGCTGCTGCCCGAGGAGGCGTTCGACGACCCGGCGGCGCTCGACGCGACGATCGCCCGGCTGCGCGCCGGCTCCCTCGAGGTCGTCTCCGGCGCCCCGGCCCTGGCCGCCACCGTCGCCGCCGACCGCCACGGGGTGCGCCGCGGCCTGCTCCTCGTCGAGCTGCAGGTGCTGCTGTGCGGCGGCCTCGCCGTCGCCGTCGCGGCCGCCTACGCCGCGCAGGAGCGCCGGGCCGACGCCGCCCGCATGGCGATCCGGGGGCTGCCGCCGTGGCGGATCCTCACCGGCACCGCCGGGCAGAGCCTGCTGCCGCTGCTGGCCGGCGCGGCCTGGGCCGTCGCGGTGCGCCCCGCGCTGTGGCCGGCCCTCGCCGCCGGGGTGCTGCTCGTCGCCGCCGCCGAGTGGCCGGCGACCCGGGCGAGCGTGCCGGCACTGCTGCGGGTCGTGCAGCCCCGCCGGCCGCTGGTCGCCGCGACCCTCGAGGTGTGCGTGCTCGCCCTCGGCGCCGCGGCCGTGTTCCAGCTGGCCGCGGAGCCGGCCGCCAACGTGCGCCGGGACACCGGGCTCGGCCTCGGGCAGGCGGCGCCGCTGCTGATCGCATTGGCGGCAGGTGTACTGGCCACCCGCGCGCTGCTGTCCGCCGCCGGGCTCGCCGGCCGGACCGCGCTCGCCGGCGGCCGGGTCGGCGGTGCCCTCGCGGGGCTGACCCTGGGCCGGCGGCGCACCGCGTACCGGATCGTGCCCGTGCTGGCCGCCGCCACCTGCGTGCTCGCCGTCGCCGCGCAGGACTGGGCCGGTGCCGCGGGCGCCCGCACCCAGCGCGCCGCCGTCGAGGTGGGCGCCGACCGGGTCCTGCGGATCGCGCCGACGGACCGCGAGCGGCTCCTCACCGCGGTCCGCGCCGCCGACCCGGGTGGCCACGACGCGATGGCCGTCGCCGTCGGCGGCGGGACCGGCGTGCCCGTCATCGCCGTGGACGGCACCCGGCTGCGCGCGGTCACCGGCACCGACCTGCCGTCGCTGCGCGCCGACGCGCCCGCGCCGCTGACCGTCACCGGCAGCACGCTGCGCCTGCGGACGGTCTCGGCCGGCGCCACGGTGACGCTGCTGCTGGCCGGCGACGCCGAGCGGGTCACCGCCGTCTTCCGGCCCCCGGGCGCCCCGCCCGCCGGCCCCGAGCCCGGCACCGCCGGGCAGCCCACGGAGTCCACGGTGGAGGTCGCGGTGCCGCAGTGCGCCGGCGGCTGCCGGCTCGTCGCGGTCGAGGTGAACCGCGGCCCCGTCGACCTGCTCGAGCTGCGCGCCGACGGCAAGGTCGCGGTCGACGGCGCCGCGTTCGGCGACCCGGCCCGCTGGCGCACCACGCTCGGCCGGGCGGTCAGCACCGTCCTGGCCGGCCACCGCGACGGCCGCCTGCGCCTGCAGGACGCCGACCCACCCAGCGAACGGCCCCGCGACAACCGCCTCTACGTCGTGGACACCCCCGTGCCGCTGCCCGCCGCCGTCGCCGGCGGCCCCGCGCTCACCGAGGACAACGACGTGCCCAGGGTGCGGCTCTTCGGCGCCGACCTGCCGGTGACCCCGCACGCCGTCGCGTCCGTGCCCCGCGGCGGCGCCACCGGCGTCCTCGTCGACCTCGAGTACGCCGCCCACATCGCCGGTCCCTCCGGCGGGCCGGCCGCCGGCGCCACCGAACGCCTCGAGGTGTGGCTGAGCCCGTCCGCCCCCGCCGACCTGCCCGACCGGCTGCGGGCCGCCGGGCTCACCGTCGTCGGCGGTGACAGCGCCGCCGCCGCGGCCACCCGCGCCGGGCGCCTCGCACCGGCGGTGACCCTGCTGGCCGGGCTCGCCGGCGGGGCCGTCGCGCTGCTGCTGGCCGTGGTCACCGCAGCGGTCGTCGCCGCCGTCGACCGCCGCCAGCGCGGCGCCGAGCTCGCCGCGCTGCGCCGCCAGGGGCTGCCCGCGGCGACCGCCCGCACCGTGGGCCGGTGGACCTCGGCGGCGCCTGTGCTGGTCGCCGTGCCGGTCGGGCTCGCCGCGGCGGTGCTGCTGCGGCTGCTGGCCCCGGCGCCGGTGCGCCCGTTCGCCGACCGCTGGCCCGTGCCGGTCCCGCCGGTGCAGTGGCTCGCCGTCCTCGCCACCGCCGTCGTGGTCCTCGCCGTGCTGCTGCCGCCGGCCCTCTGGTCGCGCGGCCCCGCCGCCGGCGGTCCTTCCCGCACCACCGGCAACGGCAAGACCGCCCGGGCCGCGTCCCGGCCGGCCGCCGACACCGCCGTCGGCGCCGGCGACCCGGATGCGGCATCCGACGCGGGGAGGTCGCGGTGATCGGGCTCGTCCTGGCGATGCTGTGGTCGCGGCGCGGCCGCGCCGCCACCGTCATGCTGCTCACCGCCCTGGCCACCGCCGGCGCCCTCGCCGCCCCCGTCTACCTCGCCCGGGCCGACGACCGGATCGTGCGCACCGAGGTCGCCGGCGCCGCGGCGTCCGAACGCACCGTGCTCATCACCGGCGAGGTCCAGTCCACCGGCGGCGGGAGCATGGCCAAGACGTTCGAGAGCCTCGCCGGCGGCTGGCTCGACACCCCCGGGTACGCCACCGTCTTCTCCGCCCAGTTCACCGCCCAGCCCGGCGAGCTGGAGCAGGCGACCGCCGCCCAGCTCAGCACCGTCATGTTCCGCGAGGGCATCTGCGAGCACGTCCGGGTCGTCGCCGGCCGCTGCCTGATGGGCACCGGCGACACCGTCCTGACCGAACGCACCGCCGGGCGCCTCGGCCTGCGCCCCGGCGACACGGTGTCCCTCGCCGGGTCCCGGTACGACTCCGTCAGCGGCCGGTACACCCCCGCCGGCGCACCGACCTCGCTCACCGTCGTCGGCGTCGTGGTGGCCCGCGACGGCGCCGAACCCTACTGGGGCCGCGCCGGCGGCTCGCGCGACGCGTTCCAGGTCGACCGGCGCACCCTGGACACGTTCGCCCGGCCGAGCGAGCTGCAGTCCTTCGACGCGTACCCGCTGCCCGGCGCCATCACCGTCGAGACCCTCCCGGCGCTGCGGGAGTGGGTCCAGGGGGCGCAGCGGCGCAGCACCGACGACGCGCGGCTCAACACCGACCTCGACGTCCTGCTCGACCGCATCGCCGAACGCCGCGCGGAGCTGCGCGACACCGTGCCGTTCGCGGTCGCGCCGGTGCTGCTGCTCGCCTGGGCCGTCATCACCCTCGCCGTGTCCACCGTCATCCGGGCCCGCCGCTTCGAGCACGGCGTCATCGCGCTGCGCGGCGTCGCCCGGCCCGGCCGGTGGTGGCTGGCCACGGGGGAGACGCTGCTGTCCGTGCTCGTCGGCGCGCTGCTCGGGTTCACCGCCGCCGGCGGCTGGCAGACCCGCGACGCGTGGCCGTACGCGACGGTCGCGGTGCTCGGCGCCCTCGCCGTCGCGGTCACCGTCGCGCTGCGCACCGTCTCCGCGCCGGTGTCGGCGCTGCTGCGCCAGGTCGACCGGCGCACCGCCCGCTGGCGCGGCTTCGCCCTGGAGGGCCTGCTCGTGGTGGCCGCGGTCGTCGCCGTCGGCCAGGTCCGCGGCCGTCCCGGCGGCGTCGCGCTGCTCGCCCCGGCCCTGGTCATGCTCGCCGTGGCCGTCGTCGCGGGCCGGGTCGTGCCGGTCCTCAGCGGCCTGGCGGCCGGCCGGGCGCTGCGCCGCCGCGCGCTCGGCCGGGTCCGGCTCGCCGGGGTCCTCGCCGGGCTCCGGCTGGCCCGCCGGCCGGTCGGCGCGCGGCTGCTGGTGCTGCTGACCCTCGCCGTGGGATCCCTGGCGTTCGCCGCCGCGGCCACCGCCGCCGTCGACGAGCGGCAGCGGCAACAGGCCGACCTCGACACCGGCGCGCCGGTCGTGCTCACCGTCGACGCGACCAGCCGCGTCCAGCTGCTGCGGGCCGTGCGCGCCGCCGACCCCGACGGCCGCTCGGCGATGGCCGTCGTGCCGATCCGCCTCGGCGAGGACGGCGCCGCCGCGGCCGTCGCCGTCGACGCGCCCCGCCTCGCCGCCGTCGCGCTGTGGCCCGGCGGCGCCGGCTCCGCCGCCGACGTGGCCGCGCGCCTGCACCCGCCGTCGCCCGGGACCCCGGTCATCCTCACCGGCGCCACGCTGACCCTCGACGTCACCGCCAGCACGCTCGACCGGCCCGACGTCGTGCTGGCCGCCACCCTTGCCCCGCTGGACGGCCGGCCGACCTCCACCGTCGAGCTGGGCCGGCTGGTGCCGGGGCGGCAGTCGTACACCGCGCCGACCCCGATCTGCACGGCCGGCTGCCGGCTGGTCGAGATCGCCGTGCGGTTGCCGTCGTTCGTCGGACCGACCGTCGTGGTCACCCTGCACGCGCCGCCGACGACCGACTGGCGGGTCGCCTCCGGCGCGAGCGCGGCCCCCGGCGCCGGCGGGATCACGTTCACCCTGCCGGCGACGACGCAGCCGGACGCCGGCGTCCTGCGCCCCGCGGGGAGCCTCGACCAGCTCCCGGTCGTGACCGCGGTGCCGTTGCCGGACGCCACGTTCAAGACGTTCGGCAGCCGGCCCGTGCCCGCGGCACCGTCCGCGGCGGCCCGCCTGCCCCGGGTCGGCACCGGCGGCGCGCTCGTCGACCTCGAGTACGCCGACCTCCTCGCCGCCGACGACGGCCGCGCCGACGGCGCCGAGGTGTGGCTGTCGGCGACCGCGCCACCCACCGTCGTCGACGCGCTGCGCGCCCAGGGCCTCACGGTCACCGGCCGCCGCACCGTCGCCGACGCCCGCGCCGCGATCGCCGCCGGTGGCACCGCGCTCGGCCTGCGCTTCTACCTCTTCGCCGGCGTGCTGTCGGCGACCCTCGGCGCCGCCGGGCTGGCCGTCGCCGCCATCGGCACCACCACCGCCGACCTGCGCGCCCTGCGGGTGCAGGGACTGCGCCGCGCCACCGGGACCCTGGTCGAGCCGCTGGTCGTGGCGGCGCTCGTGACCGCCGCCGGGCTGGCCGGGGTGGTGGCCGCCGCGGTGGCGTGGCTCGCGGTCGGCGGGACGCTGCCCGGGCTGGCCGGCACCGGGGTGCCGCCGCTGGGGGTGCCGGCGGTGACGGTCGCCGGGACGCTGGTGCTGCTGGCCGTCGCGGGGCTGACCGCCCAGGCGGCGGCCGCCCGACGCTGACGGCGTCTGCGATGCTGTCGGCGTGCAGTACGTGTCCAGAGTGCCGCGACCGCCGCTGGACGGGCTGATCGACGACCTGTACTACCTGGGCGGTGCGTCGCCGTACGCCCGGCTGACGCTGCCGCCGATGCCGGGGGCGTTGCTCATCGTCAACCTCGGCGCGCCGTTCCGCGTCCGCGCCGGCACCGACGCCGAGACGGCCGAGTACGCCGACGGCTGCGTGGTCACCACGCCCACCCGCGCGTTCGAGTTCGGCTACCCCCTGCGGACCCGGTCCGTCGGCGTGCACTGCAAGCCGTGGGGGCTGGCGCCGTTCCTGCCGGTGCCGGCGGCCGAGCTGTGCGACCGGCCGGTGACGCTGGAGCAGGTGTGGGGCCGGCCCGCGGTCGCCGAGCTGCGCGACCGGCTGGCCACCGCGGACGGGCCGCACGCGATGCTGACGCTGCTCGAGCAGGAGCTGATGCGGCGGCTGGGCGGGACCGCCGGCCTGGGGCTGGTCCGCCACACGAGCGGCGTCATCGCGGCGACCGGCGGGTCGGCGGCGATCGGCGGGCTGAGCGCGGCGGCCGGGGTCAGCGGCACCCATCTGGCGCAGCGGTTCAAGGAGCTCGTCGGCGTCACGCCGAAGCGGCTGGCCCGCACGTACCGCTTCGCCGCCACCGTGCTGTCGATCGACCCCGCCGGACCGATCGACTGGGGCGCTCTCGCCGGCGGCGCCGGCTACTTCGACCAGGCCCACTTCTGCCACGAGTTCCGGGCGTTCACCGGGCTCACGCCGACCCGGTACCTCGAGGTCCGGCGGCGGTTCCTGCGCGAGCATCCCGGCCACGCGCTGGACGGCTGGCCGCTGCCGGCCGATTGATTTTCTCCAAGAGCCGCAGCTCACGACGCGTTAGTTTGAGGGCATCCCGACGCAGAGGAGAGCCCCGTGGGCAAGGTGGTCATGTACAGCTCGGTGTCGGTGGACGGCTTCGTCGCCGACGACAACGACCAGCCCGGACCGCTGTTCGACTGGCTGACCAGCGGTGACGTCCCGCTGGACGACAGCGGCGCGCTGAAGGTGTCGCAGACCTCCTACGACTACACCCGGCCGTACTGGGACCAGATCGGGGTGACCGTCGTCGGCCGCCACGTGTTCGACATGACGGACGGCTGGGACGGCACGCCTCCGGGCGGGGTCGACCACGTGGTCGTCGTGACGCACCGGCCGGCGCCCGAGGGCTGGGACCCCGGGGCGCCGTTCCACTTCGTCGACGGCGTCGAGGCGGCCGTCGCCAGGGCGCAGGAGCTCGCCGGCGACCGCGTCGTCGAGGTCGCCGCCGGCGACGTCGGCGGCCAGGTGCTCGCCGCGGGGCTGGTCGACGAGGTGCGCATGGACGTCGTGCCCGTGGTGCTCGGGTCCGGCAAGCGCTACTTCGGGTCGGTCGACGCGCAGCACCTGCTGGAGGATCCCGACGCGGTGATCCAGGGCGACCGGGTGCTGCACCTGCGCTACCGGGTGCGCCGGTGAGCGGGCCGGCCGGCCGGGCGCGTCAGGCGGGCAGGCGGGTCCAGCTGTCGTAGTCGTGCACGGCGACGCCGTTGAAGGAGGTGTACCGCGCCGCCGCCGCGTCCACGGTGGACAGCTGCGAGGCCAGGACGGTCCGAGGCTGCCCGGCGAACGTGCAGTACCCGCAGTCCGCGAGCGGCTGGGTCTCCGCGGCGAGGCGGACCGGGCGGCTGGCGCGCTGCCCGCGGGCGAGCAGGTCCGCGCCGACGTCGAGGACGCCGGTGGCGCTGTCCCGGTACGACATGACCGTGATCGCGTGCACCCTGGCGATGACGGCGTCGGCCAGGTTGCCGGCGCCGGCGGGCACCGTGGCCAGCCAGAACGGCACGTCCGCCTCGAGCGGCTCCGGCCCGGCGGCGCGCACGGCGTCGAGCGTCGCCAGGTAGCCCTCGACGATCCGGCGCCGGTCGGTGGTCCAGCCCGGCAGCAGGTACGGCTCGACGTCGAGGTGGATGCCGTCGAAGAGGCCGGTGGCGGTGGCCCGCTTCCGCCAGGCGACGGCGGACGCGGCGTCCAGGGCCCAGGAAGGGTCGCCGCCGAGGGCGGAGAGCCGGACGCCGGCGGCGCGGGTGCGGGTCCGCAGGTCCCTGAGCCGGGTGAGCTGCGCCGCCGTCGGCTGCCACGGCACGGCCACGAAGATCTCCGTGACGCCCTGGGCGGTGGCCCACGGCACCACGGCGGCGGGGTCGGCGGGCGACCACAGCCACATCGCCCGGCCCTTGACCGCGGTCTTCACGGTGACCGGCCTGGCGACCGGTCTGGTGGCCGGCTCGGCTGCGGTGGGCCGGCCGGGGGCCGGCTGCCTGACCGGTTCGGCGGCGGTGGGCCGGCCGGGGGCCGGCTGCCTCGCCGCGGCGGCCGGCGCCGGGGTCAGGGCCGCGCCGAGCACCGCCGCCGCGACCAGCGCCCACACCCTGCGTGCCATGCCGTACCTCCGTGCCCGTCACCGTAGTGCGGCAAGCGTGCTGGGCGGACGGGGGCGGCCCCGGTCCGCGACGGGTGCCGTGCGGTTGCCGTGTCACCGGACCGGCACGTCCCGTGATACCGCGCGTCCCGCGTCGTCCGGACGGCCGGAAGCACCTGGCGGTCCGCCCGACGCCGCGGGCCGTGCGGCGCGGACCGTGGCGGTGAGGGCACAATCGGTCGGGTGCGGATCGGGGTGCTTGGGCCGCTCGAGGTGCGGGCCGCGTCCGGCGCGCCCGTCGAGGTCGGTGGCGCGCGCCTGCGGCTGCTGGTCACGCTCCTCGCGCTGGAGGCCGGGCGCACCGTCACCCCCGGCCGGCTCGCCGACGGCATCTGGGGCGACACGCCACCCGGCGACGCCGGCAACGCGCTGCAGTCGCTCGTGTCGCGGCTGCGGCGGGTCCTGCCGGACGGGATGCTGGCCGCCCGCCCCGGTGGGTACCTGCTCGACGTCGCCGCCGGTGACGTCGACCACCTGCGCTTCACCGACCTCGTCGAGCGGGGCCGCGCGCTCCTGCCGCACGACCCGGCCGCCGGCGCCGGGCTGCTGCGCGAGGCCGAGGCGCTGTGGCGCGGCCCGGCCCTGGCCGACGCCGGCGACGCGCCGTTCGCGCGGGGGTGGCGGGCCCGGCTCGACGAGCTGCGGCTGGCCGCCGCCGAGGACCGCATCGACGCGGAGCTCGGCCTCGGGGTGCGGGCCGTGGCGGAGCTGGAGGCCATGGTCGCCGCGCACCCGCTGCGGGAGCGCCTCGTCGGGCTGCTCATGCGGGCCCTGCACGCCGAGGGCCGCACCGCCGACGCGCTGCGCGCGTTCGACCGCTGCCGGCAGCTGCTCGCCGACGAGCTCGGCGCCGATCCGTCGGCCGTGCTCACCGCGACCCACCTGGCGATCCTGCGCAACACCCCGCCCGCGCCGCCACTGTCCGCCGCGCTCCCACGCTCCGCGGCGCGGCCACCGTCAGCCGCGCCGTCACCCTCCGCCGCGCGGCCACTGTCCGCCGGGCCGCCACCGCCCGCCGGGCCGCCACCGTCCGCCGCGCGACCCACCTCCGTCAGGCCGACGGCACACGCCACGCCGCCGCCGTTCCCCATCCCGGAGCCGCCCCCCGAGGCTGAGGCGCCCGTGCCCACTCCCAAGGCGCCCGCGCTCGCCGGAGAGGCGCCCGCGCCCACTCCCGGGCCATCCACGCCCGCCGGCCTGCCGGGACCGCCGCGCCGGGGGAACCTGCGGGCGCCGCTGACCAGCTTCGTCGGCCGCGACGACGAGGTGCGGGCGGTCCGCGGCCTGGTCGGCCAGGCCCGGCTGGTGACCCTCGTCGGCCCGGGTGGCGCCGGCAAGACCCGGCTCGCCACCGAGGTCGGCCGCGGGCTGCCGGACGCCCCTGACGGCGGGGTGTGGCTGGTCGAGCTGGCCAGCGTCACCGGTGGCCCGGCGAGCGGCCCGGCGAGCGGCCCGGCCGACCCGAGCGACATCGTGCAGGCGGTCTGGACGGCACTCGGCATGCGCGACCCGGCCGGCACCACCGGCCCGGGCCGCCGGGTGTCCGCCGCCGACGGCTCGGTCGGGCTGGACCGGTTGGCCGACGCGCTGGCGTACCGGCGGATCCTGCTCATCGTCGACAACTGCGAGCACGTCGTCGGCGCCGCCGCCGTGCTCGTGGACCGGCTGCTCGGCGACTGCCCGCACCTGCGCGTGCTCGCCACCAGCCGGGAGCCGCTCGGCATCACCGGGGAGGTGCTGGTGCCCGTCGGGCCGCTGCCCGGCGACGCGCTGGACTCGCCGGCGGCGCGGCTGCTGTCGGACCGGGCGGCCGCGGTGCGTCCGGGCTTCCGGCTGGACGGCTCCGCCCTGCGGATCTGCCGCGCCCTGGACGGCATGCCGCTGGCGATCGAGCTGGCCGCCGCGCGGTGCCGGTCGATGACGGCCGCGCAGGTCGCCGACCGGCTCGACGACAGGTTCCGGCTGCTGACCCGGGGCAGCCGCACGGCGCTGCCGCGGCACCAGACGCTGCGGGCGGTCGTGGACTGGAGCTGGGACCTGCTCACCGGCGCCGAGCAGGTGATGCTGCGCCGGCTCGCGGTCTTCCCCGGCGGGGCGACGCTGGAGGCCGCGGCGGCCGTCTGCGACCCCGACGGCACGCTCGGCGACCCCGTCGAGCTGGTCGCCGCGCTGGTGGACAAGTCGCTGCTGGTCGAGGTCGACGGCCGGTACCGGATGCTGGAGACCATCCGCGCCTACGGCCTGGAGCGGCTCGACGAGCAGGGCGAGACCGCGCGGCTGCGGCACCGCCACGCGACCTGGTTCCTGGCCCTCGCCGAGCGCCTCGAGCCGAGCCTGCGCACCGCGGAGCAGCTCACGTCCCTCGCGCTGCTGTCGGCCGAGCACGAGAACCTGCACGGGGCGCTGCGCCGGGCCGTGGCCGACGGCGACGCCGACCTGGCGGTGCGGTTCGTGCTGGTCCTCGGCTGGTACTGGTGGATGCGCGGACACCGGGTCGAGGGCGCCGGGCTGGCCGTCGCCGCGCTCGCGCTGGACGGCCCGGTCGACCCCGACGCCCGCGCGATGGCGTGCGGGGTCGCCGCGGTCAACGGCTTCGACGGCATCGGCGACAACGCCCAGCTGGACGCCTGGTTCACCGAGTCGTTCACGTACCAGGGCGGCCACCCCATGTTCCGGCTGTTCCAGGCGGTCTCGATGCTGTTCCGCGAGGGGTCGACCCGGGCCACCCTCGACCACATCGAGGCGCTCACCAGCGACCCCGACCCGTGGCTGGCGAGCCTCGGCGAGCTGCTGCTGTGCCATGCCGAGATGAACATCGGCCTCCCGTACGACGTCGCGGCCGCCCGCTTCGAGAAGGCCCTCGCCGGGTTCCGGGAGATCGGCGAGCGGTGGGGGCTGGCGGCGGCGCTGCAGTCCTTCGCCGAGATCCTCGCCCGCCGCGGCGACTACGCCGAGGCCGTCGAGCACCTGGAGGAGGGGCTGCGGCTCTTCGCCGAGCTGGGCACGACCGAGGACCGCTCCGCCGCCGAGGTGCGCCTGGCCCAGCTGCACGAGCTGCTCGGCCGCCCCGAGCAGGCGGAGCTGGTGCTGGACCAGGCACGGCGCACCGCGCTGCAGGTGGGGTTGCCCGATGGGATCGCGCTCGTCGAGTACGTCTACGCCGACCGGGCGCTGCGGGCCGGCCGGCTCGCCGAGGCCCGCCGCCGCTTCGACGAGGCGGCCCGCGTCCTGGCCGGGGGGCGGGCCTCGCCGCAGCTGCTCGCCGCCGTCCACGGTGGACTGGCGGTGGTGCGTGCCCGCGAGGGGGCGCCGGCCGAGGCCCGGGCCATGGCGGCCGTCGCCCTCGAGCATGCCCGCGACGCGCTCGACGGGCCTGTCGCCGGCGCGGTGCTCGAGGACGCGGCGGAGGTCGTGCTGCTGCACGGCGACGCCGCGACCGCCGTGACGCTGCTCACGGCCGCCGAGCGGGTCCGCGGTGGCCCGGACCGCACCCGCCCGCACCTGGTCACGCTCGCGGACGCCGCGCGGGCCGCCCTGACGGATGCGCAGCGTGCCGCCGCGGTCGCGCGGGGTCGAGCGACGACGATCGAGACGGCCGCCGATCTCCTGTAAATGGTTTGAAAATGCCCCGGGTCGCGGCGCAGTCTGAGGAGCCGCCACGACGATCCGGGGGGATCCACCATGCGCCTGCTCCGTGACCTCTGGGCCACGTCGCCGCGCCGCACCGGGCTGGTGGTGTTCCTGGTCATCCTCGGCGCCGCCGGTCAGGCCGCCGCGGCCGGCGTGGCCGGATCGGTCCTGATACATCGATCATGGACGATGTTCACGGTGCTCGCCGTGGCCCTCGTCGCCGCCGTGCTCACCGACCTCGCCGTCGGGCTCATCATGGCCGGGCTGACCGCCGACTGGTCCGCCGACGTGCGCCGCCGGCTGTGCCGGGTCGCGTTCGGCCAGGACCTGCCGACGCTGGAGACCACACCCGTCGGCGAGCTGCTCGACCGCATCGACGGCGACGTCTACCAGGTCGCCTCCGAGGTGCGCGGCAGCGGCGTGCGGATCGCCCAGTCGATCGCGTTCGGCGTGCTGTCGATCGGCACCACCATGTACGTCTGGTGGCCCGCCGGCATCGCCATGATCGTGCTGGTCGCCGGCCTCACCGCCGTGCTGCGCAAGCCGACCGCGAAGATCGGCACCGCCCGCATGGGCGAGGAGGAGGCCTGGTCCGACCTGGCGGCGGTGATGGAGGAGTCCATCCACGGGCAGGACGACGTGCGCACCAGCCTCGCCCGGCCCTACGTGCTGCGCCTGTTCGCCAACCGCGCCAGCGTCGTGCTCGCCCGCGGCCGGCAGGTGTGGACCCGCTCCGGCGCGGTCACCGCGGTCGCCGCCGGCACCGTGCGCGCCGGCATCGCCGTCATCGTCCTGGCCGGCCTGTGGGCCATGGCCGACGGTCGCATCGACGGCGCCCGGCTCACCGCGGTGTGGCTGCTCGCGCTCGGCTTCGGCGCCACCGTCGAGCACACCAGCCGGATGGTGCCGGAGCTGCAGTACGCGCTCGGCGCCTGGGGCCGCGTCCAGCTGCTGCGCGACTCGCCGCAGGAGCCCGCCGGCGGCCTCGAGCCGGCCGAGGGCGACCTCGTCGTGCGGGACCTCACGTTCCGTTACGCCAAGGGCGACCAGGACACCGCCCGGCGGCCCGCGCTGCGCGACGTCAACCTGACCTTCGCCCGCGGCCGCTCCTACGCGCTCGTCGGCCGGACCGGCTCCGGCAAGTCGACCCTCGCCAAGGTCCTCACCCGCGCCGTCGACCTGCCCCGCGGCACCGTCTTCCTCGGCGGCGTCGACCTGCTCGACCTGGACGTGGAGGCGCTGCGCCGGTGGATCGCCGTCGTGCCGCAGCGCACCGAGATCCTCGCCGGCACCCTCGCGGAGAACATCGCCCTGTTCGACCCCGCGCTGATCGAGCGCGCCGGCCAGGCCATGGAGGAGCTCGGCCTCACCTCGTGGGTCGCCGAGCTGCCCGACGGCATGCGGACGAGGCTCGGCGAGGGCGGCCACGTGCTGTCCGCCGGGCAGGAGCAGCTGGTCGCGTTCGCCCGCATCGTGGTGCGCGACCCGCAGGTCGTCATCCTCGACGAGGCCACCGCGCGGCTCGACCCGGTCACCGAGACCCAGGTGCAGCGGGCCACGGACCGGCTGCTGGTCGGGCGCATCGGCATCATCGTCGCGCACCGGCTGTCCTCCGTGCGCCGCTGCGACGAGGTCGTCGTCCTCGCCGACGGCGCCGTGGTCGAGGCCGGTCCGCTGTCGTCCTCCACCAGGTTCGCGGAGCTGCTGGCCGCGTCGTCGGTACGGGTACCCGTCGCGCCCTCCGGCTCCTCCGTCGCCGTGCTGGAGCCGGCCCCGCTGGAGGGGTCGCTCGTCTCCGCGCTGGCGGACAAGACGGACCCGCCGCCGCTGCCGAAGCTGCCCAGGGCCCGCACCCTGTGGAACATCTGGAAGCTCGCCACCAACGACGCCCGCTTCGGTCTGGTGTCGGTGGCCATGTTCGCCACCATGGTGTTCCTCGGTCTCGACGGCTCAGTGCTGCCGTGGCTGTGGGCCGACCTCGTCGACGGCGTCGGCGGCACCCTGTGGCCCGCCGTCGGCATCGTTGCCGGCCTGCTACTGCCGTTGCCGCTGCCGTACTACACCGGCAAGTGGTTCCCCGAGTGGTGGGTGCGGCAGCTGCTGCGCATCAGCCTGCGCCTGGTGCACGGCCAGACCGGCCCGCGCCGGGTCAGCACGCACACCCCCGCCGAGGTCGTCGCCCAGGGCGGCGACACCGAGCGCGTCGTCGTGCTCGCCGACAACCTCATCGACCAGTGGATCTGCGCGTTCGTCCTGGTCTCCATGACCCTCGTGTCGGGCTCGCTCGTCCCGGCCGCGTTCATGGCCGCCACCATCGTGCTGTCCGGCCTCGCCGCGTCGCTGTTCGGCCCGGTGCTGAAACGCTCCGCGACGAAGACCGTGGCCGCCCGGGCCGCGTTCGCCACCGCGCTGGTCTCGTCGCTGTCCGCGGCCCGCACGGTCAAGCTCGCCGGCGCCACCCGCCCGGTGCTGGACCACCTCGCGCACCTCGACGCCACCCGCAGCGCCCGGCAGCGCTGGGAGATCTCCATGCAGGTGTGGGCCCGCTCGACCCCCGCCATCGCCAGCGGCCTGCTGCCGATCGGCGCGTGGGCGCTGCTGCTCACCGGCAACCTGTCCGCCGGCGCGACCCTCGTCGCCGTGTCGACCCTCGGCTCGGCCCGCTGGTTCGCGTGGACGACCGCGTCGCTGGTCTCGCAGCTGCCGTCCGCCCGCGTGTGGACCCGCCGCACCGTGGCGATGACCGGAGAGGCCGAGTACGCCGCCGCCGTCCCCGGCGTCGACCTGTCCGAGGGCGTGGCACCGGCCCCGGTGACCCCGCCCCGCCGCCCGCTGCGCCGCCTCGACCTGGACGGCTTCACCGCCGTGCACGAGGACGGCACCGTCGCCGTGCGCGACCTCGACCTCACCGTCTCCCGCGGCGAGCTGGTCCTGGTCGTCGGGCCGGTCGGCTCCGGCAAGTCCTCGCTGCTGCGCGCCCTGGCCGGCATCGTGCACCACACCGGTGCCCTGCGCTGGAACGGTGAACCCGTCACCGAGCCCGAGATGTTCCTGCGCCCCAACCAGATCGGCTACGTCGCCCAGCTGCCCCGGGTGCTGTCCGGCACGGTCGCGGACAACATCCGCCTCGGCCACGAGGTCGACGCCGCCGACGCCGTCTCCACCGCCCAGCTCACCCATGACCTCGCCGCCGCCGGTGCCGGCCTGGGCCTGCTCATCGGGCACAAGGGCACCCGCCTGTCCGGCGGCCAGCTGCAGCGCCTGGCCCTGGCCCGCGCCCTCGCCCCGCGTACGGAGCTGCTCATCGCCGACGACGTGTCCTCGGCGCTGGACGTCACCACCGAGCTGGCCCTGTGGCGCGCCCTGCGCGACCACGGTGTCACCGTCATCGGCTCCACCTCGAAGCGCGCCGCCCTCACCCAGGCCGACCGCGTCGTGGTCCTGCTCGACGGCACCGCCGCGGCGCAGGGCACCTGGCGCGAGCTGGAGGACCGCTGGGGCCACCTCGCCGGCTGACCCGCACCGCGGACGCGGTGCGGGCCGGTCAGCTTCCGTCGACGAGGAAGTAGAACACCTGCTGCGGGTCCGGGAAGTGTTCGAGGGCCGCCTCGCGTCCGGCCTCCGGCAGCGGCGGCCGCAGCCCGGCCCGGTCGCAGAAGTCGAGCAGCTCCGCCGCGCCGAGCTCGCCGACCCACCGCCCGAGGAAGTCGACCAGGCTCGTGCCGACCAGCTCGACGGTCGCCTCGTCGTCGACGAAGATGACCGGCGCGCCGGCGAACGTCTGCGCCCCGGCGCTCCAGTAGCCGATCGGCAGGCCGGCGACGGTCTCGCCCAGCCAGAGCACGTCGGCGAGGAACCTGGCGACGCCCGGGTGGCCGTCGGCCAGGTACTCGCGGACGGTGGGCGGGTCGTCGGTGACGGTGAAGCACTCGGCGAGGAACGGGTCGTCGCGCATCCGCCGCCACACGGCCAGCTCGGCCGGCTCCGGATCGCGCGCCGCCGGCGGCACCCCGGCCCCGGAACGCAGCCGTCGCAGCAGCCGTTCGGTCGCTTCGGTGCGGTCGGTCATGGCGGCTCCTGGTTCGACACGCCGTCGGTCGGCGACCCGCCAAGCTACCCCGCCGGCGCAAGCGGCCCGCCCGCGGCGAAGGGGCGCCCACCGGATCCGGTGGACGCCCCTTCGCCGTTCAGGTCATCGGTAGGTGATGTCGCTCTTGTTCACCTTGCAGTTGGCGTCGTTCCAGCCCTCGCCGAGGTAGGTCGGCTCGGAGCCCTTGCTGACGCCCTTGTACTTGCCGCAGATCACGGTGCTGGAGCCGTTGTAGACCGTGACCCGGGTGATCGTCGCGGTGTCGCCCCAGTTGGAGTTGATGCCGGCGACCATGTCGACGTCGTCGACGATCACGTTGTCGATCCGCACGTGCCGCTGGTACGAGCTGGAGCAGTTCCCGCACGCCCGGTACAGCTTGCCGGTGCCCTTGAGGTAGAAGCCGCTGATGCTGACGGTGCCGTTGCCGTTGTGCTGGAAGGTCTTGTCCGAGCCCGACCGGGCGCCGCCGCCGATCACGTACGAGGTGCCGCCGCTGGTGCCCTTGAACGTCGCCGCGTCCTCGCCGATGTCGTTCCACCACACGTTCCTGAGCGTGCAGGTGCCCTCGCAGTGCACGCCGTCACCGGCGGGCGACCCGAGGATCACGTTCTGCAGGGTGCCACCGTTGGCGATCTTGAACATCGGGTCCTGGCTCTCCGACTGGCCGCCGTCACCGATGCAGCAGTACGTCTTCATCCCGCCGTCGAACGTGCCGGACACGTTGACCGTGGCGGAGATCTTCACGCTGCCCTGCGACGTGGGCCACGACGTGGTCGGGTTGCCGCCGCCCCCGGTCGAGGTCGGGGTCGGCGTCGGGGTGCCGCCGCCGGTCGAGGTCGGCGTCGGGTTCGAGCCGCCGCCGGCGTACGTCTCGAACTCCGCGATGCGCGGCGTGCCGGACGCGCTGGTGATCTCGAAGGTGATCTTCTTCAGCGAGACCGCCGAGAAGTTGATGGTGCTCGGGCTGCCGCTGCCGCTGGCCAGGACGGCGCTGGTGTCGTAGTTGAGGAGCCGCCAGGCGCCGATGGAGCCGCCGCCCGAGGCCTGCCGGATGACGGCCGAGGACACCGTCGTCGCGCTGCCCCACTTGATCGAGACGTACCCGGTCGACCCGTTCGGTGACCAGTAGGTGCTGGTGTTGCCGTCCTTGACGTTGCCGTAACTGGTGCCGTCGGCCTTGCTGGAGCCGTCGGCGCCGGCTCCGAGGCTCAGGTTGTCGGCTGCCGCGGCCTGGGGCATCTGCAGCGTCAGCGTGACGGCGGCGGCTGCGACCGCGGCGGCTCCCGCAGCTAGCCACCGTACGGCGACTGGTCGTCTCATCCGTGTCTCACCTTCCGGGAGAGGGTCGCCCCCGCCGAGCGGGAAAGCGCTTTCCTGGAAACCTAGAGACGCTCCGGTACCAGAACAAGACGGTGTCCGATATATGCCGCTTAAGGGCGTCAGCAACCGTGAAAATTGCAGGGTCCGGGCCGTTCGGCGCCGACCTTCACATGCGCGGTAGCGACCAACGTGGGCCGCTACCGCCGAATGCGGACGGGGGGCACCCGAAAGCCGTGGAAGGTCGACGCACGTA
Organism: Dactylosporangium aurantiacum; assembly: GCF_000716715.1. GTDB lineage: Bacteria > Actinomycetota > Actinomycetes > Mycobacteriales > Micromonosporaceae > Dactylosporangium > Dactylosporangium aurantiacum. The sequence continues at coordinate 3,128 of NZ_JNYJ01000031.1, read as the reverse complement.
ACCCGAGGTCATTCCCATGATGACCACCAGCCGCGGACATTCACCCCGGCGGGGTGCGTGGCTCGCGGCGCAGGGTGTGGCGGCGCTGCACCGATGCCAGAGCCACGCCGATCGCCGCGGTGGTAATAGTGCCGACGGTGCCGATGGCCAGTGCGACGATGCCGCGGAGTTCCGGCACGGCGCCGAGGGCTGTCATCGCCGCAATGGCATACACGCTCTGTCCGGCTGTCCTGTGGACGAGCCGCAGGATGGTCGGAGTCTGCTCGGGATGCTGTGGGCGCTGGGTCACCGTCATGGGCACAGCACAGCAGGCCTTGGCGGGTCGTTCGAGATGACAAATGTCAGGTTGCGCGGCCGGCCCCGGATCGGTTGCCGTGCTGGTCGGCGGCGTCGAGGCGGATAAAACCCGCCCTGGCCAGTACGTAGACGTACTCCGGATCAGTCCGGGCCGGCTCCCGGCGCAGGCCTAGACCGGTGGCTCGCCGGCGGGCCTGGTCCAGCCGCTGGTTGAGGGCGGTGCGTGACCGTCCGATTCGACGGGCCGCCGTATCCACGGTGTCCGGCCGGGCGTCGCGCACCGGCGGCCAGGCGAGGATTTCGTGAAACACCGCGTAAACGGCCTCTAGCTGCTCCGGCGTCAGCGGCTCGGGCAATTCCGTCGTTGCGGTCACACCCGTCGTATGGGGGCCGAGCGCGGTGTAGGCCTCGGTGTCGTCCAGCAGGATCCAGTGTTCGTACTCGGCCGCGCCCTTCACAAACAGGCCTACCCGGGGCCACAGCACGGTCTCGGTGCGAGTGATCGGCCGCGGTGGTTGCGCCCATTGGTGCAGTACTACGCCGTTGCGGTTGCGCGGCTCGATGCGCCAGCCCTCGGGGTTCGGGACGACGATCGCCGCGGTCCGCGAGACCTTGTCGTCGATCGGGTCATTGGCGATCGTGACCTCGCAGCTGCGTCCGATATGGAGTTCCTGTCCGGCCAGAAGTGGCCGGCGCATTCCCGCCCGCCAGTTGCCTTTGATCGACTCGAGCGTCTGAACGTGGTACGGCATGGTCTCTCCGAGTGGATCGGCGGACGGAATGGGGCGATCGATGGGACGGGCGATCCGGCCCACTCGTACGATGTCCGGCCCCGAGCCGAAGCATATTGTGGGCGGCGCGGAAACGGCGACCGTGCAGTAAAGGAGATTCGTGAACGACGATCATCATTGGGTAGGTCCGGCCGAACAGCCGGACATGTATCAGCTGATCAGCGTCCTCGGTCAGGGTGGTGAGGGATCGGTCTGGAAGGCATCCGTCCCGCTCTCCGGCGAGGGGGTTTCTTGGGTCGCCATCAAGATTCTTCGTCCGACTCCGAGCGATGACCCGGCACGATGGATGCGGCATAGCCATCTGCTGCCAGCGCTGGACCATCCAGGCATCGTGAGGGTGATACGGGTATTCGTCGGGCCCGGGCCGCACCGCCCCGGACAGCATCGGACCACCCGAATCGACGAGACGGCGCCGGATCGTCCGGGACGGCCGGAGGCGTTGCCCGCGGGCGTCGCGCCCGGCGCCGCGTTCCGGTACGTGGTTATGAGCCTCATCGAGGGCGAGACCCTGGGTGACTGGCTCGCTGAGCAGCCGGCTGCCAGCGCTTCGCAACGGATCAGGGCGCTGCGCACGATTGCCGCGGCTCTCGACTACATGCACTCCGGCGAAAGCACGAACGTTCCGGTGGCGCACGGCGATGTGAAACCCGAGAACATCATCCGCCGCGCCGACGGTTCCACCGTGCTGGTCGACCTCGGCCTGGTACGCCTCACAGACGATGGCGGGAAGGCGGGACGAACGCGGGCGTACGCTGCTCCCGAATTATTCGCGAGGGGCGCGCTGGCGACCCCCGAATCCGACCGGTTCGCCTTCGTTGCGACCGTGGTGCACGCCCTGTTGGGCCAGACCCCGCCGACCGCTGATCCCTTCGGTCCCGACCTGCCGGCGATAGAAGCGCTGCTCAACCGCGCATCGACCACCGCCGGCCGGCCGCAGCTCGTCCGTGCCCTCATGACGGCGCTGCAGTGCCAGCCCGAGCAGCGCCCCCGGTTGCTGTCGCAGTGGCTGAGCACGCTGACCGAGTCGCTCTCGTCAACGACGTCTTCCGAAGGGCTGGGGGCTGCGTCTGGTGGTGCGACCACCACGCTGCCGGCCGGGCCGCCGGTGCCGCGGCCGCGAAACCGATCGCGGCAGGTCGCGGCCGTGGTTGCGATCGCGGCCGTGGTCGCCGTCGTCGCCGCGCTGTTCGTCTTCAACCCGTTCAGCGGTCAAGCGAACGGCACCGGGGCAGGGCCGCCGTCGGGCGGGCCGGGTGTCTCGTCGGCGAGCACGCTGACGTCGACCCCACCGGCTGAGACGTCGAGCCCGACACCCGGTGCCGAGCCGTCGGGCTCGGCCGAGCCTACTCCGACCGGCACCGCGACCCCCGGCCCGACGCCCAGTGGCGAGGTTGCCGGGCTCCTCATCGCCGGCCCGCAGGCCAACGACTCGGGTGTCATCGTCGCCCGCAGCGAGAACGCCGTCCACGGCATGAGCATCGATGCGCAGAACTTCTCAATCAACGCAGTGCCGGTGACCTACGGTTGGCTGGCCAGCTGCAAACTCGGGTGTGGATCGACCGAGGAGTCATACGTCGAACTCAACCTGGGCCGCTCATACACGAAGCTGGAGGCGACCTTCGGCATCTCCGACCGCAGTAGCGGAAAGGGGCCGCTCACGATCCAGGTCGCCGCGCTGGATGACAATCAAACCAAGATTATCTTCAAGCAGCAGTTCACCATTGGCAGTGGAGGAAAGAAAAACATCAATGTTACCGGAATCCTGCGCTTGAAAATCTCCTTTATCGGGCCACTGGGCTCAACTAGGGGCGCGCTCGGCGACCCGACCCTGTACTGAAGGTGGTCCGTTCCTCAATAACGACCGTCAAAGGCATCGAAGTGCATCGGGGCTTCGTCGGACCCGGGTGGCGTGGCGAGTCGTTGCCAGGAACCTGGGCCACCACCTAACTTGGTTTTTAACCTGTGCGGCGGGGCCGGGGGTTGGTCGATTTCTTCTTTCTGGGTTTCGGGTTCCCGGCTTCGCTGCTGGTAGCGGTGTGG